>DASYZU010000001.1:0-66094 GCA_035945795.1 Occallatibacter sp.
GGTCAAAGCCGAGGGCGCCGCTGCGATAGTTGATAAGACCGCTGCCTCCGAGCCAACCACTGTACCCGCTCTCGATGGAGCGCAATTGAAGCTCTGCCTCTTCGCGCGGGCTCGTGGGCCTTGAATCGCGCTGGATACGCACCCATGGTCCGCGCAGCGGCGGAAGGTTCCGCTGTTCGAGTTCCTGGTCCGTGAGCCCGGCGCCACTTGGAGCGGGTGCAGCGGGCTCAGCCTGAGCGTTGGAAGGAGCCTCGGCCTGCTGCGGGCTTTCGGTCTGATGCGCGGGAGGCAGCGCCGGAGCGCTGCTCAATGGAGGAGTGTAATCCGGGATCGGATTGCTCGGCTCGGAGTTCGTTTGCTGCGAATAGGTTTGCTGGGAATTGGTCTGCGGGACTGGCCGATTGCTCTTCTTGCGTCTCTTCGCTGAAGAATTTGCTGGCTGAGTTGAGGCCGCGGGTTTCTCGGGCGGTGCAGCCTGCTGCTTGGGAACTGAATATGCGCCTGTGGCCGCCTCCTGTGCAGAGGGTGTGTACTGAGCCTCTGTGTACTGGCCCGTATCAGCGGAAGCCGCGCCGTGGTTGGCCGACGTGGCCTGGCTGACCGCTGGACCCACCGGTGAGTTCCACAATACATGCACCACCGATATTGAGCCCTGCGTGAGTTGGCTATCTGTCTCTTCCGCAAAGAGAGCCTGCACCTGGGCAGCCCTGCTGTCCATCGGCTGCGATGTAATTCGCAATCCAAGCGCCGGATTGGAATCGAGCGATCCCGTGCCAGGTGACCAGCTTTGTAACGGCTGAAGACTCTGAACGTGAGCTGATTGAGCTTCAGGTTCCGTGAAATCGATGGTCTGTTCCGAGGGCGGCAGGTTCACCTTTCCTGTGTAACTCGGTGGTCCTGATGAGCCTCTCGTCCCAGACGCGTCATGAGCCTCTTTTTTGCCTTCTGTTGCGCCCGTGACCGGTTTAATCGCGGCTCCTGCGTGGCGCACGGCCCAGTTCGCCCACAGGGTCCCCACCTGCTCTCTCAGCGCGGCATCCAGATCCTGACGGGAGTCCAGACGCAACAACAGGGTATAGAGCGCGACGTCATCCTTCACGCTGTAGAGCAGCCAGGCATGCTGGACCTCGAGGCCTGCCGGCGCTGCCGTCTTGTGCAGGAGATAGACGTTCTCCACGCGGTTGAGATATTGGGTAGCTCGCGCTGAATCGCCAACTGCGACATACAGGCTGGCAATACCCTGTACAAATTCAATGTCGGCCTCGAGTTGCCTGCGCACATCCGGTGGAATCTTTGCCAGTGTCTGGATCGCCTCGGCGTTGCGGTTGCTGGCCATCAGCGAGAGGATCAATCCCTTCCAGGCATCGGAAGCCATTGAATGGGGTGCATTCGCCGAGATAGGCACAGACGGGCCTTCCGCCTGTTCGGAAAACTCCGTCGGCTGCAGACTGGCCAACTGCATCTCCGCCGAAGCCATCCCATTGGATCCGTTCCCTGCACCGTCATAAGCAGGCTGGAAAGTCGCCATCGTGGCCTGCTGCCCAAAAACGTTGGGGTGATAAATAGCATCTCGCACCACCAATCCGCCGTATGCAGGTTGGCTCGAGAGTAAATTGCCGATTTCAAGATGAGCAGCGCTTTGCTGGTGAAAGAGCTGCGGGCCTGGCGTTTGCGCCGTCGGAATGACTCTGACCGCAGGGTTGGAATCCGGCGCGGTGGGGGACTTACTCTCGCTCGTGGAAGAAGCATTGCTCCCTGTCGTGGCCGGCGACTGTTGAGGCGAGGACTGGGACTGGGGCTGCGTCAACACGGCAGGGGCCGAACCCTCGTAGGGGTCTGGTCCATATGCTGGCTGAGAAGGCACCCTGGTTGTCTTTGCAAAGGGCTCGTAATCGGGATCAAGCAGATGCTGCAAGTCGGCTGCGGTAACTGCGCGATGAGCTTTAAGGTCCTGCTCTGGATAGACAAGTTCGTTGGCAAGTTTGTCCGCAGGAGTTCTCGCCGGCATGGTCGCCAGCGCGGCACGCCAATAGTCTGCAGCTCGCTGATTGTCTCCGCGAGCCTGTTCGTAGCGGGCAGCAAGCGACAGAATTGCGGGATCGCGCGGATAGCGCTCGAGTGCCTGGCGCAGCCACAACTCCGCCTGCGTCTTGTCGTTGGCTTGGAGCGCCGCACCAATTGCACCTTGAAAGTCGCCGGAGGTCGCATCCTGCAAAGGAATGGCCTTGAACAGCTTCAGTGACTCCTTCGCACGGCCAACCAGTGCATACCCGCCGGCTACTGCCTTGCGAACGGACAAATTGTCAGGAAATGCCTGAGAGGCAGCGTCAAGGATATCGACTGCACGCCGGACGTTACCGTTGTCCATCGCCGCCGCGGCACGACGCACGCTCCAGTTGGCCCAGATGTTCTCAATCATCTCCCGCTGCACCACTGTCAGGTCATTGCGGCTTCCCAAACGCATAAGAGCCGAATACAGGGCGCGGTCGTCTCCCACGTTGTACAGGAGCCAGGCGTTCTGAATATCAATGTTCGCTGGCGGCTGGATCTTGAGTTTTATGTAGTGTGCCTGCACACGATTCATGTATTCCAAGGCGTGGGGATTATCGCCGCTGGCCGCGTACAGGCTGGCTTCGCTCTGCACAAACTCGATGTCGCTTTCAAGCTGCTTGCGCGCTTGCGCTGGAATCAGGGCAATCTCCTGCAGCGCCTCAGCATTACGGTTGGTGGCTAGTAACGTTGAAATCAGGCCTTTCCAGGCTTCGGCGCGGTCTGGGTTGTCCTTGAGCACCTGGCGATAAATGCCATAAGCCTGAACCGTGTTGTTACGCAACAGGTAGATGGCAGCCAATTGCAACTGGAGAGCAACGCCAGGTTGACGGCCCGCCGCGATCTGTAGTTTAGCCGAGCGCTCGAGCAGCCGCTGCGCTTCCTCAAACTGATTAGCCTGCTGATAAATTGCGCCCAGCACCGACAGAAATCCCGGATCAGCCAGCGCGGCGTCGTAGGTCGCCGCCGGCATCTTCTGAACCTTGGCAATGGCCTGCGTATTCTGCCCCAGTTCGTGATACGCGCTCACAAGCCCCATCCACGCGGAAACGTTGCTGGGATTTTCGGTGAGTATTTGAACATAGAGTGCCGCGGCCTGGTCGTACCGCTTTGCATCCATCAGAATGCCGGCGTACTGCAGCTTCGTATCCGCATTGAGGCTGGTCCCGTTGTCGGGGAACGGCAGCGACAGAGCCTGGGCGAGCACGCGCTGTGCATCCGCGCTGCGGCCCTGGGCCTGATAAATGGTCGCCAGCGTGCGCAGGTACTCAGGATCCCTGGTCAGTTCGCTCTTTACCTGCGCCGGAAATAGGGCCGAGGTGGCCAGCGCCTTGTCGTTCTGGTCAGTTCGCGCGTAAGCCAGAAACAGGCCGCGCCAACCGTCAAGGTTGCCTGGCTGAACCTTGATCAATTGTTCATATACCCCGGCTGCTTCTGAATATTGCTGCTGTTTGGTCAGCAGGCCGGCCAATCCATTAAGAGCCTCTGGACTGCGAGGATTCTGGATCAGGGCTCCCTTGTACCTGGCTGCGGCCACTTCGAGCTTATTCTCGTCGAATGCTTGCGCCGCCTCGGCCATGATGTACCAGAATCGCGATATTGCCAGCGCGTCTTCAACGGTTCTTGCCTTATAGCCGTTCTGTTCTGCCTGCATCAGAAAGCTGATAGCACTGCCAAAGTCCTTCTGCTGCATGCGCAGGAAGCCCATCCCCGCAGCCATACGACCGTTCTTCGGGGCCTGCTTCAGAAGTTCTGCAAACCGCGCCTGCGCCTCATCCAGGCGGTGCGCGTTGAGCGCGGCAAAGGCCGCGCGCTCGGCTGGCGTGCGAGCAATGCCGGAGTTCATTTGCGCCAGTTTGAGTTCATTCGCCTTTAGGCTTTTGGCCAGCTCTGCGTCCTGGGGATGATCTTTGAGGTATTGGCGTAGTTGCGCCGCTGAGGCGGGATTGGCCGAATCCCAGATCAGTGCCTGGCGCAATGCAGTCTGCGCATCTGAATCTTTGGGATGTGCCTGGAGAATGTGGATGCCCTCGGCCCTGGTTCTGCCGTCGTAGGTGAGCATGACGCCCAGTCCAATGGCATAGCGCGGATTGCCGGGGTTGCGCTCGGCAAGACCCCTCATTCCGGCGATTGCCGCCGCCTTGCCCGTGGCTGTGGCATGCAGGGTCTGATAGTAGGCCATGGCTATCTCCCCATCGAGGGGATGGTCGCCATACACCTGCCGGTAGATGCGCATGGCATCGTCGGCTCTGCCCTGCCTGGCCAACTCGCCCGCATAGCGAAGCTGATCGCTCTCCGAATGCGAGCTACTCAGCCCCTCTATTCTGGAAATGTTCGGGTCGTTGGGATTGGCCTTGCGCAGACGCTCCAGTGCTTCATTTGCTTTGTCTGCGGCGCCCATCAACTTGAAATCCTTTGCCACACCGGCTAGGGCTTCAGCATTGTTGGGATCGGAAAGAAGAATCTGCTGCCACAATTGAACGGCCATATCAGGCCGGCCGCGCGATTCCAAGGCCCGGGCCTTATCGATCAGGACGCTGCGCGCGGTGTTGGCCGTACTCGCAACGGGTTTTTTCTGGGCAAGACCCAACTGGAGCGCCAGCAGCAGGCAACCCGCCACGATCGAAACCCTTTTCCACGCCCCGCGTCCAACCCTCATCGGCGCTTCCATTTTACGTCCAGTTCGCCCCCTGGTCCAAACCGGAATTAGCCATTCAGAAAACCTGTCGCGAACAGGGCAAGATTCTGATCGTAATATGTTAATTCTTTCCCATACAGACCCGTCGACTGATCACGCATCAGACTCATGCGAATCATTTGCTGGGCGCTGATTCTTGAGCGGTCAGGAAATGCATTGAGATATGTAAGCAACGATACAGAAAACCCCACTGGCCCCTCTTGCGCGAATGTGACGCTTTGGTCGCTGACCTTTTCAGGGGGAGCAGCGTGATTGCCAAGGTATGCGCCCATTGTCGGAAGATCATTTACGATCTCGGTGCGCATCTTGCCTCTTCCATCCAGCATGCCCGCCCACAGGTAGACACGGATGGCGTCATAGCTGCCTCCCGGGCCATCGGTGATTCTGCTGCCAGCCTTCTGTTCCGCCGCCGGATAAAAACCATCGCCGGGAAAATACTCAACCCAGTCCATGGCAAATCCATGACGGGCGCTCTGCTCAAGCAGGCGCGGGATGTTGCGCGCGATCTGCCGCCATGGACCGGCAGCGTCGACAACCGCCAGACGTTCGAATAGAAAAACTGGAAGATAGCTGGGATTCAGCGTCCAGGTCTTGTCGTGTTGGAAGCCGGCATGGCCAGGCAACATGATGAGGCCAAAACCTGGTAGGTCGGCCGCCTCGCTCGCGGCGATCTGCGTCATCATCTTCCGGCCCAGATTCGAATACAGTGGTATCTGCCAAAGGTGGCCGGCCTCAACCAGCGTGTAGGCCATCCGAACGTCGGCATCCGACGCGGAGTTGGGATCCAGCGCCTTCCATGTGCCGTCTTTGTCTTTTCCCCAGAGCCAGGCCGGTAGGTGAGTTTGGAGATCGCCGTTGGCCAGGTTCACCTTGGTCCAGGTCAGCACTTGATCGAAATGCGCGAGATCTTTGCCTGCCAGCGCAAAAAACAAAGAGTACGCCTGACCTTCGGAGGTAGTGTGCTGATCACTCTTGTGATCGAACACCCTGCCCTGTGCATCGATAAATCGCGCCGAATAGGATTCCCAGAGCGACCACGAACTCTTTCGGCACCCGCCCGTGGTGAAGAGCATCGACAAAAGCAGGATCGGCAACCAGCGTTTCCCGGGCAGGAACATTCGAAGGCCCATCACTGCAGTTCTCCAATAGGTGGGTTGTGGTGGCTTTCCGGTTTATGTAGCCGGCAAGGAACTCGGCCTCAGCCTCTCTCGAAAAGCAAGCAGCGATTACCTGAGCCAGACAGCTCTTCCCAGAAAAGAACTGACTGTCGCCTTCCTCTGCTACTCTGCCCGCTTAATTAAGTCCTCTAGTCTTCAATCATCTTCAAACGCGCCCTGGCCCTGATGCGCAGCCATTGCCTGGTCCAGATGGCCACCAGGAACGCTAGAATGACGACTATAATCGCCGCCAGCCATGGAACTTGCCTGAGCCACAACTCAAGCCGCATCCACCATGGCACTACCCCCACATCATAGACCTCCGAGCCTATCCGGAAGGATTGAAACTGAGTCCCGTGCAGAACCGAAACCGAACCGGAGATGTCGCTGGCCTGTTGCACCTTAATGAAGGTGTCCATGAACGGCTCAAAATTGCTTGAGTCTCTCAGGTGGATGGCAACGATGCTGCGATTGGCCCCAGGATCAAACGGTGACTCGATTCCTTCGATGATTGCGTCGGGCGTGCCGGAAGCACTCAGGTCGCCGGACTCGGTGTGTTCTTCAGAGCGCAGTTTCCACCATGCATGATGCAGCACCGGAGCGAAGAAACCTTGCGTATCGCGCACCTGGATCTGGCCGCTGCGCAGGGCAACCGGAAGGTTGTGGGCGAGTTTGTCGAAACCTGGCTGATCGTCATTCGTGCCCAGGATCAGAAAATCGGTACCGGCACCGTTGCGCAGGGCATCGGAGCCAGCCACAGTAACACGCAAGGCCGGAAAACCCGTCTGCCGGCCAAAGTGCCCCATCAACGTAACGAAGGTCTCGATCTCTTGCTCGGTGGGCGTGGGTGGAAGCACAACCGTTGTCTCGCTCAGGTCAGCAAGGCGCGTAAACGGGAAACCCGCATTCGCAAATATCTCCAGGTTGGGAAGCGGCGCATAGTGCGGATAACCGCGCAGATCCAGGTAGGAATCGCTCGAAATGGCACCTTGTATGTTGATCGGCGTCGTATCCTGGCAGCCTCCCTTTTTCAGCAATTGGAAAGTGAAATCGAACGAAAGGGAGTTAGAGAACGGGCGCAGATTCACCACCGGCACCGGAACGTCTTTCTCCGTCCTGCGCGAGTTCTCCTGTCCGGGTATCAGCGGGACGGAGTCAAGAAAGGCATTGTTGATCCGTACCTGCATGCTAGAGATGGGCCCGATCGGAATTGAATTGTAGCGGTACACCAGCTTCAGCAATGCATTGGGCCGGTCCGAATAGAAGATGTCGGGCGGAATGCGAAAGTAAACACTGAGCGGCGCCGTTCCATCCCCCTGCAGTTGCTCCGAAGAGGCGTAATCCCATAGAGCGATTGTCTGGTCGGTGCGAGCCCAGCGCGGCGCTCCATCGGGAAGTTGCTTACTTGGCAGCCTTAGGGTATCGATGCTCGCCTGCCCTCCTGTCAGCATGTTGCTGCTCAGGGCCACGGCCTGTGCCGCCAACAGCGTCTGTTCCCCGTCTCCGCCAGTCACGATCAAAACTTTGCTGTAGGGATCGTTGGGGTTTGTGCGCATGGCCACGGTGGGAGCATTGACGCTGGGCAGGCCCAGCCCCGCGGGCAAATTCCCTGGACTGTCCGCGATAACAATTGCATTACCCGGTGGGATGGCGCCAATGTGAACCGGAAAACGCACCGGCTTCGCCTCTGAGATGAGCCCGAAGTAGCTGGTGACTACACCCGCGGCCTGAATTGCCTTCAACGAGGGCTGTGTGGCAAATACCACCGGAATGCTCAGCGGCTGAATGACTGCCGGGTCCATAAACGGCATCGGCAACTGCTTCAGATCGTCGGTCAGCGGCAGCATGTCGCCGCGAATGTCGAGAAAGGTATTGCGGTGGACGCGGGCCCACAATGTAGTGTTCGCAGGATCCTCGCAGACCATTGTGTAGTGGCCGATGAACTCGATGGTCAGCGTGTTGTTGTGAACCAGCAGGTCGGTTGGAATCGTAAACTCCGCCTCGGCGTCCCGGCTGTCCGAGCCGCCCACTTGCCCCGGCGTCGGCTGAAGGGTAGCGAACAGCGTTCCATTCAGAATCAGCTTGATGTGGCTGAGCTGCGGCAACAGGCTCGGAGAAAAGGCGTAATAGATGTGAATCCTGGCGGTCCGAACAACATGCGTCTCTGGAAGCGTGAAATAGATGTTGTGCATGCTGTCGATGCCGTGCAGTTCAATTTGCGGCGAGCCTGCGTCGTTCAGGGTGAACGAGTCCTGGTAGTGCCCCGGAGTAACGGCAGCGTTCTTGTCGCTTGTCACTGCTTGCGGTGCCGCGGCAGGCACCTGCACCTGAGCCCGCACGCTTTGAGAGCCTCCCATGAGAAGCGCGGACAGCGCGAATATCACCAGGGTGCGAGCAATCGAAAGCGATGTGGATTTCCTCGCCTGCTTGTCTTCATTGGTAAACAGGCTCCGGAATGTCGAGGCCAGGCCATGCATCGATATCTGGAAGATTCGGCCGAGACTGTGCAGAACATTGTCGCTCTCGCGAGACTCGCCCCAGCCTAACCACGAGTCCGCACGTGAATAAAGCACCATGGTCAACACTTCCTCTTCGGCAATCGACAAAGCATCAAAGCGCACACGCAGGACCGATCCTTGAGAGGAAACAACCGTAGCGGGCAGTGCGATGTCCGTGGCCGGTGATGGAAAGGCCAGCCGCACCTCCGATTGCGGCGCAAGTTCCAACGACTGGTTGAATCGGATGCTGGTGCCGCCGCTGGACATGTTGATCGTCTCCCCGGCAATCGATCTTCCGTCCGGTATCCGAGCCACGACCGGCGTTACTATACTGATGCGAACAGTGGTCCTCAACTGCCTCAACTCGTGCGCTACCGCCGTGCACACACCCAGAATCACAACATTGAAGCAGCACCAGATCACGTTCATGAGCACCGTGCCTGGGCGGTCCCTATCCCAGATGAGCAAACGTGGAATAGCGACAATGAGCCCGGCGATGTTGAATAGCAGCATGACCAGGAACGGCTGCGCTATCTTGGTGTCGAAGAAGGTGCGCTTCACCACGCCGCCCTTGGCCGTCACGTTGAACTTGCCCAGCCTGGGATTGATGAGCGCCAACATTGTGGGCAGCAGAATATACGGAGACAGAACCGTTTCGTAAATCTCATTCCAGAATGAGTGCCGGTGCTCGCCCTGAATCCTCGAGTTGGTCACATTGGATAGCGTCAGGTGGGGCAGCGCATAGGCAAGAATCGCCGCCCAGTATCCGGGAATATTAGTGTGGTTCAGCAGCAGATAGATCAAGGGCGCGGTAAGAAAGATAAGCCGTGGCACCGCGTACAGAAAGTGACACATGGCATTGAGATAACACAGCCGCTGAGGAAACTTCAGACCCGGTGCAAAGAGCGGGTTGTCGGTGCGCAAAATCTGAATCATCCCTCTGGCCCAGCGAATGCGCTGGCCGACATGAGCCGATAGTCTTTCCGTAGCTAGTCCAGCGGCCTGGGGTATGTTGATGTAGGCCGTACCCCAGCCGTTCATCTGCATGCGCAAAGAAGTATGTGCATCCTCTGTTATGGTCTCTACCGCGATGCCACCGACATTGTCCAGTGCCGCTCGTCGCAGCACGGCGCATGATCCGCAGAAAAAGGATGAGTTCCAGAAGTCGTTGCCGTCCTGCACGACGCCATAAAACAGCTCCCCCTCATTGGGGATCACACGGAACTGTTCCAGGTTGCGCTCAAAAGGATCGGGTGAATAGAAATGATGAGGCGTCTGCAGCATGGCCAGCTTGTGATCGCGCAGGAACCAACCCACTGTCATCTGCAGAAAACTGCGCGTAGGAATATGATCGCAGTCGAAGATGGCGACCAGCGGAGAAGTCATGCTCTTCAGCGCAGTGTTGATGTTGCCTGCCTTGGCATGCACGTTGTCTTCGCGAATCTTGTAGCCGATGCCGGCCTCGAAGGCGAACCGCTCAAACTCCTTGCGCCTTCCGTCATCCAAGATATAGACATGTAACTTGTCTCCCGGCCAGTCCATGTTGAGCGCGCCCAGTGCCGTGTATCGCACCACGTCAAGCGGCTCGTTGAAGGTCGGAATCAGTACGTCGACGTGAGGCCAATCTTCTGTATTCTCTGGCAGCGCGACCGGCGCACGGCGCAACGGCCAGATAGTCTGGAAGTACCCGAGGAAGAGGATGATGAATGCATAGGCTTCCGCAAGCAGCAGGCACAGGATGAAGAATGCATCCAAGGCGCCCCAGTGACTTGCCGGGTCCTCAAAAAACCGCGCCACCTGCAGAATGCGCCAGTATCCATACCGGAAAGTACAGAACATCGACATCATCATCAGCGTGAGCGTGACCAGGTAGGAATCGGTGCTTCGCGCCATGGCCAAAGCCATCAGAAGTGTCAGCAATCCCAGAACCGCCTGCTGCGGCCAGGTAAGTGGAAGCACCGCCAGGAAACAGAACACAGCGGTGGCCGCAAGGAGGAAGAGCAGCCGGAGAGTTTTGGTGAAGATGTTCTCCCCTGCCCCAATATCCTGCCAAAAGCCCGATGCTGTCATCGTTCACTCCAGCGAACTCCACGGTATGTGCTGCTCGCGGGTGCGGATTGGCTCTTCACCCAACTCGCAAGAGTTCCAAAATCCTCGGCCACGGTGGAATTGGGGGCGTAGTCCATTACCGTCATCCCCTCGGCCAACGCTTCACTTACGGCCGGTGCGCGGCGCAGAACAAACGGCAACAAACGGTCGCCCAACTGCTCGCGAAGCACTTCACGAATATCAAGGTGCAGTGGAAGAGACGGATCAAACTGATTCAGCACGTAATACGGCAGTGACGGCTTTCCGGCCGAACTGCCATTGTGCTGGAAGAAGCTGTCGATCGAGCTGACGCTCACTACCGAGTTCATATCCGGGACCATCGGCACCAGCACCAGAGGTGCCATTCGCATCACTCGCCGGGTGGTTGCGCCAGAAGCAGTTGCCAGGTCAACAATCACGCGGCTTACACCCCGCGCATACGTGGCTATCTCCCCGGTCAGAACCTCCTGCGCGGCATTTTCCGGGCCCAGACCCTCGGGGTCTATCGTCACCAGTTGGACCGGCGTGTCGCCGCTGGCGCCGGGAGGGCTGAAGGTCCGTAACAGGCCTGGGCGCTGATCGCGGGCGCCAAAGAAAAATGGCAGTAGTCCAAACGGAGCGGTGTCCACCAGCAGAACCCGTTCGCCCCGGGCCGATAGAGCTCGACCGAGAGTTGCAACCAGGCTGGTCTTGCCGACACCGCCGGCAAGAGAAAAAATGGCCACCACGGGAGCGCGAGAAGGCACCGGAACAGGAGCCGCCTCGACTGGCGCGCTGCCGCCTCCTTCAAACAGTCCCCTTAGCGCGAACCAGCGCGCGGTCAGGCGATCTCGTGAGCCCTGCAACGTATCTTCAGAAACCTGAGGCGCCGCCGGCTGACTGGCCGGTTCTGGGCTGTCCGTCGTTAGCCATGCCGGACGGCCTGCATTCTCGCGTGGATCCACCGGAACCCAGGAATTGCGTGACTGCGGATTACTGTCCTCTCGCATAGATGCCCTCTCCGGTTGACTTGCAACCGGTCGTTGCGGCTGAGGCGGAGCATAGCCCGGGAAATCGAAAGGTGACGGATAATTCGGCGCCGCTGGTGGGCCGGGTTCTGAAGTCGGATGTGCAGGAAAACGATCCGCCAATGGTTGGTGCCAAGCTACCTGCTGAGCCGCTTGCTGAGCGGCTTGTTGAGCAGCTTGCCGAGCAGTCTCGGCCTGTTGAGCGGCGGCACGTTGCGCCTCTGCCTGTTGCGCGGCCCGTTGCAGAGCTTGTGCTTGCTGTGCTGCCTGCTCTGCTGCCAGCAGTGCGGCCTGGCGTGCTGCATGTTGGGCAGTGTGTTGGGCTATCAGTTGGGCCTGGCGTGCCTCTTCTTCCGCCCGCGCTGCGTCGGCAATATGCTGAATTCCGGTTGCGCTCTCCGCCGGGGCCTGTTGGCCGGACCGTTGATTCGCTCGAGCCTGCTCTTCATCTATCGCTTGCTGCACGCGCATGCGTGCCTTTTCCCGCGTCTGCGCCCGGGACGCCGAAAAATCCCTGTATTTTGCACCGTGCAGATTGGCCCAGGAATAAAGCGTTGCCACATCTTCAGGCGTCTCATTTTGGTCATACAGCGGTCCGCGATCAGTCATACTTCACCCTTGAACCGTCCGCGGTCTCTTCCGATTCCCCGCTCCTGCCAAATTTTCATCGGGCTTTTGCGTTGCGGAAGACCAAGACGGACTCACCAAAATGGAGATATCCTCACCGGAAATCGTAATCGCACGCTGTTGACAGAACAATAACACTTGCACGGTTGAGGTCGTACCACTTTCCTGTCATGAAACGGCACGAAACGCCTCATTTTGTTTGTGATGCGAGCTTCCATCACCAACTCGTAACCAGTTTCCAAAGGAGACTTGGTTACCATGGTATCCGTCACAATGGTTACCTGCCCGGAAGAACAAATTGCCAGTATTTGAGTGCGCCTATTTTCGGCGTCGTAGAGCTAGTCCGACGCTAACAGCCCTCTCTCCGAGCGGTAAAATCATCCCTGTGTTAGTTTGGAGATAGCGGCCTTGAACGAGCTCGTAGCTCAGTTGGTAGAGCAACGCCCTTTTAAGGCGTGGGTCCTGGGTTCAAGTCCCAGCGAGCTCACCACCCTCCGGCCGCAGTCCACAACTCAGTCATCGCCGCAAATACCCTCTCAGGTTTCGCATCGGAAATAAGCCAGAAGCCGGTTCGCGGCCTCTTCCTTGCCGTCGTGTGTCAGGTCGAGAGCCTCGATGAGGCTGACGATCAGGTTGATTCCCGTAAACAGCCCTACCGCCGCAGTGGAACCAGAGCGCACAGGCGGCATTCGCGCAGATAGATTCCCGCCCAGACCAGAATGGCGAAAAGCACCGGAAACAGCGTCTCAAACAGCGCAGCACCGGCGCGCATCTGGATGGCAACCGCTCCGCCAAGAAAGCCTGTCAGCAGCATCGCGCCAAGAACCGCAGTACGGGGAATCAGATAGACGAGCGTACAGACAAGCAGAAGAATTCCAATCCCGGGGCCGAGGCTTACAGGAAATCCAAGCCGGCCGAATGCTTCCACAACCTGGGCCGGCATCATCAACTTTCCGACGCCATCGAAGATCAGGAATAACCCGGCGAGCGCCGCAAGTATGCGCCCGGCCCAGAGCCTTTTCTTCGATCCCCAAGCAAATTGCGCGGTTGATTGCGTGCAGTCGCCGATTCGAGCAGCGGACTGCGGATTCGCCGCCATTTCATCGCCGCGCGGATGCGAAGACTGACTTTGCAGTGGTGTGGTTGACATGATGGATCTCCTTCTCTGCTTTCTTCGTTCGGGAAACAGGCCATTTACGATTTGGGAAAGCCGCCCGGCGGCTTGAGCAAAAAGCTAAACAGTCGGAATCAGTATGTGTGTGATCGTCTGATCCTCCGAAGTCTTGCTCGGATCGGTGACTAGTGCTCGATGCAAAAGTCCTCCCGCATCTCGATTCCCTGGGTCGCCACAATCTCAAACACGCACCCTGAATTACGGCCTGGGTGTAATAGGCGAGGCTCTCCATGGTCCAATCAGCCTTTACGAGGTATTTTCGAATAGCTGCCTCAATGTCCGGCACCAGGATCGCGGCGTGTGCTCCGATGCACCTGTCACTGGCCTTCCGGATCAGGGGGTGGGTGTCGTACGCCTCCTGGACCATGGTGCCCAGTAGGCAAGTGTAATCCGGCAACTCGCCTTGCAGAATTGCCTTGCGGAAATCCACGTAGCCCAGAAGGCGCTCCTGAGGATCAGACAGGCTTTGGTAGGGTGCAATCGAGAAAATGCCATCGGCCATGGCTGAGAAATGCTCAGCCGCAGCAAGTGCCAGCTCCTACTTGCTCTTGAAGTGGTGAAAGAAGCTGCCCTAGGTCAGCCCAGTCGTCTCACAAATATCTTCAATCCGCGTTGCCGTATAACCCTTGGCGCGAATAACCTGCAGGGCCGCATCGAGGAGCCTCTTCTTCGATTCGTGCCTGAACTCGCGGTTGGGCCCGTGTTGAATTTCGGTTGTTTGCGAGGTATACCTAACAGTCGGTATGCTATCAAGAACTTTTTGAACCATTTTCTTTCCCACTCTACTTAGTTCAAATGCCCTTCTCAAGCCGGCGTAAGCCGCTCCAGTGGTGGCATCCATGCCAGAAACTGCTGCGCGAATTGCTGGCTGTATTCATCCAGCAACTGCTTCACCCGTTCCGGATTACTGGAGCGCACGATCAGCCCTGCATAGTGGTGCTTCTTCACTCGAACCACGATCTCCGGATCGTTGAATCCAGTCGTGTCAGGTTCGGCGGTCCGGGTCAGACAGTGTACGCTGCCCGCGTAGCTCTCAAAGAATTCAGGAGCGAAGTAGCTCTCTCCGCGAAGATCCTCGACCTCAAGCCGCGCCCACTCACGCCACAAGTTCACGCCGGTGGAAGCCTCGACCAAATCGGCGATGAGCGCGCTGCCTACTGAGGCCGCGATTTCAAGAAAGTAGTACCGGCCATCGGCGTGCGCGCGGATGTATTCGGCATGCGTCACACCGCGCACCATGCCCAGCGATGGAGCCAGGCCGCTGTTCAGAGTGGTAAGTTCCGCTGCGTCGCGGCTTTCACGGTCCACTGTACGTGTCGTGAACTCCCCGCCCTCGTGCATCACCTGCATCGGAGGACGCCAGTAATGATGCACCTCCTGAAACTTCACCTCGCTCTCGCTCACAATCGAATCCACGTGGAAGATGTCGCCAGGCACAAACTGCTCAAGAAGGTAGCGGCTCTGCTCGTCGCCCAGGTCGTCCAGTATGCGCCACAGTTGCTCCGGCTCCTCGATCTTGCGGATCCCCAGTGCCGAGGCTTCCGAGCGGGGTTTCAGCAGCCAAGGCGGCGGAACACGTTCCATGTAGTCGCGAAGCTCGTCGTAATTCAACACCCGGCAGAACTCCGGAACAAGGTAGCCGAATGCTCGGGCGAGCACCCGCATAGCCAGCTTGTCGCGATAGCATCCTGCAGTGGTTGTCCCCATACCCGGAATGCGCATGTGCTCGCGAATCTGCGCCGCCGTTTCAAGGTCGAACTCATCCAGGGCCACAATGCGATCGAATCGCCTGCCCCGCGCCATCCACGAAACAGTGTTCAGAATCTGCTCGCGATTCAGCCCCGGAGGCATGGTAGCCAAATCCTCCAGTGCCTCGCGCGGCCAGTCCACATCGCGTAGTTTGTCCAGCGTGAGCAGTGTGGGCCTTACCCCCATCTCCGCGCACTCGCGCAGAAAGTCGTGCCCTTTTTCATAGCTGGCAATACAAAGAAACCGCTCGATCGCGTCCAACGTCGGCCCTCCTTTTGAATCGCTGCCCACGGCTACAAACACCCGGCATCCCGCTCCAGTCTCCGAGGGAAGAGGCTCTTGGCTTGGACTACTCGTCGAGGATAGTTCTACCATAGAGTCTGCAACCCCAACCGGCCTCTTCGCGCCAAGGATTATTCACCATGCTTTCGGCAGATGCAATCGTCGAGCTGCAAGACCGGCTAACGCGCACCTGGCATCAGGAACCACACTACACCGGCGCCAAAGCTGACCCCACCAAGCACGCAGCAGAGGCTTGGCTCCGCTCCGTCTCCCGCCAACATCGCGCCAACTTCGACCTCTGGCACATTGAAGATGAGGCCCGTGCGCCTGGCGTCACCGATGCGGAACTAGCCGCAGTGAAACACCGCATCGACCGGACCAACCAGCAACGCAACGACCTGGCCGAAGAACTGGACCGTGTATTGCTCATCTGGCTCGAACCCCAGGGCTTGCCGAATCCAAACGCACCGTTAAACTCCGAGTCGCCGGGCTTGATCATCGACCGGCTCTCGATTCTGGCGCTGAAGATCTACCACACCCGCGAAGAGGCCGAGCGCGTGGATGCGCCGCCGGGCCACGCCGGCCGCAACCGCGATCGCCTGGCCATTCTCGAAAATCAACGTGCCGACCTAGCCGGCTGCCTCTATGCCCTGTGGCGCGAAACCCTTGTCGGCACGCGGCGTTTCGAGCTTTATCGCCAGTTGAAGATGTACAACGATCCCTCGCTCAACCCGGCAATCTACCGCAATCTTCCCCGCCAACTCCCAGACGAGCGGGACCGGTAACTTTCTCCACAACAGACTACCCATTGACGTATTACGGGGTTATGCGTATAAAGAGGGCCTGAGCAGCATTGTTCCCGCACGCAGGATTCAGGCCGGTAGCGATCCGGCACGACCACGCGTTTAGGAAGAAACGCTCCTGGCAAAAACATGAAGCAAGAGGCTCGATCTGCGGCGCCCAGCCGCAAAAAAAACCCGCCGCCGGCTGTCAAGAAACCCGACAGCCATTCGACCACGGGCGCAGCACCGTCATTTCAGCACTATCAGGCTGCCGTGCAACTGCTGCAACAGGGCAAGTACGAGAGGGCCTTGGCGGCCTTTGAGAAAATGCTCCCGACGGCCCCGGCGGAGATCCGGGAACGCTGCAAGATGTACATCAGCACCTGCCAGCGGCAGCTCGAGAAGCCGACCCTGACCTTCGCAACGCCTGAGGAGCACTATGACTACGCCGTCTCGCAGTTGAACACCGGCTACTACGAGGAAGCGCGCGAGCAGTTCAACAACATCCTGTCCGGCCATCCCAACGCCGACTACGCATTTTACGGCCTCGCCGTGCTCGACGCCATCACCGGCCAATCTCAGGATTGCCTGGCAAACCTGGCCCGGTCCATCGAGTTGAATCCAAGGAACCGGCTTCAGGCACGAGTAGATAACGACTTTCAAAGTATGGTGGACGACCCTCGGTTTACTGAATTGCTGTATCCTGAGACTCCATAAGGCTCGCTTTGGAATCTTCGAATCCTGTAAACGGTGAACTCTCTCCAGTGCCCTCTCCCAGCTCTGACGTCTCAGCCAGTACACGCCCCCTGCGCGTAGTAGCTATCGGGGGTGGCACCGGCCTTTCCACACTGCTGCGCGGCCTTCGCCGCCACGTGATGGCCCCAGGCCAAGCCAGCCCCTTTCCTGGACAGATTGCCGATCTCGCCGCGGTTGTCACCGTGACCGACGACGGCGGCTCGTCCGGAAGACTGCGCAGAGGCTTTAACATGTTGCCCCCCGGCGACCTGCGCAACTGCATGGTGGCTCTCAGCGAAGAAGAAGCTCTCCTGGCACGCCTCTTCAACCACCGCTTCCGAGGCGGCGATGCCCTCAGAGGCCATAACTTCGGCAATCTCTTTGTCGCCGCATTGACTGAGATCACCGGCGACTTTGCCCAAGCCGTCCAGCTCTCCTCAAAAATTCTTGCAACGCGCGGGCGCATCTATCCCGCTACAACTGCCAATACCACCCTGGTAGCGGAGATGGATGACGGTTCCTTTGTCCGTGGCGAAACCAACATCACAGCCAGCCATCGCCGCATTGTCGAACTGACGCTCGATCCCCCTAACCCGGCACCGCTTCCGGAGACGCTGGACGCTATCGAGCGGGCTGACCTTATCACCGTGGGACCAGGCTCGCTCTACACTTCCCTGATCACCAATCTGCTGGTCGAAGGCATTCCGTCGGCTCTCGCCCACGCCCGCGGACTGCGCGTCTTCGTCTGCAACCTGATGACCCAGGCCAACGAGAGTCTGGGACTCTCCGCTGCCGAACACATCGAGCGCATCTACGAACACACACGCGCGCCTATCTTCGACTGCGCGCTGATCAACACCGCGCCATTCTCGCCTGAGACACTCGCTCGTTATGAGGCGGAAGGCGCTTCGCCCATCGTCCCGGACATTGAACGCATCCAGGCTCTGGGCGTGCGCTGCATCGCCGGCGACTTCGCCAGTGAAGATGCCGTTGTTCGCCACGCAGCTGGCCGCGTCACCGGTGCGCTGCTGGCGCTGGGACGCACAACTCATCATGCGCAGAATTGACGATAGAGCAGGCCTGGCGATTTTTCTTCCCCGTCGCTCCGCATTGAATTAAAGTGAAGGCGCTTGGGTACCAGCCTGCAAATTCAATATGGAGGAATCATGCGCAATACACGTGTTTGGATCACGATCGGATGTTGCCTCTTCGCCATAGCGGTCACCGCCTGGGCACAAGCCAACAGAAAACCTGGCCTGTGGGAGATGACCAGCACCATGACCTGGCAACAGTCGCCCATGCCTGCTGGAATGATGATGCCTCCAGGCGCAAACTCTCCCTTCGGCGGAGGTGCGCACACCTCCCAGGTCTGCCTTACCCAGGCCATGATCGACAAGTACGGCGCCCCTGTACCGCGGAGTCGCAACAATCAGTGCCAGGTCGCCAACGCGCAGATGAAGCCCAACAGCATGACCGCCGATTGGATATGCACCGGGATAATGGCCGGCAAAGGAACCCTCGAGGCCTCGTGGACCGACTCGGATCACTCCACAAGCAAGGTGCACTTTACCGGGACCATGCAGATGGGACCGAACGCAACGCCGGTTGAATACACCATCGTTTCCAACTCCGTCTTCAAAGGCCCCGACTGCGGCAGCGTGAAGCCCGCGCAAATGCCGGATAAATAGTGCCTCCGCAACTGTTCTGGAATCCGCCTGGTATCGGATCACTGAAACCCGAGGTTCCCATCCTTTTGAGCCCCTTGGCGGAGAGGATGGGAATGCTCAGAATTCGCCCTCCTCTTCTTACCCGTCCACAGTCCGCTTCAACTGACCGCAGGCCGCAAAGATGTCGCGGCCGCGCGGCCGACGCACGTAAACAGGAATTCCCTCTGACTTCAGTGCGCTGCTAAATCTCTCCACAGCCTCCGGCTTCGGCATCGTGTACTCAATGCCGGGGCCGGGATTCCACGCAATCAGATTCACCTTCGCGGGCAATCCGGTCCGGCGCACCAGCCGCCCAACTTCCGTCGCCTGTTCTTTCCGATCGGTCACTCCGCCCAGCAAAACATATTCAAACGTAATCCGCTCGCGGGAACGAAGCCGTACTTTGCGCACTGCATCCATCACCGTCTCGATAGGCCATTTGCGATTGATCGGCATCACCTCGCCACGCACCTCGTCATTGGGCGCGTTCAGGCTGATCGCCAGTTTGGGTCGCACCTGCGGCGGCTCCTCGGCAAACCGCTCGATACCCGGCACGATACCCGATGTAGAAACTGTCATCCGCTGCGGGCTCAGCTCAACTTCCTCTATCAGCAGACGCACGGCTGCCATGAAGTTGTCGTAGTTCAGAAACGGCTCTCCCATGCCCATGAAGACCAGGTTCACGCGTTCGCGGCCCACATCCACGCCGTGGCGCTCCAGCACCGCAACCACCTGACCGGCAATCTCACCCGCACTCAGATTGCGCTGGAAACCAAGCTTCGCCGTCAGGCAAAACTGGCAATTCACCGCGCAGCCCACCTGACTGGAAACACAGATCGTGGCCCGGCTCCTTGTTCCAGCATCACCGCCCCCCTCAGCCTCGATTCCGCTCCCATCACCAGTTTCCCCCCCCGTCTCCATCCGGCATCCAGACAGTCTCAACGGTCTCCCCCCCGTCGCCGTGCCCCTGCACAAGGTAGCGCTCCGTCCCGTCCACCGATTTGAAGACCTGTGCAATTCTCGGTCGCCCCACTTCCGAGCCCATTGTCTCCAGCCGCTGGCGCAGCGATTTTGGCAAAGTTGTAATTTCATTTATTTCCACAACCCTTTGACGATACATGGCTTCTGCCAACTGACGACCGCGCCAGGCCGGCTCTCCTGCCTCCACCATCACCGTCGCCAGCGCCCTTGCATCTAACCCAAAAAGTGGTTTCCCGCTCCCATCAACAGGAGCGTTGGCGTCTAAACGAACGAGTTGGCTCGATTTCCCGGACACGGCTGCGCTCTGCTTAGAGTATTTCATCCCTCCCTGCGGCCTGACCGCCTGCAATCTGCTCCACAGCCGGATCCCCGCTCAGGGCCGCTATAAAGCCAGAAACGTGTCCTTTGAGTCTGGTTGCCCTACAATCGAATCGAATTGATGACGATGACAACTGAGAGAAACCTCCGCCGAACTGTACTGCCGAACGGTCTGATTGTTCTGACCGAGCGCATGGATCACCTGCGTTCGGTGGCCATGGGCGTGTGGATCAAGTCCGGCTCCCGCTGCGAGCCTGCCGAAACCAACGGCATTTCACATTTCGTTGAACATATGCTCTTCAAGGGCACCCGCTCTCGCACAGCTCAGCACATCGCCCGCGAGATGGATTCGATCGGCGGCAACCTTGACGCCTTCACCGGCAAGGAGACCATCTGCTTCAACGTCAAGTCGCTGTCCGACCACGTGCCCATCGCACTCGATGTGCTTGCCGACCTGGTCCTCAACCCGGTCTTTGCCCCATCCGACATTGAGCGCGAGCGCGGCGTCATCCTTGAAGAAATCAAGATCGACGAGGACAATCCTGATGTGCTGGTCCAGGAGTTGTTCACCCAGAGCTTCTGGAAAGGGCATCCCCTAGGCTGGCCTATTCTGGGCACCACTGAAACCGTCGCCCGGCTCGGCCAGCAGCAGCTCTTTGCCTACCACGGCGACCGTTTTCATGGCGGCAATATGGTCTTTTCCGCGGCTGGCAACCTAGACCACGACCAGTTCGTCGACGCTGTTACCGGCAAGTTTTCCTCACTGGCCGGCGGCGAAACGCTCAGTGAAATGCCGGCTCCCGAACCCAGCTCCCGCATCGTCATGCGCAACAAGAAATCCCTTGAGCAGGTGCAGATCTGCCTCGGTGTACCCGCACCGCCTATTACCGACCAAAACCGCTACACCGCTCTAATCCTCAACACCGTGCTCGGCGGTGGCATGAGTTCCCGTCTCTTCCAGACCATCCGCGAAGAGCGCGGCATGGCCTACTCCATCTACAGCGACCTGAGCCCCTACCGCGACACCGGAACTCTCTGCGTCTACGCCGGCACTTCTGCCAGCAAGGCCCTCGAGGTCGTGGACCTCATCCTGGCCGAGTTCCGCAACCTCAAAGAGACCCCTCTTACTCAGGAAGAGCTCACGCGCGCCAAGGACCAGCTCAAGGGAAACCTCTTGCTTGGCCTGGAGAGTTCGAACGCACGCATGGCCAACCTGGCCCGCCAGGAGATGTATTTCCATCAGTTCTTCACCGTCGACGAACTCATCGCCCGCGTCGACGAAGTGGATGCGGCCCAGGTACAAGCCATGGCTCGCCGCCTTTTCGACCCCGAGCACATAGCCGTAACTCTCCTCGGCCGCCTCAAAGGAGTCAAGCTCAACCGCGCCAATCTGGTGTGTTGAAAAAGCAGCTTCTAGTTTGCTTCCAGCTGCTAGCCCCAAAACCTAAAACAATCATCCACGTCAATGATGCCAATCAAGCACCCACGAGCTAGAAGCTAGCGGCTAGAAGCTAAAAGCCGCTTTTCCGAGCGTCCCATTTCCCTTTCGCGTCTGTACGTTGTAGCATTTTGTCGAATGGGCCGGGAGCCTCCGGCCTGCTCCACGAGGCACTGGAATCCCATGAATCGCAAGTCTTCGCTCTCAAAGGGTCGCAGCGGCTCCCGAAGTCTGCCCCTGCTTATCCGCACACAGCAGCAGCCCAACGGCTTCACATTGATGGAACTGCTGATCGTCATCGCCATCATCCTCATCCTCATGCTTATGGCCATTCCAACCATCGGCGTCATGAAAAAGAGCGCCAACGAAACCTCGGCGATCAACTCCCTGCGCGCCATCACCCAGGCCGAGATTCAATACGAGTCCACGTACCCCGCCAACGGCTTCGCCTGCACGCTGGCAGCCTTGGGTGGTGACCCAGGCTCTGGCCCTCCTACGCCGACCTCCGCACAGTTGCTGCAGGCGGACCTCGCCTCGGGCTTCAAGTCCGGCTACATCTTCACCATCGGCAATTGCTCCAAGGTCACGATTAACGGTACCGACCGGGTTTCCGGTTACACCCTCACCGCCGTCCCTCAGGCCGTAGGCAAATCCGGAAATCGCAGCTTCTGCACCGACCAATATGGTGGCACTCCCAAGTACGACCCGGCAGGCGGGACCAACTGCACACAGAACCTGCAATGAGCCTGTACATTCGCTTTCGTAGCGGCGGCCTGATAATGGCCGCCGCCCTGCTCTCAGCCTGCCTCTGCGCCCAACCACGAACGCAATCCGCGCACGACCTGGCTTCGCGTGTAGACCATCATTACAACCAGTTGCACTCGCTCAAGGCCGGCTTTGCCGAAACCTACGAGGGCCTCGGAATAAAACGAACGGAAAGCGGAACGCTGTATCTTGTCAAGCCCGGCCGCATGAAGTGGGACTACAGTTCACCGCCCGGCAAGCTCTTTGTCCTCGACGGCAAGTTCGCATGGTTCTACACTCGGGGCGACAGGCAGGTGCAGCGAATTCCAGCAAAGCAACTCGACGATCTGCGTTCTCCGCTGCGTTTTCTTCTTGGTCACACCGAACTCGAAAAGGAATTCGACAAGTTGACCCTGGCTGCGGCCCCCAACGGCGTCTTCACCCTCACCGGCCAGCCCAGGGGACAGGAGAATCGCGTCCGCCGCATTACACTCACCGTGACCGTCGAAGGAACCATCACCACCATCGAAATCGAAGAGACCGACGGCGCACTCACCCACTTCACCTTCACCGGCGAGCAGCCCAACGTAGCAATCCCGGCAGAGACCTTCCACTTCACGCCTCCGCCCGGCGTGCCTGTAGTCAACGCGCTTCCGCCCGTGTAGACCCTGGCTGGGCACGCTTTAATGAATCCTTTCGGCTCGCTCAGAATTGCCCGTGCCCCATCCTTTCGCCTTTTCTCTGGCGAAAGGGTGGGACATCACGTACCTCAACTCGAAATCCGCTTATCAAAACGGCCGCGCACACGTGTATTTTTGATCTGTATCAATCGAGCAGGAGCAAGCATGACACGAGTAGCAATCGTAGGAGCAGGAGCAATCGGAGGCACTTTGGCCGGCTTGCTCGAGATGGCCGGTCGCCACGAGATCACGCTTTGCACCCGGCGGCCGATAAATGCACTGATGGTGCATATGCCCGAGGGCGATGTGCAAGTCAGCGCACGGAACCTGACCGATCCTACGCACGCCGAGGCAGTGGACTGGGTGATCGTAGCCACCAAGACGTACGACGCGGAAGGAGCTGCCGCGTGGTTCCCCGCCCTGTGCGCAAGCGGCGCCTCGGTTGCAGTGGTTCAGAACGGCGTCGAGCATCGCGAGCGCTTTGCGCCGTATCTGGGCGCCGATCGGCTTCTACCGGTAGTCATCGACGTTCCCACCGAGCGGCAGGTAGACGGCAGCGTCCGCGTGCGCGGCGCAACGCTGATGAAGGTGGAAGATACGCAACCAGGCAGAGACTTTGCCGGGCTCTTCACAGGAACCACGGCGAAGATAATGCACGTAGACGACTTCACGACCGCAGCCTGGTGGAAGCTCTGCATCAACTCCGTCGGCGCGTTGAACGCATTGGCCCTCAAACCGGCAGGCATACTGAGAGAAGAAGCCGTGGGCCGCGTCGCGATGGAGATGGTGGCAGAATGTATTGCTGTGGGCCGGGCCGAAGGCGCGCAGCTCGACGACAACCTGCCCGAACAGGTGATAGCGATATACCGTGCCCAGCCAGCTGACTCCGTCAATTCCCTGCTGGCCGATCGGCTCGCAGGCCGGCAAATGGAATCAGACGCGCGCAACGGAGCCGTCGTGCGCAAAGGCGAGAAGCATGGCATCGCAACACCAATGAACCGGATGGCGGTCGCGTTACTGCAAGCTGTTTAAGGAGTGGAACGACATGAACGATCTGGCGGAATCAATTGCTCACGCGTTTATACGGGCCATCAACCGGCAGGATGCGGATGCCCTGGCGGAGTTGATGACAGAGGAACACCGCTTCGTCGACTCGCTCGGAAACATCGTCGAGGGCCGCGAGAAGATGCGGACTGGATGGGCCAAATATTTCCGCATGGTGCCTGACTACACCGTCGCCATCGAGGACACTTTCTGTGACGGCCCTGTGGTCGCGATGATGGGCATGGCGCAGGGAACTTATGCACCCGTTGGAAAACTCAAGCCGGAAAACCGCTGGACCACGCCGACCGCCTTCCGTGCGTATATCGAAGAGCAGAAGGTGGCGGAGTGGCGCGTCTACTGCGACAATGAGCCGATCCGGCAGCGCATGGCGAGGAGCGGCTGAGGCGACGTGAAAGCGCCCCCTTAGATAAGACAGCTCGACCCCGTACACTGGACCGGAAGGAAATCTTCCGCACCTGATATTTAAACCTCACCCGGGAGTAGACATTCATGCAGCGAAGGACAGCAATGTGTTTTGGATACGTGATCATTCTTGCGCTCACGCAGATGTGCGCAGCAGAAAAGCCGATGCGCTCGCCTTGGGACATGACAAAAATCAAGGTCACCAAGGCCCTCTATACGTGCCCCGAGCCCACCCATCTTACTCCCGACCTGACCACCGATAGCTTCTACTCCGACAGCAAGGGTTCCATCATCGACCCCGTGAAGTGGAAGGCATACTCAGAGAGCTCCGGTCCGGTGAAGAAGCTCGGGCAAGACGTCGTCGACGCCGCCGATGCCTTCCTGGCAACCGGCAGCAAGCAGGCCGCGCAGTGCGTACTAAAACTTGAAAAGACCGCGGCCCTCGACCAGGCATTGACCGGCAAGATGTCTTCCAACCAGGCATACTTCGTGCAGGGATGGGTCGTAGGCGCGTTCGGGATCGCCCTTTTGAAGGTTCGCGACAGCGGCGTCGTCGATACCGCCGACACAAAGCTGCTGACGGACTGGATGAAGACCGTTTCCAGGCAAACGATGAATTTCTACAATGACCGCCTGGCCACGTCGCCAAGCGGGAATAACCATGTTTATTGGGCAGGAGTGCAGGTTGGCGCCATTGCAATAGCTGCCAACGACCGCAAATTGTTCAATTGGGCTCTCATGGCCTACCGCAACGGAATCCATCAGATTACTCCCGAAGGAACCCTGGCCGAGGAGATGCGCCGCGGCCAACGCGCGCTCCACTATCACCTCTATGCGGCCTCACCTCTTGTCTACATCGCCGAGTTTGGCGAAGACAACGGCATCGATCTCTACGCGGAAGAAGACGGCGCACTGAAGCGGCTCGTGCAGCTTTCGATCGCCGGACTCGAAGGTAGCGGCTACTTCGACAAGGCAACTGGCATCAAGCAGGATCTCCCCGACGGCCCGCCCTCTGCAGAAGCCATTGGCTGGGCTAAGGTCTATGTCCACCACCTTCCCGACCCCGCCATTTCTAAGCTGATTTCTGAGGCGCCATCGCTCGGCTACATGTACCTCGGAGGCCTGCCGCCGTACTAAGGGGCTTCGGGCTTCGCACTAATTCTAAATAGGTTACGCGCGTACACTTGCATAAACATGTACTTCCGTTTACTTTACTAACCAGTTAGTTAAAATGTTAGCGACCACTCCAACCCGCACCCAGACCGAGCGCGCCGAACAGGCGCGGGCCCGCATTCTCGACGCCGCTGTCCGCGAATTCAGCGAAAACGGCCTCGCCGGAGCCCGCACCGAACAGATCGCCGAGGCTGCCGGCGTAAACAAGGCCCTGCTCTACTACTACTTCAAAGGCAAGGATGCGCTCTACGCCGCCGCGCTTGAATCGGTGGCGCAGCGCGTAGTAGCTAGCAACCTAGCGGCCATGACCAGCGACCGCTCCGCTGGCGAACAGGTGGTCCATTTCGCGCTAAACCATTTTGACCGCATCCACTCGCAGCAGGCATTCCAGAAAATGATGCAGCAGGAGATGATGCGCCTGCACCGTGGCGAGGAGAACGCGCTCACGCCCATTGTCGAAAAGGTCTTTCGCCCGATGATGATGCGACTGCGCAATCTGTTCGCCGAAGGCAAGCGCACCGGAGAGCTAATACAGGCCGACGAGTGGCAAATCATGTATTCGGCTCTGGGAGCCAATGTCTTCTACTTCATGTCGGCGCCGGTGGTAGGGATCATGCTGGAGAGAAATCCGCTTGAGCGCAGCGCGATGGAGTTCCGGCGCGAAGCCGCCATTGAGTATTTGGGTCTCGCGATATTCACTGACCGAAAGCACGGAGCAGAAGTTGCAGCGCGTGTGCTCGCTGCTACGCCAATGCCCAAAAGCGGCGAATTCAAGATGTTTGAGAGGAACACTAAGTGAACGCACGTAATCGAGTTTTCATCATCCTGGCTCTGCTGACGCTGGGATCGCTCATCTGGTACCTAGTCACGGTCAGGCCCACTGGTGACCTGCAACTGATCGGCACCGTTGACGCCAATGAGGTGCTGGTGAGCGCAAGAATTCCCGGACGCATCCAGACCCTCACCGTCAAGGAAGGCGACACCGTAAAGGCTGGCCAGTTGATCGCCGTCATCGAGAGCGACGACCTGGACGCGGCACTCAAAGCAGCCGAGGCAGCCACGGCCAGCCAGAGGTCGAAGCTGAACGGAACAGTCGAGACCGAGCGGCAGAACACCGGCGAGACCAGCAGCGCAACAATCAGCGCAGAAGCCCAGGTGCGAGTTGCCGAGGCTTCCCTTGCCCAGGCCAAAGCACAGCTCGAACACCAGCAAGCCGATACGAGCCGGACCGTGGTGCTCGCACAGCAGGGCATCATGAGCGCGCAAGCGCGGGACGAGCAGGTAACCGCCCTGCAGGCTGCTCAAGCTGCCGTGAATGCCGCGGCGAGTACCCTTTCCGCGGCCCAGGCCAACCTGCGCCAGGCACGCGCCCACGAACTGCTCGCGGCGGTTTCGGCTCACACAGTGGACTCGACTCGCGCCGACGTTGCAAACGCGCGCGCGCTCGCCGATCAAGCCAGGGTCGAGAAAAATTATGCTGAAGTACTGGCGCCAGTCAGCGGAAGAGTGAACGTGTGGGCGGCCCGGCAGGGCGAAGTGGTTGCGATGGGCACGCCGATCGTCACGATCATGGACCTGACCCAAACCTGGATTTATGCGCCACTGCCCGAGACGCAGGCCGATGCCGTGCAATTGAGCGACAGCCTACGCGTGGTGATGCCCAGCGGCGCAACCATCTACGGCAAGGTGATCAACAAGGCAGCGGAAGCCGACTTTGCCACCCAGCGCGACGTAAGCGCCCGCAAGCGCGACATCAAAACGATCCAGTTAAAAATGCTCATCGACAATCCCGGCGAGCAGTTTGTTCCCGGCATGACCGCTGAAATCTACATTCCCAAAACCAAGCTGGTGAAGCAGTGAGCGCCACGGCTACAAATGGCGGCATGAACGAGAAGCCCGCAGCCGACAGGTCTGCTGCCATCCAGGTGGAACATGCCGTCAAGCGCTACGGTGCATTCGAAGCAGTCAAAGACGTGAGCTTCTCCGTGGCTGATGGCGAAATCTTCGGCCTTCTCGGACCTAACGGCGCAGGCAAGAGCACACTCATCCGCATGATGACCACGCTGATGCCAATCACAGGAGGCAGGGCCATCGTTGCCGGTCACGACGTGGCCAAAGAGCCGGATGCTGTGCGGCGCGTCATCGGCGTCATTCCCCAGGCACTCACCAGCGACCCGGACCTGACCGTCGAAGAGAACCTAAGCATTTACGCCAAGCTCTACAGCGTCCCCAAAGCTGAGCGCATCAAGAATATTGCTGAAGTGCTAGAAGCGGTTGATCTCATCAAGTGGCGCGGCGCGCAGACCAAGACCCTCTCCGGCGGAATGCGCCGCCGCCTCGAAATTGCTCGTGGCTTGGTCCACAATCCTAAGATCTTCTTTCTCGACGAACCCACCACCGGCCTCGATCCGGTCTCCCGCATCGCCGTCTGGGAGATGCTCGACAACCTGAGGAAGACCCGCCAACTCACCATGCTGCTCACCACCCACTACATGGAGGAGGCGGACAAGCTCTGCGACCGCATCGCCATTGTCGATCACGGCAAGCTTGTCGCCCTTGGCACACCAATTGAGCTCAAGCACAGCGTACCCGGAGCCAACGTCGTCGAAGTCCACTTCGACCGCGAAACGGACGAATGGCAGGACAGGCTGAAGAAGCTCGAAGGAGTGACAAGCGTGCAGGCCGAGAGCGCCGGCTTCTACCGTGTCCTCACGTCTTCCGGCTCCAGAACCACGATGCAACTGGTCGAGCTCGCCGCTTCACTTGGCGAAACACTAACCTCACTCAGTGTCCAGAACACCACGCTTGACGATGTATTTGTCCATTACACGGGCCGCCAGCTCCGCGATGAGCAGGTCAAGCCGCCGGTATTCCAATTGCCGCCGCGTCCGGGAGCTCAGCCATGAATCGAATGTCTGCAATCGTAGAACGCGAAATGCGCAAGTTCTTCCGCTCGCCCACGCTCATGATCATGTCGTTGATGATGCCGATTCTACAGTTGATCATCATGGGCAACGCATTCGGTGGCAAGATCGTTGGCGCCAAGGTGGCCGTGGTCGATTATGATCATGGTCCTGAAGCGGTCAAGATCCGCGAAGGCTTCGACGCTATCGCCGTCAATATCAAGACCTTCACAACCGTCAACTACAACGACGAGATGCAGGCTCGCGAAGACGTTCGCACCGGTAAGGTGGATGGCGCCGTCATCATTCCCGTGCAATATTCGCGTCGCGTCTATTCGCAGGATGCGCCGCGCATTGGCTTCGTCGTCGACAACACTGACCAGTTCACCTCTGGCAGCCTTGAAGGCGAGATGCAAGCCTTGGTCGCCGCACTCAGCGCCCCTGTCATCCAGCCCCGCGTGGCCAACAGCATTGCTCTTGAGATCGTCGAGCTCTACCCCTACGTCGGCTACATGAAGTTTCTACTCCCCGCATGCATCGCGCTGGCCATGTATATCTCCGTCATGATCGGCGGCGGAATGTTGTACATCGACGACAAGGCCCGCGGCGTGCACGAGGGCTATCTCGTCACCCCCATCACGCGCCTCGAACTGGTGATGGGCCTCAACCTTGCCGGCTCAATCAAGGCTGTACTCAGCGGCATCTGCCTGACGATCATTGGCTCGCTGATGGCCGGACTCGGCATCATCTTTCATCCCATGGTCATGCTCGAAGTGCTGTCCCTGATTCTGGTCACCTCGCTCGCATTCAACGGCATGATGTTTCTGCTTATGGTCCGCGTAGACGATCCGCTGGTCCCGCGCGCTATGTTTGGCGTTCTCAACCTTCTGCTGTTTTACCCTTCCGGCGCCATGTATCCCATTTCGGCATTCCCAGCATGGCTCCGCGCTCTTTCGGTAGTCGACCCTTTCACCTATGCCATACATGGCTTCAAATCAATCATCCTGAAAGACGGTGGATTCGTAGCCATCCAGTTCGATCTGTTATTCCTCTTCGTCTTCGGCATGGGCACACTACTAATCGCAACTCCGCTATTCAAGCGAACACTGTAGGTCCTGTTGATTCTATTTTGAAAGGATGCGGCTTTAGCCGCGCTTAAAAAGACATCAGCGTAAACGCGGCTTTAGCCCCTGAGGGACTAGTCCTTGTCGACCACCGCTCACGCAAAATAGTCGATCTGCGCGCCTTGGTCGCACTGGACAGCTTGCCCACCCGGCTCAGCTTCGACGCTTTCTTCCATTTCTTCGGATTCGTCGTCCTGTCCGCCAGTAGCCTTCTTGCCACTCCCCGAATAGCTGTCGTCGCCCGGCCCAGCCGAATTCTCGATATCAAAAAGAGCCGAGAGCTCAGGGCCCGCCGGCGGAGCCTTCATGACCGGCATTGCGCGAATTCCAGTGATTGGGCTGATCTCCATCTTCGCTCCTTGTCTGGGGCTGCCCTTGCTGTCCCATATCGACGGAACTGAGGGGAACTTTAACCTGTCCAGAAAAACTACATTCAGATTGCAGGGATTAATGCTGCAGACCTTCTAGAGATAACCTCAGGCCCAGTGAATGGGCAGAGCCTATTTGAGCAGCGCGAAGACAGGTGCCGATTTGTGGGGGAGCGCACTCGGAAATTGCAAAGGTGGCTGGACCTCGGTCTGGAATGGGGTCTGTTGCAGCAGCTTCATCCCCTGTGCCAGGTTCAGGCCCGAGGGAACTTGGACGAACCTCCCCGCACCTCGCTGGTCTCGCGAGAAATATCCCTGAACAGAATCACTCGGCCGCTAAAGTGCACTTCCAAACCTTCGATCTGCCACTCTATAGCGCTCACCTGGGTTCGCTTCAACTGGAACCACCCACCCTTGCTAAGCCAGCCCAGTATGCCGAAACCGAAGTCAACATTCTCCTGGAGTCGGCCATCGATCTGTACCAGCCTTTTGTACTGCGTATCGACGCACAACGTACCACTCAGGGCGTGGAAGATGCGCGCCTCAACTGACTTGGCAACAAATGGCGGATTGGGCCGAAAACTCAGCCGGCGGCAGCTCTTCTCCTCGCCGTCATACTCGTAAAGGAATGCATCCGGCAATATCACCAAAATCCGACCGATGCGCTCTTCTTCATCGGAGTAGTCCCGGCGGTTACGGTCCTGCTCCCAAGTCGAGCCAAGCAGCTGCTGCAGCCGGGCTTCCTCCTGTTTTTTGAAACTCCGGTCTCCGTGGACGCCCATTGCTGAGGTAAAGCCGGGTAATGGGTCCTTCCGCGGTCTCCACTTGGTCCTCGCGCTCCGTCTCGTCCTCTTTGTGCCTGAACCCAATAGCGCCAGGAACCATGTGCCTGGTGGGTCCTGAAGTTCGTTGTAGACAACCTCACGGACCAGTTGCCCTGCCGTCTCCGGCTGCTGAGGCTGCGCGGACAGCGTTGCCAGCGCACCCGCAAGAGCCATTACCACCACCAAAAGCAAGCGCATCCAATTGCCCCACCGAGCGAATGGCCCGGAGAATAGTTGACGCTTGAGCCAAGCAGGCCGTGATTTTGGTAAACAGGCAGCGAGAAGCGCGTAACAAGCGGGAAAACACAAGCCGTGTGAATTAGAGGGATAGGGTAATTCCTTAGTTGCGGAGCCAAACGCCCGAACTGGAGCCAGAGACGGCATGGCACCTGCGATATCAGAACTTGTTACACTGAGGTCATGTTGGATGAATTGGAGTTCCGCCGTCTGGTCGATATCGCTCACGAAGCCCTCAAACAGCATCTCATCGAGCGTGAGGAAGTTGAAGACTCCGGCTTCGAAGTGGAGGAGCAGGGCGGCGTGCTGAATGTTCTCTTCGAAGAACCGCCAGGCAAATTCGTGATCACGCCCAATGCACCGGTTCGACAGATCTGGATCTCAGCGCTCTCCACCAGCTTTAAACTCGATTGGGATGAGGTGGCCGAAGCCTTCGTGCTGCCACGTACAGGCGAGGCCCTCACTCCGCTCGTCGACCGGTTGATCGCGAAGCACTTGGGCAACTAGAACATTCTTGCGTTAGGTGAGTTCCGGCGCAAACTGCAGTCTGCGCCGGATTCTCGCATTATTCCTACGGCAAGGCGTAAATCGTCTTCAGAACCTTTTCAGCCAGGTTGCTCGGCAGCGGTGCATAGGAAAGAGACGAAACTTCTCCTTCGCCTGAATTGACGATCCAGCTCAGCATGTCCTTGAGTACCTTTTCCTTGGCAGCATTGGTAGGCTTCGTTGGAATCAGCAAGTAAGTGAAGCTGGAGATAGGATAAGCGTCTGCACCGGGTGCGTTGGTGATGGAAACGCGATAGTCGGCAGGCATGTTCTTGATCCCCGCCGCGGATTCGGTTACGCCCGGAATGGAACCCTTTACCCAGTTGCCTGCGGCGTTCTTCATCGCGCCGAACGTAATGTGATTTTGGAGTGCGTAGATCAGTTCCACATAACCGATTGCGCCCGGTAACTGGCGCACCAATCCAGCCACGCCCTCATTGCCCTTGCCACCCACGCCGACAGGCCAGCTGGGTGAGGTGCCCTTGCCCGGTCCAACCGCCCAGTCCCTGTTCACTTTGCTTAGGTAGTCGGTCAAGATAAAGCTCGTGCCGCTGCCATCGGAGCGGTGCACCACAATAATCTTCTGGTCAGGCAGTTTTACTCCAGGATTGTCCTTGGCAATATTGGCGTCGGCCCACGTCGTGATCTTGCCCAGGTAGATGTCCGCTAGTGTCTGTCCGCTGAACCTAATGTCGCTTACGCCCGGTACGTTGAAAACTGGAACAACAGCGCCTAGCACAGTAGGAATGTGGATCAACTTGACCTGCGATGAGGAGAGCATGTCGTCGGTCATTGGCATGTCCGAGGCGCCAAAGTCCACCGTGCCCTTGGTCACCTGGCTGATGCCGCCACCCGAACCGATCGGCTGGTAGTTGATCTGGACGCCGGGATGCGCCGCGCTGTATTCACTGAACCATTTGGAGTATATGGGATAAGGAAATGTGGCGCCGGCCCCGGTCAGTTTCTGGGCCTGAGCCGTGCTCATGGCCAACATGGATAACACAACGGCAATCAACGTCTTCTTCACAGTACGCTCCCTTGCAGTTTTTACTGCCATATCCCATTCTCTACAGCGAATGTTACGGGGAGTTGAAAGAAGTGCATTTTTTGCCGGGGTTTCTTGGGTGCAGGCGGTCGTTAACCGCCTGTTCACAATCGAGTTACTTCCGAAATCTTCATTCCCAGCCCTTGCCCGGCTTTTGCTGAGAAATCCGGATACAAGATCGTGTACAGCCTCTAGTATTCTGTACGCTCCCGCAGCGACATTAGGCTTATAGTCTATCTACCCCGGGGGAATGCCGCGCATTCGCCTAAACTCCGTCAGAGAATCCACAGCTTAACCCACGGCCAGCGCATTGGTACCGGTCATTCCATTTTGACTAACCTTTTGCAATGGGCGACTGCTCCGCAACCGTCACCAGAGGCAACGTGAAGTGAAACGCAACGCCCTGCCCCAACTCGCTCTCGGCCCAGATGTGTCCACCGTGAGCCAGCACGATGTGCTTCACAATCGCGAGCCCCAGTCCCGTCCCGCCGGACTCGCGCGAACGTGCTTTATCGATACGGTAGAACCGCTCGAAAATCCGTTCCAGGTGTTCCGATGCAATGCCTGGACCAAAGTCTTGAACAGTGAACTCAACCTCAGACTCAAGCAGCCGCGCGCCAACGCGAATGCGCTTTCCGTCACTGGCGTATCTGATTGAGTTCTCAATCAGGTTTCCAAAAACCTGGTTCATGGCATCAGGATCGGCCATAACCAGCGCGTCCGGCGCTCCCGAGAATTCAAGTTTTACGCCCGGGTTCACAACGATCCCGCCAAGCGAATCGATCGCATCCTTCACCAGTACGCTGGCGCGTGCCGGCTGCAGTGAGAGCTTGTAATCGGGACCCTCGACGCCTGCGAGGGCAAGCAGGTCCTCTGTCAGCCGATTCATGCGCGTGGCATTCTTCAGAATCACGCCGAGAAACTCTCGGGTAGTGTCGGGGCGCGGATTGGGGTCCTCGATCAGCGTCTCGACATAGCCCTGAATGGAAGTGAGCGGCGTGCGCAACTCATGGCTTACGTTGGCAACAAACTCGCGCCGCGACTTTTGTGCAGCCTCAATGCCGGTAACATCGTGCAGCACGACGAGCGCCCCGCCGCTCGGCAAAGGGGCAGCGTTGATCTCAAACATGCGCCCGGCAGCAAGCGAATTCGCTCGTCCAGAGCAAACCTCTCCGCGGTCGAGCGCGCCACGGACGCAAGCCAGCAGTTCGGGATCGCGAACGGAGTGGACCAGCGGACGTCCGGGATGAACCTGGTTACCTGCGATCCGCTGCATCACTGCATTTGACCAGCGCACAAAGCCCTCTGGAGTAATTGCGACCACCGCTTCCTGCATTGAATCGAGCATCGCAGCCAGTTCCTGCCGCCGGCTTTCAAGTTCGGCAAAGTTCTTGCCCAGCCGCTCCGCAGTCTGGTTCAGCGCCGCCTCCATAGCCGAGAGTTCATCCTCGCTGGGGTGGTCAAGCCGGGCACTCAAGTCGCCATCCGCAATGCGACGGGCAAAATCAACCACGCTCTTCAGGCGTGTAGAGATCCGACCAGCAACCCAGGCGGCCAGGGGCAAGGCGACTGCCAGCGCGATCAACCCCGACCACAGAGCCTCGCGGCCCAGAAGGCGCAGCGTCCCTCCCGCCGTCTTCTCCACCATGCTGTGAAAAACCAGCAACATTACCATGGTGTGGAAGACAAGCAGAAGAACAAAGAGCGCGAGCAGTTTGGTGAAAAACTTATGGGTCAATGAGATTACTCACCCTTGGGCATCTCGAAACGATACCCGGCGCCGCGCACTGTCTTCAGATAGCGCGGATTCTCCGGATCGACCTCGATTTTCTCACGAATGCGGCGCACATACACATCCACGGAGCGCGGCGTGACAAAGCGCGCATCGCCCCATACCGCATCGAGCAAGTGGTCGCGGCTGAACACCCGGCCGGGGTGGCGCGCCAGGTAGTCAAGCAGGCGGAACTCGGTGGCAGTCGTGGTGGTAAGCTGGCCGCGCACCTTCAACTGCATCGCGCCAGCGTCGATTATGACCTCTTCAAAGCTGATGATTGAGGGCGAAGTCGGACGCTCGAATCTCCGCAGCACCGCCTTGACGCGCGCCACCAGCTCCCGCGTGGAAAATGGCTTGGTAATGTAGTCATCGGCGCCCAGTTCGAGACCTAACACGCGATCGTTTTCCCCGGCTCGCGCCGTCAAAAAGATGATAGGTATAGTGGAGAGTCCGTGGTGAGTGCGCAGACGGCGGCAAACATCCAACCCGTCTCCGCCGGGAACCATGATGTCGAGCAAAAACAACGCCGGCGGCTTGCGTTCGGCATCGGGAATGATGTTGGTAGGGGTGTGAAACAGGCGCGCATCAAAACCCGCCGCTTCCAGGTGATGCTGCACCAGCCGTGAGATATCGGCATCGTCTTCCAGCACAAATACGGTTTGGCTCAAACGGTCTGCCCTCGCCCGGCGGCCGTCTATTTGCCTGCTCCTAAGGCCGCACGGAACCATTAACAGATTAATGCAGCCAGGCAAACAGATTGCAAACGTTTGATGAATTTGCGCGGAACATTGCCGCAATCCACAATCTGCTCAGCAGCCCGCCGCGCAGATTCTAAGCGATGTTTTTTCTTGACTGTACCAAGCTGCCTCTGCAAAACTTCCTCCGCGCATTCGGCACAGAGAACAGCTCACCTCTCCCTGAGAATGAGCTGCCTCGCACCAGGCGGTGATCTTGCATCGGTCAGCCTGTGAATCAGAACTCGCACAACGCCGGCATGTGCGGGCTCCTTGAACTCAACCGGCAGGAGGACACATGAAGAAATACCTTGCGGAACTCGTGGGCACATTCATCCTGGTGCTCTTTGGCTGTGGAACGGCTGTGGTCGCCGGCGACAAAGTCGGCATCCTGGGCATCGCATTCGCCTTTGGACTTGCGCTGATCGGCGCCGCCTACGGCATCGGCCCCATCTCCGGCTGCCACATCAACCCTGCAGTCAGCCTCGGCGTCTTCGTCGCAGGACGCATGTCCATCAAAGACATGCTCGGCTACTGGGTGGGCCAGTTCCTGGGCGGCGCACTGGCAGCATGGGTTCTCTCTGTGATTGTCAGCGGCGTTGAAGGCGGTTACAGCATTGGTCTCAGCGGGCTCGGTCAGGACGGCTGGGGTCCCGGTTACCAGGGCGGCTATAACGTGACCTCGGCAATTTTGTTTGAGTTTGTGGCCACACTCATCTTCGTGATCGTGATCCTCGGTTCGACACAAAAGAGCGCGCCGGCGGGCTTTGCCGGCCTGGCTATCGGCATCACGCTGGTGGTCATTCACATCTTCGGCATCCACATCACCGGCGTAAGCGTAAACCCGGCCCGCAGCCTCGGCCCGGCACTGCTGGTTGGCGGCAAAGCCATTGCACAGGTGTGGCTCTTCTTGCTGGTTCCCAGCCTTGGCGGCGCCTTGGCAGGCCTCTTGTTCCGAACGAAGGCGTTGGCCGCCGACTAACCCGACTCCTGCAAAAAATGTGGGCGCCCCAGGTCTCACTTCTGAGACCTGGGATTCTGCAGCACTCAATCACAACACAAGAATTCACGCAAACGTCGACGTCGCGCAGACTTCGCAAAAAACCGGGGACTCCCGCAATTGCGGAAAGCTCCCCGTCTAGTTTTGTTAGTCGGATTTCTTGCCGTTGGACCACGCAAGCACGCATGGCACTCGCGGCGGGATTCGAACCCGCATTCTCCACCCCTGAAGTATCTGTTGCCTACACCACCGGCCAAAGGGTTTTCCTTCAAAACTGCCCTTACACAAAAACTGTGCCGGGAAATAAGCGAAAAGAGTCGGACTCCGGAACCTCTTTTCTACGGGGCCTTTCGATTCGAGACTGCGCCCCCGCTCCGCAAAACAATCTGTTCTGGCAGGGATTCCGGTCCTGCTCGTCTTTGGGTGGAGGAAGTAACTCTCCTCTGCTGCCACAGGCACAACTTACTTATCGGCTTCAAGTTTTGGACAAGGCTCTCCTGTTATCTGCGAATAACTCATCGCGGCGTCAGTCACGAACACATGTCATCTAACTCGGCCGAAGATACCCCGAGAGAACAAGTGAAAGCAGTACGGTATGCGATTGGCAGTCGATGAACCTGTCATCTACACCGCTCGGAAAACTTCAATTTTCATACATGTTTGCGTAGGAAGCAGGCGCCAGTAGCGGTTACTGGAAATTGACGACCCAGGTGACCAGGTACGCCGGGCAGCCGATTTAGCTCGTATCGAGCGGCTCCAGCCTACGCATCGAGTTTTGAGATGTATGTTTCATCGGCGGTCTCCTACGCAGTTAGTACTGCGCCATAACTCGATTAATAAATGCAAGCACTTTGATGGATATTTTCAGTCTCTATCTTTACAAGTTATGCGCGGCGCTTTCTGCTCTCCGCGCGGCCTCGGTATTCTTTTTCCCCATCGCAATGATTTACGCTGGATACTCAGGCGCGGCTCTCACACTTGGCCGCGCCCGCGGGGAGCGCGCATGACCTGGATAACTCTTGTGATCGGAGCGATTGTCGGAATGTTTTCCGGCGTGGTAGGCATTGGAGGCGGCATCCTATTTGTGCCCGCGTTGGTCTGGCTCTATGGAATGGATCAGCACAAAGCGCAAGGTACGTCGCTGGGCGCATTGCTCGCGCCAGTTGGCCTGCTCGCGTTCATGGAGTACTACCGCAAGGGAAACGCCGACATCCGAGTGGCCGCACTCCTGGCCCTGGGCTTTCTCGTAGGCGGTTACTTCGGCGCAGCCGGAGCGCAAATGATTTCAGAGATAATGTTGCGCCGCATTTTCGCAGGAGCCCTGGTTGCAGTCGGCGGATGGATGTTCTTCCACAGTTAGATGGAATTCATGCGCGCGCAATAAACCGGAGCCGCACATAATCCGCCGTCCAGCTCCCTTCTTCGTCGCGCAGAACTGGCCCTAACAGCGCCACTGCTTCCTCGACAACCGTCTCTCGCATCGCCTCCGGCAAAGTATCGAGCACACCGCGCCGAAAAGTCCTGATCCAACCGCTCATCCCGCCTTCGGTCAGCGGCGTAGGCCGCGGAATCAGCGCAATTCGCTCCACCTTGAACCCATGCCGCTCAAGCCGGCGGTTGTACGCGTCTACGGTGGGATAGTAATTGACGTTGTCCTCGCGTCCGTCGAATCCGTGCCACGACATCACCGCCATCAGCGCAACGCGAATGGCAGCAATGTTGCCATGGCCGCCCATCTCCGCCACAAACCGGCCCCCTACCTTGAGCACGCGCCGTACCTCGGTCAGCATCGCATCCTGATCGCGCACCCAGTGCAGCGCCGCATTCGAGAACACCGCATCGAAGCTCTCGGCCGCGTAAGGCAGTGACTCCGCACTGCCCTCATCCACCGCAATCCCCCGCGATCGAGCGGCAGCGGCCATCTGTGGAGAGGTGTCCAGCCCCACCACGCTGGCGCCGCTCAAAGCAACGCGTCCCGTCAGTTGCCCATCGCCGCAGCCCAGATCGAGAATCCGCTCACTGGGCTGCGCCGCCAGCCACTCCAGCACCCCTCCAGCCAATCCATGCACAAATGCGCCGTTCTGCCCATAAGCCTGCGGATCCCAAGTCTGCGCCATAGAAGACCTCTGCTTCCAGTTTCAGCCGCAACGATGGCATAACACAAAGGGCAATAACTGACTTGACACACCATGTCAAGAGATAGAGACTGTCAGTGGAAAGGTTTATACGCCCTTGGGAGTTGTATGACTCACACGGTGTAGTGTGTTTGTGGGATATGCAGCAATTCTACGCAGATTTCATCGTAAAGTTTCTTTCGGAACTTAGCGCATGGGAAGTTCTAGCGGGTAAGGAAAAGCGTGATACGCCCGCCAATCCGCTCATTAATGTTGGCCTGTACGCGAAAATCGGCGTTCTACAGGGGCTTTGTTTTATGTACTCACTTAATGCCTCTGACCAACAATGCCGCCGCATGATGGAAACCTTCGAGACAAAGAAAATGAACTTGACTTGCGGCGAGGTGCGCGATGATCTTCGAGAGCTTCGAAGACGGTTTGAAGATGATTTCAAGCCTACTTTTTTCCTCCAATTGACCGCTAAAGAGGCCGAACAGTTTCAGAATCCCCTCAAAGATGATTGGGAATCAATCGGCAGTCGGTTTAGCAAGGTTCGTTTCAATATCGAAGAGTCCATGAAATGCTTTGCCTTGCAACGATACGCAGCCGCTGTTTTTCACATTCTTCAGGTGACCGAATACGGTGTGATAAAGGTAGCTGATCTATTGGAGGTAAGCGAGGATAAACCAGGATGGGGAAGTCTGCAAAGACTAGCTGATCTAATCAGCGTTCCACATCAAAAGAGAACCGAGCTCGCCAAAAAGCATTCAAAGCTTTTGGAAGGCGTAGTCCCACTCGCCATGATATTCAAAAATTCTTGGAGACATAAGCTAGATCATGTGGACAACCAAATTGTGTGGCACGAGACGGATTTCAGTCCCACCGCAGCCGAAGAGATCATTATGGCTGCACGTGCTTTTATGCGAAAATTAGCTTTGGAGTTGCCCTATGCCAAAGCCGCCAAAAAGTCCTGAGTTCGATAGGTTCACGAGCGCAATGCGCCAGATCATGACTGTATCTAAAACAGAGTTAAATCGGCGTATTGAAGAAGAAAAGCGGAAGCCTAAAGCTTCCGCTTCCCACGTTTCGGCGAACGTGCCCAAGCGGGCACATTAGAAAGTTTCTTCCGTCGTTTCTCCCACCTTGCCAGTCAGTTCTGCATAGGTCAAACGCTTGTTTGCTATCTGCGATACTGCCAGCATGAAACGGTCTCGGTCATCCAATGGATTGTCCTTGGTAGCGCGATTGTTGAAGCGAAATACCTGCTCATCCAGATAGCGGTCCAAGTGGAACGGTTCGACTGCTACGTAGGTTCCCTTGATGCCGCGCTTAAGCAATGACCAGAAGTTCTCAATCCCGTTGGTGTGGACTTCGCCACGTACGTATTCCTTCACGTGGTTGACGGTTTCGTGGACGAATTCAAGAGTGGGCAGCGACTTGTACGCAGGTAGTGAATCCGAGTAGACCTTACCGCCCTTCTCCACCCCATCTACGATCATGTCAGTGAGAGACTTGCGAGTCACGTTCGGGATCACCTGAGCACGCACTTTGCGGGTTTCGCGGTCCAACAAACCCACTACCGGAATCTTGTCATTCTTGCGGCCTTGGCGAGAATCGATGGGCCGTGGAGTAGCAAACCAGTAATCGGGCTGGACCATAAACTTTTCACGCTTACTCTTGTGGCGATTCTTTTCCTCGCCTCCAATGTAAACTTCGTCAACTTCAACTGGGCCACCATCGGTTCCCATCTTTTCCCAGTTGCCTTTACGGAGAGCCAAGCGAATCCTGTGCAGCATGAACCATGCGCTCTTTTGGGTGACCGCCAGATCGCGGGCAATCTCATAAGAACTGATGCCATTCTTGCAATTGACCACTAGCCATACCGCAGCCATCCACTTATCCAGCGGGATCGGCGAGTCCTCAAAGATCGATTGAGTCTTGACGCTGAATTGCTTGTGGCACTCTTTCGCCATGCACTTCCAGATTCGGCGGGACTTGAGGAAAGAGACCTTCATGCCTCCGCAATGGGGGCAAGTAACGCCATCAGGCCAACGCATCGACGCAACAAACTCGACACAGGTTTGAGGGTCAGAGAAGTAGCGAATTACGTGCATCAGGTTCTTGGGAAGCTCAATCTGTTTCATAACAAGATCAGAGTACCCGAATTATCGTGGTGTGTCAAGTATATTGTTACCACACAAAGTTATTCTATTTCTTGCTTCAATAAGGGATTGTTATAGGAAGAAACTCGCAGAAATTTCGCCCTGCAAAGTGTCAGATCGACTGCACCGGAAGCAGCGTCAGATCGTCCACCAGTCCCACTTCCCTCTGCACAAAAGGTTCGCCGTAGCTCACCCCGGCCAGCAACCCATAGTGCCGAGCCTCCGCAAACGTCCGTTCGCGAATCTCCTCCTCCGGAACAAAAAGTCCGCCGCCGGCCGCCTGGTTGGCATATTGCGAGCGGTATGCCATCAGGGCAGCATGGCGCTGCTCTATGAAGCTCGTAATGTCCACGATGAAACTCGGCCGCACATCTGCATAGAGACTCGCATACACAATCTTGAAAGGTCGGTGCGGAGCCGCCCCTGTGTCGATCTTTGCCAGCCCGGAAAGAAAGCATGCATCGTAGCCGAGAGTCCCTGTAACCGCATGGTCCGGGTGGCGCGCCTGCCAGTAAGGCAGAATCACGACACGCGGCCGCAGCAGCCGCAGCACGCGAGCAATTGCAATCCGGTTTTCAAGAGTGTTTTCAACCGCGCCGTCTGGAAAGCTTAGCGCCTGCCGCCAGCCAACGCCCAGCAGCTTCGCTGCTTCAGCCGCCTCAGTCGCGCGTTGTTCTGCGCTGCCGCGAGTCCCGGCCTCGCCCTGCGTCAGGTCCAGTATCGCGGTGCGAAGTCCGCGCGCCGCCATCCGCAGCAGCGTCCCGCCGCAAGTCTGTTCAACGTCGTCTCGATGGGCGGCGATAGCCAGAACATCGGCTGCAGAATCAGAAGCCATGGCGGTCATTGCGTTAATAAACGGTATTGTCGCTGTCGGTCACTGCGTCCATGTATGCCACGTCGTAGGCAGTACCGGTCACGGTCACATATTGGTTGTCGATCGCCGTGCCGTCTTTGGTCGAATTGATGTACACCTGCCCTCCCTGCACCGAGTAAATCTTGTGCAGGCCAGTCACACCGGCAATGCCCGTAGCATCCCCGATGTAGGGCTCCAGAAGAACGACCTTGCTCGTGGACGTGTTGTACATCGTGAGGCAACCGTAGGGCTGGTTGTTATAGAAGCGTTCGCCCTGGTTGCACTTTGTCATGCCGATCCACAGCGTATTGTCGTCCGCCTGGAGCATGCGGCTCACTGCGCCCGGCGTTCCATCGCTGATGGAGACGGGGTTTGGAGAACCACTCGTGGACGGCACCACCGTATTATTGGTCAAATTCAGCACGGTAAGGAACCCGCCAAAGAACCCATCAGGCATCTGGCGCTGTCCCACCACGTACATCGTTGCAGTAGTGACCAGCGCATTGCTGGCGCCGCCCGGAATCGGAATGTTGACGATGGGAACGGCATGTGTGTTTGCGCAAGGTGCGGCATTGCAGGGCAGCAATCCCGACTGCTGACCCAGAGGAAAGATCATCGGCGCCACTGGCAACAGGGATATCGAGGCCTTGGTACCTCCACACTCCGGCCCGCAATTCAAAACATACGCAGTGCTTCCATCGGCTGAGAAAACTGCCTTCACCGGCCGGTCAAAAACCAGCGGAGCTCCGTAGAAGTTGCCGGTCGCATCCACCAGGTCAGGACTCTGTGCCTGGAACAGGCACCATCCGGGCGCGTTTTGCGGCTCGCAGTCCACTGCCGCCTTGGGCCAGGTGCTGGGTCCGCCGGAATAGGAGAGCGTCTGTGCGGTCGTCAATTGTCGCGGATAGTACGCATAATTCGAATTCTGCACAAATGCCAGCGCCATCGTGCCGCCGGGGTTCACGCTTACGCGGTACACGCCGGGAAGGCTGAGCGGGTAGGAAGAGCCGCTCGCTGCATTGGACACGGTAAGAACGTGAGCCGACTGGCTGGCCGCGAAAACGTAAGTCCCGTTGCGGGTCATGAAGATGCTCGAAGATGGACCGTTCAGGCCGCTCACAGTGCCCGACGTCTTCTCCGTACCGTAGTTGGCCATGGTCAAGCTGCCGTCACCGGAGCCATAAACCACGCCAAGCTGTTCTTCGGGCATGCTCTGAATGCTGATCGGCAATGCGCCGCCAAATCCGGAGAGAGAAAACGAGGCCGGTTGGCCGGTGTACCCGCTGCGGATATCGTAGTACGCATCTACGATTTGCAGCTCACCCTTGGTAAATACGCTGGAGTTCTGGATTGCGATCAGAACACGGTTGCTTAACCCGCTGGGAGGAAGGCTGCGTCCGGCAAAATAAGTAGTCTTGCCACAACCTGCCAGCCCGGCTGCAACCACGAGGGCGGCGCTGGCGCTAATCCAAAAACTTCTCTTCTTCAAAATCCCTTACCTCAATCGAATGCGCGGAACCTGCCGCGTACGATGGCGTTTCAAGGGGCAAAGTGCCCTGTAAAGTTTTGGGCAGGGCTTAATGTCCATCCCGCGGACTGCAAAAATCGCTGTCCCGGAACCTGTTGCTGCCCAGCTTATGACTCCCGAAGTATAACAAAGCAGGCCACTCCTCTGGCGCGGCTGGCTGGCGTGCCTTAGCATGACAAGAGAATGACCCAGTTTGCCGATATCTTCGCAAATCGCCCCCTGCTCGCCGACGGCGCCATGGGTACCGTGCTCTACGCCCGCGGAATCTTTATCAACCGCTGCTACGACGAGTTGAATCTTTCGGACGCTGGTCTGATCCTCTCTGTCCACGAAGAGTACCTGCAGGCCGGGGCGGAGATTATCGAAACCAATACCTTCGGAGCCAACCGCATCCGCCTCGCCCGCCACGGTTTGGCCGGAAAGGTGACCGAAATCAATGCAGCCGGAGTTCGGCTGGCGCGCCAGGCCGTCGAGAATCTGAAGAACAAGCAGGCCGGCGAGGCCTGGGTCGCTGGATCGGTTGGCCCGCTCGGCGTGCGCCTTGAGCCTCTCGGTAAGACCGGTCTTGACGAAGCCCTCGACGCCTTTTCCGAGCAGATCCGCATCCTGGCCGATGGCGGTGTCGATCTCTTGATCGTCGAAACCATGCCCGCGCTCAATGAGGCTCGAGTGGCTCTTGAGGCTGCGCGCGCCGTCGCACCCAATTTGCCGGTGCTGGTCATGGTCACAGTGGACGACGAAAACAACTGCCTGGACGGCTCCTCTCCCCAGCAGGCCGCTGCCCTGCTCACTGAGTGGGGCGCCAGCGCCATCGGAGTCAATTGCTCCACCGGACCAACCACAGTGCTCACCGCTATCGAAGCCATGCGCCCGGCCACCACGCTGCCGCTGGCCGCCATGCCTAACGCCGGCATGCCGCGCGCTGTCGAGGGTCGCAACATCTACCTATGCTCGCCGGAGTACATGGCCAGTTTCGCCCGCAAGGCCATCACCGCCGGCGTCCAGATCGTCGGCGGCTGCTGCGGAACCACGCCCAACCACATTCGCGCCATGCGCTCCGCAATTCGGGCTATGGATGAGCAGGCACGCGTCGAGAGTTCGGGCGCCGCTCCGGTGCTGAATCCCGAAACGCCGCCCGAACCGCTTGGGGCACGCTCCCTCATCGGATCGCTGCTCGCGAAGGGCAAATTCGTCACGCTGGCTGAGATTGTTCCTCCCAAAGGCATCGACTGCTCCAAGGAAATCGAGGGTGCCGGCCTGCTGGCGCAACTCGGGGTCCACGCCATCAACGTGTACGATTCGCCTCACGCCTCCGCGCGCATGAGCGCGCAGAGCCTTTGCATTCAGATTCAGCAGCACAATGGTATTGAAACAATCCTTAATTACATTTGCCGTGACCGAAACATCTTCTCTATTCAATCGGATCTGCTCGGCGCTTCGTCCATCGGACTGCGCAACATCCTCTGCCTTACAGGAGATCCGATCAAGCTGGGTAATTATCCTGACGCGACTGAAGTGTTTGACGTCGACTCTATCGGTCTCGTCAACATCGCGCAGCGACTCAATCACGGGCTCGACATCGGCGCCAACGCCATCGGCGCCAGTACCAACTTCACCGTGGGCGTTGCCGCCAACCCCGGCGCCCCCAACATTGAAAATGAACTGCGCCGTTTTGCCTACAAGGTCGAGGCCGGCGCCGAATACGCCATCACGCGGCCGGTCTTCGACCTGCGTCTGCTCGTGAACTTCCTTGAGCGCATCCCAGACCACATAAAAGCCCACCGGATCCCCATCATCGCCAGCATCTGGCCGCTAACCAGCCTGCGCAACGCTGAGTACATGAAGAACGACCTGCGCCTCTCCATGCCGGAAGAAATCATGCTGCGCATGGCCCAGGCAGATACTCCCGACGCCGCCCGGCAGGAAGGCATCAAGATCGCCCAGGAGATGCTCGAAGCCGTCCGCCCATTTGTCCAGGGCGTACAGGTCAGCGCGCCCTTCGGCCTTTACAACGTGGCCGCAGAGGTCATCGCCAGCGTGCTCCCGCACGGTTTCAACCCCATGGAGTAAACGTCATGCCTTCGTTTGAACAATCGCTCAAGAAGCTCGAAACCATCGTCGATCAATTGGAAAAGGGTGACCTCGCCCTGGAACAGTCGCTCAAGCTGTTCGAAGAAGGCGTGAGCCTCTCAGCTGCCTGCAAGCAGGAACTGGACGCTGCCGAAGGTAAAGTGCAGATGCTGGTTAAGCAGCGCGACGGCTCCCTGAAGCCGGAACCATTCCTTACAGAAAAATAGCCGCACGCTGGACGTAGCCAGGCTGAACCCGAATTTACCTCGCACTATGTATATGTAAAAGGGCAGTCATCCTGAGCAAAGCCGCTCACAGTTTTATCGTGAGAGGCGCAGTCGAGGGACCTGCATTTTCTTCTTCGCGCAAGCCGGGACTGGTAGTTCCCGGCCTAAGCCCCCGAGTCTACCGCGAAGGAATGAACCACCATCAATCACCGCCGTCGCTAACTCGCTAACCCCGCGCAGCGGGGGCTAACTCGCTGTACTTTTTCCAACCCCGCCGGCTGCCTACTTGGCGATCTTTCTCACCCCAGCCGTGTGCCCCAGGTCTCGATTTTCAGACCTGAGAATTCACAACCCTTAACCGACCCCGCACATCAGAAGCCTTTCCGCGGCCTTTCACCCCAGCCACTTGGGATTATGTGCCGTTCCGTCAAACGTGCTGCTCGTTTTGTACAGTTCGAATTGGCCTTCCTGCGCCGCGGGCTTGGTACGTTCCAACAGGCTGGCAACCTCGGCAGCAGACAGTGGCTTGAAGGTTCGCGCCGCCTCCAGCGCCTGATCCAGAATCGCCTGGCTGTCGATGCCCGTGATCTGCACTGCGACGGGCAGGTTCAGGCAATAGTGAAGTCCCTCGATCGGCGTCACAGTCTTGCTTTCCAGAATGTGGTGATCGCCAAAGGCCTTCATCCCCAGCGGAGCGATTCCATCGCGCACAAGCACCGGGAGCACATCGTGCTCAAAGCTGCGAAAGTGAGCATCCATCACGTTCAGCGGCATCTGCACGGCGTCGAAGTGGATATGTCGTGCCCGCGCCTCATCCAGCATGCGCAAGTGAACATACGGATCCTTGTGGCCGGTAAAGCCGATGTACCGCACCTTGCCCGCCTTCTTCGCATCCATCATGGCTTCCATGGCGCCGCCTTCGCCGAAGATGCGGTCCGGGTCCTCCAGGCGAATCACCTCGTGGAACTGCATCAGATCCACATGGTCGGTCTGCAGCCGCTCCAGCGATTTGTCGATCTGCTGTGCCGCTTCGGCCTTGGTGCGCCCGTCAATCTTCGTCATCAGGAAAACTTTGCCGCGATACCCGTCCGCAAGCGCCTTGCCCATGCGAACCTCGCTCACGCCTCCGTTGTAATCCCAGCAATTGTCCATGAAGGTAATGCCGCGATCGACAGCCTGGCGGATGAGCTTAATGGATTCCTGCTCCTGAAGCCCTGGGTGGCCAATATGGTAGCCGCCGAGCCCGATGGCCGAGACGCGCTCCCCGGTCCGCCCAAGGGGCCGATAGATCATCCCCCCGCTCTTCGACGTCTCGCTCTCAGGCGTCCGTTCCGCGGCCTTCAGCACCGGTGTCAGCAGTTGTTCCGTAGCGGCCGCGCCCGCCGCCACCGTCGCCGTCTTCAGAAAATCTCTACGGTCCATGATTCCTCCGTGTGATCTGGATATAAATTCGTTGGAGGCTTTCGTCAAGCGGCCAGCACTCGCCTGGTATCTTGACTAGCGTCTACATTTAGTGCCGCCTTGAGAGGGCGCGGCCTTACAACCTGCGGAAAGACTCGATCGGGAGGGAGGCGGGGATTTCAACCCCCGCGTAAAGCTCATAAAATCGCCGCGGGCTTTAGCCCAGGAGGAACGCTTTTCGCACATTTCACCTGAAATCTCGAGTTTCTCCGCGGTCTGTTTAGCCGCGTCGTATATGCCACGCTTACGAAACGGCTTTAGCCGCTGAGGGAATGACTGCAACGAAACCGGCACACGATGAGCTATGCTGACTGCTCGCCTCAGCGCTACCTCAATGCTACTCGTTTAGCAAGCCGCCCCCGAATCCATGCCAGCATCTCAGATGAAACGTGTTCGAAGGCTGCCAATTGAAAACGTCGCGGCTCGCCGGCAATAACATGATCGCGGTCCGCATGCGCAACCATGGCATCCATACGCTCCACAACCGCTGCAAACGATGGTTTGTGTCCGGCGTCTGGGCCTCCAGCAACAGCCAAACAAAGATCGGGTTTCAAATGCCGCAGCGCCCGATTCGACTCGAAGATCAGATGCTTCCCCGACCCCTGCTCTTGAATGAGCTGAAGAACGACCCGCCCCAGTTCATCCTCCCCGGCAGTAACCAGTATCGCCCGATGCGCTCCCGCAGCCAGATAGCGAGCCGTGTCATTTCCCTGCCCCGCCACTCTCTCTTCCCAGATCGGCCCCGTCAGCCTATGCGCGTGGCTGGCAACTTTCACCGCCGTCCAGCGAAACTCCGGCAGCGCCGCAATTAGCCCGCAGACCAAGGCCGTCTTACCCACACCCCGCCCACTCCCGCTGACAACGACGACCGCCATTGATTGAACTTCCTATTCCCTATTCCCTTTTCCCTGCTTTTTCGCTAGCCTTGCCAGCAGCGCCTGCTCCCGCAGAACCTGCCTCAGCGGCCGCGCCGGCGTGCCGTAGAGCACGGTTCCCGGCTTCAGACCTTCGTTCGTTACCTTTGAGCCACTGAAGACGCCCGCCTGCCCGCCCAGAATCACTCCCGGGCCTATATGCACGTGGTCTCCAATCCCAACCTGCCCAGCGATCACCGCCCCATTTCCAACAGTTGAGGAGCCCGAGATTCCCGTCAGCGCCACCAGAATCACATCTTCGCCAATATCGCAGTTGTGCCCCACATGGATGAGGTTGTCGATCTTGGTTCCGCGCCCGATTCGCGTCTGTTTCAACGCCCCGCGATCTATCGTCGAATTCGCTCCGATCTCCACGTCGTCCTCAATCAGCAGCGTCCCCTGCTGCGGGAACTGCGTATAGGCTCCGGTTTTCGCATCGCGAACGTATCCGAACCCATCCGCGCCAAGAACCGCTCCTGCATGAATAACCACCCGGTTGCCTAGCGTGGTTCCGCTATAGATAGTCACATTCGGATAAATCCGGCAGTTCTCGCCAATGCTGACAAAGGTTCCAATCACTGCGCCAGCCTCGATGCGTGTTCCCGAACCGATCCGGGCGCCCTCCCCGATCATCACACCGGCAGCAATCGTTACATTGGTTCCAAGTTCGACAAACACATCGATCGACGCCCTGGCATCGACTCCGTGCGCGGGCAGCGGAGGCTTCAACAGTTTAGCCGCCCGCGCAAACCACAGCCGCGGCTGATCGACCTCCACAACACCCCTCACAGAAATCGAACCATACCCCTCGAGACACCCAGCCTTGAGCACCACCGCCCCGGCAGCACAGGCCATCGCCTTTGCAGCAGAGGCCACATCCTCGGCGAAGACAAGATCCTTCCCCTTGGCCGCGCCGGAGTTCTCGACGCCGGCAAGAACGATCTCAGGGCTCCCCTGCACCAGCCTGCCGCCTAGTTGTTTCACCAGTTCGCCCAGCGTCATGCGTCTCTCCTCAATAGAGCCCAGGTTCCCCCACCGGCCGCGTCTTCCAGCGCCGATGAATCCACAACCACTGGTCAGGATAGCGCCGAATCCACTCCTCAATCGCCCCCGTACACAACTGCGTCCCCGCCAGAATATCCGCACTCACCTCGTCCGTCTTCGGAATCACAACCTCCGGCCCAAAGTGGAGCACGTAGCTTTGCTCCGCCTCCTCCCAAAGCATGAACCCCGGCAGCACCGCCGCACCCGTCTTGCGCGCCACATGTGCCAGTCCGGTGGCCGTGCAGGCCTCGATGCCGAAGAACTTCACGAACGCGCCCTGCGGCGGCGTCATGTTCGTATCCATCAGGATGCCGACGGTCCCGCCTTTGTGCATGGCCGTTAGAAGTCCGCGCCCGAAGTCGTCCTTGTGCAGCACATGGTTCCCGTGCATGCAGCGGATGCCATTCACGAATCCGTCAAGCCGCCGGTTATCCAGCCGCCGAATCACCATCCCCATCGGGTGTCCCATCAGCGAGTGATAAAAGCTGGAAAGCTCCCACGCGCCCAGGTGCCCCGTAATCACCAGTACCCCTTTGCCGCGCGCCTGCGCCGCTAGGTAGTGCTCCATCCCCGCGGTGCGCATCCAGCCGCGGGTGTTTTCCTTCGTGTAGCGAGTCATGCGGCAAAACTCCACCAGTTGCCAACCCAGATGGAGGTAAACACCGCGCAGAATGCGCTTTCGTTCCTTAGCTGAAAGCTCTGGAAGCGCCATCTGCAGGTTGCGCACACCAACCCGGCGCAGACGCCCAAACAGCCAATAGACCTTGAAGGCGAGAACCCATGCCCACAGACGCGCCAGCCCGCGCGGCATGCGCCCCAGAGTGCGCGCCACGGCCACGACCAGCCAATACTCGATTCTTTTCCGCATCGTTGAAGGCAAACACCAGTTTAGCCGCACCGCGCGGCTTCCACGACGCCACCCAAACGAAAAGGGCGGTCTTGTTCTCGCCAGACCGCCCCTGCAATACTGCTTGAATTTGGCTTGTTGCTACTTGTGGTTCTTGGCCGTGAGAAAGTATTGGGCCACGGCGCGGACAAACGGTACAGCTCCCTGCGGCACGGCCACGCTGCCCTTCAGGATGGATTCGAACGTATGCGACGAGCCGAAGTAGGTGTTGGTGTCCTCATTGTTCTGGCTTACGCTCGTGCCGTCCAGATCGATGCCCGCAAACAACCCCTTGTTACGCGAGTAACTGAGCAGTTCCGCATTCATCTTCCAGTCGGTAGCGGCCTGACCGCTGCGGCCAACAGGGCCGGCTGCGGCAGATGCATCGCCGCCAATCTTAAACTTGTTCTTCAGCAGATCCTGGAATCCGCGATCGTTCACGGCTACCAGCACCAGGTCGGTGGACTGTCCCCCGATTTGAAACCCAAAGGACCCGCCAGCCATGCGGATAAACACCGGTGCACTCCAGCCGTGCCCGGTGCGGCACGTTACCACGCCCTGGCCGTACTGCCCGCCAAAGACGAACGCGCCCTTAAGTAATCCGGGAACCACACCGACGCACGTGGCCTGCTGCAGGATGTTCATTGGAATGCTGTTATCCTTCGCAGCCATGACCTGGTCCAGGACCACCTTGGCCGCTTCAATGCGACGCTGCAAATCATCCCGCGAAGAGGCTGCAAAGGCAGAGCAAGTAAGTAGGAAGCAGAGACAAATCGAAGCAATACTCTTATTCATAATCGGTGTCCTTTCCAATCTTGGCCTTCCAGTACATGGAAGGATGAGTTTCAAGTTGAAGCAGTGCTTCCTGACCCCGCTGGCCAACTGGCCAACGAAATTCAAAGAAGCTGGGGGAATCTTCCGGTGCTGCACCGGCACTTCCTGAATCAGCCTACAGCATCCGAGCATTGCCGAAACAAAACATGCCACGGCCGGAATCTCTTGTGTTATACGTGGCCCCAGCATGCAGCGCGGCCAAGCGGCGTACCGCGCAACGGGAGCGATTAACTCGCTCTAGATGGTCAGATGCAGTGATTCACTTCAGGGATGGACGTTGAGGGAGTACTGGAGAAAACCACACAGATCCGTTCTCAGCAGAAAACTGTAATAAACAAAAAAGAGGAGTTCCCAGGCATCATGGAAACATGCTGCCTGGGAACTCCTTTCCCCAGATCTGCGTTGTTTCTCTGAACAGAATTGTGGATAACGTCATATCTACACAAGAGTACTTAAGGGTTGCGGCTTAAAGTAATCACCGAGATTACTATTTGATTACTAGGCACCGAGCCCGTTCCGGCCTGCCGCCACGGCTCCCACTTCCATGCGGCAACATGAACAGACTCCGAGCCGACATCGAAAGCTTGATTCGGTTGTCCACTCCTGCCTTGCGCATCAGACGGCCCAGATGTGCCCGCACAGTGCGCTCTTCGATACCCAACTGGAAAGCGATCTCGCGGTTGGAGCGAGCCATCAGAATCAGTTCAAGAACCTGGCGTTCGCGGGTGGTCAACTTGGGAATGGCGGCGGGAAGGCTCGGATCGGATACCTTGAGCAGCCGATCTATGAGTTGGGAAAGCAGTCGGCGCGGCGCCCATATAGACCCTTCGGTAACCACCTCGATCGCCATGCGCACCATTTCAGGCCCGGCATTCAGGTCCAGGTAGGCCCTGGCTCCGGCAATGATCGAGTTCAGAACCAGCTCATCGTCGCCGGCCGGTCCGATCACAATCAACCGGATATCGGGACGCGCGCGACGAATGCCTTCCAGAGCTTTCAGTCCGCTGGAGTAAGAATTCAGGTCGACAACCAGGTACCTCGGCGCTTTACCGGCCAGTAGCTCCGCCAGTTGCCCAGGGACTGGAACGAGCCCTGCATGGCCATCCCGGGCAGGCTGGTCGAAGATGCTCACCAGACCCGCGAGCCGTATCGGCTCGTCGGCCACCAATCCGATGCGGATTTGGCCGGGGTTGCGATTCGCAGACATTGTGCGTCTCCCGTCAGCAGTCGAAATTCAGGAGAGCTGCATCTCTAACGACAGATAGCAGGCTCGCGCCTCTCTCGCCGTCAAATTATTCCTGTCGTCCATTGAATCCGCCCGACCAGCTTGCCGAGGACAACCTTTAGAGCTTGGGAAGTACGATTCCCTGTTGTCCCTGGTACTTGCCCTTGCGGTCGGCGTAGCTGACCTCGCAGGCCTCATCGGAGCGGAAGAACAGAATCTGGCACAGCCCTTCGTTTGCGTAAACCCTGGCCGGTAGAGGAGTGGTGTTTGAAATCTCAAGGGTCACATATCCCTCCCACTCCGGCTCGAACGGCGTTACGTTCACAATGATTCCGCAACGCGCGTAGGTCGACTTGCCAACGCAGATTGTTAATACATCCCGGGGAATTCGAAAGTACTCCACTGACCGCGCCAATGCGAAAGAGTTGGGCGGTATGATTACCGAATCGGCCTGCACCGAGACGAATGAACGCTCGTCGAAAGCCTTGGGATCGATAATGGCGCTGTTTACGTTGGTAAATATCTTGAACTCGTCGGAAACTCTGAGGTCGTATCCGTAGGAAGAAAGCCCATAGGAGATAACCCCGCTCGCCACCTGTTTCTCGCTAAAAGGCTCGATCATGCGATGGTTAATGGCCTGTTCCCTGATCCAACGGTCACTCTGAATCGACATGCAACTCCTGTTCCGGAGATGAGCATCTCCTCCGGAAATATCGCTGACTTGAGCTTCAAACTGAAAATTCATCTTACGGAAAGCAGCAGCATCTTGACAATTGAAATCGCCCCGGACGTAATTGCGCGCGGGCCATGAAAGCTTACCGATACAAAAACTTTCCGCTTTTCCTCAGAAGAAAAACCGGCGCATTGCCCTTTATGCTGTTCCATATTCGAAGCAAAATCTGTAGCATCTCCACTGTAAGGCGTAGTACAGTCAATAGCAGTCGCGCCAGCGAGGATACCCCATTGATTAAACAGGACATCGTCCATCAAGTAATCGAGCGCACCGGCCTGCCACGCACCAAGGCAGAAGCCGCGGTGGATACGGTCTTCGAGGGCTTGAAGCAGGCCCTGACTGCCGGCGAGCGCATCGAACTGCGCGGATTTGGCGTTTTCAGCGTCCGTGCACGCAAAACCGGCATTGGCCGCAATCCCCGCACCGGGACTGAGGTCAGCATTGCCCCCGGCAAGGCTGTGCGCTTCAAGCCCGGCAAGGAACTGCATTCACTCGAGACAGGCGGAGCGCCCAAATCCTGAAAGCCTCTCTGCGGGCCTGCTTGCCTTCCGCAGGCAAGAGCGGTTGGCAGATATTGGCGTGGGTTCCCCTGCAACCAGGCTCTGTGTGTTCTTGCAGTACAGGCGGGTGTAACTTTCTTCAGCATCTCTGTGGGCGATGAGGAGTCTGGTGCGCTCAATTCTCCGGGAGTATGGCCTGCCTGTGCTGCTGCTCGCCACCACTGTGGTCACCACCACGGCCAACGGCGCCCGGTTCATGCAGAACTTCCTAGAAGGCATGCCTCCCGTGGTCCACGAAACTGACCTCTGGCCGTGGGGCTGGCTCTCCGATCATCCCAATCTGTACATCACAGGCTGGACCTTTTCCTTTACCCTGCTCAGCATCCTGCTTATCCACGAATTCGGCCATTACTTCGCCTGCTGCGCTCACGGCATTCGCGCAACTCTGCCTTGGATCCTGCCGGCTCCCACACTCAGTGGCACGGCCGGTGCCATTATTCAAATCCGGTCCCGTCTACCCAGCCGCAACGCACTCATGGACGTGGGAATCTACGGTCCACTTGCCGGTTATCTGGCTTCAGCAGTGGCCGTCGCCGTGGGCTTTACGCTCAGCTTCCACTCTTCCGCAAATGCGCCGGACGCCCTCGTGGTCTTTGGCAGCGAACCGCTCACCATTCGCTTCCTGCACGCGCTGCTGGTGCAATGGAACCCTTCTGCCCCCTCGTTCGACCACATCGCGCCTCACCCGGTGCTGGTGGCAGGATGGATCGGACTCTTCATCACCTCGTTGAACCTGATCCCCGGCGGTCAGTTGGACGGTGGACACATCCTTTACGCCATTTCGCCCCGCGCCCACAAGATCTTTACAAACCTTCTCCCCTTCGTGCTCTTCCTGGCCGGAACTGTCTTCTGGGTGGGATGGATTCTGTGGGGCTCCTTCCTCCTGATTCCGGCCATGCGCCACCCCCAGGTTCCCGTTGATACCAGCCTGAGCCGAGGCCGCATCGTGCTGGGAGCCATCGGCCTCATCATCTTTCTAGTCACCTTCACTCCCACGCCCTTCTACGACAACTCCCTCATGTACTTCCTGCACATCGATCCGTTCAGCACAACGCCGCACTAGGCAGCAGCGTTCCGTCACCGAGTTTTTTCCACCTCTCCGCCACCCGCCTCCAGCCCACCTCAGAACGATACAATCGCCTCTAGGCCGCTTGAATTTCCCCGGCGGACCTCAGGGAGCACGTTCACGCATGGGTTATCAGGTTCTGGCCAGAAAATACCGTCCGCAACGCTTCACCGACGTAGCCGGCCAGGATCACGTCACGCGCACGCTGATGAATGCGCTCAGCCAGAACCGCATCGCGCACGGCTACATCTTTTCCGGCCACCGCGGCATTGGCAAAACCACCATCGCCCGTATCGTAGCCATGGCACTCAACTGCCGCACCGAGATCGGCACTCAGAGCCGTCCGACCCCTGAGCCGTGCGGAATCTGCGAATCCTGCTCTGAAATCCGCCAGGGCAACGCCGTAGACGTAATCGAAATCGACGCCGCCACCAACCGTGGCATCGACGAGATTCGCGAACTGCGTGACGCTGCCCGCTACTCCCCTGCCCGCGATCGCTACAAGATCTACATCCTCGACGAGGCCCATCAGATCACCGATGCCGCCTTCAACGCGCTGCTCAAAACTCTCGAAGAGCCTCCCGCCCACGTCATCTTCATGATGGCCACCACGCAGCCGGAAGACATTCCGCAGACCATCCGCTCCCGCTGCCAGCACTTCAGTTTTCACGCCGTCAAATTCGACGACATTCTCTCTCAGTTGAAAATGATCGCCGTCCAGGAACAAGTCACGGCAGAAGAGGCAGCTCTCGCCCTGCTCGCCGAAGCCGGCGACGGTTCCATGCGCGACGCGCTCTCGATCATGGACCAGGCCATCGCATCTGCACCTGTCGAAGATGGCCTTCCCGTGCTCTCCGCCGTGCAGATTCGTGAACTGATGGGCTCAGTACCCAACGCTGTCTTCGAGCAGTTGCTTGAGGCCGTAGCAGCCGGCCAGAGTGCCGAGTTGATGGAACAGGTAAACCTCCTCGTCAACGCGGGCCACAGTCCCTCCTCGCTGGCCCGGCAAATGGTCCGATATCTGCGCAACACCCTCATGGCCAAGCTCGGAGGCGCTGAGACCCAGCTGCTTCAGATCTCCGGTGACGAGCGAGCCCGCGCCGCGCGCACCGCCCAGCTGTTTACCGAAGAAGAACTCACCCGAAATCTACAGATCGTGCTGCGCACTTTCGACGATCTGAACTACCGCCAGGAACAGCGCTTCCATCTCGAACTGGGCCTTCTCAAGCTGATTCATGCGCAGCGCCTGCTGCCTATCGAAGAGTTGCTCAGCGGAGTAGCCAGCGGCGCCGGGGCCCGCACGCCTACCGCACACAGCACTCCGCGTGCAGCCAACCCCTCGCGCCCACCCGTTGCATCTGCGCCTTCTGCACCAGCAGTTCCTCCATCCATCTCGCCGTTCGCCCCCAGTAGCTGGAGTTCCGCTCCGAGCCTCAAACAGAGCGTAGTCTCCAGCCCCGTCGCCGAAATGGAACGCCCATCACCTTCGACGGCCGCAGAAGCATCGACCAGCCAGCATCGGGAACTCGCTCCCTTCCCCGCCGTCGCAACTCCGTCAATCGGATATGCTGAGACCGCAACGCTCACTGAAGGCGCGCTGGCCAAAGCTCCCGAAGCCTCCGCTCCAGCTTCGACAGCGCCCAGTCCCACTCCCAGCCTCACTTCAAATCTCGCTCCGCACATCGACTCGCTGCGCCACGGGGTTGGCAGCGCTCTCGTCCATGCCGGTCACAGTTCAGCCGCGCAACTGCTCGGCGCCGCCACATGGGTGCTCGATACTTCCAGTGTGCGCATTGAAGTACCCGGAGTGGGCAAGAAGATGCTCAGCCTCACGGTGAACGCCGCGGCAGAGAAGATCATCCGCCAGGAACTGCAGCGGTTGGGCGCTCCCTCATGCTTTATGGTCGTCCCTGGCGAGAGCGCGGCTCAGGCCTCGGTACCCATGGCCGCGCCTCTGGCCGGCAGCGTTCAGGAGGCAGCTCTTGCCAATCCGCTGGTTCAGCGTGCACAGGAAATTTTCAAGGCAGAGGTCCGAAGCGTGGTCGATCTTCGTCAAAAGTAAGCGAACGGTAGAACTGGTCGCATAAATCGGACTTTGAAAGGGCGCGGCTTTAGCCGCCCGTAAGAGACGCGTAGAATCTGGGCTTTAGCCCCCGAGGGAAACTCTCTTATCTTCGGATGGCATTCATGCAACCAATACTAGTGTGGTGAATCAGAAGTTCGTTGCATAAATCGGACACCCGAACCGCAGATTCTTCGACTACGATTGGCGCAAAATACGCGCCAATCTTCGCTCAGGATGACAGTCAGTTTTGTTGCGAACTTCTGACTCAGGACACTAGCAACAGGAGTACAAGACCAGGAGACCAAGTAATGATCAAGCCCCTCAAAATCTCCGAAATGCTCAGCCAGGCAAATCAAATGCAGGAGGAAGTCCAGCGCAAGCTGGGAGAGACCGTCGTCGAAGCCTCCACCGGTGGCGGCGCTGTCACCGCCACCATGAATGGCAAGAAGCAACTCCTCAAGCTGCGCATTGACCCTTCGGCAGTCATCGGACTCAGCGGCGGCCAGCCCGACGTCGAAATGCTGGAGGACCTGGTAGTCGCAGCCGTCAACGAAGCCGGACGCAAGGCCGATGAAGCCCTGCAAAACAGCGTGCAAGGCATGCTTGGCGGGCTCAAGATTCCCGGCCTCACCTGATCGCGTAGCGATCTTCTTCTTCGCCCCGCACGAAAGCCCCGTGCCCAATCCTTTCGCCTTCTTTTTGGTGAAAGGGTGGGAGACCACAAATTATGACCCGCGGGATTCCCAGGTCTCGCATTTGAGACCTGGGAATCCACCCACTCAGATTCACCGAAGTTCTCAGGAGGTGCAACCCGTGTCACGCTATGCCGAGCCAATGGCCCGGCTCATTGAAGAACTGAAGAAGCTCCCCGGCGTCGGCACAAAGAGCGCCCAGCGCTTCGCCTTCCATATCCTGCGCGCCACGAACGACGACGCTGCGGCCCTCGCCGAAGCCGTGCGCGGGCTCAAGGCAAGTTTGCGTCTCTGCTCCGTCTGCAACAATGTCACCGACATCGACCCCTGCGCCTACTGCGCCAGCCCCACCCGCAACCAGCGACTGGTCTGCGTCGTTGAGGAGCCCACCAGCATCGACTCCATCGAGCGCACACGCGGATTTCAGGGCGTCTACCACGTGCTCCACGGAACCCTCTCCCCGCTCCACGGAGTCGGCCCCGAGCAGTTGCGCGCCGGAACTCTTGTTTCCCGCGTGGAGCGCGGCGAAGTAGACGAAGTAATCCTCGCCACCAGTCCCACGCTCGAAGGCGAGGCCACCGCCAACTGGCTCGCCGCCGCGCTGCGCAACTTCCCTGTCCGTATCACCCGCATCGCCACCGGCGTCCCCGCCGGCAGCGACATCGAATACGCCGACGAAGTAACAATGGCCCGCGCCCTCGAAGGCCGCCGAGAAGTTTAGAGTTGTTCGCCAACTGCGCCTGGAAAGGTGCAATCAATCGGACGTGGCAGGGGTCTTCAGGCCCCTCAACCAAGCGAAAAAATCAAGCGGGCTTCAGCCCTGGACTTGAAGGCTTTGTATCAGGGCATGACTTCACAGCTTGCGAAAAAAGGCGCTGATGTACCGGTTGAGTGACGTTGTTTCAACACGGAGATGGTTTAAGAAGTTGATATACGCGTAGACGACCAGCAGCAGGAAACGATATTCAGCTACATCGGGCTTGAACAGCGGGTGCCGAAGGATCATCCATTACGTACTATCCGTCAGATGGCCGATCAGGCGTCGCATGAACTGGACGGAGGGTTCCAGCGGCTGTACGCACGGCGAGGGTGGCCATCGATTGCGCCGGAGAAGCTGATCTGGGCACAGCTTTTGCAGGTGCTCTGTTCGGTGCGGTCGGAGCGTCAGTTGATGGAGCAGTTGGACTACAACCTGTTGTTTTGCTGGTTCGTGGGCTGAACCTCGACGATCCGGTTTTGGACGTGACGGTGTTTACCAAGAACCGGGAGCGTCTGATCGAGGGTGAAGTAGCCGAGCAGTTGTTGCTTGCGGTGGTCGAACTGGCGCGAGTGAATCAGCTTTTAAGCGAGGAGCACTTTACGCTGGGCGCGGACAAGAGCTATCAGCAGGAGCGATTTGTAAATCAGCTGCGTGCACGCCGTGTGCAGCCGCACGTGGCCGAGTACGCACCCAACCCGAAGTGACCCAACTGGCTCACCGAGGACGAACGCGGTGGAGAAGGATTTCGCATCAGTCAGAGGAAGCGCAAGCTGGTGGAGAAGGTGTTTGGCTGGGCCAAGCAGGACCGGGCCGCGCGGCAAATGAAGTTACGCGGCAGGGCGCAAGTGGGCTGGCTGTTTCGCTTGCTTGCCACGGCGCACAACCTGCTGCGCATGCAGAAACTGATTCCGGCGCAGTAAGGCCGGGGGAGACGTGTGTCTGGAAGCCGCAAATCAGGCCTCCAGACATCTAATAGACAGAAATAAAACCGATCTGCACCAGCAAAAACTCAACGGCAAGGCGCAGCATCCCAGAAAAATGCATTTTCCTGCAAACTGTTTAGCCGTGCCGAAAGTAGTCGACAGATAGACATGGGCTTTACAGGCTGCGGAAAACTCGATGATGGACCAAAACGCCTCCGAAATTGGTGATACAAAATCCTCACTCGAGGCTTTCGGATCGATCCTGGGGCATCCTGACTCGATCCATTTTTGGCGACTTTTGAAAAAGGAGTTTTTCCGCAGCCTGTGAAGTCATGCCCTGACACAGAGTGTGCGGTCTTCTGCATGCTGTGAAGTCATGTCCCGATGAAAAACTCGTCCGCGGTTTGTAAACAAAGGCCTCGTATGTTCGATGTTCTCAGTGCGAATCGGCGCCCAGAACTTTCTCGTAATACCGCACATACTGTGGGACAACCAGCGACGCGCAGAACCGCTTCTGCGCCGTCCGCCGTCCCGCCTCCCGCATCGCATCGAGCCGCGTCCGGTCATTGAGTAAACTCAATGCTCCCAACGCCATGCCCTCTACATCGCCCACTTTGTACAGCAATCCCGTCTCCCCATCTTCGATCAGCTCCGGGACCCCGCCCACGCGCGTAGCCACCGACGGAACCTTGCAGGCCATCGCCTCCAGCGCCGCCAGCCCGAACGACTCCAGCTCACTGGGCATGAGGAGGATGTCGGCGAGGGGGAGGATCTCATTGACGCGCTCCTGCTTGCCGAGGAAGTGGACGCGGGCCTGGATGCCAAGGTCGTGGGCCAGCCACTCGGCTGCTGAGCGGTCGGGGCCGTCGCCGACTAGGACAAGTTGCGCAGGCAACTCGCGCGCGACTCGGGCGAAGATCTTAACCACGTCTACCACGCGCTTGACGGGGCGGAAGTTGGAAAGGTGCATCAGGACGGCTTCATTGGGGGCGGCCAGGCGGCGACGCGCTTCAGACTGCTGCGTCTCGTCCTTGATTGGCGTGTAGACATCGCAGTTGACGAAGTTTGTGACCACTTCGATGTCGCGCGTGATCTCGAAGCTTTCAACTGTTTTTTCCTTGAGGTAGTTGGAGATGGCGGTGACGCCGTCGCTCTCCTGAATGGAATAGCGGGTGATAGGCAGGTAGCAGCGGTCAAGGCCTACGAGCGTGATGTCGGTGCCGTGCAGTGTAGTCACAAACGGCAGCCGCCGCCCCTTGCTGCCTAGCATCTGCCGCGCCAGCAGAGCGCTGACCGAGTGGGGGATGGCGTAGTGGACGTGCAGCAGATCAAGCTCATTGAATTCAGCCACTTCCGCCATCCGTGAAGCCAGCGCCAAATCGTACGGCGGGAACTCGAAGAGCGGATAGCTGGAGACGGGGACCTCGTGATAGAAGATGCCCTCTTCGCGGCCGTTGAGGCGGAATGGCTGCGAATAGGAGATGAAGTGGACCTGGTGGCCGAGCGCCGCCAGTTCGATACCCAGTTCGGTGGCTACGACGCCCGAGCCGCCATAGGTGGGGTAACACGTGATGCCGATCCGCATAGGGTGCTTCGCAATCTGTTTACTGGAATTAGTCCCAACTGGTTTGACGTTGAGCGGGCCGGAGAAGATGCAGAGCCGCAGTTCAGGGTTGTAGGGGGCGGCCGGCATCAGCGGGTAATTGGGAATGAGAGATGCCGGAATACGAGATGAGTTCGATGTTGGGGAATTCGTTGATAGCGTGCAAGGCTTCACGCTCGATATCGCGAGAGGCGCGGAGGCGGGTGCGGACTTTGTCGAGATCGGCATCGTTGTAGCCGGGATGCGTGACGAGTTCCCAGGTGCCGGCGGGGAGTTGACTGAGCAAGGCGCGGGCGGTTGCGGCGTTTAGGATTCCAGTGCCGACTACGGCGATGGTTCCGTCGGTGGTGACGAAACCTTCTTCTGCAATGATTCGGCGGCAAGCGGCTTGCAACTTTCGGAGGATGTTGACCTCGGCCGCGCGTGCCCAGGAGGCGCCGGCTGTGGCACGGACGGCCCATACCGGCTCGAATGGATTGCGGACGGCGCGGATTCCGGCGGCACGGGCGGCGCGGAGCACGGGGCGTAGGACAGCTGGGAACATGTGGGTATGTTTGTGGGTGTCAATGTGGGTGAGGCGAAGGCCGCGGCTTTGGAGCAAGGCGATTTGCGCGGCGGCTTCGGCCTGGATTTCGACGGAACCTATGCGGCCCGTGAAGAGGCGCGCGAGGAACGTTGTGAGGGCGGTGGGGAAGCTGCCCGATTTCTGGTTGATGAGGGTGGGGATACTGGCGGGCGACAGGACAGGGTCGCCGTCGACGAGGAGCACGTGGCAGCCGACGCCGAGCGAGGGTGTGGAGTGTGCCAAGTCGATGGCCTCTTCGGTGGCCGCGGCACGCGCCATGAGGGTGGTGCTGGTGAGGACGCCTGCGCCGTGCAATTCGATGATGGCGCGGTTGACGCCGGGGGTCAGTCCAAAATCGTCGGCGTTGATTATGAGATGGCTCACCGGCTGAGTGTATCAACTCAGGTCCGATCATGGAGGGGGTAGGTGGGTGGCTCACGGAAGGGCAGGGGTGCTGGCATCATTGGAGCAGGCCACAGTTGTCTTGTAGTCGGGAGTGGGAGGTTAGCTCAGCTGGTTAGAGCGCCTGCCTTACAAGCAGGAAGTCGGAAGTTCGAGTCCCTCACTGACCCTTCCGAAGCCATCCAAAGAAATCCGATAGCGACTAGGCGCGTAGTCGGCTGAGCAGATCCTGTGGATGGACGGGTTTGGCCAGGATCTCAAACTCGTAACCGTGGGCGCGGGCTTTTTCAAGCAGGTCGGCGGTTGCCGCCTGGCCGGAAAAGAGAAGAACCTTGATGCGCGGAAGCAGCGCGCGAATGCGGATGGCCGCATCGATTCCATTCAGGTCGGCCATGATGACATCGGAGATGAGCATGTCAGGCAAAAAAGTTGGGACCAGCTCAAGTGCACCCTCGCCGGAATAAACGGCGCGGGCTTCAAATCCGCTTTGATTCAGGATCATGGCAAGCGTGTCGGCGATTACACGTTCATCGTCAACCACCAGGACTTTGGGTCTAGTCTTCGTTTCGGGCATACACTCCTGAGCACTCAAACACAACGGTGGGAGTTGGACTTTCTGGAGTGCGACTCGGAGACGATCAGGAAAGACGCACGTCCGTAGTCAGACGCTTTCCTTAATGATACTCTCGGCGTGGGCGATTCTAACCAATAGTTAATTTTCCGGTCTCGGAAAGGGCCCGTTGCTGACGAACATTAGCCGGCATGAGGATGCGATTCGGACTGGCGGATGCTCGTTCATCTTTGGGCAATACGCCAAACGTATACTTCAAAATAACGGCTGGCCGCGACTTGGGCAGGCGGCTCAAACCGGAGAACCACGAATGCAGGAAGCTGGCTTCCCCAACAACACCCAGTCCGCAGCCCCAGTTCCGGTCCCGGTGGTCGAGGCGATCATTCGCGCGGAAAAAGTTGAGAAGTATTACGCGCAACCCAGCCAGAACCGTATCCAGGTGATCTCGGCTACCGACCTGAATATCCTGCCGGGAGAGATTCTTGCGTTGCTTGGGCCGTCGGGCTCCGGCAAGTCCACAATGCTGCGCATGTTGAGTGGGCTCTCCACGCCGACCGCAGGTCAGGTCTACTGGCACGAGAAACCGATTGCCGATGCCGAAACGAATGTCTCAATCGTCTTCCAGAGCTTCGCGCTGTTTCCATGGCTGACGGTGCTTGAGAACGTGGAGGCCCCGCTACAGGCCCGTGGCGTGGACCCCGAAGAGCGCCGCGAACGAAGTATGAAGATGCTGGATACGGTGGGGTTGGACGGTTTTGAGGCCGCTTACCCTAAGGAATTATCGGGGGGCATGAAGCAGCGGGTGGGCTTTGCGCGGGCTCTCGTTGTGGAACCGGAAGTGCTGTTTATGGATGAGCCTTTTTCGGCTCTCGATGTGCTGACGGCAGAAAACCTGCGCAGTGAACTTTTGGAACTTTGGGCGAAGAAAACCATGCCTACAAAAGCTGTGTTTCTGGTTACCCACAACATTGAAGAGGCGGTGCTGCTTGCTGATCGCATTGTGGTGCTGGGGCGCAACCCCGGCCATATCCGCACCGACTTCAGAGTCCAGTTGCCTCAGCCGCGAGATCGCAAATCGGAACCTTTCACGCAGTTAGTGGATTACATCTACAAAGTTCTTACGCGGCCAGACGTGGTGCCCGCAGAGGCTCCTGAACAGCAGGCAGAACCACGCGTGCGCGACCAACGCCAGATGCATTACCAGATGCTGCCGCATGCGCGGCCCGGCGGCGTGGCCGGACTGCTGGAGTTGCTGCTCGACAAGAGCGGGCGCGACGACATCTACCATCTGGCCGACGACTTGGCCTTCGAGATCGACGATCTGCTGCCAATTGTGGATGCGGCGCAACTGCTTGGATTCCTGAAGATCGAGGAAGGCGATGCGGCGATTACGCCGAGCGGTACGGAGTTTGCCAACTCCGAGATTTTGCGACAGAAGGAGCTGTTTCGCGACGCTGCGGTGGAGAACGTGTTGCTGCTGCGCCAGATTCGGCGGGCGCTGGAAGCCAAGAGCGATCACACAGTGCCGGAGGACTTCTTTCTGGACATGCTCGACGAGCAGTTCAGCGAGGAAGAGTGCCTGCGCCAGATGGAGACTGCGGTTACATGGGGCCGCTATGCGGAGCTGTTCGATTTTGACGCTGGTCGCCGCCGGTTCGTGTTGCCCGATGCGCCGGAAGAGGATATTGCAGAGGAGATTGCCGACAGCGAGGACAGCAAGTGAAGATTCAACACCCGCTTGCACGTTCTCTAGTTACTGCCCGCACATGGCCGATCTTCATGGACCTGACGGTGGCTGCTGTTGCGCTGGCAGGTTTTCTGGCCATGGTGAGCACGGGCGTCTATTGGCTGAGCAAGCCCGTTCCGGTAGTCCACATTTCGAATTCGATCGGTGCGCTTCCGCTGTATGCGTTTTACTCTATTGTGCGGATGGGGATCGCTTACCTGGTGAGCCTGGTTTTTGCCATAAGCTACGGGTACATTGCGGCGTACAACTCCCGCGTTGAGCCGTGGATGGTTGCGGTGCTCGACATTCTGCAATCCATTCCGGTGCTGAGTTTTCTCCCGCCGGTAGTACTAGCCATGGTGGCGCTGGTTCCCGGGCACCAGATGGGCATTGAGATGGGCGTGATCCTGCTGATCTTTACCGGGCAGGTGTGGAATCTCGCGTTCAGCTTCTATTCCTCGCTCAAGAGCATTCCCAGGGAGATGGTGGAGGCGACGCGGATCTATCGCTATTCGGCGTGGCAGCGGTTCTGGCAACTGGAGATGCCGTACTCGACGATCGGGCTGGTGTGGAATTCGATTGTCTCAGTTGCGGGCGGGTGGTTCGCGCTGATTTTTTGCGAGACGTTTACGATGGGCGAGCGGAACTTCCAGTTACCGGGGTTGGGGAGTTATATCCAGACGGCTACCTATGCAGGCGACGTGCGCGCGCTGCTGAGCGGAATCACGACGGTGATCTTGATTGTGGTTGCGACTGACCAGCTTGTTTGGCGGCCGCTGATTGCGTGGAGCGACAAATTTAAATTTGAGCAGGTCGAGTCTTCGAACCGCGTCACATCACCGATTCTTGAGCTCCTGCGGAGGTCGAACCTGTTCAGTTCTATTCCCGGGCGGATTTTTGCGCGGATGGACGAACCCATTTTCAAACGCATGGCACAGAAAAGGGAGAATCGCATTGTGCAGCCGCTGGACCGGGAGGAGCCTAAAGGCTCTGCATGGCTGTGGGCACTGGGCGTGGCGGTTGTTGCCGTTGCATGCTGGGGTGGTGTGCAGGCAGTGTTCATGCTGAAAACCGTGACCTGGCCGGAACTGCGGTTGCTGCTGGAGGGTGCAGCGGCGACTTTTCTGCGCGTGAATGCATCGCTTTTGATCTCTGCGGCATGGACAATTCCGGTTGGCGTGGCTATCGGCATGAACCCCAGGATTGCGCGCGTTGTGCAACCGCTAGCGCAGGTGTTGGCCTCGGTTCCGGCCACGGCGTTCTTTCCGATACTACTGATGGGGCTGGTGAAGATTGGCGGGGGACTGGGGATCGGCTCGATTGCGCTGATGCTGCTTGGGACGCAGTGGTACATCCTGTTCAATGTGATTGCGGGAGCGATGTCGATTCCGTCGGACCTGCGCGAGGTTTCTACGCTGTACCACTTCACGCGGTGGCAGCGGTGGACGAAGCTGATTCTTCCGGGGATCTTTCCTTACCTCATCACGGGGATGGTTACAGCTTCAGGCGGGGCTTGGAATGCGTCGGTGATGGCGGAGTACTCGCATGTGAAGGACCGGACGCTGGAGACGATCGGGCTGGGTGCGCAGATTGATGCAGCGACGGACAGCGGCAGATTTCCAATTCTTCTGTTGGCCACGGTGATGATTTCGATCATTGTGGTCACGACAAATCGGCTGGTTTGGCGGCGGCTTTATCGGCTGGCGGAAACGCGTTATAAGCTTGAAGGCTAGCGGGTATCAGACGAGCTGGAATGCCGGCCATTGGGAGGACGAGATGATTCGTGCAGGATTGATTGGGTTCGGTTTGGGTGGGCGAGTGTTTCACGCCCCGCTGCTCTCCTCCGTGGAGGGGTTGGAATTGGCAGCGATCGTTGAACGCAACTCTAACCACGCGGCCGAGCGGTATCCGGGAATTACGACCTACCGCACATTTGATTCTATGCTGGCGAACTCCTCGCTGAGCCTGATCGTCGTTACGACTCCGAATGACAGCCACTTCGAGTACGCGCTGCAGGCGCTTGAGGCCGGCAAGAACGTTGTGGTTGACAAGCCGATGTGCGTTACGTCGGCGGAAATAGCCAAGTTGATGAAGCTGGCCGCGGCTCGAGGCGTGATGCTTGCGCCATTCCATAGCCGGCGCTGGGACGGTGACTTCCTGACACTCAAGAAACTGTTGGATGACGGGCCACTGGGGCGGCTGGTTTACTTCGAATCCAACATGGACCGGTGGCGCCCCGCGCCCACGACACGGATGCCCTGGAAAAACGAGCCGGCGCAGGGCGGCCTTTTGCTGGACCTGGGAACTCACCTGGCCGACCAGCCACTGGCGCTGTTCGGAAATCCGGAGGCGGTAGATGCAGAGATCAAGCGCGAGCGTGACGGAGAAGGAGCGAATGACTGCTTTACGCTGCGGCTCCGCTATCCGGGCTTGACGGTCGTCGTGTCTGCAAACACTCTTTCTACGCTTGAGCGGCCCCGCTACCACTTGCGCGGAACCAAGGGAAATTACTGGAAGCACGGCGTCGACCCGCAGGAGGCGGCGCTCAGCCGAGTTACACGCGTCAGCGATGGACCGTGGGGAATAGAGCCTACTGCAGATTGGGGAACGCTTTGCGTGGATGTGGATGGCGGCCTGGTTACTCGTCCGATCGAATCTATTTCAGGCGACTACCGGCTCTACTACGCGATTCTTCGCGACGCGCTGCTGGGGAAAGGTCCGGTGCCGGTTTCCGCATCGGCTGCATGGCGGGTGGCGCGGCTCCTGGAGTGGGCTGCGGAGAGCGCTGAGAAGCGGCGGGAGGTAGTGTGCGATTGGGGCGAAGAACCTAATTGATTGTGTAGGTTTTGGCCTGAGAAGTCTAATCTACTTTAACTTTTGGTGCCGAATTCATTTTCCAGGAGCGGAACCCAGAAGCGGAATTTAGCGCCTTTGCCGGCGACGCTTGAGGCCTCGATTCCGCCGTTGTGGGCGGCGAGAATGGCGCGAGTAATGGCAAGGCCCATTCCGGAGCCTTTGCGAGCGTTTGTTTTGCGTTTGCCGCGGTAAAACTTTTCAAAGATCAGTGGCAGGTCGAGGGCGTCGATGCCGGGACCATTGTCTTCCACACAGAACTCGAGGCGGCTGGCTGTTCGCCGGCTGCTTAAAGTGATGTGACTTCCCGGAGGAGTGTGAGCGGCTGCATTTTCGAGGAGGTGGCGGA
>DASYZU010000002.1:0-39983 GCA_035945795.1 Occallatibacter sp.
GAACGGGCCGCAGAGACCAAAACCGGGGTGCCTCAAAGCCTAACAGACGACTCGAACCCGCCCACGACGGGCAACACAGCCCTCGCCGATGCCCTATGCTGACCGGCGCATTAAATAGGGCGCTTGATCAGAGGCTCCATAAGCCTAGCGGACCACTGTAATTGCCCATCAGGAAGAGCATGTTTCGCGAGGCGAAGTTGGCGCGGCGATAGTTCTGAATCAGGTTGTAGGAGTTCGATGCGGTTCCGGTGTTGGAGTGGGCGGAGGTGACGTTGTAGAACCCTGACAGGCTCATTTTGGGCGTGATGCGCGCGTTGATATTCACCATGAGCTGGTTCTGCTTGAAGACCGCTTCGGGGTAGTACTCCTCTACGATGCTTGGCGTGCGAGGCACGAGAAAATGAACTCTTTTTCTTTTATTATTGTATTATAAGATTCTCACTATACAAGAATGCTATCTCATGGACTATGATTGTCAGGGGCTTTGGACTGGAGTATTTTGAGGCTATGTTTATTCCGGTTCCAGAGGAGTTCAATCGATGAATGGAAAGCCCGCGATCGAATCGAAGCGCCCCACAACTCCTGGGGCCGTGTTTTCACCCCAGCCCATTACCGGCAACAAGACCCTGGCCGACCAGGTTACAGAAGCCCTTGTAAGCAAGATCCATGGAAATGAGTTTGCCGGTTCACAACTCCCCTCCGAGCAGGCGATGGCGGAAGGCTTCGGCGTGAGCCGCACCGTGATTCGCGAAGCCGTTTCGAGGTTGAAAGCAGAGGGCCTGATCGACACGCGGCAAGGAAGAGGCGCGTTCGTTCGGACCGATCGCCTTGATGTTCCGTTCAGGATTGATCTCAATTCCGAGGACCTGCTGGGATCGTTGCTGCACATTATTGAGTTGCGCCGTGGACTGGACGCCGAAATCGCGTTTCTTGCGGCAAGGCGCCGAAAGCGGGAGCAGATGGCGGCAATCCGGCGGGCCTTGGCCGATATCGAGCGAGCCAGCAAAGCCGGCCGCGACGCGGCAACCGAGGACCTTGCCTTTCATTTGTCGATCGCCCAAGCGACTGGGAACCCTCTGTTTCTCGAGTTGCTCCGGTTTCTCAACCAATTTCTCTATATTGCGATCCGCGTTACAAGGGCCAACGAAGACCGACGTGTGGAGTTCTCCGAGCAGACCCGCGTCGAGCACATGGCCATTGCTCGGGCAATTGAGCGACAGGATCCTGAAGCTGCCGAGACGGCCGCGAAGACGCACATGATCAATGCCGCGGTACGCTTAAAATCAGCAGATGCGGAGTTCTGGACCGTTGAACTCAGGCACCTGGCTCAGAGTCTCGACAATAGCGGGTTAGGAAGGAAAGCAGAAGAGGAAAAGCCCAAGCGGTCGAGTTCCAAGAGATCGCTTTCTGGAGCGAAGGCATCATCCTCTGTAACAGGCAACAAAGCTGTCATGTAGTGTGCTGCGGGTGGATTGTGTTTTGCCGTTGACCTTGATTGCCGGAGGAGACCGCAAGCCTTATCGGATTTTAGTTTCAGTACGACAGCTCAATTGCCTGCCGCGACACAGAAGAGAGACGACCATCGCAATTAACTTCGTTGGCCCTCCTTGGTGCCAGAATCAACCAGCCCTTAAATAATCAATAAGTACCAGCCAACAAGGAAACGTAGTCATGAGCGATTTAAGCAGGCGGGAGTTTGTGGCAACCTCGGTTGCGGCCGCTATGAGTACCATGCTGCCAGCCAGTGCGCTGGCGATGGCGCGGCCCAACAGCGGGGAACGCAAGGTGATTGATGCGTGGGGCCACGTCTCGCTGCCGCGATTCTTCGGTGCGGATGATTTCATCCAGATTCTCGACTCGAATCACGCCGAAGCAGCGGTCATTGGAACTGCCATGACATGCCCGGACCTGACCGAGCTATCGCATGCACAGATGAAGTATCCTGACCGGCTACGGTCCATCGGCCTGGCGCTGGGGAAGACGCCCGTGGAACGGCTGGAGTTTATTTCGGCGCAATTGGATGTAGGTTTCACTGGCATCCGCCTGCCCGCGCCACTTATCGCCGCCGAACCGAAGATCCTGGACGTCGTGGGAAAAGCCGGACGCGCAGCCTATGTTGAAGGCAATGACGGGTATCGAGTCGCGGCCCGCGTACTGCTGGATTTCATGGATAAATATCCGGATGCCGTTGCTTGCGGAACCCACTTTGCAGGGCCAACTGACACTGGCATCTTTGGCAACGAAGACCTTGTGCGCCAGTTATTCCGGCACCCACGTTTCTTCGTGATCTTTTCGCGGCAGGGATTTCAGAACCAGGAGATACTCAAGCCGTGGACCTTCGCGCTGATCGAAGAAGCTGGATGGAACAAAGTGATGTACGGCAGCGAATTCCCCGTGGCTCTCTGGCGTGATGAGACTTTCAAGTCCACGCAGGGCTGGATCGATACCGTGGGACTCAATCCGACAACTGAGGAGCGGCACAAGTTCTACTACCAGAATGCTCACGATCTCTTTTTCCGGAAGCGTACGCCGACCCATCAGATCGATGCCAAGTGGCAACGTATGGATATGAAGTCCAATGCGCCTGTTTGGCTTTTCCAGTTGCAGGGAGTCGAGTCGCACCGTGGGATCGACCTGCCTGAAGATGCCCATCGCAAGATCATGGTTAGTTACCTCGCCGCAGGCGGTGATGCAAAGGCCGGAAGCTATCGTGATTTCGTTACGAACATGCTGATAAACACGGCCAACAAGTTATAGGCGCAATTTCATTGTCTTAGAAGAAATCGAGGATAGTTTTTATCATGATGAATCGTCGCGAACTACTGAAAGCTGGAGTAGGGGCTATGCCCCTGCTTGCTGGAGCAGCAGGCCTGAGCGAAGCAGCCCATGCCTATGGAGCGGCTGGTGAAGGCCTGCCGCTGCCCTCCGCGAATGCGTCGCTGCCATGGCAACGCCAAATTCGCCGTGCCGGTCAGTTGAATATGACTGAGCATGACCCGGTCTCTCTGGATGTGGAGGCATGGGCAGATTACTGGGCGAACCTGAAGGTCGGCATGACCTACATCAGCGTTACCGGGATTTTGGCTTACTACCAGACGAAAGTGCCGTTTCATAAGAAGGGAAAATTTCTGGGGAATCGCGACTTTTTTGGCGATTGCCGCGAGGCCGCAAGAAAGCGCGGTCTGCGCGTCGTTGCACGACTGAGTCCCGACCTGAACTGGGGCGATGCCGTCGAGGCGCATCCGGAATGGTTCGAACGCGACAAGCAGGGCAACGTGGTTTCCGACAAGGACGATCCACGACTTTTTCGCACCTGCATGTTTTCCAGTTACATGACCGACTATATCCCTGCGATTATTCGGGAAGTAACTTCACTCTATGATGTCGATGCTGTCTTTACCAACGGCTGGCCACCGCTGGGAATTCTCCCGGTGTGTTATTGTGCCGCGTGCAGGCAGTTACCACCGTCGGGAACTCCAGCGTTCTGGGCAAAACTGAACGACCGCGTGGAGTATCTCTGGAAGTTGTACGACTCCCTGGTCAAGGAGAAGAGCAGTTCCGCCTTCTACTTCGCAAATCTTGGAGGGGGAGCGCGCGCCAGCGTCAACCTAGCCCGGTTGGGTAAGCTATGCGAGTGGTTCCAGGGCGATAACCAGGGACGCGGCGGAGAAGATTCTCCAATCTGGTTGTGTACGCTTCAAGGCCGTGTTTGCCAGGCAATCCAGGACGGTAAGGCGGCAACGAACATCACCGGCGCATGGTCGACAGGCCCGATTCGCTGGCGGAATGTTGGTAAGCCTGCACATGAGGCGGAGATGTGGCTCAGCGAAACCAGCGCCAGTGGGTTGATTCCTTACTGGCATCTGATTGGAGGCGAGAAGGGAATGGGCGAGGACCGCCGCACGCTGGAGACGCCAAAGAAATTCTTTGCCTGGACAGCCAAACACGATCCGCACTTTGTGAACAAGCATACCGTTGCCAACGTCGGTGTGGTGATCGGGCAGAGCACGCACCTCTTTTATAAGACCCAGCCGGACGCGACCATGCAGCAGTTTCTGAACGGCATGTATTATGCGCTCCTTGAAGGCCGTTTCATGTTCGATTTTGTTCATGAAGACAGAATGGAACAGGAGCGGCTAAGCAAATACTCCGCTCTGATATTGCCGAATGTCGCCATGCTGAGCGATGCGCAATGCGAACAGCTGCGCGCGTACGTAAAGGCAGGCGGTTCGCTTCTGGCTACGTTCGAAACCAGCTTGTACGACGAAAATAACAAAATCCGGGATAACTTCGGACTTGCCGACATCTTCGATATTAAGAAGACCGGAGAAGTGATCCCGACGAACGGCAATGCGTATTATGCCAGGATCGAGCGCAAGCATGAGATTGTTGAGAGCTTTGCCGACACTAATTGGCTGCCCGGCGCCGAGTACCGTGTGCCGATCGCGCCAGTCGACAATCCGGTTCTCACTGTGGTTCCGGGGTTCCCGGCCTATCCGCCGGAGTTGGCCTATCCTCCGGCGCCCAACACCAATATTCCGGCAGTCGTTCTGCGGGAAAAGGAAACGAGCCGCTTGGCGTATATCTCCGGCGACATTGAACGCAGCATGTGGGTATCCGGTTACACCGATCTGAGTCAACTCCTGCAAAACACCGTGAAATGGATGTTGAAGGATGAACAGCCCGTCACCATTCAAGGTCCGGGACTCATCGAAACCTTCGCCTACGAAACAGAGCCGGGCTTCGCGCTCCATGTGTTGAATTACACAAATCCAAATGTGCACCGAGGCACAATCCGCGAGTTCTACCCGATCGGGCCTCAGTCGGTGCGGTTTGAGATTCCAGCCGGAAGAGCAGTTTCCCGCGTTCAGTTACTGAAGGCAGAAATGGACATTCCATTTAAACGTGTAAAGGATGGGATCGAATTCACTATTCCGAGCGTAACCGAGTATGAGGTTGCAGCCATTTATGCGTAACGCGTAACTCGAAGTTGAATGAGAGTGAAGATCTTCAAGGTTCAGAAGATCGAATTGTGGTAGCGGTTCCTTCCTGAGGGCAGATCATGGCTCCTGGCTTGCCTCCAGCAGCCATGATCTGTGCGCGGCAAGAATGGCGAGGATGAGAAGGCTCCAGATATTGCGAGGGGAAGAATGATCGACATGCGTCCGGCTCTTGCAGCATTTCTCGCGGTGGCAACCATTCACCCGCAGCCCGCACAGGCTCAGGTGCTGCTGGGTTCGTCCACACCGAATATTGAACGGATCGGAAGCCTTGAAGCTCTGACCTTGCACCGGACGCGCACGGGCGATGGCAAGCGCTCCCAGTTTCTTACTGTGACGCTGCTTCCCAACCGGGGCATGGATGTGTTTCAGATTACGGCGGACATTCCCGGCCGCGGTGAGACGCAGTTGATCGCGTCGACCTCTCTGGAAGAAGCGGCGCGGCGCATGGACGATCCGAACGGCAATCCGTGGGGATACGTGAGCTCCGGCATGGGCGGCGCCTTCCTTATTCCCTGGTCAAGCCGCATAAGCGGCGAGGCATCGCCGGATCACAGCACCATCTCGACACTCTGGCACAATCAGCGGCTCACGCTGCACACCAATTCCAATGGCAAGTACGCAATTCATGGTCTCCTCCACAAGACGCAGATGGAGGACCTGAGAACCACCACTACCTCCGATGGGCAGACCGTGACGGGCGTGGTGCATGCAGGGGATTTCGGAGGCCGGTGGATCTCTGCCACCGACTTGCGGTTCACAGTTAGTCTTGTTGCCGATGCGGTGGAGGCAAAGATTGAGGCCACGAACATCGGCGATAAAGCAGAACCCATGGGAATCGGCTGGCACCCATATTTTGCCTTGCCCAGTCATGACCGCTCGCAGGCGCTGCTCAACGTGGCGGCTGAGCGATATGCAGAAACTTTACCCAGTGACGGACTAACGACCGGCGCCTTAATTCCCGTGGCAGGTACTGAATTCGACTTCAGCAAACCCGATGGAGCACATCTGCCTGACGCTCCTGTGAATGTGAATTTCTCCACGTTGCATCGGGGCGGATGCGTTGCACGCCTCAGCGATCCCGCGGCAGATTATGGTCTTTGCGTGCGGATAATGTCGCCTGCTATGCGCACTGTTCAGATCTACTCACCCAAGGATGCGGGGTTCGTAGCCATTGAACCGCAGTTTAATTTTCCCGATCCCCTTGGACAAGAATGGAAGGACATGAACACGGGCCTGGTTACGCTTGAACCCGGTGCAACTGCAATGTGGCACGTCAGGCTCGAGCTTTTTCGGCCCAAAATATCGCGGAAGTGACGCTTTTGGCACAACGCCTTGCCACGACCGAATCCCGATTCAACACGGACCTGTTAGTGCCAGACCCTTTCAATTTGTTTGTGCCAAATTCGTGCACATAAAGAATCGGCCCAGGCACTTTACCCTAGTCGGCAATGACCGGGAGAAATGCTCTCGGCGATTGCTAGTAGATTTGTTGCAGTTGATAATCAGTTGTCTGCGAAGGCAAACTGTTAGTCGTTCGGTAGAGTCTGGAGCGCAAGTTCACTCCATGTTCTGCCTCGGCGCTGGTTACGGGAGAATCCTATAAATGCAAATTCCTGTTAGATATACCAAGCTCATTCAGCTTGCTGCCGAAATACTCATTGTCGTGCCGGCGACCTTGATGCTTGCCCTCTCTGTCCCTTCTGTAAAGAGCCCAGTCCCGATCGACTTCTCGTATGCGGGCTATGAAGCAGGTCGCCCTGTGCCTTGGGTGAAGCCCGCGCTGACGGTAAAGCCGTCTGGCGGAGACGATACAGCCCACCTGCAAGGCGCGCTCGATCGTGTAGCCTCGATGCCGCTTGGGCAGGATGGATTTCGCGGAGCCTTGCTGCTCTCCCCCGGCCGTTTCCACGTCAAGGGACAACTTCGTCTACGGGTAGGTGGCGTGGTGCTGCGCGGCTCTGGCGAAAACGCATCGGGGACCGTCATCGTGGCCGAGGGGATCGATCGTAGGCCGCTGATAGAGGTGGGGGCGGTAAAGAACCTTCCGCTCGGTCCTGCCATCCAGGTGCAGGAAGATGTGCCCGCCGGTGGCCAAACGCTTCATCTTGCCTCGGTCGCTGATCTGAAGGCCGGCGACCATGTCGTGGTGCGGCGGCCAAGCACGCAGGAATGGAGTACGGCGATGAACATGACCGGGCTGCCCGGCACGTTTGCCTCGCAACGGCTGGACTGGAGGCCGGGGTCGCATGACCTGGTCTGGGACCGCGTTCTGACCGCCGTTAATGCACAGGCAAACACGGTGGAATTGGACGCGCCCATTACGACCGCCCTCGAACAGAAGTATGGCGGAGGGACGCTGGCCCCCGTTGCCGGCGATGCCGCACCCGAAGACATCGGCATCGAAAATCTGGTACTCGATAGCAGCTATGACAAAACCAGGCCCAAGGACGAAGACCACTCCTGGATTGCGATCCTGATGGACCACGTACAGGATGCTTGGGTGCGCAATGTGACTGCACGGCACTTTGTCAGCTCGGCAGTGCGCGTGAATCTTCGCGGACGTCGGATTACGGTGGAGAACTGTCGTAACGAAGCGCCTGTTTCGGAAGAGGGAGGCTACCGCAGGCAGTCCTTTCTTGTCGCAGGGCAACAGGTGCTGGTCTATCGATGCCATAGCGAAAAGGGCATGAACGATTTCGCGAGCGGCATGCTTGCCGGCGGGCCGAATGTATTTCTCGATTGCGATGCAACTGGATCGCTGGAGGCGAGCGGCGCATTTGAGGGATGGAGCTCCGGTGTTCTGTATGAGAACGTCCACGTACCGGATGTGCGCTTGCAACTTATCCTGGATTTCTCTCGCGCGCAAGGTGCTGGCTGGACCGCGGCGAATTCTCTTATCTGGAATTCCACGGCTCAGAGTCTCGATGCCGCCGGCCCGCCGGGGGCGCGGAACTTCGTTGTGAGTTCACCTCAGCCGTTGTATGAGGCTGAGCTTGCCGCGCGGACGGGCCTCCACCTTACAGCCACCGAGCCAGAGCATGCAGTCAACACGCAGACACTGCCCGAATTCGGGCCAAGTGATGTGAAGCCCGTGCCGGATGTGCGACCCGGGTTCCATCCCATGGAAATCGTGAACGGGCGTTTTGTACTTGACGGTAAAGCTGTGTGGGGATCGTCGCAGACTGAGGCGTGGTGGCACGGCGATACGTCGATTTACACAGCAGCTCTTTCCAGCGGGTCGAGCGTCTCACGCTTTATGCCCGGCGTCACCGCCGCCGGCGAGACAGAAGATCTCGAAGAGATGGTTGCCCGCCTCCTCCATAGGGGCTCCATCGCCATCCAGATAAACCCAGGACTATGGTATGAACACCGCCGCGATTCGCATTCAATCGAGCGGCGCTCCGATGGCGATGTCTGGGCCCCCTTCTATGAGGCGCCCTGGGCACGAAGCGGGCAGGGAATTGCCTGGGACGGGCTGAGCAAATTCGATGTTTCGCGCTACAACCCCTGGTACTTTCAGCGGCAACGTGAGTTCGCGCTCGACGCAAGCAAGGCCGGACTGATTGTCTTCTATGATCTCTACAACACACACAACGTGCTGGAGATCGGGCCACACTGGATTGACTATCCATGGCGCCCGGCGAACAACGTAAACGACACGGGATTGCCGGAGCCGCCGCCTTTCAAGCCATATGGTCGCAACGATGTCGGCAACGAATTCTACAGCATCGAGTATGCGCCCCTGCGCGCTTTGCACCGTGCCTACATCTTGCACACGCTCGATGAGCTCGGGGATATGCCTAATGTCATCTTCGGGCTCGCCTATCAATATGCTGGGCCCCTCTCCTTCGAACAGTTCTTTCAAGACACAGTGCGCGAGTGGGAGCAGAGTCACGGCAAACATATTCGCATTGCCCTGACGACCAGTAAGCAAACGACCGACGCGATTCTTGAAGATCCGGTTCGATCGAAGCAGATTGCTGTGGTCGACATGCGGTATTGGGAATATCGACCCGACGGCACACTCTTTGCGCCGAAGGCCGGCGAGAATCATGCATTCCGGGAGCTCATCGCTCGGGAATTTCCTGGCTACACAAATACGCCGCCGCCAACCACGCCGGAGCAGGTTTATCGGGAAGTGCGCGAGTACCGTGACCGCTATCCGGATAAGGCTCTGATGCCGATGGAAGAGGGCGCCGGGCCGGTCCCCATCCTGATGGCAGGGACTGCATCGGAGTCAGGACTGAAAACGCAGGCGCCCACGGCGCCGCCAACAGCGCTTGAAAACGCGACAGCAATGTATCCGCAGCAGGTGCCCAGCCGGCAGGTTCCAGCTCCGTCGTCGAACTCTGACTCAATCATCGACCGCTTCGTGCATACATACCTCGCAATGGAGTTGATGAAGATGTCTCCCACGGATGGGTGGGTAGCCGCTCCGGAGCATACCTGGGTGCTCGCGGGAGGTGCGGCTGACCCGGTGCTTATCTACTCGCTTTCAGGTGCTGACATTACATTGGCGAGTCAATTGCCAGGGAATGAATACAAGGCTATGTGGTTCGATCCACGCACAGGAAGTACGCAGGATGCGCCCTCAACGTCGGGAGCCGCAAGGGCTGCGCTGACAAAGCCGGACACGCGAGAATGACTGTTGCTGTTGACGCCGCAGGAAAAGTGATCTGGCGTGCAGAACGGCACGAACGACATTCCAAATTGGATCGCGGTGCGCATTGGTTGAGGAGCTTCACACTATGACAACGCTCATGAGGGCCATGCGGGACAAGAACATCTGCATCGCATTCGTTGCCGCCATTCTTGCATTCACGTCTGCTAGGGGCATCGCACAGATTCCTGCAGCCGGTGCCGCGCCACCGGAAACATCTGCAGTACCAGCGCAGCATCCTGCATTGTTCCTTGTGGGTGATTCCATTATGAACACGGGTACGGGCACCGGCGAAGTTGGTCCGTGGGGTTGGGGAGCGGAGATTATTCCCATGTTCGATTCCACGAAGATCCACGTCTATAACGACGGTCGCGGCGGCCGCAGCAGCCGCGGCTATATTGAAGAAGGCGCGTGGGCCGAGGTACTCGAACAGTTGCAGCCGGGCGATTTCGTCATCATCCAGTTTGGTCACAACGACTCTGCGAATTCGAAGAACTATCCTGACCGAACCACACTCCAGGGCAACGGCGATGAGACGCAGGAGATTGACTCTCCCGTGACCCACGCCAAGGAAACGATCCATACTTATGGCTGGTATTTGCGCCAGTATGTAAAAGCCGCCAAGTCTAAAGGAGCAACCGCCATTCTATGTTCGCCGACTCCGCGCAATAGTTGGGAAGACGGCAAGATCAGACGTGGCTTCGATGGCTACGCACAATGGGCAAAGAAGGCCGCGACCATGAGCGGAGCCCTCTTCATCGACCTCAACACGATTTCAGCCGATCATTTCGATACGCTCGGGCAAGAGAAAGCAGCAACGTACTTCAATGATTTTCAGCACACGCGGAAGATCGGTGCGCAACTCAATGCAGCATCAGTCGTGGAAGGAATAAAGCAATTGAAAGACTGTCCACTTGCCAGTTATCTTGTTTCCGCTACGCCATAACCAATCTGCCACTTGGTATGATTCGCCTTCGGCCTTTGATTTCTGTTGTAACGGAGCGATCCGCTCCGCAAGTTCACACGCACTCATCCCAACCCACCGGAACCACCTTGCGAACCAAAACCAGGTGGCAGCGTGCGATCCGGCTTCTGCGACAGCTAACGATGAGAAAGTGGATGACTCCGCATTTCTGATAGCGGACAATGCGCTTCGTCATGGTAGGGAGATTTCATGCCGGAAGTGCGGATGCTGAGGTTCGTGATTTCCCACCCTTGCGATAAAAAAATCGCAAGAGTGAAGGCCCCACTGTTTTGTGGCTGATTGACAGGTGGGTCACCCACCGCACTCTCCACAGCACCCAGAAATCTTATCCCCCTCGTTTGACAAAGACTTACAGGGATGTCGCAGCTCGGCAGTAACCATTCGTTCGTTACCAATTTGGCGGGGCTGAGCACTTAATGGGCGGGGGCTCTTACAGCGAAAGCCGCATTGCACATTGTGATCCCCTACTCTAGATTCTGAATTCACCACAGGTGTTCGGTTCGGATTGATAGACCGTCATCGCAGGACTGCAGATGAATCTTCCCGGAGTTTCGGAACGGGGCATATCAATCGATGAACTGAAATCAAGCGGGCAAGCGCCCGACTGTCGGGGGCCAGCTTTATTCAAGACGTTTTTCTCGGCATCATGACAGACTCTTGGAGCGAGAAAATATGCAGACTACAACTGGACAAAAGGTATTCAGTATTCCCGCCTTATTGCTGCTCTCCGTCGTCACTTCTACACGTTTGTCCGTAGAGAAGATGTCGACTCCAAGAGCGAGCGTTTCCACCTTGCACACGTCTTGCGGAACGCCGCAATCCTGTTATGCCAATCCCAAGACAGCCGAGACACTGATGATCGCTTCGTGGTACGGGAACAAGTTCCAGGGCAGGCAGACGGCATCGGGGGAACGATTCGATCTGAACAAGTTGACAGCAGCAAATCGGACCCTGCCACTTGGCACCCTTGTGAGAATAACTGCCCCAAGTACGGGTCGATCAATTGTAGTGCGAATCAACGATCGGGGCCCCTGGCTGAAGGGTCGCGACTTCGACCTGTCAGAAGCCGCAGCTATAAAACTCGGTATACATGAAAAGGGCATTGCGGCAGTAAAGGTGAGTTTGTTCAAGTGAAAATCCCTAGCGGTAAGTGGCTCATGCCCCAGCACGGTCCACAGTTCGATCTCGATCGACGGGAAGGAGGCGGGTTGCGGTAATGGGACGCAGATTAGGATTAAAACTACTAACGTTGTATGCAAAAAATTGCATGTCAGCATCCTAAGGAGTCTATTACCCCAAGGTTCTCATGAAAATTGTTTGGCATTGAAATTGCCATAGAGTTTATGTGTCGGACAGGTAATGCTCTGCTAGTAGGCATCGATGGCACTCGCGCGCAACGACTCCGAAGCCTGTACAGATTTCGAAGAGCCGGCAATTGCGCAACAGATCATGCTCGGCGGCAGGGGATGGAATTTTGAATAAAACCTTGCACATAACGCAAGACTTGGCAACGGCGGACGACAGACGGGGAAGTCAACGCTTCAGGACTAGTGTCCCCATCACCGTTTTCGTAGGAGACAGCGAGATTCCTGCCTATACTCGGGACCTGAGCAATCGGGGAGTGTATTTCTATTTAAGCTTGGCCGATAGCGCACTGATTGATGGCAATATTGAGTTTCTGGTCGAATTTCCTGCGGAAATCACGCTTTCAACAAGTTGCGGGATTCGATGCCGGGGCAGATTGGTTCGCAAGGAAAGGACCTCGAGGAATTCTGAGGAGATAGGGGCGGCCGCGGAGATTATAAATTATTCGATTCTCGGGGAGGCTATCTCCCCCGCTTAGGGAACTGCCGAATGAATCGTAGCCTCATGCATCTACCTGCGACGATTTGACGGACTGGACTGCTTCACCCGCGAACATGGCCTAAAAGATCATTGTGAAACGGCCGGATTATGCTCATGGCACCAGAACACTGGCCGTCTTTCAAAGGTCCGCGAACATTGTTACCTGTTATGTCGTCGATGCTTCCAGAAGCCTGACCGATGCCAGCTAGAGGTTCAGGGAAGGCCCAAATTCACATTGAGGACGGGTTGCCGGTTATCCGGGCACCATCGCTAAGGTTTCGCCAGACTTGGTCACAATTGAACTGTTTAGCAGCCGGTTTTATAGCACGGTAAATATCCTCCGGCAGTGGAGTACCAGACCGATGGTCTGGACAATACGGTAAGGAGCAGTTTGCTCCTTGAGAGAGCCGGAGGCTTTGAGGCCTTTTCTCTATCGTGGCCATCGAAGGTCCGGTTTCTACAAAAGCTCTCCGGAGATTTCATGGCCGATGCTTCCGAATTTCCGGCGCCAGGCTCGGAAATCGAGTGTTTTGGTCCTCGGGCTCAACTTGCTGAACCGCCCATTGACGAGTGAACTGAAAATTTTGTGCCAACTTACATTGCGGGAATCGTCGCATCGGCAAGATGGCGATCCCCGGCTAGATAGTGTGCAAGCCCAGCGAACTCGCGCTAGAAGAACGGGACGTCAATCTCGAGATGGATCGATCTTTCGGCGCTACTCAGGCACAGTCTAGGCCAGGGCAGGCGCTGGCTTCGCGAGTAGAACACCGAGCGCGCAGCTTGCCATTCGGGCCAGTTCTCCGTCGGCACGACTGGTGAGAACAATTGGAACCTTGGCTCCTACCACGACTCCCGCCGCCAACGCTCCGGCCAGATACTGAAGCTCCTTGAAGAGGATATTTCCGGCTTCCAGATTGGGGACCATTAGAAGATCCGGGTCTCCCGCGACCCGTGACTTGATCTTCTTGATACGCGCGGCATCGCTTGAGATGGCGTTATCAAATGCGAGCGGGCCGTCGACGATGGCTCCGGTAATCTGTCCGCGATCGACCATCTTGCACAGGGCCGCGGCATCGAGCGTGGAAGGAATGGCCGGGTTTACCGACTCGACCGCCGACAGGATTGCGACCTTCGGGTTGACGACCTCGAGCGTGGTCATCATGTCAATCGCATTCTGCAGAATGCTGATCTTGGTTTCGAGGTCCGGCTGGATGTTGACGGCCGCATCGGTAACGAAGAGGGTCTTGTGATAGGAGGGAACATCCAAAGCGAATACATGGCTGATGCGCCGGCCGGTGCGCAATCCTCCCTCGCGTGAGACGACCGCGCCCATAAGCTCGTCCGTGTGCAGAGAGCCTTTCATGAGCATCTGGACCTCAGCTTTGCGGGCCATCTCTACAGCCCGAATGGCGGCCATGCGGCTGTTTTCGATATCAACGATCTGGATAGTTGCCAGGTCCAGTTCCATGGTTTCGGCAAGGCTGCGGATCGTCGGCTCGGAACCCACGAGGACAGGAATTATCAATTTGTCTTTGAATGCCTGGATGGCGCCGCCGAGAGATACCTCGTCGCAGGGCCAGGCGATAGCAGTTCTCACAGCCGGCTTGGAGGTGGCGCGCGCGATCATGCCAAGGTAGTGACGATAGGGATTGTTGACAATAAGCTCGGGAACGGGGAGGGTGGACCAGCGTGACTTCCTGAGAGGTGCGATGAGCTGGGCGGTACCGGAAAAGATCGGCGTACCGGCGCCGTTGTTTGCCTCGCAATCGAATGTAACCGTCTTTGTAGAATCGTCCTTGGCCGTGACTTGCACCTTGACGAGAATGCGATCTCCGACACGGATGCGATTGTGGAAGGAGAGCGAGACGTTGGTCAGCGTGCATCCGGGGCCGGGTATGTTCATGCTGAAAAGACCGGAGATGAGCGAGGCGCACCACATGTTCGGCCCTGTGGGAGGTATGCCGCCAGCACGTTCGATGAGTTCGTCGGAGTTGAGGACAGAGTGGAAACCGGAGATCGAGGCAAAGGCCATCGCGTCATCGGTGGTGAGCACGTGCTCTGTTCCGGCTGTATCTCCAACTGAAATCTCGTCGTATGTCTTGCTCTCAATAAACCCCAGATTCATAGCAATTCCTTCGCAGCTCAATCGCTGGTCAATTTGTAGCTCATCTACCATCCTATGATCTTGAGATACGGTTCAAAGTGACTGCAGTCACTTAAGCCATTGAGTTTTACCGTCACGGTCATCAACGTTGGCCTCACAGGGCCCGGGCCGACAGGATGCCCGAGGAATTCGCCGTCTAGATCGCGGCTAGCCGAGTTCTGGATGGCGAATCATTTGGATACCTCAATTATTGAGGCGCTGAAGCTCCGTCTTCTCCGGTCCCGGGTTTTGCGTCTTCGTACTCGACTGGGCCGGCGGAGGGCTCGATTCCGGAACTCTTTATGATGGCTTTTGCTTCGTCAGGCCAATTCCCATCATCCACCAGATGATCGTTGAGAATGAGATCGTTCTGGTAGTTCGTCCAGAGCCCACCGATCTTTGTGCCATCATGCCAGTTGTCGATTGCCGTGTTATCCGGTGAGATGCGAAGCGGATAGGCACTGTGCACGGTGTTGATATTGAGCCACTCGCACTCCTTGCCTTCAACTACGTTTCTACGCACGGTGATGTAACGCGAACCTTCATCGAGATACAGGCCGATCATCTTGTTGTTGTCGAAGATGTAATTCTCGGTGATCAGTGTGCCGGGACTTGCAGACAGGTTGTAGATTGCGCCGCCATCGTGGAAGTACTTCTTTGCTCCGTGAATTCGATTGCTGGCAACGACAACATCGCGATGCGAAGTGGGCGTGTCGTAGACTAGATTTTCTTTCCAATCGTAGCCGTGCATCCGAACGCGATAATTCGGATTGCCGCCGGGATCGTGCATCCCCCAGCCATAGCCGATATCGATTGCATCGTAGGGAATGTCGGAGATGTCGTTGTGGAGAATGAAAGCTCCGAGCACGTAAGTGCTGAGAATAGCGCTGTTGTCGAGATAATCCTTGCTCACGGACCGGATGCGATTATTACTGACGATTAGAGAACGGTTGGTTTGCCGGGGATCTTGAGGGTGATGTGCATCGCGTCGCACGCCTCCAGAGAGGATGGCACCTCCGGCGAGATCGGTGAAGACACAGCGGGTGACAGTAACGTCGCTGGTTCCGAGACCTGCGCCGGTGAGGTTCGCGTCCGCGTCGTTGCCGATTCCCAGTGCAAACTGACCCAGGTGCGCGAAGATGTCGTTCTCAAAGGTGATTCTTTCGGCTGCGGCAACCTGAATCGACGGCGGCATCTGGCTCCACTCATTGCGCCTTGTTTCAAACTCCGGGCAGCCGAACCTGCATTCGGACAGTGGATTTGCCGGATACGCGGCTGCGCGACCCGTTAGGTAGGAGCCGCTCTGCTGGCTGGCGTAACCATCCTCAGTTGCGGGCCCCAGCCAAGTAGTGTGCGAAAACTGGATTCCTCGAAAGGCAATATCTTTCGCAGGTGCATCAAGGCTGTTGCCAATTGCCATAAGCACAGTAATGCGAGGCAGCTCGACCTGCATTTGCTCAATATCGGCTCCAGCAGGAGGGCATAAATAGAGCTTTCCCTTGGGTGGGTCGATGTACCAATCGCCGGGCTTTGAAATGAAGGCCAATGAATTGATAAGAAACAGGTGGGAGAGCTCAGGATGATAGGGACTGTTGAGCGTGTCATAGCCCCAGATGTTGTTGTTCCATGCAGGCTGCTTCATGAGCAATTCACGGCCAGTGATTTTCGCCACCGGCGAGAAGCGGTCGGTGAAGAATCCTGTGGACTCGACTTCGAGGTGTTGCTGATCGGGAAGTTTTGCCAGGTAATCGTATTTGGGATCCTTCCAAGTGATTCCATCCGGCGTGAAACCCAGATCGCCGCGAGGGATCTCGACTGAACCGCGAGTCACGAGCTTGTCGTTGACCCAAAGCTGTCGCGCATCGGAGCCGATGGGGACGTCGGCAACATAGATGTGGCGGGCGTTGTCGAAGAGTTTCCAGCCGGCAACTGGGATTGCTCCAGAGAGGATAGGCTTGGCGCCCGGCGAAGCCTGCCACACGACGCGGTGCAGATTACGCCCGCCGTCAAGCGCGGTGAAAATGAGAGGAGCGGAGAGGCGATAGATTCCGCTTGCAAGCTCGACAGTGACGTTGTGATTGGCGTTGAAAGTGCGAACCTCTTCTTGAGCGCGTCTCAGCGACTGGAATGGTCTATCCCGCGTGCCTGGCGCGTCGTCGCTGCCGAGCGGCGAGACCGCAATAATTACTTCATCCGTTTCGTTGTGGTGGGCTGGCATCTGTCCGGTACAGATAAGAGGGAGCAGAACAAGCACAACTGCCACATAGATGGACAATCCAGTTCTTCTCATTTCAACGAATGGCCTTTCCATGTGATTCACGCGGCATAGCGGCGCTTAAAACTCTGCTTCGATATCTGTAGCGCCAGTCACACTTTTGAACGATATAGTCTCCTGGCGGAAGTCATTCGACCGCTGACCGTTGATAGAAACTCCGCGTAAGTGCTTGCCAGTGGGGATGGGAAAGCGAACAACAGCGTGCGGTACGGCGACTGACGATTCGAAATGCAGATGCATCTTTCCGCTCTGCGGATAGTCGAGACGGAGAGAGACTTTGCCTCCGAGCGTGGTGGGTGCGGATGAGATGGCGAGATGCCCACCAGGCTCAATCCAGTTAGCGGGAATTCCGGCGAGGATGTGCAGCGAGTTACGGTCTTCGTAGAAGATCATATCGCGCACGAGTAGGATGAGATTTGCCGGGCCCCACGCCTCGGGCATGTCGCCGGTTCCATTGCCATTCTCCACATCTTTCGACACGCCGCTCGCGCAGGCGACGGGTAGAGTCTTATCGACCTTGATTTCTTCCTTGAAGACGTCGGTGGTATAGGTGTGATTAAGCGTGGCGATCAGGAGGCTGACGGTCTTGTCGATGTCTCCGCGGCGCAGATAGGTCTCGGCCACATTCATCGATTCGCTGGGCCACACACCGCCAGCGCCCATCCATGCCATGTGCGTGGGCAGGCCCTGCAATTCGTCGCGGCGCATGCGCGCGAGGAGATTGGTGACCCAAAGATCGTCAGGGGCGATGAGGCCGGTGGGATAGACAGCGATGAGGCTTTGCGAAACGCCAGCGCCGGGATCGGTGGGCATTGCAGGCAGGTATGGCGCATCTTCTTTCTCGAGGGCGATGGAGCGCCGCATGGAGTCGAAGTATGCCTGCTTGTAGGCTGCATACTTTGTGGCGAATTGCTTCGCATCTTCATCGTTGCCGAGGACCTTGGCTGCCTGCTCGGCGATCTTGATTGCATAGAGTCCCCACGTGTTGTGCGGATAAGGGTGGCCTTCAGGCAAGCCGCTGTCACCATAGCTCCACGGGAGAAGTCCCCACCAATAGGGCTTTTCTCCTGGCTTGAGAGGCGGCGAAGTTTCTGTCGAGCACTTCCACGGAATCTGACGCTGAATGGGTTGCGATACAGCGGGCGCGTTGTCGGGAAGCATGGTTTCCTGGCGGTGCAGGTCGACCCAGTCTGCTGCTGCAGCCAGATGCGGATAGGAGCTGCGCAGCCACTCCTTATCACGCGTGAGCAGGTAGTAATCCCAAACAGTTGCCGCATTGCCGCCGATATTGTCCCAGGCCGGCCAACCGCTGGTCACGGGCCAGTCCCATTCGCCATCGCTCTTTTGCAGACTGAAGGTGTGCTTCACGGTCTCGAGAGCGATGGGCAGATAGCCGGCAAACTCGATGGAGCGCCCCTGGAAGTATTCACCGCGGCCCCAGAACTCGCGATAGAGCGCGGGGCCATCGAGCGTCCAGAGTTCGCCCTTCTCATCGCGTTCGGTGAGCATGAGAATATAAGCGACCGATGCCTGGTAGAAGTCGGAAAGTTCCTTTTCGCGGGCGGGAAGATCGATCTGCGTACCCTCGCTCCAGAGCGTTTCCCACGAATGGCGGGCATTTTGCAAAAGCTGGCTGCCATCGATTGCTGCAAGGGAAATCTCTTCTCCGGTTGGGAGATCGTACGGGAGTTTGATCCAGAAGGTGATTGAGCCGTGGGCCGGGACCTCGCGCTGCTGGGCAAGGGTCAGGCTGCCGGCTTCTGTCGACTGATGCGCGACGCCGGATGCAGGTTCAACGATGGCGAGCAACATGCCGTCGCGTGTGGCCAGATGCGAGCCAGCTGCGAGGGCTGGCAGGTTGCGCTGTTTGCCGTCGAGCTTTAGTTCGAGCATTTGTGGTCGGTCGCTCAGGTTGGAGACGCTCATTCGTACGACGTCGAGATCCTTCTTGCCATCGGTAGCGGCAAATGCGGTCTCCTCTGCTCTCAGTGATTCGCCTTTCCACTCGGTGATGACAAAGGGAAATCGCATGCCGTCGAGGTGCTGGCCGCCAGCGACCAGCGGCTTGGATTTGGCGCCGCTGATTTCGCTCATGCGAATTCCGAGGTCTCCATCAAATTGCTCGCTGAATCCAAAGAGAACGGCGCGGCCCTTCTGAGCCAGGCTCCATTGCGACCACAACAACTGGCCGTCCTTGGTCACGATGGTCTTGTGGCTGCCCATGGGGAGGCCGATCATGCTGCGCGCATCAACATTTGAGAACTCGTGAGTGATGTGGAAATTATCCTGGGCGGGGGCGTTTAAAGCAGCGAAGCCGAGGAGACAGAGCGATGTCCTGAGCGTAGCCCAAAGGAGCGGAGCGGAGATGGCGTTCAAAGCAGAATCCCTCTTTCGTTGCGTTTCGAAGGCAGCATAACACTCGCGGCGGTAGTGTTGCCTAAGTGATTCCTGACCAGCGCCGCGAACCAGATTTCAAAGCAGAGGAGGTGGACAAGCACGAACGGGGCGACCCCTGGTTTGAGCCACGCAGTAGGCGTTTTCCGATGATCGTGATAATTTTAGTTCGTCGTTGGTAAGCTGCCTTATCTAGCGCCTTGTTTATCGGGTAAAGCCGGGAAAGGAAAGCACGTATATGCCATTCAATAACCGCAGACTTATAACTCGCCGCGACCTGTTAAGAACCACCGGAGCCCTCGCCAATGCGGCCGCTGTCCGCTCGCTGCTGCCCGGCAAGCTCTTCGCCCAGAATGGCGCCCCCGCAGGCGCGCCGGATGCCTATGCCCGTCCAAAACCCGATTTGCCGGGCCCTGTCCTTCCCAGTTGGCAAAGTGTGCGCGAGTTCTATCACGTGCCAAAGTGGTTCCACGATGCGAAGATCGGGATATTCATTCATTGGGGTCTGTATTCGATTCCAGCACACAAGAGCGAGTGGTATTCGAAGTGGATGTACACGACCGACGTGGATTGGCACACGCAGCACTACGGCCCGCCTGACAAATTCGGTTACAAGGACTTTATCCCGCTTTTCCAGCCCACGAAGTTCGATGCGGACGAATGGATCGGTCTCTTCCAGCGCGCGGGAGCACGCTACATGTGTCCGGTTGCAGAGCACCACGATGGATTTGCCATGTGGGACAGCGACATCACTCCTTGGTGCGCCGGCAAGATGGGCCCCAAGCGCGATTTGATCGGAGAGCTTGAGAAGGCTGCGCGCAAGCAGAATATGATCTGGGGCTGTTCAACGCATCGCATGGAGCACCACACCTTCATGTATCCTGCTCCCGGCGTGCCCAATGACCAGTTCGATCCCAGATACGCTGGCTTCTACGGGCCGCCTGTTCAAGACGTCGACATGAACGGACCCAACGCCAGCCCCGCTTTCCAGGGCGATTGGTTGGCCCGCATCCAGGAGCTTGCAGACAAATATCATCCGGAAATCCTCTACTTGGACAACGGAGTTAATCCACGCGAATACGATCCCATCAAGCTGCGCGCTGCTGCATATCTCTTCAACCGTGCGCACGAAGCAGGCTACGAATCAACGATGTGCACCAAGCAATGGGCCTATCTCTACGGCACGATTCAAACTGCCGAAAGCATGGGTGGATCGCCGCAATGGATCTATCCTGGCGCGTGGCAGTGCGACACCTCCATTGGAAACTCCTGGGGCTACATAACCGGTCTGCGGGTGCTAGACGGCGCGGCGCTGGTTCGGCAGTTGATCACCATCTCAAGCTGCGGCGGCAACTACATGCTCAACGTCGCTCCCATGGCCGACGGCACCATTCCTGAAGATCAGCAGAAATCCTTGCTGGCCATGGGCGAGTGGCTGCGCAGAAACGGGGAAGCGGTTTATGGCGCTAGGACCTGGCTCCGGCCCGGTGAGGGACCGGGCGTTCCTGAAGAGGCCCCGCAGGAGTGGCGCGGTTGGCCCACCGGCATGGGGCTTCCTGGTAACATACACAGTCACTATCCACCGCAGCCAACGACTGCAGATTTTCGTTTCACTGTGAACAAAGGCAATCTCTACGCGACCGGTCTCATGGCGCAGGAGAACAGCAATGCGGGCTTTGAAGCTCGACTTGTCACTTTCAAAAAGGGCAATGCCAATATTCGGCGCGTAACGCTGCTCGATGGAGCTAGGCCTGTGCAGTTCAGCCAAACAGAAGAAGCATTGATTTGCAGCGTTCCCGCGCTCGATGCGGTGACGGCAGACCTTCCGTACACCTTAAAGCTTGAGGGTGCGATGAGTTCCTTTGGTGCATGACGGAATGTTGTTTAGCATCTTGGCTACTCGGGCCGCGCCTCTCAAGCTCCCTCAGGGTTGAGCAGCCGGGAGAAACTCCTGGTTGAGATGAAGCACAGCACCGTGTTCCCGGAGCTGTTGCTGCAGCTCCATGATCGAAATGTTATGGACGGATGTATGTTTGCGAATGGCGAGCGCCGCGGCCTCGCCTGCTGCTTGACCGAGGATCATGTACTGTGGCTCCATGCGTACCGACGAGTAAGAAGCATGTGTCGCCGAAAGGCAGACCGGGACCAACAGGTTTTCCGACTCGTTAGGTTTTGGCGTAATGCTCCGATAGGGAATCTCGTAAGGCGTCACCGGCACCTGGACGTCCCCCTCGTTCTGCACAGTTCCGTCCGGCATCGCCACGCGCTCGATATTGTGCGAATCACTGTTGTACGATCCCATCCCAACCGAGTCCGGCTTGCTCCGTTCCGTCTGCAAGTCGGATTGCCGCATCACGTACGCACCAACCATCCTTCGGCCTTCGCGAATATAAAGTTGATTCGGCCAGTGGTCCGTGTCGGCAAACTCGTCTTTGGGCAATCCCCACTCGTTCATCTCCGCTCGCAGACTCTCCGGCACGCTAGCGTCATGCGAAAGGAAATACACGAAAGACTCCGTATACAGCAGGTGCTCCTTCCACAGCGCGGTCTTGCTGGCATACGAACCCTCGGGATACTCCCAGCTATGCCCAATGTAATCCGTTGAAACCGGCCCGTTATTATTAAAGTCCGCCTTGTGATTCGGAATCATTACCGGGTTGAAAAAGTCTCTGACGTGTGGCGCCCGGCCAGTATGCTGCTGGAATTCACTCAGGTACCGCTTGAGCAATGCAAACCTGGAGCGGTCGTAACCCTTGGGCTCCGGGAACGGCAGCCGGTCGCCGGGATCGTTGGTCAGAATGAGGCGAAAGTTATACGCCTGTACTTTCTTGTCGCCGGAACCGGGTGCGGCCAAGGGGCCAGGATCGATCTCCCGCAACAGATGATGCTGTTCATCGTACGCCGACATCGGCCAGCCGAACTGATGCTTTGGCGTATGTGCCTGCACTCCCGCAAGGCTCTCGCCATATTCCTTTGAGCTTTCGCGACCCCATGTATAACTGACATGGGCCTGAGCCATCAATTCACCCTCATAGGAGCAGTCGGCAAATACCTTCGCGGGCCACTGCTTGCCATCGGAGGTGGTGATCGAGACAATCCGCTTGCCCTCCAGGGTCACGCCATTGTGCTCTCGCAGTTGCTCGTGAAAGTACACCTTGACACCGGCGTCTTTCAGCATGTCGCGAAACAGAGCCTCATCTACATGAGGCTCAGAGAGCCAATTTTCCGGCAGATCCAGGTTCTGTACACCGTAATGAGCCGCCGCCTTCGTGTAGAATTCACGAGCATAACCGCCAATGATGGCAAAGTGGCCCAAGTCAGTTGCAGAGAGTCCGCCGGTGACCATTCCCCCCAGGTGAGTCCCCGGTTCAAGAAGCACAATGTGCAAACCCTCGCGTGCGGCGGAGTACGCAGTCATGATCCCAGATGCTGTTCCCCCGTAAACCACGAGTTCAGCGGACGGATCGGGTTCGGTTGCCCGCAAGGATGCCGCGAGACAAATTCCCAGGAGAGCCAAAGCAAAACGAGAACGGCGCGAGTCCATTATCCTAGTCTTCCTTCTTCTTTCTTTTCGGTGCGCAAATCCACTCCGCAAATACCACCCGTGCATCATAATCGTTGAACCGCCTCGCAATACGAACCATGCTGACGGCTCCAGGATTCCCGCAGGCCATCATTCAGATTCAGTTATTCCTTTCCGCTCTGCGCGGTTCACGATACCAAGCAGTCTGCGATCACGGCATTCGCCGCGCACAAATTGCAATAGGCTGCTTCGAATACCAAGAGTCCAAGGTATTGTTATCGGATTTGAAGTCTTCTGCGTAGTATCCAGACGTTCCGTTACGCCTGTTACCTCTATTTATCAATGACATAACGTATGGTGAGAGTTAGTAAGTATCCTCCGGCAGTGGGGCACCAGACCGATGGTCTGGACAATAAGGTAAGGAGCAGTTTGCTCCTTGAGAGAGCCGGGGGAACTCCCGTTTAATTAGGACTCTCTTCTCTATTGGCAGCTTCCCTGGGGGGCGGGCTGCCGACCGTTGCTGCAGCCGCGGAGTCTGGCCGGGCAACCCGGACGATCCCCAATCTGGCTGCGGGGGCACCATCGCGCGCTACACCGACGAGGGGCATGAAGTTGTGATTCTCTACCTTACCCGCGGAGAGTCTGGCATTGAAAGAACATCCATGCAGGACGCCGCTGCGATTAGGACCGCGGAGAGAGAATTCATCACCTCCGAGGAGCCTTTCCAGCGCTTTCAGGACCAACTGCACGTGAGCACTCAGCCTTACTTCGAAGTGCTGCTAAAGACGACAAAACTGGTCGGGACACCGCTTTCGGCTGAAGTCATCGTCTATCGCACATTCCTGGATCGCCTGATCAACACACATTGAGACGTTGTATCTGAATATCTGACCGGGAATTTATATCAGCCTTGGCCAAATCACGAAGATCTCAGCGGCTTATCCGCGCACAGACCGGTTCACGCGGATTCCCAAAGGCTAAGTGGACACTACAAGCGCGGAACCAGAGCTTCCGCGCTCTAGAATCAAAGCTGCGTTCAACCTGCTTGAAGTACTACACTTGAGCGATATGCCAGCACAGACGAGACAAGACGAAGTCTTTAATCCCTCACAGGCGCGCGTTCGCGTCCTGCTCTGGGTGAGCGGAGTCTGGATTCTACCCTTCCTCGGCATTGCCCTCTGGATTCTCCCCGCCTTGGCGACGGTCAGGACTACGCTCGCAGTTCTTGCTGTTATTGCAGCGCCCTTGCCCGCACTCATTCTCATGATGAGGCAACGGCGCCGGCTAATTGCCTGCGCAGCGAAGGCCGAGGAAGAAGCCGCCCAGTTGAAACTGCAATTGGACACGGTGCGCTATCGCACGACTCGTTCGCGTGAAGAGTTGCAAGCCGCAGACCGGCAGGCGAGGTTGAGTCACCAACTTACACTTCTGGGCCAGTTCACGGCAGGTTTCATGCACGAGTTCAACAATCCATTGGCGATTGTTGCGGGGCGGGTTGAGGTCCTGCTCGACGAGCGCAAGGAGGATCCCGCCTTGTGCGCGGATCTCGAACAGATGCTCAAAGAGACGCGCTACATGAGCAACATTGCCGGTACGCTGCTGCAGGCGCTGCGGCGCGAACGTGCCGGAGAGATCTTCGAGGCTTCGGTTCCGCAGAAGGCCATGGAAGATGCAATCGGAGCATTACGGCCCACCGCAAAGAGTCAGGGAGTAATGCTCGTGGAAGAGATCGCAGATGCGCCGCGGGTGGACGTGCCCGAGCACGTCATCGGCGAAGTGGTTCGCTGCCTGTTGAGTAACGCACTGCAGGCATTGAAAGGACGGGACGGCGGCATGATCTGGGTACGCCTTGAACCCTACCGCACGGCCGGCGTCAGAGTGGTAGCGCGGATTGAAGACAACGGACCGGGCGTTCCGGAGAGTATCCGGCAACATCTATTTGAGCCTTTCATATCGCAAAGCACGGGAAGGGAGCGGCTGGGTCTGGGACTGTTTTTGGCCGCCAGCCTGCTGGATATGTATGATGGCCGCATTCGGTATGAAATGAGATATGGCGGCGGAGCCAGCTTCGTGATTGAGCTACCGCCGGCGCGATTTACCCGCGGCCAGCCCTACCACTGGTTTGTTGGAGGAACGACTGAGTGAGCCGCATTCTGGTTATCGACGACGAAGCCGCGTTGGGCGAAAACATCCAGCGCATGTTGCACTCACCGGGAGTCGTCGTGTCCGTTTGCGTGGACCCCGTCAAGGGGCTGGCCGAATGCCTCGCCAACCCGCCCGATCTGGTGCTGCTTGACGTGCGCATGCCGGGCATGTCGGGCGAAGAGGTATTTGCGCGATTGCACGAAGTCCATCCAGGCCTGCCCATCGTCTTCCTCACCGCCTTTGGGTCAGTTGAGAGCGCGGTGATGGCGATGCGCAACGGTGCGTTCGACTACCTGCAGAAGCCTTTCAAACGCGAGGATCTGCAGCTGGTGGTGAAGCGGGCCCTCTCCCACGCCAGCCTGGAGCACCAGGTGGAGGAGCTTAAGGGGCGACTTGAAGCCCTGGGGGAGGCGGATGCAGCTCAGACACGCAGCCCCGTAATGCTGGACCAGATTGAGAAGTGCCGACGCGCGGCACCCACAGACGCGACGGTGATGATCCTGGGCGAAAGCGGCACCGGCAAGGAGGTGACGGCCCGTTTCATCCACGACCAGAGCCGGCGCAAGGACGGGCCCTTTGTTCCTGTCGAATGTAGCGCCATGCCGGGGTCTCTGATCGAGAGCGAGTTGTTCGGTTATGAACGCGGGGCTTTTACCGGCGCAGAGAAAACCAAGAAAGGCCTCATCGAATCGGCCGACGGCGGCACTCTGTTTCTGGACGAAATCGGAGACCTTGGGGTCGAGCTGCAGACGCGCCTGTTTCGCTTTGTCGAGGAGAGGGTCTTGCGGCGTTTAGGCGGGCTTACTCCGGTACGCGTGGACTGCCGTATTCTGTGCGCGACCAACCAGGACCTGCCAGCCAAGATCAAGGCTGGGACCTTTCGCGAGGAGCTTTACTATCGGTTGAGCGTCGTGACGGTCAAGTTGCCGCCACTGCGGGAGAGGCCGGAGGATATTCCCCGCCTGGCGCGCTTTTTCCTTGAACGCTTCTCCCGGCGCTACGGCAAAAGCCTTTCCGGTTCGCCACAGTTCTACGATGTGCTGTTGGGTCAGCGTTGGCCGGGCAATGTACGCCAATTGAAGAACGTGGTGGAACGGCTGACCGCTTTACATCCGGGCGGAGTGCTGGGACCGGAGGATGTGGATGAGGACGCACCGCAGGTGGAGGCGGTCAGCAGTCTTTCCACGCTTCCCTGGAAGGATGCCAGGGAACAGTACCTGTCCAGCTTTGAGAGTTCCTATGCGCACGCCGTGCTGCTCCGCTGCGGCGGAAATGTCAGTGCAGCCGCGCGCGAGGCCGGTGTGGACCGCAAGACGTTTTACGCGCTCCTAAAGAGGGAACGAGACCAGCAGTCTGAGGAATCCATTCCCCAGACTGGGCTGGAAAGCGGGGAATAAAATCCCCAGACTTTAAGGCGCATCCGGGCAAGTAGTTGATTGCAAAGGATACGCCTTTTGGCTCCTCGATTGCAAAAGCAAGAGGCAGGAGCTCCCGACATGAAACTCTTGACATCAAGTGCAAAGGCTGTTCTTTTAGTACTTGGCTTTATCCTGCTTATGCCGCAACCTGGACACGCGATTCCGGCATTTGCCCGCAAATATGGTGTGAAGTGCTACACCTGCCACACGATTCCACCGGCGCTGAACAAGAACGGCTACATGTTCAAGCGCCTCGGCTACCGGATGCCGCCGGACGAGATGGATGGGACCAAACCCGCGCCCAAGGTCTCGGCCCTTGACAAGGACATCAAGTTCAGCCTGACCAACTCCTTTGCTGTGCTCTTCCAGGCAAGCGTTACCGACGACAAGAACGTGGCAGAAACCGGAGACACGCCCCCCACGACGAGTTCAACCACTTCCAGCTTCAACCTGGATGAGGCCGCGTTCTTTGTTGCCGGAGCCGTACCCGAGACCGGTTTCTCCTACTTTGGCCATTATGAGATGTACCAGGACGGAAGCAACAACCTGGAGCAGGGTTTCGGCGTCTGGACCGGCGGCAAGGCTAACAACAGCTACTTCGTCAAAGCCGGCGAAATGCACATGCAGGAGGGCGAGGGAACGCGGGCAGCCATGTTCTACAACCTCTTCCCTGATCCCGCATTCACCCTTACAAATACCGATCCCATTGGCTTTTCTCTTGATCAGCACCCCGCGGGTGTGGACTTCGGCTACACGCACGCATCGAATTACTTCAAGAACATCTTTGCCGTCTCCGCCAAGGTCACTAACGGGTTGAACGCCGACGGCAGTACGATTCTGAATGCCTCCACCAAAAACTCCAAGGACGTGTGGGCCGATGCCGATTACTGGTTTGGCCCCGACGGCGGCGTCACGGTAATGATGTATCGCGGGTCGAAGGATCAAATACAGAGCGCGGGAAATCCAGATCAATTCACCTATCGGCCAACCTTCTACCGCACCGGCGCCTTCGGCAACTACCTGTTCTTTGATAAGCTGGATCTTCTCGGCGGTTATATCCACAGCCACGACGACTGGGAGTGGACGCAGGGTGCACCCATGCAGCACTACACCGCAAATACCTATCGCGGCGAAGCAGATTACTACCTCAAGACCGGCACAGTCATCATGGCGCGCCTCGATCGCGGAACGGCTAGCATCTCGCCCCAGCCAACGATGCATACACGGGCCTGGGCGGTCGGAGCCGAGCACGCTCTCACTCCGGTTGGGAACATTGTGGCCCGCGTCAGCTACAACCAGGAGCACGATGGCGACCCTCTCGCCCTTCTCGGAACGACCGACAAGCTGTTCAAACTCGATTTTCGATTCATGTGGTAAGAGGAGACTGAAAATGCATAAGGCAATTCGCATCATGGCCATCGCCGGTTTGTCTATACCGCTCTTGCTTGCGGCGCAAAGCAGCAACGTAACGCTTCCGCAGGACAAGGGACCGGCAAAGATTGACGTATCGAAATATCCGGCGGAACAACAAAAGGGTTACAAGGTGTTTGCGGACAAGTGCTCGAAGTGTCATACCATCGCGCGGCCCATCAACACGACCATGCCCCGGGCGGAGTGGGAGCGCTATGTGAAGCGCATGATGCACAAGCCAAATTCGGGCATCAGTGACAGCCAGGGAAAGACGATCTTCGAGTTCATTAGCTACGATCAGGAAAATCGCAAGGACAAGAATCCGACGGCGTTCTTCAAGTCGCTAAGCGACGAAGAGATTGAAAAACTGAAAGCCCAGCAGCACTAAGACGTTTTTCGCGGCTTCATTTGTCCTGTCTGCAAGATGCAAGCAATCTTGCCTTCAACCCGGCGAGCGTCAGGCACGTTTGCCGGGATTTCTTCCAAGCTATCAGCTACTCACCCGGAGCGATCTGGGCTGAAGTGGCTCAAAAGCAAACGCAGAGTGGGGAACACATGCCATACTCCATCACGATCCCGGATCGGGAATATTTCGACAAGAATATTCCGTGCCGCGCTGCCTGTCCGATTCACACCGAATGCGGGCGCTACGTGCAGGCCATCGGGATCTCGAAGGATGAGGAAGCGTATCTTCTGGCCCGTGCGCCTAATCCATTCGCATACGTTCTGGGCCGCATCTGCGCGCATCCCTGCGAGGACAATTGCCGGCGCGGCAAGATCGACGAGCCGATCGCCATCTGCGCATTGAAGCGCTACGCAACCGATCGCCACAACCTGGGCACCGGACACGACCCGGCCCGCAAGAAGTTGCCGCCAGCTCCCAAGCGCGATAAGCGTATCGCGATTGTGGGCGCGGGCGTTTGCGGCCTTACCTGTGCCCATGACCTGGCCCTGCTGGGCTACACAGTTGAGGTCTTTGAGTCCGCCCCCGTTCCGGGCGGAATGCTCTATCTGGGTATTCCGCAATTCCGTCTACCGCGGGAAATCATCAAGATGGAAGTGGACAACATTCTGGCCATGGGGGTGACGCTGCATACCCGCATGACGCTGGGACGCGACATCTCCTTCGCCGAATTGAGGTCGAAGTTTGACGCGGTTCTGCTGGCCACCGGGCTCAACAAGGGCCGCGAACTGAACATTCCCGGAGCGCACCTGGCGGGCGTCTACAACGGCATCGATTTCCTTATCAACGTCAATCTCGGATTTGAGATCGAGTTGGGCAAGCGAGTAGTTGTGGTGGGTGGCGGCAACGTTGCTATTGATGTGGCGCGCGCGGCCGTCCGCCTGGTGCATGAGGCTGTGGACTTTGCTGAAGAAGATGATGCCAAGGGCCTGCAGCCCGCCTTTGACGCGGCGCGCATGGCTCTGCGCTCGGGTGCCGAAGAAGTGGACATGGTTAGCTTGGAATCGCGCGCACAGATGCCGGCATGGAAGGGCGAAGTGGACGAAGCTGAGCACGAAGGCATCGTGGTGGATAACGGCTGGGGACCGAAGGAGATTGTCGGCGAGAACGGAGTCGTCACTGGCCTCAAGGTCCGCCGTTGTCTCGCAGTCTTCGATGAGAATGGCCGTTTCAATCCTGTATTCAGCGATGAAGAAAAGATTATTCCCTGCGACAGCGTGATCCTGGCCATCGGCCAGCAGGCCGACCTCTCATTCCTCAGCGGCGAAGAGGGGGTACAGGTGACGCCGCGCGGAATCCTCAAGATCGACGAGAATCTGATGACCACCGCCCCCGGCGTATTTGCCGGCGGCGACGTGGCCTTTGGGCCGCGCATCCTTGTTGAGGCAGTGGCTAATGGCCACAAGTCGGCGCGCTCCATTCATGTCTATCTCAGCGGTAAAACCACCAAGACTATACTCAGCCGCTTCCGCATCCTGCCTAACTGGGAGATGCCGCGCGGCTTTCTAACTATTCCGCGGCAGACGATGCCTGTTCTTGCGGCTAACCGCCGTATCGGCATTGCGGAAGTGGAACTGGGTTTTGACGAGGAGCAGGGCCGCCTCGAAGGAAAGCGCTGTCTCAACTGCCAGGTGAACACGATCTTCGACGGATCGAAGTGCATTCTGTGCGCAGGCTGCGTGGACGTATGTCCGGAGAACTGCCTGCGCCTGGTGGACCTGGTGCAGGTAAGCGGCGATGCGCGCTACGACGCCCTGATTCAAAATCGCTACGGAGTTCCCGCCGCCGAACTGAAAGCGGGCCAGGCCGGAGCCATCATCAAGAATGAAGAGAAGTGCATTCGCTGCGGACTCTGCGCCGAGCGGTGCCCAACCCAGGCCATCACCATGGAGGCCCTGGAGCAGCAGGAGCGGGAAGTCTTCGAATAAGGGAGCATGGGAATGAATAGACGAGCATTTCTCAGTTGGGGAACGGTAGGCGTGGGGGCACTGTGTTCGGCGGTCGCAGTGAGTATGGCTGCGGTTGGCCGGTTTCTGGTGCCGAGTGTCTTTTATGAGCCGCCGCAATCCTTCAAGATCGGCACCCCCGCCGACTTTCCTTTTGGCCCGCCGACATTTATGGCGGACGAAAAGATATTTGTGTTTCGCGATCGGGACAAGGGATTTGCCGTCGCCAGTGCGGTCTGCACGCACCTGGGCTGCACGGTTGCGCACTTCACCAGCGACCAGAAATTCCATTGCCCCTGCCACGGCAGCGTATTCGGTGCCGACGGCGCCGTGCTGCATGGTCCGGCACCGCGGCCGCTGAACTGGTTTGAGGTTACTCTGGCTCGCGATGGGCAACTTAATATCGACAAGGACAAGATTGTGCCTTCCAGCTACCGGTTGATGGTGTAACGATGAATCTGATTCGCGAAATCTGGCAATCGATCGTACGGCGAGATCCACTGTCCACCGACAAGGGAAAGTCCGAACTGGTCTTCCTCAATGTCTGGCTGCACATTCATCCGGCCAAGGTAAAGAAAGAGAACCTAAGGTTCAAGCACAGTTTTTATCTTGGCTTCATCACCTTCTTTCTCTTCTTGATCCTGGTCACTACCGGAATAGCGCTCATGTGCTATTACCGGCCTTATCCGCCGCAGGCTTACCAGGACATGAAGGATCTCCAGTTCGTCGTCTTCATGGGCCCTTTTCTCAGGAACATGCATCGCTGGGCGGCCCATGGCATGGTGGTCTGCGTCTTTCTTCATATGTGCCGGGTGTTCTACACCGGCTCGTATAAGAAGCCGCGCCAATTCAACTGGGTGGTTGGGGTACTGCTGCTCCTGCTCACCCTGGGTCTGTCGTTCACGGGCTACCTGTTGCCGTGGGATCAATTGGCCTACTGGGCCATCACGGTGGGAACCAACATCGGCAGTTATGCTCCATTCGTTGGCGGGCAGGTGCGCGAAATTCTGCTCGGCGGCCATAGCGTCGGCGAGGCCGCGCTACTGCGCTTTTATGTGCTCCACGTAGCAGTGCTGCCAGCGCTAATCATACTGCTCACCATCGTTCACTTCTGGCGTGTCCGCAAGGACGGCGGACTCTCGCGGCCGGTGTGGAAGCTCACGCCTCAAAAGACAGAAAAGCTGGTCACCATCGGCGCACCGGTTGAAACCGTGGCTCTCAATGTAGTTTCGGCTTCAAAAGACAAGACCTATGGCCTCATGGAAGTTGTCACCGGCAAGCCTATCTTCGAAACGATAACTCCGGAAGAAGAGGCAGACACGGTCTTCTCATATCCGTATGCCTTTGTCCGTGAAGCCGTCGTGCTGATGGCAACGGTTACCACCATCATGACCATGTCGCTGTTTCTGAACGCGCCTCTTGAAGAACTGGCTAACCCGGCAAAGACGCCGAATCCGGCCAAGGCACCCTGGTACTTCCTGGGTCTCCAGGAGCTGGTGAGTCATTCTGCCCTGCTGGGCGGCGTAGTAGCGCCAGCACTGATGGTGCTCGCGCTGATCGCGATTCCATATCTTGACAGGAATCCCAGCCGCCGGCCCGCTGACCGCAAGTTGATTCTCTGGCTGTTCACTTTTTTCGTCGTGGCCAACCTGGCCCTGATTGTGGTGGGTACTTTCTTCCGCGGTCCGGGCTGGGCCCTGGTTCCACCGTGGGTACATGTAGTTTCGGGGGCTGAGTAATGGAACGGAGACTGCAACAGCTCTTCTTCGCGCTGAGTCTGGTTGCGCTGGCGCTGATACTGGCCGCGGCGTGGCAGGCCAATACGCCATCGTGGAAGACTTACCAGAAGAACTTTCTGCAGCTTGAGGCGCAGGGTGAACCCAACGCGGTTGCAAAAGCTGCCGTTCTCGCCACGCCGCCGCAGATTCACCAAACATTGCTCCCGGGCCTGCAGCGCGTCGACCGCTGCACCACGTGCCATCTGGGCGTTGACGATCCAACCATGAAGGACGCACCTGAGCCGTTCCGTTATCACACCGGCCTTGGTCCCCACATTCCTTCCAGGTTCGGCTGCACTATCTGCCATGGCGGGCAGGGCCTGGCCACGGACAAGGAAGACGCGCATGGCAATGTGCAGTTCTGGCAGAATCCTCTGCTGGCAAAGGACTATATCCGTGCCTCCTGCGGCCGATGCCACAAGGAAGGCGATGTGCCCGATGTGCCCGAGCTCGCGGAAGGTCGGCACCTGTTTGAAACGCAGGGATGCCGCGGCTGTCACAAGTTGAACGGCGTGGGCGGAAGCATCGGCCCAGACCTTACCGAGGAAGGCGCAAACCACCGCTCGCCGGAATGGCTGGAACGCCATTTCCTTGCCCCCAACGCGGTTTCTGCCGGCTCAGCCATGCCCAACTTCCACTTCACTAGGGAACAGGCGCGCGACCTTACCTATTACATGCTTTCGCTCACCAGCGAAGACATGGGAACCTTCTTTTCGAGCATGCGCTCGATCCCCGGCCCCGCATATGGCCGGCAACTTTTTGTTGAAAAGAACTGCATCGCGTGTCACGCGGTCGGCGGAGTGGGCGCAAAGACTGGCCCGGACCTCCTCGGTGTTACCAAGCGGCACTCAATGGGATGGCTCGACGAACAGCTTGTGAATCCCGAGCTCGTTTATCCGGGGAGCGCAATGCCGGAATACGATCTGGAGACAAATGCCCGCAAGGCGCTTGTCGCTTTCATGGCTGTTGCTACTCCAGAAGATATGCAGTCGATCCTGTCGGGGAAACCGCGGGCCCAGTCACCTGAGGAGATTGCCATCGAGGCCGGCAAGCAGGACTTCTCCCGCTTTGGATGCGTAGGCTGTCACGGAACGGAGCTGCAAGGAGGAGTAGCCAACCCCAACGCCCAAGGCGGCGAGGTGCCTTCGCTTCTTCACGTCTCCGACGACTACACCAAGGATGAAGTCATCGCGATCATTCGAAACGGCAGGGTGCCTCCCGTGGAGAATGCGGCCGGCCCGCCTCCGCCGCTCTACATGCCTTCATGGAAACATGTGCTGAGCGATGAAGACATCAACCGCATCGCAGACTATCTCTGGTCGAAACAACAACTGAAGAAGGAGAGCTGGTAGAAGGCTGGACTCCTGCATCAGCCGGGGTTGTAATATGAGGTAGGTTCGGGCTCCATCACGTTAGCGCGGCTGGCCTCTTGGCCATAATAGGGAATTGGCGTTTCGGTGGAGATGGGCTTGTAAGGAAGGAATACGCGGAAGGTTGACCCGCGGACAGGATTGCGCTCGGCCCAGATGCGACCTGAATGTTGGTGAACGATTTCCCTGCAGATGGCCAGGCCTAGGCCGGTTCCGCCTTTCAGGCGGGAATCAGTAGCGTCCACCTGTTGAAAGCGACCGAAGATGACTTCGAGTTTATCGGCGGGAATGCCGCGGCCGCTGTCTATAACGGAGAGAGTGACGCCTCCGTTGTCGGTGTGCGTCAAGACGGAGACTGCGGAGTTTGTTGGAGAAAACTTTACGGCATTAGCGATGAGGTTGGTAAGGACCTGGAGTAACCGGTCGGGGTCGGCGACGATCTCCACCTGATTGAAGTCGTGGACGAGTTGCACGCGGGCAGCATCGGCGACGGGCGCCATGTTATCGATGGCCTGACGCACGATCTGACTCAATTGAACCGGGCGGAAGGCGACGCGCACACGCCCACTCCCCAGGCGATCGAGATCGAGGATGTCGTTGATCAGGCGGACCAGCCGGTCGGAGTTTGCGATGGCAATGCGGACCAGATTGGTGGTCTTTTCGTTGACTTGAACCTGACCTTCGAGGGACAGCAAGCCCAGAGCCCCGCGGATGGCGGTAAGCGGAGTACGCAACTCGTGGCTGACGGTAGAAATGAATTCGTTCTTGAGGCGATCAAGTGCGTGGCGTTGGCTGATATCGCGAAAGCTGAGCACTGATCCGGAAAGGTGGTCCTGATCGATGATACGGGTCAGGGTATAGTCGACCCGCAATGAACTGCCGTCGGAGCGGTAGAAGGTGTCCTCGCTGGACGTGGGTGAATCCTGAAGTTCCTCGATGGCGCGCAGCAAGGCGCAATCCTCTTCGAAGCACCGGCTGATGTTGGGTGCAACGGCGTGCAGCAGCCCATGCACTGGCTTGCCAATGAGGCTGGAGGTCTCTGCGCCCAGCATACGGGCGGCGGCGGGGTTAGCGAAGCTGATCAGCCCATTACGATCCAGACCGCAGATGCCGTCAGCGACCGAGTCGAGCAGGATTTCCTGCTGGCGGTAAAGCTTTTCTGCCCGGCTCCGTTCGTAGGAGCGGGCCAGCATCTGTCCCAGCGAGGCGGCCACCGTCTCCACGGCTGCCATGCCCTCGCGATTTTCGCGGAGGCAGAAATGGCAATAGAATTCGAGGACTGCCAGCACCGTGTCGCCCACGCGCACTGGAACTGCACAGCCCGAAACCATACCTTCGCTAAGTGCGATCTCATTGTGAGGTGTAAAAGGCTCAGAGGCAAGGTTGGCGATCCAAATTGGTTGCCCATTCTGCCAGACCCGTCCAGGCATCTCCTCGCCACTGTTCAGCGTGAGACGCACGCTCTCCTGAATCAGGGTCTCCGTGTGTCGCCCCGGAGCACTCCAGGCTGAGCAGAATTCCAGCCGGTTTTCTTCGGCGTTTACTTCCCATCTCAGAACTACATCCCAACCCTGCGAGACACAGAGGGCCTCCAAAATTCGCTCGGCAGCGATCTCAGGGGACCTGTTTTCCCGCACGATCTCGCTTACTACCAGTTGCAGTGCCACGCGCCGCTCGCGCTGGACCAGCAGACGAAGAACGAGAACCGCGGCTGCTGCTCCTGCAAGAAAGGTCTGCAAGGTGTAGATGCGCGGGCTGAAGGTGATGTGCATCGAAATTGCAGCAAGAGGAACGGCTAGCGCCAAACCAGCCAGGACAGGCGAAATTAGAGAAAAGGCACGCCGGACAGGATGAGCGGGATGCTCGCTGCCGATTGCCCTGATCCCCGTGGTCGGGTCTCCCATGATTCCCCCAGCATGGCAACCGGATGTTTCATTCTGCTTTCCCGGCTGCCAGCCAAAAAACTCGTGTTGCCCAGCAACACGTGGTAACGGGCCCAGAATAATTGAAGCAATAGAATAGCCATTTTGGACAAAATCACTCGCCTTTATAAGTCAACCAGTTGCAGGAGGGGTGTGTAGTGCAGTGCATGCCAGTGTAAACGACTGTTTACACATTGATGCATTGGTGCCGAGTGTGGCGGCAACCTTGCCCCTGAGTGTGCCAGCATTGAGAGCCGAGAGTTGACCCTAAGCCGCTTTGCGTACATCGCGCTCGGTTGGGTACTTCGCAGAGTCCATCGTTTGGACCTTAAGTTTACGTTTCCCGTCAGGGGTCGTTATATGGAACCTGAATCCCAAGCAAACCCTTGGGAACGGGGAACTTTGCGGACGCTGCCATCGTGATACCGCTCACGACTGACTTTCATCTCGCCACCCTCCCCGGTGCTGAAAATGTAGGCATAGTATCAATGGTGGTGTTTTATGGTGTTCGCGAGTCTTCAAATTGCTGTTTCTAGAAAGGTTGCGGGAGTAGTTCAGTGGTAGAATGTCAGCTTCCCAAAGCATATTATTTTTTTATTATCAGAAACTTACCTTAAAGATACACCCTTAAATGGTGTAAAAGGAGCTCCAAGGGATTCATTCTGTGGTGTCGTAAATGGTGTTGCCCCGATATCCATGCGGGTTTTAGCCGAGGCTTCGCTAACACCATAATCCCAACCACGCAAAGGTGAGGCTTGTATTTCTGTAACGAACCTAAGGCCTCTTCCATGTCAGTTAGAACAGTAACTGTAAGTAACTTATTCTAAATGGCATTAATGGTTCCTGCAGCACACAAGAGCTCCCCAAAAACACCCATCAGCCTCCATGCAAAAAACGTCCCAGGGGCCGAATTCGACGGAAAATCAGGACCGCGCGGACGAAACGGAAATCGCCCAAGCTGCCTATTTTCTATGATTTGATAATGGAATGAGGAAGATGCAGGAGGGTCTGGCGGAGAGAGGGGGATTCTCGAAATTGTTGCAGTAACCTGTTTATAATCAACATCGATATTTTCATGGTAATACAATGGTAATACAATTGACCACATGGAAGTCCGCACGGCAACACTCATCATTCGGTATTAGGACGCCCGCGGCACATGGCGGCGCGCTCCGGCTGTGCGGCGTGCGAATGAAAGAATCAGGCCTGGTTACGCATCGATCCAAGGCAAGGAAGTGTCGGTACAGAAGTATCAGTACTATGTGCGTTTCTACGAGAACCGAAAGCTGCGCTACAAACTCGCCGGAAACAAAGCCGCGGCGGCAGATGCGCTGCGCGACCGGATCGAAAAGCAGCACTCCGTCAAGGCAGCCGCCAAAGCGGTCGGCGTAAAGGTCGAGACAGAGGAAGAGCGCAAGGTACTATCCGGCACCGCCGCGGTGTACATTCGCGATGCTGAGCAACGTGGTGCAACAGAAGCAGCAGAGCAGGCGCGACTGGTAGCAGCCGAATTCATGCGGGTGGTTCACAAGACTTATTTAGACGAGGTCACTCGCGATGATGTGTTCCGCTTTCACGAGTCGCTGCGTAAGCGCGGCTGCGAAGAGAGGACGGTCGCGAACAAGCACCAACGCCTGAAGTCGTGGCTCAGGTTCTCTGGATTTGAGACGAGCATCCTGCCGCCGAAACCACGCTACGAAGAGGAGCTGCCAACGATATACACTCGCGATGAGATCTCGACCCTGCTGGCCAACGCCGATAAAAAAAATGACGATTGTGATCCGTATGGGATGTCTGCTTGGTCTGCGGGATCAGGAGCTTCAGCACACTGAATTTCGGGACGTCAACTGGGCCGAGAACACACTCCGTGTGCGTCGCAAGCCAAAGTGGGGATTCATGCCCAAAACCTGGGAGCAGAGAGACATTCCCCTGTTCGAAGATACGGGGTCGGAGCTCAAAGCATGGCAAGAGCAAAATCCCGGTCTGTCACTGATCCTCGGCACTGCAAAGGGAGCCCCGGATACGAAGATGTTACGGGCGCTGAAGCGCCTTGCGAAGCGGCCAAATTGAATTGCGGGAGATGTGAAGGCTGCAAGGGAAGAAACAAGGAATGCCACGAGTTTACGCTGCATAAGCTGCGCAGAACATTTATTACGGCGATGCTCCGTAGCGGTTTTGATCTTCGTACAGTGCAGTCGTGGGCGGGCCATCGGGACATTCAGAGCACGATGCGTTATTTGCGTCCGGCGAGCGCCAGGGAGATCCAGGACAAGCTGAAGCGGAAGATCGAGTGGTGAGAGGGGCCGGTTGAACCCGGCCCTTCCCGGTTAAGCCGCCAGGGGCACGGTATGCTCGCGCAGCCAGTCCGCGATGGCGATGGGATCGAATCGAGGAATCGAATCGAAGGTAAGGGATCCGTCCGTCGGCGACCATGTCGTAGATCGCAGTCTTCTTGAACCCTGTGAGCTGGATCAGGTTCTGCACGGTAAGCAGGCCCGAGCGTTGCTCAACAACGGCCGCCAAGTCGCGCGGCGGGTCAGGCATCCTGACGACTGCCATTACCGGGCGCGGCTCCACGGGTGAGTGAAGTAATGCATAGAACAACCTCTTGAGTGAGATTGCCGGTTAGCGGGCCGCACAGAGCTCCGGCAGGCCGGCTTACGCCTGCCGGCTGGTACATCTCATCGACTCCAGGCCCACAGCCATCTTACGTCCGTGTATCTCGCCGCGGCGTAAGACTTTCGTGTCACATGGGGCGAGTTGTTGTCGCCCGCGGTCCCGGTGTTCCGGTTGGGATATGCGCCGGTCGAGGAGTTGGGAGATGGGCCGGGGCCGGGAAAGAAATCGGGGGCGGTAAAGAAAGAACCACCGGGAGCGACGCCGCCCGTTTCTTGTCACGCACGGAAATCGCGCACCTCTGATCGTGCTGTCCTGCGCGATTGCGCATTTTCCGGCGCCGGGAAAAAAGTGATGAAACTCACAACATGCCGGCAAGGCAGCGAAGAGACTGAACCAGGCGACTGTAGACGGATCGTGCTGATCGGGAGCGGGATGACAGGCTTAGCAGGGCGAAAAGCGGGAGCGGATCGAGAAGATGGCGGATGGACGAAACGGAAACAGGGACGTAGTCTATTCATCTTTAATGAACCTGGCAATGGAAGTGGTCAAGATCCGATGAACGATCATGCTATCCGGACTCCATTGCAGCCTGTCTCTCGGCCTTGAGCCGCGTAGCCACCATCGTCTCCAGCTCTTCCTGCGCGGACAGAGTGGTCGCGATGTCGCCCGTACCATCGACAAGCACACCGCCCAAACTGGTCCAGCGAAAGTCGGCCATGATTTAGAGCTCGCAGCGTCGGAGTTGGAGAGGAGGTAGCTCTTCGCGTTCGAGACCGCGTCGGCATTCTGGAAGAGCTCCGGTGTCGACTGAACGAGAACCGGAATCGGAGTTGGTGTCGTCGAGGGAACGCAGCTGAGGAGCATTGGATTCAGCCGCCAGTAGCCACCACCAATCGAGATCTGATCGGGCATGGCCGAAAGGCTGAGCTTGCCGGAGAGGAGGATCCCGAAGGAGGGATCGAGGTGGATGGCGTTGTTCTGGTCGCCGACGATGTTGATTTCGTCTTCTGTGACTACGACTACTGGCTAGTGCTGATACACGTCTCCGGCGTAGAGCGTCTTGGACTGCAGTGCGGCGTCGGAGGTGTTTTCGAGATCGTGAACGGGGTGCCCCCGGAACCTGTTGTCTTTGGGTAAATGCTTATGTCAGTACATACTCCAGATGTAGTTCAATCCAGGCCACCTCCTCTTGACAGGGTGCCTTTTCAGGAGTAACACTTATATGAGTATGAGAGTTTTGCCTTCTTCCTCCGTCCGTCGCTCCCCCGAATACCGCCGCCTCTGCGCCCAGATCTTCGCTGAGCACATCCTCGCCGCGCGGCTGCGCGATGGACGGCCTCTGGCCGAGCTGGCCCCCATGGCCGGCTTGACGGTCGAGGAGTGGGAGCAGATCGAGGCCGGCCAGGCCCCGGGCGCCTGGGAACAGGTCCTGCTGCTGGCCGTGGTGCTCGGGTTCGGCCGCTCCTGGCTCGAGTACTTCTCGCGTCTTTGCGAGGGAGCCCGGGAGAGCTAGTCTGCACTGCGCCGGAGCCTTGCTGCGAGTGCCCTGGCGCCCTGTACTCATAACCAGATAAGCTCACCTCTGGAGAGGAAGGAGGTGAGTCCCATCGTCACAGTTGCAGGAGAGCAGGTGAAAAGAATGAATCTGAACGTTCCCGTTGAGCTGCACAACGCCTTCAAGGCGGCGACCGCCGCCCGCGGCCAGAATATGACCGATGAGTTGCTGAAGTTCATCGAGTCGTATGTCGCCAAGCACGCACCGAGGAAAGGACGGCAGCGGTGAGACGCGCCGCCCTTTACCTCAGGGTCAGCACGGTCGATCAGAACCTCGCGACGCAACTACTCGACCTGCGCCAGATGGCGGCGCAGCGCGGCCTCGAGGTGGTCACCGAGTACCGCGACCAGATCTCTGGAGCGAAAGCCAGGAGGCCCGGACTCGATCGGCCGATGGCCGACGCTCGCCGCGGACGGTTCGATGTCGTCCTGACCTGGGCCTTCGACCGGATTGCGCGCTCCGTGGTACATTTCCTGCAGGTACTGGATGAGCTGAGCCGGCTCAACATCGAGTTCATCTCGTTCCGCGA
>DASYZU010000003.1:0-12774 GCA_035945795.1 Occallatibacter sp.
TCGACTCGATCCAGTCCCGCTTGCTCGGATTACCGGACGAAACCAAGGTCCTGCCCGGCCATGGTCCTGCTACCAGCATCGGCGAGGAAAAGAAGAGCAATCCGTACCTTCGCACAATGTGAACTTGATCACAAACGGTCAATATAATACTTATCAATAAGTTACAGCTATCATCCAAAGTAATACTTGTAGTCAGGACTCGGTCATATTACTACTCTGATCCGTTTGAAGATAATTAACCAGGGAGGTTACCCCAGACCTAAACTCCGCCACTGGACCCAGCAGGCTCACCACCAGCCAGCCTGACTCTGTCATCCCGAAAAAGTATCCAGGATGGACCCAGACCCCACGCTCCAGCAGGGCCAATACGGTTCGCTCGTCGGGTGCGAGAGCCGGAATCCGAAGCACCGCATACCAACCGCCTTCGACTTCGAGCCGGTGTACTCCGGGAAGCAATACAAGTTGTCCGTCCAATTCAGCCAGATTCTCAGTCACGCGCTCCCTGATCTGGGTCTGGATCGCGGTTCGCCCTTCAAGCCACGCCGGCAGAGCGCACTGCACCGGCGCATTCATCGAGAGAAAGGTATCGGCAATCACCTCCAGCCGCTCCAGAGCCTCAGCCTGCCCTGGCCCGGTGGCCACAATCCATGCCGCCTTCATCTGCGGTAGCCCAGCAATCTTACTGAGGCCGCTGACGACAAATACAGCAACCTCCTCCAGTCCGCCGGCAAAGCTCCGGCCGGCTCCGGACATTCCGTAGTCCAAAAACACCTCGTCGACGATAAGCGACAGGCTGAACTCCCGGCACATCCGCGCCAGTTCCTGCGCCTCCCACGGCTTGGTGAAATGGCCTGTAGGGTTGTTGGGGTGCACCAGCACAATGGCCCGTGTTTCAGTAGTAATTGCCCTTCGAAAACCCTCAGGCTCGATCTGCCAACCCTGGTCATAAACCAGCGGCACGGGCCTCACCACCACATCGTCCAGACGGGCGAGATAGTCAAAGAGCGGATAACCCGGTTGCGGAGCCAGGATCTCGCACCCCGGATCACAGAGCAGCCGGAAAAGGAAACTGTAAGCTTCGCTGGTGCTGGTGGTCAGCACAATCTGGCTGGGGTCGACAACCACACCGAGCTCGGAATAGTAATTTGAAACCGCCTGGCGCGCAACATTGCTGCCCATGGGGTGCGGATCGTAGTCAAGCGCTCTCGGATCGGTGAGTGCCTCCAGCAATTCATCGCCGTATTGAAATCCGCAGCGCGTAGGGTTTGAGGCTGTTAGGTCGGCAATGGGCAGACCGGCCTGCGCGCGCATTCGGTGGGCGCGCGCCAGCTCGCTCTCTTCTGTATTCCAGTTCGTTCTTTGGGAAAAGCGCATAACTCAATCCAGCCCGCACCAACCGCCTGGCATGGTCCCATTACACAAGGCTCCATCATGCACAATAGGCTCAGGGCCCTTTTCCACCATACACGGGCGCCCACAGGGAGGGGCATTGGGTTTACGCGCGGTTGTCTTCGACTATGGAATGGTGTTGACCGGTCCGCCGGACCCGACGGCCTATGCCGCTCTGCTGCGCATTACGGGGCTCACTTCTGCCCGTCTTGACAGCTATTACTGGGTCGATCGTAACGCCTACGACGAAGGCGAGCTTACCGGCCTGGCCTTTTGGCAAAAGATCAGCCACGATGCCGGCCTCAATCTGGACCAGTCCGCTATCGAGGAACTCAACCTCTGGGACGCTCGTATGTGGACCACGCAAAACGACGCCATGCTGGCCTGGCAACAGCAGCTCAAGCAGCGTGGTGTTCTTACCGCCATCCTCTCCAATATGGGCGACAATGTGCACGCAAACATGGAGCGCGAGTTCGACTGGCTCTCACGTTTCGATGTGCTGGTGTGGAGCTATCAGTTGCGCATGGTCAAGCCCGATCCGGCCATCTATCGATACGTGCTCAAGAAACTGGGTACAAGACCCGAGGAGACGCTCTTTATCGACGATAAACCGGTGAATATCGAGGCGGCGCATGCGCTGGGCATGAAAGGCATGGTGTTTACGACGGTGGAGCAATTGCGTGCCGATCTGGTCGATACCGGCCTTCACAGCGCCCTTCCGCTTCCAGGTTGAAGCCAGTGATGCAAGGGGAAATTGACAGCCCTATCTTCCAAACTTGTAACTCAGCGCCGAGTAAACATATATCAAATCCACGCCGGGGTTGCTCGCTGAAATATTTCCGTTCGAGATATGGAATTCGCTGATGCCCGCGCGAAGTTCCAGCCGCCGCGCAAGCGTCTGCTCCATGCCGCCTCCGAACTGCGCGACGAACTGCAGATGGGTATCCCCGGGTGACATAACGCGCTCTTTGAAGTAGGCAACGCCGCCCTTGGAAATGAGATAGGGCTTGAAGGCATTGTTGCGCCGCCACAACAGACGCACGCCGATCGGCGAAATGTCCGCGCCGTACTTGAGCTGGTGCGCTGTGGTCAATGCCGTGCTGTCGTATTTGTATTGTGCCGGTTCGCTCAATAGGACCACCGGCAGGATCTCAGCCACATAGTCCACCCGCGCATTCAAAAACCCGCCCCAGGAATGACGGTCGTACTCAATACCCGACGTGTACACTCTGCGATCTTCAGCGTAGGCAAAGAGGTGGTAGTTGCCAAAGGAACCGCCTCCCTCGATCGCTATTTCGCTCTCTGGAAACGCCTTGACCGGATTCGTCTGGGCGTGCGCGGGCTGTAGTCCTACAAAGCAGAGTGCAGTCAGAATCGATGGGCAATCGAGGTGTAGTTTTTCGGCGAGGGTAAGGACACGCCGCGGCAGTGCGCGCAAAGCTGGACAAACCAGATTGATAAGCAAAAGGTCACCGAGTCAGTTGAGATCGATCAGACATTTCTCTGAGGGAAAGATTGAAATTGCTGCTTGGGCCAGTATATCTTGAGCATCAATCTCTGGACTCTTGGCCGGCAGCCAGTCCAATGCCTGCCAGGCAAAGCTCAATTTGAGCCCATACATCCGTCTCAGGTAACTTACCTACCCTGCGTTTATCGTGAAGCTCGTGAAGGCAGGCAGGGACAGAGTCGCGCTCCGCCCCGCCGATCGGGTCAGGACGCCATCCCAAGCCCCACCAGGTTGGCAGCTGCAATAATCACCAGCACGCCAGCCCACAGCAGCCGAACCGGTCTGCTGGCTACACCTTTCCACTCGCCCAGCGCCAGGCCGACCAGTCCGCCGCACAGGACGTAGATGCTCATGTGCAGCATCCAGTTCACATAGAACAAGCGCTGCGGAATGTTGGCCGCGCCCCATGCGTAGAAGAAGAACTGAAGGTACCACATGATTCCGCCGGTTGCGGCCAGAACCGCATTCCTGATCAGCGTCGGCCGTGGCTGGCCCAGGTCGGCTCGCAGCGACAGCCGTTTTAACGCTGCCAAACGAATGAAGCAATAGCTTAGATTGACGATCGCGCCGCCGCCCATGATGAAGACATAGCTTGGCAGGGCCGCGTACAGCGAATTCACGCCTATCGACTTCGCGGCAGTCTCCATCGGCCGGGCCGCATCAATTGCAAACGACATGCCCGACGAGAAGATTCCGCACATCACTGCGAGAAGGAGTCCCAGCTTTACATTGAACTCCTTCACCTCGCTGCCCAGTTGCTCTTCTTTCTGGTGGCCGGCATAAGAGACAATGGCAACGCCGATGAGCGCCACCAATACACCTGCCATGGTAAGCAAACCGCTCCGGGTGGCAAACAAGAGCATAAACTGACCGTGCAAGAGCGGCGGCACCAGCGTGCCTACGACCAGCGTGACTCCTATGGCAACGCCGATGCCAAGAGACATACCCAGATGGCGCATCGTTAGGCCGTAACTCACGTTGCCCACGCCCCACATGGCCCCGAATAATGCTACCTTCAACAGCAGGTGAGAGCCCATTGAAGCGTAGAAGCCGCTAAAGTCCGGCAACAGCATAAGGCTCACGCTGATCGGCAGCAGAATCCAGGAGAAGAAGCCCGCGATGGCCCATGTGGTCTCCCACGACCAATTCCTTACCCTTCCAATGGGTGCATAAAACGAAGCGGCCATTGCCGCGCCAAGAATGTGCCATCCAATACCAGCCAGGATCATTACCGGCATTCTTTCTCCATTTCTCCCTGTTGCAGGAAAACTCCACACACTGCCCGCAAGCAGATTCAAAGCCTATCGGTTAAACAATCACTTTGTACAGACGCAACCAAATGATTCTTGTTGCTGGGACTCTGACCGCCTATTGTTGCACCAACTATGGGTGCCCCAGGTCCCGATTTTGGGACCTGGGAAAGCACCGGACTCAATCGCAACGCACGAAATTACACGGTCGATGACCTAAAGCCCGACCTCAAAGGTGTAGCTGTCCGGCTCTAGTTCAAACCCGCTTCCTCCGTATCGCGTGGCTGCTTTTGCCAGCTTACTCTCGGTAATCGAGACGCCATCAAGCTTGTACTTTGCGGCCTGGTCCGCGGTAAGCGCCAGCCAGCCCGTTGTGTTTGCGGGAATCGTCACGTGCCACTCAGCAGTCTGCCCCTTCACCGTCCAGTCGGAATGAATCGGGCCATAAGAAGAGGCGTAGTCAAATGAAATCATTCCAAGACGCGCATCGAACACCGGATGCAGCATGATTGTGTGGAAGCCCGCGTCGAGGTGCGTGGCGCCCACACCCGCCGCATAGCGATAGATCCAGTCGGCCACTGCGCCATACGCGTAATGGTTGTAGGAATTCATGCTGGGGTCGCCGCGCATCTGGTCGCCATTCCATCGCTCCCACATGGTGGTTGCACCGTGATCCACCATGTAGCCCCACGAGGGGTAAGTGGTATTGAGCAGCAACTTGAACGCAAGATCGGAGTGCCCGGCCTTGGTCAATTCCTCGAGCAGATACGGTGTCCCCAGAAATCCCGTGGCCAGCATCCCGTTGTTGGCTTCGATTTTGTCCACCAGCTTTTTCGCGGCGGCGGCGCGCAGATAGTCAGGCAGCAGGTTCATGTGCAGAGCCAGCACGTAACCGGTCTGCGTATCGCCGCCCTTGCTTTTTGCATTCGGGTTGTTGATAACGCCAAAAGGTGAGGCAGTGTTGTCGGCTCCGGGCACAAAGCCGTCGTTGTGCACAAACTGTTTCTGGAAAGCGGCCCGAATCTTCTCGAAGAGCTGCGCGTACTTTTCCTCATCCTGCGCGCGCCCGGTTGCATGAGCCATCTGGCGCATGAGCGTAACGTCGTAGGCCCAGTAGGCAGTCGCAATCAGCGTGAAATTCGTCTTGCCTTCCGGTGAAAGCCAGTCCCCGAACGGAGTGCCGGACTCCTTGCTCCACAGCCCATCGGGATTGGCTGCATTGATAGCGTTCAGATACTTCTCCATCGCTGCCCAATTCTGCTCGATGACGCTTGTGTCACCGGTTTGCAGCCACGAGGTCCATGGAATCACGACCCCGGCATCGCTCCACCCAGCGCCTGACCCCGCGAAGGGCCGAACAGTACCCGGCGCGAAGATGCCGTAATAGGGTGTCCCGACCTGGGTACCGCGCATATCCTGGGTAAACTGCCGCGTGAAGGCGGCCAAGTCCATGTTGTAAGAGGCCGCGCGCCAGAAAACCTGCGCATCCGCCATCCAGCCCAGCCGCTCGTCGCGCTGCGGACAATCCGTAGGAATCCCCACAAAGTTCGAGCGCTGGCCCCAGAGAATGTTGCTCCACAGCTGGTTAATCATCGCGCTCCCGGTTTTGAGCTTCACTGCGAACGGCGCATCCGTATGGATGACGTATGCCGAGAGCGCATCCTTCCCCGGCGCAATTGGCAATCCAGTCAGCTCAGCGTACCGGAATCCGTGGAACGTAAACTGCGGCTGAAGCATCTCCCCGGTAAAGCCGGTCACTGAAGCATCCGGCTTGCCGCTCAAAATGAACTCATCAGTGGCTTTCGCCGTGCGAAGGTTGTCTGTATAAATCGTTCCGTCTGCATTCAGTACTTCGGCAAACCGCAAACGCACGTGCGTCCCGGCCGGGCCTGATGCCCACAACAGTTCCTGGCCGGAAAAATTCTGTCCGAAGTCGTAGACCCACACGCCGGGTTTCGGCTCTGTCACAGACTTGGCCTGCAAACGACGCTCCACGCGAATGGGAGCGTAGTCCTGCGCCTCAACTGCGATCGGTGCAGGGTGGATGATCGCGACCGGCTGCCAGTTCTTCGCTGAAAAGTCTGCCGTGTTCCACCCCGGCTGCGCAAGCCGCGCGTCCTGGCTCTCGCCGTCATAAATCTCAGAGTGCAGAATATTCGATCTGTCCGCCATCCAGCTTGCGTCCGTCGTCACCCATTCCACACTGCCGTCCGTGTGCTCAATTCGCAACTGGGCCCGCAGAGCTGTCGGTGTTTCGCCGTAGTTGTTGGGTTGCTGGAACCATTGCAGCGGTGTCTGATACCAACCCGGAGCCAGCAGCGCGCCGATCGCGTTGTTGCCGCTTACAACCTGCGCTGTTACGTCATAGGTCTGATACTTCACCTGCTGCCGATAATCGGTCCATCCCGGAGCCAGCACATCGTCGCCGACACGCTTGCCGTTAATGAAAATCTCATAAGCGCCTAGCGCAGTAGCATACAGCCGCGCCGACTTCAACGGAGCGTTTACCGCAAAGATGTGCCGCAGTGCCTTCACTGAGTCAGGAATCCAAGGATGCCCAAGTGGATCTTCCGTCGAGCTCGTCTCAGGCGCATAAACCACTGCAGCCTTCCATCCAGAGTCATCAAAGCTCTTCTTTTCCCAGCCCGCCGGGGCATGGACTGCAACCTTCCAGGCAACCTTCGCATCCGGCGCGCTGGCAAAACTCGCCCAGTTCCCATCTGTGTATTCCACCACGAGTGTTGCAATCATCGGCGGCGCGTCGGCTGTAGCCATTCCGTTGGGATTGACCACATAGTGCACTGCCTCAATCGCAATGGTGTTAGCTCCCGGACTCAATTTGCCCGTCACATCCGCGCGGACGAACTTCTTCCACGGCATCTGCTGCCAGGGCGGCAGCTTTTTGGCCGTCAGCACCGGCGCGCCGTCGATCCAGGCTGAAACCGTATCCTGTCCTGCCGCATACAGAACGGCATGCCGCACCGGCTTGGCCAGAATCACGGTCTTGCGATAAGCAAAGTTCTGCTCCTTGCCCTTTTCCCCCGCAACGGCCTTCGCATCCGGACTCGCAATCCAGACTGCCTGAGCTCTTCGGACCTCTGACTCCTCCGCCGTTTCATAACCGATCCATTCCGCACTCCAGCCCGCGGGCTTGAGCAGGCCCGTCTCCCACCAGCTAATCTCGCTCTCCGGATAGGCCTTGCCCTCTGCGTCCCAAACCTTTACACGCCAGAAATAGCGGGTGCTGGCCGCAACAGCAGGCCCGGCATAGCGCACATTCAACGATTGACTAGATTCAATGCGCCCGCTGTCCCACACATCGGCCTGGTCCTGCTGCAGCAGTTCGGCCCGTGATGCTACGAGCACCTCATAAGCAGTTTGCGCCGCTCCCCGCGCCGGATCCTGCAGTTGCCATGAGAAATGCGGAGCCGGGTCGTCAATTCCCAACGGCGTTGTGAGGTCGTCCGCGCGCAATCCCACCGGTCCAACCGCCGCGGCTTTCGCCGTCAAAGGCAAAACCGCTCCCAGGAGCAAACCTAATGCGACCCACTGCATCCTTATGCACTTCATTCTTGAGCTCTCTTCTCAATAGAAATGTGTCAATTGTCTGGTCCAGGCTTTCCATCAGGACATTTCTGTTCAACGAACCGGAATCTGCCCATTCGAATCAGGAGTTTCGCCGCGCAGGTGTTTGTCCCTGCACTCGAAGAAACCAGCGCGTTGACATCCCTGCCTCCACGAAAACTTCCTCAAATGAAATAAGTTACAAACGGAACAACCTTATTCAAGCTGGGATGCCTTTGTCAATCGCATTCCAATCTCAACACGATCAGCCGCTCCACCTTTAACTGAAAATGGAGTAGCGCCCGGTTTTGCCCTTTACACTCTCTCCATGGCCTTCCGCCTTCTCGCCGCAACCACCAGCAAGGGCAAACTCCGCGACTTCCGCACGGCCGCCCATGCCTTCAGGATGTTCATTGATCCTCTGCCTGCCGTCGACCTCGTCCCCGCTCCCGAAGAGGACGGCGACAGCTTCGCAGCCAATGCCTCCATCAAGGCTGTGTATTACTCCCGCTTCGCCCCCAGCCAACTCATACTTGCCGACGACTCCGGCCTCGAAGTCGACGCGCTGGGCGGCGCGCCGGGCGTGCGCTCGGCCCGTTTCGCCGCCGATTCCGGACTCATCGACTCGCCCGACGCCAACGACAACACCGATGTGTGGAACAACATGGTGCTCCTCCAGCAGCTGGCCACCGTTCCTACTGCCCAGCGCACTGCACGCTACCGCTGTGTGCTGGTAACGGCGCTCGACGGCACGGTCATGCACACGGCAGAAGGCTCTGTGGAAGGTCTTATTCTTGAGGGGCCGCGTGGGACAGGCGGATTCGGCTACGATCCGTTGTTCTATCTGCCCTCGCTCGACCGCACTATGGCCGAGATCGATCTTGAAACCAAGCTCAAGCACAGCCATCGGGGCCGGGCGATAGAAGCATTGCTGCCGATGCTTGCCAAGTGACCAGGCGCACAGCACCCCGAGTGACCTGATGTTCACGTCGCCTTGACGGAGGTGATGCGGGACACCAATAATGCTTGCAGCAATAAACAGCGATATTTGTCTCTCAATATGGAATAACCTCCACCTGCAGCCTTTAGGAGCCGACACTTCATGGCCACTGCTCAACAACCTGCCGCGCATACCGTCCGCCGCGGCGTCCAGGCGCTGCGCGCCGGTCAGGGCAACTCTTATATCTGGCGCAAGCTGCATTCGCTGCTTGGCATTGTTCCCATCGGCGCTTTTCTGTTGGAGCACCTACTTTCGAACTTTGAAGCTCTCAAAGGCCCTGCAGCCTATGGAGCTCAGGTCAAGTTTCTCAATGGCCTGCCCCTGGTCAGGGTTCTGGAATGGGTCTTCATCTTTTTGCCTATTCTTTATCACGCAGCTTATGGCGTGTATATCTGGCTGCGCGGCAAATCGAACATTGTGTACTATCCCTGGGCAGGGAATTGGATGTACCTCGCCCAGCGTTATACGGGCCTGATCGCATTCGCTTATATCCTGCAGCATGTGATTCGCCAGCGCTTCATGGGCGTGAGTCTTCCTGAGCATCCATACGCGGCCTTCGCAAAAGTTCAGCATGAGTTGTCGAATCCATGGATGGTGGCGGTCTATGCCATCGCCATGATTGCAATCTGCTGGCACTTCGCTTACGGCGTGTGGCTGTTTGCGGCAAAGTGGGGCATTACTCCCGGCGAGACCGCCCGCAAGCGCTTCGGCTATGCCTGTGCTGCTCTAGGCATCGCTCTGGCCGTGATGGGCCTGGCAAGCATATGGGCCTTCGTGGGGCCGAATTACCCGAACGCGCCGGAGAATGTGCCTGTCTCATATCTGGTTGCACCGGCAATTCCGGGCGGCGTTTCGATCTGAATTGCTTTCGGCAGCGAGCTTTTAGCTAAGAGCTAGAAGCTGGCAGCTAAAAGCTGTTTTCTGCTTCCCAGGAAAGGAAGACGAGTTCATGGCAGCACCAAGAATCATTGTGGTTGGCGGGGGCCTGGCGGGCCTGGCGGCGGTTATCAAAATCGCCGAGGCCGGTGGGACCGTTGATCTTTTTTCGATCGTCCCGGTCAAACGTTCTCACTCGGTTTGCGCCCAAGGCGGCATCAACGCCGCCAAGAATTTAAAGGGCGAGGGCGACACCACAGACCTGCACTTTGACGACACGATCTATGGCGGCGACTTTCTGGCCAACCAGACTCCGGTGAAGGCCATGTGCGAGGCCGCGCCGGCTATTATCGACCTGCTCGACCGCATGGGCGTGCCCTTCAATCGCACACCGGAAGGTCTGCTCGATTTCCGGCGCTTCGGCGGTACGCTCTACAACCGCACAGCGTTTGCAGGCGCCACCACTGGGCAGCAATTGCTCTACGCGCTTGACGAGCAGGTGCGCCGCCACGAGGCCGAAGGGAAAGTCAAAAAGTACGAAGGCTGGGAGTTTCTCTCCGCCGTGCTCGATTCCAAGGGCCAGGCGCGTGGCATTACCGCACTCGATCTGCGCACGATGGAACTGCGGTCCTTCGCCGCTGATGCAATCATTCTCGCTACCGGCGGCATCGGCGCAATCTTTGGCAAAAGCACCAACTCCGTTGTCTGCACCGGCTCCGCTCAATCCGCCATCTTCCAGCAGGGCGCGTATTACGCCAACGGCGAATTCATTCAGGTACATCCTACGTCTATTCCGGGCGAAGACAAGCTGCGGCTCATGTCGGAGTCGGCTCGCGGCGAGGGTGGCCGCGTGTGGGTGCCGCGCACGCCGGGCGACAAGCGCCCCATCAAGCAGATTCCTGAGGCAGAGCGTTTCTACTTCCTCGAGGAGTGGTATCCCAAGTACGGCAATCTCGTCCCCCGCGACGTGGCCACACGCGCTATTCACAAGGTGGTTTACGAAGAGGGGTTGGGCATTGACGGCCAGCCGATGGTCTATCTCGACCTCACGCACATCGACCGCGAAACGCTGAACCGCAAGCTCGAAGGCATTCTCGAAATCTACGAGAAGTTCGTCGGCGACGATCCGCGCGAGGTGCCCATGAAGATCTTCCCCGGCATGCACTACACGATGGGCGGCTTGTGGGTCGACTTTAACCAGATGACAAATATTCCCGGCATCTTTGCCGCCGGCGAGTGCGAGTACCAATACCACGGCGCCAATCGTCTCGGCGCAAATTCGTTGGTCAGTTGCATCTATGGCGGCTTCCAGGCCGGCCCCAACGCGCTGCAGTACGCAAAGAACCTGCCCGCTGCTGAAGGGGACGGCGGCCACGCCGCAGAGCGGGCTCGCCAGACGGAGATCAACAGCAAGCTGCTCAAGAACGAAGGCACCGAGAATCCGTTCCGCCTGTGGCGCGAACTAGGGCAGACCACGACCGAGCACGCAACTGTCATTCGCTACAACAAGGGACTGAAGCTGGCCGACGAAAAGATCGTGGAACTGCTCGAGCGTTACAAGAAGGTGAACCTGAGCGACCGCAGTCAGTGGGCCAACACCAGCTTCGCCTTTGCGCGCCAGTTGAAGAACATGCTTGAGCTCTCGCGCACTGTCGTTCAGGGGGCGCTGCTCCGCGACGAATCGCGCGGGGCGCATTACAAGCCCGACTTCCCTGATCGCAACGACGAGAAGTTCCTCAAAACCACCAAGGCGAGCTTTACAGGCGACCTTGCAGGCCCGCGTTTCGAGTATGAAGAAGTAGATACGCAATTCATCAAGCCGCGCCCGCGCCGCTACGACGCAACCAAATAGCGGATTTTGGGTGCCCCACTCTCGCCGCGTCTTTGTTTTTGCGGCTAGGGTGGGGAGCAGAAACAAATCGGGAGAGGGCCCCCGATTGTCTGGAAGTTTTGAAAGGGCGGAGCTTTAGCCACGCCGTAACCGCAGTCAAGAGGTATTGGGGCTTTAGCCCCGGAGATTGTGGCAACTGTTTTGAAAGGGCACGACTTCAGTCGTGCCGCAAGGACCAAAAAAAGGAACGGGGCTTTAGCCCTAGAGGGATCATGGCAACCAAGACCGTAGCATTAGAGATCAAGCGCCAGGCCAACCCCGATGCGCCCGCAGTGTGGGAGAAGTTTGAATTGGAGTGGCGTCCCGGCATGAACGTCATCTCGGCGTTGATGGAGATAGCCGCCAACCCGGTTACGGCCGATGGGCGCGATACGACTCCCATCACCTACGACTCGAATTGCCTTGAAGAGATTTGCGGTTCGTGCGCCATGCTCATCAACGGCAAGGCGCGCATGGCTTGTTCGGCACTGATCGACAACCTCGAACAGCCCATTAAGGTTGAACCCCTCTCGAAGTTTCCGCTGGTTCGCGATCTGCAGGTAGACCGCCACGTTTTGTTCGACAACCTGATGGCCGTCAAGGCCTGGGTCCCCGTGGACGGGACGTACGATCTGGGTTCGGGCCCGCGCGTGTTCCCGCAACAGCAAGAGGCGAACTATCCGCTGTCGAACTGCATCTCCTGCACGTGCTGCATGGAGGTTTGCCCGCAGTTCAATGAGGATACAAATTTTGTTGGTGCGGCTACAATTGCGCAAGTCAAGCTGTTCAACAACCATCCCACCGGCAAGGTCCTCAAGGAAGACCGTCTGCGTGCTCTGGCCGGCGACGGCGGCATTCAGGAGTGCGGCTTTGCGCAGAACTGCGTTGAGGCCTGCCCCAAGCAGTTGCCGCTCACTGAAGCCATCTCCGACATGAGCCGCGACGTCCTCATCCAGAAGACCAAGGACTTCCTGCGCGGATAGTGAGGTTGCAGCCGTTAGATAAACGCATGTCGGCGGGTATCCCACCCTTAGCCTTGCCACTGTACGGAGTCGATCCTGAAAAAGTAAATTCCAGACATATTGATATTGAGTCTGGGAGGTTTCATGGCTTCGTAGGAACTGAAGTCCGCTCCGGATGTGGATGTCCAGCAAACGGCGCAGGAAAATGCGCCCACAAGCTCCGAGGAGCTTGTGGAAGTTCATGGCTGCGGCAGCCAACACAGCATTGATCGCATTGCCAGCAACGCCCTTCAGCCGGTTGCGTTCCAAGCGGTGTTCGTTCTTCAAGTGTCCAATGCTTGGTTCCACTGCGGCGC
>DASYZU010000004.1:0-40473 GCA_035945795.1 Occallatibacter sp.
GGTCGACGAGAGCCGAAAACGTCAGCGGCGTCTCTAATTTCTCCCAAATACTTCGCGCAGGTCCAGCCAAACCGTAATATGCCCCCGCATCAATGCTCATCAGAACTGTCTCTTGATCAAGTTCCGTGGAAAGCATCTCCTGGGCGCGGGATAACCTGTCTTCGGGGCCGAAACGACGCATCTACTTTTTCTCCTCAGAGGGATTTTTGCGAAAGCGTTCCGCCCATTCCAATTCGAGGAACCCGACTAGTCCCTCGATCGCCTCCGGATCACGCCGTCGGGTCACCTCGACCATGGTAGTCTTCTGTGCAATTAAACCCGCCATCCGCATCAGATCGCTTTGCGTACTCTGGCCCTTTAGATATTGGGGACGATATAGGTTCTCAAGAAGACGTTGCACCCGGTCAAATCCCCGAAGCACCTCGAATGCCGGAGCCACACTCTCGTGATCGGCCAAAATATGGATCGCCTTTAGTGGCACCGGGTGGGGACTGTAATCCTCTCCTACGGGCACCACAAATTTGTCCACGTCAAAACGCGCACCCTGCGGGGTTCCGAGGCGCTCGTAAGCATCGGCGCAGAGCCGGAACTGGGCCAACGCCGGAAGAACCTGTAACCCCTCAGGCTTCGTTGCCACGGCGCAAACATCGTCTGAGAGCAACCGATATCCTTTGCGATGAAACTGTGCCGCAGCGTAGACTTTCCGGCGCCCTGCGCTCCAACAAAGATCATCGCCCCCCACTGCGTCTCCACCGCGCTTCCATGCAGCGGAAACAATCCGCGCTGGTATAGAAGCGCGCCCATCGCCGAACCCAACAAAAACAGGCGAACCTCTTCTTGCGAAGCCCCTGCCAAAGGCTCAATAGAAATACGATTCCCATCCTCCACCTGGTACTGGGCAACCCCAGGCACTGCCATGCGGAAAATCCCCGGCCGAACCTCAAAATAGCCATTCTCAAGAGATTCTGAAATACTCTCGACCGGTGTTAGCAGACGGATCGTTACATCTGGATTTCCGGTAGCTTGGGGATGGGGAGGAAGCTCCGGACAAACAATCTCCGCATGAATGCGTAAACCAAAAGCCCAGTATGCGTTGACTGTCATCTTCAACCTCGAACCTAACGAAAAATATGAAGTCTTCTCAGTGCCACGCGCCGAACCGGCAGAGCGAAGAGGCAAGAGTCATGAATTACTTAAGCATACAGCAGATTGGGTTCACTTCTTCCGTCGATTCGAGCGCTGCGCGAGGCTTTCCGTCAGGTTCGCAATCCAGGCTGGACAGTTAGATAAGTAGCATGCCGTTCACTCCTTTGGTTCCCCACTTTGAATCAAAATCATCGACGCCTAAACAACAATAGACCACATCACACAGTTTCTGTGTGCAGCGTGGTCTATTGTTTCTTCGCAGTTGTTCGCGTGGTGCACTGATTGTGAACCAGCGACTCTACTAGGCACGCATCATAGTCGACTAGAAGCTGACCTTCCGCTCTGGGAACCATGTAAGTTGGATGGTTGTGGTAGCCACGCTCTGCTGGCCTGGAAGGTAAACAGGAGCCTTCCAGTGTTCGTAGGCAAGGTTGCCGTTGATCTCGAAATCTTTGCCTATGCGCTTAACCATTTGAAAGTTAATTTCGTTCAGGGTGGTGCCACCGGGAACAAGGCAACTAGTCAGAGGACAGCCTGGACCTGTGAAGGTCTGTGTGGTTGATCCAGGAATAAAATTCTTGGTCGCTTTTTGATTTCGCACACTGACCTGGATCCATTCATTGCCGCTCAAGTGATAAGTAATCCAGGCTTGGCCGCCTTTATCTTCGCGCCCGATCCAGTCTCCAAACAACTGCCCCTGGTTGGTGTAACCCTGTTTCTGGATAAATTCCCAATACATGAAATGGCCGTACTGACTTGGGTATTGTCCCGTACTCGGATCGTCTGAGTGAGAAGGATCGGTGGATGCGGCTTCAGCGCGAATGTCCAGTTTTGGTATGCCTGGCACATGCGAGAGATAGAGACCAGGCCGGTACGAGGCGCGCCGCGGAGCGTCAATGGGAGAAACGTCGTCATGAACCTCTGAGTCGGAGTAGAGCGTCAGCCAATTGCGAAGGAAGGGCAGCCGATAGGAAAAATCAAACGCTCCAAAGCGCGCGCCTGGGTCTTCACGTGTGAACTTGATCGTGCCGCTGGGAGAGGCGGCGCTGAAGAAACTCTTCAGAAAGCTGTGCATCGTGATTGGCCCATGGCCCTTCCCTCCCCAGATCGCAGTGCGTTCAAAGCCGAATTCGAGGTTACTTGTGGGCCGGAAACTGATCTTCTCAACGTGCACCCAGGGGTCGCCGGGGTTGGTAACATTCGGCACACTGGGTGAGGGGTTGGCAACGTAATCGGGGTTGGGCATAAACGTATGCCCCCTGAGTGGACCAACCAGGAACTCATAGCGAAAGGGACCGGTAAGTTTCGACAGCAGCGGAATATCAAGCGGTTCGATGCGATTGATATGGAAAGCATAGATATTCTCGGCATTATTCGAATAAGCCATCGAACTACCCAAAGCGGGTCCAAGCCACTCATCCTGTTTGCCGAAAGAGAATACATGATTCAGATATTGTGCGGAGACATAGGCCTCGATCAAGCGGAATTGAAAGGTACTGTTGATCGGCCCCATGGGGATGGTCGCCTGATTGTACGGTTTGCCTGTCGCGGTGTTGAGGTACAGCGTTCCGTCGACAGTCGATAGTGCCTGTGCCAGTGACGTGGAGTAGCCGGTGGCTGAAGTTGCTCCTTGTAACTCGCCACGCACATAAACCGCGAAGCGTCCCGAGGTCGCGTAGCCGCTGGCGCCAACGTAGTTATTGAAAGCGCCTGCATAAGGTCGGCCGTAGTCGTTGATAATCGTCGAGCCGATATGGTAGCTGTCGCGCAGCGCAGTACCGCTGATGCCGCGCATCATGTTGTAGGCGGACTCGATTCGAGCCATACCTTTCGTCCCCTGGCAAGTATCCAATGTGTCGAAGCGCAATTCGCGCATAAGTGCATCGTATATTCCTTGCGCCTCATCTACCCCTGGCACTCCCTCTGCATCTTCCAGACGGTCTGCAGTATCAGACAGCATGTGGCCCAAACTTCCGCGCGTCCATGGGCGCATGCCCAGGTAAACTGTGTCGACATAGCCCAACGAATAAAGCCGCAGCACGGCTGGATAGACCCAACTGTCAACCGGAATATACGGCGAACCCGCCGTGTAAGACTCACAGTCGGCATCGGCGTCATTCTGGCCGCCTGCAGCCTGTGCTACGCTGGCCGGTGCTCCCGGTAGTTCAGCCGCGAGTGTGCCAACGGTTATTAGGACCAGTCCTGCCAGCACGACCACGCATTGGATAAAACCCGTCACCGCCACTTTTCTATTCACGTTCTTGCCTCCGGTTCATAAGTAATGTGCCTCAGCCATTTGCAGGATAAGATGCACGACCTTAAGGAAATCATTTTAGAGAGAGTTCGGCAGATTCTTGACTCAGCTTCTTGCTGCTGGACCTCTTGAATTCCCGGCGTCACCCGCGTGGATCTTGTCATCTGTCGCCTCGCTGCCGCGAACGCGCAGTCCCTCCTCTGCGATGCGGTAGTGCACGATTCCGGCTCTCTCGGGAGCGTCCTGCGAGAGTGCAATGCTCAATGCAGCCGCCGCATCCGGGTCTCGGGCCAGCAGCATCAGGAATCCACCTCCACCTGCCCCCGCTAACTTCGCCCCATGGATATACGGCCGCGCGCAATTAAGAATCGCATTGATCGGCGCATTGGTCGTATTCGGGTCAAGAACTTGATTCAATCGCCAATGCCGGTCCAGCAATTCTCCCAAGTACTTCCAATCGCCTTCGACCATGGCGTAGGACATTTCCAAGGCCAGCGTCTTGATGCTGTGCAGCACCTGGATAGTCGCCGTTTCACGGGCCAGATAGCGCGAGACAACCTGGCGCAGCAGATCCTTGGCCATCCGCTGAGTGCCTGTATTGTAGAGCACTAGGTGCTGGCAGAACTCCGCTCGCCGCTCCTCGTCCCACGCCACCGGTTGCACTCGAATGTGCTGCCGTAAGCCGGGCCCGGTAATCAGAAGTTTTGCGCCCGGAAAGATGCCGCCCGCCTGATCCTGCCAGCCGCCGCCGGTTGTCATCCGCTGTTCGAGTTGCATAACCGACTCCGACAGGGAATGATCACCCAGCGCGCGTCCCGACATGACTGCCAGCGCTCGGATGACCGTTGCAGCCAGGATGCTGCTGGTGCCGAGGCCGGAGCCGATTGGCAACTGCACATTACAGCGAATCTCAAGACCGCCACCCAGGCGGGCGAAAGTCTCCGCAAGAGGTTGGCCCTTCACGGGAATACCATGTAACTGCATCGCGGCGCGCGGAATTGAGAATACCGACCCCGGTGCGCAGGGCTCGATCAGTTCCTCCGCATTCCGATACTCGGCGACGGAGCCGTGGGTGTCTGCGAAGCAACGGATTACTGGCTCGTCGATGCGCAGTATCTCAGTTTCAATCGGATATGTTCCGCCGATCTCGAGTGCGCAATTAAGGACCGTGCCACCCCAGTCGAAACAAAACGGCGGCGTATCTGACCATCCGCCGCCCAAGTCGATGCGCGGTGGCGCCGATACATGAACTCTTTCGAACTGCCAGTGGGAGGGGACCGGTTCCGCATCGTCAGAAATCCCACTACGAACCGCATCCTGAATACATGCGAAGGCCTCGCCCTCTGACGACATTGCCTCCTGCTCTAATCCGGCTCGCTCAAGTAAACGCGCGGCCTGCATGAAGTGGCTGGCTGCACGAGTTAGGTCTTCAGGACTACCCTTGCGTAACTCCACAGCGTGCGTTCGCAGGGAACGCCCGGCTGTTGCAGCCGGCGCCAAACCTGGCAGGTTCGCCAGCAGAGGACGCAGATCCGAGCCGGACTCCGCAAGTTCGACAGCCGTATCATGCCATATGCCCTGCAAGCGGTGGCTGCGTGCTTCAGTTAGGACCTTCCCATCTGTGCAGCGGGCGCTCTCGGCCAACGACAGTCGTCGTGCCGCCCGCCAGCGGTGCAAATCGTACCAGCTCGCGTACCCCATCATCCACCGCGCGCACATCCAAGCCTCGTCCGGCGTTGTGACCGGGAAAAGCGCGGCATTCCACAACGTCGGTTCCTCGGTCGCATCCCAAAGCTCCTCGCGCCGCAACCCGAGCCGTTCCAGAGTCTCTAAAATCGGCCGGTTGAACCACGTGGCATTCCCGAGCGCCTGTTTTGGGTTATCCTCAACTCCATAGGCGCGGATCACCCAGCCATTGCCATCTGGATTGGCCACCGGTAACTGATGAACAACTGTGTCTTCTGGAACTTCTACAGAGCCGCTTAGTCCGGTAAGTCCATGCAGGATAGCGCCGCGGCTGGCGTAAACCGAGCCGCTTAGGTCGCATTCCAGGATTACCGCTTCATGCCCGATCTTACATACGCCGCCCATCACGCTGTCGAGAACTCCTCCCGACCCGGCCGCAAGTGATCGGAACGAGCGAGTGGTTCCAGCATGAATGAACTCGCCCTCGACCACTGCACAATGAAATTCCACTTGTCGTTCGGGAGAACGCAGGATTCTATCCAGTTCCCGCCAGAATAGTCTCGCGTGACTCTCCGGCTTCCACTGGCCTGTCAGCCCACGCGTAATTTGATCGTAGAGATCGACGGCGGGCAACGTCTTGAACGCAGCCAACTCGGTGAACGCTGCCGTCAGATCTGCATCAAAGCGCAATAAACCAATATCTACAGCAACCCGGCCATCCTCCAGCAGTCCGCCGGCGGACCGTATTTCAGCCGGCGAGGGCTTCTGCAGGAATGTGTAAACCTCTTCTCCCTCTCCAACGACATAAACGCCATGATGGCTGCCCGTCTCCACTCCCAACCGCATTGCTACGCCCGTCACACCTGGCCGATCCCACACAACGCGGTTCGCATCGAACCTCAACACCACATCACCCGAAGCCACCAGCAGCCCATTGGGAATTCGTTCTGCCCACGCTGCTGACAGGGTCATGGTCTCGTCGAAAACCGTCGTCGTCCCTCGCTGCCGTATGCGGGAAGGCAACAGGCCAAACAGCTTGCCACCCGGCGAGTATTGCGGCAGACGGCGCGAATCACCACCCGAGTGGACCAGAAGAGCCCGATGACGATTCCACCACTCCAAGTCTTTGCCCAACACACCAAGCGCATTGATCGTAGCCCCACCGCTGCCCACCCTTCGGTCGGCCGGATCGGGGACCACTAGAAACTGAGTCTCGTTCGGCAGCATTCCTGACAAGCTGCGGCGCTGAACCTCATCGCGATACAGCTCCGCCTGTCGCTCGGAAGAAGCCGTGATAATTACAACATCCCAGAATTTCAAAGTAGTTCCCTGGACTGTGATTCCTGAGACTTGGTAACCCCGAGATACCAGTCGATCGTCTTCCGCAGGCCGGCATCAAACGGTGTTACGGCCCGGAACTTGAACTCCTGCTCTGCACGGGTCACGTCCAGACACCGTCGCGGCTGACCGTTCGGTTTGCTCGTATCCCACACGATCTCCCCCGTGAAGCCGGTCATCTCCGCAATGGTCGCGGCCAAATTGCGAATGGAAACTTCCATGCCGCTGCCCAGGTTTACCGGCTCGGACTTGTCGTATTGTGTCGTCGCGAGAAAAATGCCTTCGACTGCGTCTTCCACGTAAAGGAACTCGCGCGTCGGCGATCCGTCACCCCAAAGAACAATCTCCTTACTCCCCGCCTTCACCGCCTCAACACATTTGCGGATCAGCGCGGGAATCACGTGCGACGATTCCAAATCGAAGTTGTCGCCCGGTCCATAAAGATTCACAGGCAGGAGAAAGATCGCATTCATTCCGTACTGTTCTCGATTGGCCTGACACTGCACCAGCATCATCTTTTTGGCCAAGCCATACGGAGCGTTTGTCTCCTCCGGATACCCATCCCAAAGTGCCTCCTCACGAAAAGGAACTGGAGTGAATTTCGGATAGGCGCAAATCGTGCCTAATACTACCGTCTTTTCTACTTCGTAGCGTCGCGCGGCCTCGATGAGTTGAATACCCATGATCGCGTTTTCGTAGAAGAATCGGCCAGGGTTTTCCCGATTCGCCCCGATGCCGCCAACGGCCGCTGCCATATGAACCAGTACTTCTGGCTTGTGGTCCGCGAAGAGGCGCTCAATCGCGTCTATGCGCGTAAAATCGTACTCTTTGTGTATCGGAACGATGACGTTGTGACAACCTGCTCTCTCGAGTCGCCTTATCAAGTGTCTTCCGAGAAATCCTGCTCCTCCAGTAACTACAATCCTCTTGTTTGCTAAATCGATCATGCGTGCCTGCCTTCGGCAGCAGCCGCGAGTCGAATAGCCTCGGTGCCGCCCTTCAAGCGAGCCTCAAGATCCAGCATATCGGCCTCAACCATGATGTGCACCAACTCAGTGAAGGTCACAGCAGGTTCCCAGCCCAGAGCTTTCCGCGCCTTCGAGGTATCTGCAAGAAGAAAGTCTACCTCGGCCGGTCGAAAGTACCGGGGGTCAATCTCTACGTGCTCACACCAATCCATGTCTGCAGATGCGAAGGCAAGCTCCACAAACTCGCGTACACTATGGGACTCGGCGGTACCAATCACGTAATCGTCCGGCGTGTCCTGTTGAAGCATCAGCCACATGGCGCGAACGTAATCGGGGGCGTACCCCCAATCGCGACGTGCGTCCAGGTTGCCCAGAAAGAGCTTCTGCTGAACGCCATGCTTGATGCGTGCCACTGCGCGGGTAATCTTGCGGGTAACAAAGGTCTCGCCGCGTCGCGGGGATTCATGATTGAAGAGGATGCCATTCGATGCATGAATCCCATAACTCTCTCGATAATTCACAGTAATGTTGTGTCCAAATACTTTGGCGCAGGCGTAAGGGCTGCGCGGATGAAAAACTGTCTCCTCGCTTTGAGGGGGTGGCGCGCTTCCGAACATCTCACTCGACGACGCTTGATAGAAGCGGCACTTGACGCCAGTTAGTCGCATGGCCTCAAGCAAGCGCAGGGTTCCAAGGGCCACTACATCTGCGGTGAATTCAGGAACATCGAAACTCACCTTCACATGGCTCTGCGCCCCCAGATTATAGATTTCGTCTGGTTCAAGATCGTGCAGTAGTGCGGAAAGTGAGCTGCCATCGGTGAGATCGGCATAATGCAGAAAGAACCTGTTGTCGGTCTCGTGGAGATCTCGAAAAATGTGATCGACGCGATCGGTATTGAAGCTCGATGCGCGGCGCTTGAGGCCATGCACCTCGTAACCTTTCCCGAGAAGGAATTCCGTCAGGTAAGAGCCGTCCTGGCCGGTACAGCCTGTGATCAAGGCTTTTCTCATTTGTGGTTAGATCCTCCGTTTCAATGAAAGACATTGGCGCGAATAGGACAATGAATCGCGTCATACCGCGCTTCTTGAAGGTTGCAAGTTAAAGCGTCTCCACACGGGGACACTCTGAGAAGTAGATCGTTTTCACTTTCGGGGAGGCCATGAAACGGCTTGCCTGCGATGGCGTATTACACCACCACCTACTCTGTTCTAAGGCAAAAATCAGATCATGCAAGCGAAAGTTTACTGCTGTGATTCTTGTGGGCGCCGCTATGCACCCATCTTGACTCTGGGAAAAGTCAAATCGTGCATTGGGTGCACTTCACCTGCGCAAGTTCTAGGAGAGCGTGCTCATAGGCCCTAAGAACCTTGTCTTGAGTAAATGCTTCTTGGTGACGTCTCCGACTTCCCTCCTCCATTGCAGCCAGTCCATTTGGATCCTGTTCTAGCTCCCCAAGAATCACGTCAAGGTCCTCAATTCCTTGAAAATACCTCGCACTCTCCCCCGCAACCCATCGATTATATACATTATCTTGTGCAATCACCGCGTTGCCTGCAGCCAGAGATTCAACCAAAGATGGATTTGTGCCCCCTACTGTATGCCCATGTAAGTAAGTCCTGGCGTGAAAACGCAAAGCCGTCACGATTTCGCGATCGTGTATAGCACCGAGAAACCTGACCTCTGGACCTGCCGCATCTAACACTCTGGAATGGTATTCATTAGTTTCAGGCGAGTAGTGACCTAACACGACCAGTGGCACGCCTCTGTATTGCATAGAATATGCGCGCACGATTTCGAGAATAGAGTTTTCGGGTTCGGGACGAGCAATAACGAGATGGTAACTCTTCGGGCTTAGTCCAGATTGCTCCAGTGGCTCAACTGGAGCAGAGACTATAGAATCAGCCCCATATGGAATCATGGATATTTTGTCTAACGCGGCCAGGCCGCTTAGGTGATTAGCAATCTCCGGATGATCTGCAATCAAGCGGTTAGCGGCAATAGTTCCTAGCCATTCATTGAACCGTAGCCAACCCCGCTGAGCAAGCGACCACTTCTGTCTTTTCCACTCGATACCGTCCATGTTTATAGCATTCGGGATATGTTTTAGCCGGTACAACAAATTAAAGAGTGCAGTGTTGTAGCCTAAAGTAAGTATGACACCATCTTCAAAGGAGGAATGCCACGTTGCAATCCAATCAAACAACATGGTTTCGACAGGGTTCGTTCCTGCCGGGATTAGGATTCGACGCACTCCCATCCACACGTCCTCACCTGTTTCGTTTCTTGATCCTGTCTGACAGTAGACGGTAACTTTGTGATTTCGCGCGGTGAGGTAGAGCGATAGATCATGAGCAAACGTCTCAAAGCCTCCGTGCTTTGCCGGCACGCCACGAGTACCTAGAATCAAAACGTGCATTCTATCAGCCTTATTCTATGTAACTGCAAAACGTATCCGAAAGCGCGCCGCATTGATAGTGAAAAGGGAACGAAGATGACAAAAGCGAAACGGGTACGTCCACGCTTGAGCACCGCCTTGGGCACCGTAACCTTTTCATTCGAGCCAATGCATGGCGGAGGCAGCACGTAACTCAGATGTTGTTGAGAGAACCTCATCCATCTAATCGGCTCCCCGTCAGTGCTCCCGCACCGAGCGTTCAGTGAATAGTATCTGGCGATACGCATCCAGTGTCGCCTCTGCTGTCTTGGTCCAATTGAATTTGCTCCGAATTCGATCTTGAAGTTCAGTACAAACCGGGGCAGCGTACGCCTTTAACACTGCATCTCGAATCGATATCTCCGAGCCAGGGTCACAATAAAACGCCATGTCGCCGAAATATTCCCTCGTATCGCCCCTGTCCGTGATCACGAGGTTACAGCCCGCAAGTCCTGCTTCCAATGAAGATAGCCCCGTCGTCTCCATCCAACTCGCCAGCACGTGGACCTTTGCCACACGGTAGTAGTGCCGCACTTCCTCATGATTAACTTGGCCCACAAAATGTACATTCGCGCCAGCCTCGCGCTTAATCTTTCTGAAGTATCGCTGCGCGTTTGGAGTTGGCTGCCCCACAAGAACAAGCGGCATGTCGACGCCTTTTAACGCCTTAACCAGCCGTAACTGGTTCTTACGGTGCCCGATCCCGGCAACGCACAGAACCGCACCCCGGAACCGTTCGAACTCGGGTGGTATACCATCCCCCTGCGAATGAAAAGTCGAGTCATCCACGGAGTTGGGCACAACCACAAATTTACTCTTGGATGCAACGGGAAAGTCCCTTATTACTCTTTGCATCTCCGAGTGTGAATTCGGTAGCAATACAGAACTCATCCGAATTATTTCATCTTGCAGGTTGCGAAATCCATGCTTGAGAATTGCCCACGTACCATCGTGCCACTCTCCGTTTACAATTGCCCGAGCCAGCACCTTTGCATATTCAAACACATTTGGAGGAAGTCCGCGAGACACCAATCCAACAATGCCGCTCCGCGATGAGCGGTCATAGTCGGATCCAGCCAAGTAGATCGTGGATAAGGCTATAGGTTTGTGTTGTCGAACGACATTACGCGCTTGTAAGTAAACGTCCTGTGGCCGGGTGAGGTTGAATAGGTGAACTAGATCCCAGTTTGAGAGGTCGGGCTGCAACTCCGTTGATATCTCACACACGACACCGAGTGCGCGAAGGGCTTCGGCAGTTTTGAGTACTTGGGTAGTATCGCCACCCCGAACGGAGAAGAGAGTTACCCTACTTTGCATAAGTACACGCATAACAACCTCTTTTGTGATCGCTGATTTGTATCTATTAGTCCTGGATGGCTAGGTACATCCCGTTACGGACAGAGACCTAGAGCCTGTTAACCGGACATCCCTGGGAACGCTATTTCGCAAATCCAGTGCGGAAAAGAACGGCGCAAAGGCGAAGCACCACATCAGATACTCTTGAATGTTCGCTAAATTGCTGCCAGTGAATTGATATAGAAATGGAACGACAAACATCGCCAACCTGAATGTGCTCGTGTATACGCGAGCGCGAAAGAAGAGATAAACCGCCATCATGAATTTGACGAGGACTCCGATGATTCCAAAGGTGGCTAGAGTGTCGGCGATCGAGTTTGGTATTACCGCAGTTCTAAAACCTAGAGGTCTCAGTACACTGGGTACATCAAACAGCTTCGCCTGCCCTGGCCCTGCCCCCCACCAAAGGCTCCGTGACTGAGCAATCGCATATGCTTCGACAAATGAGCCAACTGTCCGAACTCGTGTTGAAGAATCATTACCCGCGGCAACCTGAAAAACTCGACGCGAGATTGGGCTCGGCACCGTGAAAAGTCCCGCTAATAGAATCGCGGCAAGTCCCAGGATCAATAAGGAATTCCACCGTCTAAGCATATGGCGGGACTTGAAAAGCACCGCCACGCCGAGCCCTGCCGAGCAGATGCTGATTGCACCAAAGGATTGGGAAAGCAGCAACGGAGTGACAATAATTACGACATAGAGGAAATTTCGCCGATTTGGACTTTGGAGCAGGCGCAAGACCGTAAATATAAGCAGTGGCGCCATGAGCTGCCCATACACAGATGGCTCTGACGTCAGAAGCTTGAGCCGTGGGGCCCAGCCTCCATCACCCCCTAAGCTAGAAAAATCTGTACTCCACAAGATTTCCCTGGCAGGCGTGAACAGAATGACAAGAGCGACCATCGCGGCGCAAAAGTTCAGAACTATCAATTCTTCGAAAAGGCGCTCTATGTTCCTACATTTCAAAAGAGCCCAACAAAGGGCATACACCGTTACATAGACAGTCCAAAGCAGGAGGATGCTCCTCGCATAGTAAATGTGAGAGTCAAGTCCATGAAAAAGCTGCATTATGATGAACGGCGAAAGACACACCAAGAACTTCAGCGAGAGCAAGCGCTTTCCTTCCAGATATAGCCAGAGGTAGAAAAAGGGTGACAACATTGTGGTATAGAACAGCCCAATAGGCAGGCCCGCGCTGTTCAGAAAGAAATACAGAACGGCCATGGGTAATAATTTATGGATGTAGAGAGCAGCCGGAGCAGTGTGAACGGTTCCATGTTCTATCCCGCGTGAGCTCATAGTCAAATTATTCGTTCCCGCTGAATTTGTTGGATTATTACGGTTCATTGAGCTTTCCAAGCGTGCGATAGAGGGCCATATCCATCGCCTTGTAGTTCATGTTCCACCTCGGCTCCAATGCATCGTGATACGGGTTCGATCCCACACTTGTAGAGTCGGCCGAGCTTCGGCTGCGATGAACTTCAATTACTGTTCCCATATGTCGGTTGGGTATGCTGAGCCCAGCTTTCCCACTTTCTCGGAGCCCACCGGCTTTAAACTCCGCTGTAGCCTTGTCAGCGACTACCGCTTCCCAATCTGCATCAATTGCCTGCAGTACGCCGTGCCAATGCGTAGCGAAGAGGACGTAGCGTGTATTTGGCGATCTTTCCATACAGTTCTAAGGTGACGAGCAACCTGTTCCGCCCGCCAGCGGTCGCTTTCGCACGTGCCTGCTCAAAAAATGCATCGCGCTGATCGCTTAACCCACCAGCCCTCGTCGTTACGGTGATAACAGGCATATATGCGGTGCTGAGTTGGTTTCGCGCCCGCAAGAGCAGTTCATAGTCTCCGACAATGCGATACGAGGTGTCGTAAGTACCGAGCCGGTTATACAAATTGCGGCGGTGCATGCTCCCCACATGGGCTGTACACATCCACTTTGAGAAATCACTCCACTTCCAGGGAAGACCTATAACCTTCTGGTAGCCGGATGGATGTACCCAATTGACCTTCGAGCTTAGATACTCCGCATGCGGGTTCTTGCCGGCAAGCGCCATATATGAGCTAATAGCACTTGGCAGAAACTCGTCGTCCACCCCTAGAAAACATATCCACTCGCCGCGCGCCTCAGCCAGCCCTTTGTTCCATGCATCGTAGATTCCTGCGTCCGGCTCACTCTTCCAAAGCGCAATCCGATCGTCGTATCGCCGTAGCACCTCAATCGTTCCGTCGCTTGAATCACCGTCCAACACTATGTGCTCGATGTTTGGGTAGTCCTGGCGCAATACACTCTCCAGGCATCCGGCCACATAAGGTTCTCCGTTAAAGATCGCTGTGACAACAGTGACAAGCGGCTGATCTGGACTGCCTTCTGCGACGATCCCCTTGAACCGTTTTCCCCCGGACTTAGATCCTGCATCGATTTGCATTGAAAGTTCCCTTCAAATACGTTTTCCAAAGCAGATTCTTCCCCTTTGAACCAGGAGGACTGTCACGGTGGCAGAGCGTAGTTTTCATCGTTGAAGAAATAACTATTCGTCCCGATAGCGATATTCAAGCCATCACGCAAGCTCCTCAACTGAGACCTGTATGCTTGCGAAGAATATCAAGAATTTGCTCAACGCGGCTTTTCACGGTTCCTACTTCCATGAGCCGGCGATAATTCAATTCAACCAGGTCGTGACATGAGTCCGGACTATTCAGCAAGGATTCGATCTGTTCAAACTCATGTCCATCCCGCACCTCGATGACTGGGTTGTAGCCAAACAGGTCAATCAGTTCTTGAGGGGCACGTCCTAAAATGATGCACTTCGATGCCATCGACTCAAAGTACCTGAGGGTTACAGTTTCGATTGATCCCGACCGTTCCGGATGGGTTTGGGAACATGGGAAGCATATCGATATCTTGCTGCGCGCATAGCCATCGACGAGGCCGTCTCTGTCTGGAAAGATGATTTTTCCCTTGACTTGCTCAAAAAGATGCACTCTATTTGCCTCGGCTAGCGGCTCCCTAATTCTGCTGTGGAAGTAGTCATATCTCCTGCCCAGCTCAAGCACGTCTATGTTTCTTTCCAACCAAGACTTTGATGAACAGTACTCGAGTGGGTCGCAAGCCTCCGGCACCCATACGGACCTCATATTGGGAAGTACGCCGGCAAAATGACGCGCAGACTGGCGCGCCGAGAACAATGCGATGCGGACTCGGTGCCGTTTGAAGAACGACATCCAGCGTTCATAGAGATCGGGCCAACAATCAAAGCAGTAAGGGATAATCTCGTTCCAGCACGAAATAGGGACTATTCTGCTCTCCGAATAGCCCATAAAACTCACAAATACCGGGCCGGTAGAAGAACGATATACATTCCTGACGAGACGGAGCTTGGATAATGCTTTCGCAACTACAACAATCGCCTTGCTCTGCCGGTTCGATAGCGATCCAATTCCCGCCTGCTCCATTGCATGGTCAATGGCCAGCAGTGAATATCTGGAGACTCCGGGGCAGTTCGTGCTCCTAAGATACCGAAGCAGTGGCTTCTCCCTCTGCATAGCTGCCCGCTCTTCCCGGTCTGCAAACTGCTGACAAGGCCTCTGCCCCTGCAGTAAATTTCACCCCATGCTCCCCCGGCTCAACTGAATTTGAAGCGATGCGGCTCTGTGGATCATAGCCGACCGTGTATTGGGGAACTCCATGCATGAGGGTACCGATAGACAGCATTACATTCTTAGAAAAGTTCCGTCAATTTGCAGTGCGAAGCCTGTCTCCGGCTCAGAAAACACGGGTGATAAACCAATCATTCGAAAGCCCATCTGATAAATCAGAGTGATCATCTCGTCGATCAGTAACTGCCCTTCATATAAGGGCACCAGCGACAACTCACACTCCAGAGCGCTCACATGGGGCATCAAGCTCGTGGCGCCCTTAAGCACCTCACCTTCGTAACCTTGAGTGTCGATCTTCAGCCACACCTTATCTTCAAGCTTTAAGGATGGGATTACGCTGTCATCCAGAGAGCATAGGGAGATTGCTTCCTGCGATACGTACATCGATTCTGGCGCATTCGCCGAATGCACTCCGAGCATGGGAAGCAATGAACTGGAATGGCTATTCTTCGCCACATTGATCTTGGCATTGCTTGCCTTAGCCCCACATCCACTGTTGATCGCTTTCCACAGAGGGTCGGAAGCAGCCGATTTATCAAGGCTGGCAAAAGCCTCATGCTGCGGCTCGTAAGACCAGATCCTGCCTTTGTATCCGCCGCGTCGCAGGCTGGACGCGTAGTAGCCGCCATTCGCCCCGACATCCAGCACAAAGTTGATTCCGAGCCGTTGCATCACCGCTAGTCTGCGGCGAGGCGCAGAAAACGATAGCTTATGCACCTCGTATCCCAATGCATTTGCGAGATATTGAATTACGCCTTTCATCCTATGTCAGTGCCTCACTATAGAGTGTTAAGTTGACGACATATCGAGATCGTATTTGCATACGAGCCGACGATGACTTGCATGAGGAACCTTAGCAGACATCTAGGAGCTGACATCATTTCCCCTCAGTGCAAGAGGCTCAGGAAGTGTATCTTTTGAACGAACAAGTAAGTAGATACGTATTCGAACATACAGTGTGGTGATGGCTGCTGCCACTCCAAATGCCATCGCCGATTCACCCACTGTGATATGCCCGGCGCCATAGGCTATCGCCAATAACACTGCGGCATTCACGGCAAACTGAATAGCGGTCGAATAGGCTGCATCGCGCGCTCTTCCCAGCCCTATCAGCATGTAGTAGGCGGATGACCCTAACAGACTTGCAAACGTACCCGCAAGAGCGATTCTGAAAGTGTCCGGCAGCAGGGGGTTAAAGCTCCGATGGAGCCATATATGAAGCAGGGGGTTCATCACAATCATCAGCCCTATAAAGGTCGGCAACGCGAAAGCAAAGATCACTAGAAAGGCCTTGCGGTCAATCGACCTGACACGGTCATGTAAGTCTACTTTCCTCTTCACGCGTAGGCTGCTAACCTCGGGCATCATCGGCCTGAAAGCAGAGTCGAATATGTTCCTCACTCTCATGCTCCCTGACAGGCACATATCATTCACTGCGACAGCTTCGAGTCCCGCGTAACGAGAGAGCATCAGCCGCGTGAACGGGAGAAGCATCATAGTGCAAACGCCGCCACCCAGAATCCATCCTCCGGTTCCGAGGAGCTGTCGTGTCTTGTGGGAGCTGATCTGTGTGCGTGCAATTAGAGGAATGGGCATAATCCTTTGCACTTGCATGAAGGAAATTACTTGTGCCACGACATAGCCAGATAGTGTGCCCAAAACCATAGCGCGAAGATCAAGACCTAAATGAAGCAATAGACCGCAAAAGAGGATAATGAAGATTTGTACAAGTGTCTCGTTGTAACTTGTCAGGTCCATGCGTCCGAGTCCGCCAAGGGCGGCATTGAATGTCGAAAACAGTAGCACTAATACCGATAGCATGGCCACATAGGGTAGCATTGAGTGCACCATCGCTGCATCAGCCCCACGGAGATTGAATAAGTAGAGAACATACGATCGCAGCAGGATCACTGCAATGAGAAAGATGAGGCCGACTCCGAGAATGATGCCACAACCAATATTGATATAGGTCTTGACACCTTCCCAGTCCCCATGGCCATGATCCTCTGCCACCAACTTCATGAGTGCCCACGGTATCCCAAGGTTCCCCAACTGTGCGACTGAAACGACGACGCTCAAGACAAGCCAAAGGCCATAGCGATGGTACCCGAGATAGTGAAGATAGATTGGATAGGATATGATGCTGAGGCATGTGCCAATTAGGGCCATAATCGAGCCCGCCCCCATGTTTCTGTTGAACTGAGAGCTCCGAATTCTCGATAATACTTGTCCGATGGCGGCGCTAGGTGTCCGGAATGCCTTGACAAGTGGATACTCTGGCCGCACGACCGGTCTCCGATCATTCTGACCAGCCATGTAAACGGGGGGTGGATTCTGGATAGTGGTCAAATGCGGCCCTTTTTCCTGTTGCGCGCCCCTCTCAAGGAGCACACCTCGACGTATTCTTATAATTAGAAGATGAGTTAGCTGGATCTATCTAACTTATTGACAGGTGAGAATTTTGGTATCTGAAATTGGCAAAGCTTGAGCACACGCCGGAGCGACTGACCTATCGTGATCTAGATTGGTCTTCCCAGCATTCTTCCAGGTTCCAATAAACATCTGGATGTGCAGATAGTGTTCGCAATTCAATTAACCCGGTCCTTCAGCTCCTGGACTCGACGAACCGGCCGAGTCCGGCGACTGTGAGTGGCTCGCGGTCTTTGGTTCGCCCCGGACCGCATGGAAGATCGCCATTCCGTTTTGCTTTATAGCAGATGAATCGTCGGCACGTTCCCAGAGCGTTGAGACAATGACCCATGTGAAACTTACGAATGTTGATAGCAGGAAACCGAAAATGAGGATATAGCTCCGGTGCGGGCCGGACTTCTTCTCTGGAACCGAAGGCGGATCCAGGACCTTAATAAGTGGAATTTCCTTCGCTTCCTCAACTTTGGCAATCTCGTATTGTTTTGTAAGAGTCTCATAGATACTCTCGTTCATAGTTACTTGCCTATAGATATCGTAGTAGGTGTATCCCAATAGGGGTATCTGGCGGACGGACGGGAACATTTCGTCACTCTTAAGATCAGCGCCATCTGCCTTCGCTCCCTTGCCGCCTATCTTGTGCAATTGGCTTTGTAGTTCCTCAATGCGCGCACGAACTTCGCGTACCCGCACGTTGTCATCGGTATACATGGCCTTTAATGCGGACACCTCACTCTCGGCAGTAATCAGTTCGCCCTGCAGTTTGGTTGCAGCCTCTACGGTCGCCTCACCTTGTTTTGCAGGATCGAAGGTGGCATTTTTACTGGAAAATTGACTCAATGCGTGGGAACTCGCATCGAGATCGGCCTTAACAGATTTTAGTCTTTCCTCCAGGAATATCCGCTCGCGGTGGGCCGAGGACGTGCTCAAACTGGCAACAAGCTTATTGAGTTCGTCGATGTAGGCCTGAGCAATGTCGCGCGCTAGGTATCGATCTTTGTCCATCACCGTAATACTGATAATCCCGGTCTTTTTGTCCTCGTCGAACGTAGTGTTTCCAGCAAGTGCTTTTCGGGCGTCCTCATTCAGCTTGCAATGATAAATGCGCCGCAGGTCAAAGCGTTTGATAATATCGTCCTGAACTGAGCGGCTGCCTAGAACACCGATCGACGTTGCGCCGGGTGTTTTTTCGCTAAATAGCCCTCCACCTGCTCCTAAACCCCGCAGGTTGGGTCCTGATAGAAAATCTAGCATGGATACACTAGAAAATGTATTTGCTTCCGGCGGCATTAGTTTTGCAACGGATGAGTACTCATTCGGTATGAAGAATGCTAATAATGTCAAGCCTAGTGAGATTAACGTCCATCTGCCAATCACCTTGACCAACCATCGACGGCGCTGCCAAAGCGTAATCACCAGATCAGCAACCGGAATCTGGATCAAATCCGAATCATTGTTAGCTGCAGCTTGAAGTTGTTCGTCGGTTGGAATCAATGTCTCATCTCCAGTGCAGGTGTTAATTCGACGGTGAGTTGAAAAGGACCAATCTGTAATTGATAGCTGTAGCGGAGGGAGATTACCGCTTAGTTCTTACGGATACCGGTATAACAAATCGACATTGGGGGAGGTTTACTTCTAGAACACCCACCCGAAACAGGACGCCACGAAGATGAGGGTATCCAGATTACTGGAACTACCGAATGTTTACTGTCACCCGGTAAAACTGGGAAGATCGTCTAACTAGATCCGTACGTCCGGAATAAGATTCCGGAAAACCGTGCATATGTTTCGAGACCCAAATTCCGAAATAGAATTTGGATGTGCAGCGGTCTTAAACGCTGCCTGCTTAGTGATCTCAACATTAGATGACTCCGGAAATTGCCAGGGGCAGCATAATCGCTGAAAGGACCTGCGCCGTCCCTATAATGTTCTGCCAAACCATCGAGGCGCCGATGGCCCTTTCGGGAACGAAGATAGTATCGCCTGGTCGCATATGCATGTCCATAAAGTCACCGCTCGCAAACCCTCTGCCTTGTTTTGGCAGTACCGAGCCATCTGCGCGGAGCACATACATTTGATTCTTATTGCCGTTTTGTGTTATTCCGCCCGCCTTATGGAAATACCAGCCGAGCGTCTTCCCGGGGACGTAAGTTATTGCGACTGGGTTGTACACCTGGCCGCTAGCCATTACAAAATCCGGCCGCTTGGGTATGAACAGAGTGTCACCCGCGCGCAATGTAATATCTGCAGGTGTATTCTCCCACTTGCTGATATCTGCGGTGATGCTGATTACCAACCGGCCACCTACAGGATGGCTTCGAAGGTTTGTAAGTACTTGCTGGCGCTGTGCTTCGAGTGACTTCTGAAGCTCCTCTGCTGTTTGATTGCTTGTCGCTGGTCCCGGATTAACCACGACCGGGGTTTCTTCGAGCTGACGGATCACCTGCTCACGGGCTTGCTCGTTCAATTTACGAACCTGCACCCGTTCCATGATCGCGGCGTACGGATAGGCGTTCGTTCGAAAGCCTCCTGCCCTCTTCAGCACGGAACTAAGCCGCTCTCCCTCACTGATCCCATAACTGCCGCCATGTTCGACCTCACCGGTTATAGTTACTGACGAACCGATGTCCTCCCAGCCAGCCAGCCGCCGAATGCTGACCACATCGCCGGGCTTCAGCAGGGCATCTGCACTCTTGTCGCCAGCGAGTGCTTTTTGCATGTCGACAGCGCTATGGCCGACCAGCACGTTCTGGCCGTTCTGAACAACATAGCTGGTAAGACCGGCTTCATCCCGATAGGCGCTCAGCCTGAATCCTCCCGCCATTCTCACCAGTCCAGCCACAGTCATCCCCTGAGACATCGGATATTTTCCAGGGCGAAGAACTTCCCCTTCAATTGAAACACTGGGAGAATCGATCTCGTATCTGCTGTAAACACGAATTAGATCAAATGGCTGAAGTGGAATTGAATTGTTGCCAATAAGTACGTCGGGTAAGTTCAGGTTGATGGTCTCTGGCCGGAAGTCCGGCGGCAGCAAGCGAATGAGTTCAGCATGATCTGACGGTTCTGGCAATATGTCTTGATACGAATGCAAGAGATCATTAATCGTCATTCCATCGTGATACGGGTATTTTCCTGGATGAAAGACATGGCCTTCCAGATAGACTGCCTGTGCGTTATAAGGCAAAATCTGCGTGATTAGAACGTCGTCTCCGTCCTTTACTTTGAAAGCTGCAAGTTTCTGTTGCACCTCGTCCTGATTTTCAGGAAGCTGCAAACTGAACATGCTGCGGCTTTGGTGGGCTTCAATTCGCTCTACATTAATCTGTTTTAAACTCGCGGAAACCAGCACTCCCCCGGCAAGTTCGAGAACTTGGTTCAATCCTTCCTCGCCATTCAGTTCATAAATCGCGGGACGGTGCACCATTCCTTCGACCGAAACTTGCGGCCCTACCGGCGGCACAAGGATCGTATCGCCCGGTAACAACCGGTCGTCGTTCGAACGCACGCCTCGCAACAGAAGATCATAAAGATCGACCTGACGGACCAGTTGTTTGCCGCGGTACTGGCGCAGGATGCGTAGCGACCCGCGCGTGGTCGGGCCGCCAGCCGCGTACAACGCGCTCAGCGACGTAGACAGGGAGCTAACGTCATAGGCTCCGGGCCGCTGCACGTCACCGACCACATACACACGCACTGTGCGAAGCCGCCCCAGCGAAATTTCGACATGCTCACCCTGAAACTGCGTATCGAGAGCCTTTTGAATAGCACTCTGCGCCTGGGTGATCGTCATTCCGTCAATCATGATTGTGCCCACTTCAGGCAGCGCAATCTGGCCCTGGCGATCAATCACGCCGCTCAACCGGTTCGCCTGGGCGCCCCACATATTCACCGTCAGGCTATCCCCCGGCCCAAGAACATAATCAGGACCCGCAGGCAGATCCATCGGCAGTTCGTTCACGTTTCCCGTACCGGTAAGAAATGCATCGCTGCCGAATCGCCGTAGTTTCTTCTCAGGAGATGGAAACTGTGAGTAAAGATCAGACAATGAAGGAATGTTCTTATATGGACTAAGCCGATGCTGAACCTGGGGATCGTCCGGGTTTTCATAAGGGGGGCCTTGGGCGGTGGAAGGCTTCGGCGTCTGCGGTACAGTCTCTTTTCCGGAACGAACATTAGCCGGAATTGAGAAATTCGAGTTAAGCGCTGTTAGATCGGCGCTGTATCCGCGCCTGATCAGCTCTCTCGTAGCCAAAATACGAAGGCTCGCATCCTGGCGAACACGCTCATAGAGCGCTTCATCGCTGATTGTGGTTGGATCCGCTCCTGTCAGTTGCGCTACCTGGTTCTTAATACTCTCCAGGATATCCGGCTCCTGCTCAAGAATACTTATTATCTGCTCTGCGGACATCGTCTGTTGATCCTGCGTCTCACCCGCCTGTTGATTCGTCGCCTGCCCCGTCTGCTGACTTGGCGTCTGACCCATCTGTTGACTTGGCGTCCGATCCGTCTGCTGATAAGAGGATTGATCCGCTGCTTGATCCGTAGTCTGGGCTTCACAACTTTGGGCAGTGAAAATGCCGCAAAGTAGTACCACCAGTCCGGCAGTAAGCAAGAAACCGCAAACCCGGTTCCATCGCGATCCAGAACTACAAATCCAAGGGTTATCAAACATGACGTTGTTCATCCTTTTTCGTTTGAGAAATTCATTTCAACCTGCATTAATCTTCAATGTGCCGCAGAGTCATAAGCGACTCTCAGATATTGCTTCTGGCATCTCGGCTTTCACCGCGCATCCAGGTGATCGAGCCAGATACATAGCCTTGCCAATCTCGGTCAGGAAGCGCCTTCGGTTTTGAACATTGTGATCTTCGCCTCCAGCTGCTCTACCTTCTTTTCCAGACTCTTCATGCCTGCGCGAAATTCATCGAGATTGCTTCTAAGTGGTTCCTCTCGATCCACACCTCGTAAAACCGTGCGCATAGCATCGCGAGTGAGATCTGAAACGCTGCGTGCACCGGTCAGTGAACAAAGTTGCCTGAGGGCCGTGTACTCCTCTTCGGAGAGACGGACGCTGATCATGCGTGAGCGGGGCTTCATCACTGTCATGATGGATTCAAACTCCAGACGCTGATACAAAGGTCATCCCGGTTAACAACAGGGGCATGAGCTTTGAAGTTGAAGGAGAAGACAAAATCGGGGTTGGATCTCAATTTGTCGCGATTTTGGTATCGAAATCAGCGCAGGCTTCGCCCCCGTCGGTCCCATATTTCTTGTGGGACTTCGGTCAGGGCAGATGCGATTGCCGGACCCTTGTGGGGGGGGTGCTCTGGCCGAGTACTTGCAGTGCGTCACAAGTCATTGTTCGCATGCACTGATTGACTTCAAGCTAGCATGTATTATGTTACGGATGCAAGATAATGTGAAAGACAAACGCTTGACAATCTTGAGTCCTAGAATGTCCTTGTATATTGTTCATTTTACAGATTTTTATTTGCGAATCTTGAATTCAAAAAACTCCACCGTAATACAAAAGATGCACTATAAATGGTGCTTTCAGGCAGATTCAAGCAACCCCGGTCCCATCACCGCCGCGCTACACTAACGCTCAACTTGGTACAGATTACCGGGCAGTCCAACTCGGGTACATGACCCTGAGCTATCGACCGCATGTCTCGCCGCATATTCCTTCCATGGTTCCCCCCGCTAGTTTCTGGACAGGTTCTAAGAGACATTTATGTGTCGGAAATAGTTGCATATGGCCAAACGACCAACGCGGTACAGGCTCGAAGCCCGTACAGCTCTTGGTATTGCCGCAATCTGCCTGTCAGTTCAGAAAGCTATGCCAAGGCACCTATGCGTAGATACCGCGCTGCTTGATGGTGAACGCTACGCGATCAATGGAGAGCATATAGGCGGCGATGCGGTTGTTTACATTGTGGGCTTCTGCATAGCGCACCACATCGTCGAAGCTGTCGCGGAGAATCGTCTCCAGCTGCTCGTTGACAATAGCTTCCTTCCAAAAATAACCCTGGCGGTCCTGCACCCATTCAAAATAACTGGCTGTGACGCCACCGGCATTGGCCAGGATGTCGGGCACAATAAAGATGCGCTTTTCAGCGAGGATCTCGTCGGCCACTGCGGTTGTGGGACCGTTGGCTCCCTCGACGACGATGCGGGCCTTGATCTGGCCGGCGTTGCGGCTGGTGATCACGTTCTCAGTCGCGGCTGGAATGAGAATCTCGCACTCGGAGACCAGGAGCTCTTCGCTGGGTGTGGCCTCGGCGCCACGGAAGCCAAGTGTCGTGCCGTTGCGGTACTTGTATTCGACAAGCTGGTGAATATCGATGCCGGCCGAGTTGTATAAACCGCCATCTTTCTCGGCGATACCGACGATCTTGTAACCCTGCTCCATCATGAGGCGAGCAGCATTGGAGCCCACGTTGCCGAAGCCTTGAATAATAACGCGACAGCCCTCGATTGGCATGTTGAGATAGCGCAGGCTCTCGCCGCAAACCACCAGCACGCCTCGCCCAGTGGCCTCAATGCGGCCGCGCGAGCCGCCGATGTTCAGGGGCTTGCCGGTGACCACGCTGGTAACGGTGTGCCCCATGTGCATGGAGTAGGTGTCCATGATCCAGGCCATCGTCTGCTCGTTGGTGTTGACGTCGGGCGCAGGTACATCTTTTTCCGGTCCAATGAAATCGATGATTTCGGATGTATAACGGCGAGTCATGCGTTCCAGTTCGCCCTGGCTCATCGTCTTGGGATCGCAGATGACGCCGCCCTTGGCACCGCCAAAAGGAATATTGACCACCGCGCACTTCCAGGTCATCCAACTGGCCAGAGCGCGCACTTCATCGAGTGTAACGTCTGGCGAGTAGCGGATGCCGCCCTTGGCAGGCCCGCGGGCAATGTTGTGCTGCACCCTGAAGCCGGTGAACATCTCGATGCGGCCGTCATCCATGGCTACTGGAAAGTGAACGATGATTTCGCGCGCGGGGGTCCTGAGCAGCTTCCACAAGCCTTCATCCAGATTGAGCTTGCGAGCCGCGAAATCGAACCGTGCGCTTTGTGCCTCCCAGGGATTAATCTCCTGGTCTAAAGTAAGTGCGGGATTATTAATTGACATATCCTTCTCCAATTCCGATTCCCTGCCGCCAGTTGAGGAATTCCTTAGGAACTTCTCCTCTCGTCATTGACGGAGCGAGGTTTGTCGCAGTGATCTGCCGCCAATTCATCTGTGGCGTCAGATCAAGCCACTGTCGGCCAGGCGTTGGGCTGCCTTTTCCACGCTGGCCCAAACCCCGTTGAGTTTAGGCTACACCCTGTGGTGAGTCAAGGTCGCCGGTACCTGCCCCGGTACCTCTTCCCGCTCCGGTCCGCTCCTTTAGTTATCTGTCCTGGGCTGGGAGAGACTGTTGAGAACCGTCTGCGGATTCGAAATCCAGATCGGGATTAAATCGGAATGGTCGGTATTTCCTCGAACTTGACCTTGCCCATTCGTTACAACACTATCAAAAACACTGCACCCAACTTTGATAGCATAGACGGTAGTTACAACGCAGAATTAAAGCTGGCAACCAGTCGCGACGGCCTGGGGAACAATGACAACTGGTGGCAAAATTCAGGTGATTAACGACTTAAACGAAGTCGAAGAGCCTGTTTTACTCCATAGCAGCTGCATTGGACATACTCTGGGTGACGATGAACGATGAGTCGGCTCTGTCAAAACTTCTTTCTCCAGGAATGACGTTGATTCTCTTCGATCCAATGCTTCGGAAGAAGGGCGGCACCGAGGTGATCAGGTTTCTCGGCGCACACCATTGCATGGCCAGCATCGCCTTTATGGGCGGGAGTGGCCAATGGGCAATCGAATCCGCTGAAGAGCCAGCAGTCACGGCTCCTCAATCGCCGGCCATCTTAAGCAAATCCGACTTACTAAACTGGAGAATCTATTGCGACAAACTAATCAGGATCAAGCCCTCACCGTTGCCGGGCAGAACACAGAAATCGACATAGACGACCGGGCGCTTCGAAGCGCCATCGAGAGCAGCGAAATTGCACTTCACTATCAGCCGCAGATTAGCAGTGCGACAGGAAACCTCGTAGGGCTGGAAGCCTTTGCTCTTTGGATGCATCCCGAGCGGGGCTTGATTTTTCCTGACAACTTCATTGGCCGCATAAGGACTCTTGGGATCTTCAACGAATTTGACCGGCTCATCACGGACCGTGGACTGTCAGAAATGAGACATCTCTCGGGCAAAGGTTATGGAACGCCTCGTCTGTCCCTGAAATTGTCGATCGATTCCCTCTGCGATATCGGATTCCCAGATACAATTTTGTCCCTGGCGAAGAAGCACGGTGTACCCTCCGAGAACGTCATTGTCGAGATTATGGAGACCGATGGAATCAATAAGCTGGCTCCGACTCTTGAGGTACTAACCCGGCTGCGAATGAAGAACTTCCAACTATGTATCAACGATTTTGGAATCGGATACATCGGGATTCAACAACTGCGCGACATTGCTCCAACTGAACTGAAAATCAACAAGACATTCGTTCAGAATATGTTGGTCAACGACGGCGACCGCGTTATGGTGCAGAAGATCATCCTGATTGCCCACGAACTGAACATGAAAGTACTCGCCGAAGGCGTAGAGACCCAGGAGCAACTGGAGTACTTGCGCCTGAAGGGTTGTGATTATGCGCAGGGCTATCTGTTCAGCCAACCGCTGCCTCCCGGGCAAATGGTGGATTGGCTCGAGGCCTATCGCTCCTGGGAGCTGCAATAACCCCTTCGCGTTTGCGCCTTCTCTTGACGAGAAAACCGGCGAACGCGCTGCATGGTTGCATCTGTGCAACCGGTGTCCGCCTCCTTCATGACGTAGGCTGCCAAACAGGCTCCAGTGCAGTTACACTGGAGCCTGTGAAAGCTTCTCACCATTCCGTCCAGCCCAGCCGCAATGAGTTTCTGGCACTCGCCAAAGAACACACCCTGGTGCCAGTTTGCCGTATTCTGACCGCCGATCTGGAAACGCCTGTCTCGGCATTTCTGCGCGCTGCGTGGCCGGAACGGGAGTGCTTTCTGTTGGAGTCAGTGGAAGGCGGCGAGCAGGTGGGCCGCTACACCTTTATCGGGCTGGCTCCGTTCAAGCGCATTGTTTCTCGCGGGCGCGAGGTCACGATTACCGAGGGCCGGAAGGTCGTCCAGACCGAGGACGACGTATTTGCCGTGCTGCGGCGGGCGCTTGGCGGCCACAAACCTGCGCGGTTGCCGGGGCTGCCTCCCTTTACAGCCGGTGCCGTGGGCTTTTTTGCCTACGATGCGGTCCGGCAGATCGAGCGGCTGCCCGAGTTGGCCAAGGACGAGCTTGGAATCCCCGATGCCTGCCTGCTGTTTTTCGACGAGGTGCTGGCCTTCGACCACGTGCGCAAGGAGATCTGGCTGGTAGCTACGGCGGACGTGACGCGCGGCAAGCCTGCCGATGCCTATGAAAAGGCAATACTACGGCTGGACAAGATGCAAAAGCGGCTGGCCCAGCCGCTGCCCAAATTGCCTCCGCAAAAGGGATGGAGTCTCGGCAAAAAGTCCCATCTCAAAGTGAAGTACCGGACCAGCAAAAAAAACTATATGGCCGCCGTGGCGCGCACCAAGGAGTACATCGCCGCCGGAGATATCTTCCAGGCAGTCCTGTCGCAACGGTTCGATGTGGAGCCCGAGACGGACAGCTTCCAAGTGTACCGTGCACTGCGCACAGTGAACCCGAGCCCGTACATGTTCTTTCTGCGCTTTGCGCCGGAGGGACCGCTGGGCGGAGCGCCTGATATGCCAAAAGTCTCGTCCAAAAAAGGAAAAGTGCGCACGGAGACGGCGCCGCCGATCGAACTAGCGGGGTCGTCACCCGAACTGCTGGTGCGCGTGCACAAGGGCAGGGTGGAGTACCGGCCCATCGCCGGAACGCGGCCGCGCGGAGCCACCGAGAAGGAAGATCAGGCCTTGGCAGACGAGATGATGCACGACGAGAAGGAGCGAGCGGAGCACGTGATGCTCGTCGACCTGGGCCGCAACGATGTGGGCCGGGTGAGCCAGTTCGGCAGCGTGAAGGTGGATAAGCTGATGTTTGTCGAGCGCTACTCGCACGTGATGCACATTGTGAGTTCGATCGAAGGCCGGCTGAGACCGGAACTGACTGCCGTGGATGCTCTGCGAGCCTGCTTCCCTGCCGGGACCCTGAGCGGCGCGCCCAAAGTGCGGGCGATGGAGATCCTCGAGGAGCTGGAGCCGGCGCGACGCGGCACTTATGGCGGGGCCGTTCTCTACGCAGATTTCTCCGGCAATCTGGACTCATGCATCGCCATCCGGTCGATGCTATCAGTGGGCGGCAAGGGCTACGTGCAGGCCGGCGCGGGGATCGTCGCAGATTCAGTGCCCGAGCTGGAACATCAGGAATCGATTAACAAGGCGCGGGCAGTGATCAGGGCGATCGAGAGGGCTCGCGATATATAGAGCCAGCTTTTAAGCTGCTCATTACCAGCGCATGCTGCACCCCGCAACCGGCTATTCCGCCCCGAAGATGCGGCGGAACAAGCGGCCTACTCGCTTGAAGAATCCGGGCTTTTTCTGCACTGTGGGTTGCGGAGCGGTGGCGTTTGCACTTCCGCTCGCAGTCGGAGCTGAGGCTGGTTCTGGCAAAGATACAGGTTGGGGCGTGTGCTCTGCACTGTTGTAGACCAGTGGTGCGACCGCCGGCTGTGTTGATGTAGGATTCTGGCTGGGAGACGTGGGAACCGGTTTAGGCATCGGTGCAAGCCCTTCACTCTGAGCCACAGGAAAATCATTCCCTTTAGGTTCGGCAGGTGGGCAGCCGCACGATTCCTTCTCCTGGTCCACGACTTCGTGGAGGCTGCCGTGCTGGAACATGACGCGCTGGCCGGGCTGTACCCGGTAGGCACCTCCGTCAAACACACTCGAAACCAGCACATAGGGCGCGTTGGCCCCGGCGTTGTCCACACAGGTGTCGCCGTGAGGGCCAAGGCGAACCTTAAGCTCGGCTGCTCCAGGGCCTGCGATAAGAATGCGGAAGTCGGGTGTGAGGAGAATGTCGGAGTCGCGGCTGGTGGCGAGGCTCATCTCCACAGCGCCATGGTCCATGGCCATCATCAGGCCGGGAACCTGACCAGCAGAGATGCTGGAGTCGGCGGCAAGCTTGACGATAGTGTAAGCACAGATGAGCAGTGTGCCTCGATACGGCAGGGTGACTTGCGTAGACTGGCTGCCCGCCGTGATGGCCCCATTGGCAGCGATCAGAGCCCTTCCGTTGTTTACCCGGAGAGCGCCGGTGACCTCGGCAGCGAAGCCTGGAATCTTGCTATCGAGGGGCACGATGGCGATTGGATGGCCTTCTGTGGCCGGAATTTCGGCTGTCTGTGCAGACGGGGCTGTCGGCACTGTCTGTGGTGCCTGCGCGTCTGAAGCTTGCGGAGGAGTTTGTGCGTAAAGCCACGATGCAGTCGCGAGAACAGCCACTTGTGACACGAGCCGAGCGAGCCGTATGTACCGTGCCAGGCTCGGAACGCTGGTCCTCTCTCGCGCAGGGTTTCGCATCAAGCCTACATGTCCAGAAAGTTGCGGATCATCTGGTGGCCACCTTCGGTGAGGACGCTTTCGGGGTGGAACTGCACGCCCTCAATGGGCAGATGGCGATGACGCAGGCCCATAATCACAGACCCGCTCGCGCCATTCGATTCCGGCGTGCTGGCCGTAACGGCAAGCTCAGCGGGGAGCGTGTCTTCGGCGACGATGAGGGAGTGGTAGCGAGTGCAAATAAGCGGGGTAGGCAGGCCGGCAAAAATACCCTTGCCATCGTGCTCGACCGGACTTGTCTTGCCGTGCATAAGGCTGCGGGCACGCACGACCTGGCCTCCAAAGGCCTCGCCGATGGCTTGGTGGCCCAAACAGACGCCCAGTATGGGCGTTCGCCGTGGCGAACCGGCCATGTGCCTTATGAGCGGAACGAGGATGCCGGCCTCGCCGGGCGTACATGGGCCGGGCGAGAGCAAAATGCGGTCGGGGTGCAGCGCTTCAACTTCTTCCACCGTCAACTCGTCGTTGCGGCGGACAACGACCTCCGCGCCAAGTTCGCCCAGGTACTGGACGAGGTTGTAGGTGAACGAGTCGTAGTTGTCGAGGACGAAGACCATTGTGAATTCCAGTGTATCGCGCAGACGGTGGGATCGGCTTGCCCTAATGTCACGGGCGAATTAGGCCTTCAGATTCCACTGCCTGTTGCAGAGCGGCGGCGCATCTGCAAAACTGGCCATGGCAGCTAATGATGGTTCTTCATTTTCTGATTCGTGGACGTGTGCAGGGAGTAGGCTTTCGCTGGTTCGTGCATCGCGAGGCCAGCGAGCTCGACCTGCGCGGCTGGGTACGCAACACCGAGGACGGCGACGTGGAAGTAGTAGCGTCGGGCAGTGCTGAAGACCTGGCTGAGCTGCGCGCCAGCCTGCGCCGCGGGCCACGCGGCAGCCGTGTGGACAACCTGATCGAGCACTACCTGGACGATAGTGAAGCTGCTGGGCTCAGTTCGTTCAGGATTGATGGAGCCTGGTAACAAAAAGCAGGATTCAGACATCAGGGGTCAGGGGTCAGTCACCACCTCCCAACTTTCAGCTCTTTACACATCGCAGTAGTAAAGTTACCCAACTGCAAGCAGATATGTATCCGCTTATGCACTCTCATCACTGATCCCTGATCTCTGCCCGGCTATAATCTCTACGGAAGACGAATTGAATCCCCGCTTGTTCCCTTCCCGCAGATTCCAATATTTTCCGAAGCCGAATAGAGGAGCGAATGTACTCATGTCCGAAGCAATCAAGCCCATTGACGTTGGAGATCTGAAGAAGCTGGTACGGACTGTTCCAGATTTTCCCAAGCCTGGGATTCTCTTTTATGACATCACTACTCTCTTGAAGGACAAGACCGGGTTTGCGAAACTTATCGACGCGCTGGCGGCGCACTATCTTGAGCGCAAGATCGATCTAGTATTGGGCATTGAGGCGCGGGGATTCATCTTTGGACCAGCACTGGCCTACCGGCTGAACGCGGGCTTTGTACCTGTGCGCAAGCCGCGCAAACTGCCGGCTCCGGTAGCGCGCGTGACCTATGACCTCGAGTACGGCACAGACACTCTGGAGATTCATATGGACGCGATTCAGCCCGGCCAAAGCGTGGTGCTGGTAGACGATCTGCTTGCCACCGGAGGCACGATGGAGGCGACCGTGAAACTGGTAAAACAACTGGGCGGGAATATTGCCGGGCTTGCCTTCGCTGTTGAGCTAGACTTTCTGAAAGGACGCGACCGCTTCAAAGAGTATGACGTGTTCAGCTTGCTGCATTACAACGAGTAAAAATGCTTGCGGAATTCTCAGGTGCTCAGATGGATGTGTAAGCATCCCCTTTGCGGCCGATGCCACACTCTTTTCAAGACATCCGTTTGCTTACCCTCTCCACTACTGCGCCGGCTCCGGCGTCTGTTCCGGCTGATTGTCGCTGGTCAAATAGTCCGCTGACTCTCCCTGCAGCATCTGTGCATCGGCAAAGCGGTATCCAACGTACACATCGGTGAGCAGGTAGATGGGATTCGAGGGATCGTCTTCGATCTTCTTGCGCAATTGGCGGACGAAGGTGCGCAGGTACTCGACCTCTTCGCGGCAGTCGGCTCCCCAGACCGCGGTAAGCAGCTTTGCGTAGGTCACCACGCGGCCCGCCCTGCTCATGAGGCAGTGGAGAATATCGAACTCCTTGCGTGTAAGATGCACGATTTGTCCGCGTTTGGTTACGCTGCGCTTCACTGGTTCAAGGCGGATTTCTCCAATCTCGATGGGTGCGTCCTCGGCGCGGGCTGGGGCGCGGACACGGCGGACCGCCGCACGAATGCGAGCGACCAGTTCCCGGGTGCTGAAGGGCTTGGTGACGTAATCGTCCGCACCCGACTCGAGCGCCTCTACCTTGTCCTCCTCCTGGTCGCGGACAGTGAGCATGAGGATCGGCAGCCTGGGAGCAAAGGCACGGATTCGGCGGAGTGTCTCGACGCCGCCGATGCCGGGCATATTCACGTCGAGCAGGACCACATCATAAGTTCCGGCGCGCAGCAGTTGCAGGGCCTCTTCGCCGCGGGAGGCTTCGGCCACCTGAAAACCGAGTTCGATAAGTGGGGGGCGTAATGCTCTGCGGATGGCCGGTTCGTCGTCGACGACAAGGATGCGAATTGCGGACTGGCTTATCACTTTCTCCCCTTTTGCGCTGCATCCGGAATTGCAGCAAAAAATGTGGTTCCCTCATGCTCATCGCTCGTAACCCAGACATATCCGCTGTGAATCAGCGCCACTCGCTTGGCTACGGAAAGGCCGATCCCTGTGCCGGAGGCGCGGTTTGCGTGGGTGGCGGAACGATAGTAGCGGTCGAAGATGCGTTCGCGGTCGGACATGGGAATTACCGGGCCAAAACTATGCACGGAAAAGATGACTTCAGTCTTGGCATGTTCGGCGCGGATCGTAATAGTGGTGCCAAAAATGGAGTATTTACATGCGTTGTCAATGTACTGCGTCAGGAGCATGACCATCAACTGGCGATCGCAGAAGAGAACAAGGTCCTCGTCTTCGAGTTCGACGACAACCTTCATGCTTGCCAGGCGATCCTTGAGACTCGTCAAGACCTCTTCGATCAGCGCCCCAACTCCGACCGGCGTGGCATGGATCGCGATTTCACCTGCATCCAGACGAGCAGTAGTGAGTAACCGGGTCGTCAATTCGTTGAGTACGCCAGTCTGCTCGTCGATGAGCGCGACCAGTTCGGACTGGCTTGGCGACAATCGGCCCATTTCACCCAGGCCGGTGCTGGCCGCTCGGATCGCGGTGAGCGGGGTCTTGTATGCGTGCGCCAGGCTATCGAGCACCGTGGCGCGCAACTGCTCCGTGCGGCGTTCGGTCTCAATGCGGCTTTCGTTGGCAAAGGCGCGGTACCGGTCAAAGGTAATCGCAATCAGGGAGGCGATGGCGTTGTTGGTGAGCGGGCTGGTTTCGCCGCGTACCACCAGGCTGCCCACAGGTACTGATCCCAGACGAACAACCCGGCGGCCGATACCGGTTTCGGGATCGTCGTCAGAGGTTTCAAAGTAGTAGACGTTCTGCGCCATCTCCTGCGGGTCCACACTCCAGAAGCCTGCTTGATACACGTCGTGCAGATCGGCATCGAAGACAGCAACCGCTTCCAGGGAGAAAATATCGTGGACCAGCTCAGCCAGCTGCGGCCCCGGCTCAAGATGGAGGTTCATCTGCAAAGTGCGGCGGGTGAATTCATAGAGATCGTGCATCTGGCCGCCCCACGACTCAGCATCCCGCGCGTGCCCGGTGACGCTCGAGGAAAGGCGGCTGACCACAAGCGCCACCAAAACGAAGGCCAGCAGAGTAACTGAGTTGGCGGGGTCTTCAGCCAGTTCAAGTTCAGGATGCAGTGCTGTGAAATAGGCGTGCACCACAATCGCGGAGAGCGATACGATGACCGCCTGCCAGAATCCGCACAGCAGGGCGGTGGGCAACACGATGAGCAAGTAAAGCAGAAGGGCAACCGGGAGCAGCCACCCGAACCAGTGCGCGAGAGCCGCTACCAGAACCACGGCTACAATTCCCAGCGCGCACTCCAGCGCAAACAGAAGCACACGCAATCCCGAGCCGCGCGGAATTCTGGCACCGAAGATTGAACGAGCAGGAAATGAGCCTGCAGACAACTGGTACCTACCTTCTGAAAGCGACCAACGTGCGGAAGGGCCCGCTACCCTGGCTGAAAAATCCTTAGCGGAACTACCATCCATTCCGCCATGCCATCCCGCAAGTCACAACCGATTCAACAGGAAACGCTCTGTATAGGCCAACTAAGGAAACATTAAAAGCGCAATAAAATTTTAACAGGTTACTCATTTCATTTTCATGGACTTTCGTGCAGCTCGATCTTCTAACACGTGTGCATTCTTCCAGTGCAAGGATTGGGCTTAGGTGTGGACGGAAGAGTCTTTACGAGCCCAGAAAATTCTTTTTTCAATCCTCATATGTTCTTTATGCCCCGTTTGCATTACTAGTGTTAATCCGCTGCGACCGGATCGTATCAGGAAGCAGCACAGTACGATTGCGAACCATTCGATAAGAATCCATAGGGCCAGAAAGCTCGTGCGGGCTTACAGGCTACGTGTGCGCAAATTGCTAGCTGCCAATACAAAGCCTTTATCCCGAATTTCCGGCCGAGTTCATTGCTTGTCATTCCAAAATCGTTTTCCTGGAGGAATAGTGCCGATGTTTTTTAAGCCAAATCGCATACTGCAAACAATGGCCGTATTAGCCATGTCATCAGCCTTGCTGGCTGGTGCGCAAACACCGGACTCATCATCAGCACCGGCTGCCGCTCCCGCAGCCACACAAACTCCGGCAACACCGGCCCCGGTGGCACCTGCGACTGCCCCAGCCACGCTTTCCACCTTCGTTCTCACTGGTCCGCTGCAATGGCTGCCCCCGGCGACCTTTGATGCCGGCCCATTCGGCAAGCTGTCCGTCAACGGCATCGTGACCGGTTTCTCGCAGTTCCAGAACAACCCCGTGCCAGGAGACGACACCAAACAAGCCACTCTGAGCAATGGCCAGATATTCATCCAAAAAGCGGACGGAAAGCTTCAGTGGTACGTCCAGGCCGGCGCGTACACCATGCCGACGCTTTCAGTGCCGTTCGTCAACGCCCAGAATACCGTGAGCAACTTCTATGGGCCCGTTCCAGTTGCCTACCTGAAGTTACCGGTGGGAAAAACCACAACATTCCTGCTCGGCGAACTGCCCACGCTGATGGGAGCCGAGTCCACGTTCACCTTCCAGAACTTCAACATCGAGCGCGGCATCGTTTGGAATCAGGAAAACGCCATCAATCGCGGAATCCAGGTGAATCAAACTATAGGCAAATACCTGACCGCCTCGATCAGTTGGAACGACGGTTATTATTCCAACCGCTACTCATGGCTCTCGGGTTCGCTGACCTTTACCAAGGGGCCTCATAGCCTGGTGTACGATCCGATGGGGAACCTCGGACAGACTGTCTTTCAAACGGCGGCTACCCCTATCCAGAACAACAGCTATATGCACACCGTGATCTATACCTACACCAAGGGTCCATGGATCATTCAGCCGTACTTCCAGTACAGCAACCTGCCGAAAAACCTGAAGGTAGGCGTCACCAAGGCCACATCCTCAACCGGTGGCGCGTTCAATGTCAGCTACGCATTCAAGAGTGGCTTCTCGATTCCGGTTCGCGTGGAATACCTCACCAGTTCGGGTAGTGCAACCGATGGTTCGATCAACCTCTTGGGGTTTGGATCGGGCAGCTCGGGCACCACTTTCACCGCGACACCAACCTACCAAAAGGGTGGAATGTACGTGCGCGGCGATCTCGGGTTTGTGGATGCAACGAACTTTACGAAGGGAGATGTTTTTGGCACGGCAGGAGCCAATTCGAACCAATTCCGGGGCGTACTTGAATTCGGCTTCATCTTTGGCGACAACATCACCAAGGCCGAAAAATAGACAGAACCATGCGCTGGCTGCGCGGACAACGCTCAGTCAATAAACATCGCGAGCAGTCGTGAATAGATTGCTCGCGACTTGATGACAACGAAGTTAGTGCTGCTCGCTGCTTGATTTATCAGGTTTCTCACTAACTTCAGTTTCATCATTTCATCTTTATCTCTTCACCGTTACCGTTCTGAGTATCCAACCAAGGTGCTCGCCTCAACCGGAACACAACCGGCGATGTGAGCGAGTCAGACATCCGTCCCGGGGGCAACCGCCGGGAGCAGACCTACGAAATTCAATTTTCAGGAGAATGCTCATGGCAGATCAAAAAGCACCACAGATGCAGGCCACACTCGGACTAACCGGGCTGACCAGCAACGCAATGGCACTCATTGCCCCCGGCGCCTTCTTATGGCTCACCTTCGCAATCCAGGCAAATACGGGAGTCGCCGGCCAGCCATCCACCTCACCAGCCATGTGGATCGGCATCTTCGCCGCCCTCCTGCTCTGCCTGGCCACCGCAGTTGCCTACGCTGAAATTTCCAAGCTTTATCCCGGCACCGGCTCCAGCTACTACTACGCTGAGCAGGCCATGCTCTCCAAGGATAAGGCCTTCAAGTACGCCCGCATCTCCAAGTTCATTGTCGGCTGGGGCTCGCACCTCTACTACTGGGTCTATCCCGGCGTGATGGTGGCGGTCACCGGCGTCTTTGTGGGCTACGTGGTCGGCTTCCTCTATCCCAACGTCATGAGCGGCTCCAATCCGGGACCTGTATTCATGGCACTGGTAGCGGTCGTATTCTCCTTCTTTGTCGCCTGGATCGCATCGAAGGGCGCAGGCGCTTCGACGGCTGTCAATCTCGCGATCAACATCATCCAGATCTCCGCGCTGGTGGTCTTTAGTGTTCTGGCGCTGGGCTATCGCGCCAGCCATCCGTCGGGCACTCCCGGCTTCCAATACGATTCGCAGTCACTGGCGACGTACACCTATCAGTTCGCTACAAATCCGAAGGACGGATCCACGATGCGCGACGCCAGCGGCGTGCCGCTGCCGCTGCTGGATGCCTCCGGCAAGCCCGTGCCGTTTCAGATCACCTATCCCACTACCGACCCTGCCACCGGCAACTTCCTCACCCACCCGGACGCCGCCTCGGTGATCATGCCGCACAAACTGAGTTATATGTTCATCCAGGCCACGGTAGCCATTCTGATCCTGGTCGGCTTCGAATCGGTGACCTCGATGGGAGGCGAGGCCAAGAACCCCACCAAACATATACCTATAGCCGTTATCGCTTCGCTCCTTATTCAGGGATTGATCTGTTATCTGTTTGAGTACTTCGCGGCTAACTACTTCCTCAACTCCGGCTATACGATGGCCAACGCGGGGCAATCGGCAGCTCCCATCGGCGACATGATGATCATCGTCGGCGACGGCCTGCTCGGGCAGGGACACGGTAAGTACTTCATGCTGGCCGAAGCCATCACAGTCTTCTTCGCGCTGATTGGCACCACGCTGAGCTGCATGAACACCGGCGCCCGCGTCACATACGCCATGGGCAAGGACGATGAGGCCCCCGAGCATTTCGGCATCCTCCATGCCGGATCCCTTTCACCGCGCAAGGCCATCTGGACGCTGGCCTGGATTTCCGCGGTCATCGGTGTCGCCGCCGTCTCGCTTCTTTTTGGCGACGCCGCCGCTCCTTCCGACGCCACCATCGCCGCGCTGCCCCACGGCATCTTCTCCAGCTTCGGCTACCTTTCGCATGACCAGTTAGCCGCCCTTCCCAACTCCCTGCTGGCCATCACACTCACTTCCAACTTCGGCACCTTCATCCTCTACGCTCTGAGCTGCTTCCTGTGCATGGTGGCCTACCACAAGCGGCCCGACCACAACTTCCTGCTTCACACCCTCATCCCAGGCTTCGGGTTGCTTGCCAACCTGGTCTGCATGGGCTTCTACATCGCTGGCCCAGTGTTCGGCCTGGGAACTTCAAAGGAACCATTGCTCGCCCTCGGAATATCGGCCGTCTGGGGCATCTACGGAGCCATTTACTTCCTCCGTTCCTCTAAGGCCAAGGGCAAGGCGGTCCTGCTCGAGTCGAAGTAGCAGGATCAACTTCACGGTAACCTGACCCTAACCGCTGGGTGGAATCTCTCCTCGATCACTTCACCGCTCCGAGGAGCAGAGAACCACCCAGTGGTTATTTTGAAGCAGATGTTTACAATCCTTAGTAAGCCATCTTCCCCGCGGAGACGGGGGAGAGATACGAGGCGGCGGCGCCCATGTTGGATGTACAGTTCGGCCAGGCAAGCGATTTTGGGAAGGTTCGCACCAACAATGAAGACGCGATGGGGTCCTTTATTCCGGCCTCGCGTCATCAGGCCCGATCTCACGGCTATCTGTTCGCGGTTGCAGACGGCGTAGGCGGCATGGACTTGGGCGAGGTCGCATCAGCCACGGCTATATCGGTGATCACCGAGGAGTTTGCCAAGGCCCAGGCAGGCACCATGCTCATCAGCCTGCTGCCGCGACTGATTCAACACGCCAATGCTGCGGTCCACGATTGCGGACTGGCCGCCGAATACCGCGGCAGGAAGATGGCGACCACGCTGGTGGCCTGCGCGCTCCGCTACGATCAGGCCATTGTCTCGCATATTGGCGATTCGCGCTGTTACCTGGTCCGCAACGGAAAGGCCCGGCAGGTAACCCAAGACCATACACTGGTCAACGAGCAGCGAAAGATGGGATTGATCTCGGCCGACGAAATAGCCGATTCCGATTCGCGCCATGTTCTCATTCGCTCCCTGGGACCAGAGATGTTCATCTCGCCCGACACCACAGCCCTGACGCTGCAGGCCGGCGACGTGCTGGTTCTCTGCACCGATGGATTGCACGACGAAATGAAGGAGGCTATGATCGCGGAGATCGTCTCACAGAAGAAGAGTATGGACGAGATTGCCCGCGAGTTGGTGGCACGTGCCGTGGAGATCGACGGCGGCGACAATACTACCGCGCAGGTGATTCGCGTGCGCTCCGTTGAGCAGGTAGGCATGTACCGCGGCCGTCCTTACAGGCTGCCCTCCTGATCCCTTCGCAAGAAATCGAGCGACTTATGGAATCCTTACTGGTTCCGGTCGGTTTCCCGATAAAGTAGAAGAAGACGCACTGACGGAGCATGCCCCACGATGGGTTTATACGACATTCTGGAAGCCGGTTCGCAGATCGATTCGTACCGGATTGAAACCCCCGTGGCCCGCAGCGGCATGGCCTCCATCTACCGAGCCACCGACGTACGCGACAACCGCACCGTCGCACTCAAGATTCCGCATCCGGACATGGAAGCCGATCCGATTCTCTCCGACCGTTTTAAGCGCGAGGCCGGCATCGGCGAAAAACTCAACCATCCAAACGTAATGCGTGTATTCGGCGGAGAGGGGCGCTCACGCGTTTACATGGTCATGGAATGGTGCCAGGGCCGCCTACTGCGCCAGATCATGGATGAAGGACGGCTTCCTCATGACCGCGCCATCCGCATCGCCATAGGCGTGCTGGAAGCGCTGGACTACATTCACGCCAACGGCGTGGTTCACCGCGACCTGAAGCCTGAAAACATCATGGTGGACGAGGAAGACCACATCAAGCTGATCGACTTCGGGATCGCCAGCGACTCTGCCGCGCGTCGGCTAACCTACGCTAACTTCACCGCGACTCTGGGCACGCCCAATTACATCTCTCCAGAGCAGGTCAAAGGCAAGCGCGGCGATGGCAGGTCAGACATTTATTCCATGGGCGTAATTCTCTACGAGATGCTTTCCGGCAAGCTGCCCTTCTCCGGTCCATCGCCCTTGGCGGCAATGAATGACCGCCTCTTGAACCACCCCATGCCTCCTTCGGTCGCCGACCCTTCCATCTCCCCGCAACTGCAGGAGGTTCTGTATCGGGCCCTGGAGCGGGATCCTAGAAACCGCTATGCAACTGCACATGAATTTGTGCATGATCTGCAACATCTTGACCAGGTTGGCGTAGAGGATAGGGATGAGTTGCGCAATTGGCAGCGGCGTAAATCCCACCTATCACGGAAGATCCTCTATTACGGCGCTTTGGCAATGATTCCAGTGCTCATTCTGCTGCTGATGGTGCTGATCGCTCACCATCACTGAGCTCTTTCCAGACGCCTTCCAGGATTCCAGGAATCTTCACGGGTTCTTTATGGGCCAGGCTCTACGATCTCCTTTGAACAGCCCCCATGTTTTCACGCCAAAAGGAGAACCATGACGAAGTACAAACTCGAGTACATCTGGCTTGACGGCAAGCAACCAATTCCCGAACTGCGCGGCAAAACGACACTCAAGTCCTTTGAGAAGCCGCCCACCCTTGCCGATCTGCCCCTTTGGGGGTTTGACGGCAGTTCAACCATGCAGGCCGAGGGGCATAAGTCTGACTGCATTCTGAAGCCAGTAGCTTTGTACCCCGACGCCAGCCGCAAGGACGCATATATCGTCCTTAGCGAAGTCATGCATCCCGATGGCACCCCGCACTCCACCAACGCGCGCGCCACCATCGAGGACGACCCCGACCTCTGGGTAGGTTTTGAACAGGAGTATTTCCTCTATAAAGATGGCCGCCCGCTCGGGTTTCCGAAAGAAGGTTACCCCGGTCCTCAGGGCCCGTACTACTGCGGCGTCGGTTATAAATACATGGGCAGCATCGCCCGCCAGATTGTCGAGGAACATCTCGAGCTCTGCCTGACTGCCGGCATCAATCATGAAGGCATCAATGCCGAAGTCGCCAAGGGGCAATGGGAGTTCCAGATCTTTGCAAAAGGCTCCAAGAAGGCCGCTGACGACGTATGGACCGCCCGCTATCTTATGGCACGTCTCTGCGAGAAATATGAAGTGGACTTCGTGTTGTATTGCAAGCCGATCAAGGGCGACTGGAATGGCTCAGGGATGCACACCAACTTCTCCACGAAATTCATCCGCGAAGTAGGTGGCAAGTCGTATCTCGAAGCGCTGATGACGGCCTTTGAAAAGAATATCGCGGACCACATTGCCGTGTATGGCCCGGATAACCATCTGCGCCTTACTGGCCTGCACGAAACCCAGGCCATCGACAAGTTCAGCTACGGCCTCTCCGATCGCGGCGCTTCCATCAGACTGCCTGTCAACTTCGTCAAGCACGGCTACAAGGGTTACCTTGAAGACCGCCGCCCGAATTCCGAAGCCGATCCTTACCAGATCGTCTCCCAGCTCCTGAAGACGATCAGCACCGTTCCCACGACTGTTTAACCAGCCCCAAGGCCTTGCGTCAAACAAAAATCCCGGTTGCCTATATGGCCAGCCGGGATTTTCCTTGCACTGAATTCGATCAGCGCCAGGCAGCCTCAATCTCTTCGGCAAGCGACTCTGCTGCCGCAAGACACGCGGCGCTATCTAGTCGATCCTGAAGTACCGGCAAAAGGCCTATAAAAGCAGATGATTCTTGATGTTGGCTGGTCTAAAATTTCTCTGAAGGCATAGCGATTGGCGAAGTTTTCTGGGGAAAAAGGATGCGGCCCAAGCAGGAACCTGAGCAGCCATGGCGGGAGTTA
>DASYZU010000005.1:0-35818 GCA_035945795.1 Occallatibacter sp.
GAACGGAACTGGTTCTTCGGGTTGTGCTTCTGCAATACCTTCGTGATCGCCGCTGTCAGCGTCGTCTTGCCGTGATCGATGTGTCCAATCGTCCCCACGTTTACGTGAGGCTTAGAACGATCAAATTTTTCCTTCGCCATACCCTTTCAGTCCCTTCCTTTAGACTTTTTTCTTTCGCCCGGCCAAGTCGCGCCTGCAAAATTCTGCCAATCGCTGGCTTCTGGCTCCATCCAGCCGGCGCGAGTTGCATAGCCTTGATCCGCCACCGTTCGACCTAGAAGCTAGGAGCCAAAAGCTCGTCTTCCTCAGTAGTACGCGTACACCTTCAAGTATCGCTGGCGAAGCTCCAGCGGCACTGCTTCCACCAGCCGCAGGTAGCGCTCGCGCGTCAAACCCTGGTCCGATACCGGCAGCACCTCGTAAAACCCCGGCGCCTCTTTGCCCAGCAATCCGCGCTTCAGAATTCCCTCATAGTCGCGAATCCTCAGCTTGGCCTTTGCAACACGATTCAAGAAGACTTCCACGTCCCGTCCGTCGAATGCCGTGTCGATCAGCGCATGAAGGCGCGCAAATCCCTGCTCATCCTGGACCGCTATCGCTGCCTGCTCAAACATCGTCTGCTACCCCTCGATCACCCCACCGACGACGATCTGTCCGTGGGAACCCTGAATTCGCCTCTGGCCTTGCCAGCCCTTCCGTGTTTCAAACCTTGGAGCGGGAGACGGGGATCGAACCCGCGACCAACAGCTTGGAAGGCTGTGACTCTACCACTGAGTTACTCCCGCCCAAAACAGCCGCTAGCTACTAGCTTTTCTTTGCCGGACTTGGCCACCTCGGCCCATCCCGCGACTACATTAGCTAGAAGCTAGAGGCTAATAGCTGAACTTCTGGAGCTGATGACCAGGATTGAACTGGTGACCTCTCCCTTACCAAGGGAGTGCTCTACCAACTGAGCTACATCAGCCCTCAAAACCTAGCTTCCAGCTTCTAGCCGCTAGCTTCTAGCTCGTCCTCACCAGATTCGGCCTCACGGCCCAATCCACCATTGCAAAGCTAGAAGTTAGTAGCTAGAAGCTAAAAGCTGCTTCTATTTCTCCCCGCCGCGCCGAATCCTCTCCGCCGAGCGAGCCAAAACCGTCCGCAATGCCAGCCCACCGATGATGATCAGCGGAATCCACCGCATCTCCACCGGCTTGCCCATTACCATGACCTTGCCTGCATCCATGGTGAACCAAACCAGCACGGCCAAAGCCGCGTACAACACAAGGGCCACCGGATACCGCTTATCCAGATCTGAGCCACTTCCTTTCAGGCTCTCCCGATCCGTTCCCGTACGCGCTTCCGGTTGCGACCCTTCGCGCATTCCAGTCCCTCTGATTCGTGGTGCACAGGGGAGGATTCGAACCTCCGTAGCTCCAAGGAGCGGCAGATTTACAGTCTGCTGCCATTAACCGCTCGGCCACCTGTGCCCAGACACCCCAGCGACAAAAACCAGTCACTGGGGCCCCTTCCAAACCCGCCCGACTTCCCCTTTTCGACCCTCTTCAGCGCATTAAGCCCCACCCGGAGACCCTCCGGCATTTCGGAGCATGCACCTCTGTGGGATCGCCGCCGAGGACAGGCCCGGCGCTCTCAAAATGCCCTGCACGCCGGTCAATTTCTTACTGTTCCAGAACCCGTTCTTTCGTTCCTAAAGTGGAGCTGGCGAAGGGATTTGAACCCCCGACCCTCTGATTACAAATCAGATGCTCTACCAGCTGAGCTACGCCAGCCCTTCCCACAACAGAAACAGCCCCGGAAATCCTGAAACCACCCGCAGCCACGCACAGACACACTCCCGCTCCAGACGTACCGCGGCACAAAAATTAAGGTTAGCACACCCTATCGAGCGGAGCAAACTTGGGGCCGCCGCACGAGCAATTCCGGCGCACAAGCACATCAGCTACCGCCCGCCCCCGCCCTTCGCCGATTTCCCTTGACATAACGAAGCAAGAGGGCAACCCTGATTTCAATCGAATCTTTGCCTTGAAGGAAGCCCCATGACTCACAAGAAATTCCCATGGATTCTGGCAATTCTGCTGGCCTTCGTAGCAGGCGTTTCTGAGCGGCCCGCGAGCGCCCAAAATGCCGCCCCGCGCAAACCCCGCATCGCAGTCATGGATTTTGATTACGCCACCGTGCATACCTACTCCGCTGCCATCTTCGGCTCCGACGTCGACATAGGCAAAGGCATAGCCGACCTCCTCGTCACCAACCTGGTCAAGGATGGTTCTTACTCGGTCATCGAGCGCAAGGCTCTCGACAAGATCATGGCCGAGCAGAACTTCTCCAACTCCAATCGCGCCGACCCTACCAGCGCCGCCAAACTTGGCAAGTTGCTGGGTGTGGACGCCATCCTCGTCGGCAGCATCACCGAGTTCGGCAATGAGACCAAGAAGACAGGCCTCGGCGGAGCCGGTGGCAACTGGGGCGGCTTTGGCCTGGGTGGTTTCGGCCACTCCAATTCCAAGGCCAACGTCGGCATCGATGCCCGTCTCGTCAACGTGGATACCGGCGAGATTCTTGCCGTAGCAGAGGGCAAAGGCCAGTCAAGCCGTTCCAGCACCTCCATGCTCGGCGGCGGCGGCAACTGGCACGGCTTCGGTAGCGGCAACGTCGACTTCGGCAGCAGCGACTTCCAGAACACCATCATCGGCGAAGCCACCAAACTCGCTGTCGACAAGCTCACCACCGATCTGGTGACCGACACTTCCAAGGTTGCTGTCCGCACCATTACTGTCGAGGGCCTCGTAGCCTCGGTCGATGGCGGCCAGATCATCCTCAACGTGGGCGGAAAGGCCGGCGTGAAAGTTGGTGACCAACTTCAAGTCATGCGCGTCGGCAAAGAGATCAAGGACCCGGCCACAGGCGCCGTCATTCGCCGCCTCACCACGTCCATCGGCGTGGTTAAAGCCACCGACGTCGACGACACATCCTCGGTCTGCGCTCCTGTCTCCGGCTCCGACTTCAAAATCGGCGACATGGTCAAATCCGTAGCGCAATAGAACCGTCGAGCAAGACCAGAAGGCCCGCCGCGCACGGCTGCGCGGCGGGCCTTTTTGTGCAGGGGAGGTGTGCATATTAATTCACCCGAATCGGGAAAAATGGGTACATCGGAGCTGAAATCGAGGGGATCATATGCAGGATTACGACCTGATGGCGTTGAGATCGTTGCGGGCGTTTCTGATCAGGAGCGAAGGGCGCGTGAAAGTGCGGCGCGCGGGACCGGAAAAGGCGGACCTGCGCAGGCAGCTGGATGAAGCCTCTCTTGTGTTTCGTGTGGCCCGAAAAACAGCCGCGGCCGACCGAAGGACGGCGGCAGATACGGGAAGCTGGCTGCGCTCGGTAAGACAGGCAGTGGGAATCCCGGTGGACGAAGTGGCGCGGCGGCTGGGAGTGATCAAGTGGGAGGTCTTCCGGCTGGAAAAGGCGGAGCGGGATTCCCGGATTGTGATGGCGACGCTGCGGCGGGCGGCCGATGCGCTGGGTTGCGAGCTGATCTATGCCCTGATACCCCGTGAGGGGTCGCTTGAAGACCTGGCGGCTCAGCAGAGGAGGACGTGGGAGGAGGCCCGCGAAAGGGCTCGCAAAGAGGAATACAAAAGGAAGGAGGAGATCGATGACTTGATGGATTGGCGGCCGACGATGCGGCGGTTCATCCGGCGGGAGTTCCGAAAGCACGGGATACGGGTGAGGTGAGGAGAGTGGCAGTGGGCAAGGGGCAGTTTGCAGGTAATTAGGGGGAATCCGGGTAGGCTGAGAACAGATAGAGCGCAATGAGGAAAGAGCATGGCGGAAAGTCGAGTCGACTTTCCCAATCTTGGTGCGGTCATCTCCGCGGATCGTGCGGCGCGGCAGAGGAACGGAGCAGTCCTGTTTATCCAGCTATCAGACATCCTTCCGAAGAGCCGTGCTCGGGGAAGTTCCAGAGCAGCGCTGCAACACGAGTCCTTTTCTGCGGGCGCGAAGAACCGCGGGGCGGTGGCCGGGAATGGCGGAACGATGACTGAAGTAAGGCGGGAACCGAGAAAGAGGAAGAAGCAGGCGAACAGAAACAAAGAGAGCTCAGGAAACGCACTCTCCCGGATCCCGGGACCGGGACCCGCTGCAATGTGCGCGGAGCAGGCTTTGGACGAGCCTGGAAAGGAGGTTGGTGGAAAGAGTGAAACAAGTGACGCGGCCAACAGCAAAGAGGCGGGGAGCATAGAAACGGACAGCAGGGAAACGGGCGAAACGGGAAGCCGGACGAGGGAGGATATAGACAAGGAGGAGGAAGAAAACGAGGAGGGCACGGAGAGGCTGCAGAGGGTAGCGGCCGACCTGGTAAGGCTAAACTCCGGGGATCTCTCAAAGGTGCTGCTCAAAAAGGCGAAAGAGGGCAGCCTGGGCAGCCTGAGGCTACTGGTTACGCTTGCCGAGCGGAAGAAGCCGCGCGAGAAGCCAGTGAAGAAGCCGCGCGGCCTTACGCTGGCGCAACAGTTGGCCATGGAGCCGCAATGGGAAGAGGGGATGCCGGAGGATACCGAGGAAGAAGACGACCCCGGCCCGGAACCCGCCGGCTGAAGGCGGTCCAGGGTGGAGTCCGTTACTCCACCCTGGACTGTTGCTGTTGGCTCTGTCCGGGGGGAATTACGCGCGCGTCTGGGGCTGGGTTGTTGCCGTGCTGATTCAGCGATCGGAGTCGCGTATCTCTGCGGCGAGCGCACCGCGAGCATCGAAATCCGCCGCGGGGAGGCGCTCAGACAGCCGGCCGCAAGCTCACATCATCGCCAACATAGGCCTTCAAGGAGGCCCCTTTCTTGATTTCAATGTTCTTACCGTGCTTGATTAATCCGATCGGCCCGAAGAGAACAGTGAGCACGACAGCGGAAGTAGTGCCACTTTCTCCCTCTTTCCCTTTGGTCCCGCGCAGCTTCACCTTTACATCCCCGACTTTCAGATAGTCAAGACGGATGCTCAGTTCGCCGGCTTTGCCCATCATCCCGGATTTTTCCGCGCGGGTTACCTCGCCAAGAGCCTTGCTGCCGGCCTTGGCGACTACGACGTTGCCAACTTTGATGTCATCCGTGAGGACGAAGGCCACCGGATCGCCTTCCGCAGCGGTTTTGGAGCTTATATCCTGATCGAATACCAGCGGCACATCCGTCCCCTCCTGCAAAACCAGCACTGCTTGAGAAGTGCCAGGCGGGATTGCAGGAGCAGGGGCTGAGTTTTGTCCCGAGGTCTGAGTTGTCTGAGGTGCGGGCTGTTGAGCAGGTGGTTGAGCGGGTGCTTGTGCAGTCTGTTGCGCATAACACAACGGATACCCCTGAACGATCAACAAGAATGCCAGAAGAATGGATTTCAAAGTGTCTTTCATCTACGCGTTCCTCCGAGGGCCCGATTGCAGGCTGACCCGATGATACACCTCGTCCGAAAATGTCTTGTGCGCCAGCAATCAAGGACATTTTGGAATGGGCCACAAGGAACTTCTGCTGCGTTAGAGGACTCGATCCCTTCCCGGCGGTGGTAGGGTAATTCTGACGGCCACTCATGAACCGACGCACACGCAGAACACTTCTTATCGTCGCTGCAGTCTTGCTTTTCCTGACCGTGGCCATCTTCCTGCGCTCCAAGGCCCCGCCTGAGGCCGCCCGCCTTCTCCCTGAGTCCGACGGCATAATCTACATCAACCTCAAGCCCGTCCGGACCTTCACTCACTTCAAGGATCTCAAGCCGCCCGAGCGCGCCCCCGACTATCAGCAGTTCGTCGACGCCACCGGCATCGACTGGGAGCGTGACCTGGACCAGGTGGCCATCGCGCTGCACCGCATGCCCGACCCCAACGGTCCCAACGGCCCCGTAGCCTACTCCATGGTTCTGGTAGGTAAGCTAACCGGCAAGCGCCTCAACACCTGGCTTGAGACCCACTCCGCTTCGCACGAAACCTACGCCGGGCACATCATCTACAACGTTCCCTCTCAAGACCGCACCGTACGCATCACGCAGATCGGCTACGACATGGTCGGCGTTTCGAACACGCCCACTCCCGAGCAGATTCACTCGATGCTCGACCGCCATCGCACCGCCGCACTGCCCTTTGCCGGCTCCTCTCTGCTGGCCCAGCACTACCACGACGTGCCGCTGCTCTCGCTGGCCTGGGGCGTTGGCCAAATCGGCCTTCCCTTCTCAGAGAGCGGTGCCATCAATGTCTTCGGCCTGTCGCTGCCGCTGGAGTCGGACTCCACTATCATTGCCAGCCTGCGCTGGACCGGCTCCCTCCACCTGCGGATTGAAGAAATTGCTACCAGTGAGGAAAAGGCCGCAAGCCAGGCAGCAGCTCTGGCCACGCTCGTTACGCTGGCCCGCGGCTTTTCCCAGCCTCTAGGTGAAAACTCCGCCAACAACGGCCTCAAAGAGCTGCTAAAAACCGCCGAAGTCACGCAAAAGCAGGACCGCGTGTTGGTCACGGCCATCCTGTCGCCCGCCTTCCTTGCCAGCCTCGATCAGGAAAGCACCCCAGTCCAGAACCAGAATCCACCTGCTCCTCTAACCCCCTGAACGGCGAATTCCGCCTCTAACGCTCCTTCAGCCCCAGCGCCCCCACCGTCGCGCCATCCACCTGCGCCGGCTGTCCATCCTGTTTCGTCACCACCCCAAACCCGCCGCGATAATCCCACATCGCCCACCCAATTCCATCGGCCTCCAGAGCCGTCCTCACATCGTGAATCCAGTTCGCCCGCGACGTCGCGTCCGACGCATTCCGGTAAGCCCCAAACTCGTTGCAGATCAACGGCACATTGTTCTCGTGTCCCCACGCCGCTGCCGCGTCAATCGCCATCCGGATGTGGTGCCCGTCCCAGTTATTCAGCCAGTAGTTCTCCAGAGCAAACCGGTCCGCCGCATCCGGAACCTCCTTCAGCAGCGCCTGCATCGAACTCTCCTCCGGCGGATACGGAATCCCGTGCGTAGAACTCCACCATGCCACGCCCCAGCTCGCCCCTTGGTGCGTAAACTCATGCGGATCGTAAAAGTGAAAGGTGTAAATCACATTCCCATCCGCCAGCGGATGCAGCCTGAGCAGGTCCACAATGTCGGAGTAATTCGGCCCCGTCGCAATCAGCGTGTTCCGCGGCGCAACCTCGCGAATAGCCGCCGCCACCCGCGCCTGAATCCCAGCCCAGCGATAAGCATCATTGACCTCCGGCTCGTTCAATATCTCAAAGAAGACCCGCTCAGGATCGCGGTTCGCATAGTGCGACGCCAGCCTGCGCCACAACATTGTCAACTGATCCACTGCGTAGTCGCTCGTCCGTAGTTGCTGCTTGTAGTTGTCCTCGGGATGCAAATCGATCTCGACAGCGAGTCCATTGGCCAGCATCGCGTCCACAGCCCGATCGAGCCGCCCCACAAAATCCGTATTCAATCCATCGGCCCCGCGCGGATACTGTTCCAGCGGAACCGCATCGATGCTCAGGCGAACATGGTCAAAACCCAGCCGCGCCATGAGCGCTATGTCTCGCGAGTCCGTGTATCGGTTAGTGCGCGCGGCGGAGTAGTCGCTCGCCGATTGCGCGAACCACTCCGAGGCATTGATCCCATGCTGCAAATGTCGGGCACGTGCAATGGCGGTCTGCAGCCCCGCAGCGCGATCCTGCGCGGCCAATGGAAGTGAAAACGCAAGTACTAAGACGAGATAGCGGAAACGGAGATGCACGGCAAATCCTCCTGAAAATTCGACCCGAGCCAACCATACCATGTGCGGACCGATCATTCGCCTTGCCGAACCCCGTCGAAAAGAAGCACAATACCCGAAACCCTCCTGAAAGGAGGCGCCTTTCTGAAAGCAGGTAATCGATGAATCGAATTTCCTCCCCATCGCCAGTGCGCCTCCTGATCGCCCTGTTGGCAGTCTCCCTGGCGGCCTCCGCGGCCGACGCACAAAATCCGGCCCCAGGCCAAACCCTGCCAGCCGCTTCTGGTCAAGCTGCGCCACCAGCCCAGCCCGCGGCCAAACCGAGCCCCGAAAACGACTGGCTCGCCCGCACCAGCAAGCTCTACTATTCCAGCGCAAAAGCCGGACTCACTGGATTCGACTGCGACGTGCATCCCGACTGGCACACGCTGTTTATCAGCGCCAACAAAGGCGCGACCGTCGATGAAGGCGATGCGCGCCTCGCTCTGCTCAAGACAGTCAAGATCACCATGCATGCCCGCATGAAGGGCGGTTCCACCATCGACTGGTTGGCAGTGTCGAGCCCCGATATGCCGATCGACCAGCATTCCACTGACATGCTCGAAGGAATGCACCAGTCGGTCCAGCAAACGCTGGAAGGCTTCCTGCAATTCTGGAGCCCGTTCATGGACGGCTCGGTGGTCCCCGATTCCGCTGAAGGCCTGGAGATCACGCACACTGCAACCGTGCACACGATTCACGCAGCACAAGCCGGAACCGAGTTGACCGAGATCTTCGACAACAACCGGGTATTGGAACAATTCAACGTAGTCATGAGCGGCACGTCGATCAAGTTTTCTCCGTCGTACACGCCAACCGCGCAGGGCCTGCTGGTGAACAGGTTCGTGGCCCAAATTCTCCCGACCGGAGCCGCGCCCGAGCACGCGCAGGAGATGAAGGTAGGCATTGAGTACCAGACTGTCGATGACCTCATTATCCCGGGCAGTCTGAACATGGAAGTGGTGGGCACAGGCGTTTTCAACTTCACATTCGATGGCTGCACTACGAATTCGAAATCCAACTAAGTCTCTTCGCCTGGCGAGAATTCAGCACGCAATCGGCATAGCGGGAGCGAATAGTCGCTCTCCCCTGCCACACCACTGGACAAGCGGGTCCGCATTCGGCGGTTCGAGGAGTTAATCCCCTGCCGTGCAGCACAGGGGCCGGAGGTTCAAAGAACGCACCGCCGATGGTGGGTTCGCCGCTTGTCGAGTTCAATTGCAGGCTTCACCCGCTCCCAACTCCCTCAAGCTCAACCCGAAGGCTGATTGGCTGGCGCATGGCCACGCATGAGACGCGCTTTCCTACTACTCCTTCTCATCGTTCAGGCCTTCGCCCCTCGCAGAACTACTATGCCCTCTGCTGACTTCTGCTGCGCGGTCAGAGTGAATTGCTCCACCCTCAGTCCCGGTTCCGGGACGTGCAACAGACCTCCCGCGATAAGACTGACCGCCTTCAACGCGCAACCGCCGAATTTACAACCAGCGCCCTTGATGGATGCGGACTTCGCTGCCATGTGCCAGCTCGTCCGGCGCCGTATGCCTCATATCCGGTTCTTGTCCATCGACTCGCGTCTTTGCTCCACGCTTCCTTCAGACCCCGCCTCGCGGCGACGCCCTTGCGCTTCGCTATCACTTCTCCTCCATCAGCATGTGAAGGGGACTTACACCCCCAAGCTGTCAATCATGCACGGCGTGCACAAATAAAAGCCCCCGGCGGGTTGGCCGGGGGCTTGATGTTTCGATTGGAGCGGGCCTTAGTTGCTGAACAGCAGAACACCCGCCGCCTTTTCCTCACTCCCGCTCTCGTCCGCGCTTACCGGGCGATAGAAGAGCTGGTTGTTTTCAAGATAGACCTCGAGGAAGGCCGGCCGGTCGGTAATCTGCCCGGCGATCAGCGCTTCCGACAAGGGGTCCTCGACATAGCGCTGCAGGGCGCGGCGCAATGGGCGCGCACCGTAGCTGCGATCGACGAGGGTCTTTTCGAGAATCCACTTCTTGGCGTCTTCGGTGACCGAGATGGTGATGGCCTTCTGCACCAGGTTCGCGTTCAACTGCTGCACAAGCAGTTCGACGATCTGGATCAGGTCTCCGTCGGACAACGATTGGAACAGGATAACCTCGTCGAGACGGTTGAGAAACTCGGGGTTGAAGGTCTTCTTAACCTCCTGCTTGACGAGTTCTTCAACCTTGTCAGAAACAATGTCTTCGCGGTCGCTCTGGAAGCCGAGACCCTGCTTCTTCATCAGGTGCCGTGCGCCGATGTTCGAGGTCATGATGATGATGGTGTTCTTGAAGTCGACCGTGTTGCCAAGGCCGTCAGTCAACTGGCCATCTTCAAAGACCTGGAGCAGGATGTTGAACACATCGGGGTGCGCCTTCTCGATTTCGTCGAGCAGGACAACCGAGTATGGCGAACGCTTGACGCGCTCGGTCAACTGGCCACCCTCCTCGTAGCCGACGTATCCCGGAGGCGAACCAATCAGCTTCGACACCGAGTGCTTCTCCATGAACTCCGACATGTCGAAGCGGATCAGGGCCTTGTCTGACCCGAAGAGGAACTGGGCCAGAGTGCGGGCCATCTCGGTTTTGCCGACGCCGGTAGGACCGAGGAACAGGAAGCTGCCGATGGGCCGATTAGGCGACTTCAATCCGGCACGCGAACGGCGGATGGCGCGAGCCAGCGCACTGATCGCCTTCTCTTGTGAGATGACGCGCTTGTGCAGCTCTTCTTCCACGCGCAATAGCTTCTGCGTCTCTTCTTCCTTGATGCTGGTGACGGGCACGCCGGTCCAGCGGCTCACTACATCTTCGATATCCTCGCGGCCTACGATGCCGGCAGCGGAATCGTCGAGGTGATACTTGTCGCGCAGGGCGCGCAGATTTTCGCGCTCCTTGCGTTCCTCGTCGGAGTAGAAGCGCGCCTTCTCGAACTCGTGATTGGCAATAGCCGAGTCCATGCGGTGCACGATGAACTTGATGCGCTTCTGCACCTCGGTGATCTCTTCAGGCAGCGAAGTCTGGCGGAGCTTGACGCGCGCACCGGCTTCGTCGATGAGATCGATTGCCTTGTCGGGCAGGAAGCGGTCGGGGATGTAGCGATTCGAATGCGAGACCGCGAACTCGATCGCGGCATCGGTGTAGCTGACCGCGTGGAACTTCTCGTAGCGGTCTTTAATGCCGTGGATGATCTTGATGGCGTCGGCTTCGTTAGGTGGCGGGACCTTGACAGCCTGGAAGCGCCGCTCCAACGAGCGATCTTTCTCGATGGACTTGCGGTACTCGGACGGCGTGGTGGCGCCGATGCACTGAATTTCGCCGCGAGAGAGCGCCGGCTTGAGGATGTTGGCCGCGTCGAGCGAGCCCTCAGCCGAACCTGCGCCAACCAGCGTGTGCAGCTCGTCGATGAAGACAATGGAGTTCTGATTCTCCATCAGCTCCTTCATGATGGTCTTGAGGCGCTCCTCGAACTGGCCGCGATACTTGGTGCCGGCCACGATGAGCGACAGATCGAGACCAAGCACGCGCTTGTCGGCCAGAAAGCTGGGCACTTCGCCGTCGGCGATGCGCTGCGCAAGGCCTTCAACGATTGCTGTCTTGCCTACGCCGGGCTCACCGATGAGGACCGGGTTGTTCTTGGTGCGGCGGCAAAGAATTTGCACTACGCGTTCGAGTTCGCCGTCGCGGCCCACGAGAGGATCGAGCTGTCCATCCATCGCCGCCTGGGTAAGGTCGCGGCTAAACTCGGCCAACAGACTCGACTCGCGCTGACGCTGCGCCGGCGGAGCCTTCTCCTGCGTGACGCGGGCCAGCTCTTCGCGAATTTGCGCCAGCTTCAGGCCGCGCTCCTGCAAAATCTCAGAGGCAAAGCACTTCTCTTCGCGCAACAGCCCAAGGAGTAGATGTTCGGTGCCGATGTGCTTGTGGCCCAGTCGCTCGGCTTCTTCCGCCGCATATGCCAGGACGCGCTTGCACTCATTGGAAAGCGGTAGGTCCACAGAGGTGGAGACCTTCTCGCGAATGGTAGTGTGTGCCTCGATCTGTTTGCGGATCGACTCCACCGAGGCATGAGAGCGCAGGAAGCGGTTGGTTAATGCCTTGTCCTCGCGCAGCAGTCCAAGCAGCAGGTGCTCAGTCTCGATATAGGGCGAGCCAAACTGGCTGGCCTCATACCGCGCGAAGAAGATCACTCGCCGTGCCTTCTCCGTATAGCGTTCGAACATGATGAACTCCCCCCCTGTTCGGGGTTTACCCCAGGCTTTCGGCTGGAGTGGCCGTCCGGTTTAGATTCCGGCCTCGGCCCAACCCGCGCGCGCCCTTCCTCTGACTTCGCCGCCGGAGGCTCCCATGGAAAATGCCAGCCATGCCTCCGAACAGCTAATTTGGATGGTCTCGAGCGACCTCCGCCCGATGAGTCCGCGGCGCTCGAGCTACCGAAAGACTCCCACCCTCTCCTCTTCAACCTGGAATAGCCCAATATATGTCTGATCCAAGTTGCGTACTATTAAGACTCAGAAACCACCCGGCTGGGTGCTTTTCCTTCAAAAGTTCCCGGGAATCAGTCCCGTCTGCCGAGTAGCCGCCAGCGGTATCAGCTGGCCGCGTTCGAGCCGTAATGCTCGTGTGCAGCGCGCGGCAAGGTCAAGGTTGTGCGTCACCAGGATTGAGGTGAGGCCGTGGCTCCGGTGCAGCCGCTCGATAAGGTCAAAGACCATGCCGGCGGTCATTTCGTCCAGATCGCCCGTGGGTTCGTCGGCCAGCAGCAGCCGGGGGTTATTGACGAGTGCGCGAGCCAGCGCTACGCGTTGTTGCTCGCCGCCAGATAGTTCGCCGGGCCGATGGGCGCCACGTTCTTCCAAACCCACCTCCCGCAACCAGTTAGATGCAACTGCAAGGGCTTCGCGTTTGGTGACTCCGCGCGCCAAGAGCGGCATTGCAACGTTTTCCAGCGCCGTAAACTCCGGTAGCAGGTAATGGAACTGCCAAACGTACCCGATTTCCCGATTGCGAAAGACCGCTGCCTGACGTGGGGAAAGGCTGGCCACATTGGTTGAGGCGCAGTATACAGTTCCCGCAGAAGGGGTATCAAGCGCGCCTAAGATGTGCAAAAGAGTGCTCTTTCCCGCACCGGACTGGCCTACGACCGCTACCATTTCGCCGGGGGCGATCTGGAGGTTGAGGTTGTCAAAAAGGTCGAGGGACCCGCGGGCTGTCTGATAAGTCTTGCGGAGGCCTTCGACCTGGATGATGGGGTCTTGTTTTGGATCGGTCTGGTTCGGCAGCTGATCCTGCGCCCGCAACTCCGACTCCCGTATTGAGCGGGAGGCCTGGCCGGCAACCGCTGGAGGAGTTTGCATCATTCGGTTAACCATAATTTTACATGGACTGGGTGGGTGAGTATCCCTCGAATGTGTTGATTTGCGATACCTCAGTGTTACGGTCTGGGTTCTGGCCTGGACTGCGGAAGGGCGGTAGGGTTCAGGCGGGCGATGCGGCCATTGGGGCCGACGATGAAAGGTAGCGAAAGGGCGTTCCAGTTGCCGTTGTCGAGCAGCTGCCAGGTACGGCCGTCGTCGCGGCTGATGTCGGAACCGTTGGTGCCGGCGGTGATCCAGACTTTGAGGGGTTCGGACCATTGACCGGTGGAGCGATAGCCGTGGGGCGGGGTGGTAGAGGCGAGCCAGTGTCTCCAATCTCCTGCAGTCCGCGCCGATATACCGCTTTTCTCATTGGCCTCCTTGTAGTCACCACTCACGGCAACCAGGTGCATCACGTCGCGGATGGCCACGGAGAAAACGCCGGAAGATTCATTCCCGCCTCTGATCGGGACATCGATTCCGAAGCAAGGATCGGTGCTCACGCCGCCATTCAGCTTTGGCGCAATCAGGATGGCGGTCTCCGCGTCCCAAGCCTGCACACCGCGAAATTCGAGTGTTGCACCATCAGTCGCCGCATCCGGCACAGCACACTTTTGCCAGTGCGCGCCGCGGTCAGTGGTCCTCAGTGCTGTGCTACCCATACCATTGGCCCAGGCCACTTTGCCATCGACTGAGTCAATGCCGCGCAGGCCGGCGGTGGTGCCGGAGTTTTGCATCTGCCAGACCGGCTGCGCGGGTAGCGCGACCTGTGCTGCGGCCATTGCAGAAACGGCTACGAGCAAGCTGAGCCGAAGGATGCGCATGGCAGGCAGTATAGACGCGTACCGAGGTCCGGTACGGATTCAATTGGAATGCCTTGAATCACTTTTTGCCGGCGATGGGACTGATAGATTGAAAGTCGACACGTGAACAGACTTGGCCTCATCTCGTATCTCACCCTGACAGCTGTCCTTTTTGCCACTGCATCCTCGGCATCCGCACAGCAGGCACCCGCACCCGTAACCGCAACCGCTCAACAAACGCCCTCGCCGCAATCGTTCAAAGAACGCTTTTTCGCGCACAACTACACGATGACCGCGTTGCAGCCCAGTTGGCCTACGCCGCTCGTGGAAGCCGATCCGCGGCTGACGCAGTACTATCGGTTCGCCTTCTCCAACCAATACACCACCGCCGGAACCCAGACCGTGAGCTATGGCAACGGGCGCGGTGGCGGGATCGTCGCCTGGAATCGGATCGAGGTCGATTTCCTGCCGCCCAGCTATGTCCAGCACCACTCGAGCGCTGCGGACGGGTTCGGCGACACCGCCGCGCTGGTGAAGTTTCGCATCGCGTCAGGCAATGCCGAGCACGGCAACTTTATCGTGACGTCGCTCCTGAATCACACCTTCGCTAGCAGCCCAAAGAATGGCGCGGCCACCGATTCCTGGAACCCTACGCTGGCCGGTGGCATCGGCTTTCTGCGGCACTTCGATGTCGAGGCCTCGCTGGGCGGCACGATGCCCACAGGAAAAATTGCGGCGCAGGGCCGGTCGATCGTATGGAACTCTCTGGTGCATGATCATATTTCTCCGCATGTGTTTCTCGAACTCGAAAACAATGCGACCTTCTTTTTTGCCGGAAACCATGACGGGAAGATGCAGAACTTCGTCACCCCGGCGGCCTTCTACATCTTCAAGCGAAAGGATTGGGAGCCGACTCATCCCTTCCTGGTGTTTACCAGCGGCATGCAGATAGCAACGACGGGCTTCCACACCTACAACCACAACACAATCGCCGAGATGCGGATCCTGTTCTAGCTACGAGTCAAAGGCTTCGATAGAAGTGAAGAGTCGAGTTCCGCGCAGCCCGTGCGCCGGTTCAATCTGTCAGGGATGTACCCTGTCCGTACCACCTAGCCCCCTCCCCTGAAAAACCTGGCTTCTGGGACACCTAATTTTCCATTAGATTAAAGAACATACGCGACTTAACAAATTGGGACTATGTACTCATCGGTAAATGATTCTCCCGATTTTTCACCCGTTTTCTACCCAAAATTGCCAGTTTTTAATGGAAATGGGGCCAGAAACACGGCTCGTGTGAGAGGAATCACTTACAGCCTGCCTAGGCATCTTTGAAAATGAACTCAATTCATGAATCGGCTTCAATTCATCTACTTTTGGGCGTTGGCTGCGGCCTTTGCGTGCATCTCCTGCACCGCTTCGGCGCAGCAATCGTTCTACGGGCGGCTCCGCTCGAATAACGCCTCAATGACTGCCGTACAACCGACATGGATGGGACCGCTGATCCAGGCCGATGGAAGACTGGGGCAGGCCGTGCGCTTTTCGGTTTCGAACGCAAACTTTTGTGGCACGCGTACTTTGAATTATGGCAACGGCAAAGGCATCGCCATGATTGTCGACCGGCGTTTCCAGATCGATCTCGACCCGCCGGCGTATTTCCGGAATCATTCCAGCACCATGAAGGACGGCTTTGGCAATGCCGGAACGCAGCTGAAGTACCGCATCGCCTCAGGCAACGCGCAGCACGGCAACTATGCGGTGTCGGCGGTCCTCTACCATGCCTTCGCACCGCGTGTTTACCAGAACCTGATGCTGACCTCGTTTTACGCTCCCTCGATCGCGGCGGGCAAGGCTTTCGGACGCTTTGCGGTGCTACAGAATGTGGGCGGCTTCCTGCCCACCGGCAAGATCGCCCAGCAAGGCCGAGCCGTCGAATGGAACTCGACGGCGCAGATGCACCTGAGCAAGTATGCCTGGGTCGACGTCGAAGACAACGCCACCTTCTTTCGTGGTGGCCCATTCGACGGCAAGGCGCAGAACTTCGTCACACCGGCGGCGTTCTACATGATTCGGCGCAATGAGTGGAAGCCTGAACACGCTTCGGTGGTCTTCGCCGCCGGGATGCAGATCGCCACTTCAAACTTCCACTACTACAACCACAACCTGGTTACCGAGATGCGGGTGGTTTTCTAAGCGCAAGCTGCCAGCTTTTTCCTCGACGAACTTGCATTGTTCGCTTCATTGCGAGAGACGCGAGCGCGTGGCAAAATAGCCGGCGCACCTCGCACATCAAGCTGGAAGCTGAGAGCTGAAAAGTTGAGAACTGCCTTTCAGTATTCGATCTTGTTTGCCGAGTCGATCCACGCCTGGAAGCTGGACCAGGCCTCGTCGCCGAGCAGTTGCGTGGAGGGGAGCGAGCGCGCAGCGTGGCCCTTGCGCAGCTCTTCATAGAGAAACGCATCGTCGAAGCCGGCGCGAGCCGCATCGGCAGCGCTGGCACCGAAGAAGATGGAGTCAATCCGAGCCCAGTACGCCGCCGCCAGGCACATGGGGCAGGGCTCGCAACTGGTATAGAGTTCGCATCCGGCCAGCGTGAATGTGCCCAGCGCCCCGGCCGCCGCGCGGATGGCGTTTACCTCGCCGTGCGCCGTGGGGTCGTGGGAAACGGTGACGGTGTTGACGCCTTCGCCCACGATCTTGCCGTCGCGCACGATCACAGCAGCAAACGGCCCACCCCTGCCCGTGACAACATTCTCTGTGGCCAGGCTGATGGCGCGACGCAAAAACTTGGGATTGGCGTTGCCCGGCATACGAATCTGCTCCGAAAGTGGCTGAAATCGCGAAGACAGATTCAGTATGGCACAGGCTCTGCGGCAAACCACGCGCTCTGACTATCGGCTCAGAACTTATAACCCCGATCGGGGTCGTAATCGAACTTCACGAGCCCGTCGCGGTAATCGATGTGAATCGTCAAAAGGTTCAGCGTTGTGGCTCCGAGAAATCCCGAAATTTCCATCCGAGTGTTCTTGGAGATATGGGCAGTATCAAAGGCCACTACGCCTTGCGCTCTCTGGGACAAGTTCGCAAAGCGGAAGGTCACATCACTGGCGGAATAAACCTTCTCCACTTTGCCGCTGATGCCCTTTACATTTATGCTGCTGTCGCCGTGAACCTTGGTGACCTCGCGCGCGGCGTCGGGCGAGATGGTGGTGGCCCATGAGCCCGTGTCCAGGATAAAGAGCTTGATCTTCTGGCCGTTGAGCTGCGCTGGCAGGATGAGATTGTGGCCGACCCGATAGACCTCCGTGTAGTTCTTCATTTCGGGAGCGATATAGCGGTCATACGGTCCATGCGGCGCGGGCATCCCGGCAGCAGGTGGGGCTCCGGAGGCAAAAGTTGAATCCGACGTTTCATGTTTATCCTGCGACTCGCTCGGGGCTGAGCCGGAAGCCTCGTCCGCGTCCGTGTCCTCAGTTTGTGTTTTCAACTGCGGCGCTGGGACCGCAGACTCTCCGGGCCGCGGCGGCAAGGGCCCAAGCGCCAGTTTGCGCATTGGATAGTCGAGTGTGACCAGGAAGTGTGAGAAGACGTCCATACCGATGAGTCCATCCACGTCGACAACGTCGCCGCTGTCAAGCACTTGCACTGAGCAGTTCTGGAATTCCAGATCGCCGATGCGGATGGAGTCGGCATAAGCCGTGTAGCCGGACTTGGGACCCTTGTCGCCAATGCCTCCCACCTCGTTTTGAGAAAAAGCTTGAAGCCCTGCGCGTTTGGCAACAGAGCGGCTCACAACCAACCCGCCGGCCCCCGTATCGATTTGCAGCCGGGCAGCGTGGTTGTTCAACTTCACTTCCAGGCCAAAGGCGCGAAGGTGCGTCGCTTCATACATGAGCTTGATAAAAGGAATCTCGGTGGCCGTGGTCTGGGAAACGAGCCGGCAGGGCTTTTGCGGCTCGGCAGCCAGCTTTTTGAGGTGATCCAGGTATAGGTGCACGTGGCGCAGATCCTCGGCGTCATCCCCGGTCGGCGCGGAGAGATAGGCCTCAACTTCAGAGATGCGCTGCTTTAGGGGGAGTGTTCCCATCCACTCGGAGCGAATCTCCGGGTCCTCCGGATCGAGCTGGTGCGCAATGAGAATCTGCCTGCGTGCGGTGGCGTAGAGCGATGAGATATTGGCAAGCGAAGCAACCAGGAGACGCGTCCGGGGGTTGCATGGGTCCAGCTTGAGAGACAGGTTCGCGGCATCGGCGGCCGCCCATGGCATCCCCTCGCGAATCGCGACCTCTCCACGGAGAGTAAGCAGAGCGGGCGAGTTAGGACGAGCGGTCAACTGCCCGTTCACCGCATCCGCGGCTCCCTGTAGCTTTTGCTGGCGGAGCAGCGCGTGAACCAGCCCAGCGGTCAGACCCTCATCGCCGGGGTGCTTTGCCAGCTCTGACCCATAAAGACTGGCGGCCTTCGCATAATCAGCTGCCAGGAGGGCCTTGTCAGCCTCGGTTGGCGGGTCATGCTTGACGACATTGCAGCTGACCGCAAACAGATATTGCGCCGTAACGGCCAACGCGAGAACCGCAAAAAATGCATTCAAACCAATGCGCGCAAAGCTCCTAACCGCAAAGATTCCCCCAGCCATATACACCTCTTTGAGACGATGGCCAGCAGCTTACCACCGCGTGAGGCCAGAATTTGTGATGGCGTCCAATCCCGATGCGCCACGAGAACCTGACTCGATCACTAGCCCGCCATATGCGCTTCAAGCACGTCGAGGAACCGCGCCAGCCACTTGGGATGCGCTGTCCATGCCGGGCCTGTAACCAGCTTGCCGTCCACAACGGCATCTGAGAAGTCGACGGGTACAAAGGTTCCGCCGGCCAGTTCTACCTCCGGCGCACAGGCTGGATAGGAGTTGAGCTTGCGGCCTTTCAGCACACCGGCCGCAGCCAGCAGTTGCGGGCCGTGACAGAGCGCAGCGATGGGCTTGTCGGCTTTGTTGAAATGGCGGACGATGTCGAGCACTTTTGCATTAAGGCGCAGATATTCCGGGGCGCGGCCGCCGGGAATCACCAGGGCGTCATAACTTGCGGGATCGATTTCGTCGAAGGTCGCGTTCAGCATAAAGTTGTGGCCACGCTTTTCGGAGTAAGTTTGATCGCCTTCGAAGTCATGAATGGCGGTGCGAACGATCTCGCCCTTCTTCTTTCCGGGACAAACCGCGTCGACCGTGTGGCCCACCATCTGCAAGGCCTGGAACGGAACCATGATTTCGTAGTCCTCAACAAAATCACCAGCAAGCAATAAGAGTTTTGCGGGTTTCATCGCAGGTTTCCTCCCCCCAAGTTTGCCACAAGGGGAAGCGCCGCGCCGTAGAATTTCCCTATGGCCGGCGATGCTGTCTCACTGAAAGCTCTAAATGCACGGATCGTTGCATGCGAGCGTTGTCCGAGGCTGCGCGAATACTGCGCCGAAGTGGCCCGTGTGCGCCGCCGCGCCTATGCTGATTGGGAGTACTGGGGCAAGCCGGTGCCCTCGTTTGGCGATGAGCGGGCACGTGTACTTGCGCTAGGACTGGCGCCGGGGGCGCACGGATCCAACCGGACCGGGCGGCCCTTCACCGGCGATGGCTCGGGTGACTTTCTGTTTCCTGTGCTCCATGAGGCCGGCTTTGCGTCGCAGCCTAAGGCAGTCTCGCGTAACGACGGCATGAAGCTCACTGACCTCTGGATCAGCGCCGTGGTTCGCTGCGCTCCTCCAGCCAACAAACCCACGCCGGAGGAGCAGCGCAACTGCGCACCCTGGCTCGACGAAGAATTTGGCTTACTGACGAATCTGCGCGTCGTCGTGTGCCTGGGCCGCATTGCGTTCGATGGACTGCTAGCCTACGCGCAAAGGGCCGGGCAGTTGCCGACCCGATCCGGATTTGTCTTCGCGCATGGAGCCGAGTACACGCTTCCCGGCGGCCTCATCGTGATTACCAGCTATCACCCCTCGCTGCAAAACACGAACACCGGCAAGCTCACACGGCCCATGTTCCTTGCCGTTTTCAAGCGGGCGCGAAAGCTGGCGGGTTTGCAGTAACGGAGAATTTGCGTCAATCGACCCGCGCCTGAAAGGAGAAGCAATGGACAAACTGGCTAAGGAGATATTGAAGGGCGTGACTCTTGAGGAGATCGCTCCCAGAGCCCCGAGACAGCCCCTTGTGGATCATTGGCCGCCAGCCATTTTGCTGGAGCGTGCTGCGTATCTGAAAGAGCTAGCCAGGTTCGGAGACGGTTCCGCCAGCGAAACACTTAGGGAATATCCGCAACATTTCGCGATGCTTTCGTTCCGGAGCCGCGACGGTGAGGCCGAGGTGCATCAGAACTTCGCCGATCTGTTCTTTGTGCTTGCCGGCGCCGCAACGCTGATGACTGGCGGGACAGTGACACGCGCAAGGACAGTCGGGCCCGGAGAGACGCGTGGCGACTCGATCGAGGGCGGCACGCGCCAGGAACTGAAAGCCGGCGATGTGGCTCACGTACTTGCGGGTCTTCCTCACCAGATGCTGGTCGCAGCGGAAAAGACGGTTACCTGTTTTGTGATGAAGATCCGGGAGGCCGGATAGAGGACTAGGGCGGTAAGAAATTGGAGCGGGAGACCGGGATCGAACCGGCGACATTCAGCTTGGGAAGCTGACGTTCTACCACTGAACTACTCCCGCAACCTTTTTATCCACAGCGATTTAAGGTGATCACGAGGTTCCGACAACACCATATAACACGATTGAAAGTAAGATTGCCTCATCCGCACCACCAAAAGTGAAGGTGTGATGAGAATCCATCGCCAGCGGTATCAGACCGGCAGTGTGCGTAAGGTACCTGCGCCCACGGATTTGCGTGGGAGTTCCGCTACTATTATACGGACCCCAATGGGCAACGCAAACTTAAGGTTCAAACATTCGACGCAGCAATTTACATGTCGGAGCGAGACGCGCGCAAGTCTGTCGAGGCGCAACTGGCTTCCCTAAACGCGAAACCAGGTATCTGAAGCCAGTTGCTGCGAAGTTGAAGATCGATGGGATAGGCTGGCACTCAAGTGCGATTGCTTCCGGCAGAGCCGGGGGCTCCATTGTGCGAGCCGCTCAAAGCGGCTTGAGCGGGGTCGCTAACGCGGCCCCGGGTGTATTGGACCACCTTATCGGTGGCAGGTCACTTCCACATGCTGAGTTGATCCAGCCGTTTGTCTTCCTGCTCCTGGTTGCGGATGTAGTCGCGAATCGCGGCCTCGTCCCGGTCCACCGTCAACACAAAATATCCACGTGCCCAGTAGCTCTGTCCGGCGTAATTCTGCTTCTTTTCCCCATATACCCGCGCCAGGGGAATCGCGCTCTTGCCCTTGATGAACCCCACCACCGACGACACGGAATACTTCGGCGGGATCGAGATCATCATGTGTACATGGTCGGCCAGAAGATGCCCTTCCGCGATGCGGCACTCCTTCTGCTCGGCCAAATTTCGGAACACCTCACCCAAATGCCTGCGCAGATTTCCGTACACCACTTTGCGCCGACATTTCGGGATAAATACAACGTGGTACTTGCAATCCCACTTGGAGTGGCTCGAGCTCTCATACTCGTCCATCCAGAATTCTCCTTGAAGTGTGCTTGGCGGCTCGCCTCTCGGAGTTTCTTGGATGGACTCCAGTAAATGTCAAACTGCTACTGCCACCCCGGCAGAGCCGGGGGAACTCCCATTTGATTAGACTTTGGCAAGCCACAAGTTATCCCCCGGGCGCCATTTCTTGGCCGTATCTACATATATCTTCCAGATGATCCATGCTCAGGCGAGAGCGACAAGTGCTGCGAAGCATGCTTTTGATTTCTTATAGCGGGCTGCGAAACGGCGAAACGGCTTGAGTTTGCTGAAGCAGCGCTCGATGCGGTTTCGTAGCTTGTGCTACATTTTGTCGTAGTCGCGCTGTTGCTTGAGGTTCGAACTCGGCGGAATCACCGCCCGAGCCTGCATTGTCTTCTCCACTTGCTCGACAATCTTGTCCGAGTCATAGCATTTGTCGGCGATCACCGCCTCGCATTTCGCTGGCACAGCAGTTCGACTGCAGGCGTGTAGTCGCTAATCTGCGCACCGGTAATCAGAAAGCCCGCTGGCAAGCTTAATTCGTCGGCCAGCAGATGAACCTTGGGTGTCAGTCCACCTCGGGAACGCCCCGGAGCTTTGTCGCCCCCCTTTTGCGGCCCGTGGCCACCTGTTGATGAGCTCGGACCAGAGTCGAATCGATCATCCAGTACTGATTTTTCTGCCCCGAACCAACTCCTGGAGAATCCGCTCCCACTGCCCTCACTCAATTCATACCGGCTCGCTTGCTTCCACTGCGACAGCACAAAAACTGATTGCAAAGTGGATATGCCGACACGGTCTACGCAAAGGGCCATACCTGCTGTGCCGTCTTGCCAAGAATCCAGACCTTGTCTTCCGCATTGAGGAACTTCATGTCATCGCGAACGACGCTTAACGTCTTGTCGTAAGTGGTCCAACCCAGATCTACAGGCCAATCGGACGCCCACATGAGACGCTGGGGACCGTAGACGACGTGGAGCCGCTTGACGAACTCCTGCGAGTCGAGCCAAGGATACGGCTGACGCGAGATCGACCAGGTGTGGGAGATCTTGACGAAGACTCGCGGATAGCGGGCCAGCGCGATCAGTTTTTCGAGCTCGAGTGGCTGATCAGCGGGGCAATCGGCCATGTGATCGATCACGACGGTCAGATCGGGACATTGCTCGATGAGGTGTGCAAGATCGGGCATTCGGGTGATGGGCGCGTAAACCTGCATGGGAATCTTGAGCGATTGCGCACGCTTCCAAAGCGGAGGCATGAGAGGACCGTTGATCCAGTCGCCGCTCGCATCGGCAGAGGGGCTGATGCGCACACCGTGAAAGCCCAGCTCGGTAAGGTGCGAGAGCCGGTCTGGCGCAGCAGGATCGGTTGGATCAACGCGGCACACGCCCTGGAAGTAGGGAGCGTATTTCTTCAGCGAATCGAGGCAATAGCGATTGTCCCATTTGTAGCCGATGTACTGTGCGATCACCGTTCGTTGAACGCCGTTGGCTTTCATCAGGTCCAGGGCCATCGCGGGAGTGCGATCCTCTTTAGGCGGATTCATGGTGCCGCCGGCCCACGGATATCCCGGGGCGTTGATCCACACGTGAATCTGGGCGTCGACGATACGATATTTTGCCTCTTGTCCCGAAGCTGCCATGGCGAGGCTTGCGAATGAAAACTCTCGGCGAGTCATGGTCATAGGTAAATTGGCTCCAGTTTGTTCACAATGTATGCACCGCACCGGTGGAAGTCGGCCAGAGGACCCAGACGAGAGGTGTCGAGATCTACGCAGATCCACCCACGATAGTCAACGCTCTTCAAAACCCGGTGGCATCCGGGAAAATCCACTTGCCCGTCTCCGAGGTCGTAGCTGCTATTGAAGAAGTGAGCCTGATCCGAGTCCTTGGGAATTATCTTTCCGTTTGGCTGCACCCAGTCCTTGGCCAATGTCGTCCATTTCGAGTCTTTGTAATCCATAAACCGTATGCGATGCTTGTACCGGTTAAGCGTGCCTACCACGTCGCACCCCGCGAGGTTCAGATGGCAGGTGTCCGGCGAGAACCCAAATAGCTTGGGATCGGTCATCGCCATAAAACGATCGACCTCGTCCTGATTCTGGACCATCTGGCCCATGTGATTGTGCAGGCCCGCAGTGAAGCCCATCTCGCCGGCCAGTTCGCCGATCTGGTTGCATCGCTCGCACAACTCGTGAAACGCGGCGGGTGTTTGCGTCGCCGGCAAGTGGCGGTTCGGCGAAAAGACTACAAGGTGATTGGCCCCGAAGTCAGCGAGAAACTTCATGGCATTGCGGGCACTGTCGAGAACCGCCTGCCGCTGTGAGGGGTCGTAAAGCGCGCCATTCCAGGAGATTGTCACTACATGGAGGCCGCGCTTCGAGACCTCACTGAGCATCTGCGCGGCCGTCATCTGATAATCGCTCAGGACGTGCGGAAAACCAGCCAGGCGAACGCCAATGAAGCCCGTCTGCTGCATCACATCCAACATGTCAGTGAACGGAGCCGGAGGGAAATATCTCCACAGCGCTTCAGACAATGCCCACTTGATATTTCGGTTGGCAGGCTTGTCGTCCTTGGCGCTCGCCCTGCTCGCTGCCAGCATGGATAAAGCGGCTACAAATTCCCGGCGATTCATTCTCATACGACTCTCTCCAAATTCAATTCACTGCAGGAGGTCTGGGTGTTGCGAGCAGTTGCTTGCAAACCTGCGGTGAGCTGTCTGATTGCATTGATCGAAACAGTATGAAGGCTATCCTGGACCGCCTTCAATCTCTTGCCGCCCGCCTCTCAGAGTCAGCATTCAATTTGGCCGGTTTCAATTATGAAGGAGCGGATCCAGCATGATTAGAACCAACTGTGCATTTACAAGAGCATCAACAACGCAGATCATTTTTTGAAAATTGAAATCGTCCAGCGTTTTGAAGAATATTGAATTCCTTCCGGTTTCCTCGGCGGACAGGAGGCTAAATATCGAGGGGATGGGCGCCTACTTGCGGCTCACCTCGACAATCTTGAAGCTGTCGGGCTTTCTGCGCGGGTGGCGTTCTCCTGGTGCGGCCGGCTCCGTTTCCGATGCAGGGAGATAGATGATGTGGTCACGACTATCGAGGTCCATGGTTTGTGCGCCGAGGGCGGTCTTGACCACCTGGTCGATCTGCCACCTGCCGTCTTTCTTCGAGGCGACATAAAGTTCGCCACTACCGCCGCAGCTTGCGAAGACTTGACCAGCGGTGAACTTGGTTGCATCGACGACTGAACCAATGGGCAGATCGGCGACCACCTTGCCGGTTTCAGTGTTGATGATTATCAGCTTTTGCGGATCTCGGCAGCCAATGAAGATCAGGTGATCGTGTTCGTCAATGGACATGCCGACGGGATGGCCGCCAGGCGCAACGGGCCAGCGGGCGATGACCTTGTTGGCTTTCAGATCGACAACAGCAACCAGGTCCTTGTCTTCAAGATTAATGTAAGCCTTGCCGTCGCGGTCGGCGGCGAGGAACTCGGGGGCGCCACCAAGATCGATGGTTGTGAATTTGCCGGTGACGATGTCAATGTCAGGTTTGAAGGTCATGAGCTTGCCTCCGTCCCCGGAGACAGCAAGGATCAGGTCGATGTAGTGGTCGTAGATGATGCCATCAGAGTCGGGCATGGTATGAATCTTGCCCAGCAGCTTATACGTGGTGAGGTCGAAGACGTCGATAGCGCCCGGGCCGCCACCTTCAGTGATGAAACCGCGGTTGACAGCCGGCACGATGGCCGTGCCGTGGGAGCGGCTCTGGTCAGGGATGTCGGCGATAACTTTGCCGGTGGTGGTGTCAATGACCTGGGTGTGGGTGGAGCGGGTGACGAAGAGTCGGTTGGTTTGCGGATTGACGGTGACGTAGTCCCATCCGCCCTCGCCGCCGATATGCACCGTCTTGGTCAACTGCCATTTGGCCTGCTGCGCTTGCATCGGCAGAGAAACAACCGCAAACAAGACCGCCAGCGTCATCAAGACGCATCGCATGGTTCGCATGAATTCCTCCAGAGTGGAATGGAAGGCGCCCTGGTCAAGCATGACTGCAATTGACCAGGGCAGCGGTTGATGCAACGAGTATTGTCAGAAGCTGATGCGGCCGGAAAATTGGACCTGCCGCGCACCGGCATCGCCGTTTAACTCGCCAAAGGTGCCGTTAGTCTGGGTTGGGCTGCCCTTCTTGTATAGGGCCTCGTTATCGACGCTGTTGAACGATGGGTGGTTGAGCAGGTTGTAGAATTCGGTGCGGATCTGAATGGTTACGCGCTCTTTGATAGGAATGTTTTTGAAAAGCGCGACGTCCCAGTTGTTCTCGCCGGGACCACGAAATACAACTTTACCGGCATTGCCCACAAAGTTGGAGTACTGTCCACTGCTGTTCGGAGTATTTACCGAGGGTTCGTTGACCACACTGGTCTTTAAATATTGGAGAACTGTGCGTTGTCCATGCGGGAGAAGCGCACTTCCAGTAAGTAATGCGCGCGGCCCGTCCGATCCTCCCGTCAGGTCGACGCCACCCGTGTTCAAGTTGATGCCGTAGGGCTGGCCCCGAACGAACGAAGCAATACCCGAAACCTGCCAGTTATCGAGCGTCTGGCGGATGAAGAAGCTGTCCCAAAGCTTGCTGGCCGCCGGTATATTCCACAGCCAGTTGGCCACCACGGAGTGGTCGCGATCATAACTCGCCAGTCCGTAGGAGTAAGCGTGCCGGGGGGCGTAGGCCGGCAATGCAATGCCGGTTGTGGCGTCGGTAAAGTCCAGCGCCTTGGACCAGACGTAGTTACCGCCGATCGAAAATCCGTGTGTAAAGCGCCGCGTAACGGAGACTTGCAGCGAATTATAACTCGACGTTCCCCCGGACTCGGTGAATGGGATGCTTCCCAATCCGGTATAGGGACGAAGAAAGTTATCGGAGAGCGGCTTACCCGGATTTGTCGGGTCTTGATTGGCGGCCGCACTGATAAAGCGCGTTCCCGGCGGCAACGCGTTGTCTTCGAAGGTTTGTCCCAGGTGACGGCCCAGGTTTCCCACATATGCCACGTCGAGAACAGCCTGAAAACCAATGGAGCGCTGAACGCCGAAGCTGTAGTTATAGAATACGGGCCACTTCCCGTTCCTCTGCAATGCCCCGCTCAGGTTGCCGGGAAAGATCACGCTGTTGTTCGGGCTGGAGAACAATTGGCTCACTGTTCCGAAGGGATGAATGGGGTTCTCCTCAATCGGCGGGTTGGTAGTTAGCGATCCGGCTAAAGCCGACGAGGTGCGCGACTGGTAGTAGATGCCTCCGCCGCCGCGGACTGCCGTCTTTCCATCTCCGAACACGTCCCATGCGAACCCGATGCGCGGTGCGGTCATCACTCCCTGACCCTGGACGGGATTGCTCTGGTGAATCGTGACCATGCCGTCGAAGGGATTACCCGAGCCTGGAACCGCCGCGCCGATCAGCTGTGCGTTAGTGGTGTTTCCATTACGCGGATCGACGGCAACGACTTTATGATTTTGATCGTATCCCGGGTGGTAGAGCACAGGAGTTTGCGATTTGTCATAGGCACTCGTGACAAAGTTGGCTCCGGTGTGTACGGTTTGCGCCAAGTCGTAGCTTAACCGCACCCCATAGTTCAATGTGAACGTCTTTTTGATCTTCCAACTGTCCTGCAAGTACCACTCCAGGACGCGCGTCACAGGATCGAAGTCAGGCGCGCTGGTGCTCTCGGAATATTGGTAGAAGTTGCCCAGCAACTCATTAGCGAAGGTGTTGCCGGTATCGAGCGGGTTCTGCGGATTCACAGTGAAACTATAGAGTCCCGTGAAATTACCGGCGACGTGGGCCTCCACGAAACGGTCGATATGCAGGTAAAGGCCCGCCTTGAAAATATGATCCTGCCAGACCTTGGTGAGGCCGTCGTTAATTCCATAGGAGTACGACTGAGAACTGATTGGGAACCGGGCGCCGTTGCTCCCCGGGAATCCAATATTGGGTAGATTCCTCAGTCCGCCACCGCCGAATGCGATGGTGGGAATCAGATCGAGCGGATTCAACTGCGGCCGGAACTGCCCCAGCGAAATCCCGAGGGCCGACTTCTGCACCGCTGACAGCTCGCTATTGCCCTTCGGCAGATTCTGGTTTTCGCTCCAGCCCGCGTAGCTGATGTTGGTCTCGTTCACCAATGTCGGGCTCGCGATGTAGGTGAGATTCCAAATCACATTCGAAGCGTCATTGAGGTAGTTCACGGGAAAGCTTTGCAGATATTCCATGGGCATTGCGTTCGCGGCATTCCCCGTCGAGCCCACAGACATATTGAGACCCCGGATGTACGTGCGCCACTTGGGTGCGATGTTATAGTCCAGCCGCAACACTTGCTGGTTGACAGGATTGTGCTCGGTGAGATTGAGGATATAGTTACTCGTCCCGGAAGGGTCCGAGTAACCCGGCGTGGGCAGTGGCAGCAGATCCAGCAGCTTCTGCATGTCCGGATTGATTCCGGTTACCGTGTTGTTGGGAAACGGCTGACCGGTGCTCGGATTCGTGACGGGTGTCGTGAAGATACCCTTTCGCTCATCGGCAGTGGGCACCCTCAGCCGCAGAGGGTTGCCGTCGCCGGGGTGAACCGTGGGCCAGATCTCCTGCGAAAAGAAGAAAAACAGCTTGCTGCGCGCTCTGTTAAAGTTCGTCCCCGGTATCAGAACCGGGCCACCGATGTTGTATCCAACCGTGTTGAAGCGATTCTGGCTGATCGGCTGCGCGTCTCCATTCCAATACGCGCTGTTGAAATAATCGTTGGCGTTAAACTCCTCGTGCCGCTTGAAGTAGTAAGCGCTGCCATGGAAGTCCTTAGTTCCGGATTTGGTCACCGCATCGATTGAGGCCCCGGAGGTACCACCATCTTCCGCCTGGTAATTATTCGTCAGGACCTTAGTCTCGGAAAGGGAGTCGGCATTCGGCGCCGTCGTCACGCGGTTCAACCGGTTGATATTGGTATTGGCAATCACACCGTCCATGCTCACGGTGCTGTATTCGCTGCGCTCTCCGTTCACCGTGTCCATGCCGAAAATTCCCAGCTGATCCTGTCCCTCGGTGCCAGTCGCCACCACGCCGGGCAGTACTCGGGTGAAATTGAGGAAGTCTCTGTTCGGAGTCAGCAGCGTCGCCATCTGCTCTTCGTCAATTAGCGCGGAGCGCTCGCCGCTCTCTGTCTGAACGGGCGTCACATCGGCCTCAACCGTGACCGATTGTGAAGCGGTTCCAACCTGCATTCGCACGATTCCGGCTGAAAGCTGGTCAGACGCGCTCAACACGAAGTGCTGTTTGGAGAAGTTTTTGAAGCCTTGGGCGCTGATGCTCAAGTCGTATGTGCCCGGCGGTAGCGATGGTAAGACAAAGTTACCCTCCTCGTTGGTAACCGTGGTTCTTTCACTGGCGTTGAGCTCATTGACCAGTTTGACCGCAGCCCTTGGGATTGCCGCGCCGCTGGGGTCTAGGACAATGCCGCTGATTTGGGCACTACTTGATTGGGCAAATAGACCGTGGCTAGTCAGAGCAATAGAGACTGCTACGGTAATGCCCATCAGGAAGAGAGTTCTCATCATCGCTGGCTCCATTCAGTGTTCGATTTTGGGTCTTTGGGAACTTTAGCCTCATGCTGGAGAGGCCAATTGCAGTGCGAGGAGAGTTATAACGCAAAACCGATCCGCTGTCATACCATAATTTGGATTGATTGATGCCGCATGCGCATCGAAACTGAAAGCCGCGCGAACTCAGTTCGTCTGGCCGGGTACGACAGCCCGTTCAGGATTCAGCCCGCTCAAGACCACGCTAAAGTGGGATCACAAAGTAGATGCAAAGACTCCGCCCGAGCCGGACTATGTGCACTAGCGAAATGTCAGGCAGACTGCGCCGCAGCCTCTCGGGAGGCATCGAACTCCACATAGACTGGGCGGCTTTTGTCGAGAGTGGCGGCAAATCGCCGGATCACCAAATCTCGAAAAGCTGGCAGTGCCGGATTGTCGTTTTCCGTGTTCCAGGCAAGGCGAAGCTCCGCGAATGTCGGTGGGTCCAACATCTCGCGTAGTTCGACCCCTTCGAAGTGCAGTTTCGCCGCGGTCTCGGGAACCATCGATATCCCAATGCCCCCGCTTACCAGCGCAAGAATCGAGTGGACCTGGCTGACGTGTTGAACATATCTGACAGAAACGCTGGCTCGACATAACATACCCGCGATCAGCTCGTAGAAATAGCGCCCATGCACCGGTGAGAAAGTTATGAATGGCTCACCGGCCAGATCTTCCAGCGAGCGCGGCGGTCCCGATGCGAAGCGATGCGAGCGCGGAACTGCCAGCAGGAGCCGTTCGCTCGCGATGCGGGTCGTGGCCATGCCCGGTTCATCCACTGGTGGCCGCACCAGACCCAAATCCAGCCGGCTTTCTCGCAGTGCCTCCATCTGCTGAATCGTCACCATTTCACTCAGCTCGACCTCAATATCCTTCAATTCCGACTTGATGTATGCCAGGAGCCTGGGCAGAAAACTATAGCTCGAGGCGGCGGTGAACCCAAGCCTGATCAAGCCGGCTTCACCTTTCGAAACCCGTTGTGCGGCAGATGCGGCATTCTCGGCGAGAGCAAGGATGCGCCGCGCGTGAGCGAGGAATGACTGGCCTGCAGGTGTCAGTTGCACAGAGCGGCTTGTACGCTGAAAGAGTTGGACACTTAACGCGTACTCGAGCATTTGGATCTGCCGGCTTAGCGGTGGTTGCGTCATGTTAAGGCGATTTGCCGCATGACCGAAGTGCAGCTCTTCACCTACGGTTACGAAACAACGAAGTTGTTTCAGGTCGTATATCAATGCACACCGCCTATCGATCAATGCCAACTATAGTTCGATCGTGGATGGATGATCAACTATATTTTGAGACGAACCACTTCAGCCCTTGCCAGGCGGTGAACCCGACGGTACGCAAGTACCCCCTTTATGAACTTTAGCGTCCCCCAGCACGTTCTGGCGCACATGTACGCCGATCGACACCCTAGATAGGAGAAGTCTATGAATCGCAGAGAGTTCATTGTTACGAGCGGCGCCGCCGGGTTGGCAGCTGCCGGTGGAAGTGTGTCTCCCAAGGCCGCTGCGGAGCCCATAGCTACCTTGAGCAAGATGAAGCTCGGCGACCAAACTGAGCCGACGAATGAGACGCACCTGAAGTACCTGGCGCGGTACGGTGTGGAGAGCGTGTGCGGCTATCCGGAGATTGAAGACGGCCGGCTGTACGCGACCGTGGACGAGTTGAAGCGGATGAAAGATCTGGCCGAGAAATACAAGATCAACGTGGACTGCATTGCGCCACCGTTTCTTGCGTCGAGTTTTATCGACAGAGAAAAGCATCCTGCGATTATGCTGGCGCAAAGCCCGGAGCGCGACCGCGACATTGAGCAGTTGCAGACAATGATCAAGAACTGCGCCGAAGCCGGGATTCCGATGATCAAGTACAACATGAGCATCCTGGGCGTGCTGCGCACGGGGCGCAGGCCGGGCCGAGGGGATGCGATGGATCACTATTGGAAGCTCTCGGAAATGCACCCGGCGAAGCTGACCAAGGCCGGTGTAGTGAATGCCGATCAGTTTTGGGAGCGGATCACGTATTTTCTTGACCACGTGATTCCTGTGGCGAACGAGTACAAGGTGCGGATGGCATGCCATCCGCAAGACCCGGGCGTTCCGCCGGAAGGATATCAAGGTGTGAACCGCGTGCTGGGCACTATTGATGGCTTGAAGAAGTTCATCACAATTCAGGAGAGCCCATATCATGGACTGAATTTCTGCCAGGGCACAGTGTCGGAAGATTTGGAAAATCCGGCAGTAGAGATCTTCGATGTGATTCGTTACTTCGGAACGCGAAAGAAGATATTCAATGTCCACTTCCGAAACATCCGCGGGCATCGCAACGATTTTGAAGAGGTGTATCCGGACGAAGGCGACATCGATTTTGTGAAGGCGATTCGCGTGTACAAGGAGATCGGCTATCCTTACATGCTGATGCCCGACCATGTGCCGCTGGTCGAGAACGACCCGGGATCGCTGCAGTCGTTTGCGTTTTGCTACGGGTATATTCGCGGGCTGATTCAGTCAGTAAACGCAGAAGCGTGACCAGAAGGAAGACAGGATCGCATTGACTGAGACACGCGAGACACGAATTCGTTATTTCATCATTTTCATTTTGTTCGTGGTGAGCTGTTTCAGCTTCGCGGACCGGTCAGCGCTGTCGCAGGCCGCGGGCATGATGCCGAAGGATCTTGATCTGAATCCGCAGCGGATGGGATATCTGCTGTTTGGTTTTGGATGGGCGTATGCGCTCGGGCAGTTGCCTTCGGGCGGATTGCTCGATCGCTTCGGATCAAAGCGGGTCTACGGCATCGCGCTCATCTTGTGGTCCGTCTTTGCGTTTCTTACCGGCTTTGCGGGCTATGTTGGGGCGAGCGCGGCCTTCACGGTGATTTTTGTTTTGAGGATTCTGTCGGGGCTGGCGCAGTCGCCGGTATTTCCGGGCAACGGGCGCATTGTGGCCGCGTGGTTCCCGACATCGGAGCGCGGGCGCGCGTCGGCGATCTTCAACTCGTCGCAGTATTTTGCGCTGCCGATTTTTGCTCCCATCTTCGGCGGACTGCTGCACCGGTTCGGCTGGCAAAGCTGCTTCTGGTTTCTGGGCGCGTTGGGTGCGCTGCTCACGATTGTCTGGTTCACTAACATCTTTGGGCCAAAGGATCATCCGCGCGTTTCAGCGGCTGAAATGAAGATGATCGAGCGCGGCGGCGGATTGGTGAACACCGACGCCAGCGCGAGCACGAAGAAGAACACCCTTACATGGGCGACAGTGAAGATACTGCTGAGTCACCGCATGCTCGTCGGCATTTATATCGGCCAGTACTGCATAACGACGCTGACCTGGTTCTTCCTTACATGGTTTCCGCTGTATCTCTCGCAAGCGCGACACATGTCGGTCTTGAAGGTTGGCTTTGCGGCGGCGGTACCGGGATTGTGCGGTGGGTTCGGCGGAATTCTGGGCGGCATTTTTTCAGACAAGCTGCTGCAGAGCGGGTGCTCGCTGAGCTTCTCACGCAAGCTTCCAATTATGGCGGGGATGGCGCTTTCAATGGTGATCATCGCGTGCAACTATGCAAGTTCGGTGAGTATCATGCTGGTGTTCATGTCGATTTCGTTTTTTGGCAAGGGCATTGGCGCACTGGGGTGGACAGTTATCTCCGACACTTCGCCGAAGGGAATGGTTGGGATGAACGGCGCGCTGTTCAATCTGTTTGGCAATATGGCCGGCATTACGACTCCGCTGATTATTGGTTACATTGTCGGCAAAACGCACTCTTACAATGGCGCGCTTGTGTTTGTGGGGCTGATTGCGTTTTGCGCGATTGTGGCCTACGGTCCGATTGTGGGCGAGATCAAGCGGCTCGAACTGGCCGATGACAGCAGGTCAGCGAGCTAGAAAGTCAGCAAGTCAGCAGGTCGATGAAACATGGTTATCGTCATTTTGCTGTGGGTCGGGGCTCGCCCGTACCGTTCGTTTAGCATCGCTAGTGCATGCTTTTAGCGTGAAGGAATCTGCACAGGAGGCAACAAGCACATGCCGAAGTGGCCGGGACATTTGCCGCGGAATGCGTTTAAACAAGCACTGGCCGAGGGACATCGCCAGGTGGGGCTGTGGAGCGGGCTTGCGTGTCCGATTGCGGCAGAAATTCTTGCCGGCGCAGGCTTCGACTGGCTTGTGATTGACGGCGAACACGGGCCAAACGACATCACCACTCTACTGCCGCAACTGCAGGCCATGCGTGGAGGCACCGCGGAGCCAGTGTTTCGCGTGCCGTGGAATGACATGGTCATCATTAAGCGAGCGCTGGATGTGGGTGCGCGTTCGCTGCTAATTCCATTTGTTCAAGATGCGGAAGAGGCGCGGTGCGCAGTGGCTGCGACTCGCTATCCACCGCTGGGAAATCGCGGCGTCTCGGTGACGCCGCGCGCCAACGACTACGGACGCGTGCAGGACTATCACAAGAATGCGCACCTCGACACCTGTCTGCTGGTGCAGGTGGAGACGCGATCCGCGCTGAAGGAGATTGAGGCGATTACAGCGATTGACGGCGTGGACGGCATCTTCATCGGACCTAGCGACCTGGCCGCAGACTTCGGTCATCTTGGCAATGCCAAGCATCTCGACGTGCTGGCGGCGCTGAAGGACGCTGCTACGCGGATTCGTGCAGCGGGAAAATCGGCAGGATTTTTGACAGGCACTGTCGACGATGTGGAGCCGATGTTTGAAATGGGATTCAACTTTACGGCGGTGGGCAGCGATGTGGGGATATTGGCACGCAGTGCGGAACAACTTGCAGCTAGATTTCGGAAGAGCTAGAACACAGCTTCTAGCTCTTTGCTCCTATCTTGTGTGTGCGACTCACAGTGCTTGACTTTGAAAACAAATTTGTAAACCAAGGAGAATATCTATGGCGACGATTGGATTTATTGGACTCGGCATTATGGGGCAGCCGATGGTAAAGAACCTGATGAAGGCCGGGCACACGGTGATTGTTTACGATGCATTTCCGAAGGCTCTCGACGCGAGCGTTGCAGACGGCGCGCAGCGCGCGGGTTCGAGCAAGGAAGTTGCGTCACTCGCCACAACAGTCATCACGATGGTTCCCGATGGGCCGCAGGTAGAAGAGGCTGTACTTGGGCAGGGCGGCGTGCTGGAGGGCGCGAAGGCAGGAACGCTGATTATCGATATGAGCTCGATCAATCCCGGAGTTTCACAGAAGGTGGCCGCGGCGTGTGCAGCCAAGGGCGTTGAATTCTTGGACGCGCCCGTGAGCGGCGGCGAGCCCAAGGCGATTGATGGAACGCTGGCGATCATGGTGGGCGGCGACAAAAAGATGTTCGCGAAAGCGGAGCCGATTTTGAGGTGCATGGGCTCAAGCGTTCTGCTGACCGGGCCGGTGGGTGCGGGCAACACGACCAAGCTGGCCAACCAGATTATGGTAGCGTGCAACATTGCCGCTATGGGCGAGGCGCTGGTGCTGGCGACGCGGTGCGGGCTCGACCCGGAGGTCGTGTTCAACGCGGTAAAGGGCGGGTTGGCTGGAAGCACGGTGTTGAATGCGAAGGCGCCGATGCTGATCAGTAGGAACTTCAAGCCGGGGTTCAAGATCAAGCTACACCAGAAGGACCTGCGAAATGCACTGCAGACCGCCGAGGCAAACAATGTTTACCTGCCGTTTACGGCTCTAGTGCAGCAGATGCTGAACTCGCTGATTGCGGATGGCAAGGGCGAATTGGATCATTCGGCGATTGTTACGGTGATCGAGAACTTGTCGCACGTCGAGGTGAATAAGCCTGCGTAACATGAGGCGTTTGGTTGGACACCTTCCCACCCTAGCGACAAAAGAAAAACGTGGCGAAGGTAGAGCACTTGTGATCTTTCAAGAGGCTGTCTATTCGACGACATAAGTGCAGATGATCTCGGCACACCCGCATCTTCCTGCTTCCGAAGCCACTTCTTTCGAAGCCCGCGCGGTTTTTTGACGACTTGTGCTTTCATTGGCTTACGCTTCACCGATGCGATGCCCTTCGCAACGATTGGCAAGCGATTCTTGCGGCTTTCGATGTTCCGCAACGGCCGTGGTGGCATCGTTGTTTCGTCGGATCCGGTTCGAAGCGCCAGTCTGTCCAATACCGCCGCACATTTTGGAGGTTACGTTCCGATGAGCAACGAATGTCGGCGAGTCGCCCTGAATCCAAGTCTTTCCCATTGATTCTGACCTCTCAATTCTTGGGAAAGCTAAGGTTCGATTAGACCTCACCATGAAAAAGACGACACGTATCACGGAGAGCATTAACGTGGAGCTCCGTTTTGATACCTTCAACCTCCTCATTGGTTGTGCGAGTGTCTTCATCACAAGACACCCGCTGGACTTTCTCGCAGCTGGGCAAATCATTCAACAACTAGACAGACCAAATCGACAGGTGCAGCGTCGATTGATGTCCTAACAGTTGACTCGACTGTCCTCTCTTTTCGAGGAAGAGGGATATTTTGCTTTTTCAATTCTGCGCAAGTTTGAGCCGTCGTCACTTTTTGAAGCGCCTAGGAACTTGTTGAAATTGGGCTGATCGCAGCGTTATTGCTGGGGTGTTGGGCCATGGTCTGGTTGAATTTTGTTTGAAACGCGGCTTTCGTGAGTGTTTACAGGGGTTCGCGAGGCTCAGGGAAGCAGCCCGGAGCCCCGCAC
>DASYZU010000006.1:0-3464 GCA_035945795.1 Occallatibacter sp.
ACGCGGAAAGGGCCGAACCCGTAAAGCTGCCTGGTCTTTTGATCTGCGCTCACGGCCATCGGGATTACCTGGCCAAAGGGGAAAGTGGCTTTCGGACTCGAATTTTATCATGGGTCCCGCGCAAATCGATTCTTCGCCGCCTTCCGGCTGAATGCAAGCGCCTTTCTTTTCTGTCGGTAACCGGCAGCGAGAAATCATCAGAAATAATCACGAGCCTGCAAAAGACTTAAAGCCTGCCGTTGAGGCACACTGGCGCCCTGCTTGACCACGAACGCGGCTTCAGAAGGCGGTCTGGCATGGCACATGAGAGCGAAGACTATGGCAAAGCAGGTGAAGATCACCGTTGAAACCGATTCGCTTCTGGTTCTCCGGGGGCGAATTCCGCTGCGGGCATGGTGCCCGGAGTGCGGCGCCGAGGGCGAGATGATCCCCCTCGATGACCTCGGCGTAGTTTCGAACCTTCCGCTGGCGGAAGTGCAGGCATGGCTTGAATCGGAAAGCCTGCACCACGCCACGGCAGCCGATGGCGAACCGATGATTTGCCTGAATTCGATGCTCAAACGTGTGAACAAACCGAGAAACGCTTCGCGGGCAATCGAGCCATTGTGAAAAGGAGGAGGTTATGAAGTCCACAGTTTTCTCGCGGGTGAATAGGGCGGCTCAGATGGTGAATGGGGCCGCAAGAAGTCAATCCTTGCTGATGGCGGGCATCGCCTGTGTCGGACTTACGCTCGCCGGCTGCAGCGGGCTCACAACGCTCGGCACGCAATCGGATCGTGCCCAGAATGCCGGTCAGCCAAGTCGCTACACGATCCAGGACCTCGGTGTCTTCGGGGCGAATCCGACTGTGCCCGGAGGGCCCCTAGTGGTTACCGATAGCGGCTGGATCAGCGGCGCCGCCGTTTTGGGCGCGGACGAGCACGCCGTCCTCTATTACCGGGGAAACACGATTGACGTTGGAACCCCCGGCCTGGGCGGCAACAGCATGGGCTATGGCGTAAACGAATCGGGCGTCACCGCAGGGGAAGCCGAAGATATCGCGGCGGGTCTTGCGACCACCGAGGACTTCTGCGGCTTTCAGGCGCTGGGTTTCTCTAACTCGCCCACGCCGTGCGTCCCGTTTGTCTGGCAGAACGGTCAGATGATTCCGCTCCCAACACTCGGAGGCGTGAACGGGTCAGCCACGGAGATCAACAGCAGCGGCATGGTCGGTGGAACTGCGGAAACCGCGGCAACGGATTCGAACTGCTCCGCGCCGCAATCAAACCAGTTTCTGCCGGTCGTGTGGAATCATGGCGCGGCTCGGGCGCTTCCGACAGGGAACGACGCGGATGGGGTGGTTACGGCGGTCAACGACGCTGGTCAGGCAGCCGGCGCATCGGGAGACTGCGCTTCACTCAATCCCATCTTGCTTTTCTATCTCAACCCCACTCATGCACTGCTTTGGCAAAACGGGTTCGCCATCGACCTCGGCAACCTGGGAGGAAAGTCCAACAACCTCCCGCACGGCATGAACAACCTCGGCCAGGTGGTCGGCGAATCAGATCTCCCTGGTGACCAGACTGCTCACGCGTTCCTGGCAAGCGCGGGCACGAAGATGCAAGACCTGGGCACGGTTGGCAGCGATACCTACAGCTTTGGATTCGGCATCAACGACGCGGGTGAGATCGTGGGCCTTTCGGCAAATGCCGATTTCAGCGTGATTCGCGCATTCATCCGCCAGGACGGCGCGCTTGTGGACCTCAACACGCTCGTCACCGGAAACAATTCGCTGTATCTTCTGACCGCTTGCTTCGTCAATTCCAGAGGCGAAATCACCGGCATAGCGCTTGACCAGAACGGTGCGGAGCACACGTATCTGGCGACTCCGGTTCCCGGAGCCGCAGCAAGCTCATCAGCCGTCAGCAAGCCTCCCGTGCTGCCTGATTCGATCAGAGAACGGTTCAGGCTCGCGATGCATATCTGATCAGAAGAAGTAGTCCAGCCATGCGCTTGCTTCGCCGATGGATCAGACCCGATCCGTCGGCGAATTGAATTTAAATCCTATGGAAGTGATATCCTTCGACCTCCGAGGAAACCATGTGCGAGAGAGTCCCGCCAGCTGGTCAGTGTTACTTCGATGCGTGGAATTTACACGACGCGGTAGCGATTGTTGCACATTCGCCGAAAACGGCACATATGCCGACCCGTCAACGCCAGCGCCACTCTCCGGACTGCCATTGACGCTTATGCCGAAGCACTCTGAGCAGCTTTTCCAGACCTTTCCTTTGAGGTTCAGAGCATTACATACAGCAGCACTGGGCTGCTCTCTGCCCAATGGCTGATGAAAGGCACGAACCACGACTCGCTGAACGGCTTACCGCCGACCGGAGTGTCCGTCGCATTGCCTGGCGCCGACTTCATTAAGGTCGAAGGTGATCATCTGCGTTCCGTGCGCGGCTACTTTGATACCGCCGCTCTGCCTCGGGCATTAGGACTGGACGTGATTGTTCAACCCCAAATGATCGGCTCGGCAGCTTTTGGCACCAGCATTCGGGTATCCAGTGGTAACACCGCCACGCCAGGCGCGTTCAGCATCACCTGGATCGAGGCTCGCTCCGAGACTGAAAAGATGAAAATTGAGGAGAGCGGCAGGAAAATCGTGACAGAGATGCTAGCCATGCCGGGATTCATCGGTTGGGTTGGCGCGAGTGTCGATAACCGCATGATGACCATCACTGCCTGGGAAACACCTGATACAGCAGCTCAGCTGATGAAGGACGGTGAACACCGCGCGGCTATGATGCGATTCTTTGGCAACGAGCTGGGCAATAGCGGCTTTACCAGTGTCTGGATACCCGGCCGTATCAATCCTCGCCGGCTCCGCTGTCCTGAGTGTTCCAAGATGCTCGACGCCGAGAGGGCGCAGGGCAGGTGCGGGTGCGGAACCCTGCTCCCTGGCATTCCGACTTGCTGGTAAGACAATCCGGTTTGAACTACAGAATCAAAGTCCGACCGCGGGTTGGCCAGGTCTAATGGAAGTCAATGGGAATGGCGTAGATCGCGCGCACATCATCGTCTTTCAGGACAAGCGGGGACCCATCTGGCGCAATGCCCACCCAATTTCCCCAAATTCAAGTCAGCGGAAGATCGGGAAGTTGTAGAACGCGCTCCACACGCCCGTCGCGAACAGAGAATCGAAAGAAGCCATTCCGAATCGTGAGGGGGAATTCATTCAGAGTATTGAAATACAGATACCGGCCGCCAGCTGTCCAGAAGGGAAAATCCGCTGAGCGCGCGAATTGTATCCATTTCCCTGTCTGAGTATCCAAGATGCTTAATTGCTTAGAGGCTGTTTCATAAATAGGTTCGGCCTCAAGACGGATACTTTTTGAGGCGGAGTTGAGTTTGGCTCACTGGAAGAGTGAGCACGCGTCGATTTGAGCTATTGACGGATGCGCAGTGGTTTCTGATTGAGCCGCTGT
>DASYZU010000007.1:0-81755 GCA_035945795.1 Occallatibacter sp.
TACTGTTTTCCGCCCTTTCCACAAACCTTGGAAATCGATCAAGCCGATTCCCACATTCCCACCGCCACGACGACCACGAGGATGAATCTAATCCTCAAAACCAGGCCGGCTAAGAGATACGCATTCTGAGGGCAAGGTCACCCCTTATTCGGGTAATTCTGAACAACCCTTTGCTCTCGAATAGCTAATTCCAAGCAGCCATTTCGTCGATTTCGATCCCCTGGAAGGTTAAGTCCTCAAAGAAGTACAACCTTTCAAGCGAACGTTTGCCCCAAAAATGCAACCTTTTAAACCAACGTTTAGCGCTTACGACGCACCACTTAAGAGACCATTTCACCCCTCCCCGCGCCCCGAATTCCAGCCAAATCCCGCCGTCCCGGCCCTCGTCCCTGTCCACTGTCTACCGCCCACTGTTGACTGTTCTTTGTTCCCCGGCCACTGTGCACTGTCCACCTTGCCGGGATCCCCAGCGACAGGTCTTGGTCGCTGTGGTGGTTGTTCCCTGTCCACTGTCTCTATATGTTTCAATAGAAGAGATGGCAATTCCCCGGAGATCGACGGTGCGCGGGCGGTGGTTGGCAGCAACCCGCAAGGTGCGTGAACTCAGGATGGTGACCAGCGCTCTCGCCACCACTTCGCACCCCGTGCTCGCGCAGATTGTGCCTGCCCGCTTCTGCAATCTGAGCTGTGCCTACTGCAACGAGTACGACAAGGTTTCCGACCCCGTCCCCCTCGACGAGATGTTGAAACGCATCGATCACCTGGGCCGCCTCGGCACCGCGATGATCGGTATCTCCGGCGGCGAGCCGCTCACCCATCCGCAACTGGATGACATCATCCGCCGCATGCGCCGCACCGGAGCCATCGCCGGAATGATCACCAATGGCTACCTGCTCAACGTCGAGCGCATCGAGCGCCTTAACCGCGCCGGGCTCGATCATATGCAGATCTCCATCGACAACCTCGTCCCCGACGACGTGTCGGTCAAGAGCCTCAAGGTGCTCGACAAAAAGCTTGAAATGCTCGCCCAGCACGCTGAATTCCACGTCAACATCAACTCCGTGGTCGGCGGCGGATTCCGCGATCCCAACGACGCGCTGGTCATCGGCAAGCGTGCGCTCTCGCTCGGCTTTACCTCCACCATCGGCATCATCCACGACGGCGACGGCCAACTCAAGCCACTCAAGCCTGACGAAGCTAAGGTCTACGCGGAGATGAGCGGGTGGAAGAAAGTGAACTACTCCCGCTTCGACGATTTCCAGGCGGCAATCGCCGCCGGCAAGCCGAACGATTGGCGCTGCCGCGCCGGCTCGCGCTACCTCTACATCTGCGAAGACGGCCTGGTGCACTACTGCTCGCAGCAGCGCGGCTATCCCGGCGTGCCGCTGGCCCAGTACACCGCTGCCGACGTAAAACGCGAATTCCTCACCGCAAAAAGCTGCTCCCCAAACTGCACCATCGGCTGCGTCCACAAGATCAGTTACATCGACCACTGGCGTGCCCCGCAAACCAGCACAGTCTCCCCCGGCAACCATCCCGCAGAAGTTCTAGTAAACATCCACACCGGCGACTGAAGATCGCGCTCGCAGCTTTGCGGCAAGCGCGGTCAAAGGCCGGATCACCGCGGAACCAGTTCAAACTGGTCGATCGCGATTTTTGCACCCACCTGCCAGTGCTCCGGCCCCGGAAAGTATCGGACCGTAATCTGGTCGAATTTGCGCAAAGGCGCATGGCTTGGCACTGTGAATCGAAGCACCTCATCTACTGGCGCAAGCTTGACGGCGAACTGATCTGATTGGCTTGAAAGGATCGTCTGCTGCCCAAGCGAGACTGACGGTTTGCCCGGCGCAGTCGAGTCAGTGAGCTCGACGCCCAGCCCAATCATTCCACGCAGGTTGTCACGATTTTGAATCATCACTTGCACTTCGCGACAAGTCGCCAGTCGAATCGGCGACGCGAGATTCTGCACCGCTTCCATGTTCAGAGGAACAAAGTTGTTGGCTTCAATATTTACGCTCAGCGGATTTCCCCGTCCCTCATGCGCCCCCGGCCCAGGCCGCTGCCCGGGCGGCTGGAAATACCAGTAGGGCCCATCGAACTGGATCACCAGCGGCTTTGCAGTTCGTGCCGCAAAGGGAGAAATGTTGGCGAGCACCGGCGCCACAATCTGCGGCTTCTCTGGAACGGGCCACAGGATGATGCTTTGGTAGCCTGAGATGCCGGGGACGTAGACGCCGCCTTGGCTGAGATGGTTTGCGGCGGCATCGCCCCCTGTGCCGTTCGCGCCCGCGAGCGCAGCTTCAACGCGATTGCGATGCCCGATCCCGAAGAGCATGACAAAAAGCGTAACCAGGACGGCAGCCGCCGCAACCACCGCAAGCCGGTGCGCGGCGCGACTCCTTGTCTCGCTGGGCGCCGTGGGCTGCTGTACGAGAGTCCGCTTCCACGCAAAGAGAAACGCGGCCACAGCGAACGGGGCTCCCGCGTTGAGAAAGTAGTGATTGATGAGGAAGTAGCCCGTTGCATAGATGCAGAGTGCGATCACGTAGCCGTGCGTTTCGCGAGGGGGAGTGTAGAGAGTGGCGGCGAACAATTCCCCGCTCTCCCATCGAGCCGTAGGTGCTCGCAGATCGCGGGAGTCTGCCTCGAATGGAATTATGTGGCGCAAGCCATCTGCCAGAAGCGCAGCGCCAAGCGCCGAGAGAACGGAGGATACCGGCGAGTCCTGGCGCGATAGCAGCACCACTGCGGGCACCCAAACCCACGCACAGGCATTTACCAGCGCAAAGAGTTGGAACGAAAGGGGTGGGTCGGTTGTGAACGGAATTGAAAACCGATTCCAATAGAACCGTGCGCCACCTGCCCCGGCCAACACAGAGAACGCAACGTAGAACATCGCTCGAATGAGAAGCGATCGAAAGGAAGGTGTATGATCCGCCGGCAGCCGGAAGAACAGGAATGCAGCGATCGCGGCGTTGAGAAGCCCGGCAAGGACAACGTACGCAGTGAACTTGCTCAAGGAAGTTGGACGTTCCCCTGCCTGCAGGGAAAATGCGCCGGCTTGAGTTGAAGAGGCCATTAAGGGTTCTGTCGTTGATTTCTACGGACGCTGTGCTCGCCCCCAGTGTCCTCGATGGCTGAGATACGAAAGCTGGGGCATGGACGCTGGAGATCGAAAAAGTGCTTTCTGTCTACCCTATGTAGCATTCGTCATTTGAATTTGTCAAATGTCGGTCCATGTCACCAGATGACTCCCCAAAGCCCACTGACGACATCCCCAATAAGCCTACGCAAATATTTATCTCGAGACCTGAGCTCATTCGCTGATCCGTATTCGGCAGAGGGGCAGCCGGTTCCCATAAAATGAGAGTGCACCGATCTCGAATCCAGGACTCCCCACCATGACCGCTGAATTGAAATCCTCCCTGGTCACTGCTCTTGAAGGCGCCGCCTCCAAGGCCGGCCTCGTGCTCGTCTCAACCACGCAGGGCGCGGACTTCCACGGCAAGCCCACGGCTGTGTTTCAGCTTGGGCTCCCCGGCGCCGCAGCCGGCGCTAACACACTGAGACTTGAGTTGAGCGAAGCATTCGACTTCGACAAGCCCGACCTGCTGCCGACGATTACGACTCATCTCGCTGGCGAGGCCAAGCGTCTGCGCAATCCCCGCCCCGAGTGCTACGTCACGCTCGGCGGGCTCCCCATCGCTTTCGGCCAGTTTCAGTGGCCATTTCACCAATCGACATCGGGTGCCGACACCTACATCGTCCACGGCGAAATGCATCTGGCCGACGGCGGCGCGCACAACCTGCACACCAAGCTAGCCGCGGCCGTGACTCAGACCTTTGCGGAGATTGTGCCGGCGATGGAGCAGCCCTACGCGGAGACCTTCGTCTACAACGCGGTGCGCAAAACGGTGGACCTGGGCCAGTTGGAATTCTTGAAGTCCGGCAACCGCCAGCCAGTTCCGGTCACCACTCGCTACTACAGCCGCTGGGGCAAGAAGTTTGTCTTCACCGATACCGACGACAATGAGCGCCTGAACTTCCTGCTCAGCAAGGTGTACTGGCTCTCAGGCGTACTGGGCGAAAGCAAGCCGGTGTGGATCGCCGACCCAAGAGACGCACAGTACCTGAACACGACCGAGCAGGACCTGCTGCGCATGGCCGGCGACAAGGCTGGTGGCGGGCTGATGAAGCTGGATGGAGAATTCGCCTCGGCCACCCCGGCGCTCCTCGAGCGCGCAGGCCAATACCGCGCCGCGCTCGATGCCGCCCTCGACTTTACAAAGCCCAAGTTCAACGAGTCAATGAGGTCGGGTCAAGCAAATATGTAACCCTGTGGCTCAATAGAAATGCTCCGTGCCCCATCCTTGCGACTTTTCTCCGCCGCAAGGGTGGGAAGCCACGAAATCCTCCAAGCGAGATGTCTACAGCGCCCCTCCGCAGCCGGAGCAGAAGCGCGCACTGGGCGGGTTGGTCTGGTGGCAAGTTGGACATGCGGCCAGCGTACTGCCTTGCCCTGCCGGTGGCATATTCACAGTCACGTTCACCGGCTGGCCCCAACCGGGAGCCGGGATGCCCAGCGCCGCCGCAATTCCCGCCGCCTGAATGGCGTTGAATTCGCGCACCCGTCCAGGCATGAAGAAGCACTCGATGAAGCCGAGAATTGCCGGAATCCCCGACCAAAAAAAGCAAAGGTAGAGAATGCCCAGACCGGTGCGGCGCAGATAGAAGTGGTGAACGCCAAAGCTGCCAAGAAAAAGCGCCAGCAGGATGCCGATAACTTCGTCGCGGCGCACCGCTTCATACTGCTGATAGAAGATGGCTTGCGGGTTGGGATAGGCGTAGCCGCTCATTCGGGTCTCTCCTTGCTCCTGCCTTTGAAGATACGCAGCCGGGTTGGGCGCGGTTCCCGGCAGTTCGTGTTATGGATTGTGCCATGAGTCGGAGAATGTGCGTCACATTTCCGTCGCAGATAGAATCGAATCCATCATGAGTGCAAGAACGCCATCAGCAGCAGCCAGCGGCACATTTCTCATCGGCGGCGATGTGCCCGTGCACCGCCTGGGTTACGGAACCATGCGCCTGGTGGGCGAGGGGGCGTGGGGCGAACCGGCTGACCCGGCCGAGGCCCGCAAAGTGCTGCGCCGCGCCGTCGAGCTGGGCGTGACCCTGATCGACACAGCCGACGCCTACGGCCCGGAGATCGCCGAGCGCCTGATCGGCGAAGCGCTGGCGCCCTATCCAGCGAGCGTGGTCATCGCGACCAAGGGCGGCATTACCCGCCAGGGCCCGGCCAAGACGGAATACGTGGGACGCGCCGGCTATTTGATTCAGTGTGTAGAGATGAGCCTGCGGCGGCTCAAGCTGGAGCGCATCGATCTTTACCAGTTCCACCGCATCGACCCCCGCACGCCGCTCGAAGAGTCGCTTGGCGCGCTGAAGCGGATGCAGGAGCAGGGCAAAATTCGCCACATTGGGCTGGACGAGGTGACGCCGACGGAGGTGGAGGCGGCGCGGGAGATTGTGGATATCGTGACTGTCCAGAATCGATACAGTCTTGGAGACCGCCGTCATGAGGAAATGCTGAACTGGTGCGAGCAACAAGGCATCGGGTTCCTGCCCTGGTACCCGAATACCGGGGGAAAACTGCTGAAGCCCGACCATCCGTCGGCACAGGCGCTGGGCCGGATTGCTGAGCGACACGGGGCCACGGTTTCGCAACTCTCGCTGGCCTGGCTGCTGCAACGTTCGCAGGTTTTGATGCCGATTCCCGGCACGTCGAAAGTGGCGCACCTAGAAGAAAACGTGGCGGCGGCGAAGCTGAAGCTGAGTGCTGAAGATTGGGCAGAGGTCGAGATAGCTGCGAAAAGCTGACTGAGCTTCCGTTGAGCGGCAGTCCTCCGGTTTATCCTTGGCTCAATGCCGAAGACGCTATCCGTAGTCCTGATTACGCTAAACGAGGCGGCCAACCTGCCGCACACGCTCAAGAGTGTGAGCTGGGCGCAGGAGATTGTCGTCGTGGACTCGGGGTCAACAGATTCAACGCCCGAGATTGCGCGAAAGGCAGACGCGCGGGTTTTCGAGGAGCCGTGGAAGGGCTTTGCGGCACAGAAGAACTCCGCTATTGCGCATGCGACCGGAGAGTGGGTTCTGTCGCTCGACGCGGACGAAGAAGTGAGCCCCGAACTGGCGCGGGAGATCCAGGAGTTGCTGGCAGGCGATCCTCCGTTCAGCTCCTACCGCATTCCGCGGCTCAATCATTTTCTGGGCAGGCCGCTGCGGCATGGCGGCTACTGGCCCGACCCCAAGCTGCGGCTCTTTCGCCGCGGCGCAGCGCAGTTTGCGGTGCGGCCGGTACACGAGACGATGGAGGCAACCGGGCCGGTTGGTGCACTGAAGAACCCGCTGCTGCATCACTGCTATCCGACACTCGAAGAATACCTGGAGCACATGAACCGCTATAGCTCGGCTGCGGTTCGGATGCTGGTGGATTCCGGCCGAGCGCCACGCACGGGGCTCGCTCTCGTCTGGAATGCACTGCTCAATCCGGCGGCGACGTTTATTTATAACTACATTTTCCGGCTTGGCTTTCTGGACGGATGCGAAGGGCTGCTCCAGCACCTGAACCATTCGGTCTACATTCATTGGAAGTTCGTGAAGGCCTGGCAGGCGGCGAAGGGCGCGAAGTTATAGCCGGTGATGGCCATGACCTGCAACAAAGTTAATCATGCGCAGCAAGAGCAGCAGCACGGCAATCGCAACAATGACAGCCACGAGCAGATTCTGCCTGCGCGGCTCTGAATTGGTCGTCTTTGATTTGCGAGTCATGCTGGAGTTCGATGCAAAACGAACCTCATCTTACCCTGAATTCAACGCCCTCGCGTGAAGCCAGCATCTTCTTGCAGGGCAATCGCATGAACAAAAAAGACGGAGCGACAATCGTGGTTTGCATGGCCCCTACGGGGCTGAATGGCTATTGTTGACCGCATTCCCCACGCTAAAGCGCGGGGCTAACGACTACTGCGCCTCCGGCGCGATAGAAATCGTAATCAGCCAGGTTAACAAAATGGATTCATGCAATTACCCTGCATCTTCTTGCTCTTACGTTGCCTACCATTCTATTGCTCAAACGCGCAAAAGCCTCTCGGGGAAGAGAGGCTTTTGCGGGCCCGATGGAAAAGGGGGTCGCGTAGAAGCACGTTACCTCGAAGCAGTCTCAATGTCAATGGAAAACTGGGCCGCCGCGAAATCCTCCGCACGGCGGCCTATTTCCCAAGACTGTCACTAACAAGAGCAGATTGCAGCCGGAAATGAGCGCTTCTCTACGCTGTAACCGTCCGCGTCGGCTTCGATCCCCACATGCCGTAGTAGGCGATGTAGAGATAGCAGATGACCGGAATAATGAAGGCGTGCTGGATGCCCACCCTGTCGGCCAGCGCGCCCAGGAGGTAGGGAACCACTGCGCCGCCCACGCACGCGCTCATGATCAGCCCCGATCCCTTGCTCGTCATGGGTCCCAGGCTGGCGATGCCGAGCGTGAAGATGTTGGGAAACATGATGGAATTCAGGAATCCGCATAGCACGAGCGTCCAGATAGCCACTTCGCCGGAGGTAAACATGGAGATGGCGATCAGCGTCGCGGCAGCAAAGCCGAAGATGGTCACGAGTTTGCCCGACTTGACCTTGGTGAGAATCCAGGAGCCGAGCAGGCGGCCCACCAGTGCGCCAAACCAGTAGAGAGACACCAGAAAGGATGCGGTTTTAAACGAACTCATTCCCTGGGTCTTGAAGTAGTTGACTGCGATGGAGGCCAGGCCCACTTCCACGCCCACATAGAAGAAGATGCCAAGCGCCGCGAGAACCGTGTGTTTGTAGCCCCAGATGCTGCGGCTCAGCACCGGATCGCCCTCTTTGCCGGGGCGGAAAGATTGGGTTTCGGCGACGGGCGGCAAGTGAGAAAATGCCACGGCCAGCCCCAGGACGAGAAGCGCCGCGGCGATGGCGATATAAGGTCCGCGTACCGTATCGGCAATGCTGGCCTTGCTGGCGACCTTGTCAGAATCGGTGAGGATGAATGCGCCTGCCACCAGTGGAGCCAGACTGCCACCGAGCGAGTTGAGAGCCTGCGCCAGCGTCAGGCGGATAGGCGCGCTATGTTCGGGTCCCAGGATCGATACATATGGGTTCGCCGAGGTCTGCAGAGCGGTAATGCCCGCTCCCACCACAAATACTGCGGTGAGGAACAGCGGAAAGCTGACCATCTTTGCAGCCGGAACGAACAGCAGGCAGCCTGCGACCTGAATAAATAAAGACACCACCATGGTGCGCTTGTAGCCGATTATTTCGATCAACTTCGAGGTCGGCGAGGAGAAGACGAAGTAGGCCAGGAAGAACGCCGACTCTGCCAGCATTGCCAGTCCATAAGGCAGATCGAAGATCGACCGCAGGTGCGGCACCAGCGCCATATTCAGGTTGGTGATGAACCCGAAGACGAAGAACAGCGCTGTGACGGTGATGAACGGAATCACGTATCCGGGCGACGTAAGCGCCGCCGATGGTTTGGATTGTGCTGCCATAGAAAGTGAGTCCCCGCTTCCTCAATACAGTTTGCCGATGTGCCGAATTCCAGCCTTGGCGCTGCACACAACACTATATGGCTGGCCGTGCAGGTGGAAAGCGATGCCGCACCGGGGGTAGTGCCCTGCTTCTCCTCCCGAGCATTCCCCCGGCGGCTAAAGCCGCGCCCTTTCCATGCAAAGACGCTCAGAACTGCTGCGCAGGCCTACACGCTACCGGAAGAGCGGTATTTTCCGCTATTCTCACAAGAAAGGCAGGAGAGACGAATGGCCATAGCAACAATGAGTGCTGCCAAACTCAAGAAGGTTCTGGCTGCCCTGGAGAGCAACTGGCACGCCGAAGTGGAGGCCTACCACACCTATCAGACGCTAGCCGACCGCGACACCGACCCGGTGCGGGCTCAAGTGTTGCGGCACCTGGCCAGCGCCGAGTGGGAGCACGCAGAGCTGTGGCACGGCCGCATTGTCGAGTTGGGTGGCCCGGAGCCGGTCTACAAGGGCAGCTCCGGCGGCGAGGCCAACTCGCTGGCGAATCGCGCCGGTGGAGTACGTATGGCTCTTCGCCGGCTTGAAATAGAGGAAAGCCGCCACATCGCCAACTACGGCGAGCAATTGAAGGCGCTTGGCGACGAAGGTTCCAACGCCATCCTCGATCACGTGATCGAAGACGAAAAGGAGCACTACCGCGAGCTTGGATCGCTGCTCCGCGGCCACTACACAGCCCCCGCCGGCGCGCCCAGAATTGAGGCCAAGGCGGTTCTGGAAGAGATGCTGGCCAAACGCAACCAGGGACGCAAGCAGCCTGGAGCGTGGATTGGCGACGCTATCTACGGTGTCAACGACGGCCTAGGCGCCATCTTCGGCATTGTCTCCGGCGTCTCCGGTGCCACTGCCGGCGACAGCAAATATGTGCTCCTGGCCGGGCTTTCCGGTCTCATCGCCTCTGCGCTCTCCATGGGCTCTGGCGCGTATCTCGCCGCCAAAAGCGAACGCGAAATCTACCACGCCGAGCTGGCCCGCGAACGGGAAGCCATTGAGATGAACGGCCCCGAGGCTCGCGAACTGCTCTCGCTCTATTACCAGGTGAAGGGCCTACCCGAGGGCGATGCCTTGAACATGGTGAGCCACATCGCAAACGACCCTGATCAGTTGCTCCGAGCACTGGCCAGCGAGCGGCTTGGCTCCTCTGAAGAATCGCTCTCCAACCCTCTTGTTTCGGCCAGCTCCGGAGCGCTTTCAACAGCCGTCGGCGCAGCCATCCCGATTATCCCCTTCTTCTTCCTGCAGGGCATCGAGGCTGTGATCGCCGCCGCGGTGGTTTCTCTGGCCGCGCATTTTGCTGTCGGCGCCGCCAAGTCGCTGATCACGGTGCGGTCGTGGTGGTCGTCTGGTTTCGAAATGACGGTGGTCGGCGCGGTGGAAGGCGCTGTGACTTACGGGATCGGTATCCTGCTGGGCAAGGGCGGGATGTAATGGGCGGCTTGATCCCACTGGGTGATGCATCGCGCCGCCCGCGCGGATTTGCCGCCGTCACCACACTCATCATTGTGGTCAACGCGTACGTCTTTCTTCAGGAACTCTCCGGCGGCAGCCGCTTTGTGCGCGCCTGGTCCGCGATCCCCATTCGCATCATCCACGGCCATCACGCCATCACAGTCCTCAGTTCCATGTTCATGCACGCCAGTTGGATGCACATCATAGGGAACATGGTCTTCCTGTGGGCCTTTGGCCCTGCAATTGAGGATGCTATGGGTCATGTCGGTTATCTCTTCTTCTATCTCGCCGGTGGCGTGATGGCCATGATGGCGCAGGTTCTGGCCGACCCGTCTTCTACAATCCCCTGCCTCGGCGCCAGCGGCGCCATCGCCGCAGTGATGGGCGCATTCATCGTTACGTTTCCACACGACCGCATCCGAGCCCTGATCTTTTTTCTCATTTTCTTCCGTGTCACCTACATCCCGGCGGTTTTTCTCATTGGCTTCTGGTTCCTCATGCAGGTTCTCAACTTCGGCGTCGTCGCCGACGTGCGCACCGGCGGGGTCGCCTACATCGCCCACATCGCAGGATTCATTTTTGGCGCGGTTACCGCACGCGTGTTCGCGCGTCCGCATCGGGTTGGGTTTGGCTTTACCGAATAGTCACTGCCGAATTGGCGACCAACCCGGCCGGAACGTTATTTCAAGACCCTGCGGCGTTTTCGGGGAGTAATCCAGCCGAGAGAGCGTAATTAAAGATGGATGAGTGATTTGGCCTGTTCACGTCAACGCACAACGAAGGTCCACCTTGCAGAGATTGTTTGTGACCCGTGGAATGCGGTTACCCTGCTCGCCAACCAAGTGGAGCGCGACGCATACCCCGAATCCGTCCAATTCGCGTCGAGTCCGAGCTGCGGCTTACAGTTCGCGAATCGCAGTCACAGGGTTGCGGCGCACCGCTCGATGCGCAGGAAGGTAGCATGCCAGCAACGACATTGCTCCCAGAAGCACGACGACGGAAGCGACGGTGACCGGATCGTTGGCGCCGATGCCGTACAACAGTCGGGCGATGAAACGTGTGAGTCCCAATGCAAACGCCAATCCCAGCATCAACCCAATGCCTGTGAGACCCAATCCCTGCAACAGCACAAGTCTCAGCACGTCCACGCGTGAAGCACCCAGAGCCATTCGCACTCCGATCTCGTGGGTCCGCATTTGGGTGCGATATGCCACGACTCCGTAGATCCCGGTCGCCGCAAGAACCAGCCCGATGAGCGCGAACATTCCCGCCAGGGCGCTCTGTATGATGGCGAAACTGCTCGCCATCTGGGTACTCTCGCGCATGGGACGCACATCGAAAACCGGCAACCGTGTATCGATTTCGTGGATGGCGTTTTCGACCGCCGGCGCCAGGTCGACCGGATTCCCCTCGGTCTCCACCTGCACCATCGTTTCGTATCCGACTTGGAAAAAGCTCATATACACCATGGGCTCCGGTGACTCATTCACGAATATATGCGTTGAATTCCTCACAACGCCGACTACGGTGAAAGGGCTGCCTCCCACCCTGAGTTTCTTTCCCAGCGGATCCTGTCCTGGCCAGTAGCGCCTCGCCGCAGTCTGATCCACGATGAGCACCCTCGGGGCCTTTTGATCGTCATCCGGCGTAAACTCGCGTCCTTCCAAGACGGGTATATGAAGGGATTCGAAATACCGCGGGCCCACGTCGGCGTGGTACACCTGCAAGGATTCATGCGGGCGTGGCACATACCCTTCCGGATACGCATCTTCCCCCTTGTGGGTCAGGGTCATCGGAATCCAGTCGGTAAGAGACGCAACCTTCACGCCGGGCAATGCCGACACGTGATCAAGGATCTTGTGACGGATCATCTGTTCCTCGCCGTGGCTGTAGCCGGCGATATTCAGCCCCACGGTCGCAGTGAGAATGTGGTCCTGCTCAAATCCGGGATTCGCGCCGGCGAGATTCTCGAGCGTTCGTAAAAACAGCCCGGAGCACAGCAGCAGCGGAAGTGAAAGCGCGATTTGCGCCACAACCAGCGCGCTGAGCAATTTCCGGTTGCGTGAGCCGCCGGAGATGCTTGCCGACTCTGCCTTCAGTACCTCGATGGCCGGCGCTTGCGACGAACGCCACGCGGGCAACGCGCTGCACAGCATGCCGGCCAGCAGGCTGGCCACCGCGATCCCGATCGCCACCTTATAGTCCATGGTCCCGTTGAGTATGAGGGGGGCCGCATTCGGCGGAAAGAACCATGCGAATGTCTTCGAAGTCCACGTCGTCAACAAGAGCGCCGCGGCTCCTGCGGCGGTGGAAAGTATTGCGCCCTCCATCACCATCTGCCGCACCAGTTGCATGCGGTTCGCCCCCAGCGACTGCCGGATGGCAAGCTCGCGCCGCCTGGATACAAACCGCACCAGCGTGAGCGTAGCCACGTTCGCGCTGGTCAGCAACAGCACCACAGCGGCGAAGGCCAGCAGAATGGGCAGTGTCGCCGCCATGTATCCGTTGGCGCCGAATGGCGAACGCCACATGGGGTCCAGCGTGATTCGGTTGTCGCCGAGATGATCGTCCGGATATGCCATCACAATGTTGTGCATCAGTGTGTCGAGATCCTGGGCCGCCTGCTCGCGGCCCACGCCGGGCCGCAATCTCCCTATTACGATTAGAAAGTCCCTATCGCGATGGGTCATCCGCCATCCATCATTTCCGAGGGGATCGAGCGTTACCCACAGATCATCACGCAGCCCGGGCGCTGCTCCGACAAACCCCTCGGGCGCGACACCGATCACCGTCAGAGGATGCCGAGAGACCTCAATCGACTTGCCCACAATTGCCGGGTCTGCGGCATAGCGCGTCTTCCAGAGCGAGTAACTCAAAATCACTTCGTGAACCGCACCTGGACGAGCCTCTTCTTCAGCGAGAAAGAATCGTCCCAGCAGCGGCTTGATGCCGAGCACGTCGAAAAAGTTTGCCGACACGTTCGCAACATAGGCGCGCTCCGGCTGTGCTCCGTCAGTCAGCGCAATCCAATCGTTATGATAGGCAAGCATTCCGGCGAAGGTATGATTCTGCTCGCGCAGATCGCGATAATCGAGATACGAGAAGGGCGGAGTCGGGGAGAAGTTTCGTTCACCCCGCTGCAGGCTCACAAGGTCGCCCGTGTTGCGCGCGCCAGGAATCGGACGCAACAATGTGCCGTCAATCCAACTGAATACCGTGCTGTTGGCGCAGATGGCTACAGTCAGCATCACCGTCGCGGTGATCGTAAAGCCGGGGCTCTTGCGCAGTTGCCGCAGCGCGAAACGAATGTCCCGGCCCAGTTGTTCAAGCCAGCTTTGGCCCCACATATCGCGCGTCACATCCTGCACCAAAGGAATGTTTCCAAACTCCCGCGCTGCCGCTTGCCGCGCTGCCTCTGCCGTCTCGCCTCGCGCAACTCGATCCGCAATCGCCATCTGCAGGTGAGCATCGAGCTCTTCCTGCAATTCGCGCTTGCTCCGCTGAAAACCGAAGTTCGGGAACCACTTCATGACTCACTCTCCTTCGGCTTGACGTACATCACCGACCCAATCGCTTCGACAATCCGCTCCCAACGGCCCAGATCCGAGGCCAACTGCTTTTTCCCCTTGGCCGTGATTCGGTAATATCGGGCTTTTTGCTTGCTCTCTGACTGCTTCCACTCAGACTGCACCCAACTCTGACGCTCCAATCGATGGAGAGCCGGATACAGTGATCCGGTCTCCACCTGAAGCACATCTCCGGATTGCAAACGTAACGCCTGGACAATGCCATATCCATGCTGCGGCCCCCATTGCAGCGTTTGAAGAATGAGCATGTCGAGTGTTCCCTGCAACAGCTCAATCCGGTTCTTATACTGGTCTTTTTCATTCATAGATGTAGACACTCTACTCCCAATGGAGGTAGATCGTCTACTTCGTTTTGTACAGGGCAGCAAGCAGCCTTGCCCACTCAGCAGATTCAAAAGCGCGTCAGTTCTCAGGACGACAATCGGTGATTCTGCATTGGCGCGAAATCGCCTACGCACTTTGCGAGGTGTGGAATTACGGTAAGCCCTGCTATCGCCAATTGAAACGCCAAGAACAAATTGCCTCTGACAAGCCGACTCACCAGTACCGAATCACTTAGTCGCTTGCACGGTACAGTCGGTTAATTTGTAATGCCAGACTTCGTGATGGCTTTCCCGGTTGATCGCAACTTGCTCAGGTAATTGAAAACCGCCAACTTTTTGATAGGTGTAGGTGAAAATGATTCGATTGCCCGGCCTGAAATCGCCATCCTCACCCAAGCTATAGGAGGTCAAAAGGAAGCCCTGGGGGCCAGGACGGAAGTCAGTTTCCCGGCGATCAGAGGCAGATCCCTTTTCCCCTTCGCTCTGGAGCCTCATGTCGCGCGTGAACGACATCTCAACATCGAAGGTTTGGATCTTGAATTCAAGCTTGTAACCTGACGCGGACGGTTCGACGTGAACGGGCGCGCCTTCCGACGGAAGCAATGCGTTATTACTGGCAGCTAACCAGTTATTCAAGCTGAATTGCACAGCGTGTTCGAGGAGACCTTCAGCCATGCCACCATGGGGAAGCCGCCTTTCTTCATCGTCGGTCATCCCGGAAGACGCTGCAGCGTTCTCGCGGCTGACTGTGACGCGAGTGCGAATCGGCTGAATGAGTTTGGCGATCTCCTCGTCCGTGCCTTCGTCGCCGACGCGTACGGCTTCGGTGAAGTGCTGCTTCCAATTGAACTCTACGGCGCAGCTGAAGGATTGGAGATTCCTTCCAAAGGGAGCGTCATATTTTGCCCGGGCTTGCTTTAGGAACGTCGCATCATCGGTTGCTGCCTGTGCATGACAAAACGTTGCGCAAAGGCTAAACACCAGCGCCAAGTAGAAAAATCGCATGACGCATCATAAATCACTAGATACCGTGAAACGCGCATCTCAGCACTGATCGAGTTGATTCACGCCAAATCGCCAAGTCACTCACTTGCAGAAAAGGAAAGGCAAGTCGTCAGCGCTTCGGCTTTGCGGTAGTGGTGTGGACGCGGAAAGCCTGGAGCAGAGCACGTTTCCGCGGAATTTCCAGACGGATTCTTCTCAGGCTATTACGGTAGCGCTTCGGACCATGACGGCCGAACCACCGCCTAGAGAGAGCGATTCAGTTGGTCGAGCCTTATTCCCTGGGAATGAGATTATTCCTGACGACGGGGAACCAGCGCTAGAATGACGTACCGCGCCTTCGATGTTTTTGCGTACCCTCAAAAAGGCAACCAATTTTATAGGAGATTGCACCGTTATGAAATCGCTCATGCAAGCCGCGGCGTCCCGCCGTGAATTTATTAAAAACACGGGCAAACTAGCCGCGGTTTCGGCTTTGGCCAACGTGGCCATTCCAGCTGTCCACGCTGCCAGCAGCGATGTGATCCAAGTCGCCCTGATCGGCTGTGGTGGGCGCGGGGGTGGCGCAGCATCCAACGCACTTTCCGTCAAGCGCGGCCCTGTCAAGCTGGTGGCCATGGCCGACATCTTTCCGGATCGCCTACAGAAGGACCTGACCAAGTTGCAGATGCAGTTTGCCAGCCAGGTGGACGTGCCGCCGGAACGCCAGTTCATCGGCTTTGACGCTTATCAGAAAGCGATGGATTGTTTGAGACCGGGCGACGTCGCCATTTTCGCGACGCCACCGGCGTTTCGCTGGGTGCATTTCGGTTACGCGATCCAGAAGGGTCTGAATGTTTTTATGGAGAAGCCGCTTACGGCTGACGGGCCCACCAGCAAACGGATGTTCAACCTGGCTCAGGAGGCCCAGGCCAAGAACCTGAAGGTCGGTGTGGGGTTGATGTCGCGTCACAACCGCGCGATGCAGGAACTGGCCGAACGCGTCCACGATGGCGCGATTGGCGAGATCATTCTTCAACGGGGCTACCGGATGCACGGGCTGGGCGGATATTTCAACTCGCTTCCGAAACCGACCGGTATCACCGATCTCCTTTACCAGGTGCAGCGCTTCCACAGTTTCATCTGGGCTAGCGGTGGCTGCTTCAACGACTTCTATATCCACTTGATCGATCAGTTGGGGTGGATGAAGAACGAATGGCCCGTGAAGGCGCAGGCGCTAGGCGGACGGCAGTACCGCTCCAGTCCTGAAGGAATCATGTATGTGGATCAGAATTTTGACACATACTCAGTGGAATACACCTATTCCGACGGCACCAAGTTCTTGTTCGACGGGCGCACCATCCCCGGATGCGAACAGATCTATTCCAGTTATCTGCAAGGCACCAAAGGGTCGGGAATAGCCTCGAAGGCAGGCGATTGCGGACAGCCGTCAAGCCTATATGCAAGCCAGGACCTAACCGCCAAGATGTTTTGGGAATCCAAGGTGAAGCCGGAGGAGAAGGACCCTTATCAAAACGAATGGAATGATCTGGTGGACGCCATTCGAGACGATAAGCCCTACAACGAGGTGCAACGTGGGGTAGAAGCCAGCCTGGTTTCGAGCATGGGCCGCATGGCCGCCCACACCGGCCGGGAAGTGACGTTTGATCAGATGCTCAACTGCGACTTCGAAATGTCGCCGAACACAGACAAGTTCACCATGGATTCCCCAGCGCCACTGGTTGCTGATGCCGACAGCCGATATCCTGTGCCGCAACCGGGGATTGTGACATCACGCGAATATTGAGCTTAGGCGTGGTCCGAACTGGATTGATCGCCCCGAAAAGTCGGCTTGTGGGATATATTTCGTACCTTGGTAGCCCGTTCCCGACTCCCACGGAGGGAGCAGAAGCCTTCAGGTTCCTGAAACAGACGGAGAAATCAAGCGGACTTCTGCCCTGGGCTTTCACAGGCACTGCCCGCAAAAAAAACCGCGACCGGAGCCGCAGAACTGTCACCACCTACCCTTCAAGAAAAATCAATCTCGGCATTTGCAGATAATTACCGCGCATCGGAGCAGAATATAGATAGAGTCCCCTCAACTCTTCGCCTCTGTCTCAGCCCCGTTTCCCACTCCCTGATCCCCGTTTCCTGCCTTTACCCCCTCCGCCATTTCCTGTGAAACTGTAAGACTTTCAGCAACCAGCAGAAAATAAACAGCTTATGCCTATAATGGCTCTTACCATCTGGCCGCGAGCGTCCGCCCGATTCAAACCCTTAATCAACACAAACAAAAAGGCTTGCAAGCAAAGCAAGCCCTCTCGTCAACTTACGGATTTTCGAAGTTTTATACCCGAAAAATAAGCCTCATCGCCCTCTTTCCGGGGGTAATGACGCATTCAGCCGCGCGCTTCGGCCAGATACGCCAGCCACTCGTCCATGCCGACGCCGGTTTTGGCGGAGGTTTCGAAGATACGGATGCCAGGACGAATCTCGTTGATGTTCTTGAGCGCCAGATCGCGGTCGAAGCCACAGGGTTCCGCAATATCCATCTTGGTAATCACAGCCGCATCCGCGGAGTTGAAGAGCGTGGGATACTTCAGCGGCTTGTCTTCGCCCTCCGTCACGCTGAGCAGGGCGACGCGGATCTTCTCGCCCAGGTCGTAGCTCGAAGGGCAAACCAGGTTGCCCACGTTCTCAATGAACAGGTATTCGAGTCCGGCGAGCGATACACCGTCCCATCCGGTCAGGTACTTATCGATCATCTCGGCGTCGAGGTGGCAAATCCCATGCGTATTGATCTGGCGGATCGGGGCTCCGCTCGAGGCGAGGCGGCGGGCGTCGTTGTCAGTTTCAAGATCGCCCACCAGCGCGGCAACCTTCACTCCCCGCGCCTGCAATTCGCGCAGCGTGAACTCCAGAAATGCCGTCTTCCCTGTCCCGGGGCTTGAAACCAGATTGAGCACTAGCACTCCGGCGGCTCCGTAGCGTGCGCGCAACCCGGCCGCCAGCTCGTCGTTCTTCTTGAGGATTCCCCGCCGCAGCTCCACGATTCTGGTAGTCATACCGCTTCCTCAACTTCGTCTATTTCTATGGAATCAATCTCCAACTCGCGGCCCTGGCGCAGGTCGCTGCATGGCTCGTCGCAGTGGGGGCAGCGGAAGCTTTGCAGGCTTTCCAACTCTCCATCCTTGCCGCAGGCCTCGCAGTGCATCACAACCGGTAGGATCTTCACAACGAGTTTCGCCCCTTCAAGCGGGGTTCCTTCCGTCGTGACGCCCCAGCAGAACTGCAGCGAATCCTCAATAACTGATGCCAGCGCGCCCACCCTCAGCCGCACTTCCTTCACACGCGCGCCGGGGTAGGCGGCCGCCGACTCGGTTACCGCGTCCACAATGCTCGCCGCGATGGAAAGTTCATGCATGAAAGGTTGATTTTACGCCCCTGGTCCCGCTTCCGCTCCACGACTCATGGACGGCAAGTGCGTTAAAGTCTGCAGAAAAGCCCTTTGAGCACGCATAGGCCTGTCTTGAAAGGGCGCTGCATTTACAATCGAAAGGTGCAGTCAGAAGCGTCTTCGCAAATCATTCTTGCCGAAAAACTAACCAAGGTTTATACGGCGGGCCGAATCCAGGTGACCGCAGTGCGCGAGGTTTCGCTCTCGGTGGCAAAGGGCGAATTTGTGGCTATTGTGGGTCCTTCGGGTTCGGGTAAGTCAACGCTTTTTTACCTGCTGGGCGGGCTAACACGGGCTACCGAGGGGCGTGTGATCATTGACGGCGTCGATTTTGCCACCCTGGACGATGGCGCTCGGACCAAATTGCGCAAACATCGCATCGGCTTCGTGTTTCAGAAGTTCAACCTGCTGCCAACGCTATCGGCCATGGGAAACATCGAAATCGCATACGCTATTAGCGGGCGTAGCGAGCCGCTGGACCTCGAATATCTCGACCACCTGAGCGATATGCTATCGATCCAGGGGCGGCTCAAGCACCGACCTTCTGAGTTGAGCGGCGGCGAGCAGCAGCGGGTAGCGATTGCGCGTGCGCTGGTGACACGGCCGGCGATCATTCTGGCCGACGAGCCCACCGGCAACCTGGACACCAAGAACTCCGATGCGGTGCTGCACATGCTGCTGCGCTCGAATCGCGAGTTGGGCCAAACCACGCTGATGATCACCCACAACCCCGAGGCAGCGTCGGTGGCCAGCCGCATCCTATACATGCGCGACGGGCAGATTGTGCGTGAGGAGAAGGGTTCGCGCGCGGGCAACTGGCCGCCGGATTCAGCCGCGCCGATGCCGGCCTGATGTGCGGCGTGGAAGCAGCAAATGCAGTCTCGAGCGCGGTTTGACCCGATTTCGGCGGCCCGGTATACTCGAAGTTGCATCAAGCGGGAGTAGCTCAGTGGTAGAGCATCGCCTTGCCAAGGCGAGGGTCGCGAGTTCAAATCTCGTCTCCCGCTCCAAACCGCCCTCCGGCGACAGCCGGGCTGGCTACGGTGGTTCGGAGCGAAAAAACTCATTTCAAAGGCTGCCCTGCCAAGGCGCGGTACCCAAGTGGTAAGGGAGAGGTCTGCAAAACCTTTATGCGCCGGTTCGATCCCGGCCCGCGCCTCCAAACTTTTCCTACAAAATAAATAGTTTCTGCAGTTTGGATAGATTTCCACATTCGTCCACAGGTGTGGCTTTTCTGCACTAAATCGTGGTAAATTGGCGAAAAATTGGGCTCGATTGGAGAGGGGGTCGGACCAAACCGGACCGTACTCGCATCAAAAATGGTGCATAAATCGGCAGCGAGAGCCGGTTGAGCGAATTCGGACAGGGGTATAAGTGGGAGTTCTTTTCTTGCGCAGCCTTAAGATGGCTGAGAAGAGGAGAGCAGATGAGCAGACGTTTGCGCAGGAATCACACGGCGGCTTTCAAGGCGAAGGTGACCCTGGCGCAGTCAAGGGTGAGAAGACGCTGACCGAGTTGGCCGAGCAGTTCGACGTTCATCCCAACCAGATCACGCATTGGAAGAGCCGCTGCAGGAGGGCGCAGCAGGCGTCTTTGGCGAGGCCAGAACCGACCCGGCCGCACCGGTTGATCTGAAGGCGCTGCACGCCAAGATCGGCGAGCTGACGCTGGAGAACGATTTTTTAGAAGGGCGCTCACCAAGGCGGGATTGCTGAGCGTAAAGCGATGATCGACCCGGAGTATGACCTTCCCATCCAGAAGCAGGCTGAAGTAATTGAGATCAGTCGCAGCACGGTCTACTATGAGCCGCGGCCGATCTCGAAATCCGATCTGTGGCTGATGCGGCGGATCGACGAGTTGCATCTGAACTATCCGTTTGCCGGCAGCCGGATGCTGCGCGATCTGCTCTGGCAACAAGGCCTGGTAGTGGACCGCCGGCACATCCGAACGCTGATGCGGCGGATGGGGATCGAGACCATCTATCAGGACGTGTCCTGACGCGAATGGTAAATCGAAGTTCGACATTCTGCTCCTTCTAGTTCACGATTCTAAGAATTCTCCGGCGATCAATCCGATCATGGAACTTCTCCAAACACTGCACCGCGCCGCTCGTTGCCCAGTGTAGTCATCAGGACTGCTAGGGCAAAGACGAGAGCGGCGGTGCCAGCCAATGCGTCAGAGTAGCGGCCATTGCGGACAAATGCCGCTTCAAGATAAACGACTGCGCTGGCCAGCAAGACTCCAAATTGATTGCCAAGGCCGGGCAACGATCCCCGGATCGAGTCGGGGGACAGTTCGGACAAGTGAGCGGGCAGCACTCCCCAGGCGCCCTGCACGCAAAACTGGATGAGGATGGCGCCCAGGATGAGGAGAGGGAGCGAGTGCGAGAATGCCCACATGGGAATGACGCAGAGACCGCCTACAAGGGCCAGCACGATCGAACGGCGACGGCCGAGCTTATCAGAAAGTGCACTGACTGAGAGGGCGCCTACTATGCCGCCGACCATCGAGAGCGCGGAGAGGAACGCTCGTTCTTTCGCCGGAATTCGCCACTGGCGCTCGAGAAAAGTCGGGTACAAATCCTGGGTGCCGTGGGAAGTCATGTGCATGGTCATCATGAAGAGCGTGACGTAGGCAAAGAGTCTCCAGTGCTGGGCAAGCGCACGCCAAAGGCCTCGCCAGTTCTTTTGATGCGTACGCTTCCACACCGCAGACTCGCTGACATTGAAAGCAACAAAAAAAGCCGCGGCCAGGGCGGGTATGGGGCCTAGGAAGAAGAGTGGACGCCAGGAGAATCGGTCATAAAGGAATGAATAGGCTGCCGCCGCGAGAAGGTAGCCAATGGCGTAGCCCTCTTGGAGCAGGCCGGAGAGTACGCCGCGCAGACGAATGGGAACTTTCTCCATAGCCAGCGATGCGCCAACACCCCATTGTCCGCCCATGACGATGCCGAAGACGGCGCGGATAAGAATGAATTGACCGAATGTGTGAGCGAGACCAGTGAAGACTTCAACGACAGCGAACGCGAGCAAATTGATAGCGAGCGGAAGTCGCCTGCCATAGCGGTCGGCGATGAGCCCGAAGATGAAGGCCCCGATAGGACGAAAGGCCAAAGTTGCTGTTAGCGCCAGCGCAACCGTTTTGTCGTCTTTGGAGAAGCTATGGCCGATGGCTGTAAGGCTGAAAACTACAAGGAAGAAATCGAACCCATCGAGAGCCCAGCCCGAGAACGCGCACAGGAACGAACCGAACCACGGATCCCGTGCCTGTGTTGCGCTTCGAAAAGATGCGGCGGAGACGGCCACTCATCCTCAAGCAAAGAACAGAGTCAAGTGTCTGGAAAGCTGAAGCACATGTTCGACTGTTACTTCAGCTCTCCAGGGAGGACCGCAAGATGCCATATAACTTACTTGCAGCGGAATGTAACTTATGTGAGGGCTAACTTCTGCACTGCGGCGCCAACAGCTTTGAGATTGGCCAGCTTCATCTCAGAATACTTGCGTGAGATAAGAACGCCGTCGGCCCCGCCGCGGAACGCGGCTAGTACTGCATTTTCAGTTCCATTCGGCGTGCACTTGCTGTGGTTTTCAGCAGTTGGAATGTCGACGTCGATTCCAGGCCACAGGAGCGTCTTGGTCCCCTCGAGCCCCGCGCGCGCGCGCTTTGTCTCGCGGTAAACATAATCGGCTGAGAGGCCGGTAAATGGAATTTCTGCAAGGCCTCTTTCCTGGTAATCCAGGACCCGGTAATGGAAGTCGAGCAATTCCTGTTTGGGAATATCGCCGTAGATGGATGAGCCGACGTTGCCGATGTAATCGGCCATGCGCTCGCCGCCGCAGTTGTGATAGATGACAATCTTCAGGAAATCAGAGTGAGGCGCAATAGCCGCGAGGTCCTGCTCGGCACGATAGATGGGATTGAACGAGTTGTTATGCCAGATGTGCCAGCCAACCTGAATGGATGGTTTGATCGACTTGATCTTTTCGTAGATTGCGGCATACGTCTCACGGAGGCTGTCGGTCCAGAGCATCTCCCACGCAAGCAACTCGGGATAGCGCAGCATGAGGCGCCACATCGTGACATAGTATCCGTCGACCGGCCGCTGGCTCTTATGCGCCGCGGCCACGAATTTCTGCAATTCTAGAAAGCCCTGGCGAGCGCGATCCGGATCGATGCCACGCGCTTTTGCCTTGGCAACGCAGTACTTGCAGAAGCAGGTAACATGGCCATCTTGCGCGCGGCCGGCGCTGGCGCCGAGCATGTTGGAGAAGGCTCCCTGGCGCTCAGATCCCCACATGATACCGTCGATATCGTAGGTTCGCGCCCAGTTCTCCGACATACCGAGCAACCAGTTGCGATAGTTCGGATTGTTAAAACAGAGCGTGACGGCGTCTTCACCGGATAGTTCTTTTTCTTCGAGTTGCTGAATATTGGGCAAGCCCTTAAGGAAGACATCTTCAAACCAGCACATGGTCTTTAGGCCCCGCTTGCGGGCGGAGGGCAGCACCGCTTCGAGCACGTCGTAGTTGCCGAAGTCCGGCGCGCGAAAGTCCTTGAATGGCGTATCGGCGAAGTACTTCGGATTCACTTCCGTGAAGCATCCGCCATGGAATGTATCTGCGTCGTAGACCTGCTTGCCGTGATCGGGCAACGGTTGCCCCGGCACCTGACGTCCCGCAATTCCGCGGCCATAAGTGAAGGTTGCGATGAACAAGGTGTTGATTGCCGCATCATGCTGAAATTCGTCTAATGCTTTCTCGACGCCTTCGTCGACAAAGGATACCGCTCCCACCTGGAGACCGATCATCTTTGAGGTGACTGGCTGGGCTGCTGCGTGCGAAGCCGGCACAGCTGCAGCGAGTGCGGCAGCAGACGCGCTTTGAATGAATGTTCTTCTGTCCATGGTGATTCCTCTCTAAAGTAGAGTTAGTCAAGGCCCAGAATGAGGGCGGGGTTTTTCTTCGACATCAGGTCAATTTCCGCGGAGGTAAAACCTTCTTTCTGCAAGCCATTGAAGAACGAAACCAAGCCATCCGGATGAGGTGGGTTCGACGGCTGTCCCAGATCGCTTGAGAGGACGCACTTGTCAATTCCCACTGCGCGAATTGCGCGGGCGTAGTCGGCAAACTCGAATTCCTTGTAGGGTCCGATAAGACCGTTATAGACGAACTCAATCCAAGCCCCAAACGATGCCGCTTGCCTCATCTGCTCCGTTTGCATATGAATTGGCGCAATCATGGCATGAGTGACCACGATCTGACGAACACCTTGTCGGCGTGCCTCCAGGATCAGCATGAGAACTTCTTCTGAAGTTGAATGACCTGTTTCCAGAATCAGATCATGGCGGGCGACAACTTCAAGCAGATTCTTGACTTCCGGCAGAAGCTCGCCATTGCGGCAGACAGATACAAACGGCCGATCGTGTTTCGAGTATCGGACCTGCGCTTCGGTGTCGAGCGATCCCATCCAGACAAAGCGCCCAGCTCCTCCAGACACTCTGGCCATATGGTCAACTGCATGAGGATTGATGCCGCCCACCGGGAGATTGAGGGTAACGCCGCCAAATATCTCGATTCCAGGAACTGCTTTGCGGGCCAAATATCCGAGAGAGGCTGTAGGCTCATAGTGGTTTTTGAGGACAATGCCACGCATTCCCCGCAGCTTCGCCAGGCGTGCGAGGTCCACTGCGTCGATAGTCCGGGCGAGGCTATCCGGGCCACAATGGCAGTGAATATCGATTACACCCGCCAAGGGTAGCTCCGATGGGTCTGAGGTCATGGCATTCCCTGCGGCAAATGATATTGTGTCAAAGCCCGACGAGGCATCAGACGATCCCTATTTCGCGAAGCGCATCACCGACAGCCGCCAAGTTGGCCAGCTTCATTTCGGAATACTTGCGGGAAATGACTAGTCCCTTTGCGCCTCCACGAAAGCACGCTTTTGTACATTCGTTGACGACGGGAGGACTGGACCGGCTAAATTGAAGATCTACGTTCGCAATATCGACGTCGAGCCCCGGCCAGATCTGAGCATTGGTGCCCTTCACATCTTCGACTGCGCGCTTTGTCTCGCGATAGACGTAATCCTCTGAGAGACCAGTGTACGGAAGTTCTTCGTAGCCGCGCTCTCTCAGGTTCATTATCCGATATTCGAATTGCAGCGCTTCGTCGATGGGCATATCGCCGTAGATTGTTTTGCTGGCGCTGGTAATGTAGGTTTCCATGCGCGTGCCGCCCAGGTTGTTATAAACAGTAATCTTCATAAAATCGGAGTAATTACCGATCTTGGCTAGGTCCGTCTGTGCGCGGAAAAACGAGCTGAAGCTCAGTGCATGCCACACATGCCATCCGACCTTCGCTTCGGGACGAATTGCCTTTGTCTGCTTGTAGATTGCCTCGTAAGTCTCGTGAACACTATCGTTCCACATTGTCTCCCAGGCCAAAACCTCTGGATAGCGGAACAGGATGCGCCACAGAGTAACGTAGTAACCATCGTTCGGCCTCTCTCCTCCACGACAGCTTTTCACCCACTTCTCAAGCGCGTGAAAGCCCTCAAAGGCTCGCGCCACATTCACACCTCTCGACTTTGCCTTTTCCTGGCAGAATTGGCAGAAGCAGGTCACGCGCGCGGGATCGTTTCCGTTGCGGTTGTGGACTGACTCCACCATGTTCCCGAAGGCACCGTAGCGCTCAGAGCCCCACATGATACCATCAATGTCGTAGGATCTGATCAGGTCTTCCTGCAACGCTAGCCAGAATTTATGAGTATCCGGATTGTTGAAGCAGACAGTCTGCGCGTTCTTTCCATAGAGATCGCGCTCCTGGAATTTCTCTATGTCGGGAATAGTCGATCCAAAGACGTCCTCGCTCCACGCGTAGACCTTCATTCCGCGTTTCTTTGCGGCAGGAATTACTAACTCAAGGCAATCGACGTTGCCATAGTCCGGAGCCTTCACCGCCTTGAGCGCTGTGTCCTTGTAGTACTGCAAGTGGGGCGTTGCATAATCCCCGCCATGTCCTTTGGAAAAGTCTTGATATTGCTGCACTCCGTGATCTGGAAAGGGATGGCCCAGGAGTTGCCTTCCGGTTATGCCCGTTCCGTAACTGAATGTCCCCATGAAAAGGGCGTTGACGCCGCCCTTTTCCTGAAGGATGTCCAACACTTTCTCGGTGCCTTCATCGAGAAAGGAGATAGCATCGATTTGAATGCCAATGACGGGTTTCTCCGGTAAACCGGGAGCTGCGGCCACATCCGTAGCTCCCGGCATCGGATCTGGCGTAGCATGAAGCCCACTTAAGGGCTGGGCAAAGCCCGTTCCCAATGCAGCGACGGCGGAGCCTGCGCCGGCAAGAAATCTACGACGATCGATTCCCGACATGATGTTCCTTCCCTAGAAGTAAATCTTCGCTGCCGCTTGAAAGATGCGATTTGCATTGAGCGTACTGGTCACCTTAGCGGCCGACGAGGACCCGATGGTCGCGTTGGGAGCAGAGAACGTTGGGTGATTGGGCAGATTGAAACTCTCAAAGCGCAATTCCAGCTCCCTGCTCTTTGAGTCGCCTAACTCGAAGGTCCTTTTGACAGTCGTATCGAGATCGACCAAACCATCTGATCGCAGGATGTCGCGTCTTGAATTGCCATAAGTATATTGCGTTGGGATTGCGAACGCTGTCGTGTCGAACCATTTGAGCGGCGTCGGATTCGACAGCTTGCCGCTGCCGATGCGATTCGGCCGTTCACCTGAGATTCCGGTATTGGCTACATCGCTTGAAAGCGTTGGCGTGAAGGGCTGCCCGGTGCGGTCCATGAAGACCCCAGCAATCTCCCATCCGCTGACCAGCGCGTTTACCACCCCGTTGCTGTTATTCAAATAAGTGCGGCCTCTCCCAAACGGAAGCTGATAGACAGAACTGATTGTCAAGTTGTTAGTTATGTCGTAGCTACATAGGCCGTAGTTCTGACTGAGCAAGACAAGGGTCGGAGGGCCACTCTCTACGGAGCCGTTATCCAGGCATTTACCCCACGTGTAAGAAACCAGTGCATAAATTCCCGAGCTCAGGCGCTTCTCAAGCGTTGCCTGCAAGGCGTTATAGTTTGCAATGCCGTTGCTCATACTGAGACCGATCTGGCCCCACTGAGGATAGGGCCGGCGACTCTGGACGCTTCCAGGTCCGGGAGCCGGCACGTTTGTAGGTACACTGATTAATTGATTATGCTGAGTCTTGTTTCCAATGTAGGCCAGGTTGAGTGACATATCCTTCATGAGCTCTTGCTGCACGGCAATGCTGTATTGATACATCAGAGTGTGATTGAAGGCAGGAGGAGCCGTTGAAATCGCTGGTTGTTGGCAGCTGAGCAACGCAGGACCAACACCATTTGGCCAATTCGATCCGGTACAGGCAGAGCCGGGGTTAGGGTTGGCAGCCACCAAGGACGCTCCTACGAACTGAAATGGATTGGCCCAATAAAATTCTCCGGTGGCGGCGGAGTTATTAAAGATCGGGTTTGCGACCGGATTGTTCAGCGTCTGCTGAATCATAATCGGAGGCACGTGAGCCCATTGAAGCGACATGTTCGTATCCAGGAATATCGGAAAGAGACCAAACGCTCCACGGACAACAGTACGATCATTACCACCCGGGCGCCACGCAAACCCGAGGCGAGGAACATACAGCCCTGGTCCTGTCTTTCGAATCGACTGCGGGAGGTGAAGCGCACTTGTTCCTTGAATTCTGTCGCTGAAAAGCGGTATGAGCTGTGATGTCTCGGGCTGCGCGGTTGGATCAAGCAATGCCCCAGAACCATCTGTCGGGACAATTACCTTGCCGGTTCCCGTCGTGTTGAAACTTGTTGTTGTTGACGATTCGAATGCGGAAGTCTGTGAGTCCACTCCCCGGAAAAATGGATCGTATTCCCAGCGCATGCCCAGGTTCAATGTAAGGTCACTGCTGACGTGATAATTGTCCTGCACAAAGGCTGCCCATTGAATGGCCTGATTGCCATAGAGCGTCAAAGGATAAGAGCGACCTACCGAAGCAGGAAGCCCAAGCAAGAAGTCGGCAAAGGCATCTCCCGTAAATTGAGTAGTGAAATGAAACAGGCCTTCCTGGTACTGGCCATTGTAAAAGCTGTGTCTCTGCACCCACATCTGTCCGCCGAACTTTATATCATGTTTCCCACTTGTGTAGTTCACAGTGTCGGCATATTGCCATGTGCGAATTCTGTTCGACTTTGGATTGTCTCCGTTGCCGGAGCCATTAAATGCCGAATAGCCGGCCAGAGTAATATAAGGGAAACTCGGACTCGCTTCCACGGCCTGGTATCCCGTAATACCAGCGTTCAGGGTATAATTCGTGCCCGCGAGAATTGCACTGAAGAGAAAGTAATCGCGATAGTAAGAGGCGCTAGCTTCATTGAGCCAGTGGTTTCCGAAGAGATGCGTCTCGCTGAAGGCAACATTCTGAGCCCTGCTCTCCAATGACTGAAATTTAAGTGCCGGGAATTGGTTAGGATCTGTCTCCTGGTTATTAGCGATCGAATAGCGTGCGAACATGTGGTCCGTCTTAGTGAGCTCAGCATCGACCTTCAGATCGCTCTTAACGATGTTGATTCCCTGCGAGGCGTTGAAGGCTGCCTGACTCTGCGTTGGCATAAATGGGAGAAAGAAAGTGGCCTGAGACGAAATGAGGCCCGCTGGAATTTTATTGCCTGAGAAGGGAGCGCCTGTGAATGGATTTTTGATGGGCTTGCTGTTAGCGCTGAAATCCCCTGTGCGCATAGCGTCAGTTGGCACAATATCCGCGAAAGTGATGCCTTGAGACTGGCGTGTGGCTTCGATGTCCGTAAAGTAAAAGACTTTGTTTTTCCTAATTGGTCCGCCGACAGTTCCGCCAAACTGGTTTCGTTTTAGCCTGTTCTTGGATGTGGTTGAAAAATAGTTGTGAGCATCAATAACGTCGTTCCGGATGAAGTCATAGAGCGTGCCATGTAACTCATTGGTGCCACTCTTCATGTTGACGGTTACCACGTTGGGAGTGTGGCCGTACTCTGCCGGCATGTTGGCCGAGAGGACCTTAAATTCTGAGAGCGCGTCAACGTTTGGCTGGATGTTGGTGCCGCCCTGCTCGTATTCCGTGATGTCCGAGCCATCCATCAGCCAACCATTCCAGATATATCCGGTTCCGTTGATCTGTACGTTGACCACCGATGCGCGAAGGGAACTGCCGCCAGTAGTTGTGCCCTCGCCACCAGGCGTGTAACTGGCTCCTGGCACGAGCGCAACCAATTGCCAGAAGTCTCGTCCGTTGAGCGGCGTGCTTTCAATTGACTGGTTTTGCACTACCTGGCCGACAGACGAATCGTCGGTGCTTAGCAAGGGAACCTGTTCAGTGACTGTAACTTCTTCAGTTCTGGATCCAACTGCCAATGTTAGATTCAAAACAGCTGACTGATTCACTTGTAACGTAATGGAAGGAACAACGAGTGTCTTGAATCCGGTCGACGATACTGTAATCTTGTATTTCCCAATCGGTAGATTGGTGATGATGTAATGCCCATCCGCGCCGCTTCGCGTATTGCGGTTCAACCCTGTATCAATTTGTGTTACGACAACCGGGGCATTTGGAACGACAGCCCCCTGGGGATCTTGCACGACGCCTGAGAGAGTCGCATTTGTACTTTGCGCCGGCGCCGACATGGTAAGAATAACAGCCATCAACACAGTCAAAGCGGTACGAATGCCTACCGATTTCATCGAAATTCCTCCTAAGTTGGATTGCGGAACCATTGCCACCGTCAAACCCCATGGTTTCTTCCCGACCAAGCGTATCTTCAGTACCGGACGATTGAGCGCAGGTACGCCATACAGACCCGTTGCTCCGACACTGACATTAGGGACCTCCAGACTTCACCGGACTTGCCTGGTCCGCAGGGAAAATGCCAAAACGAAATGCTCGTATTAAGTCCTCCACCTCATTTCCTCTTCGATTTAGGCGCCTAAGAGCCTTGATAAGGTCAAGGCACCGCTACGAGTCCAAACGAGCGAAAGAGGGAACCTCTTGTCTTTTCGGTTCCGGGGCGATGGATCGAATGGGAGGATAGTAATCATATGGCCAGACCATTGTCAACACGTTTTTGTGCGGAAATTGAATGGCAGGTATGTACCTCAAAGCATTGAGATTGTCTCCCGAGCGACTACCCCCGGAAAAATCTGGCGCGGTATTCTATCGCGACTTGACAATGGTCATACCATACGACCAGTATCCGAGGCAATTGCAGGCTAGCACCATCCAGCATTTGCAGCCAGCCTGCATTATTTGTGAAGCCTGAGAGCCTGTTATTAACTTTGTGGGAAGCCAAACAGAATCAACAAGTTGCAGCGATCTTGGCCGTGAAGCGTTTGGTTTGCAAATGCTTTGAAATCAGCGCTTTGCAGAAAAGTTAATAACAGGCTCTGAGGTGGCGAAAGCCTTTTTATGCTACAAACATGTTGACTGGACAGTGCCGACTTCTCCGTCCGGTCAGGGGCGCTTTTTGGCCAGGCGGAGGCCGGATAGTTCGGTAGCCAGATCGATCCAGCGGTCTACCAGTGTCTTCATGGCGTCGTAGTTCTTCAGTTCTCTGCGGATGGAGGCCAGATCCTGCTTTCGCACGAACTTCGTGCTGCTCTTGTCCTTGCGCGTAAAGCTGACCTGATAATAGGGCCCGTGCTTCTCAGGTGGCGTAGCCTTGCATCGGCATCCCGGCGTGCCGCAGACGCTGTACTGCGTCGAGAGGCTGCCCGGACGCAGATCGCCGAGCGCGGCCAGTTGCCCCTTCACCCTCTCGATTTGCCGCAGCAAGAGCTTTTCCCTGGAGATGGCATTGACTAAAAGCATAACGCCGAGGATACCGGTTTGCGGGTCGCGTGACCGCTAGCACTGCAAGGCGTGCTGGCATCGACATTATGCCCCTCTGGATCGCCTGGTTCGATGTCGTGCGCGCACTCTGCCCTGCCTGCCGAAGACTGAGCACCTTCCTCTGGATGACCCTGGCCCTCGTCGCCCTCTACTGCCGCCCGGAGCGGGCCGGCGTCACCAGCCTGGTTCGCCTCTTCGCCTTCGGCAACAAGGGCTATTGCTCCTTCCACCTGCCCGGCTCAAACTCCAGATTGATCAAGGCCGCGCCTTCCCGACAGCATTAGGAGTGGCCGCAGGCGCTTGATCGTCTGCAGGGGTCGATGGCGATTGACGATACTCAAAACGATACGAGTGCACTTGCTCACCGGAATCGAAGCGGGTGTTCCAGTTCATCTGATAATCCAGCGCGCCGGAATCGTCGGGGAACTTCTCGTCTGGCGGGTAAGGATACTTGCTCATTGCATGGAACGGTAGTTGCGACACGGTAAACGGCGACGCGTCCCACCAGTCCATATCTTTCACGAACCCGTTGGCGTAGAAGAAGTAGTCGCGCTTCCAATGCTCTTGCAGCTGGGGAAGATGCGTCAGGTCAAACTCCGCAGCAATCTCCTCGCCGGTTCCGAAGATGGCGAAGCGGTCGTCGATGCCCTTCACCAGCGTGGTCACGTCGCCGTAGCGCGTATAGTTGCCCCTCTGATGCTGAAAGGGACCAGTCAGGCTGACGCGGTCGTAATCGTAGTCCAGATCGCCAGGGCTTGCGCCTTCAATCTGCGTCGGGTATCCGCGAAAATGAAGCGTAGCCGAAGCGAGTGGAGCCTCTTCTATGCGCTCCTCTGCTTCGCCATTATTGTCGATGAGCACCTGGTCCCAGTAGATTTCGAGGTTGGTGACGAGCCGAAGACGCCGGGCGCTCATAGGCAACTTACCGGTCAGGTCTACAACGATTGTTCGTTCCAGGCCTGCAGGAAAGCCAACATCGTCTGCGATGCGCTGCCATGAACCATCGGCCAACTGCGCTTCGACAAACGGCGAGATCGGTTTCACCCCAGCCTGCCACGCCGCATACAGCGAAGTCGCGCTGAAGTAGTTCACATAGCCTGTCATCAGCAGCCGGAGAGGAGCGTCCGGTTTGATTTCGCCCAGATCGAGAGTGAGGGTGTGCAGGTTGGCAAAGCCGTCATAGGGTAGCGGCGTGAAAGCGCTGGCAAATTTGTGGTCGCGCCTGCTCACCTGATCCAACACATCGTGGCTCTCTCCATCCCAGGCACCCACGGGCAACCGAGCCCCCGCAGTGGCCACTACGCGTCCCGACGCAAATGGTGGATTGTCGCGGAATTGTTCATCCGGATTGACCTCTACATTCTCGGGATGATCCACCGCAATCAGCCTCAACTGGTCGATGTAGTTGACCTCCTCCATCGGTTCCATGAAGCGCAGGCTGAGCCTGCCGTTCACAGGCGCAATCTTTGCCCCGTCGACCTTGATCCACTCGCCCGGATTGGGGATATTGCGCCGCGTCGGCGTGAACCAGTGTCCCACGACCGCCGCGCCAATCACATCGGTCACAAGCTGGTACTTATGCCCATCCCAGGCAAAAAGCACCGGGCACGAACTCCCACGGCGGTCGGCCTCCTTCATCGCAATCGCCTCTGTGCGGGGCAGATCGATCTCGTCTTGCAGCACGCCGGTAGGCCAAAGGATGCGCAGAAGATCAATGCCCTCCGCATCGCCCAGGCCAACCAGAATCTGAGGCGGAGCCTGGGTCTGGAAGCCTGAGGCTCCCGCCAACTCCCACTTTTGCCACTGCCCGTTCGCGAAAATTTCTACTTTCACGCCCAGCGCAGTTTTGTTATCGGCGAGGCCGGCCAAGTCTAGGCGGACAAAGTGATTCTTGTTAGCGCCTACGTTGCGGAGCAATACCGGTGGCGCATTCAACTGCGTCACGATCAAATCAGGGGCGCCATCGCCCTCCACATCGGCTGCAATCAGCCCGCGTGCAGCATTCAATGCAATGCTGTCAAGCCCCAGTGCATGGCTGACGTCTTCGAAGGTTCCGTCGCCTTTGTTGCGGAGTACGCGCACCCTGGGGCCGGCCTTGGTTTCGACAATTGCGGCCAGATCGATCCAACCGTCGTTGTCGATATCGATCGGCGTTACACCCCATCCTTTCAGCGCTGTTTCCAACGGCAACTCCACGCGCTCAAAGCGCCGGCAGTTGTGGTTAGTGCATTCGACGTTCCGCCATAACGTGAGTCCAGGGGCGCCCGCGTGAGTAACCGCGATGTCCATCCAACCGTCCTTGTTGAAATCCATGACAGCGATTCCCAACGTCGGCGGTAGCTTCTTGTCTTCGTAGAGCGACTCGGTCGGATACTTCCCTTCCCGCGGATTTACATATAACCGGGGCCCTGGACCATCGCCGGTCATTGCCAGATCGACCGCACGATCGTTATTGAAATCAGTCAGAATCGCCGCCGCTGTAGCTCCGCTTCCGCCCAGTCCGGTTGCCTCCGTCCATTCTGTAAATGTCTTGTTCCCGTTGTTGCGCCACAAAACATTTGGCACTCCCCCGGGCTCCAACGGCTTTCCTGTCAGCAGCAAATCCAGATCGCCATCGTGATCGTAGTCAACAAACGTGATGCCGGAAGGCCGATTGCGGCGCGCCAGCTCCGCAGCCGCGGTCACATTCTCAAACTTCCCCTTGCCCAGATTGTGGAAGAGCAGCACTGCATCGTCCAGGGCCACAGCCAGATCGTTCAGGCCGTCGCCGTCATAGTCGCCCACCGCACAAGCCACCGCACGGCCTTGCGCCTTCAGGCCCGCTCCAGCGGCATCGAGATCAACGAACTGTCCGTTCCCCTCGTTATGAAGAACGCGAATGGCTTGAGCACCGTTCTGCATCAGAACCAAGTCCATTTGGCCTTCGCCGGTCACATCCATCATGCAGGCGCCGCCGGTGGTGGTGAACGCAAGCATCCCAGACTTCGATTTTGAGGCTTGAGGAAGAAACGGCTGAGCTACCAACTGTACAGGAATCATCCCCTTCTTAGATTTCTCCAACTCCTGCACCGGAGTAACTGTCGAGTAGTGCCCCTGCTCGCCGTAAGACAATCCGATCGGCGCACCTATCTTGGTGCTGGTCAAGTGCTGGAAGCGCTGAAAGTGTATCTTCGCCTCCGCCGTCTGCCCTGAGCGCTGCAGCGTCCGGGCTGTCGCAAACTCCGCCGATGCGTGCACGGGGGCGATCTCCAGGGCCTTCTGCAAAATTTGAATGGCCTTGCCGTATTGCTTCATCTCCTGATAGCAGACGCCCTCGAAATAATAGGAATCAGCATCTCCCGGATCGAGCTTCACCGCCTGCTGGAAGCTGGCAAGCGCCGGCTCCAGTTCGTTGCCCGCACGCTGGGCAAGCCCCAGGTTGTACCACGCCTGCGCGTTGCCTGGGTCCAACGCGATCGCCTGCTGGAGCGCCTTCTTGGCGTCGTCCAGCCTTTGTAGAGTGAGCAACGCAATGCCTTCATTGATTGCTGCCTGCGCCAGTTTAGGATACTTCTTGAGCGCATCGGCAAAACTATCCGCTGCTTTCTCGGTAAACTGCTGGCCCATCTGTGCCACACCGCGGTTATTGAGCCTGACCGCATCAGCATGAAGATCCGCCTGCGCTCGCGCTGCAGTTGCGACTGCCATCAAAAAAACGAGGGCCACTGGCCCACCGATTCGCATAAGTCTCTTTCCCTGCTACGAGGGAGCGCCACAAACCCAAAAGCCTGAACAACCGTTAAGTATATGAGAGCGGTCAATTGAATCGCATTCCGGGGAAGATTGACCTTTCGATCAATTGTCTACCCGAAGCCCAAGGTCTTGCATGCTTTTCCAGTGATTTCGTCCTTTGAATTCCAAAACTTCCTTTTGGCGCTCTTGGGCGGGGGGACAGAGCGGCAAGTGGCGAGCGCTCAAATTACTCACGCGATTCTCCAAGCTGCGGCAGGAGCGTCTTCACATGGAAAAACCTGACGGCCAGGCAAGTGACCCTGATCACAAACCACATTCACAAAACGGGCTACCATCCTTGCGATGGCTGGGAGTACCTTGCACGGAACGTTCCAAGACGAACGGCCGGTGTGTAAGTGCTTACATATTTTTCATGTCATTTGACGCTAATATACGCAACTGAACGTCATATGAAGGAAATACCTGCCAAGACAGAAAGCAATTGGTTGTAAGATGTTGTTACATATTCATCTCCAGTCTGCATCGCGGTTCAAAGTATAAAGAATGCCCGGTCTGGCATCAAAACTGTCGTTGGAGTGCGATCTTTTTCCATTTCGATTAGAACAGTCGGATGAGGAACTCTCTTCGCTCTTGCCGGCAACATCTAGCTTGGAATTGCACCATTTGTGGGAGTGGGTACAACTGTGAACAAGAAGCGTCTGGATTCGTGGAAGTCCATTGCCGAGTTCCTGGGCCGGAGCCTACGGACAGTACAACGGTGGCATGACTGCAATGGATTGCCTGTGCATCACTTTGGCGGGCACAAGGGCTCCGTTTTTGCTTACGAGGAAGAGATCAATCACTGGCTTGCGGGCCTTGCCGAGGAGCCTGGAGGGGCGCAGGCTCGAGTGGACGAGCTGCTCGAGTCAGGCAGGCGAAGTTCGAACGAGCTGACCACGACTGCTAACAGCATGTGGGAAACGCGCTCAGAGCGAAACATCCAGACCATTGCGGACCTATATCGCAAGGCTATAGACGAGGATTCATGTAACGCCGCCGCCTTTACAGGCCTGGCCAATACCATGGTCTTCTGTACTCTGAACGACATTATGGATGGAGCCATGGCGTATCCCAGCGCCATGGAGGCATTGCGGCGGATTCCGCAACTGAATTCCGAACACGTAGACGCAAAATGCCCCGCGGCCTGGATCGATATGCTTTACAACCGCAACTGGCGTCAGGCACGAGCCGGTTTCGAAGAGGTTTTGCGCAAGCGGCCCTCCTCGTTCGCCTTAGCTGGCATGGCAGCGATGCACATTGCCGAAGGCAGGATTCTGCAGGCACAGGAATGCGCATGGAAGGCATGGCGGCTCAATCCACTGGTTTGCTCATTGGGCAGCCTTCTGTGTTGGACCGTATATCTGAGCGGGGACTTTCAACAGGTTCTGGATCTGGTTGCGCAAATGAGAGCCGGGGGTGGAGATGGGGGCATGGTTACCGCGGTAGAGGCGCTTGTTCTGATCCAGAATGGCCCAGTTGCCGCAAATCTGGGCCGCCTAGAGAAGGCCGTGTCTGACTTTCCGCAGAATCACACGTTGCAGGGGATTCTCGGCTATGCGTACGGAATCTTGGGTGAGAAGAATAAAGCTCGGAAGAATCATGCACAGCTGGCGCAATACTGTGAGACAAACAGGAAGAGCAACGGGTACGCGCTCGCAATCGTTAGCATGGGATTGGACAACCACCAGGAAGCGATTGCGTGGCTGGAGACAGCCTACGCCGAGGGTACATTGTGGAGCCTCGGATTTCGATCCGATCCAATCCTTAGGCCTCTCATGGGCAACCCTCGCCTCGAAAGGCTTGTAAGCAGGATCGGGATCACAACCCAGTACCGCACCAAGACGAGTTTTCAGTGGCAGGCATCTCGCTCCTTACAGAAAGACGCTCTAGTTGGAGAGATTCCATGAGATCTTCAGCTCGCGCCTTCTGTTTGATGTGCACACGGGGTTGATGCACCAGCTCGCCAAACGCGGCGATCTTATTAGGACCTCTAATTCTACGGAAAGATCAGTCTGCCGAGGCTGCGGTGCGCATGCAAACCAGAGCACGTGCTTCCTTACGCTGGCGATGCCAACCAATTGGCCTTCCGGCCGTGCGCATTGCCATTTTCCTCCGCAATTTTGAACGTTTGACATTGAATGGCAGATTCCCACACATCTTGACGCTACCCAAAAGAAAAGTAGTGGCTTACTCTCACTGATAAGAAATACATTCGCAATCAGCATGACCTTGAACCGGTATCTTCACGACCCCGGGAGCATCGGCGCCGGTCGGATTAGAGGAATCTGAACTAAAGGATTTTGAACCCGGTTCCATGAATGCTGTCTATTGGTTATCCCAGACAGCATTTTTCAAGGGGATGTTGAAGATAAGGTTCTGTTAAGCACTGACTTGCTAAGTCAGCATGGCGAAGCCTTGCACAAGACAACCTTTAGGAGATCCGTGCATGCAGACGGCTGATACAGCTCCGAGATCAACCGCTGCGGCGTTTGCAGGGCGCCTCGACAAAAAGCGAGAGAACCAGTGAGCCCGCAACTTCAAGGCAGCAGAATGGGCTCCGATGCATTCCTCGCACCGGCTGCGATGGATGGGGCAGCGGATCGCAAGTGGTATGCCGTCTTTACTCTTCCGCAAAACGAGAAGTCGGCCGTAAGGCAACTTGCGTTGCGGGAGATTGAGTCATTTCTCCCGACCTACGAAACGGTCAGAGTTTGGAAGAACCGGCAGCGCGTTCGAACTGTACTTCCCTTGTTCCCATCTTACTTGTTCGTACATATAGACTGCCGGCAGCGCGGCAAGGTGCTGCAGTCTCCCGGGGTCATTAACATAGTAGGCAACAGCCGGGAACAGGTGCCGGTTCCGGACGCAGAGATCGAAATTCTGCGCTCCGGCGTCCAGGGCCGAAACATTGAGCCGTACCGGGAACTCGTTGTAGGCAAAGAGGTGCGTATCAAGAGCGGGTCAATGCAGGGCTTGCAGGGTGTTCTGGTTAGAAAAGGCAACGGACTGCGATTCGTTCTTGCGATCGAGATGATTAACCAATACGCCGCCATCGAAGTTTGCGCCGAGGATCTGGAATACATAGTGGGACAAGGCTGACGCGCATCGGCTGCAGGCATTCAGACCTCCACTAAACCTGCGACACTACCCCGGACGCGGTCGTCCGCGTGGCAATCACCCTGAAAACCGCATGACTGGGCTGGTGACTGCGTCAGGTGTCTTCGCATCCGAGCATGTAACACGCCAACGCTGTGAAGCTGTCTCTGCAGACGCACAACCAAATCCATTCCAATTGTGCACCGTGAGTCCTCCGCCAACGCAGCATTATCAAAAATCAACAGCCCATTGAGAGCAAAGTTAGAGGCTTGCTGCCAATGTTCCGGCCTTGACGCGCAAGGAGCGAAGATGCCAGTACAAGTCAAGAGCTCAACCCAGAAGGAAAAAATCGTTGCCGCCGCGTCCCAGCTGTTTGCGCGCCAGGGATATCACGGCACCAGCACCCGCGAAATTGCCCGTCTCGCCGACGTTAACGAAAATACCATCTTCCGCCATTTCGATCGCAAGGATGACGTGTTCTGGTCAGCCCTACGCGCACGGTGTTCGGCGCTGAAGTTCCGCCGGGACTTGGTAGAGGGGATGGCGGAAGGCGAAGCTCCGGAAGTAATCTTGCCAAAGATCATCGAGTTTCTTGCCGATATCCTCAATTATTCGCCGGAGTTGCTGCGGCTGATCGCGGTGGCACTGCTTGAAATGCAATGGAAGGCCGATGTTTTTTGCGACGAGTGTCTCTCGCCGGCTTTCTCTGCCATCAGCAAGTACCTTGCGATGAATGTTCAGAACGGAAGGGTTCGCAGTCTGGATCCGACCATGGTCACAGCGGCGTTGACAACGATGGTGTTTGTGCATCCGTGGCTTTCCCGGCACTCTTCGTCGGAGAAAACAATGTACGCCGACAGCCGCGCAGCGGCGCGCGCCTACACCACGTTCTGGCTGGAGGTGCTTGTGCCGAGAGCCGGAATATACGAACGACAGACCGGTGCAATGGCCGGTGGGTCTGTACGCTAAACCATCCAGCTCCGGAGCCAAATGACCGGCGCGTCCATTGATAACCAAGGCCCACGGGCTTTTCTGTCAACCCGCTACTTGAATTGAAGAACAGTTTTTCGCCTTATGATCAAGAAATTGTCTATCTTTTTCATTCTCTCCAGCACGCTTTGCGCGGGCCAATCTGTATTGACCACGCCGTCCGTCGGAACCCAGCCAGGCCCAGCAAGCGCACCGGCGACGGCGGCCGGCAGCGGGCAAACTCCCCTTCAGGGCCCGGACCAGCTTTCCGGCAATCAAACTTCCGGCGTAATATCTCCAGTGACACTGGATGCCCCCACTGTCGAGGAGCGCACAGCAGCGCCCGGGACGACGCGTATCACTGGGCCACTCACAGCACGGTCCGAATTTGAGCAGTATGCCGAGGATGTGACGGGACGCCAGCTTCCGGTGTACGGCCGGCAACTGTTCGACCAGGTTCCGACGACGTTTGCGCCCGTGGAGAATGTGCCTGTGCCCGCCGACTATGTTCTCGGACCTGGTGATCAATTGCTAATCCGGGCGTGGGGCAAGATCGAGCTTAACTCCCGTGTGACCGTCGACAGAAACGGGCAGATCAGTCTGCCCAGAATGGGAGCCCTTACGGTGGCCGGCCTACGCTACTCACAGGTCGAAGCTTACCTTCATTCAGCCATAAGCGCCCTGTACAAGGATTTTGAGCTGAACGTTGCTCTCGGCCAGTTGCGCACCATCCAGATCTTCGTGCTCGGAGACGCCCGACAACCGGGGGCCTACACGGTCAGCTCTTTGAGCACGCTGGTGGATGCGCTCTTTTCCTCGGGGGGACCGTCAGCGACTGGAACCATGCGCAGGATTCAATTGCGGCGCAACGGCGAGACGGCCAGCGAATTCGACCTCTACGATTTGATCGCAAAAGGCGACAAATCTCACGATGTCCGGCTCCTGCCGGGTGATGTGATCTTCATCCCTCACATTGGACCACAGATGGCTATCAGCGGTGATGTTAACCAACCCGGCATCTACGAACTAAAAGAAGAAACCACCGTCGGAGAGGCACTAGCGAACGCTGGAGGAATTACGAGTCTGGCTGACGGCGAGAGGGCTGTGCTGGAGCGCATCGTAGACCATAGCAGTCGTGCGGTTGAGGAATTCGCCCTGGACTCCGCTGGAAAACAGCGTGAACTGAGAGATGGCGACCTGCTGCGCGTATTCCCGCTTTCGCCGAAGTTCTCGAATGCCGTGACTCTACGCGGCAACGTCGCCGATCCCGGGCTGTATCCCTGGAAGGAAGGGATGCGCGTGTCGGACCTGATTCCGACTCGCAGTGCCCTGATTACTCGTAACTATTGGAACCGGCAGAACCATCTCGTTCGTCCGGCGCCATATCATCCTTTCGCAGCCCAACGAACGGATGCATTCGGGAACCAGCGTCCGGACGCATATCACTCCTCCCGCGTTGATGCTTTTGGGAATCCACAAAACCAGGCATTCGGTGATCAAAGCATGGAGAGAGAGGCAATCCAGGGCATGGATGAAGCCGGCAATCCGCGAACGGATCAAGCCCAAGAGACCGGCTCGAGGTCGGTTGCGACCATCGGAGAGAACAGCGCGGAAATCAACTGGGAATATGCGCTGATCGAGCGGCTCGACGAGCGCGATCTGAGCACGCGCCTGATCTCGTTTCGCCTGGCCAGCGCCATCGACAATCCCGCATCCGCAGACAACCAGGAATTGAAGGCAGGAGATGTGGTGACGATCTTTTCGCGGGCGGACCTTGAACTGCCAATGGAAAAGCACTCCTCCTTTGTGCGGGTGGGTGGGGAGGTGAACGCACCGGGCGTATACCGAGTAAATCCGGGCGAGACTTTGAGAGATGTTGTCCAACAGGCGGGAGGACTCACGCAGCACTCATACCTCTACGCCTCGATCCTCACCCGTATTTCCGCTCGCATCGCCCAAGAAACGCAACTGCGACAGTCTGCTGAACAGATGCAACGGGAACTCACCGCGAAGTATGCCAATACGGCACCGCAAGCCGGTCAAAGCGGTACGGACCAGCAGACGCAGATGGCAATGCAGCGAGCTGCGCTGGACCAGCTTACTGCCAGCAGGCCCACGGGCCGGGTTGTTCTGTCCTTGAAGCCTGAAGCCTCAACAGCGGCCGACATTCCGGATTTTCCTCTCGAAGACGGTGACATCTTCTACATTCCGCCACGGCTCAGCACGGTCCAGGTGGCCGGCGCCGTATACAACGCCAACGCATTCCGGTATAAGCCGGGACGGCAGCTTATCAAGTATCTAAATGATGCCGGCGGCGCTACCCGCGACGCAGATGCTAAGCGCATGTTCGTGATACGAGCGGACGGAACAGTCATCAGCCGCCAATCCCGTAACACGCACTTGCACGGCAAGTACGAAAACCTTAAGCTGCTGCCTGGGGACGCCGTCGTTGTTCCTGAAAAACTCCGGGTTTCGTCCAAGACGACTGAGATCCTTCAAATGACTCAGCTCATTTCTCAACTAGCCCTCACCGCGGCTGCGCTAAACGTGATCAAGTAGGACGCACTGAACATGACTGGGCATAGCAATACGATCGAACAGACACAAGCGACAATGGACGATCTCTCCTCGCTACAAATGTTTGGCAATGACCACGAAGTCACATTAGTCGACGTGCTCACGCAGCTTGCCTATCGGAAGTGGTTAATTGCGAAGGTGACCGGCGCTGCCGCGTTGATCTCCCTGGTTCTCTGCTTTGTGTTGCCGGTACGCTATACGGCAACCACAAGAATCATGCCGCCACAGCAAACGCAGTCGACAGCCGCAATGTTGATGATGAGCCAACTGGCAAATGCGGGGGGAGGCTCAATGGCTGCTCTCGCCGCGGGAGGATTGGGACTGAAGAATCCCAACGACATTTACGTCGGCCTCCTCACTTCTCGGCCCATAGCCGACGCGATCATCCAGAAGTTCAATCTGGCACAGGAATACCATGCCAGCGACATGACGCAGGCCCGGAAGAAACTGGCAGAGTTTACCGATGTCACCTCCGAAAAGAACGGATTCATCGCCATCTCCGTTAAAGACACGGATAAAAAGCGAGTCGCCGAGATGGCCAACACCTACACCGATGAGCTGCGCCTGCTGACCAAAAGCCTTGCTGTGACCGAGGCCGCACAGCGCCGGCTTTTTTACGAGGATCAGTTGAAACAGGCCAAAGAAGCTTTAGTCGGGGCGGCTCTAACATTCCAGCATGTCCAGCAGCAGAAAGGTCTGGTCCAGTTGGACGCTCAGGCCAAGGTAATGATCGAAAGTCGGGCCGCCCTTCAAGCGAAGGCAGCCGCTAAGCAGGTTGAGATACAGGCAATGCGCTCCTATTCGACGGAGCAAAACCCTGAAATTCAGTTGGCAGAAAAGGAACTTGCTTCCCTCGAAGGACAGGTATCGAGCATGGAGCGGCAAAACCGCACGCCTGGAATCGGAGGTCTTGGACTCGAAAGCGTGCCCAGTGCGGGTCTTGAATATCTTCGTGCCGAGCATGAATTGCAGTATCAGCAGGCTCTATACGACATGCTGATGAAGCAATACGATGCCGCCCGGCTAGATGAATCCAAGGATGCAGTCATCATTCAGGTAGTGGAGCCGGCAATCGAGCCGGATCGAAAAACGTCCCCGAAACGGACGATGCTTGTCACGCTCTCGACAATTGTGGGCCTCCTTGCCGGATGTATTCTTGCGCTGATCTTGTGGTGGAGAGAGCTTATGCAATTTGACCCAGTTGCTACCACGCAGCTCGCAGAACTCCGATCCGCCATTACGGGCCGAAAAGCAGCCCGAGCATGACGGCAGAATCCAAACTAAATTCTCTTCACGTAGTACGGCGATCACGGACTATCTTGTGAATGCTCCGGTAATGGAAATCGAAGAGCCGTTACGAGCGGCACCACCGGTAATTCCGTCCTTGCGCAGCAACTTCGCCTGGACTCTCGCGGGCAACGTGCTCTATGCAGGATGTCAGTGGGGCATGTTGTCGGCACTCGCTAAACTGGGCACCCCATCGATCGTCGGCCAGTTCACCCTCGGCCTAGCAATCTGCGCCCCGGTGTTCATGTTCACCAACCTGCAACTGCGAGCCCTGCAGGCGACGGACGTAAGTGCCGAATGCGGATTTGCGAATTACTTCACGTTGCGTCTGCTGGCCACGCTGACCGGGCTGGCGGTAATCGCTGCCCTACTGCCATTTGCTGGGGCTTCACTGGCAGTACGGATAGTTGTTCTCCTGGTTGCGGTTTCAAAATGCATCGAGTGCATGAGCGACGTGACGGCGGGCCTGCTGCAGCGGGAAGAGCAGTTGAAGAGAGTCGCGATCAGCCTGATGATACGCGGCTGCGGCTCGGTCGCGGTTTTTTCTCTCACCTTTGCTCACTTTCGCAACCTGGCACTGTCGGTCCTAGCTATGAGCGGAATCTGGCTGGGCGTGCTTTTGTTCTACGATGTGCCAAACGCCAGAGCGCTCATCGGACGCCACGACGTATTTTTCCGTTTCGACCGCAGCGCGCTTTGGCGGCTGGCGATGCTCGGCCTTCCCTTGGGCTGGGTTGCGACCTTTGCGTCGCTGTATGTGAATATCCCCCGCTATTTTATCCAGCATTATCTGGGGCTCGCCGACCAGGGCATCTACGCATCCCTCGCCTACCTTGTCGTCGTCATCAACCTGATTGTCGTAGCACTGAGCGTTTCGGTCACCACGCGCCTGGCGCACCTCTTTGCGGAACGCAATATGACAATGTTTGTGCACCTGCTCACGAGGCTGTCCATGCTGGGCGTCCTGATCGCAGCGGCCGGAGTTCCCCTGGCGCTGCTCGTAGGCCGGCCACTCCTGTGTCTACTTTACCGCCGTGAGTACGGGGATCACGTTGGTCTGCTGGCGCTGTTTGTGGGCATTACCGGTGTCAGCACCATCGGCACTTTTGTCTTCTGCGGATTAACGGCCGCGCGTACGTTTCGCGCCCAGGCCCCGGTTCAGTTCGCGGCAATGGTTACCGGCTTAGCGGCCTCTGCACTGCTTGTTCCGCGATACGGCCTGATCGGCGGTGGAACTGCACTGCTGCTCTCGGCCATGACCGTTGTGCTGGGTGGCGTGTGGATCATGCATAGGGTTCTTCGTGCGGAGGCGCTACAGAAATAGAAGAAGATGAATCGTACCAAATTCTGCTTGACTCTCTTTATCTTGCCCATATCCGCCCACATGCATCGTTCCTTCTTGCCCGCTAGACGAGCCGCCGCTGATTATCAAGAATACACGGCACACCGAAGCCAACACGAATGCGAATCGTTATCAACAACAGAATCATCATCCGGCCTGAATATCGATGTGCCGTTGTCGCGGCCATCTGTCTGGCTGCATGCGCGGTCTGGCCAGGGTCGGCCTTGTATTCCGCGGTATTCGCATTTGCGGCGTTCTACCTGTTTCTCATGCGCCAAGGAATGTCCGGCCTGACCAATCTCGCTATCGTATTCTTGGGCTTCACCTTGGTCGTAATACTTTCCGATTCCATTTTGTGGAGTGCCTTGATGAGCGTCGCAGGCCTGAATTCCAGCCAGGCAGACGACACTCGCCTCTGGGCCATACAGTATGTTGCGATGGCAGTGGAAGCCATGATCGTCGGTGCGTGCTTTGTGCGATGGGGGCATCGCAACACCGATGAACCCGTATCCATATGGCGCAGCCCGCTCCGTTGCTCTTGGATCTATCTCTGCGCGGCATATGTCCCTCTGCTTCTCAACCTCGTGCTTTATAACTCGAGTCTCCGCGGGCTGGAGTACGTCGACGTTCAAAAGGCAAACCTCGGTCCTGAAAAATATATCCTGCTGTTGGTTCTTGTAACGCATGCGGCATTCATGCGGCTGCTGGCGGCCTGGAATTATCTAGGCAGGAACTCCCGGCTGGCCCTGACAGCAGCGATGGGTCTATTTCTCTATATCTATATCTTCCTCATGCCGCTGCGCACGAATCTGTTTATTTTCGGGATGTATGTCTTCTATTTTTTCGGGAGGCTCATCAGTTGGCGGCTCAAAGCAGCGCTGATCGCCGGTGGCATCATCCTGTTTTCCTGGATGGCCTTGCACCGGAGCGTCGCGTGGGATAACCTGCGCGGCATGGGGTTCGCCCAGGTGACGGTGAGTTCCCTGTCCTTCGGAACAGGGATGGTCGATATGGTGCCCTGGTCCAATGAACAAGTTCAGCATCAAGGCGCCACCTGGGGTGCAAGCTACCTGATGGGATTGGTCTCCGCAAAATACGAACCCAGCGTTCGCTACGTTCGGGACAAGGCCCCTCAATATGCAGAAGAGGGCGGTGGCTTTGGATTCTTCTATATTGCGGAGCTGTTGTTGAACTTCGGGTACCTTGGGGGACTTGCCGCAGCTGGTCTTTTAGGAATGGCGTTGCAGAAGTTATCGACCACTCCATCTGCTTTGGTCCGGTCCACGGTGCTTCCGGCTCTACTGGCAGCATCCTTTCCTCTGATCAGAAACGATTTTCTGACCACGCTGAAAGAGCCGATGTATATGGTGATCTCCTGTCTCATTCTCGATCGCATGGCGCAGTTCGGAATTTACACGAGCAGGCTGATGAAGCTCGCAAATCTTGCTAAGCAGACACAAGCATGCCTCTCGGCGGCGCCAACGCTAACGGGCCAGTAAATGAAGACGACTGAACAGAATCTGGCGGGTTCAGAACTGGCGGACGGCGTGACAGTGATAGAACTGGTTCCGTCTATAGCACCCGAGTCATTCGGCTTGGGGTATGCGGCGCTGAATCTGGCGGCTTCGCTCGAACGTGCAGGGGTTAATGTGTTCCTGGCCTCTGTGGACGAGGAGAAAGTTGCGCGCGCAGCGTGCGAGGCTGCAGGGTTTCCTCAAGAGAGGTTTGTGCGCGGCCACTTGATAGGGCCTTCACGCCTACGGCTGGCGCCGCTGATGATGCGCCAATTGCGGGCCACCCGCAACGGCGGGAGGGCAATTATCCATATGCATGGGACGTGGACGTATACGTCCTATGCGGCGGGAGCGCTGAGCAGGCGCTGGCGCTGTCCGCTCGTGTTGAGCCCACATGGCGAGCTGGCGCCGTATGCACTCTCGATTTCCCGCTGGAAAAAGGCCCTCGCTTCGCGGCTGTATGCGCGGCGAAATCTGAGGTATGCCTCCTGTGTGTGTGCATTGAGCGAGCAGGAGAAGGTTGCGATCCGCGCCACCGGATTTGACGGACGTGTGGAAGTCTTGCCGAGTGGGGCAAGCCGCGCTATTGAGTGCAGCGCAGAAGAGATAGCCGATTTCCGGGGCAAGCACAACATTGCTCCCGGTGCCCGCATTCTGCTGTTTCTTTCGCGGATCGCCCGCATCAAGAATCTCCCCATGCTGTTGCGGACGTTTGCAAACAGCGTGAAGACGCAGCCGGGGTGGGTGTTACTGATTGCCGGCAGCGACGAGGATGGCCATATCCGCGAGGTTCAGGCGCTGATCCGGAACCTGGGAATTGAAACGTCAGTGCGCATGATCGGACCGATCTGGGGACGGGAAAAGGCATGTGCATTCACGTCTGCGTCTTTGTTTGTCCTGCCTTCGCACAGCGAGGGATTACCGATCGTGGTGCTGGAGGCGATGGAGTATGGCAAGCCTCTGCTACTGACGGATGTGTGGACATTGCCGGTAGAGACCGACGCTGTTTTCAGTTGGAGAGTTTCGGGAGAACACGGTGCCTTCGGGGCCGCTCTCCTAGAAGCGATGAGCACTTCAGAAGAGCGCCTGAAGGAGATGGGACTCGCTTCAAGGGCCGTTGTCCGCGCTCACTTTGGATGGGATAGAGTTGCCCGGAAAGCATGTTCTCTTTATGCATCTCTGCTAGCCGGCGCGTCACAATCAGAGTTCGATGAATTGAACAACATACGCTGGCCATCCAGCATCTGAAGGTCGGCGCTGTGCAGAGATTGAGAGCCGGCACTGAAGGTAGGAATGCAAGCCATCGAGCAAGACAAAACAACTCACGCCCTGAGGAAGCGCAAACGCATGCTGGTGTGCGTGGCGAGCTATCTGCCCGGCTATAAGTCGGGCGGACCGATCCGCTCGATCACAAATGTAGTTGCCCATCTCAGCGATCGATTCGATTTCTATGTTGTGACGCGAGATCGGGATGTTGCCGACGCCCAGCGCTATCCCCAGGTAACTGCGGACCGGTGGTGCGAAGTTGGCAATGCACAGGTCTTATATTGCTCCTCGATCGGGCCTTCGATTCTTTGCCGTGCATTTCGGGAGGCACAGCCGGATCTTGTCTATTTGAATTCGTTTCAGGATGCGTTCACCCGGTTGATGGTGACACTGCGCAGAGTCGGCAAATTCGGTGATACTCCAATGCTGCTTGCGCCGAGGGGCGAATTTGCTTCCGCCGCGATGCGTATCAAGCGGCCCAAGAAGACGCTCTACCGTCATGCCTCAAGACTTCTAGGCTTCCATGAAAACTTGTCATGGCATGCCACCAACGCTTCCGAAAAGAGGGACGTACTGGAGATAGCGCCTGCTCGTCGACTTATTCCAGACTCTGTCTACGTGGCGCGCAATATAAGCGAATCGCTCGCTCTCTCTGCTCCTCATGTAAAGAAGGAACCGGGGTCGGTAAAGTTTGCGGTTGTCGCACGGATGAGCGAGATGAAGAACCTTGGCTTTCTTATGGAGATTCTCTCTGGAATTCGGGGACGGGTCGAATTGAATCTATTTGGGCCCGTAGGGATGCCGGATGTGCGCTATTGGAAAGGCTGCATGTCGCAAATAGAAAAACTTCCCGAGAACGTCAAGGTCAAGTATGAGGGACCGGTCGACAACTCCCTGGTACCGCAGGTGTTGCATGACCACCATTTCTTCGTTCTGCCAACGAAGGGCGAAAACTTCTGCCATGCGGCCGTCGAATCTTTCGTCAATGGCACACCTGCAGTAATTAGCGATCAGACTCCGTGGATTGAACTCAGCAAAGCGCATGCTGGCTTCGACATCCCCCTGGACGACCGGGCCAGATGGACTACGGCCCTCCAGGCTTGCATCGACATGGATCAAACAGCGTACGCCAGCTATTTGAATGGAGCCGAAAAGTTCGGCCGGCAGTTCTCGAACGAGGCGGCAGTTTCGGAGCATGTCGCCATGTTCGAAGCTGCAATGAAGGTACACACAGCTCCCCTATAAGAATGCGGGGGATTGCGGCAAAGCGAAATCGATGAAATCTACCGCGAAACATATGCACAGAATTTATGCAAGGAATTGTGGACAGAGAACGGTCTGATCAGGAGGAGATGTGACAGTCCGACAGCAAGCGCAAATTTTCAACGGCAAGACCCTTCTGATTACCGGAGGTACCGGAACTTTTGGCAATGCCGTGGTTGACATGGCAACGAAGGCTGGTTTTGGCGAGATTCGAATATTCAGCCGCGATGAAAAGAAGCAAGATGACATGCGGGAGCGATTGAAGAATCCCGCGGTGAAGTTCTTCATTGGCGATGTCCGGAACTATGACAGCGTCTTGCAGGCGACGCACGGTGTAAATTTCGTCTTTCATGCAGCGGCGCTGAAACAGGTCCCGTCGTGCGAGTTCTTCCCCATCGAAGCAGTGCGCACAAACACGCTCGGAGCAGAGAATGTGATGAAGGCAGCACTCGCCACAGGCGTTCACAAGGTAATTGTGCTGAGCACAGACAAGGCAGTCTATCCCGTGAATGCCATGGGTATGTCAAAAGCGCTGATGGAGAAGTGCATGGTAGCGAAGGCGCGAATGTATGGGGATACCTCCACAATTTTTTGCGGTACGCGTTACGGAAACGTGATGGCCTCTCGAGGATCGGTAATCCCGCTATTTTTGAAGCAGATTCAGGCCGGAGAGCCGCTGACGGTAACCGATCCGAAAATGACCCGCTTCATGATGACCATTGCAGGGGCCGTCGATCTGGTACTCTACGCGTTTGTGCATGGCGCTCCAGGAGACATCTTCGTAAAGAAGGCTCCCTCGGCAACTATCGGCACATTGGCGAGAGCGTTGATTAGGCTTCTGAACGCTGCGAATGAGACCCGCGTTATCGGAACCCGGCATGGAGAGAAGCTCTACGAGACGCTACTCAACCGAGAAGAGATGGCCCATGCGCAAGACCTTGGCGACTACTACCGGGTAGCGGCCGATGTAAGGGATCTGAACTATGCCAACTTCTTCAGCGAAGGGAAGGCCGAGGTTTCCGCGGCGGATGACTATAATTCGCATAACGCAGAACGTTTAAACGAAGAAGACATGATAAACCTGCTGCTGCAGCTTAAGTGTGTGCAGGACGCCGTGCAAGGAAAGGAAGTGTTCGCTTGAAGAGAGTTCTTATCACCGGCGGGCGCGGATTCCTGGGCAGCAATCTGGCAACTCGACTGCTTGAGCGCAATGACTGTGAGACGACGATCTGCGATCAGGATGACACTGCAGAGGACTTGAAGAAGTGGGCCCTCGATGCCGATATCATCTTCCACCTGGCGGGCGTGAACAGGCCGCTGGATCCGGCTGAATTCGAGAGCGGGAATACGCGCCTTATGGAGCAAGTGTGTGAGTGGCTTCGGGAGGGCGGGCGTTCGCCGAAGATTGTTTTTAGCTCGTCGATTCAGGCCGAACTGGATAATCCATACGGTGTGAGCAAAGCCAAGGCCGAAGATGTGCTGCAGCAGTTCTCGTCGGACACCGGAGCATGTGTGCGGATTTACCGGCTGAAGAACCTGTTTGGAAAGTGGTGCCGGCCAAACTACAACTCGGTAACAGCGACGTTCTGCCACAACATTGCGAACGATCAGGCGATCTCTATCAGCGACCCTGAGCGTGAAATAGAACTGAGTTATGTGGACGATGTAGTTGGGGACTTCGTGGCAGAAATTGCCGGACATCATGAAAGCGGCTGGACTGGGGAAGAGATCCCCTCGTACCGGATTCGTCTTGGCGATTTGGCGGGGAGGATTCAGGCATTCCACGAAATGAGCTCCACGCTCACTCTTCCGGACTTTGCAGATTGGTTTAATCGGGCACTTTATGCAACCTATTTGTCTTATGTTCCACCGGCCGCGCGGCAACATAGCCTGGAAATCAAGTCTGATGCCCGAGGCAGCTTGGGCGAGTTTGCGAAGCAGAAGCACTTTGGGCAGATCTTTGTTTCCAGAACCAAACCCGGAGTGACGCGTGGGAACCACTACCACCATACGAAGACGGAGAAGTTTTTTGTTGTGGAGGGAAATGGACTGATCAGGATGAGAGCGATTCGCGGCGGCCCTGTCGAGGAATACTCCGTGTCGGGCAGCGGATATCAGGTCATTGATATTCCTCCCGGCTTTACGCACTCAATCACTAACGTTGGCGCGGCGGAGATGGTAACTCTTTTCTGGTCGAGCGAAATGTTCGATCCGAGCCGTCCAGACACTTACTATCTCCCCGTTGAGTCTCCCTCAGAAGGCATGGTTGCTTCTTTGGAGAGTGTATGAGAGTAGCAACGATTCTCGGCACCCGTCCAGAAATTATCCGTCTGTCGCGGGTAATTGCGGCGATGGACCGCCATACTGAGCACGTGTTGATTCATACCAGCCAGAATTACGACTATGAGTTGAATCAGATATTCTTTGACGACTTGGAAATACGCCGCCCGGATCACTTTCTGCAGGCAGCGGGCAAGAATGCGGCCGAAACGATCGGGATGGTAATTTCCCGGTCCGGCGATGTGCTCGCCGATGTACGGCCAGACGCGCTCTTGATTCTCGGTGACACAAATAGTTGCCTGGCAGCGCTGGCGGCCAAGCGCTTGAAGATTCCGGTCTTCCATATGGAAGCCGGGAACCGGTGCTTTGATGAGCGGGTGCCCGAAGAGATCAATCGTAGAATCGTTGACCACATCAGCGACATCAATATGCCCTACAGCGATATCGCCCGCGAATATCTGCTGCGCGAAGGGATCGCCCCTGATCGAGTGATCAAGACGGGCAGTCCCATGTTTGAGGTGCTGACATACTATCGGCAGAAGATTGACCATTCTGACGTCTTGGCGAGGCTCGGCTTGAGCGAAGGCGGCTATTTCGTAGTCAGTGCGCATCGCGAGGAAAACATTGACTCTCCCCGTCAATTCCGCAATCTGATCAGTGTTCTGGAGAATGTTGTTGCGGAATATCAACTCCCAGTGATTGTATCCGTCCATCCGCGGACGCAGAAGCGAATTGACGCAGAAGGGATCACGCTTTCAGACAATATCCTACTGCTGAAACCAATGGGACTCTCTGACTACCTACATCTAATGATAAAAGCCAGGGCAACTCTTTCAGATAGCGGCACGATTACAGAAGAATCGTCAATTCTCAACTTTCGAGCTCTGAACATTCGCGAGGCACACGAGCGCCCTGAAGGAATGGAAGAGGGCGCAGTTATGATGACGGGGCTCGAGCCAGCCCGTGTTCTGGATGCGCTGAAGGTTCTTCAGAGGCAGCCTACCGGCGAACAGCGGATGTTTCGCGTTGTTGCCGATTACAACGTGCCCAACGTTTCCGAAAAGGTAGCCCGAATCATTGTTAGCTATACACCATATGTAAATCGCGTCGTTTGGGGAAGTTCCGAGTGCCCATGAAATGGGAAGTGGAATGCCCTTGATCCTGCGACAAGGGTAAGCAGCCACTCAAAACTCACTTATCGAAAATGCGCCCTCGGCCTTTGCGGCGATCAGTCATGTATAAAGCATTTGCATTCCGGAGAAGAACAGGTAGATAACGTGCTCTGGATCCTTAGCGAAGTGTATTACCCCGAAGAGACAGGAACGGGATACTACATCTCACAGATTGCTGCGCATCTCGCTTCTCAGCGAAGCGTGTCCGTGCTGTGTTCTCAACCGGCATATTCTAAAATGGGAGCCAGGGCCCCGCGCGTCGAAACACATCGTCGAGTAAAAATATTCAGGTGCCCTTGTCTCATGCTGAATCAGGGCACCATTCTGACAAGATTGGTGCGCATGACTACAATCACCTTCTCGATGCTTGTTGCTGCGCTCTTTCGCATCAGGCGCGGTGATTCAATCCTGGCTGTCACCAATCCCCCTTCGGTGCCCATACTGGCGGCGTTCGTTTCCTTCTTCTCGCGAGTTCCTTACTCACTCCTGGTTCACGACGTTTATCCCGATATCTTGGTGGCATGCGGCTTAACCTCGCGCAAAGCCATTTCATTCAAGATTCTGGAAAAGATCAGCCAGTTGGTGCTCCGCCGAGCTGAATCCATCTACTGCATCGGACGCGACATGTCAGTACACCTCACGCGGGTTCGAAGCACTGGAGCCTGCGAAAGAATCAAGGTCATACCATTGTGGGCGGATTGCGCGGAGATTCAGCCGGCGCCGAGGAATAGCAATAAACTCCTGCTCGAGTTGGGCTTGATCGACAAGCTCGTGGTCCTATATGCCGGCAATATGGGACATCCACATGACATTGAAACGCTCGCCGCAGCAATAGAACGCCTTGAATTCGACAATGGAATTCATTTCTTATTCATTGGGTCCGGGCCAAAGAGGAAGCTGCTGGAACAGATCGTGGCGCGTGGCGCAAAAAACATAACATTGCTGTCGCCTCGTCCGCGATCAGAGCAGAACGAGTTTCTTAATGCCTGCGACATTGCCATCCTTTCTCTTATGCCCGGCATGCTGGGACTGGCCGTGCCAAGCCGGACATACAATCTGATGGCCGCAGGCAAGCCTATCATCGCACTTGTCTCCGAATCGTCCGAAGTTGCCATGATCGTTCGCGAAGAAGAGATTGGATGGGTCGTAGAGCCCGGACAAGTCGAAAAAGTTGTGCTGGCTCTTCGAGCGGCCAGAAACGACTTAGGGCTGCTAAATGCAATGGGCCTAAGGGCACGACAAACTGCTGAGACAAAGTACTCGCCCGAACTAATTCTCAGCCAATTCGGAGCCGCATTTTCGAAGTCACCGGTTGACGGGATCTGAGAGTACCGAGAGCCGCTCTGGAATCCGGAACGAAGAGATGACCATGGCCAAGGCTCTCTACACACAACCAAAATATGAAAGAGATCCAGGTTCGGACAAAGAATTATTCCGCTCACCCGCAGCTAGGATTGGGGCGAAATGATCGGGCGCTTTTGAGAACGTTTTCGACGTGGACAAAGCGACTCTTTGATTTTGTTGTTGCCCTGATCCTGTCAGCTCTACTCCTGCCGTTGTTTCTTATTACCGCGCTGCTCATCAAGATGACGTCGAAGGGGCCGGTGATCCACTGGTCGAGCCGCGTAGGGCAGAATAACCGCCTCTTTCGCATGCCGAAGTTCCGCAGCATGCAAATCGAAACCCCTCAGGTTGCCACTCATTTACTCTCGGATTCTTCAAACTACTTTACCCCAATTGGAAGCTTCCTGCGGCGGACAAGCCTCGACGAACTGCCGCAGCTATTCAGCATCCTGGCCGGCGATTTAAGCTTCGTGGGCCCCCGGCCGGCGTTATTCAATCAGGACGATCTTGTTGCGCTCCGGACTGAACTTGGAATTCATCAGGTGATTCCCGGGCTGACTGGTTGGGCTCAAGTGAACGGCCGCGATGAACTACCAATTCCAGTCAAAGTCCAGTTCGATTTCGAATATCTACTGCGACAGTCTTTTACCTTTGATCTTCGGATCATGGTTATGACTTTAGTCAAAGTGATTCGTCGCGAAGGCATCAGCCACTGATTGCGTGTCTTGCCAGTGACCAAGCGTCATGCGGATAAGTCTTAACACACCATCAATTAGAGGCCCGTGGCCCGGCCAAGGCCGATTCCCTCCTAAGTTCGCGCCTCAGCTTGACAAAGGTATCCAGGAAACAGAGTGCCGTTCAGAAGTGCCCGCGGGGATGTCTCAAGGGCAGAGGAAAGTGTATGCGTAAGTTGCAGGAATTGAAGGAAACCGCCAAGACGTTTCGAAGGCCGATCGTCTGGGCACTCCAAGTCGGAGTTTTCGCGTTCTCGGGAGTCGCGGCTTTTCTGCTGCGATTCGACCTCACTGTGCCTCCGGCCGATGCGCGCTTTCTGGCTTTCGCGATCCCCGTTTGGATTGGGGTAAAGATCGTCGTCTTTCGCTTTGCCAAACTCGATCGTGGCTTATGGCGATATGTGTCAATTATCGACGTGGTTCGGGTTTCAATCGCAAACCTGATTGCCTCAGCTGTGAGTTGCGCCCTGATTCTCGTAATCGGGCCTGCAGGATTTCCGCGATCCATATTTCTAATCGATTTGATCGTCTGCATCATGGGTGGGATGGGGCTTCGGCTGGCCGTTCGCTTAATACTGGAAGTTAAGAGGGCTGGTAGTAACAAAGTCCACGAAAAGAAAGCCTTGATTTATGGGGCTGGAGATTCAGGCATTACCCTTCTTAAAGAAATTCGGAACAATCCAAAACTGTCGTATCGGGTTATTGGTTTCGTAGACGACGAGCCGGGGAAAAAAGGGTTGTGTGTTGCCGGCATAACCGTACTCGGGGGAGGAGAGGATGTCGCATTATTGGTAAAGGTACGGGATGTGAAGGTGATCCTGATTGCCATGCCCTCTGCCTCAGGCGTAGAAATGACCAGGATTCTCGAACGGTGCCGGGCGGCAGGAGTGGAGTGCAAAACCGTACCGGGGTTAGGAGAGATGATCGAGAACAATGGTCCAGTCGGCCAGGTTCGGGAGGTTGCAGTGGAGGACCTTCTGGGCCGGACCCCGATACGCCTGGAAGAGGATCAGATTAGCCGTACGCTCAAGAACAAAATGGTCATCGTCACAGGAGCGGCGGGATCTATTGGCTCCGAACTTTGCCGTCAGATTGCACGCTTTCACCCAGCCGGGATTGTTGGATTCGACATCGCCGAATCGCCCTTGTTCGAAATCGATCGGGAAATGTGTCAGGCATTCCCGACCGTTCCATTTCACCCCGAGATTGGAAGCATTCAAAATCGCAGCCGCTTGGACGACGTCCTTCGCCTCTACAGGCCCTTGGTAGTCTATCACGCCGCAGCTTACAAGCATGTTCCCATGATGGAAGCACACGTATTTGAGGCCATCGAGAACAATGTTTTTGGGACCTACAATGTCGCCGCATCTGCTGCCGAGCATGGCGTTGAGGACCTAGTCATGATCTCCTCCGACAAGGCGGTGCGCCCTACCAACGTCATGGGCGCCACCAAGCGCATTGCGGAACTGCTTTTGCTCACGCTGCAGAACGGACGTACGAAATACGTGGCGGTTCGATTTGGTAACGTACTAGGCTCCAACGGCAGCGTCATTCCCATTTTCAAGAAACAGATCGCAGCCGGTGGTCCGATCACCGTCACACATCCCGAGATGCGGCGCTTCTTCATGACTATTCCCGAAGCCTGCCAACTTGTTCTGCAAGCCTCCGCAATAGGAAAAGGCGGACAGATTTGCGTTCTGGACATGGGGCATCCGGTAAAGATCGTCGATCTCGCCAGGAATCTGATTCTGCTTTCGGGGCTTAGGCCGGATGAAGATATCAAGATCGAATTCACTGGTACGCGCCCTGGAGAAAAGCTCTACGAGGAACTGAGTACGCTGCTTGAGGACACGATTCCAACTGGCCATGAAAAAATTCGCATCTTCGTTGGGAACGGGATGCCGGAAAGTGACATGCTGACGTGGCTCGATTCACTCCGCTGCATTTGCGAGACCCGTGATACTGGTCGACTTGTTGTTGCCCTTAAAGAGATCGTGCAGGACTACAATCCTAGCGCCAACCTTCTGAAACGTGTTATCAAGTTCCAGGATGAGCCGGATCATGCCGTCATTGAATTGCTGGATTGATTCGGCGTCACGGTCAGGTGGGATTCAGGTACCAGGCTAGTCTGCTGTATTAACCCCATATAAACGATCCAGAAACAAGTTTCGAGAGCAGCGGCTGCCAAATGCCGGCCCGATTCAAAAGCCCAATAGTGACTATTACACTCAGAATGCACCGATAAAAGAGTTAGGAATATGAAGCTAAGCGGAAATGGGAGTAGAGCCACTGCCATTCAATATGCGAGCGCGTTTGTAGTAGCGGGGCTTTTTCATTTGGGTGCTCTGAATCTGGCTGCTCAACAGGCCGCTTTGCCGCAGACGATTCAACAGTCGGCGCCTAATTCCGTCAGTCAAACTCTGGACTGCAAGTCTTCAAAGATGACGTCAACGTCCAGGTAGTTAAGCGCATAGACCGAGACTTCGAAGTCAACGGCAACTTCACCTATGAACGGTATAAAATCCCCGTCTATTTACCTGGCGAACAGACTGTTACTACTACTTCCATTAGCCTCACCTGGTTTCCGAACCGTAAGGTCAGCTTTTAGATGTGAACGAGAGTTACGAATACTTGCACTTCCAGAATGAGAATTGTTCCAGTGACTTCCTAAAAGGCAAAGGCCACTGAGCAGCGGAGTTTTCCGGCTGCTGCACTTGTGGAACTGAGGCAGGCATGAAGTCACGATTAGCGCTCGCAAGAAAAGACCCGGCCTTGGCCGGGTTTTTTCATGGAGGAGGAAGCAGGACTACATCGCGCCTACGAAAGTAGGGACCATGTTGCAGCCTTTCGCCTAGAGCACACAGATGCTCTCATTGACCTCGCTGAATGCATACTTGGCAAGAGCAGTGAGAACGCAAACACGGATTTGCATGGCGTCGCTGCACAGGGCAGCAAGCAATTCGCGGTCCACGAAGGCGCTGTTCGGGCTACATAGTCAACCATCTCCAGCATTACGCGGGCGTTCTCGTGCATCGTCCGGAGACTGGCTGTCCGGAACCTGCTGTCCGTTTCTACAGAAAACAACCGATTTTGCACGTTATATGATTGAGAAATATGCAGGGAGTGTGTTGGAAGGCGGGAAATCGCAAAGATCGCACCGCGCGAAGCGTATTCCCAATTCAACACACGTGGGCCGGGAGCAGCAGCTACTCGCTGGGCGACCAGGTTTTTGACCGGATAAGGCCTGCTTTCTCCGTTTTTCCTTTCACTGATACGGAAGAACAACGGCTCGATGTCCGCTCTCGAAGGCTCACGGGAATATCATTCGACAGTCTGGTCCCGACCAACGTTTCAGCACATTGTTTGACTGCGATTTACAGTGACCAAAGCGCCAATGCCACATCACGATCTCCTCTATTCCCACCTGAGGTCTATCGAAAAAGGACAATGCGATGATCAATCTTGAGTCCAAGGAACTATTGCAGCAGTTCGCGAGCGACAATTATGCGGGCATCTGTCCCGAGGCATGGAGCGCCACTGAAGCGGCCAACCAAGGCCACGCAACGTCGTATGGAGACGATCCCTGGACTGCGAGGGCCTCGGATGCATTTCGCGAACTCTTCGAGTGCGAATGTGATGTCTACTTTGTCTTCAACGGCACCGCCGCAAACTCGCTTGCATTGGCTTCGCTTTGCCAGTCGTACCACGGGGTCATCTGTTGCGACCAGGCACATGTTGAAACCGATGAGTGCGGCGCGCCAGAGTTTTTCTCCAACGGGTCAAAGCTGCTTGTGGCCCCCAGCGCCGATGGCAAACTTACCCCGGCAGCCATTCACGAACTCGCCACCAAGCGCCAGGATATTCACTACCCCAAGCCACGCGCCGTCACGCTTACACAATCCACCGAGACCGGGCGCGTTTATACTCTGGCGGAGTTAAGCGCTATTTCGGCTGAATGCAAGACTCATGGCCTTTCTCTGCACATGGACGGCGCGCGCTTTGCCAACGCCTGTGCGAGCCTGGGTTGCCGGCCGGCGGAGATGACATGGAAGAGCGGCGTGGATGTACTCTGCTTCGGCGGCACCAAGAATGGCATGGCGGTGGGAGAAGCGGTTCTTTTCTTCGATCGCAAGTTGGCCGCCGATTTCGATTACCGTTGCAAGCAGGCCGGACAGCTCGCTTCAAAAATGCGCTTCCTTTCCGCTCCGTGGGTGGGAATGCTGGAGAACGGCGCATGGCTCCGCAACGCCACGCACGCCAATCAATGCGCCCGTTATTTCGCCAAACAGATCGCAGTTATTCCGGGTGTGCGACTGGCCGGACCAGTTGAGGCCAATGCAGTATTTCTTGAGACGACGGAGGACGTGCTCAACCGGATTCGCGAGCGCGGATGGAAGTTCTATACATTCATCGGCGGCGCCGCGCGCATCATGTTCACGTGGGATACCGACTTCGCGCGCGTCGACGCACTCTGCCGCGATGTGAAGGATTGCGCCTCAATAGCGCAACAAGCATGATTAAAGCTGCGGTAAACCTGAACCAGGCTTTGTCTGAAAAACTCCGCACGGCATAATTGACGACATACACTAAATGTTATGAACACTTCAACTTAGTTAGCCTCGGATCACTAATGCAGATGGCTTGTTTTGGCCCGATTATAGTATGGAGACTCTGACCACACGATTTCGTGTGTCGATAATAGATGCCGTGGTATTCGTAGTCTCAAGATATGAACGTAACAGCAGACTCCGGGGAACCTGCTGTTGATACAACAACTTTGAAACAAAGCAATTGAGTGAACGACAGGAGTCCTTTTAATTTGCAAAAGGAAAAACAAGCGTCTATCGTATCTTGTGGCTGGTAGCTTGCTTTGTGGTGCGCTTCGAGTTAGCTCTTGAGGGTTGGATTGCTCGCCTAGTTCAATGGAGGGTTTATGGGAGTATCGGAGATTCTGGCATCCGTCGATCGTGAGATCGCCCTGCTGAAGCAGGTACGCGCGCTTCTGTCCGGCACCTCTGCTGCAGCAGCGAAGAAGAAGGTAGGCAGGCCCAAGAAGACAGCGGTGGCAGTTTCCCCTGCCAAGTCAAACCCTGCGAAGAAGATTGCAAGAAAGAAGAAGAGGCGTCTCTCGCCTGAAGGCCGGAAGCGCATCGCCGAGGCTGTCAAACGCCGCTGGGAAGCGCAGAGAAGAGCCGCCGCTTCCTCGAAGTAGGCGATAACAATTAGAGATTTGGGCCGGCGCAGGCTATAACCTGCGCCGGTTTTTTCCGTTGCGATTTCCGGCTGATGGGTATGGCAATTCGCCTGCGCAAGTGTTTGGTTCCGTCGAGCCATAAAAACCAGCAAAAGACTCTGAACGCTGGACCTTCCCGTGCGTCGCTCTCCAAGTTAGCTATCCCGGATGGCGACTACCCTTCTCCTTCACATTCAATCTCTCATCGCTGCGGAGTTACCCACAGGCCCGAGCGGGCGGAACTGAAGACGGCTTCAATCACAGCCATGTTTCCGATCGAGTCTTCGAGGGATACTGGAACCTCAGTGTCTTCTCGCACGGCTTTGGCAAAAGCCTCGCCTTGCAACATGTACTGATCGCACGCCGGGAAGATCTCTGTCGTAATGCCACCACCAGTCAGATCGCCATTGCTGTCGATGAAGAGACGAGTGGGCCGGTCGGGGAGCGGGTTGAAGGGGATTTCCAGCTCGAGACGGCCGCGCGTTCCCAGAAAGTGGATGCGCTGATAGGGGATCAACTGTGTGCTGCAGGTGAAGATGGAGTGGCCGCCGGAAAACTCGAGAATCCCCGAAGCCAACCTGTCAATGTGCATTTCCGGATCGCGATCGAGAGTCGCGACGACACGCGTGGGCTCCTGCCTGAAGGCATAGCGCGAGGCGTGGATCAGATAGCATCCAATGTCGTAAACTCCACCGCCGCCGCTTTCTACTTTATTGCGGATGTTAGCGGGGTTTACGTTGAAATAGCTGAAGAAACCGGTAATCGAACGCAGTTCTCCGATGCGCCCTTCATCGAGAAGTTCGCGCAAGCGGAGCCATTGCGGATAACTACGGATCATGAAGGCTTCGCAGATCTTTACTCCGGTCCGGGCGCGTACCTCGAGCAACGTTTTTGCTTCTGCCACGGTGAGACTGATGGGCTTTTCACACAAGACATGCTTTCCGGCTTCGGCTGCTTTGATCGTCCATGGAACGTGAAACTGATTGGGTAGTGGATTGTAGATGGCGTCGACATTGGGGTCGGCGAGAAGTTCTTCATACGAGCCGTAGGCTGTGGGAATATCGAGAGCGGCTGCGGCCTGCCGGGCTTTGGCCAGATCGCGGGATGCAATCGCGACGACCGTGGTGTTTTCGCCCTGCTGCATAGCAGGAAGCACTTTCTTGACGCCGATATTTGCGGTGCTGAGTACTCCCCAGCGGAGCTTGGTAGACATGGGAATAATGATATACGCAGATAAGTGCGCCGCATCAAAGCCAACGGTGATATTTCATTCACCTATCTGTTCATTGACTCAAGACCAAGCCGCTTCCGGCAGTCTTCCAGCATTGTTTCCGTGCGGGTTGCTCCCACCCGGCTGACGCCGATCGTGCGAACGGTCAACAACGCATCAAGATCGCGAATTCCACCTGCTGCCTTTACTTGAACGCTTGCCGGAGAGTGTTTGCGCATCAACTCAAGGTCGGGGAGTGTTGCTCCACTCGGCGCGTACCCAGTTGAAGTCTTCACCCAATCAGCTCCAATCGCTCCGCATATCTCGCACAAGCGGATCTTTGAAGCATCATCCAGGTAGGCATTCTCAAAGATCACTTTGATCTTCGCTCCCCCGGCATGAATGCATTCTGTCATCTGCTCGAGCTCATTGCGGACATACTGCCAATCCCCGCTGCGGGCCTTGCTGATGTTGATAACTACGTCCAATTCCTTCCCACCGTCGTTCAGCGCTTGCTTAGCTTCGGCAAGCTTGATGGCGGTTGTGTGCCCGCCATGCGGAAAACCAATGGTGGTACTGGCATTTACGGTGGTTCCCGCAAGCAGCTCTGCACAACGGGCAAGATAGTAGGGCAGAATACATACACTAGCGACCTCATAGCGAATCGCCAGCTCACAACCTTCCTCAAGTTCTTGCGTGGTCAGGGATGGGTTAAGCAAGGAGTGATCGATCATTTTGGCAATTGCCTGGTAGTCAAAGGAACTCGTCACGTCTCATCTCCTAACTCAAACCGTAGTTCTGTTTGTGGCCAGCCGGAATCTCAGCAAGGCGAAGGCTAAGCTGCAATACGGCGACTCAAGTTCATTTGCCTGTGATCATTCCAATCGCATCGCTCGCACTTACGGCTACTAGCAGCAACTGGCGATTCTCCGGCTTCAAAAATCCCGCGGTGACTGTGGAATCAAGAAATGCCAGCAGCCCATTCCAATATCCTGCGATATTGATCAGGATGCATGGCTTGGCGTGCATCCCCAACTGCGCCCATGTAACTGCCTCCATCAACTCGTCGAGAGTGCCGTAACCGCCCGGCAGCACCAGAAACGCATCGGCCAGCTCCGCCATGCGGGCCTTGCGCTCGTGCATGGTGGGAACCATTTCGAGAACAGTCAGGCCAACGTGGGCAATCTCCTTGCCGGCCAGCACCTCAGGCAATACGCCTGTCACTTCGGCACCACCGGCCAGAGCCGCATTAGCCACTGCGCCCATCAGCCCTACATTGGCTCCACCATAGACCAGTCCAAGTCCGGCCGCGGCTATCGCCTCACCTAGTGCCGTAGCCTCTGCACGAAATGCAGGGTTGCTTCCATCGGCCGATCCGCAGTAGACGGCCACTCGCCTGCATGGTTGATTCGAGGTTGTCATTGTGCATTCAGAATAACGCAGCGGAACATAGCCCAACTGAGCTGCTTCTTGCAAATTCCCAGGAGCAGATGCTTCAGCGAGCTCCAGCCGCCTGCACTTCCACAGCCCTGGACGGTACACTGGATTAAGGACGCTTCCCGCCTGGACCTTCGCTTTGCAGCCGCTCCTCTCCAACCTGAATCCCGAACAGCGAGCCGCCGTCGAGGCCACCGAGGGCCCACTGCTCATTCTTGCTGGGGCCGGCTCCGGCAAAACTCGCGTGATTACAAGCCGTATCGCCTGGCTGATCCAGGAAAGAGGCGTTGCGCCCGACTCGATCCTGGCCGTTACCTTTACCAACAAGGCAGCCAGCGAGATGGGCGAACGCGTCGACAAACTGCTCGGTCACGCGACGCTGGCCAAGCCGCTGATCGCCACTTTTCACTCGCTGTGTGTGCGCCTGCTGCGGCGCGACATTGAGGCATTGAAGGTAGGAGATGAGGGACTAACTCGCTCCTTTGCTATTTACGACGAGAACGATCAGCAAGGCATCGTCAAGCAGATCATGCGCCGCATGGGGCTGGACACAAAGCAGCTGACTCCGCGCACTGTTCTCGGCCGCATCTCCTGGGCGAAGAACCATATGGTCGATCCGCAGGAGTATTACCTGGCGTCAAAGGATCCGAACAGCGAGCGGATCGCCCACATCTTCAAGGGCTACCAGGCCGAACTGCGCAAGAACAACGCTCTCGACTTCGACGATCTGCTGCTGGAAGCCGTGCGGCTGCTGAAGGTTTCAAGCGAGGCCCGAGTGCGGTATCAGCGGCGCTATCGTTACCTGCTGGTGGACGAGTACCAGGACACCAATCGCCCCCAGTACGAGCTGATGAAACTGCTGGCGGGCGAGCAGAAGAATGTTTGCGCCGTGGGCGACGAGGACCAAAGCATCTATTCATGGCGCGGCGCCGACATCCGCAACATTCTGGAGTTTGAAAAGGATTTTCCCAACGCCCACATCGTCAGGCTGGAGCAGAACTACCGATCGACTCAGGTGATTCTAGAGGCTGCGGGCGCGGTGGTGGCTAACAATATCCGCCGCAAGGGCAAGAAGCTTTGGACCGACCGCCAAGGTGGAGGCCTTATCGGCTACTACGAGGCTCCCGATGGCGAGAACGAAGCTCTCTTCATTGCCGATCGCATTCAGACTTTTCTGCGCCAGGCCAACTCGTCCGAAACGCCGAATCCAGAAGCGGCTCACTGTGCAGTGCTGTACAGGACCAACTCGCAGTCGCGCCTTGTGGAAGAGGCGCTGCGACGCTACAACATCAGCTACACCATGGTGGGCGGGTTCAGCTTTTACGAGCGCGCCGAGATCAAGGATCTTCTCGGCTACCTGCGGCTGGTGCAGAATCCGCACGACTCGATGGCGCTACAGCGGGTCATCAATACGCCGACGCGTGGCATCGGCAAGACGACGCTTGAGACGCTGGAACGGCTGGCTCTCGAAACCGGTCATTCCACGTGGGACGCTCTGGGCGCAGCAATCTCGAACCACCTCATCTCCTCGCGCGCACTGATGGCAATTGAGCAATTCCGGCAGCTCATCCTCGATGCGCAGGCCATGATGGACCCCGACTTCGCCGGCAAGCTCTCCGGCAATACTGCGCAGGACGAAGACACCGACACCGGCTTCGATTATGGTGCTGCCACAGAGAAATCTGTAAGCCCCGATGCTGCGAGCGCCGACTCTGCTACTGGCTTCGACTTCGGTGGCAGCGTGGACCAGATTCCGCTGCTCGACTCGTCGAACTTCTCGCCATTTGCCGCGCAGTCCAAGCGACCGTTTCTGACAATGCCGAAGAAAGCAGCGGCTGCGGAATCTCAATCGGAATCTCAATCACAAAGGGAAGAGAGTTCCGAAGCGAGACCGGCATTCAGGGCTCCGGGAGACGCCGCTACCCTTCCCGAGTTGATTCGCTTCCTCATCGACCGCACTGGCTATATCAAGGCTCTTGAAGCCGAGGGCTCTCCGGAGGCCTTCAGCAGGATTGAAAACCTGAAGGAACTGGCGAATGCGGCACACGACGCGGAAGTGCGCGGCGAAACACTTGCCGAGTTTCTTGACCACGCTGCGCTGGCATCGGACACGGATCAGTATGATCCCAACTCCCGCGTTACGCTTATGACGCTGCACGCGGCCAAGGGCCTGGAGTTTCCGCTGGTGTTTCTGGCCGGACTTGAAGAGGGCCTGTTTCCGCACTCGCGCACGCTCTCGAATCCGGAGGAGCTCGAGGAGGAGCGGCGGCTCTGCTATGTGGGCATAACGCGGGCCATGAACTCGCTGATCCTGACGCGGGCGCACTACAGGCGTCGGTACGGCAACGATGCACCGGAGATGAGCATTCCCTCGCGTTTCCTTGATGAGGTTCCCAGCCAGCTGATCGAGAACCTAGGCGGGCGCAGTCACGCCTGGTCGACGCCCGCATACGGGGCAGGCTATGGCGCAGGCCGGCGTCGCGCACATACGGGCGGCGACTTCGACGGGCAGCACTACAACTACGAAGACGAGAACCAAGAGGCCTACAATCCCGCTGCGGCCGGCAACAAAGGGGTTGGAGCAGGCAGGAAAAGCCCTGCGTCCAAGCCGTTTGTGGCTTCCTGGATGACCGCGAAGGCTCCCTCATCGAACCAGGAGACCAGCCCAAAAAACAAGAGCGCGGAAGGAGCGGATGCCATGGCGAACAAGCCGGACTCGATCAATAATATTACGCGGTTCTTCGGCGGCAAGGCGGGCCTCGGCAAGCCGGGGACGCTGCCTCGACCAGCGATGGCGATTCCGGATTCGCATGGCGCGGCCGGCCTTAAAAAGGGGCAGCGCGTACGTCACTCTAAATATGGAGAAGGGACGGTGCTTATGCGCGAGGGCGACGGCGAAGACGCGAAGCTGACCGTGATGTTCAATCGGCATGGGATGAAGAAGCTGATGGAGAAGTTCGCGAACCTGCAGAGGATATAGCCAGAGGGGAAGGTCACAGCTTCACAGTTTCAACATTGCTGTGCTGCCTGCGTGGGCCTGAAAAGCCCTTCGTAATTCATCGATAATGCTTGGGTTGCTGAGGGGTTACAGCAATACTGGCATACAGTCGCTGTATCGCAGCATATTTTTCTTGATTAAGCTATTGAATCTGCTCGGGTTAAGTTGCCCCACAGTTTCACAGTCGAGAATTGGCGTTTTTTCGGGCTGGCGGGGGCTGGCGTTTTCAAGATAGGTGCTTTCTTTGAATGGGTTGGAAGAGATTTGCCCATGATGGTCCCCGATTTCGTAATTGATGCGTTTTTTCGGTTAAATGCGCCCCAGGAGAGCTGTTCCTGGGGTGTTTTGGCCGCTGGCGGTTACAGTGATTCCTTTCCTGGGTTGGCATTACGATTCGTTCTGTCAATTTCAATTATGAGTTGGTGGGGCGTTATTTTCTGCAAAGAGGCCGGGGGCTTTGATCTGTCAGTCCCGGGTACAAAACTCTCGACATTTTGGGGTCGTACGCCACGCGAGTTAGCGATTTTACGCGGCTTGCAGAGGCGGTACTTATCAGAACATCAACGTGGTCAGAGGTTGCCCTAACTCTTGCGTTTTCTCAGGACCCAGGTGGTCATGCAGCGATAGTCCTGCACGATGGTTGTTTTGAGTGGGTCGACTAGCACCGCATTCAACTCCTCGGTCAGGTCGAGGAGCATATCCTCGTCTGCGAGAAACCACTCGGAACCATCGCCTACTCGAAAAATATTGGCGCGAACGGGCTCGAAGTCCATTCCGATTCTCGAACCAAGACGGCAGAATAGCATTCCGCCGGGACGCAGCACGCGCCATAGCTCGGACAACTGGGCGTGGAAATGACTGGCGTCGCGCGCGAAGTGAAGCACGGAATTGCAGAGGACCACGTCGGCGAGTTCACCCGGAAAGGGCATCTGCTCGATTGGGCCGACCTGGAAGTTCTCCGGCGGCAATCCTGTGGAGAGCGAGTCGGAGAGGCGGCGTACATGGTCGATCGCTTTGGGGTCGGCATCAAGCGCGAAAACTTCGCAGCCCTCGCGGAGCAGATGAATGAGGTTGCGTCCGTAGCCGCATCCGGCATCGAGCACGCGCATGGGGGCTGCGATGTTGCCGCGCAGGATTTGATCGAAGACGTAAATATCGATCTGCCCGAATTGTTCCTGAATGGTTAGTGGCATCTGGGCTCCGGTAGAAGGCTTGGAACCTGCGTGAGTTGTGCTTGCAGGGTTGTTTCGTCAAAAGTTCGCGAGTTAGCGGCGCTTTACAGTTGAGGTGTATTTGGCGGGGTTAGAGGCTGCGCGTCGTCGCCTGAGCTATCGAGATGGGTGATGTGGACGCTGGCCTGAGTTTCGGGGACAGTGCCGTCGTTGACCTGGGCTTCAATAGGCTTTCCGAGGACGAGGAGTCGCTGTACGGATTTGCCATGGCCGGGAACGACAACGCGCTGGGTGACAGAGTTGGTGTCGGACCGGACGGTGACCGGAACCTCCGCTGATGCGTAGCCAGCGTTGGAGATGCTAACGGCTACCAGCCAGTTACCGGCCTGGGCGCGGGCGGGAAAAACTCTGTCGATGGTGAGGTCGGGCAGCCCTTTGTCGGTATCGACCCAGTCGGCGAAAAACCAGGAGAGGTTGCGGCGGATGCTGGCTTGTTCGAGAAGCTTTTCGAATGTGCCGGGCCCCTGATCGCGGAGGTAGCCTTTGCTGTTGTCGGCTGCGGGATCGTAGGCGCGGAGAGCGGCGGAGAGGGCGGCATCGCCGGCAACGTCGCGGAGCATCCAGAAAACATAGGTGGCCTTGGTGCGGTAGTAGATGGGTGAGATGGCAAGCGCAAGAGGCTGACCGGTGCCGACCCCGGGGCTGGAGGGCTCAGCCAGCGCAAGCGCAGCGCGCGAGGACTCAAGCTCTTCGAGAGCCCGAGTGCGGCCGCGCTGTTTTTCGACCCAGAGAGTGCCCATGAAATGAGCGACGCCTTCTGAAAGCCAGGCGCGCGGAGACTGCATCCATGCATGGGTGAGGGCGTGGGAAAGGATATTTTGCAGCTGCTCGGGCGAGGCTTCGCGGATGGAAGTGGCGAGCAGGGCGCCGGTTTCGAAAGGCGCGTCTTCGGGATCGGGCAGGTCAAGAACGACAAGTTGAGCGCGGGGACGCTGGCCGAGCCAGCTCTGCAGAAAGGGCGTGACCATGGCGGCCGCGGCGGTCCATGACTCCACAGCGGGCTCGTCGATGGGCAGGGTCCAGAGGGTAGAATTTGCTGCGGCGTGGGACGTGCGTGTGGCGACGAAGAGGCTGGGGGCTTCATAGCCTAGGGTCGAGCTCTCAAGACTGGCGGTTGCGACGCCCGCGATCTCCTGTCCAATGGTGTCGACGTTGGTGACGGCCAGCGGTGCGAGATGGCCGTTGATGAGAGCTACGGTTGGCGCCCGGTTGTGGGGAAACTCGACGGTAAGGCGCAGGCGAAATTGCGCTCCGGCCATGCGCAGCTTGTGCTCACCCATCTCGTCGAAGAGGCGGGCGCCGTCGCCAAGGATGACGGGCACGCTGGAGACGGGATACCAGACCACGTTGCCGAAGCCGCGTAGGCCGGTGAAGGGAACACTGATTCCGTCCCAATCCGAGCGCAGAGCCACGTCATTGGGGGTTCCGATGACGAGCAGCCGCTGGGCTGATTGTGCGATGGCGCCGGAGTAGGTGACATCGAGCTGGAGACTCTCGCCGGCGGCGAGCGGGTCGGTAAGCTGGACGGCGGCTTCGTGCAACTGGCCGGTGTGGTCGGCGTCGGAGTTGAGCGTAGCCACGGGAAACACTACGTCGTGGCCGGAGACGCGGATGCGCTCCCAGTTGAGCGAGGAGGAGATTTGCAGCGGGATGTGGGTGAGCGAGGTTTTGCCGTCGTTGCGCACAGTGATGAGCGCGCGAACTCCGATTTGTTGCTCAGCGGTATGGAGGTGCACATCCATGTCGAAGGCGATGAAGGTAACGGCCTGGCGCTCGGCGTCGCTGGCGGTGGGGGCGGTGACCATTTGAGGTGCAGCTGGGCCGACTTGAGTGGAGGTCTGGCCGGATTCGTCGATGGAGCGCGAGAAGATGACTTTGCCTCCAGGCTGTTGGGGTTGCTGATCAGGCTGTGGCGCGGTTTGCGGTGGTGGTGGTGGTGGCGGGAGGTTGGGCCTTTGTGCGTAGGAGGGCACAACCGCGAGGGTGGCGGCCAGCGCAAAAAGATGAATTGCCCTGAACCTGGGAGGCCCTAGCTCCCGAGGAGATGTCCTTTCATTCATTTGCATTCCCTCGGCGGCTAAAGCCGACTCCGCTTTTAGCAAGTCTGCGGCACGGCTAAAGCCGTGCCCTTTCAAAGCCAGACATTCGGCAGCCGTCCGCGTAACGCGGACGAATACGGACTTCATGAGCCCAAGCCTTTCTGTTTGCGAGGTTTAGACGTGGCTGCGGCGGTGGGGAGAGCGGAGCGGCCTGCGTTGCGGCGCTGGCGGAAGGCTTCATAGAGCACTACCGCTCCGGCGGCCGAGACGTTGAGAGAGCTGACGCCACCAGCCATGGGAATGCGGAGTAGATGGTCGCAGGTGCGGCGAACGAGATCGTGAAGACCTGCGCCCTCGCGGCCGAGGACGAGAACGCAGTCGCCGGTCAGGTCGAACTGATCGTAGTCGGTCAGGCCGCGTTCGGCAGGACTCGCATCTAGTCCTATGATCCATAGATTCTGGCGCTTCAGTTCTTCGAGGGCGCGCACGAGGTTGACTACGCGGGCGATGCGGAGATGCTCGGCTGCACCGGCGCTGGCTTTGACGGCCACGGCGCTGAGAGGTGCGGAACGGCGCTCGGTGAGGATTACGCCGTCTACACCGGCGCCGTCGGCTACGCGGAGAAGTGCGCCTAAGTTTTGCGGATCTTCGACACCGTCGAGGGCGAGGAGGAGACGGGGTGTGCCTGATTTCGTGGACGGATCGGGTGCGAAGAGGTCCTCAATTGATAGAGATTCTTGCGGGCGAACTAGGGCGACAACGCCTTGATGGGCGGGGGTTTGAGCTACGAGCGTCAACTGCTCGCGTGACTCCTGGCGGACGCGGACGCCGGCAATGCGGCACTGCGCAATGAGCCGCTCCATGCGGGGGTCATCGCGTTCGCGGGCGACCAGTACGTGGTCAAATCGGCGGCGTCCGGCCTTAAGAGCTTCTTCGACAGGATGCACGCCATACAAGACTTCCATGAGGGATAGTGTAGAAGATCGAAGCTGTTGGACAAGGGTGGGATTCTTTTGACCGCGGGTTGGTTTCTGGATTGCCGGCCAATCGGAAACTGAGCTTTCCACGCCGTTTTCGTTTTTGCGCTCTTCCTTCTTGATGGAACGGTTGGCGGACGGCATACTAGGGCTGACTGGAGGGGTATGAGCGCGTCTGCCGCTAAGACATTTAGTGCTGTTCTGGAGCCGGATGGGACGCAACTGCGTTGGGTGATTGCGCGGGTTCCGTTTGACGTAGCAAAGGTGTGGCCGTTGCGAAAGGGACGGCGGGTGCGGGGGGAGATTGAAGGGTTTGCCTTTCGGACTTCGCTGTTTCCGGATCCGCGCGGGCAGGGACAGATTCTGCTGGTGAACAAAAAGATGCAGGCGGGGGCGAAGGCCAGGGCCGGAGAGAAGGTGCGGATCAGGCTGGAACCGGACCTGGAAGAGCGGCCGACCTTGATGCCGGCAGAGCTGGAACGCGAGCTGAAGGGCGATCGGCAGCTGCGGAAATGGTTCGATGCAATGAGCCCATCGATGCGTAGAGAGATTGGAAAATGGGTGGACGAGGCGAAGGGCGCGGAGACACGGAAGAAGCGGGCGGAGAAGATGGCGGAACGGCTGCTGCTGGCGATGGAGGGAGAGCAGGAACCTCCGCCGGTGCTGCGGGCGGCCTTCCAGCGGCAGCCTCGTGCGCTGGTGGGGTGGAATGCGCTGACGCCGACTCAGCGGCGGAATCATTTGCTGGGGATTTTTTATTACGAGACCGTGGAGGCGCGGGAGCGGCGGGCGGCCAAGGCAGTGGAAGAGGCACTGCGGGCGGCGGAGAGGAACGCGGCGAGCGGAAAATGAATGGCTTTTTAGCGTCTGGGTGCATTTTGGTTGGTCCAAGAACGGATTTTGTCGTCTAATTGAAAGAGATGAGCAGTAAATCGATATCGTCATTATCCGCATTCTTCGTACCGGGTACCTTTGCCGCGGCAGATGAACAGGTTCGCCAGGAAAGCCTTGCCGTATCCGCAGGGCTTAAGCGCCAGGAAGCGGGGTTGCTGGACGAGTTGATTGTCCGCTACCAGCACCGGTTGCTTCGTTACCTGCTCTATTTAAGTGGAAACCGCGAACAGGCCGAGGATCTTTTCCAGGAAGTGTGGATGCGGGTTCTGGTGCGCGGGGCGCAGTTCAACGGACGGGCGCGGTTTGAGACCTGGCTGTTTACCATCGCGCGCAATCTACTGATCGACCAGCGGCGCAAGCGGACGATGAGCAGCCTGGACGAGCTTTTCGAGGGCGGGGGCGACGACGACCGGCCCATGGCGTTCGAAATTACCGACGGCGAACCCACTCCGTTCGACCATTTTGCAAACCTGGAAGACCGAGAACGCATCGCGAGTGCGCTGCTGGAACTGGATACCCTGCATCGCGAGGTGCTAGTGCTTCGGTTCCACGAGGAGTTGTCGCTGGAAGAGATCGCTAAAGTAACGCGGGCACCACTTTCTACTGTTAAATCAAGACTTTACCGGGGCATGGCGATGATAAAGCCGAAGCTCGAGCGCACACATCCGCGCGTCCAGGAGGCCGTGTGAAGACCGTTGAGCTGGTTCAAGACGCAACCAGCAATGCGGGTCCAGGCGCGGACAGCAACCGCGACCTGCTTTCGGCGCTGTCTGGAAATCAGGCTGGGCGCGACCGCGTCGTGGCCCACCACACCCGGCGCGTAGTAATGGCCTCGCTGGGCGTGATGCAGGACCAGAAGGCAGGGCGCAAGCGGGGTCTGGCCGTGGCTTTGGCCGCGATTCTGTTGGTAATTCTTGTACTGGGTCCATTTTTCTGGCGGGTTGCCGACGACCTGATCGGCGGTGAGCTTATCAGCGACAGTGCAACGGAGTTCAGCCTGTGGGTGTGCATCCTGTGCCCGGCGATGCTGGCAGCCGCGCTGGTGGCCGGCTGGGCGCGCAAGAAGCATTGAATCAGAGAAAATCGACCAAAATTCAACAGCTGCCCCGGCAAAAGCAACTTCCTTCTTCCCTTCCCCGTCCATCCATGTAAGGGTTAATCTGAACTGGATATTGAGAAAGGCCCTCCGCAAGGGGGATTGCCTATGCACGATCCACAATCAATCGCCGTGAATGATGACGAACGCATAATTCCGGTGTGGTCGATTATTGTCGCCAGCGTGGCATTTGTGCTGGTGGAGTACTACTTCTGGGTGGTTGCGCCAGAGCAGCGGCACCACCCGCCGCCGCCGATCGGTTTCCGCATCTACTTCAACCTCTCCTGGGGCATAGTGGCTGCGCTTTACTTTCTGATGGTGGGCTATATCAGCAAGGACTCGCCGCGGCGGGGGATGAGCACGCGGTTCTGGATGCTGATTTGCTTTGTGATGCCGGGCGGGATTGGGGCGGTGCTTTACTTTCTGCTGCGCCAGCCACAGGTTACACGCTGCCCAGCCTGCGGAACGCAGGTGCAAAGCGATTTCCACTTTTGCCCGCAGTGCAATTACCAGCTGACGGCGAATTGCGGCAACTGCTTCCGTACCGTGCGCGCCACGGACCAGTACTGCACCCGCTGCGGGCATGAGCTGGCCAAGGACCAGATGCCTACGCGGCTGCACGTTCTGGGGGATTGATTCCGGCGGGCCGGGTCAATTTGAATTTGACCGGTTGAGTGTTGTGGTATCTCACCCTAGCCACAAAAACAAAGGCATGGCAAAGGAGGGGCACCCACATCTTCGCTCAGAATGGCAGTATGGGTGGAGCACCCGGTGTTTCGACTTAGGACGGCATTGACCTTGCCGGATTCCCTTCCTACAATCGAACTTCCGCATGTCTATCTCGGCGCTCATCATCGACGACGAACAACTAGCCCGCGAGGAGCTTAAGTACCTGCTCGACTCCGTTGGCGGCGTTGATGTGGTTGGGCAGGGAGCCAACGGCATTGAGGCCGTGGATCTGATCGAGGAGTACCATCCGGACCTGGTGTTTCTGGATGTGCAGATGCCGGGGCTGGACGGATTTGCGGTGATCCAAAAGCTGATGGATCGCAACCGGGCAAAGGCCGGCGCAGGTGCTGGCGCGGGGAAGGATGCCGAGCCGCTGCCGCAGATTGTTTTTGCTACTGCGTATGACCAGTATGCCGTGCGCGCCTTCGATGTGAATGCAGTGGATTACCTGCTGAAGCCTTTCGACCGAAACCGCGTGGTTGAGGCGGTGGAGCGGGCGAGGGGCCGGATTGCCGGGGGCGGTGCGGGATCGGCGGGCGGCACAGGCGTGCAGGCTGATTCGCCGATCGAGTCGCAGCTTGAAGCGCTGTTGCGGCTGCTGAAACGTCCGCAGGGTGCGGAGCGTACGCCGCAGCCGGCCAAGGTGATAGTGCAGGCGCAGAACAGGCTGCTGCTGGTGAGCCAGGCGGAGATCTGCTTCGCGGCCATCGATGAGGGCGTGATTCGGATTGTGACGCGGACCTTCGAGGGGCAATCGAAATGCCGCACACTTGAAGAGTTGCTGGAACAGCTTGACCCGGCGCACTTCTGGCGGGCCCATCGCGGATTTGTGGTGAATATCGACCACATTCGCGAGGTGGTGCCGTGGTTCAAGTCGAGCTACCAGTTGCGGATGAATGACAAGGCGCAGACGGAGATTCCGGTAAGCCGCACGCAAACGAAGCGGCTGAGGGAGCTGTTTAGTCTGTAGAGAATCCCTAAACGGGTCTATGTTGTGGAGTTTAGATTCCCTCAGGGGCTAAAGCCAGCGCCTATTTTGCGGAGTTGATGTACGGGCCGAAGCCCGTACCCTTCAAGACATTCCCTATTCCGAGATCCCTTGGGCAGCGGAGTCTGGCTCAGTCATATCTCTCAAAGACAATCTGCTTGCGGTGCCAGCCGTAGCCGGCCATGAGGTCGCGCACGCCGGAAACCATGAAATTGAGGCCGCAGATGTAGGCATAGATGTCGAAGCGGAGATCCTTGGGTGGAATTGCCGGATCGACTGGTGGCTGTTGGAGCGGCAGGCCCAGTTGCGCGGCGCGCTCTTCGACAATTTTGGCTACATGCACCTGCACGTGGCCACGCAGGCCAGTCCAGCTATCCAATGCGCGGCTTAGCGTGGGCAGGTAGTGGAAGTTGGGCTTGCGGGCGGCGAGCGCTTCAAACTCATCGTGGTAATAAATGTCGGTCTCGTGGCGGGTGCCGTAGACGAGCCAGATCTGTTTGCCGTTGCTGCGGTCGGGGCCGGCATCTGGCCCACTCTCAAGGGGAAACAGCCACTGGGTAAATGCGCGCATGGGAGCGACGCCGGTGCCGGTGGCCACCAGGATGGAATCGGTGATGGGTTCCTGGAGGACGAAGTGGCCGTGAGGTCCGTGAACCTGGATGGTGGAGCCGACGGGAAGATCGGGCAGATCGGCGAGATGATTGGAGAAAAAGCCCTCTTCGACCCGGTTTACACAGAGCTCAAAGCGGTTTCCGCTGGCGGCCGAGGCGATGGAGTAGGCGCGGGTTTGCTGCTTGCCGTTCTGGTCCGGCGCAACGGCGGAGATGAACTGGCCAGAGGCGTAGGGAAAGCTCTCCATACCTTCGATGAAGAATTCGAAGTGGTAGCACTGGGCCACTTCGGAGATGCACTCTTTGCGTGCAAGACGTGCGGTGTAAAGCTCACGTGCCAAGGCGTTTCTCGCTTTGCAGGGAAGATCGGGCCGGTGGCCGGCCACAAGACGATTATATGGTGCGGGGGGACGGAGGTGTCACGCGGGGAAGACTGGTTTGCAGTGGGCCAGCTTGAAGGAGCAAACCCGCAGGGGCTATTGAAAACTGCATGAGAGATGTCTTTACAGCGTAGTAGTTGAAGCAAGCACCTGGCTACGATTTGACGAAGTTCGGTTTCGTAGCTGGAATTCCCTCTAGGGCTAAAGCCCGCGGTCCATTCTCATGTATCTTCGGCGCGGCTAGAGCCGCGCGCTTTCAAAACCCGATTCATGCAACGAGTTCTACAGACCGAAAAGCCAGACGCGCTGCACTGTTTTCGAAAGGATATCTTCCCGATCCCGGCCCACGAAGAAATTCATGTGATCGCGATAAAGCTCGACAAGCCTGGCACAGGGTAACTGCTTTAGTGAAACCGGCCAGTTGGTGGACCACATCAGGTGTTGCACTCAAAAGGCGGAGTAGAGACGCTTGTGCGCGTGGTTGTGAACGCACGTCCACTTGCCGCAGGACCGAAACCGGGCCCCGTCCTGGTACGTCACAATCCACGTCACATGGGGAAAAACTGACGAAATAGCACGCGCGCAAGCAGTTGATTCAATGGTGGGCCCGGAGGGATTTGAACCCCCAACCAAGGGATTATGAGTCCCCTGCTCTAACCGTTGAGCTACAGGCCCTTCAGCAACTTACAGGCATTCTGAAAATGCCTGTACCCAAAAACGTGACTAGTTTTCCCCACTAGTCGCCTCCAGAGCACGCTGGTTGAGCGTTTCGAGCCGATCATAGGCAAGCTCGACGGTCTCAGGGCTTGGGTGTACATATCTTTGGCTGATGGTCACACTGGAGTGACCTGCCAGCTTCATAATTGTAAAGCTATCGGCACCGGCTTCGCCGAGACGCGTGAGCGCAGTGTGCCGCAGAGAATGCAGAACAAACTCCGCAGGGAAGCGATGCTGCCGTTTGCCTTTGACGATTGGACGGCACACCTTAGCGTGCATGTGCGCCAGACTGGTGCCCAGCAAGGGCCGGTTAGATTCGCCGGGGAAAACCCACACAGATGTTGCTGCCTTCTGCTTCTCTTCCAACAAACGGCTCACGCGAGATACCAGCGGGACGTTACGTTGCGCGTTCTTAGTCTTGCCGTCTCTGATCGCAATCCAGCCATAGCGCGCACCCCCAACGGGTTTCAGATGCACATCCGGCCATTGCAGGGCCAGCGCCTCTCCCAAGCGCAAGCCTGAATCGAGCAACACAATGGCAATGTCACGCAGCACGTGCGGACACGCTGCCAGATAGTCCCGTTCAAGCGCGCGAGTAAGTACGAAGTCGCGCGACTGTTCGCCGGGGAGCAGCGACACCTTTGGTACTGCCTTGATCTTCTTCAATGTTTTTGCAACATGGAGGACGCGGCGCAGCGTTGCAAGCTCGCGGTTCACGCTGACGATTCCCACATTCTTCTTACGGCGCAGCCCGATGTACTGCTCGATCAGGGCTTCGTCGATTCGGTCCAAGCGCGTCTCGCGCAGCTTTTCCCACTCCAGCAGACGCTTGAGCCGGTTGGAGTAGAACCGAACCGTCTCCGGCTTGTTCGCATTGCGGTTCTGTACGTAGTCGATAAAATCCTGCGCGAATTTTCGCAACGTAGGCGCTGGGGTCTGATCTTCAATGCCCACGAGTCCGTTGGCCAACTGCGTACGGAAGGCCGCTGCTATCTTTTCGGCATCGCGTATATTTTTGACCTTTGTTGATCGCCGGTACTGCCTGCCCTCGAAAGTGAACTTGTACCAGTAGAAATCGGAATCGTTGCGCTTAAACAGTTTCATGCTGTTCTCCTGACGCTATCGCGTCGTCTTCATCGAACGGCTCGCCGTCCTCATCGTCGTTAGCATCCAGTTCTTCAGCAGGCATCTTTGCGGCTTCGCGTATTTCTTCTTCGCTCAGTCCGCTTGCGGTAAGGTCGATGAAGTCAAGAGCATCGGGATCGCGCATGTACTCAGGTAGTGTGAACTTTTCCAGCGTCGCAAGCCTGCGTACAGTGCGACGCTGGGTTAAGTTCTTCGTCTCAGATTTTCGCGGCATAATGCACTCCTGACGCCACTACATGCAGTGGCTATGCTGTCAGATATTTGTAAAGGGTCTCGCGGCTGATGCTGAACTCGCGGGCGACTGCTGCCTTCTTCGCACCAGCGGCGACGCGGGCCTTCAGGTCTTTCACGCGGTCAGGCGTCAATGCGTGCTTGCGGCCTTTGTAGACTCCCTTTTTCTTGGCAATAGCGATCCCCTCACGCTGTCGCTCATTGATCAGCGCACGCTCGAACTCTGCCACAGCCCCAAGCATCGACAACATCATGTTGTTCATGGGGTTGTCTTCGCCGGTGAAGGTCAGATTATTCTGTTTGATGAACTGCACGGTAACGCCGCGGGCCGAGAGGTCCGAGACGATGTTCTTCAGGTCCACCAGATTGCGGGCCAGCCGGTCGATTGAGTGCACCACCAGCGTGTCGCCTTCCCTCACGTAGTCAAGCGCGGCTTTCAACTGCGGCCGCTTCACATCCTTGCCGCTCGCCTTGTCTGTAAACACCTTGTCGAGTTCAAGGCCGTCGAGTTGTCGCTCTGTGTTCTGATCGACGGTGCTCACCCTGATGTACCCAACTGTTTTGCTGTGCCTTTTTGCTGTAGCTGCCATTTGTACACCTCATATAGTGTCAACTTAGATTCTAAGACCTTCAGGGGTGAGTGTCAAGTATTTGCAGATACTACCCTTTATTGACAGTTAAAGTGTCAGGTTTGGTGTGTCTATTATGGGTATACCTTGGTTGACAGTGGTTTGTGGCAGTTTGCAGGCTCTGGCAAGCCTCTGAAGAGGGCTCTGACCTGCCTGAAGGCCCCTGAGCCTGCCTGTGAGCCCAGTGGGGCCATGCTGGGGGCCTGTGGCCTGTCAGGGTGGCTCTCAGTCTTCAGGAGCAGGCAGGGCAGAGTGTGAGGGCTGGCCCTCAATGGTCTTGGCTGCAAGGTCAGGGAATGCAGCCAATGCTTTTTTTGAAATGCGCCCGTCACCATCCGATTCAACGAAAACCACTTCCATAATTTGCGACGAGTCGGATTCGCCACCGAAACCCAAATCAAGCCTTGTGTGTACTGGCTCAGTCAGCTTGATGATCGCGTCCACTGCCCAAGGCTCAGCAAGCATCGCCTTATTAAGAATTCTCCGCCCAAGGCACAATGCCCAAGAATAATTGTAGTGCTCACCGGGAGCGTTCGGAGGCAGACCCAGCGATTTTGCGACTTCTTCGGGGGCGCGGTCGCTGAGGTATGCGTTCAGCGCTTTGGAGAGCAGCCGCGTCTCGGATTTCTTTTTTCCTGCGCTGTTCCCTGACTCGCCGGGTTTGAAAGCGTAGGGGCTGGGATGCTCCTTGGTGTACGCAGTGCGCGGGACTACCTTCTTCCGTGCCTTATCCCCTAAATGAACTACAACCTTATCGGGCTTCTTCCTTCTCGTTGTCATTTGGTCATTCCCCAAGGCGGACGCGGCCCCTTTCCGGCTGCGTAGCGCGCCGACAGCCTATGCTTGATCTTCAGCCATTCGCGCCGAGCTTCTTTGGCACAAGCGCGTGCATCCTCCACCATGGCCAGCATCCCATCCCATCGGGGCAACCCAGAGTCGAGCCACAGTTCCACACGATAGAGAAGGCTTGAGTACAGCCGCCAGCGGCGATACTCAGCCGGTTCCGGCATCCCACCGTCATACCACCGGACGTGTGGCACCGGGCGGCTAATCAGTCGCTCGAATTCAATCATGGCGAGGGCCTGATCTTCAGCCTTCGCTTTTTCCGCTTCAGATTGAGTCTTCATCTTCATATCTCCAAGGTTGAAGTGCACGCAACAGGTCAGACAGGAGGCTGACCTGTTGCGCGGCAATGCGATGGAAGGACCGCCACGCATTGCACTGTGACGGCGGGAAATGGACGACCCGCCAAGGGAGCGCCGTAAAATCCGCAAAGAAAACGGCGCTCAAACTCTGGAACCGGCCCGCCAGACCGTAACGGGCCGGTTCACTACTGGGGTAGGAGAATCAGAACCCCCAGTGTTGGACCGCGAGGAGCCGACGCGATCCAAACTCAAAATCAAGACGGGGCAAACACGCCGCCCACGGGTACCACGCCCACGCCACCATCCAACTCATTAATCAGGTTGTTCTCCGCGTACATAAGCTGCTGCACATGTTGGGCAAGTTGCACTCCTTCTACGCGGAGCAGTTCAAGGTTGGGCAACTGCGCCCTTCGCGCACGCAGCCGCGCTAGGTTTGTCTCCAGATCGGTCTCGCGCATCCTCCACTCCACCACTTCGGGATCAGCTGGTATCAGCTCCGCGCAGGAGGGCTTGCGCTGCGCGTTCATGCCCAGCGCGTTCAGATACATCTGCTGCTCACGTAGAACGTTTTCCAGCGCAGCCTGACCTGTGAAGATGGTCTGCTTCAGCTTCTCAAGCTTGCGGGTTTCTGTACGCAGTTCGGAGCGGGTTGATCTGAGTTGTGCGACGAGTTGTGCGCGGCGCTCTTTAGCGGCCACGGCTTCAGCTTCAGTGAGTTGTGCACGTGCGTGGGCTACTGCTGGTGTATTCATTTGATTCTCCTTGTTGATGGTGTTGTGGCTGGAGTGACGCGCATCCAAAACCCTTCGATGGGCCTATGGTGATGCGGCGGTGGAATCGTGGGTGCTGATGTTGGCGGGGCTGTGGGCCTCGCAGCAGCGTCGTATATGACCCGCTCCCAGTAGGCCGTATTCGATTGGTTGATCTCCTTTGGCGTGCTCAATTCGCTCTCCTCCTTGCTGCGTACTTGCGAATCTTGCCTGCTGACTGGCGTGGTGTGGTTGCATGGTCAGCATGGTCAGCATGGTGTTTCCCCTTAGAGTCAAAAACAGGTGTTTTTAGCAGCTCGGGGGAAACACCATGCTCGACCATGCGACCATGTTGGTCTCGCGAACCTTTTTCGGTGTAAAAACGACGCCTGTGGCCCACGCCTTCGATTAGGAATCGCGACGCGCCGACAAGACGATTGTGGTAGCGAGTGAGCAATCGGCCCATCGCTGAAAGTTGGGATTTATCCATCGCGTTCTCGTGCAACCCCACCAGATTGGTGAAGATTTGATTTGCGCGACAGAGCGCGTAAAGCTCCGCTGCATTGTAGCGTCGCCCTGACTTCATCGCAGCCACAAGCGAGCGCATGTTGTCGCCGTCTTCATCAGGCGCGAACATGGTTTCAGGTGTGGCGAGCGCGCAACCGAAGCCAGCGTGCTCGACAATGCCCCCAATGGTTGCGGCCCATTCGGGAAAGGCAGAGTGTGACCTGCTAGGTTGTGGCCTTCCCTGCTCATCCCAACTTCGTACTAGCGCCCAGCACGAAGCTAGAATCTCTGGGCGCATCTTCTTCAACACCGCAACATTGAGTACGCGTTTGTACTGCCGGTCCTCTGCTCGCTCAACTGAAAGATGCAGTTCACAGACCAAACTGCGCCGCCGCATGTCGGGTGTCATTGTTGAACCGTTCCCAGTTCCAAAGACGATGATGTTGTTCTCCATCGTCATCAAATCATTCGCACCCAGTATGCGATCACTCCACGTCGCGGCGGAGCAGAACGCTTCGAGCGCTGGCCCACCGATCACCGTTTTTATGTTGTCGAGCAGCACAACCCTGCGCCCTTCACGCAGCGAGCTTGTGAGCAGTTTGCGCATTTCTTCTGGGTCACTGGGCTGCGACCCGGTTGGCAGGTCACCGAGTACAGGAACGATTGCGCAGGCTGCTGCGGTTGTCGCGCCTGCGCCCTCGCCATTCTTGGTGTACACAAACGCAGGCCGCAACGCACCAGAGGGCAGTAGCTGCTGAGCGTAAAGCCCAACAAGCGCGGAGACCGCGACAGCCAAACTGCGCCCTGCGTCTGCAAATTCAAACTCGGAAAACAGGTCACGCAGTACGGTCACAGCCTCATCGAACGGCATATCGTCCCGATACTCGCTGCTGGTCAGAGTCATCGTCTGCGATTCTGCGTCGTACCCAACTGGCAACAATTCAATGCTGCCGTCAGCGCGCATCACAGGTTCGCGGCATGAGGCTACACACTTGATAGGCGTGAGCGCCTCCAGAAACTGCGGTGAGGCTACTGCGCCGCGCGACTCCTCTGCTGTCATGGTTATTCTTACCTCGACAGGCCCGCCTCGCGACGTACGTTGACGGCAACAGATCACGCGCCGCTCCGCCAGCGTGCGAAGTTCCTGCGCGCTGATAGCCCGCATGACACCGCCCTCTACAGTCACCACGTCGCGCCCATGCCGATAGAGCAGGCCGCGCATCTGCGCACCAAGCTCTGCGGCAAATTCGCCTAAAAGCCTGTCATCAGCGGGGAGCATGATGCGCGTGCGCTCGGTGTCATTCAGCAGCGCTGCTACGTTGTCAGGGACAGGCCAACTCCTGGCCGATTTGGCAATCGTACCCACCTCATCGTCAGCGAGCGGAGGACTGCATTTTTCGCGGTTCTGCGCCAGCAAAGCAGCCTCGATCTCCTCTGGTGTTTTGCCTGCCTTGCGCAGTGTTCCGGCGATGCTGGTCAGTGTGCTGTTCCGCCGCCCCTCGGATATCGCTCCCTTCGCTGCTGCGCGGGGCTTCCCCTCAGTGAGCAGGTTGAGCCAGCATGTAGGCAGGTCGGCTATTTGCGAATCTTCTTCGACCCCATAGATATCGCCATTAGAGTTCACGCTGCCGGGGGAGACGATCTGACCACCATCGCCCCTCACATCGACACCGGGGAACAAGCTCGTTTTGTTCTTGAGCACCATATCGGGAGGCACGCGGTAAATGAAATGAAAACCGCGCGGGGTTTTGTGCACACGGGTGGGCGGCAGCGCGTAGCCTTGCTCCTTCAGCCTCATGAACATTGCCGGATCATCGAGATCGATAGCGACGAAGCCGTTGCCCATCACTAGGCCGAAGTTGCAGTTTGGGTGCTCTTTGCTCCACTCGCGGAGCACCTTTAGGTCGGTGCTTGCTTTTTCGGGCCAGCCACGTTCGACTGGCGCTTTGCTGCCCTGTGGAATCCAAATGCCCGGAATGCCTTCCCGCTTTGCGTACTGAAGCGCGTAGTCGAGAGCAGATTTGGATGAGGCCTTCTTGGGAACGAGCTTCAACTTTGGTTTTGGTTTGAGACCGGCTAGGCGTTTTTGCAGCTTCAGACTTAGCATGGGGTGTCCTTAGATGAGTCGAGGTCTTGGCCTCTTTGTTTTAGGCTGCTGTTGCGACTACTTCGCTGGTGCCAATCAGGCGCTCGATTTCGGCGTCGGCGATCATCACACGCCCGGCAGGTCCGACGCGATGGAAGTTGACTCGACCTGCGTACACCCAGCTACGCAAAGTCCAAACAGAAAGACCGAGCCTTTTAGCTGCGCCTTGTATGGGGATGAGCACACGTCCGGCTGGACGCTCGCTGTGCTTTGCTGCGGGGAGTTTGCGCTCGCATTCGATGCGGTGTTTTGTGCGGGAGGTGACGTTCGCAACGGTGCGCGTAGCACGGCGCGCAGATTTCGACGGTTTTGTAGGCATAGAGCCACCTAGAGAGTGGGATCGCGCTTAAGGTAAGCGCTCCGACTGGACCCAGCCATCGATGGTGCGTCAGCCTTGCTCAGCCGGAGGCTACCGGCGCTGACATCGATGCTTCACCAATCAACCCCCTGCTGCCCATGAGCGCTTCTTACAGGACTGGCGGCCAGCCCTCTTCTTGCACGCTCACACACCCACAAGGTTCTCTAAGCCTGCTTTCAGGATACACAATAACAACAAAAAAAGGCAAGCGTCTGCGAACTCTAAACCTTTGCTATACAGTTAGGTGTAGAGTCATACGGCGACAACCGAGGGGATCAGCAACGTGCAAGAAGAGTAGGCCGGTGACTGTACCCAAAAACGTGCTAAGTTTTGGTTTGTAGAGGCTTGTAGGGGCTTGAGGATTCATCGCGCCGATGTGCTGTTAAGCATTTTATTTTGCTAGAAGATGCAAGCAACTACAAAGCAAGCCTAATACTGTCTTTATAGGATTATGAGTCCCCTGCTCTAACCGTTGAGCTACAGGCCCTGATTGTCAGTAAATATTGTATATTGTCACTACTATCCGGTTAGAACTCGAACAGAATCAGTTGGTTGGAGCTAGTTGTGGATTTGTGTAGTCCTTCTGCTGAAGTGCCTGTGGAATGGGCATTTTCTCAAACATGGTAACTGAGAGGACTTGCAGCAATGTGTAGAGCGAGCCGGGCAGATCGAGGCGCTTTTTGACGATAGCAACCAGCAGGTAGACCGAAATGGCGATCCAGAGTTGTGTTTTGACCGCGTTTTCGCTGGTTCCGTAGAAGGCCTTGATACGCAGGTGCTGCTTGATCCATTTGAAGAAAAGTTCGAACTGCCAGCGGCTCTGATAGAGAGCGCAGACGGAGGCAGCGGGCAGAGTGAATTGGTTGGCGAGAAAGACAAGGCTCTCCGCCTTAATGCAGCAGTAGCATCACGCAGGCTCAGCTCATGGTAAGGGGATTTACCAACAGTTGACCCAAGTTCCGGCTTGCCGATAATCCGGGAAGTGACTCCTTTCCGGATACAAGGTGCTTAGGGAGATCTATTCTGCTCGACGCTTCCAGCAACCGTGGGCGGGCTTTGGCATTTGTGTTGCCCATTAGTTTACGGCTCGACGCTTTATCTTCAACCTATACCGCAAAGCATCTTTCAATGCACGAGTGTCGATTACGGAATTTCTGAGTGCTGTCTGTCAGCGAAGGGGACAGGGCAATCGCATGAATCCATTTCGCTAACCTGACTGATTTTTCAACCAGGCCGATTCTGATTTCTTTCGCGCCGGAGGCGCAGCGGTCTTTAGCCCCGCGCTTTAGCGTGGGGAATGCGGTCAACAATAGCCATTCAGCCCCGTAGGGGCCATGCAAACCACGATTGTCGCTCCGTCTTTTTTGTTC
>DASYZU010000008.1:0-29216 GCA_035945795.1 Occallatibacter sp.
GACTATGCGGTTCCTTGGAATGGATGTGGGGACGGGCGGGACGCGGGCCGTGGTGGTGAATACGGCTGGAAAGCTGATGGGCACGGCGTCGAGCGCACATGCGCCGTTTCGCGCAGCGCATCCGGGATGGGCAGAGCAGGACCCCGAAGACTGGTGGCGCGCGGCACAGGAAGCAATTCGCGGAGCACTGGCCGCAACGCCGGAGCCGAAAGAGCCGATTGCGGCTATCGCGCTGACCGGGCAGATGCACGGCGCGGTCATGCTTGATGAGAACGGCGCGGTGCTGCGGCCATCGCTGATCTGGTGCGACACGCGGACGCAACCCGAGTGCGACTGGCTTACGCAACGTATTGGATACGATCGGCTGATCGAACTCACGTGCAATCCGGCGCTGCCAAACTTTACGCTGACAAAACTTCTTTGGGTAAAGAAACACGAGCCGGAGACCTTCGCGAAAATTGCGCACATCATGTGCCCCAAGGACTACGTGCGCTATCGGCTAACTGGTGAGTTTGCAATCGATGTACAGGAGGCATCGGGCACGCTGCTGCTGGACGTGACGCACCGCTGCTGGTCGCGTGAGGTAGCCGAGGCCGCGGGAATCAAGGAGAGCTGGCTGCCGCGCGTGTTTGAATCGCCGGAGATTTGTGCGCGCATCAGTGCCGAGGCCGCGGGGCTCACAGGGCTCAAGACAGGCACACCGGTAGCAGCCGGCGCAGGCGACCAGGGCGCGGGCGCCGTTGGCATGGGCATCCTGCAGCCGGGTTCGGTGTCGGCAACCATCGGAACCTCTGGCGTGGTGTTTGCGGCCACCGCCAAACCAACCAAAGATCCAAAGGGACGACTGCACACGTTCTGCCACGCGGTGCCAAGTCTATGGCACGTGATGGGCGTGACGCAGAGCGCAGGCCTTAGCTTGAGTTGGCTGAAGGAAACTTTCTTCGGCGGACAAAGTTACGCCGCGCTCAATGAGGCGGCAGTAAAGATTCCGGCAGGCAGCGAGGGCCTCAAATGGGCGCCGTATCTGCTCGGTGAGCGGACGCCGCATCTCGATCCGGAGGTACGCGCGGCGTTTGCGGGTATCGGTGCGGGACACACCGCTGCACACTTTGTGCGCGCAGTGCTTGAAGGAGTAGCGTATTCGCTTGAAGATACGTTTACGCTTTTTTCTGAGTTGGGGATTCCGGTAAGTGGAATACGCCTGGGTGGCGGGGGCGCACGCGGCGCGCTGTGGCGGAGCATTCAGGCAGGCATCTATGGCCACGCGGTCGAGGTGCTTACAGCCGAAGAGGGTGGAGCATTCGGTTGCGCACTGATGGCCGGCGTAGGCACCGGACACTGGGCCAACCTGGATGAGGCCTGCGCGCAGGCGATCGAGGTAGCGCAGCGCGTCGAACCCGATCCGGGAGATGTGGCCGCCTACAAGTCTGGATATGCCGAATGGCAAAAGCTTTATCCAGCGCTGAAGACGTTGCGCTAAATAGGGATTGACGGACTGCCCTGTCTGCGAAGAGGATTCGTCCATGAGCGATCTGGTGGAGCGCGTGGCCTCAGAGCAGCAGCGCAATGTTGCAGTCGACGCGTATCGCGGCTTCGTGATGCTGCTTATGATGGGCGAAGTCCTGCGCTTTTCCCACGCGGCTGCCGCTTATCCCGGCAATTTTTTCTGGCATATTCTGGCTTTCAACCAGACCCACGTGGAGTGGTCGTGGATGAGCCTGCACGACACTATCCAACCGGGATTTACGTTTCTGGTGGGCGCGGCACTCCCTTATTCGCTGAGAAGCCGGCAGCGAAAGGGGGAGAGCTTCAGGCGCATGCTGTTCCATACGATCTGGCGCAGCCTGGTTCTCGTCGCGTTGGGCATCTTCCTCAGGTCAACTGACAGCCCGATGACGAACTTCACGTTCGAAGATACTCTCACGCAGATCGGCCTCGGCTATACATTTGCGTTTCTGCTCACGTTCGCTCGCCCTCGCTGGCAGTGGATTGCGCTTGCGGGAATCCTTTTCGGCTACTGGCTGGCATGGGCGCTGTATCCGGCACCGGGCCCCAACTTCGATTGGGCTGCCGTAGGCGTGCCTCCCGAATTTCAGAACCACATGTTCACGGGTTTCACTTCACACTGGAACAAGAACAGCAATCTGGGCCAGGCATTCGATGTATGGTTCCTGAACATCTTGCCGCGTCCGAGCCGTTTCCTTTACAACGACGGCGGCTACCTGACTCTTAGTTTTATCCCCACACTTGGGACCATGCTTCTGGGTTTGGCGGCTGGACGTTGGTTCCAGGAGTCGGCGCCCAAGATTCCAGTGCGCAAATTCCTGTTGGCCGCGTTGGCGCTGTGCGCAGCTGGCCTGCTGCTCCACGTCACCGGAATCTGCCCGATCGTGAAGCGCATTTGGACGCCGGCGTGGACTCTGTTCAGCGGAGGCGTGTGCTTCTTCTTTCTTGCCGCGTTTTCGTGGGTCGTCGATATCCGGAAACATCGTGGCATCGCATTTCCGCTGGTGGTAGTGGGCATGAATTCCATCGCGGCGTACGTGATCGCCGAGTTGTGGCGCAACTTTGTCGAGAACAGCTTCCGCATTCATCTGGGGATGGGAGTGCTCAACTGCCTGGGACCGGAACTGGAACCAACATTTCTCGGCGCGCTCACATTAATCGCCTACTGGCTGATACTTTATTGGATGTTCAGGAAGAAGATCTTCATACGCATCTAGAATGATTCCTGAAATGTGTCAGGTTTGGGTACCCCACGGTCACCGTGATTCTGTTCTTGCGGTGAAGGTGGGATATTCCACACAGGAATAAATTGTGCGCAAACCGGCGGGCGAACTTCTCTCTATGAAAGAAATGGTGCACAAGAAATGTTTGAACTGACAGGACAGACGGCGATTGTCACAGGCGCGGGAACAGGCATCGGAGAAGCGATTGCGCAGCGGCTCGCAGCAGCAGGGGCAAGGGTCGCCGTGCTCGACATCGACCCCAACGCGGCGAAGGCTGTAGCCGACAGAATCGGCGGCGGGGCGTTCCCGCTGGCCCTGGACGTGACCAAGCCCGACAAAGTGGCCGCGGCGATCGCACTGGTAATCAGGACAACCGGTTCGCTGGAAATCCTTGTGAACAACGCCGGTATCGCAGGCCGAGCCGCGCCAATCTGGGAGCAGACAGATGCAGACTGGCAGCGGGTGATGGACCTCAATATCACTGCGCCGTTCTATCTGTGCCGCGCCGTGTTGCCGCAAATGCGCACGCAGGAATATGGCCGCATCGTGAACATCGCTTCGATTGCAGGCAAGGAAGGCAACCCGAACATGGTTGCCTACTCGGCATCGAAGGCGGCCATTATCGGACTGACCAAGTCGATCGCAAAGGAAGTTGCGACGGAAGGCATCTGCATTAACGCGGTGGCGCCGGCGGTGATCCGGACCAAGATTCTGGAACAGATAACGCCCGCGCAGGTGGAATACATGGTGCAGCGCATTCCGATGAAGCGCACCGGGCAGCCGGAAGAGGTTGCGGCGGTAGTTCACTTTCTCGCCAGCCGCGACTGCTCGTTCGTTACCGGCCAGTGCTACGACGTAAGCGGGGGGCGCGCTACGTATTGACTTCCAATTGAAAGTCCGCAAAGACAAATCCGTCGCGATCGACAACCTCTCCACTGACCAGGGGCAATGGGGCAGTAAACATCGGCCCGGCATAAACGCAAGTGTGAAATTCGCCGCCTTCTCCGCAAGGGTCGACTTTGGGCGGCAAATCACTTAGCAAAGATGCATCGAATTCGCGCCCGGCGAACTCGGCGGACAACTGCTTTGTGTCCACGCACGAGAGGCGTGCTCGGAGACCTCCGGCAATCATTTCGCTCGCCAGTGCATCGGTAGGAATCTCCCAGAGTGGAAACAGCGGCTCAAGGCCGGTGGGCTTGAGCTGGTTCTCGCGGTAGGCACGTATCTCCGCGAGATAGAGGTCGCCAAACGCAACAGCATCAATGCCCTCGTCGACTGCGCGGCGGCAGACCTCGGCCATCCGCTGCTCATAAATTTCATTGGAGCAAGGCCAGGGAAGCGGCACAATCCACAGTGGCAGTTCAGCAGCGTGCGCCTGCGCCTCAAGCACTGACCGTCGCGTGCCGTGCATGGCTACGCGGTCGAATTCAGCGTTGAGCGTTGTAACCAACCCGCAGAGTTCGATCGCATGGTCGCGACGCAAAAGGTGGAGGGTCCAGGCGCTGTCTTTACCGCTGCTCCATGACAAGAGGACGCGCTTCATGGATCGATCATAAGCCGCGGCGTAGACATCTGGAGTCATATGAGCCATAATAATCATACTGATCATTATGATCGGAGGTTACGATGGTTTCCGAAGTGAGCGCAGTCAATTTTCGGCAGAATCTGGGAGAAATGCTGAACCAGGTGCAGTACCGCAATGACAGCATCGTGATCAACAAGGACGGTAAGCCGGTGGCGGCACTGGTGGACGCTGAACTGTTTGCGCGGATTCGGCGAATGCGCGAGCGGTTCGATGCACTGAGCAGCCGGATTGCCGAGGCTTATGCGGAAGTGCCCGCCGATAAAGGCATGGCGGAGATCGATGCGGCCATAGCGCGCGAACGGCGGCGCTAGTGGCTCGTCTGCGTGTGGTTCTTGACACCGACGTTCTGGTTTCGGGACTGGCGTATCCGGAGAGCGTGCCAGGCCTGATCCTGAGCGGCTCGCAGCACGGCGAGCTGGGTGTTGTGCTGTCCCGCTACATTCTCGATGAGATGGTGCGTGTGTTGCCGCGACTCAAGCGCATCAAGCTGAGTCCAGCGGAAATCCGCGACCTTGCGGACAGTTTCATGTTTATAGCGGAGATCGTCGAGCCGAGCGGCAAATTGGAAAAAGACCGGCGTGACAAAGCCGACGCGTCTGCGCTGCAGACACTGCGGGCGGCTCAGGCTGACTACTTGATCACCGGGGATAAAGACCTGCTCGCACTGACCGAACGATACCCCATTGTGACGCCAGCCGCCTTTTGGGAGCGACACGGGAAGTAGGAAATCCTGTTTGGGTATGTCTCGGCATAAACGAGAAAGGCCCCGCACGATGCGAGGCCTTCTCGCTGAGTTCCCGACTTGCTAGTTCAGCGTCATATCCGCATGCAGCGGCGTATTCTCGCTCGAGTCGCCAACCAGGATCACGAACTTGCCGGGATCGATGGTCCACTTCTTTGCAGTCTCATCCCAGTAGCTGAAGGCGCGTGCGTCCAGGTTGAGCGTTACATGTTTTGTCTCGCCAGGCGCGAGGCGGACTTTCTCAAATCCTTTTAGTTCCCGCTCGGGGCGAATGGCTTTCGTCGATGGATCAGAGACGTAGAGTTGCGCGACTTCTGCTCCCGCTACGCTGCCGGTGTTGGTTACGTCGAAGCTGACCGGAACCGTCGAACCCGATGCCGCGGTCGCAGGCGCCTGCAGATTCGCAAAGCCGAACGTGGTGTAGCTGAGCCCAAAGCCGAACGGGAACAGCGGGTGTTTGCCGGTGGTCGTCCAGTAGCGATAGCCCACCATCAGGCGGTCTCCATACTTGATGTGCGGAACGGTGTAATCCAGCGGCTTGCCGTTTTCCCCAATGGTGTGCAGCGTAGTGTCTGCTCCGGAGACGCCGTAGTAGTAAGGCTGCGATGGGCTGTCTTCCCAATCGCGGTCGAAGCTGATGGGCAGCTTGCCCTCGGCGTTGTGTTTGCCAAAGATCACTTCAGCAACGGCTTTGCCGCCTTCCTGCCCGGGATACCAGGCGTGGAGCAGGGCCGGCACTTTGCCAAGCCAGGGCCGGATGTCCATACCGCCGCCACCGGTAAGGGTGACGATGGTATGCGGATTCGCCACGGCAATTGCTTCGACCAGCGCATCCTGTCCGAATGGCAGCGTAAAGGTGCGGTCGTGGCCTTCGCCCTCGGTGGACGCGTTGAAGCCGATGGCCAGCACGACCACATCCGCGAGGGACGCGAACTGCTTTGCATCCGCCGACACCAAGTCGGGTTCATATACAAAGCCGAATCCGAATCTGGAACCGGCCGCACGAGGCAGATAGTCGGCCTGCAGGCTGACGGTTTGTCCCGCGGTGAGGTCGATGGACGCGTACCTGGGCACCGAACCCTCGGCCCGAACCTGGTCGAGAACCTGCTTCCCATCGGCGAGGATCTTGAAGCCGTCCTCACCGGAGGCGCCGGCGATCAGCAGGTACTTTCCGGCGCTTGCTGCTTTGAAGGAGGCTGTATAACGAATGCTACGAGGCGTCGGATCCACCGGCGCCCACTCATTGGGCTTCCAGTCGGCGACGTTGCGGCGCGTGCCGGTTGCCGGCGTCCCGGTGAAGTCTCTGCTGGGGAAGCTCTCCACCTTGACTCCGCCATCCCACTGGGTCCGACGGAATACATCGACTATCTCCGGAAGCCCGCGGCTGTAGAGGACATGCACATTCGGGCCAAGGAAATTGGCAATTCCGGTGACGGTTGAGACAGACTCAAATGGAGTCGCTTCAGAAGAGCCTCCTCCGCCGGGAACCGCCGGCCATGCGTCGGGGCCTATGATGGCAATGGTCTTGATCTTTGCCGGATCGAGCGGAAGTATGTGGCCTTCATTCTTGAGCAGCGTAATGCTTTCGAGTGCACCCTGTAGCGCAACGGCGCGGTCGGCTACCGAATAAGTCGAATCGGCGGGATCGAACTGCGGGCGGCTGGTAAAGCCATAGCGAAGCTCGGTGCGAAGCAGGCGCAGCACCTTGTCGTCGATGGTGGACTCCTTCACTGATCCATTCTTGACGGCGGGCACCAGGTTCTTCGCGTTCATGAACTTGGGACTGGGCATTTCCAGGTCGAGGCCGTTGTTGGCCGCGCCCACGGCGTCATAGGTCGCGTCCCAATCGGACATGAGCACGCCCTTGAAGCCCCATTCACCCTTGAGAACCTTGTTGTTGAGAAATTCGTTCTGCGTTGCATGCACGCCGTTGATCAGGTTGTAGGAGTTCATGACGGAGTCAACGTGGCCCTTGACGACCGCAGCCTCGAAGGCCGGCAGATAGATTTCCCGCATGGTGCGCTCGTCCACGTCGGAGCTGGCGTTGTGGCGGTTGAACTCCTGATCGTTGAGGGCGTAGTGCTTCACCGTGGCGATTACGCCCTGGGACTGAACGCCCTCAATAAATGGAACCACGATCGTCGAGTTGAGGTAGGGATCCTCAGACAAATACTCGAAATTGCGGCCGCCGATGGGCGAGCGCGCGATGTTCACGCCGGGGCCGAGCAGGAAGTTGACGTTGCGGGCGCGGGAATCCTTGCCAAGGGCCTCGCCGAGCTTACGCGCGAACTCCGTATCCCACGTGGCAGCCAGCGCAACGCCGCCGGCATAGGAGGTGGTGGGTCCCCAGGTGCGCACACCCACCGAAGCATCCGACATCTTGAAGCGTGGCAGCCCGATTACGGGCATGGCATGGGTATACATCGAGTCGATGCCGCCGATGAGCTCGATCTTCTGCTCAAGGGTCAGCTTCGCTAAGAGTGCTTGGGCCTGGGACTCGATTGCGGGCGAGTCGGGCACGGGAGCCTGGGCTTGAGCGTAGCCAGAGAAAACGGGCGACAGGCACGCGAGGATGAGGGCAATGAACGTTACAGTGGTGGTGTTTTTCAGGTTTCTCATGACCGGCAAGGGTAGCGCATTGGGCGACCCGATGTACACCCAGTCTGTCGGCCTGTTACTCGTACCGCAGGGCTTCGATTGGGTCCAGGTTGGCGGCGCGCATTGCCGGAATCATGCCGCTCACCAGTCCGGTGATGGCAAGAATCACCGTTGCTACAACCACCGAAGTGGGTGAAATGAGAAGGCGGATATCGGCATCCCCGGCGTTTTTGGCGAGCGCACTGTAAAAAGTGATGCGCCCCACCATCGCCGAGATCAGATAGGCCAAGGAGATGCCGCATACGCCACCCACGCCGGTGATGGCCAGAGCTTCCGCGAGGAACTGGACAAGGATGTGGTGCTTGCGCGCGCCCAGGGCCTTTTCAATGCCGATCTCCCGGGTTCGCTGTTGCACAGCCACCAGCATAATGTTCATGAGGCCGATGCCGGCGATGCCCAGCGTGAGCGTCCCCACCATGGAAAGCAGCACCTGCAAGGCAATGGCCAGGATGTGAAATTGAGCCAGTTGCGTCATCAGGTTGGCCACGTAGATTGCGTTGTGGTCCGTGGGCCGGAAGTGGTGGGCCGCGCCCATGGTCTCGCGCAGACTTTTCTCGATCAGTTCATTGTCGCCGCGATAGTTGAACCAGATGGCACTAAGGTAATGCGTGTCAACCAGGTCGCTCATCGTATTGAAGGGCACGTAGATCTGGCGATTACGATCGTCGTCGCCCTCTTGCATCTTGGGGCTCAGCACGCCAATCACAGTAAAGATAACACCGTTCAGGCGAATGGTCTCGCCGACTGCCCAGCCGCCGGAGAAGAGTTTTGTCTTGGCCTCGGAACCAATTACGCAGACGTGGGCCCTCTGCTGGTCCTCGGCGCCGTTGAAGAAGCGGCCCTCATCGGTATCCAGCTTGAAGATGTCTTGAAAGATGGGGCGAACTCCGTTAACGGTCCAGGTGTAGGTATGCAGATCGTTCTGCACGGTTGAGTCCTTCCACACCTCGGGCGAGATGTGGAAGATGCCCTGAACGCCGTTGGAGACACGGTCCACATCGTCCATGGTGAAGCGGACTTTGACGCCGGCTTTGTCGCCGCCTGCCTGCTGACTGGTGCGGCCGGGAAAGAAGCCTATCAGGTTGGTTCCCCACTGCGCGAAAATGTTCTCGATAGCCCGGTTGAATCCGGCGCCGTAGGCCAGCAGCAGCACAACGGTGGCAATGCCCCAGGCCATCCCGATCATGGTGATGGCGGTGCGCCGGCGGTTGTACACCATCGCTTCCCACGCCTGACCTAGAATGTCCTTCAACATGATTCAGCCTCTAGCCTCTAGCTTCTAGCTTCTAGCTAAAAGCCCGCCGGAGAAAAGCTCCGGCTGATTCCATTTCTCTTCAAGACCACGCACCCATTCCGTCCACTTCCGGCCTTGAACAAATACTCTTCTCGCCTAAATCCCCGACCCGGCAACAACTAGCTAAAAGCTGGAAGCTAGAAGCTGCTTTCTCACTCTTTCCGCAGCGCTTCAATCGGATCCATTTGTGCCGCCCTGCTGGCCGGATAGAGTCCTGCCACCACGCCGCACACCACCAGCGATCCAAGCGCCAGCGCAGCCGACCACGGAACCAGCCGTGGTGGATCCCAGCCCGGCATCTTACCCGTAAAGAAAACCTGCAACAGCCACATAAAGCCCGCCGATATCACGATGCCGATGAGCCCGCTGATGCCGGTCAACAACAGGCCCTCCCAGAAGAACTGCGCCAGTACGCTGCGCTTGGTAGCTCCCACGGCCTTCATCAACCCGATCTCGCGGGTTCGCTCTGTAACTGAGACCAGCATGATGTTGATAATGCCCACTGCGCCCAGGCCGAGCGTGACGATTCCAACCCCACCAAGAAACAGATCCATGGCGTCGAAGATAGCCCCGATCATCTGCTCTTCCTTGATTGTGTCCCACTCCTGGAAGGCGTCTTTGAGCACCGGATCGAAGCCGTGCCGCGCGCCAATAACCCGGTGCACTGCGGCAACCGCTGCCGTGGCGTCGCCCTTCGTCGCCGGCTGATATTGGATGGAACTGAGCGCATCGCGGGCAACGTTGTCGCCTTTCATGGCGAACAGTTCCTGCATGATGGTGATGGGGATGTAGACCTTCTGATTGTCGCCGTCGTTGTTACCGCGGCTGATGGAAGCGACGCGGCCCACCACGGTAAACGCAACGTCATTGATGGTGATGGTCTCGCCGAGCATGGGGCGGCCGGGAAACAGCAACGTTGAGCTCTTCGATCCAAGCACGGCAACGCGATGCCGCTGGACTACGTCCTCCGCGTTCAAAAAGCGGCCTTCAGCCACCGGCACAAAGCGTACTTCGGAGTAGTTCGGCTCCACGCCCTGCACCTGGCCCGAGGTGTTGGCATAGGCGCTCACCTGGTAAAGATCGTTGCGGTTCAGGAATGCCGTAACCGCGCGCAACTGCGGCAAGGTCCGCAATTCGGCTTCGTCGCCCAGCGTAAGTTGGTAAGGCCGCATTCCCGTGTGCTGGTTGGCGAGCGCGGGAATGGTGCCGTTCCACATCATCACCAGATCGTTGCCAAAAGTGGACAGCTGGCGGTGCTGGCCAGAACGGAAGCCCTCGCCTAAACCTACTAGAACCAGTAGCGAACCCACGCCCCAGGCAATTCCGAACATGGTCAGGAAGGTGCGCAGCTTGTTCGCCATCATGGCGCGAAGAACCTGGCCGAGCGTGTCGGAAAAACTCTGCATGGTGTTTAGACACCGACGTGGTGCGCTGGTAACTGATACGCTGGGCCCGGCGATTCGGTTCCCATGGAAACGGGCGCGTAGCCACCTCCGGAACCATTCGGCGGTCACTTGCGTAGAAAGCAAACAGTGACAGCAAAGCGCTGGCGCCGTCTTACAGCTAGTTTCAGAATCTGCTTTGTGTAGACGCCCGAATTAAGTTGTTCCGAAAGGGGCCGAAAACCAACGGGGCTTAGCCCCTCGGCAATTCGCCCTAGGGTCTGCTGAGCAATGTTTTGAAATATGCTGTAGTTATTATCCCTCGTTTCACCCATAACCTTGCGCCGGCAAGCGTGCGCTTTTCATTCTTTTTAAGGGAGGCTTTGTGGCCGCGTCGCGAAAGAACAGAAAATTCTGGATCTGGATGGGCATTGGTGGCGCCCTGGTGCTACTGGTGGCAGCCCTTGGGCTTGCGAAGATGGTAAAGGGCACCACAATCGATCCCAACAAACTGGGCAAGGTAACGCACGGCGATGTAGCGCGATCAGTCGTGGCCACAGGGAAGATTCAGCCGATCACCAAGGTCGAGGTAAAGAGCAAGGCCTCGGGAATCGTTGAAAAGCTCTACGTGGACATCAACAACATGGTCAAGAAGGGTCAGCAACTGGCGCAGTTGGACCAGGAAGAGATTCAGGCGCAGGTGGCAGCGCAGCGCGCCCAGCTAGCCTCGGCCGAGGCCAATGTTGCCACGTTGCAGGCCAATATCGAGCAGGACAAGGTGAACGCTGCAGCCCCCGACCTGCCTATGTACAAGGCCACGCTCGATCGCAGCCTGGAGATGCAACACGAGGGAATCGTGAGCCGGCAGGCGCTGGACGACGCCAACAAGGATTACCTGGCTGCGCTCACCCGGCGAGATTCGTCCAAGGCGCAAATCGGCGTGGACACGGCCAAGCTCAAGCAGGCGCGGGCACAGGTGCAGCAGAGCCAGGCCAGCCTGAAGCAACTGGAAGAACAGCTCGGATACACGACGATTATTGCGCCCATGGATGGCGTGATCCTGTCGCGGGATGTGGAGATCGGCGACGCGGTCAGCTCGATCCTGGTACTGGGTTCAACGGCCACGCTGGTAATGACCGAAGGCGACACCACCGAGGTTTATGTGCAGGGCAAGGTGGACGAGGCCGACATTGCCCACGTCTACATGAGCCAGCCGGCGCGCATCAAGGTTGAGAGCTTTCGCGATCGCCTGTTTTACGGCAAGGTCACAAAGATTGCGCCCATGGGAGTAGAGAAGGACAACGTAACCACGTTTGAGGTGCGCGTCTCCATTAACAACCCCGGCGGCGAACTGAAAGCGAACATGACCGCCAACGCGGAGATTCTGCTCGATGAACACAAGGGCGTGCTGACGGTGCCGGAAAACGCAGTCTCCTACGACGGCCAGAAGAATGCGTCTGTGCAGATTCCAGACAAGAAGCAGAAAGAAGGCTGGCGCAAGGTTCCGATAAAGGTGGGCCTGTCGAACGGCTCCGTCACCGAGATTACCAGCGGCCTGAAAGAAGGTGACCAAGTCGTGCTGCAGCAGTAGGTTCGGGAAGGGACCGGCGATCCAGACCGGTCTTCCATTCAAAATGGGCTCCAATTACATGTTTGAACTGGGCGTTGACGGTGGCAGATTACGCTCGCCCCAGTGCCCCGGCGTCTTGCTCATCGTCAACACTAGCCGCCCTCCGGCCACAATCTCTTTGTGACGCAACCATGCGCGGTCGAGAGGCTTGCCGTTCAAGGCTGCCTCGGCGACATAGATGTTCTCGGCCGACAAGTTGCGCGCGTCAATTACAAAGTTCCTCGCGCCCGCCAGATGAAGTATGGTCTGCGGGTAGGCCGGACTGCCGATAAGATAAACATCCTGCCCCGCGTTGGGAAAGATCCCCATCTGCCCAAAGGCATACCACGACGACATCGCGCCCGAGTCGTCGTTGCCAGGCAAGCCCGTCGGCCCGGCGTGATAATTCTTTGCAATAATCTCCCGCACGTGTTCCGCGGTTTTGTCTGGACGGCCAGCCCAGTTATAGAGGTAGGGAGCCAGAAAACCCGGCTCATTGCCAACATCGTAGCGGCCCGGAACAGCGAAGAACGCATCCAGCCGGTCAACGAACTTCTGTGGCCCGCCGATTTTTTCGATCAGCGAAGCAACATCCTGCGGCACAAACGTGGAGTAAGTCCACGAGTTGCCTTCGTAAAAAGTATTCCCGCCCCAGGTGCAGAAATCCATCGCAGTAAACGGCGTCAACCAGCTTCCGTCGCGATGGCGCGGCCGGATGAACCCTTGAAATCCGCCGTCAGTAAAATCCGCGTCCCAAAGGTTCGTCCAGTTGGCGGAGCGGGTAAGGTACTTCTTGTAGTCGTCTGTTCTGCCCAGTCCTTTGGCCAGCAGCGCAATCTCGAAGTCGTTAGCCGCGTACTCCATGTGCACTGAGGCGGTGCGATCAGAGCCCTCGATGGAGACGTAACCCAGCGTGCGCCAGTCGTCGAGACCGCCGCGTCCTTCCTTGAGGTGGTCCACTGGCGAGACTTCGGCGTCGTTGACTTCAGCCGCATAAGCAGTAGCCCAGTCGATGCCCTTGAGCCCCTTCACATATGCGTCGGTGATCAAGAACTCGGCGTTGCTGCCGCCCTGCGTACGGCCGTTGTAATTGCCGCTGCGGGCGTCCGGCAGCCAACCTTCGTGACGGTAGAGATCGACGAGAGCTCGCACGATGGCAGTCTCGCGCTCGGGAGCGATCAGCGTGAGCAGCGGCCCTGAGGTGCGGAAGATATCCCAGATCGCGTAGTAGTCGTCGTAGTACGGCTCGCCAGGAATCTTCCCCTTCCACAGCGGGTTCTCGCCCGTGCGGTCTGTGGGCATCAGCATGGTGTGATAAATCGCCGTATAGAAAATCTGCTCCTGCTCAGCCGTTGCGCCCTTCAATTCAACTTTGCCCAGAGCGCGATTCCACTTGGCCAACGCAGTTGTGTGAGTCGCCGGAAAATCGAAGTCGGGAATTTCGGCGGCAAGATTCCGCCGCGCCTGCTCAACGCTGATGAAGGAGATTCCGATCTTCATCAGCACAGGCCGGCCAGCCTTCGGCTCAAAGGTTAACCATGCACCGGACTTGTTAATGGCCTGGCCGTGTGCGCTCTTGCTTCCAGGCTGGAGCTGGCCGCCGAGCCATGTTCCCCACGATGCGGCCGGAGTATCTATCCTGGCGCAGAAGTAGACGGTGTAAGCAGTGGGCTGTTTGTTCCATCCGCCGGTAATGCTCGTCGAACCGGTGACTTCTGTTGGAGAAAGAACCTGTACCTTCGAGTCCACGAGTGATTGCATCTCCCCCGTTCTCATACCTGAGAGTAGATAGTGGCTGACATCAAAAAGCAGGTTAGCCTTGGCACCCTTGGGATAGAGAAACCGATAGATCGCTGAGCGGCGGGCTGCGGTGATTTCGACGCCAACACCATAGCGAGCCAGTGTTACCGAGTAGAGACCGGCCGACGCCTTCTCGTCCGCGCGCGTCGATGCGGAGTCCAGCGGCGCAATCTCGCCCGTGGTCGCCTGCACTAGGATGTTGCCGTACTTGGCGCCACCGCCCGTGCCGCTCACATGAGTCTGGCTAAACCCGCGAATGTCGCCCTCAGCGTTCCAGCCGGCGTTGGGGTCACTGCCTTCCGGCGCCATCATGTCTGGCCCCGGCTTGATCATGCCGAAGGGCACGACAGGGCCGGGAAAGACGTTCCCTCCCCCGGATGTGCCCAGTAATGGGTCCACGGAACGGGCATACTGCCCTGGGCTCAGCGGAGCGAAAAACAGGACGGGCAGAAACAAGGCAGCGAGTCGAACAGGCAACTTCATGGCTTTCTCCAGCGGGTTGTCCCGGGCATTTGGGATGCAACAGCCCATTGTCGTTGATTGCCCTATAAGATGCCAGGGCGGGCGGACGCCGGCCAGAATTGACCACTTTCGACCCAAGTCCTGTGATACGAGTCACAAAGGGGGGTGAATGGGGTCACTGCCTACGCCCACTTTGGGGGCGCAGACTCGGAATCCAATGGGTATAAACCAGAGGACGTGCCCTTGCGTCAGGAGGCATCCATGAGTTTCGCAGCCGGCTTGAAGACAATTGTCGTGGCCACGGACCTGAACGGCCAGTCGGAAGCGGCCCTCGAGTATGCCCGCAAGCTGGCCACGAACTATGGCGCGCGGATTGTTCTGGCGCACGGGCTGGACCCGCTGGAATATGCGGCCGTGGGTGCGGTTCCGGGCCGGGTGCGGACGAGCCTGACCGAAGCGGCGCGCGAAGTTCTCGACAAGCTGGCCAACAACCTGCTCCGTGAGGGGATTCACAGCCATTCTGAGATTCGCCAGGGCGCTGTGGCGCAGATGCTGGTAGATGTAGCCCGGCAGTACGAGGCAGGGCTCATCGTAGTGGGAACCAAGGGAATGGAAGGCGCCGGACCTGTGATCGTGGGAGCCATCGCCGAGCAGTTGGTGCGGCTGGCGCCGTGTCCAGTAATGGCAGTGGCCGCGGACTGGAACGCAGGTCAGTTTCGCCCCACGCCGGGCGGGCCGGTCATGCTGGCCATGGAGCGGAATGAGGCCGCAGCGGCAGCGGTGGCAACAGCCTATTCACTGGCACAGACCTTCAAGCGCCCTCTGCTGGTAATTCATGCACGCACGGCGGCCGAGGCTTCAGCGTTTCTTAACCCCTGCGCAACCACGATGGAAGAGTTTGGCATCCAGACAAGCGGAGAGGTGCCGGTGCGTTGCATGGTCAAAGACGGCAACCCGGCGGACGCAATGGTGGAAGCGATAGCGCAACACCATCCTTGCATCCTGGTAGCCGGGGTAAAGCGAGCCAGTGAGACACCTGGTCCGCATGGGACTGCTTTCGCGCTGCTGGCCCGTTCCCGGGTACCTGTAATGTGCGTTCCGCCGGAAGCAGCGGCCGACGGGCTGGAGCATGAGGCCTCAATTCCCGTGGAAGCCGTTTAGCCGCGAAGGTGCGCAGCCTGGCTTTCTTTTAGAGCCATTGGCAGGCTGAAGAATAACAAGCGCGCCGTCTTTTATTCCATTCATCCGCTTTTCTAGATTGATCGCATTTGAAAAGATTGGTTGAAAATGGAACATGGTTCATCGCACGTCCGCAGTGCTAAACGCGCTCACCAAGAACCGGTTGGCCGGCGACTGGCAAAGGCCACTCGCCGCAGGACCGGGCGCCGGGGAGAGAAAATGGGAGATGTGACCATGCAGGCAGAGGCAAGATCCGGGCAAATGGATGCTGTCGCGGCGCATCCACTGGCAGAGCTGTTGGAGTGTCCGCCAGAGGCCGGGAATCTGCTAAACGGCTCGGCGCAGTGCATCAGTTTCGATACAGGGGGCGTAGTGTTCCGCCAGCATGAGGACTGCAAGGGGCTTTACGTCGTGGTATCAGGGCTGTTTCTGCGCAAGGCGGAGCGACTCAAGACGCGGCTGACGCTGGGCCCCGCGCGAGCCGGCGACCTAGTAGAACTGGCCGCAGCGCTGGGAGATGGGCACCACACGTATACGTTGAGCGCACAAACCCCCGGATCGGTGCTGGTGCTGCCCATTGAGGCCCTCAAACAGGTTTTTCAGAACTATCCACCGTTGCGGATGAGGTTGCTGGAAGAGCTGGCCCGCGAGGTTTCTAGAGCCTATCTCTCCTGCTGCCTGAACCGGACCGTGCATACTCGGCGTCGTGCCAACGGAGACGAGCCGGCTTAAAGCAAGAACCAATTTCCGTGCCTGGGTACCTTGCCCGGCGGTGGCGGAAATTGACGGAAAATCCCTGCCTAGGCCATGGGGAATGTGCGCTATACTTCATTCAGACCTATTGGTCCAAGTATGGCCTCAATCCATTCCCATCACCCCCCGGAAGATTGTCTGAATTGCGAGCACCGTCATCTGCGGATGTTTTGCAATCTCACGCCCGAGGCGCTCGAAGATTATGATGGGATTGGCATTATGATGAGCCACGCACGTGGAGCCAAGCTGTTTACAGAGGGCGACGCGGCGCGAAATGTCTTCGTAATCTGTTTTGGCCAAGTCAAAATCTCTTCCACTTCGCGCGATGGCAAGACCATGATCCTGAAAATTGCCGGACCCGGTGACGTGATGGGACTGAGCGCGGTGCTGGCCAACGTTCCCCACGAAGTCACCGCCGAGGCCATCGAGCCCTGCCAGGTTAAGACGGTGCGAAAACAGGAGTTTGTGGAATTCCTGGGCCGTCACGGAATCGCCAGCATGCACGCGGCGCAGTCGCTCTCCGGCGAATATCTGACGGTGTTTCACGACGCCAAGCGCCTGGCCCTCTCCGGCTCGGCTGCGGGACGGCTGGCAAGGCTGCTGCTGGACTGGGGCCGCTCGGCCGCCAACGGCAAGCCCGAAATTCGCTTTACCATGGCGCTGACGCACGAGGAGATTGCCAACATGGCGGGCACCTCTCGCGAAACAGTCACGCGCCTGCTGAACCAGTTCCGCCGCGACAACTGGATCACCATCAAGGGTACCAACCTAACCATCGTCAAGCCCGACCAGCTCGAACGCCTAACCGCTTAGTCCTTTTCCGTTAGAAAACGCTCCGAGAATTCAAGCCCTTTCCTTCTGTGCCCAGATGCATAAATATTTTCGAGATTGGCCTTTTGGCGGGCTTGCGGCTGCACTTCCCTTGAGCTAACCGCGATAAGCTTCAACGCTCTCCACCGTGGATTCGTCGAGGGAAGCCAGCGGCTCGCGCAGCGTGAGCACCGGGCAGCGCGCGTGGGCCAGAACCCGATAAACCGTGCGGTCGCGGGTCAGGTTTTCAAGGGCCGAACGGTGGGTTGCACCGAGGATGATCAGGCTTGCCTTCCGCTCTGAGGCCTCAGCGAGAATCTCGATCGAAGGATTGCCGTGGACGACCACCGGCTCGACGTCCAGGCAGCACCCGGTTCCGGTCTCCGCTGCCAAAATGCGAAGCTCCCGCATAGCGGCGGAATCTATTCCGGTGGGCAGCCCGTTGCGCAACATCTCGTCCACCGGGGGCAGCACATTCAGCAGCACGAGTTTTGCCTTCATTCCCACAGCCATTTGACAGGCAAGCGCCGCGCTCGGGCGAGAGGTCTCTCTGAGAGTGGTGGCATGCAGCACGACGTGTTCTTCGAAGCCGCTTTGCACCGGGAGATGAGCCTCGGGTCCCACGGTAAAGACCGGGAGGTTGACCGAGCGCAGCACTTGTTCTGCCACGGAACCAAGGAGCATCTTGCCTAGCTTGCTCCGGCTCCGGGTACCGAGAAGGATGCGATCCGCCTTGAACTGGCGGGCCGCTGTGGTGATCTGCTGGGTGGCATGGCCTTCGCGCACCAGGCCAGCGCAGGCGATGTTCCGGCGTTCGGCTGCTTCGCACCAAGGCCTGAGCATCTTCTCAGCAAAGTCGAGCGCCGCCGAAGGGTCATAATAAGGCATTCCCACGGCATCGACCGACATCGCCGCGGAGCTTGCTATGGCGTGGAGCAGAATGAGCCGGGCCTTGGTTTGAGCTGCCTGTTCCAGAGCAAGCGGCATAAGCCGGTCCAGGTCGCTCAGGTCCGTGGCGACGAGGATAACGGCTGGATGGACCCATCGGCTCGTGCTGGAATCCGCCATGGCATACACCTCGTACGGGAAAGGTTGCCACCGATTATAGACGCGGTGATGTGCCAGAGAGCACCGGTCGATGTGATTTAAATCACCAAATGCCGGGAGTTTCGGGCGGTCCCGCCATCACATTGCAGCGTTGCTCGATCTATGTATAATGCCTGCGGCCAAGAGCCGAATGGGCAGATTGCAAGCTCATACACCCACCGCTTTTGGCCACGCATAGGAGCGTGAGTCATGTTGGCACAAACTGTACAGCGCGAGTTACTTTTAGCGCGGCGCATGTCGCGGCTCGGCACCGAAACCGCTTTTGAAGTCCTCAGCAAGGCCAAGGCCCTCGAGCGCCAGGGCAGGAGCATCATCCACCTGGAGATCGGCGAGCCCGATTTCGACACGCCGGCAAATGTGGTTGAGGCGGCAGTGGACGCGCTGCGCAAGGGATGGACCCACTACGGACCCTCCGCCGGTCTACCCGAACTGCGCGAGACCATTGCCCAGTACGTAAGTTGCACCCGCCACGTTGAGGTGTCGCCCGATGAGGTAGTGGTGGTGCCGGGCGGCAAGCCCATCATGTTCTTCACCATGCTGGCCTTGATCGATGAAGGCGATGAAGTTATCTATCCCAACCCCGGGTTTCCCATCTATGAGTCGATGATCAACTACGTGGGCGGCAAGGCCGTGCCTATCCAGTTGCACGAGGAGCGCGACTTTGCGATGGACGTCCGCGAGCTCGTAGCCCTCATCACCGATCGCACCAAACTCATCATCCTCAATTCGCCGCAGAACCCCACCGGCGGCATATTGCAGCGCGAAGACATTGAGCAGGTTGCCCGCGCTATCGGCGACCGCAATATCATGGTGCTTTCAGACGAGATCTACAGCCGCCTACAGTTTGAAGGCGAGCCATTCTCCATCATGAAAGTTCCCGGCATGCAGGAGCGCACCATCCTGCTCGACGGCTTCTCCAAGACCTATGCAATGACCGGCTGGCGCATCGGCTACGGCGTCATGCGCGCCGACCTGGCAACACAAATCACGCGCCTGATGACAAACTCCAACTCCTGCACAGCCAGCTTTACGCAGATGGCCGGCATCGAGGCGCTCTGCGGCGATCAGAGCGCCGTGGGCCGCATGTGCGCCGAGTTCCAGCATCGCTCTCAGGTCTTCGTTGACGGGCTTAACAAAATCAAGGGCTTCAGTTGCCGCATGCCAAAAGGCGCGTTCTACGTTTTCCCGAACATCACCGCGACCGGATGGAAATCCAAGCCTCTGGCCGACGCGCTGCTCGAGCAAACCGGCTTAGCCACGCTCTCCGGCGCCGCCTTCGGCCAATACGGAGAAGGCTACCTGCGCTTCAGCGTCGCCAACTCGCTCAAGAATCTCGAAGAAGCACTGTACCGCATCGACCGCTGGACAAAGGAGAATCTGTAGTTCTCTGCCCGTTGTGGCAATAGCATCGGGTGCCCCACCCTCGCCACGTTCTTGTTTTTGTGGCGAGGGTGGGATTCGAAAACACCCTTATCCGCGCAGCATTACATCATCTCTATAGATTCGCCAAGGAGAAGCACATGGCCCTCAAGGATTCCGCAACAGGAAATATCATCCGCAATTATTCCATCGAAGAACTACGCGACGCCGCCAACCTGATGCGCGGCTACGATCTTGTGGCGCTGTGCGCGGCGGGCTCAGGCCACTCCGGCAGCACGCTCTCCATTATGGATATCGCCGCCGCCCTCTACCTCCATGCCGCCGACCACGATCCGAAAAATCCCAACTGGCCGGATCGCGACCGCATCATCTGGTCCGCCGGGCACAAAGCGCCCGCACTGTACGTTGCGTTGGGCTTCGCGGGCTTTTGTTCGCTTGAAGAAGTAGTCACATTGCGCAAACTCTACTCGCCCTTCCAGGGACATCCGCACTGGCTCCGGCTTCCGGGCGTTGAGGTCTCCTCAGGCTCGCTCGGCCAGGGTTTGAGCGTCAGCGTGGGCATGGCTCTCGCCGCATGCATCAATGCCAAACGTCACAAAATCTTCTGTCTCATGGGCGACGGAGAGCAGCAGGAGGGCCAGGTGTGGGAAGCCGCCATGGAGGCCGGAAACTACCACCTCGACAACATCGTCGCCATCATCGATTGCAATCGCCTTCAGATCGACGGCTGGGTGAAAGATGTTATGAATGTGGAACCGCTCGCCCAGAAGTACGCGAACTTCGGCTGGGAAGTCCTGCACGCCGACGGCCACGACATGAGCCAACTCGTTGCTACACTCGCGAAGGCCCGCGCCACCGTCGGCAAGCCAACAGTCATCCTCGCAGACACCGTGAAGGGCAAGGGCGTCAGCTTCATGGAGAATCAGCCCGGCTGGCACGGCAAGGCTCCGAATTTCGAAGAGCTTGCCGCAGCGCTCAAGGATCTCGGCCTTTGCGACCGCATTCCTGTTGACCCCTTGTTGGCCAAAGCCAGCATCTATCAGGCCAAAATCGACCACAAGCTCGCATCTAAAATGCCAAGATTCTCACGCGACTACTGGTGGAATACCGGCAGCACAATGAAAGTGAAAATGGAGCCAACACGCAAAGGCTTCGGCAAATCTCTCGCCGAGAACGGGGACGATGAGCGCGTAGTTTGCCTGGGCCTCGACATCTCCGGCTCCATCACCATTGCCGATTTCTACGCAGGCAAGCCTGAGCGTGCGAAGCGCTGGATCAGCATGGGCATCGCCGAACAGTCGGCCACGGCAGCGGCAGCGGGCATTGCGAGAGAAGGCAAGCTGCCCGTGCTCGGCTCCTACGCCACGTTTTCAGCCGCGCGCAACCTCGATCAGCTTCGCGTCTCAGTATGCTACGGAAACTTTAACGTCCTGGTTGCTGGAGCGCACGCAGGCGTCTCGGTCGGCGCCGACGGCGCCACACATCAGGCTCTGGAAGACCTCTTCGCCATGCAGGGCATGCCCAACATGACGGTGGTCGTGCCCTGCGACGCCATCGAAACCCGCAAGGCCACAGACTACCTGCTGCTCAAGCATGTCGGACCAAAATATATCCGCTTTGCCCGCGAGTCCACGCCCATTGTCACCAGCGAGACAACGCCCTTTATCTTCGGCAAGGCAAACGTAATTCGTCTTCGTTCGGAATCCGCCAACTTCGTCGACGCGTTCCAAACTCAGCTAGCGCGCGAATACACAAATGAGTCAGAAGATCTAACCATCGTCGCCATCGGACCCATGGTTCCTGAGGCCATGCGCGCAGCCCGCATCCTCAAGCTCGATTACGGCTACGAAACGCGAATCGTAAACATGCACACGCTCAAGCCCATCGATGCTGAAGCCATTATTCGCGCTGCCCAGGAAACGGGTGTAGTGGTCACCGCCGAAGAGCACCAGATCGGCGCGCTTGCCTGGCGCATCAGTTCCCTTCTCACGGAGAGCCCAAAACTCTACGGCCTGCCTTTCATCACCGGCGCCATCGGAGTCAAAGACCGCTTCGGCGATTCCGGCGCACCGTGGGACCTGGTGAAGGAACTCGAAGTGAGCGCCGAGCACATCGCCCAGAAGGCCGTGGAACTGATGGCTGTCAAGAAGAAGGGAGCAGTCACCGCTGCACTTGCCAGCGCATGAGCCGGGCGCCTGCCCGCGGCGGTATACTTGCTCGCGGCCATGAAGACCGTCGTTTCAATGCGCCGCTAAATTATGCCGGCATCCGCAGAATAGAAATTGCGCGGGATTCAGCGCCAAAAGAGAGGACTCATTTCATGAACCGTCGCAATTTTCTTGCAGGAAGCGTTGCCCTGGCTGGACAGCACAAACTTCTTCATTCCATTGGAGCTTTATCCTTCGGCGGCCAGGCCACCGTGCCGGCCACGTCGCCACAAAATCTCCTCAGCACCACTTACCCCGAGTCCTTCCTTGAGAGCAACCTCGTTCAACCCGGCCAGTGGCATCCCTATCCGCGCTGCAGCGAGCGCGGCCCGTGGGAAGCGATTCCGGCCGATATTCGTGCCGCCTACATCGCCAAGGCAGAGGCCGACCAGAAAGAGGGCTGGAATGCGTTTCTCGCTACCAAGTCTCTTGACTTCAAGCGCAACGGCAATCGTTCCCGCTTCGAGGCCGACACCTTTGGCCGCCGCGCCAAGGTGATGCACCTTGTTCTGGCCGAGTGCATGGAGGGCAAGGGCCGCTTTCTCGACGACATTACCAACGGCATCTGGCTCATCTGCGAAGAGAGTTTCTGGGGAGTGCCCGCGCACCTGGGCGCGCAGAAGGTCGGCGTGGGGCTGCCCGATGTGACCGAGCCCATCATTGACCTCTTCGCCGCGTGCACAGCGGAGTTGGTGGCCTGGACGAAATATCTTGTGGGCGAGCAGCTGGACACCGTCTCGCCGTTGATCAACAAACGCATCACGCTCGAAACCGAGCGGCGCATTCTCGTCCCCGCGCGCAACCGCGACGACTTCACATGGATGGGCCTGGATGGCAAGGGCGCCCGCCTCAACAACTGGAATCCGTGGATCAACTCCAACCTGATGGTCGCCAACCTCATCCTCGAACAAGACCCCAAGCTGCGCATTCACGAGACCACCCGCATTACCCGCAGCGTCGACGCATATCTCAATCAGTACTGGCCCGACGGCGGCGAAGAAGAAGGCCCGGGCTACTTCGGCGTTTCGCCTATGTGTTACTTCGAGTGCGTCAGTTTCCTGGAATCAGCCACCGGAAATTCCACCAATATCTTCGCTAATCCATTCATCGACTCCATGGGCCGCTACATTCTCAACGCCCACGTTGCTGGAGAAGACTATATCGACTATGGTGACGCGCACACGCACGCAGCCCCCGATGGCGATCTGCTTTACCGCTACGGCAAGTGCGTGCACGACGAGCAGCTGCAGGGTTTCGGTGCCTGGTGCGCGGCCAGGAGCGGTTGGACATCAACCGGCGACGGCCTGAAGGAAGTACTCGACGCAACTCTCGTTTTCATGTCGCGCTCAATGCCGGCGGTGCTTGGGGCCAATGAGATACGCAGCGCAAAGCGCGATGAGGGCCTGGTGCGCGATTGTTACTATCCCAGCCTCGGCCTGGCAACCGCGCGCGTCAAAACCGGCTCCCCAGATGGAATGTATTTCGCCGTTCTGGCCGCGAACAATGGCCGCAGCCACAGCCACAACGACACCGGCAGCTACATCCTCTATCAGGACGGCAAGCCCATCACCATCGATGTCGGCGTGGAAGCGTACACAGCCAAGACCTTCAGCGCCGACCGCTACAAAATCTGGACAATGCAGTCTGCGTACCACAACCTGCCCACGATCGGTGGCGTGATGCAGCAGAATGGCTCGCGCTTCAAGGCCACCGATCTCAAGCATGAGAGCAACGATCAGCGTGCTACGTTCTCCTTCAATCTCGCCTCGGCATATCCGAAGGAGGCCGGGGTCAAATCGTGGGTGCGCACGGTGACGCTCGATCGCATGCGCGACAAGATCACCGTCGAAGAAGCATTCGAACTGGAACGCGCTGTCCCGGTAAGTTTGTCTTTGATGACTCCAAGGCTGGCGAATATTGACGCGGCCGGAAGCATCACGCTCAAGCTGGCAACGGGAGATGGTAAGCCCTGCCTCCTGAAGTACGACGGCGCCGCAATCGAGCCCAAGGTGGAGACAATCAAGCTCACCGATGAAGGACTGCGTGAAAACTGGGGCGACCAGGTCTACCGTGTCCTGCTCAACTCAAAGCAGCCCGTCGCTAACGGTAAGTGGACGTACGAGTTTGGTTACGCATAATTTCTAACTATTTGTCGTCGCACAGACCACGAGTGCCCCAGGTCTCGCTTCTGAGACCTGGGATTCCGGACATTGAATGCACGAAATAAAGAGGACGACTTCATGAATCACCAGAGTCAACTGTCAAACAGCATGGCCCTTGCCGGGCAACCAACCGCACCGCTTTCCGGTGTGCCTCAGAATCTGCTCAGCACCACCTACAACGAATCGTTCCTCGCCGGCAAACTACTTTCGGCGAACCAGTGGCATCCATTCCCGAAGTATGACGAGCGCGGCCAATGGCAGGCAGTGCCCAACGATCTGCGCGCCGCCTTCATCGCGCGCACCGAGCAAGACCAGAAAACCGGCTGGAAGGAATATCCCGCAACCATATTCCTCGAGTTCAAGCGCACCGGCAACCAGTCAGACTGGCAAACCGACAATTGGGGCCGCCGCGCGCAGATGCAGCGCATGCTGCTGGCCGAAATGTTTGAAGGCAAGGGCCGCTTTCTCGACGACATCGCCAACGGCATCTGGCTCATCTGCGAGGAGACCTCGTGGAGCGACAACGCACACATGTACATGCAGCGCGCCGGCGTAGGCCTGCCCGACGTCACCGAGCCCGTAGTCGATCTCTTCGCCGCGGAGACCGCAGCAACTCTGGCCTGGACGCGTTACCTTATCGGCGACCAGCTCGACCAGATCTCGCCACTCATCGGCAAACGCATCGTCATCGAGTGCGAGCGGCGCATTCTGCAACCAGCACGCGACCGCGACGACTTCCGGTGGATGGGCCTGTCCCCGGACTTCGCGGCCACCCACCGCCTCAACAACTGGAATCCGTGGATCAACTCAAACCTTCTAGTCACCAATATCCTTCTCGAAGAAGACCCAAAACTGCGTCTCCACGAGATGATCAGAATCACGCGCAGCGTCGATGCTTATCTCAATCAGTACTGGCCCGACGCGGGCGAAGAGGAAGGCCCGACCTACTACACACGCTCTCCGCTCTGCCTGTTCGAATGCCTCCACTGGCTTGAATCGGCCACAGGCAACTCCACTCAGGTGCTTGCGAATCCGTTCATTGGCGCGATGGGCCGTTACATTCTCAACGCGCATATTGCGGGCGATTGCTACATCAACTATGGCGATGCGGACATGCATCTCAGTCCCGAGGGCGATCTGATCTATCGCTATGGCAAGGCCGTCCATGACGAACAACTCGCCGGCTTCGGCGCTCACATTGCTGCAAGCGGCGGCTGGACAGCCAAAGGCAAAGGCCTGAATGGAGTATTGAATAGCGATCTCACCAGCCTGTCGCGTTCAGTGCCCGCTATCTTGAATGCCAACGAGATTCGCGCCTCGCAGCAGGATGAAGGACTGGTTCGAGACAAGTGGTATCCGAGCCTGGGACTCATGACTGCCCGCGAAAAAGCCGGGACCTCAGACGGCATGTACGTGGCCTGCCTCGCCGCGAACAACGGCCGCAGCCACAGCCACAACGACACCGGCAGCTTCATCATCTTCCAGGATGGCCAGCCTGTAATAGTCGATGTCGGCGTGGAAACCTACAACGCGAAAACATTCAGCGCCGATCGCTACAAAATCTGGACCATGCAGTCCGCGTATCACAACCTGCCCACAATCGGCGGCGTCTTGCAGCATGACGGCCCCGCCTATCGCGCCACTGACCGCAAGTACGAAAGCAACGACAAGCATGCGATGCTCTCCTTCAATGTGGCATCGGCGTATCCCAAAGAAGCCGGCGTCAAGAGCTGGATGCGCACCGTAACGCTCGATCGCGTGCTCAGCAAAGTTACTGTGGAAGAAAACTTCGAACTTGAGAATGCTGTGCCGGTAAGCCTGTCGCTGATGACTACGCGTTTGGCAACCGCGGACGCTGCAGGCACAGTGAAGTTTAAAAGCGCGTCGGGTGAAGGCAATGCCTCGCTGCTCAAGTACGATGCCGTCGCAATTCAACCCACGGTCGAAACTGTCGAAGTTGCCGATCCGCGCCTCCGCGGCGACATGGGAGCCCGTGTCTACCGGATCCTGCTCAACTCGAAGCAGCCGGTTGCGAGCGGCAAGTGGTCGTATGAATTCGGTCCAGCGTAGAGCGAGTCCAGGAAAAAATCGCAGCACCACACAGATCAGTCGAGCCAGCGCAGCCCAACGGGCTGGTGCGGAGGTAGCGGCAGCACAATGAAGCCCTCGCGCCAATGCCCCTCTTCTCGACGCGGTGGATTGCCAACGATGCGGACAGCGTCGGTGTTACGTTCATCAAGCGCGAGCCCGGGCAGGCCGCCGACGATGGCCTGTAGCTGGTCATGATTTGGCGGTCGGTCGGTAGTGAAAGGAATCAGAGCACGCAGTGCGCCGTAAGCCTCGGCCAGATCGCTCACCGTCGCCCGGCGCTTGGAGGACAGCGGCAAAAGTCCCAGCGACTTCCATGCCGCGTAGGGATAGCTCTCAACCAGAACGCGATCCTGTGGCGCAGCAGAGCGGTCGCTGGTGTCCATCCGTCGCCAGCCGCGTCGGCAGAGTGCGTCATACACATCCAGGCAGAACTCCGCGAAGGCCCGGTAAGTGATTGGCTTCACCATCCCCGGCAGTCCGGTCTTGGCGGCCGTGTTCAGTTGCCGCTCGCTCACACGCGCGTGCTCAAAACCATTTGTTCGCGACTTCCATGCCTGCGGTCCGTCCAGCATCATCACGCGAATCCCGCGCACGGCACAGAGCTGGTTCAACCGGCCGGCAAGTATGTTCGCGTCGATTGGGCCGTCATCCTGACCCGCGGCAACGGAAGGAATGATCTGGCATGCGATAGGATGCGCAATCTGGCCATGATCGAGCAACCCCGGCACAGGCCTCGCGCGATCCAGCACAACGATGCCCAGATCGGACCACCGGCGGTAAGCAAGATCGACTGAGAGGACGGCCACTCTTCAACACTACGGCCAGGCAGGGCTTAAGGACAATCGCCGAACCCGGAACCTTCGCAGCGTCTGGACAAAATTGAAACCGCGAGCCAAAATGGAACCGCCAACGCATCCCGACCAGCGTAAACCTCCTGTGCTAAACTCCCTGTCGTTATGAGAAACCCATTTCGCACGCTGCCAATCCTTCTGCTGTTCCTTGGTCTTGAAGCTGCCTTTCTTTCCGCTCAGTCCACGGGCGTGCCGCATCTCGAAAAGCGCGGCGCGGCCACCCAGCTGATCGTGGACGGCAAGCCGTTCCTAATGCTCTCCGGCGAGCTGCACAACTCGTCCTCGTCGAACCTGGAATATATGAAGCCCATCTGGTCCAAGCTCAAAGCAATGGGCCTCAATTCCGTGGTAACGCCGCTAAGTTGGGAACTGATCGAGCCCAAAGAGGGCAACTTCGACTTCACGCTCGTCGACGGGCTCATCGATCAGGCGCGTCATGAGAACGAGCGCATCGTCTTCCTGTGGCTCGCCTCGTGGAAGAACGGCCTGTCGAGCTACGTGCCGGTCTGGGTCAAGCAGGACACGCGCCGCTTTCCGCGCGTCATCGAGCACGGCAACCCTGTTGAGATTTTGAGCCCTCAATCTGCGGCCACGCAGGAAGCAGACACTCGCGCATTTGCGGCGCTCATGAAGCACCTGAAAGAAGTGGACTCCCGCGACCACACAGTGCTGATGATGCAGGTCGAAAACGAAGTTGGTGTGCTCGGCGACTCGCGAGACCACTCCGACGACGCGAACAAGGCCTTCGCCTCAGCGGTTCCCACGCAGTTGACGCAGTATTTGCAGGCGCACCGCAACTCGCTCTATCCAGACCTCAAAGACCTTTGGGACGCAAACGGTAACAGGACCGCCGGCACATGGACCGAAGTCTTCGGCGACAACGAGCGCGCGGATGAGATCTTCATGGCCTGGCACTATGCGCGCTACATACAAGCCGTTGCCAAGGCCGGCAAGGCCGAATACGACATTCCCATGTACGTTAATACCTGGCTCGCAGGCGACACCACGCCTCCCGGGGAATTCCCTAGCGGCTGCCCCGAACCGGAGGTGGTCGACGTTTGGCGTGCCGCCGGCTCGTCGCTCGATTTCTACTCGCCCGATCTCTACGACCCGCGCTTTGAGATGTGGTCGCGCCGCTATCATCGCGACGGCAACCCGCTCTACATGCCCGAAACGCGCGGCGGCGCGACTGGCGCGGCTAACGTGTTCTACGCGCTTGGCGAGGAGGCCGGATTCGGATTTTCGCCCTTCGCCATCGAATCGGAAGCGAGCAACACAGACCCCCTCGGCGAGAGCTACGGCGTACTAGCCAGCCTCGCGCCTCTGCTGCTTGAACACCAGACCGCGGGCGACGTCCACGGCTTTGTGCTAGACCGCGACCACCACTCGGTGGACTTCACAATGAATGGCTACACGCTGCATGTGAGCCTGGACAACAGCTTCGGCGGCCCTGCGGAGAGCGGCTTCGGCCTCATCATGGCTGACGGGAAGGACGCATTTCTCGGCGCCGGCAAGGGCTTCCGCGTCACGTTTACACCCCGCGCCGACAACAGCCCGCGCGTGGGCATTGCAGCCGTAGACGAAGGTACGTTTGTGGGCGGCAAATGGGTTCCAGGCCGTCGCCTCAACGGCGATGAAGACGACCAGGGCGTACACTGGCGCTTCGACCCACACCAGCAGCGCATAGAGAGAGTCACGCTGTTCCGATTCGAATAGTCACCAGGCAGGGCTGTGAGGATGGACCCTGTTCCAGCCTCACAGCCCGTGCGCCGCCCCCCGCGCTAAAATTCAAATATGCCCGCCGCTGCCGGTTTGTCTCCTGAAATCCTGGCCAAGTACGAGCCCGTCATCGGACTCGAAGTCCACGTGCAACTGCTCACCGCCACCAAGGCCTTTTGCGGTTGCGCCAATCAATTCGGCTCCGCGCCAAACACCAACATTTGCCCGGTATGCCTCGGCCTACCCGGCGCACTGCCGGTGTTCAACGCCAAGGCCGTCGAGTTTGCCGCGCTGGCTTCCCTTGCCCTCAACTGCCAGATGCGCGAGCGGTCCATCTTCGCGCGCAAAAACTACTTCTATCCCGACCTGCCCAAGGGCTATCAGATTTCGCAGTTCGACAAGCCCATCGCCGAACATGGCTGGATTGAAGTTCCCACCGTGGATGGAACAATCAAGCGCATCGGAATCACGCGCCTGCACATGGAAGAAGACGCCGGTAAGAGCCTCCACGACGGCTTTGCCGACTCGGCCACGCGCACCTATCTCGACCTCAACCGCTGCGGCACTCCGCTCATCGAGATCGTCAGCGAGCCCGACATTCGCACGCCCGACGAAGCCTTCGAGTACCTCACGCGCCTCAAGGAAATCCTGCTCTACACCGGCGTCTCCGACTGCAACATGGAAGAAGGCTCCCTT
>DASYZU010000009.1:0-15398 GCA_035945795.1 Occallatibacter sp.
GGCAGCGCGATTCCGTCGTCTGGCCAGAGATTACGAACGCCTCGCCAAGACGTTGGCAGCGCTGCACTATCTCGCCTTCGCCATCCTCATGCTCGCAAATCTGGCCCGGCAACTCTTGCAAAGTTAATAACAGGCTCTAGATTTGAAATACGGAATTGTGGCGCCTGGAAAGACAGCATCACCGGTCGAAGAAGTTACAGACTTCGATTAGTCCCTAAGTCGCATTTGTGGTGATTCTGGTCCCGCAAGCGAGACCTGAGTCATCAGGCAGAAACGCTACAGCCCGAGAATCTTGCGATTCGCCTCGACGTCCGCGCCGGAACCGGCAAAGTCGTCGAAGGCGCGATCCGTGACACGAATGATGTGGTCGCGAATAAACGGAGCACCTTCCGTTGCGCCTGCATCGGGATGTTTCAAGCAGCACTCCCACTCCATTACAGCCCAACCCGGATAGTCGTATTGCGCCATCTTGCTGAATATCTGGCTGAAGTCAATCTGTCCGTCCCCAAGCGAGCGAAACCGGCCGGGACGATCGATCCAATCCTGATAGCCGCCATAGACACCCGCGCGGCCGTTGGTCCGGAACTCAGCGTCCTTTACGTGGAAGGCGCGAACGCGATCGTGATAGATATCCAGGAAGGCCAGGTAATCCATCTGCTGAAGGATCATGTGGCTCGGGTCGTAGAGAATGTTGGCGCGCGGGTGACCGCCCACAACTGCGAGGAAGCGCTCGAAGGTGACGCCGTCGTGCAGGTCCTCGCCGGGATGCAATTCGAAACACAGGTCCACACCAGCTTCATCAAATTGCCGCAGGATCGGCAGCCATCGTGCGCCGAGTTCCTTGAAAGCCTCGTCGATGAGGCCAGCGGGACGCTGCGGCCAGGGATAGAAAAAGGGCCACGCAAGAGCGCCTGAAAACGTAGCATGAGCATTCAGGTCGAGGTTGCGGCTTGCTTTCGCCGCCCACCCCAACTGTTGTACGGCCCAGACCTGGCAGGCTTTCACATCGCCGGCCAGTTCGGGTGGAGCAAAGCCCGCGAGCAGCACGTCGAACGCCGCATGACTGGCGACCAACTGGCCTTGCAGGTGCGTCGAGAGTTCCGTAACGGCAAGCCCGGCGCAAGCAGCGATGCCCAGGACTTCGTCGCAATAGGCCTGGCTTTCGGCGCCAAGTTTCAGATTGAAGAGACGGCTGTCCCAGCTTGGTATCTGGATACCGGTGAAGCCGAGTCCCGCCGCCCAGTCGGCCATACCTTCCAGCGAGTTGAAGGGAGCGGTATCGCCGGCAAACTGCGCGAGAAAGATTCCGGGGCCTTTGATGGTCTTCATGACTTTTCTCCTGGAAAGCGCGAGATCTACCTAAAACTCAACCCAGCCTTCTTTGCGGTTGCTCTCGATGACGCGGTCGATAAACCTCATGCCGCGTACGCCGGCGACAATGCCAGGCAGCGTTGGCGGCAGCGGGTTGGCGTTGCCCTGCTGCCAGGCCAGAAGTGCATCGGCAAACTCGCGGTAGAGGACCGCAAAAGCTTCCAGATAACCCTCGGGATGTCCGGGCGGGACACGGCCGACAGCGAGTGCATCGGGCCCCAGATAAGGCGCAGCGGCATGGTGAATCTCTTCAGGGCCATCCAGCCATTTAACAATGAGACGGTTGGGGTCCTGCTGCCGCCAGTCAATGGAGCCGATTTCTCCATAGATGCGCATGCGCATTTCGTTGAGTTCGCCCGCGGCCACCTGCGAACAGGCCAGCGTGCCGGCGGCGCCATTGCTGAGTCGCACGAAAGCATTGCAATCGTCGTCGAGGCGGCGGCCTTCAACCACGGAACGCAGTGTGGCATTGATGCCGGTGACCTGCAGTCCGGAGATGTATTCGAGCAGGTGAAAGGCATGCGTGCCGATGTCGCCGATTGCGCCACCTAGTCCACTTTGCGCGGGATCGGAGCGCCAGGCAGCCTGCTTGTGGCCGGTGGTCTCAAGCTTCTTGCTCAACCAACCCTGGAAGTACTCAACCGCAACCTTGCGAATCTTGCCCAGGCGTCCGGTAGCGCACAAGTGACGCGCCTCGCGCACCATCGCATATCCGGCATACGTATGTGTCAAGCCGTAAGGCAGACCCGATTTGGCCACCGTCGCTTCAAGCGCCTGCGCTTCTGCATACGTAGAGGTTGCCGGCTTGTCGCTCATCACCGGAATGCCCGCCTCCAGCGCTGCCAGGGCGATGGACAGGTGCAGATGGTTGGGTGTAGTGATAACGACAAAGTCGATGGGGTCAGTCCGCTTGCGCTCCCCTTCGAACATCTGACGGTAATCAGCGTACGCACGCGCGGGATCGATTCCGAAATGTTCTCCGGCCGCGCGCGATTTCTCGGCTGATTGCGAAAAAGCTCCGGCAACCATCTGAATCTTCCCGTCCATCTCCGCGGCCAGGCGGTGCACCGGTCCAATGAATGCCCCCGGTCCGCCGCCGACCATGCCCATGCGCAACTTCCGCGATACAGCCATCAATTCCCTCCCCTGGTTGGAGCCGCGTGGCCGCCATCAAGCCACATCTCTTCGCGTGCCAGTCTACACTACGTTGCGCTGGATGCGTCACCGCAAATGCGCAATGGAATTACTGCTTATTTGGCCCTCGACATCTACTCCGTAGTTATCTGCAAAGTTGCGCCATCGTAAGAGGCGCAGTAGGAAAAAGGACCAAGCATCTGGCCCATTCTCTGATCTCTTCCTCTGCTCATTGGTTCACGCCGCTAGCCAGGAAGCCGCCATCCACAGCGATCACTTCGCCGGTGATGAATGTCGCAGCGGCGGAGGCCAGAAAGATTGCCGGCCCAACCACCTCGCGCGGATTGCCGAAGCGGTGCATCGGTGTGCGCAGAAGGATCTCTTCGCCGCGCGGCGTGCCGTCAATCAGGGCCATGTTGAGAGGCGTAGGAAACACTCCAGGCGCAATGGCATTCACATTCACACCGGTCTCGGCAAGCTCGATGGCCAGCGTCTTTGTAAAGGAAGCCACTGCGCTTTTGCTGGCCGCGTACGCCGCAACTCTAAAGAAGCCCTGGAAGGCTGCTATAGAAGCAATATTGACAATGCGCCCATAACCGGCGTCAGCCATGGTTGCGCCGAAGATCTGGCAGGCGCGCATCGTCCCGGTCAAATTGGTTTCAATCACCCGAGACCAGTCCGTATCGCTCACCTCAAGAGTAGGCACCTTTTGGGTAATTCCCGCCGCGTTCACCAGGATGTCGACTTTGCCGAAGGCCTTGAGTACCGCATCGTGCAACCGATCGATCGAGGCCCTGTCCAGCACGTCGCAAGTTACGCGCAGCGATCGCCTTCCAAGCGCCTCAATCTCCGCAGCTACGGCCTCCACCTGCTCCTGCCGCCGCGAACTGGGCGCAACGTCCGCGCCAGCAGTAGCCAGACCCAGGGCAATCTCGTGGCCCAGCCCGGTGGTCCCGCCAATCACCACCGCGACCCTCCCGCTCAAATCGAAAAGATCTTGACTCATCAAACCTTCCTCTCGCCGACGTTCTTTTCGAGCCAAGTCACCCAAAAATCGACCGGCAGCCACCACGCCAGCGCGCCTGTAAGACAGTAACAGCCTAAACGATCATCCCGCACCCAGGGGCAATCACAGACTGGCAACGGCTGAATGCGATAAATTATCTGTGGCTATGAATACTCTATTGATTCCCGATCCTGTACGGCGCTGGGACTGCCTGAGCCTGGGCGAAGTGATGCTTCGCCTCGATCCCGGAGAGGGCCGCATCCACACCACGCGGCAATTTCAAGTGTGGGAGGGCGGCGGCGAATATAACGTTGCCCGCGGCCTGCGCCGCTGCTTTGGGTTGCGCACCGCCATCGCCACCGCACTGGCCGAGAACCAGGTGGGCCGGCTGGTGGAAGACTTCATCCTGCAAGGCGGCGTGGAAACTTCCCTGCTCAAATGGGTTCCCTATGACGGCGTCGGCCGCACGGTCCGCAACGGGTTGAATTTCACCGAGCGCGGCTACGGCGTGAGAGCGGCGGCCGGTTGCTCAGACCGCGGCCATACAGCCATCAGCCAGGTCAAGTCCGGTGACTTCGACTGGGAAGCCATCTTCGGGCCAGCCAACGGCTCGCGCTGGTTCCATACCGGTGGAATTTTTGCCGCGCTCTCCGCCTCTACGGCCCAGGTGGCTGTGGAGGCCATGAACGCGGCGCATAAATACGGCACGCCGGTCTCCTACGACCTGAACTTCCGCGATTCGCTGTGGAAGTCGATCGGCGGCAAAGCAAAGGCGCAGGAAGTGAACCGCGAAATCGTGCGCAAGGTGGACCTGCTTCTCGGCAACGAGGAAGATTTCTCTGCCATGCTCGGCGTCAAAATCAAGGGCGTCAGCGAGGACTTTGCCGAACTGCCCATCGAGGGTTATTCGGGGATGCTGCGAGAAGTCGCAAACCTCTACCCAAACCTCAAGCTCATTGCCAGCACGCTGCGCTCCGTGCGCAGCGCTACGCAAAACGCCTGGGGGGCGATTGCGCTTTACGAAGACAAGATCGTCCACGTACCGCAAACCGACATCGAGATCCTCGACCGCGTGGGCGGGGGCGACAGCTTTGCCTCCGGGCTTGTTTACGGCCTGCTGGCCGGCAAAGGAATCGACTGGGCAGTAAAGTGCGGCGTAGCACACGGCGCTCTGGCCATGACCACCCCCGGCGACACTAGCATGGCTACACTCTCTGAAGTTGAACGCATCATCAAAGGCGGCTCGGCGCGCATCGCCCGTTAGCCCGCACTGAATAGAGGACAAAATGCCCGAAACTACACAGGAAACCCTTGAGCGCGTAGGACTGATTCCAGTTCTGCGCGCAAAGAATGCTGCCCAGGGCCACGCTTTGGTTGAAGCCATGATCGCCGGTGGCGTCACCGTAGTCGAAGTCACCATGACTGTGCCTGGCGCCGTCGATCTTTTGAAAGAACTCCAGAAAGAATACGGATCGAAGCTCCTGCTTGGCTCCGGCACCGTTACCACTGCCGACCAGTGCCAGGCGACCATTGACGCCGGCGCAGAGTTCGTAGTGAGCCCCAGCCTGCATCTCGAAGTAATTGCCACGACCAAAAAGAACGGCAAGGTCTCCTGCCCCGGCGCGCTCACTCCGACCGAGGCCATCACAGCCTGGAACGCGGGCGCGGACTACGTGAAGATCTTCCCGTGCTCCGCCGTCGGTGGCGCTCCTTATCTAAAGTCATTGCTGGCGCCGTTTCCACATCTCAAGCTCATTCCCACCGGCGGCGTGACGCTCCAAACCGCCGAGAGCTTCCTGCGCGCCGGCGCGCGAGCACTTGGCGTGGGCGGAGACCTGGTGAATCTGGCCGCGGTCGATGCCGGACATCCTGAAACCATCACCGAAACCGCCAAGGCATACCTGAAGATATTTGCCGAGGTACGCGGAAAGTAGCAGCTTCTTCACATGTCGGCGAAATGGGGCAGTTATTTCTTCTCGTCCCTCTACCGCCGGTTTAACGCAGGTTACAGCCTCTATTCCATCGAGTGTCCTCTCATGACCGATCCTGTTCAATACACTCCTGCAACTCCCTCAAAGCAAGACAACGCTTTTCGTCTCGACGGCCGCCACGCTCTTGTGACAGGCGGCGCCAGCGGCATTGGCGAAGCCACCGTGAAGGAACTGGTACGCGCCGGGGCATTCGTCTGGATTGCCGACATCAACGTCATTGCCGCTGAGGCTCTTGCCAACTCCTTCGGCTCCGCACACGCGCTGCATCTGGACGTGACCAGCCCGGATTCGATCGCCGCGGCATCCGCACGGCTCGACCGTCTCGACATTCTGGTGAACAACGCCGGCATCGGCCACGTCGGCTCCATCGAGACCACGGAGCCGGAGGACTTCGACCGGCTGCTCAACGTGAATGTTCGTTCGGTCTACCTCGTCACGCGCGCTTTTTTGCCATTGCTGTTCGCCGCAACCGAGTATCACGAGGCCGTCGGGGCAATCGTCAACATCGGCTCGGTATCGGGCATGGTGGGCATCAAGCAGCGGTTCGCCTACTGCATGAGCAAGGGCGCGGTGCTGGCCATGACACGCCAGTTGGCCGTCGAATACCCGAAGACTCTGCGCGTCAATGCCGTGTGCCCCGGCACCGTGCAAACGCCATTTGTCGAAGGGTATCTGGAGAAGTTTCACAAGCACAACAAGGAAGAGATGCGCGCTGAACTCCGCGCCCGGCAGCCGGTCGGTCGGCTAGGCAAGCCGGAAGAGGTCGCTTCGATGGTGCGCTATCTGGCCTCCGACGAAGCAGCATTCGTCAGCGGCTCGCTTATGACCATCGATGGCGGCTGGACAGCCGCATAAGTTTCGACAACACAATTTCGCTCAATCCCCAGGCTGGAGGGCCTTATGAAGCTTGTATCTTTTACCGCCCGTGACGGCAAAACCTATCCCGGCGCACTCTACGAATCCAGAAACCTGGTTATCGGTCTCACGGGCGCGGGACTCAATTCTGCGCTTGAAGTAATCGCCGCCGGGATCACCGAAACGAAAGAGGAAACCACCTATCCCTTTTTCAAACTCAACGAGGTGACGCTCTTCGCGCCGCTGCCCAACCCGCCGCGCGTCTTCGCCATCGGGCTCAACTACCGCGATCATGCCATCGAATCCAAGATGGCCTTGCCTAAAGTGCCGGTGGTCTTCTTCAAGATGAACACGGCCATCATCGGCCCCGGCGAAAACATCGTGCTGCCCAAAAACTCCACCCAGCCCGACTACGAGGCCGAGCTGGCCTTTGTCATCGGCAAGGGCGGCTACCGGATTCCCGCCGCGGCATGGCGCGAGCATGTTTACGGCTACACCATCGTTAATGACGTGAGCGCGCGAGATGTACAACTCTCCACGTCGCAATGGTCCCTCGGCAAAAGCTTTCCCACATTCTGCCCCATGGGCCCGGCAATCGTGACCCTCGACGAGATCGCTGACCCGCATGAACTCGTGATCGGCTTGTCGATCAACAGCGAGGTGCTGCAAAACTCGAATACCCGCGAACTGATCTTCAAGATCCCCGACCTGATCGAGTACATCTCCTCGATCACGCCGCTTCTTCCCGGCGACGTCGTATCGACGGGCACACCTTCCGGCGTAGGCATGGGCCGCACTCCACAACGCTGGCTCAAGCCCGGCGACTCCGTCACCGTATCTGTCGAAGGACTCGGCTCGCTGACCAACCCAGTTGTAGCTGAGTAAGAATGCCGAATTCCTTCATCGAGCACCCCAGTCCTTTCGCGGCCATTCGCGAAAAGGACAGGGGCGCTCAGTTTAAGTTGCGATAGGCATTCACTTGCTTCAGACGAGTCAGCCCGCCGCTTGAGCTTCCGCTTCTGCAATCTCTTCGGGATCCGATTTGGATCCGAACGCAGCGTAGAGAGCGATGCCCACGAAGCAAACAGCCGGTACAAAATAAGCAGCGGCGATGCTCACACGATCTGCCACTCGGCCCATGGCAAGCGTAATCAAGGCCCCGCCAATGATGGCCATAACTATGAGCGCCGCACCGGTCTTTGTGCGTGTACCAAGGCCCTCTGTGCCTAATGCAAAAATCGTTGGAAACATCGTTGACATGAGGAAGCTGGCCGCTACCAGCGCTCCAACACCCAGCCATCCTGGCCTGAACGCCGCCAGGCAGCAGATAGCTGCATTCAGCACCGCATAGATCCCAAGAAGACGCGAGGCTGGTACAAATTGCAATAGCCAGGCAGAAAAGAAGCGGCCGGTGGTAAAGGCTACCAATGCACCGGTAAGCCAATAGCCCGCTACACGCTCACCGACTCCCGTAGCGGAGATAACGTAAGGAATCATGTAGCTCCATGTGCTGACCTGAGCGCCCACATAGAGGAACTGCGTGACAACGGCAAGGACAAAATGCTTTCGTGCCCACAATGGCTTGGAGTGGTCCTTGGCCAACGTGTTCTGTGAGTAATCGAGCCCCGTGTGCGGGAATGGCGTGCGCGCGATAAGAAGGGCCCAAAAAAGCACGATAGCGCCCAGCACCAGGTATGGCGCGACGACGCGCAAAGTCTCAGAGCGGAGATAGGCCTGATACGTGTGCTGGGCCTGCATCGCCGCTACTTGCGTGGGATTGAGTTCAATTCCGGAGAAGATAAAGCGGCTGCCAACCAATACTGCGGAAATGCTTCCAAGAGGATTGAACGCCTGCGCGAAATTCAGCCGCCGCGCTGCGCTCCTTGGATCGCCAACCTGCAGAGTGAAAGGGCTTGCGGCAGTCTCAAGGAACGCCAGGCCGCTCGCGATGACAAATAAGGCTGTCAGAAAGAACCAGTACTGCGCGATGTAGGCAGCTGGCCAGAACATCAGGCAGCCTGCACCGTAAAGACAAAGACCCACAAGAATACCGGTCTTGTATCCTGCCCTGCGCATCAGTTGCGCAGCCGGAATCGCAAGCAGGAAGTATCCCAGATAGAACGCAGACTGCACCAGGCCGGCCTGAAGACGATTGATCTCGAACGACTTCATGAACTGGCGAATAAGAATATCGTTCAGGTTATTTGGTATACCCCAGAGGAAAAAGAGGGCCGTGACCAGGATGAATGGCAGAAGCCTTCCCGCGGGAATCAGTGGGGCTTCAAGGTCCTCGTTGTTTGACGATGACGCGCGTTCAGATCCGATGGACCCGGCAGGAATATTTATGGTCAACTAACCCCTCCTTACGTGCTGCGACGACGCACTTTCGAAAGCGTTTTCGTTCGGGGAACTTTTGGGCCCGAAAAATCGCTCCACCCTTTCTATCCAATCAGTGCGGGGTATGGCAAATCGGACCGGCAGGGCCGCATGGAATGCTTGGATTTCTACCGGGAGCGGTAATCCAACACACAGTTAAAGCACGTGCCCGAGCCACTTGCCGGTGTGCGAGAGAAGATTGCCTGCAACCTCTTCCGGCGTGCCCTCGGCAACAATGCGGCCGCCGCCTTCCCCGCCTTCAGGTCCCAGGTCGATCACCCAGTCGGCGCTCTTGATCACGTCCAGGTTGTGCTCGATGACGATCAACGAGCCGCCGCCATCAATAAGCTTCCGAAACGCCGTCAGCAATTTGGATACATCGTCGAAGTGCAGTCCCGTGGTGGGCTCGTCGAGGATATAGAGAACGCGGCTGGCCTGCGAAGGTTTTGCCGTTGCATTCACCGCGCGCACCTGTGCCAGGTGGGCCGCCAGTTTCACGCGCTGCGCCTCGCCGCCCGAGAGCGTGGTGGCCGACTGCCCCAGCCTCAGATAGCCAAGACCGATCTCGTCCAGCACCGCCAGCTTTTCCATCAGCTTGGTTTGCCCGGCAAAGAAGCGCAGCGCCTCTTTCACCGTCATCTGCAGCACGTCGTGAATGTTCTTGCCCTTGTACCGGACCTCCAGAATCTTGGCCTGGTATCGTGTACCGTTGCAGTCCTCGCAGGGCAGTTCCACGTCGGCCAGGAACTGCATTTCCACGGTGACCGTGCCGTCGCCTTCGCAAGTATTGCAGTGGCCGCCCGGCACATTGAAAGAAAAATGCCCCGGCGTCAGAGAAAGCCGCTTGGCCTCCGGCTGTGATGCAAACAATTCGCGAACCAGGTCAAAACCTTTGATGTAAGTAATAGGATTCGAGCGCGGTGTGCGTCCAATGGGCGTCTGGTCCACCAACACCACATCGTTCAGGCGCTCAACGCCGGACAAGGATTTGAAAACCCCTGACGGATCGGCTCCATCGCTTTGTCCCAGCGCTCGCGCCACGGCCCGATACAGCACCTGATGCACGAGCGTGGACTTGCCCGACCCGGAGACGCCGGTGATCGCTACCAGCATTCCCAGCGGAATCTCGACGTCGAGTCCGTGCAGGTTATTCGCGTGCGCTCCACGCAGCACCAGCCGTTCTTTGCCGGGTGCACGCCGCCGCGTAGGCACAGGAATGGAAATCTTGCCGGAAAGATATCGACCAGTGAGTGAATTGGGATTCGCCTCAAGTTCCGCCAGAACCCCTTCGGCCATCAGCTTGCCACCATGCTCGCCCGCTCCTGGCCCCAGGTCGAGCAGATGATCGGCTGCGCGGAGCAGGTCGGCGTCGTGCTCGACAACCAGAATCGTGTTCCCCAAATCGCGCAGTTCCTCAAGAATGTGAATCAGCCGCGCCGTATCCCGCGTGTGCAGGCCGATCGAAGGCTCGTCAAGCACGTAGAGCGCGCCCACCAGCCGCGATCCCAGCGAAGTAGCCAGTTGAATCCGCTGTGCCTCGCCGCCGGAAAGCGTGGAAGCTAACCTGTCCAAAGTCAGGTACTCCAGACCCACAGCGTCAAGAAAGCTGAGCCGCTGGCGCACCTCGTGGAGAATCGGTCCGGCAATCTCCTCCTGCATCGGCGACAGCTTGAGCGCGTCAAAGAACTCTCTCGCCTGGGAGATGGTCAGCGCCGAGGCCTGGCAAATGTTCTGGCCGTTAATCCGCACCGATCGCGCCTCGGCCCTCAATCGCTGGCCGCGGCAATCTGGACACTCCGCATAGCCGCGATACTTGCTCAACATCACGCGCACATGCAGCTTGTATTTCTTTCGCTCCATCTGCGCAAAGAATCCAAAGACGCCCACAAATCCATCTTTGCCTCGCAGCACGGTTTCCCGTGCCTGTTCTGACAGGTCGCGCCAGGGCACGTCGAGCGGGACGCCCAGTTCAGCCGCCTGTTTGCGAAGGTCGGTGTACCACGGCCTGTACTTGGGCCGGTTCCACGGGTCGATGGCTCCGTCGGCAAGGCTCAGGCCCTTGTCGGGAATCACCAGGTTCAGGTCGAAATCAACGGTGTTGCCGAAGCCCTGGCAGCGTGGGCAGGCGCCAAAGGGGTTGTTGAAGCTGAACAGACGTGGCTCCGGCTCGCTTCCCGGCCGATGGCAGCTCTTGCACTCGTACGCGCCGGAGAAGCGCAGCCGCCGCCGCTCCGCCGACTCCTCGCGCGGTACCTCTTCGAAGATGACCTCGCCGGCCTCGCGGTAGGCAATTTCCGTGGCATCCACAATGCGCGAGCGATTTTCGGCACTGACCACAATCCTGTCTAAAAGGATGAACACTGGGAGCGTAAAGTCCAGGTCCAGCAGCGACTCGGGCGTGGAGAACTCGACGATTTTTCCCTGTTGCCACAGCCGGTTGAAGCCGCTCGATCGCAACTCGGCCAGCCGCGCCTTCAGCGTCTCGGTGTGCGGCGAGTCGCCCCTGCTCACCACTGGCTTTGTCTTTGCCGCGGACTTTGCTGCACGGCCGGCAGCCTTAGCCGCCTTCGCCACCGTGCCGGCTACTGTTTCCGGTGACGGCGTCGCACTGACCACAGGAAACAGCGCATTCAGCCGCGTTCCCTCGCCCAGCAACAGAACCTCCTCGGCCGCCTCATCCACCGAATCGCGCTTCACCAGCCCGTCGCAGAAGACGCAGTAGACCGTGCCGCAGCGCGCATACAGCAGGCGCAGGTAGTCGTAGATCTCGGTCGCCGTTGCCACAGTCGAGCGCGGGTTGCGCGTCGAGTTTTTCTGCTTGATGGCGATGGCAGGCGCCAGCCCGTCGATCTCGTCAACGTCAGGCTTCTCAATCCGCTCCAGAAACTGGCGCGCGTATGCGGAAAGCGACTCGACATACCGCCGCTGCCCCTCGGCGTAAATGGTGTCGAAGGCCAGCGAACTCTTGCCCGACCCCGACACGCCGCTGACTACCGTTAGCTTGCCATGAGGAATCTCGCAGGAGATATTTTTCAAATTGTGAGTCCGCGCGCCGCGGATGGTGATGGAGTCATTCAAAGGGAAAGCACCAGGTGAGAAGTCTTTCGGCCGCCTCTCAGTCCCCTCAGCAAGGCTTAGAGCGCAAACGGCCATTCTTTATTATAGGGTGCGGACGGACCTTGGGAATGCGCCTCGGCACGGGCTGAGGAACACGACTCGGACGCGCTGGCCGGGCATTGCATTGCGCTGATGCCCACTGCGGCGCAATCCTGGCAAAGATATGTCGAATTAAGCCGGATATGGCTCATCACGGCAGAGGTCAATTACTAACCGAATATCGATTGCATGTTCCGATCCCTCCCTCGCCCCTGGTTTAGGAAGGAAGTTTCCGGAATGCCGGTCAGATTGAAAAGATCTTGTGATCCTTGCCCTACTTCTGTTCCGTCTTTGCGCCTTTTACGGCAGCATTTTCGGCCACATGCTCGATGCTCTTCGGCGCCGACTCCTTCGAAACCGTCTCATCTGCTACATTCGTCGCTTCCGGATTTTCAAACTGATGAGGCATGGTTTATCTCCTGGTCCCACTATTGCATCTGTTCGCGTTGTGTGCTGGTCACTTCTGCTCTCTTCGTGCTCCATGCCGATTCCCCTTACAGTGCGAGCGCGTCGAACCTTCAGCCGCTTCGCTTAAGCCCCGCCCCGTTAAACTAATCATTGAGGTACTTCGTGCTTCGTATCGCTTTGTTCGCCCTGTTGATTGGCTCACTTTCCGGCGCCACCGCCGGGTCTGCCCAGGAATCATCTTCAAATTCCGGCGCGCGGCCTTCGGGCACCGAGCCCACTTCGGTCACAACTGAACCCGACTCTCAGTCCATACCCGATCAGGTCATTGCCGCTGAGGCTGCCATTGCCGGCTCCGACTGGAAGACAGCCGAGGCAAAGCTGAATCCGTGGCTTGCGACGCATCCCAAAGACGCGCGCGCGCTGTTCGACGCCGGCTACGTGGCCGACGCCCAGAATCGTCTGGACGATGCCGTGGGCCTCTACCGCCGTGCCGTTGCCGCCAACCCCAAGTCGTTCGAGGCGCATCTCTCGCTGGGTCTGCTGCTGGCGCGCCAGGGGAAACCGGCCGAAGCCCGCCCTGAACTCGCCGTCGCCGCCACTCTCGACCCAGGCCAGGCCGGACCGGCCTTGAAAGCCCGCGCTTGGCGGGCACTGGCACAGCTCGACCGCCCAGAACCCGGAAGCGCGGGTGACACCAAAGCCGCCTCCAACGACCTCCTCGAAGCTCTCAAGCTCTCACCTGAAACCCCGGCGGACACGCTGCTGGCCGCCAGTCTAGCTGACCAGGCCGGACAGTACGACGCAGCCGAGGCCGCCTACCGCCGCGTTCTGGACACGGATCCGAAATCCGAGCCCGCCAACGCCGGCCTCGCCCACGTCCTGATCCGGAAAAAGCAATATCCCGAAGCGGAGACCCTGCTGCGCGCGGCGCTCGAGAAACTGCCCGACGACCCGGCGCTGACCGCACAACTGGCCACCACCCTGGCCGCTGAGAACAAGGCGGAAGCGCTGCCGCTGCTGCAAAAGCTTCACGCGGCCCACCCAGACGACCCGGCCATCTCCCGCATGTTGGCCGAGGTGCTGGCCGAGTCCGGAGAACTGGCCGGCTCCGAACAGCTTTACGCCAGGCTGTTGGCGGCCACTCCTGAAGATCCCGACCTGCTGGTTGCCCATGGTCAGAACCTTGTGCGCCAGGGCAAATTCGCCGAGGCTTTCGCGGCGTTTGACAAGGCGACACAAATTGACCCGGCCAACACCGACGGTTGGAGCGGCCTGGCCTTCGCTGCCTCGCGCACCAACCAACCTTCCGTCACACTGCACGCTCTTACCATGCGGTCAAAGTTCGTTCCGGAAAATGCATCCACCTATTTCCTTTGGGCGACATCCTACGATACGCTTCACCAAAAGGCGCAGGCGGCGGCATACTACCATCACTTTTTGGATTCCGCCGCAGGCAAGTTCCCCAACCAGGAATGGCAGGCGCGTCAACGGCTCCAGATGTTGGAAAAGAAACCGTGAGACCTGCGTTGATGCCATCGAAAAAAGCGGTAACCTTTTCCCCATTTGCCGCGAAGAAAGAATGGTCGCGAATCTTTCCACTTGCACGCGCTCACAAAATGGTCCATAGTCACGACACGAGGTAACACCGCAGCAGTGGAGGTTCCCCATGCGGTCAAAAGTACCTTTGGCAGTCGCCGTCCTCCTCAGCGTAACCACGCTTCCCGTCTGCGCCGCCGGAGTCGATGACAAACCCCCCGACATGCAAAGCATCCAGGCCCTGGAGGAGCGCGCCAACCAGGCTCAGCCGCGCGAGCAGTGCTTCCTCTACGCCGAACTTGTGCACCAGATGACCGAGCTCAGTGTGCGGCAATATGCCGCCGGAGACGTCGATAAGTCGGTCGACATGCTCAAGCATGTCCAGCAATTGGCGCAGAAGATCCACCTTTCAATGGCCGACAACGACAAGCGCATCAAGAACGCTGAGATTCTGTTGAGGCATACCGCCTTCCGCCTGAACGAAATGTTGCATTCCAGCTCCTTTGAAGACCGCTCACTGGTCGAGGCCACGCTGACCGACGTCCACCAGGCCCAGAATGAGGCCATGATGCAGGTCTTCCGTAAATAAAGGCCGGCCCGGCCGCACCTGCACCAGAAAAGCCCTCGCCCACCTGCGGTAAGCCTTGTCATGCTCTTTTCCCCACGGCGCCCACTGTGCTTGAATAAGAGCGCCGGAGGGATGCCCCATGCGTTGCGTTCTCGCGATTCTCTTCTGTCTGCTTTTTGCCGCGCCCCTAAACGCGCAAAAGGAGAAACGCGAGCCGTTGACTGAGGCCCAGGTCGAAAAGATCGCGGAAGCCGGCATCGATCCCAACCAGCGCGTCGCCTTGTATACCCAATACCTCAACGAACATGCCGATGCCATCAAGGCCCTGACCAACCGAGCCAAATCCGACGCCCGCAGCAGTCGGCTGAACGATGCGCTCGAGGATCTGACCACTCTAATGGACGAGCTTGGCGACAACCTGGATGTTTTCTCCGACCGCAAGGCCGATATACGCAAATCGTTGCAGGCGCTCGCCGACGCCGCCCCGCGCTGGCAAGGCATCCTGCGCGCGCTGGCTGGCGAACCCGGCTTCGACCTGGCCCGCAAGGAAGCCATTGAGAGCAGCGAGGAGCTTTCCGACCAGGCAAAGCGCCTGCTTCAAGAGCAGGCCGACTACTTCAAACAGCATCCGGACGAGGTTGGCCAGGACCGTGCGGAGCCCAAGTAAAGCCCGAACCAACAAAAGGTGATTCCCATTTCCAAGAGGCGATGTGCGCTGGCTGCCCTGATGGCAATACTGTTGCCGATTCTCACCGCTGCCGGACTGGGTCCGTCGTCAAAAGCTGGGACCCAAGTCTCAATTGAGGGAGACTCCTTCTACATCAATCGGCGCCCGACCTATGCGGGGCGAACCTGGAACGGTCACAAAATCGAGGGCCTGCTCTTCAATTCACGCATGGTCCAGGGCATCTTCGACGATTTGAATCCCGAAACCAACGCCCAGTGGGCCTACCCCGATACCCACAAGTGGGATGCGAGCGCAACACCGATGAGTTCA
>DASYZU010000010.1:0-56297 GCA_035945795.1 Occallatibacter sp.
AACCTGGGCGGACTTGCCACATTCCACTGATTAAAACCGCCAGTGGCCCACCCTCCATTAGCTTTCCAGTCTTGGCAAAAACAGTGGCTGTCCGAGGGCCCAATTCTCGAACCTGGACATCGTACGCACTACTTTTGCTCCTCAGCAGCCAACCCGGCGCCCGGAACATGAATCCTCATGTACATGAAAACCACCCATCAGCTATCGGCGCTACTTATCGGAGCCGCTCTGGTCTGTCTACCGGCTCTCGGATTCAGTCAACAATCCACCTCGAGCAACCACAGCGGCGTAAAGCAGGATGTGAAGGAAGCAGGGCACGATACGAAAGACGCTGCCAAAGACACTGGCCACGCCGTGAAAAAGGGAACGGAGAAGACCTACGACGCGACCAAAAGCGGCACAAAAAAGGTCTATCACTCAACGAAGAAAGGCACAGAAAAGGTCTGGGACAAGACGAAACACACCACCAAGGGCGCATTGAATGGCGGCAAGGAAGGTGCCAAGCAGCCCGATAAATAGCAGGTGCACTGCCGTCAGTGGCTTTCTCGCACCGGCAACAACCGTTGGGCGCCCCATCCTTGAATCGCTTTCTGATTCAAGGGTGGGAGACCACGAACCCTTGCGCGGCACGCATCAGCGAACCCGTGTGCACTCATCCTGTTTCCTCCCCAGCCGCCCGGAATATGATGAACCTCATAGTCCCAGCCAACCGAGGATATCCCTATGAGCAAGCACCCAGTCATCGACAACCAGGGTCGCCGCGAATTTCTCAAAGCAAGCGGAGCCGTCACCGCTGCACTTCTTGCCCCATCCGCGCTCGCAGCTGAGACTCCAAGAACCCTCCCTGGCCTTCCGTCAAATCCCGTAACCCCCACCGCCATGCCCACGCGCAACCTGGGCAAAACCGGCTATAAGGTCGGCATCTTCTCGCTCGGCGGCCAGGCATCGCTGGAAAAGCCCAACAATGAAGCTATCGCCGTCCCCATCATCGAGCGCGCTCTTGACCTGGGCGTCAACTACATCGACACGTCTTCCATCTACGGCGGTCCCTTCCGCTGGAGCGAGCAATACGTAGGCAAGGTCATGGCCCATCGCCGCAACCAGGCCTTCCTCGCCACCAAAACCAAGGAACGCACCCGCGACGGCTCCATGCGCATGATCGAGAAGTCGCTCCAACTGCTTCAGACCGATCACGTCGACCTCTGGCAGTTGCACGACGTAGGCACCATGTTCGACATCAATGAGATATTCGCCAAGGGCTGCGCCATGGATGCGCTCCTCGAAATGAAGGAGCAGAAGGTAGTGCGCCATCTCGGCCTCACCGGCCACTACCGCCCCGATGCACTCATTGAAGGCATCAAGCGCTATCCCTTCGACACAGTCCTCATGGCCATAAGCGCCGCCGATCCCCATCACTTCAGTTTCAACGAAGCGCTGTTGCCCCTTGCCGTCGAACGCCAGATGGGCATCATCGGCATGAAGGTCCCCGGCCGCGGTCGCCTGCTCTCCAACTGGACCCCGCAGCCCCTCGAAGTGCAGGCAAAAATGTGGGAGGGCATGGTGCCAGCACCCACGCCCGGCACTCTCACCATGCGCGAAGCCATGTACTACACCCTCTCGCGCCCAGTAAGCACCATCATCATCGGCTGCGACTCCATCGCCCAGCTCGAAGAAAACGTGCACTACGCTCGCGAGTTCACCCCGCTCAGCGATCCCCAGGTCGCGGCAATAGTAGCGCGCGCCGAGCCCGTCTCCAAGCCCGCGCTCTTCTTCCGCTTCTACGAGCGGCCCTAGGACAAATGCGATAGCAACAGATTCATCCGCCACCTATCTTCAGGTTTGAGAGGCAAACCACATCGTCAATCGGACCGGGCGGCCCAGCGTAACTGTGCACGCCGGCCGTCAAACCACATTCAAATTCTCGAGTTTGAGATACGACAAATCGTTGCCTGGTGCCGTGGTTTGTTCCCGAAACCTCGTTACATTTCTTTACGCAACTCCCTCAGTACACCTGTGTCTACACATCCACTGGCCCGTCAGTACGATCAAGGCCGAAGGGAGAATCCAACGTATGTACACAACAAAGGCAACAATCATTTTGGGCGCACTGCTTTCTGCGGGCACATTACTCGCTCAGGCGCCCGACCCCAACCAGGCCCCCGCTGCGAATGCTCCGCAAGTCGCGCAAACGCAACCGGGCCGCCCGCATCGCACCATGGACCCCGCTAAACAGGCCGCGCATCTAAGCAAACGGCTCGGCCTCAGCAGAGATCAGATGGCGCAGATCCAGTCAATCCTCGCCGACCGCCAGCAGCAGATGCAAAGCCTGCGGGCCGACACCTCGCTCAACCAGCAGGATCGCCGCGCAAAGGCACGGGCCATTATGCAGGACAGCAAAAGCAAGATCGAAGCTGTTATGAACGACACACAGAAGCAGCAGTTCGAGCAGATGCTTGCCGACCGCCGCTCTCATCACAACCGCCAGCCCCAGGCTTAGGCATGTTCGACCGTTAGCCTGATTCGGTGGGTGCCCCAGGTCCGGATTTTCGGACCTGGGAAAGCGGTCGCGCTTTACCCCAACTGGCTCGTCTTCACCGAAAGCGACGCAAAGTCCACCGTCCCAAGTCCGCGCGCTGCCGCCATCTGCAGATAAGGCAAGTGCTCAGGATCAAGGTCCCAATAAGCCTTGGCTACGTAAGCATCAATCGCCACGGGATCAGTCCCGGCCACCATCGTCTTCTTCACTGCGACGTCTTCCAAATTCCCGCCGGTCGGCCCATTGCGCAGCAAAACCCGGTAGCAATCCATAAATGTGGCCGTGGGCAGCATAAAGTTCGCCAGGTCCACGAGGCTCTGATGAATCTGCTGGTGCAGCCGATTGCGTTCCCCACCCAGGATCCCGTACCAGTTCTTCATCCCCAGCGTCACGCCCACCAGCCCATGATGCTTGGCAATCGGCAGATTGAAAATCTTGTCCGCCTCAAGGAACGGCTTGAACACCGGCCAGCTCTTCAGTACCACGCCGCCTATGTCCACCTCGCGGAAGAGCTCAGGATCGGGAAGAATCACCTCCGCGCCCTCGGCGCGCGCCGCCGCCTGAATCCCCGACCGTTGAAAACAGCGTCGCGGCTCGTTGCAGCTCACGTCGGTAACAATCACGCGCTTTGCCCCCGCCTGCCAACACTGCCGCACCATCTCCGCCACAACTTCAGGATTGGTATTGGCAGCCTGCTCCGGCGTGCGATCCCAGGCAATATTCGGCTTCAGCACCACCACGTCCTGCCTGCTCACAAAGCGACGAATCCCACCCAGATTCTCAAGCGCCCGCTGAACCAGCGCTCGTGGCTCTCCACCTTGAACAACAGTCAATTGCGGCAGCTTCAGATCGGCGCCCATGCGATGATCGCGCCGTGCCTGTTCCGCCTGCGCCGGAACCGGACGAGAGCTATGCTCGCTCAGCCAGACACCCACGCCCGCAGCCCCAGCAGCCACACCGCCCAACCGCAGCAGATGCAGCATCGCGTCGCGCCGCGTCATTTGCGCCGCGGGTGCCGTCGCTTTCTTGCCGGTCGTCTGTTCGGTCTCCCCGCCCATGGTCTTCCTCTCCGTCAAACTTCTATCAACCTGATGCGCTGCGGACCGTTGACGCCCAATTTGTGCGCAGCATCGGCGGCGGTTTCAATGTAACGTGGCGCGCGCCCCGCTGCCTCCAGAGTAAGCAGGCCCGCTTCAACCCGTTTGCGATCCAGCATCTGCCATGCTGTGTGATCCACGGCCACGCGATCCTCGCCCACAATCAGCGCGTTCGGATACCAGAGATACTCGGGACGGAACCCTGGCCCACCCTGATACACCGACGACATCGCGTCCCCGATCGTCAGAGTGACCTTCTCCCGGATTGCCGCTATGCAATTCAGATCCGCCACCCCGGGGTTGCAATTGTCGGCGTGCAGCGAGTCCGGCCGATCCACTACGCCGTACATGTTCTTCATTGAAAACGTCATGCCCGCCATCTCGTGATCTTTAAGAATGGGTAAATTGATCACCATCGCGCATTCGCGAGTCAGGATCTTCGACAACCGAATGCGCGCCACGCCCCACGACTCCTGCTGCTCCTCGAATCCCGCCACATCGCTGCCGTAGCAGCGCACTTTACTGCGGTCCGTATTGATCGTCAGCCCGCAAGCCCTGAGATCGCGCGCGTTCCGGTCCCACGCCACAATGTTGCCCGCGCCAACGCCGGCCTGTTGCAGCCGCTCGCAAATGGCCTGCACCAGTGCCGCATGGGTCGAAATCCCCCTGCCGCCCAGTCCATTCACCTTGAGCCCGATTACCTTGTCCTTCAGAATGTTCGCGGGAATAATCCGCTTCCATGCTTCCACCGGCTTCTCGCGTCCGGTATAGCTGGCCATCGCCCGGTCCAGCAGAGCGAGCACACGCATTTCATCCAACTGTGAACCTGTACCGTGCAGCGCCGCATCCCTGGCCACCACAACACGCGACTTGCCAGTCTCCGTGTGCTGGGCCAGCATGGCCGCCAGCCCCAACTTGCTTTGCGTACCCAGCAGCACTGCCCCTGTCGCTGCATTCTTCAGGAATTCCCTACGGTCTTTCATCTTGCCCATCTCTTTCATTCACGTATGCAGCGTAGCGCTTAGCCCAGCCTGCGTTGCCCCAGTACGTGATCTTCAAATCCCAACAAGTACCACAACCCACGGCCCGAAACCTTGCCGCTGATCATCTTCTTCAACAGCCTCTTCAGCAGCTTCACCAAATCGCCGATCGTCGTAAAGAAACCTTCTCTCGACCGCCCCGCATGCAGCACCTTTACTCCATTCGCCAGCAGCACATTGGCAACCTCTCGCACATCCGGAACATAAACATGCGTCGGATCGTCGCAGAACTGCAGCGTCTCATCCACCGATGAGGGCAGCCCTAAACTGCGCAACGAAGGAAACGCGATCCATATATATCCACCCGCCTTCAGCTTCGTGCACAGCGCAGCCAGAATCGGCCCCGGCTCCGCCATATGTTCCAGCACATGATTCAAAATCACAAGATCGAAGCTGCCATCTGGAATCGCCTCGTACCCTGAGCCGTCTGCACCCAGCAAGAAAAACGCGTCCATCGCCGCATCGTCATCGCCGCTCAGGTTATAGCACTGAATATCCGCGCCCGTGTAATGGCACCCGGGGAACCAGCGCTTCGTCACCGACGGTGAATTGTTGCCGCAGCCGATGTCCAGAATCCGCAGGGAGGGCGAAGAAAGCACGCGCCTCACGTATTGGAACTTCATCGGACAATGCGGCATCGCAATCCTCGTGTTCACTCACGCGGCCTTGCTTCCGGCCGCACAGTTACAACTTCGCTTCTACTCCGTGCGCCAGCGCCTGCAGCGCCTGCGGCCCATCCGGCGCAGTCTCATAAGCCACAATACGCACCAGATACGGTCCCTTGCGGAAGGTCACGCTCTGTGCGAATGCCACGGCAGCATCGCCCAATTGCACGCTCTTCGCATCCTTGCTTTGCCCGGCCTCCAGAATCTTCTTGGCCCCCGCCAAGTCACCCATAGTGTAAACGTCCACTACCGCTTCCAACTGGCCCTTGTACTTGTAATCGGAGGTCGATGTTGAAACGACGCCCGCCGAAATATATTGCTCAGCATCACCGTCTACGTACTGCCAAAGGTCCTTCGCCGCAAACACGCGCGTGTCGCTGGTCTTGTCCCAGCCTGCCACCGCTCCCGACGCCGGAAACGGATCGACCTTGGTCTTCTTGCATCCAGTACCGGCCCCTGCGATTGCAATCGCAATCGCAGCTGTCGCCAAAATCCATCTTCTAGAGCGCAACATTTCTTGAACGTTCTCCTTTACTTTCGATTAAGCAGAATCTGGCTGCTGGGCGAACGGCTTTCGCCAATACTCGTCACGTAAACTGCCGGGTGGTCCTGCAGCGGGCAGGCATACTCGCAGGCGCCGCAGCCCACACAGCGGCTCGGATCCACGCGCGGCTGTTTCAGCGTCTTGGTATTGCCCGCAGAGTCGATCACCTGCGCTTCTTCCACGTAAATCGCCTTGGGCGAAACCGGGCACCACTCCTCGCACACAATGCAATCGGTCGCCATGGCCCACGGCAGGCAGCGCCCACGGTCGTAAAACGCCGTCCCCAGCCGCACCGGCTGGTCCGCCGCGGCGGACTGGCCCACGCCCACCACCCAACCCTTTTCCTTCGGCGTAATCTGCCAGATCGCGCCCGTCGGGCACACCTCCGAGCAAAGCACGCAACTCGGCTCGCAGTAGCCTATGCGCGGCACCAGCGTCGGCGTCCACAGTCCTTCCAGTCCGGCTTCGTCCAGCGTGGGGTGCAGCGAGTTGTTCGGGCAAACCTTCATGCACTCTCCGCAGCGAATGCAGCGAGAGAGAAAATCCCCCTCGTCGAGCGCGCCCGGCGGCCTCAGCAACCGCTCGTGCCGGCTCTTGCCCAGGCCCGTATTGGCGCGCATCAGCGGAACCGCCGCCGCTCCTGCCGCAATGCCCGTAATCGTCCTGCGCCGCCCCAGATCGGGCGAGGCTACTTCCTTCTCCTTGCGGAAGAAGCGGAACACCAGGCTGTTGTGCGGGCAACTCCCCACGCAGTTCATGCACATCAGGCACTCGGCCTTGCGCCACGGAGCACCGCCGATGGGATCGTCGCCACCCTGGCAGTGCATAAGGCAGCGATTGCACTTATCGCAGCTATCGGCGTCCTTGTGCAGTCCCAGCACGCTCCAGCGTGACACCGCGCCCAGCAGCGCGCCCAGCGGGCAAATCGAGCGGCACCACAGCCGCGTTACCCGCAAACTTGCCGCCAGAATCGCGATAAACAGAATCCCCAGCACCAGCCCCTGCACAAAGTGCGCCTGCCGAAAGTCCAGCACCACGAGTTGCAGCACCGCATGAATCGTTCCGCCCGTCGCCTTGATCGCCGCAATGTGACTGTTTTCCAGTGGCGCCAGCATCGCGCGCACCGCGAAGTTGAACGCCGGTAGTAGAGATAGTCCAAAAGACCGGACCAGCAAACTGAAAGGATCGAGCCAGCCAATCGCCATCGAACCGAAGCACGCGGCAACCAGCCCCGCGATCAGCACCACATACTTCACCGTCTGCCAGCGCTTGTATCTGTTTGCCTCAATCCGCTGCTTGCCGCGCTTGGCCTCCGAAGGCATGTTGCCCACAAAGTGTTGCAGCGTCCCCATCGGGCAAATCCAGCCGCAGAAAAACCGCCCCAGGAACAGCGTCGGCACCAGGATCACCAGGCTCCACAGCAGCCCGCGATAAAGTGCATGCGAGGCCAAAGCATTCGCCACCGCAACCAGCGGATCCCACTCGAAGAACAGCCGCACAGGGCCGCGCAAGTGAATGTCGCTGGTGGTTCCGGGCATCGAATGCAGAGACGTAAGTACCAGCAGCGCAAGAAATAGCAGCAGAAAGAAGATCTGCGAAATCCTGCGCAACCGCGGCAATCTGGACCCTGCCACAAACCCCTCCCCACGCCGCATGCGCGCGCTACATATATAGGGAGAATGATTGGCCTTCAGGCATGTGCCTAACAGTGACCTGCATCACCGATTGGCGGTTTGGGGCTGCCGGTCGAAGCTGAAGTTAGCTCAAACCACTGGAGTTGTGGCGATTACGTTATAAATGATTGATCAGCGAGGCAATGCAAGCCGCCCCAAACCCGTTGTCGATATTCACCACGGACACATTCGGCGAACACGTATTCAGCATTCCCAGCAGCGCCGCCACGCCGCCAAAAGATGCGCCATAGCCCACGCTGGTGGGCACCGCCAGCACCGGCGCATGCACCATGCCGGCAACCACGGTGGGCAGCGCGCCCTCCATCCCGGCGCACACAATCAGCACCCGCGCTGATTGCAGCGAAGTCCTTTGCGCCAGCAGGCGGTGAATCCCGGCCACGCCCACGTCGGCAATCAGTTCCACGTCGTTGCCCATCAGTCGAGCAGTCACAGCGGCTTCTTCGGCTACTGGCAGATCGCTGGTTCCGGCGCACACTACTGCGATGGTGCCCTTACCGGAAGGAACAGAGGCATTCTGGGCGAGCGTAATCGCGCGCGCTGCTTCATGAAATTCTGCCCGCGGTTCGACATCGAAGACCGCCTCGAACATCTCCCGCGATGCCCGCGTCGCCAGCACATTGCCCCCCGCCTTCGCCATGCGCCCAAAGATCGTAGTCACCTGTGCGGTGGTCTTCCCTGCGGCAAAAATCACCTCAGGCATGCCAGTTCGCAGCGCACGGTGATGATCGAGCTTGGCGAAGCCGATATCTTCGAAAGGCAGATGGCGCAACCGTTCCAGCGCATCCGCAACATCGGTCTGCCCATCATGCACTTCGTTAAGCAGCAACTCAATCGCAGCAGGATCCATCAGAGTCCTTCCATTTCGGTTTCCGAAACCGCTTCCATATCCTTGGCAAAGGCCTGCATGGCCTCCTGCATTACCTGCTTCAGCGGCACCGAGTGATGCGTAGCCAGCATGCGGCAGTCCTCATACTCAGGCGACGCATTCGCAATCTTGCCTGAGGGCCAGCGTGCAACTTTAATGCGCACGTCGCCCCATATGGTGAACACTTCAACAAACTCGCGCTTGAGCGACCGCTTGTTCTCGAGCCTCCAGTGCAATCCGATGCTCGTAGTCTCACGGAAGATCAACTCCTGGACCACCGGCACCAGATCGGGACGGCACAGCACTGTCATCTGCACGCCGGTTCGCCCCTTCTTCATCTGCACCGCCACGCGATACACATCCCACGCGCCCGCCTCCAGCAGCAACTCGCTCACATAGGCCAGCACCTGCGGATTCGAGTCGTCGATCACCGTCTCGACTACCGCGATCGGTTCCACGGCAGAAGACTCCACGGCGTATTCCGTCACTTCGCCCACCAGCAAACGCAGCAGGTTGGGCTCGCCCGGCGTTTCGCGCCCGCCCGCTCCATAGCCTGAGGCCTTCACGCGCATTGGCGGCAGTGTTTCGTAGCAAACACCCAGCATCCGCAGCACGGCCGCGCCGGTCGGCGTCACTCGCTCCATCGGCGACCCGGCAGCATACACCGGAGCATCGCCCAGCAGAGATAGCGTCGCCGGCGCCGGAACTGGAAGCGTGCCGTGCTGGCACTTCACCGTTCCGCTGCCCACGTTCAGCGGTGAGGCAAGCCAGCGATCCACGCCCAGCAGCTCCGCCCCCGCCGCCGCGCAGACAATATCCACGATCGTGTCCACAGCTCCAACCTCGTGGAAGTGCACCTTCTCGACGGGAATGGAATGGATGGCTGCCTCTGCCTCACCCAGCAGTTGAAACGCGCGCATGGAGTGCTCCTTCACCGATTCAGAGAGCGGCGCGGACCGGATGATTCCGAGAATCGTCGACAAATGCCGATGAGGCGCATGGCTGTGTGCAGGTTCTTCATGAACAGTCTGCGCGGGCGCCTCATGGGTGTGCGGCTCGTGAAGATGAGTATGCGAATGTGCCTCATGCGCATGTGCCACCCCGTTCGCAGCCTGGTCCGGTGTGATCACGTCCACCTTTGTGGCCGCCAGCCCGCCCCGGCTCACCTTGCGCATCTCAAGCCGCGCGCCCACCCCCAGCGCGGTAGCCGTTTCAGCCAGAGACGCAAAAGGAACGCCAGCATCCACCAGCGCGCCCAGCAGCATGTCGCCGCTTATCCCCGAAAAGCACTCAAGATATCCAATTCGCATCGCTCAGTGATTCTAAACTGCCAGCTACAGCACTTTCACTGTGACTAGACTGTGGGTGCCCCATCCTTCGCGCATTTTGCGGAGGGTGGGAAAGGAGGATGTACGCATTTATGCGACATCAGCTCTTCTCTGGAAGGGCTCGAAATTGTCCGCTATGCTCCGCGCCGTGCCAATACTTCGACGGGAAGAATCGCATTCAAAGATCCGGACCGGAACCCCGTGCAATCCAGTGTCACGTATTGGAACCCCGCCTGCTTAAGCGCCGCGGTAATCGCGTCCAGCATCTCCATTGAAAGCGCGCGGGGCAGCTCGGTGCGTGCAATCTCCACGCGCGCCAGTTCGCCATGGTGGCGAACCCGCAGCTCCCGGAACCCCAACTGCCGCATGCTTTCTTCGGCCTTCTCCACCTGTTCCAGCACCTCGCGGGTCACCGTGCGCCCATACTCCACGCGCGACGACAGGCACGGCGCCGCCGGCCGGTCCCACAGCGGGTAGCCCGCCGCCTTGGCCAGCGCCCGAACCTCCAGCTTGGTCAGCCCCACCTCCGCCAGCGGTGCCAATACCTCATGCTCCTTGGCCGCGCGCTGCCCGGGGCGATAATCCTTTGTGTCATCGGCGTTCATGCCGTAAGCAATCGAGCTGAAATCCAGCTTGGCGCCCAGCGTCTTCATGGTCGCAAACAGCTCGTCCTTGCAGTGGAAGCAGCGATTCGCATCGTTGCGCGCATAATCGGGATTGTCCAGCTCCTCGGTCGCCACCACCTGCAGCGGCATCTCCAGCGAGCGCGCAAATTCGCAGGCCTGTTCCATATCCCGCCGCGCCAGGCTCGCCGAGTCGGCCAGAATCGCCAGCATCTTTTCGCCCAGCACCCGATGCGCCGTCGCCGCTAAAAATGCTGAATCCACGCCGCCTGAGTAAGCCACCATCAGCTTTCCCAACTGCTTCAGCCGCGCCTCAAGGGCCAGTAGCTTCTCCGCCGCGCCGCGCGCAGTCTCAGCTTCCTGATGAGTCGTATTTGCAGTCGCCGCCATGGCTCCGATTATACCCTCCGCTGTATTCAGCCCGTCCCTAACGTGCCCGCCGGCTCCTCGTCAGCGCAATCAGCCCCGCGTTCACAACCGTAATGCCTGCCAGCAGATACAGCCCCGCGCGTTGCGAATGGAAGTACTCATCGGTCCACACCTTCACGTTGGGAGCCAGAAATCCCCCAAGGTTCCCCGACCCGATCAGCGCGATACCCCCTGCCTTTGCGCGGTCGGCCAGGTACCCCGTCGGAAACGTCCAGAAAAGTGGCTGCACCGCAATGAAACCGGACACAGCAATCGACAGAGTCACCAGTCCCATGCGCGGTCCCGCAGTGGGAAATACAAAGCTGGCGCAGCCAGCAACAAATAATGTCAGTGCCGCCAGTTTTCGGTGACTGTTCCACTTGTCCGCAGCCTTGGGAAGCAGGTAAACGGCGCACAGCGCGCAGAGCCAGGGAATCGCCGTCACCAGCCCCACTTCAAGCCCCGCCGGCTTGTGCATCAGCGCCGACACCTCGGCCGGCAAATAAAAAATCGCCCCATACACGCTCATCTGGATCAGCCCGTAGATCAGCACAAACTCCAGCACCCTCGGGTCGCGCAGCATGGGAAGAAGCTTTGCGGGCCCCGTCGAACGCCGCTCCTTCTCTTCATTCGCCAGCGCCTCCATCAGGGCCAGCTTTTCCGCCGCCGGAATCCACTTTGCGCTCGCAGGCTTGTTATCCAGAAACCAGAACGCTGTAAATCCCAGCGCAACCGCCATGAATCCTTCCACCAGAAACATCCACTGCCAGTTCTGCAACCCGCCTAGCGGATGCATCTCCAGCAGAAATCCCGACAGCGGACCCCCGAGGATCAACGCAAGCGGCACTCCCAGATAGAACAGTCCAAGAATCTGTCCTCGTACCCGGTTCGGAAACCAATAAGTTAGATAAAGAATCGCTCCCGGAAAAAACCCTGCCTCCAACACGCCCAGCAGCAGCCGCAACAGGTAGAACGACGTGCTCCCTTGCACGAACATCGTCCCCATCGACGCCAGTCCCCAACCCACCATCAGGAACGAAATCCAGAGCTTCGCGCCAATCTTGTGGAGGATCAGGTTGCTGGGAAACCCGCACAGCGAATAGCTGATAAAGAACAACCCCGCGCCCAAAGCATAAGTGCTCTCTGAAATCCCCACCGATGTCTCGAGCGCCTGCTTCGCAAAACCAATATTCGCCCGGTCAAGAAACGAGACCACGTACATCGTCATCAAGTAAGGCGCCAGCCGCTTCACCGTCCGCGCAATCGCGCCATTCAGTTCACCGTACGCAGTATCGGCGGCAACCACGTGCGCTGAAGAAATCTCCTGCAACTCCGTCACCTCAATTTGCAAAATGCATGCAAACCCGTCAGCCCAGTTGGCCACACTGCTAAGAGATTTGATTCGTCAAATTGAACCCAGTCATGGCTCAAAGCGCAGGCTGATTCGAATTTCTCCGCTCCCATTTGTAGGCTGCAATCGAGTTCTTCCAGAAGAATTTCTCCCGCACAGCAGCATCTTTACGCCCCACATATCCGCGCACAATCGCAAACGTCTGTGCGTACGTGGCCACATGCTCGCTGTTCGGCCAGTCGCTCCCAAACAAAATGTGGCCTTCGCCAAAAATATTCCAGATCGCATCTAGGCTAGCCTGGTAATAGTGCTGGTCGGTCATCAGCTTCCCGTTCACGCGCACCGGAATCTCCGACAGCTTCACAAACACACGCGGACTCCCCGCCAGCAGGCGAAGATTCGCCCAATACTGGTCCTGCGCATCCTTTTCCGTCGGCACCGGCGCATGCGGAAGATGATCGATCACGATCCTCAGGTCGGGAACACGTTCCGCAACTTCTACGATCGCGTCGATCAATCGCGGGTCGGGGTTGGCACTTTCGAATACCAGCCCCGCTGCGGCCAGCGCCTTCAGCCCGTCCACAAAACCGGGATTCTCAAGGTCGGCCGCCAGGTCGCGGTTCCATAGGTTCCCGTAGCGAATCCCCAAAAACAGCGCATTGCCGTGCAGCCGTTCCAGGTCGTTCAGATACGTGGGCGTGCCGGGCACAAGATCTCCCACAACACCCACGATCACCGGATTATTCGCGGCCACATTCAGCAGCCATTGGTTGTCGCTGGCCAGCGGGCTCGCTTCAATCGCAATGGCGCCCACAATCCCCAACTCCGCGGTCTCGGCCACGTACCGCGCCGGCAGTGTCGGCTTGTAAAGTGCGGTATCGCTCTTCTCCGGCCAGGGAACGCCTCCCGGACGCATTGGATCGAACAGATGAATGTGCGCATCAATAATCGGAATAGGGCTAGAGGAAGAAAGAGGCAATGCTGTCGCGGGCCCGCGCAGAGCCGACGCTCCTGCGCTTAATGCCGCTAATTTCAAAACGTCGCGTCGCTGCATGGGGTCTCCGAAGCAAAGCGCCAGCGCTGTTAGTGCCTGCGCACCCCCCAATATACACAGCCCAACGTAGGTCTCGCCCGAACAAGCAGCGCCGGCCGTCTCAACCGTCGAATCGGTAAGCGCTGATCGCCGCGCCCATCGGCTCATCGCCAAAGATCCGCTTTCCCGGCGCTTCTCCACCTGCCCCCGCGGCCACCAGTAGCGGAATCAGGTGCTCCTCGCGCGGATGCGCGTAATTCGCAAAAGGCGCCTCGCGCCACCCCGTCAGCAGTGCATCGCGCTCTGGTTCCGGTGCCTCCACAGCCGTCGTCAGCCACCCATCGAATGCCCGCGCCCGCTCCGGAGTCTGGGGCTGAAAGTATCCGCGCAGGTTATGGAAGCTCATCCCGCTCGCCACAATCAGCACACCCTCGTCGCGCAGCGGAGCCAATGCCCGCCCGGCCGCCAGGTGCAATGCCGGATCGAGAGAATCCGCCAGCGACAGCGTAACCGCCGGTATCTGCGCCTCTGGAAACGCCACCTTCAGCGGCACAAACACCCCATGGTCGAAGCCGCGATCCGCGCTCAACCCCGCCGACAGCCCCGCCGAGCCCAGCAATCCTGTCACGCGCGCCGCCAGTTCCGGCTCACCCGGAGCAGGCCAGGTCAGCCTGTATGTATGTTCCGGAAATCCCGAATAGTCGAAGATCAGCTTCGGTTGAGCCGCTGTGCTGGCAGTAAAGGCCGCTTCCTCCCAGTGCCCGCTCACCACCACCAGCGCCTTGGGCGTCTCGGGCAGCGTGCCCGCCAGACCCTCTAGAAAGCGCCGCGTCTTGTGCCACGTGTCCGCCGGCCCCCAGCTCCAGTCCATAAAGAAGCATGGACCTCCACCGTGGGGAAGAAAAATTGCAGGTTGGCGTTTGGCCTTGCTCGTCATAGGCTCATCCTCCGTGCATCCCGATCCAAATCGCAGGCCCAGGAATATATTCGTTGCAACAACTAATGTTTGGATGCTCCAATCCCCAGCCGCGATTCAAACCTCCCGCCCCTACCCCACCGGCGCCAGGTAGGACACAATTTGGGCGCTTTTCCGGCTTGCGCGTCTACGATACCAGGACCAGAATTGATTCGTCCGGTACTGCCTGGCTCCGGCCCCACGGGCTCCCCCAGGAGGAAACCCCAATGGAAGATCCCTTCGATCTAGACCGTTTCCTGAACGCCCAGGCAGGCGTCTTCCCGCAGGTTCTGGCCGAGCTCGGCGCAGGCCAGAAGCGCAGCCACTGGATCTGGTTCATCTTTCCGCAGATGAAGGGACTCGGCTACAGTTCTCACGCCCACTTCTACGGAATCGGCTCGATTGAAGAAGCCGCAGCCTACTGGCACCACCCCGTCCTCGGTCCCCGCCTTGAGCAGTGCACACGCCTGGTCAATCAGGTCGAGACTCGGCCCATATACCAGATCCTCGGCTCTCCCGACGACCTCAAGTTCCGCTCCTCCATGACCCTCTTCTCCCGCGCCGCCCCAGACACCGCCGTCTTCACTGAAGCCCTGCAAAAATACTTCGCCGGCCAACCCGATCCGCTAACGCTCGACCTGCTCCGCTGACACACCTTAACTGCTCCGAGACTGCGGGTGCCCCATCCTTGAATCGCCTTTTGATTCAAGGGCGGGATGTCTTCACTCGATCGCAAACACCGCATAAACATTGGCCGTGCAGCTCACCTTGCGCGGCTCAATCGACAGCGCCTGCGGTGCAGCGGCCAGTCCAGCCATAGGAGCCGCATTGTTGGCATACGCCCTCATCGGAAACACCGGCGCGGAAACCTGGTTGGTCACATACACCAGCGCGCCCAAATGCACGCCCATCCCCTTGGCCAGCACGGCAGCCTGCGCCCTGGCGCGAGCGGCTGCGCCGTCTAGCGCCTTGTCCTCCAGCGCCTGCTCGTTCTCCACCGCCCAGTCAATCTGCCCGCTGTCTGTGGCCCCGGCGGTGACGGCATCATCCAATATCTCTGCGGCCCGCTCCGGCGGAACCTTCACCGTCCACTGTTGCGCCAGCGTGAACTTGTGCGGTTTGCCATACGCGCCATCCAGCCGCTGCCACTCGCTCCGTATTGAAGTCTCCGGAATCCCCGCCTGCTTCAGCGCCTCAACAATCGCGTTCGATGTCGTCGCCCCCGCGGCGTAAGCAGCCTTCGCATCCGTGGGCTGGGTCTGAAACCCGACGTGCAGAATCGCCACATCCGGTTCCACGGTCACCCGATCCTCCGCGCTCACCGTAAGCGTGCGGTTCGCAGGTTCAATCTTCAGTTGCACCTGGCTGGTCTGCTGCGCCCCAGCCGCCAAGCATCCGGCCAGCATGGCAAGTATCGCGATTCCATGTTTTTCAAGCATGAGTCTGTCTCCTTCACCCCTTGAACGCAAAGCAAACAGGAACTTGCAGATAAATTCTTCCCGAAGGCTCCTATGCGGTGACCCGTGCAGCATTCAGCGTGGATTCGAGCATTCAGGTTCTCCTAATGCACCACCGCAAACTTCGCCCCAAACCGCCGCAGCTTTTCCAGCGTCGCCGCCGCCTGCCCGGAATCAATGGCCTCAGCGCCCATGGCAACGCCCTCCTTCAGATCCCCGGCCAGCCCTGCCGCCACTAGCCCCGCCGCTGCGTTCAGCAGCACAATGTCCCGTCGCGCCCCCGGAATTCCGGTCAGCACGTCATAAAGCAGCGCAGCGTTAGTCTGCACATCGCCGCCAACGAACTGGTCCAGAGTAGCCCGCGGCAGCCCCGCCATCTCCGGCGTCACCCGGGCCGCATGGAGTTTCGACTCACCCGTTTCCGACTCTTCGATCCGCGCCACAACCGACTCCCCCGTGGTCGTCAGTTCGTCGATTCCGTCCGTCCCGTGCACCACAAAAGCCCGCTTCGCCCCCAGCGCCGCCAGCGTCCTACCCACCAGCAGCACTTTGCTCGGAGCCAGCACGCCGATCACCTGCGTCCTCGCCCCGGCCGGATTGGTCAGCGGCCCGCAGAGGTTGAGAATCGTACGGAACCCCAGCGCCCGGCGCAGCGGTCCCAAAATCTTCATGGCCGGGTGATACATCGGCGCAAACAGGAACATGAATCCCGTCTCGCGCAGGCATGCCGCCGCCAGCTCCGGGCTCAGGTCAATCGGCACTCCCAATGCCTCCAGCACGTCGGCCGCGCCGCAGCGCGAAGTAACCGCCCGATTGCCGTGCTTGGCCACCTTGGCTCCCGCAGCCGCCGCCACCAGCGCCGCACCCGACGAAATGTTGAACGTCAGTGGACCTCCCCCTCCCGTGCCCACCACATCCACCAGCGCGCCCCGCTCCTCGTCCGTCAGCGGAACCGGCGTCACTCTCGCGCGCATCACATCCACAAACCCGGCCAACTCCGGCGCCTGTTCCCCACGCGTCGCAAGAACAGCCAGCAGCGCCGCCGTCTCTACCTCCGGCGCGCCAGCCAGAATCTCTTCCAGCACGGCCCTCGCCTGTTCGCGGGTCAGCGCCGTCCCATCCTCGGCTAGCGGCTTCAGCAATTCCTTCAAGACACCCATATCAATTCATGATACTGGCGGCCCATCGCGCAGCTCCTTGAAACCGCCCCGTTTGCCGCTCTAAAGCCCTGCAAGATAAGATTTGATTACCGCTGCCACGGTCTCGCTGGCCCGGATCGCTCCGGACCCGGTCCCGAATCATCGAAACACAGCGGGCTGGGCGGTTCCTACAAAACATGAAAATTCACGAGTATCAGGCAAAGGAAATCCTGGCAAAATACGGCGTTGCCGTGCCCAGGGGCGAAGTGGCCAACACGCCGGAAGAAGCCTCGGCTGTAGCCCGCAAACTGTTTGCAGAGGGCGCCTCGGGCGTCGTCGTCAAGGCGCAGATTCACGCCGGTGGCCGCGGCAAAGGCGGCGGCGTCAAAGTCGCACGCAACCGCGAAGACGCCGACTTGCATGTCAAGAACATCCTTGGTATGCAACTCGTCACTCACCAGACCGGCCCCCAAGGCCAGAAGGTGCAGCGCCTCCTCGTTGAAGAAACCGCCGCCATCGACCGCGAACTCTACCTCGGAATCGTCCTCGACCGCGCCACCGGCAGATTGGTCTTCATGGCCTCAAAGGCCGGCGGCATGGAGATTGAGGAAGTAGCCGCCAAGACTCCCGAAGCCATCTTCAAAGAGACCATCGACCCCGCGACAGGCTTTTGGCCATGGCAGGCGCGCAAGCTGGCCTTTGCCCTCGGCCTCAAGAACACTCAGATCAATGCCGCCGTCACCTTCCTGCAAAGCCTCTACAAGGCATTCATCGACACCGACGCCTCGCTGATCGAGATCAATCCCTTCATCACAACCAAGGATGACAAGCTCTTCGCCCTCGACGCCAAAATCAACTTCGACGACAACGCCCTCTTTCGCCACGCCGACATCAAGGCCCTGCGCGACGTTGCTGAGGAGGATCCGCTTGAAGTCGAAGCCAGCAAGTACGCCCTCAACTACATCAAGCTCGACGGCTCCATCGCCTGCATGGTCAATGGCGCCGGTCTCGCCATGGCCACCATGGACATCATTCAGTACGCCGGCGGCAGCCCAGCCAACTTCCTCGACGTAGGCGGTGGCGCAACTCAGGAGCAGATCGAACACGCCTTCGAAATTCTGCTCTCCGACTCCAACGTCAAGGCAATCCTCATCAACATCTTCGGCGGCATTCTGCGCGTTGACCGCCTCGCCACCGGCGTAGTTGCAGCCGCCCGCAACCTCAAAGTGAAAGTACCCATCGTCCTGCGCCTCGAAGGAACCAACGTTGAAGAAGGCCGCGTAATCCTCAAGGAGTCAGGCCTGAACTTCCAGGTCGGCGCAACCATGAAAGAAGCCGCGGAAATGGTAGTCGCCGCAGCAAAGGCGTGAACCCGGGTGGGGAAACCTTGGAAAATACTTCTGAGCCAAGGCGAGATTTCGCAACCGAAGCCGAGCGCATTTTGCATTCGGCCGAATTGCACACCCAGGAGGTCTTTCGACCACTCGGCGTGATCGCCGTTGCAATAATCCAAGCCGCTACACGCTGCCGCGACTACGCAAAAACGCTAACTCCTCTGGATGATTCGTCTGTGACTCTTGAGAACGAAATTTTGCTCTTTTTTGAATTCGTCTATATCTTTGCGCATATCGCGCTGCGGAAAGCCTTCGGCAATATGTCGAATTCGCGTTTGCGGCTACTTCAGGATTTTATGCTTGCAATGATTCCAGTTTCGGCAATCGATGTTTACTTCTATCACCTGCCCCAAAGTCAGCAAGCAGATATAGAAGACGATTTTATTGCGAAATTGGACAGAGCGGAAATCGAATACGGGAACTGCACATCGACTTGGAATCCCACTCAGATCCTCACAGCGCTATCGGGCAGATTAAGAGTGGCCCTTCCAAAGCAAAATGCGAATGACCAAGTTATTTCTACAATTGTTGGGAATGTTGCACACGAGATTGAACACATGCAGCTGGATACCCCTGTTTGGTCGTTTGCGAATTTAAGAATGAGCGAACCGGAGGAGATGCGGATGAGCAGCAACTTCCTGCAACTCCGCCGAATTCGCAGAATGGATACTGAAGATCAGTAGGTCCAAAAGGAGCTATTCATGGCAGTTCTTGTTGATAAGGAAACTCGTCTCATCGTTCAAGGCCTCACCGGCAAGGAAGGCACCTTCCACGCCAAGGGCTGCGCCGAATATGGCACCAATGTAGTCGGAGGTGTTACCCCCGGCAAAGGCGGCACTACCCACGAAGGCTGGCCGGTGTTCAACACCGTCGCCGACTCCGTCTCTGCCACCGGCGCCAACGCCACCATGATCTTCGTCCCGCCGCCGTTCGCCGCCGACGCCATCCTCGAAGCCGAAGACGCGGGCATAGCCCTCATCGTCTGCATCACTGAAGGCATCCCCACCCTCGACATGGTCAAGGTATGGGCCAAACTCAAGAACTCGCCCTCGCGCCTCGTCGGCCCCAACTGCCCCGGTGTCATCTCTCCCGGCAAGGCCAAAATCGGCATCATGCCCGGCCGCATCCACATGGAAGGCTCCGTCGGCATCGTCTCCCGCTCCGGCACGCTCACCTATGAGGCCGTGCACCAGCTAACCCAGCGCGGTATCGGCCAGTCAACAGCCATCGGCATCGGCGGCGATCCCATCATCGGCACCACCCACATCGACGCGCTCCGCCTGCTCAACGACGATCCCGAAACCGAAGCCATCATCATGATCGGTGAAATCGGCGGATCAGCCGAAGAGGCCGCAGCCGAGTTCGTCAAGCAGCACGTAAAGAAACCCGTAGTCGGCTTCATCGCCGGCCAGACCGCACCCCCCGGCCGTCGCATGGGCCATGCCGGAGCCATCATCTCCGGAGGCCAGGGCACAGCAGCCGACAAGATGAAAGCCATGTCCGCCGCCGGCATCCACGTAGTAGTCTCACCCGCTGAAATCGGCGCCACCCTCGCCAAAGTCATCGGCAAAAGTTAGCCTCTGGCTTTTAGCCGTTTCGTTGGGGAACCAACTTAGCGGGTGCCCCAGGTCTCAATTTTGAGACCTGGGATACGACGCGGGAACAGCCTTGCTCACGATTCAACGCAGCGAGCGCAAGCATGAAGAGCTAAAAGCTGCCTTCTCACCACACCCGGCAAGGCTCCGCCTTCACCATCGCCGCCGTCTTCTTGCAACTGAAGCTCTTGGCAAACTCCGGCAAATCCTGCAGTACCGTGTTGGTCCGGTACTCGTCGGGCGCATGCGGATTGCCTTGTGCCTGTGTTCGCAACTGCTCCGGCCGCGTCTGAGTACACCACTGCTGCGCATATGCAATCCAGAACCGCTGATCCGGCGTATACCCCTCGGTCTTCGCTTTCATGTCCACATGCGCAGCCTCCGCCTTGTCGATCCACGCCAGCCACGCCAGCCAAGTTCCGCCAACATCAGCGAGATTTTCTCCCAGTGTCAGCTTCCCGTTCAGGTGAACACCGGGCACCGCCTCAATCGCGTCATATTGCTTCACCATGCATTCGGCGCGCTCATTGAACTTCTTTTCATCTTCCTTCGTCCACCAGTCCTTCAGGTTCCCATCCTTGTCGAACTGCCGTCCCTCATCGTCGAACCCATGCGTCAACTCGTGCCCAATGGTCGAACCCATATCGCCGTAATTAGCCGCATCGTCTTCTTTGCCGCTGAAAAACGGCGGCTGCAGATATCCTGCGGGAAAGTTCACATTGTTCATCTGCGGATCGTAGTACGCATTCACAGTCGGCGGAGTCATCTGCCACTCGCCCTTGTCCACCGGCTTGCCAATCTTCGCCAGGTCGCGCGCCTCGTCAAACTCATGCACTCGAATCTGGTTGCCCAACGCATCCCCGCGCACAATCTTGACAGTTGAGTAATCGCGCCACTTGTCCGGATAGCCGATCTTGTTCATCACTCCTTGAAGCTTTTCCTTGGCCTTCACCTTGGTTTCGGCGCTCATCCACTCCAGCCCGTCAATGTCCTTGCCCATCGCCTGTTCAATGGCCTGCGTCATCTCCAGCGTGCGCTGTTTTTCTGCCGGCGGAAAATACTTCGCAACATACACCTGGCCCAGCGCCTCGCCCAGTTCCCGATCCACGCGGGTCGTGCACCGTTTCCAGCGCTCCTGCTGCTTTTCCGCGCCGTTCAGAATATGAGAGTAGAAGTTCCAGGTCTCATGGTCGAAGCTCTCCGGCAAACTCGTCCCCGCATACGCATGCAGCAAATGCCAGCGCAAATAAGTCCTGATCTGGTCAATCGGCGTGTCGCTTACCAGCGCATTGAACTCCGCAAAAAACTTCGGCTCCATATCGTTCGCTTTGCCTGCGGCCGGCGCATGCGCCTCTGCCACATAGTCAGCCAGCGAAAAGTGCGTCAGCTCCTTCGAGAAACCGGCCACGTCCGTCGGATGATTCAAATTCTGCGGGTCCCTCATTTCGGTAATAGTCAGCGAAGCTTTGGCCAGCCGTGTCTCAATCGCCATCACAGTCTCTGCGTCTTTGGCAGCCTGTGCCTCTGGCTCGCTCGCCAGCACAAAAATCTTGGCTACATGCGCCATGTACTGCTGGCGCTGCTCCATGCTCTTTGCATCGGTGCGCGTGTAGTAGTCGCGCTCCGGCAATCCTAGCCCGCCCGCGCCATAAAAGCTGATCACCGAAGTCGAATCCGCAAAATCCTGATTCGACCCCATGTCGAAAAATGCATTCACGCCGATCATATGCAAATGCGCCAGCAGCGCCGGCAGCGCCGCCCCTGATCCAAGCGCGGCAATCCGGTCCAACTCCGGTTGCAGCGGCGCAATACCCAGCTTGTTCACCGTCGCTGTATCCATGCAGCTCGCGTACTCGTCGCCAATCTTCTGTTCGTTTAGGCTGCGAGTGGCCGTAGGCACGGCTGCGGCTTCCAGAATCTGCTTTAAATGCAGCCTGTTCAGCTCAGCCAGCTCCGTAAACCGCCCGTAGGCAGCCTGGTCTGCGGGCAGTGGATTGCGCTTGAACCATCCGTTGCAACTGTAGCGATAGAAGTCTTCGCAGGGATCCACCGTCTTATCCACCAGCGAGGCATCGAAAACCCGCAACTCAGGCGCGGGCGCCGTAGCGGCAGGGGCGGCCACCTGGCACAGCACAGGTATGGCGGCCAGAATAGCAATAAGGGCGACGATAAATTGGCTACGAGCGAAGGCGAAAGGAAACATGCGGAAACTGTACCAGATCCCGGATACGGTGCAGTTTGAAGAGTACGGGCTTTAACCCGTACATATGCTCGCCAAAACAACCGTGGGCTTTAGCCTCTGAGGGACTGCCTCCTCGAACTGTCCCACTTAAGATTTCCGAGCCGAACTGCGCTCCGCACAACGCGGTAGTTACAATAGAATTCAGAAGCAATTCCCACAGGAGCACAACCCATTGCCGCAACGTACCTTTAGCATCGTCAAGCCCGACGCCGTCCGCAGTGGTCACACTGGCGCCATTCTCGCCGAAATCGAAAAGGCCGGCTTCCGCATCGTCGCCATCAAAGAGCAGACCATCTCCACCAGACAGGCCAAAGGCTTTTATGCCGTCCACGAGAGCAAGCCCTTCTTCGAGGCGCTCTGCAACTTCATGTCATCGGGCCCGCTGGTTCTTATGGTTCTTGAAAAGGACAACGCCATCGCCGACCTGCGCAAGCTCATGGGTGCAACCAATCCCGCAAACGCCGAGCCGGGAACCATCCGCAAGCAGTTCGCCGCCTCCATCCAGGAGAACGCTATCCACGGCTCCGACGCCGAAGACACCGCCGCCTTCGAAATCGCCTACTGGTTCGCCGGCTTCGAACTAATCTAGCCCGCATTCGATTTGAGCATCAACAGATCTCCGGGCGCCCCACCTGGGCGCCCTCTGGGCACCGCGTATTTGTTTTTGCGGCTAGCGTGGGATCGCACGATGCCTACATTCAAGCGAAAGAGAAAACGCGATTACCGCGGACTCTGCAACTGCCGGTCGGCAAAGAGGGTTGTTATGAGGAGGATTTCATTCTTGCTAGCGAGCATCCTGCTCCTCCGCTTTGCCTCCACCGCCCTCTTAGCCGCGCCCCCAATCGTCAAGCCCGGCGAACCATGGCTCGACAACCGCGGTCAGCGCATCCAGGCACACGGCGGCGGCATCACTCTCTGGCACGGCACCTACTTTTGGTTCGGCGAAGATCGCACGCAATCCAACGATCCCGACAAGCGCTACGTCGCCTGCTACTCTTCGAAGGATCTTATTCACTGGAGGTTTCGCCGCCAGGTCGTAGCGCTCGCCGACCCCGAGCATCTCGGTCCGCATTGGGTGCTGGAGAGGCCTAAAGTCTTCGCCAACCCGCGCACTGGCAAATTTGTCCTCTACGCCCACCTCGACGACGCGCGCTACAAGGTTGCCCGTGTAATGGTCGCAGTCAGCGATCGCATCGACGGCGACTATCGTTACGTCAAGAGCTTTCGTCCCCTCGACCAGGAGAGCCGCGACATCGGCCAGTTCGTAGACGACGGCTCCGCCTATCTCATCTTCGAGTCCAGGCCGACTAAAGGCTTCTTCATCGCCAAGTTGTCCAACGATTTCATGAGCGTAGAGAAGACCGCCTTCATTCAGGCTCCGCTCGAAGGCGGCGCGCTCGTCCACTACGGCGCCCTCTACTATGTCATCGGATCGCACATGACCGGCTGGCGCCCCAACCCCAACGTCTATGCCACCGCCCCTTCGCTCGCCGGCCCATGGACTGAATTCATCAACCTCGCTCCTCCCGAAGCCAACAACTACGACTCGCAATCGACCATGCTGGTGAAAATCGCCGGCTCAAAGAAGACAACAGTAATCTTCATGGGCGACATCTGGAAACCCCAGGAGTTATGGGACTCACGCTACCTCTGGATGCCGCTCGATATGCACGCCGGCACAATGCATCTGCAGCCGCCCCAGCCATGGCAGCTAAACGTCAAAACCGGAGAAATAGCGATCCAACCTTAGTGTTCCGTCGCTCAAGTTCTTCTCATAAAAGCTGTCATCCTGAGCGACCGTTGCGGAGCGAAGGGAGTCGAAGGACCTGCATTTCGCACGCGAAAGTCATGAGACCAAGCCTCAGGAAAATGCATCGAATTTCTGAGACGTCAGCCACTAGGAGGTGCACCATGACAGCAGCAGACCCCGAGCTAGCCAAGCTCTTCCTCGCCTTCTCACGCAACAAGCTACTAAACCAATACTGGCCGCGCCTCAAAGCATGCGTGGAACCCATGACCGTCGAGCAGGTCTGGTGGCGCCCCAACAAAGCCAGTAACAGCGTCGGCAACATAATCCTGCATCTCAACGGCAACGTCACGCAGTGGCTCGTAGCCTCGTTCAACCGCGACCAAGACAAGCGCGACCGTCCCGCCGAATTCTCGGCAGTCGGAGGCCTTATGGCAGCCGAGCTTCTCGATCGCCTGGGCGCCACCCTAACTGAAGCCGCAAAAATCCTCGACCGGCTCACCCTGGACGAGTTACTCGCTCCCTTCGAGATCCAGGGCTACCACGTCCATGGACTCGACGCCGTATACCAGGTGGTCGAACACTTCGGCCTGCACTACGGCCAGATCGCCTACATCGCCAAGAGCCTGTCCGGCAAGGACTTGGGCTTCTATCGTGAATTGAACAAAAGCGGTCGAGCCTCGTGAAAATTCAGCCCGTCCACCCATAGCTCATCACGGCCTCTACAGTCCCGCCGGTCGAGCCAATCCAAAAACTCCATAAAAAATACTTAAGTTTTAACTTGACAATTATTCCGAACCGAATAATACTCAAGTCAATGCTTAACCATTCCCCTGAAGGAGGGAAGACAATGGAAGAACAGTCCGTAATCCACAGCACGTTCGTCCTCGAACGCAGCTACCCCGCCACCCCTGAGCGCGTATTCTCCGCTTTCGCCGACCCCGCCAAAAAGCGCCGCTGGTTTGCTCAGGGCGAACACCACGACGTCGAGACCTATGACCTCGATTTTCGCGTGGGAGGCAGGGAATACTACACCTCTCGTTTCAAAGAGGGCACTCCGCTGACCGGCCTCACTCTCACAAACGACAACACCTATCAGAACATCGTTCCCAATCGCCGTATCGTTTTCACCTCCACCATGGCCCTGGAAGGCAAGTGTTTCTCGGTATCTCTGGGTACCGTCGAACTCCTGCCGTCGGAAAATGGCACCGACCTGATCCTCACATTTCAGAGCACGTTCCTCGAAGGCGCCGATGGCCCCGAAATGCGCGAAGCAGGATGGCGCAAACTTCTAGACAAGCTGACAAAGGAAGTTGCGAGCTAGCGGAGAACTGCGTTGGAAGGCGCTCACCCATGCATAAGAAAAAACCGGATATCGACCTTGTCTTCCACGCCCTTGGCGATCCCATGCGCCGGGCGATTATGGAGAAGCTCAGCCACGGGCCCGTGTCGGTCTCACGTTTGGCGGAGCCATTCGACATCACTCTGGCCGCTGTCGTTCAACATCTGCAGGTGTTGGAAGAAAGCGGGCTGGTGGTATCCGAAAAGATTGGCCGGGTGCGTACTTGTCGCATTGACCCCGTCGGCCTCTCGGCTGCGGAACAATGGATCCGCGATCGCCGCTCTATGTGGGAACGCCGTTTGGATCAGCTGGGCGATCTACTCGCTGAAAAGGATGAGAGCCGCTAGGACTTGAAAGAACCAAGCGGCCGTCGCTGCTCGTGGATCCGGCCCTGTTGAGACTTCACTTTCAGCAGGGCTGATCCACAACTATTTCAGCAAACTCATATCGATCACAAATCAGTCCTTCACATCCGCCTGCCTGAAGCCACGCGCGGAATTCCCTGCAGATCTCCAGTGAACTCGACCTCCTCGAAGCTGGCCTCCGCCAGCAGTCGAGAGATCGCCGAGTCCTGTCCGTATCCGATCTCCAATGCCAGATAGCCGCTGGGCGCAAGCAAATCCCGAGCACTTGGAATCAACCGTCGATAGATGTCGAGACCCCTGCCGGCAAACAGCGCCATCGCAGGCTCGTAATCGCGCACCTCCACAGCCAGCGATTCGCGGTCGCTCTCAGCCACATAAGGTGGATTGGAAACGACAATCTCAAACTCCTCCCCCGCAACCGACGCAAGCAGATCCCCTTGCAGAAAACGAATTCGCTCCGCCACGCCGTTAAGCTCCGCGTTGCCGTGCGCAATCGCCAATGCCGCCGCTGAGATGTCAATCGCCGTAATCTGCGCAGCCGCCAGCTTGTGAGACAGCGCAACAGCAATCGCGCCTGAGCCTGTTCCCACGTCCGCAATCCGCAGCTTTTCAAAATTCGCGGCGAGCGAAAGAACCTTCTCTACCAGGTGCTCCGTCTCCGGCCGCGGAATCAGCACATCCCTCGTCACCTTGAACGGCAGCCCGTAAAACTCCGTCTCCCCGGTGATGTATTGAACCGGCTCCCCCGCCATCCGCCGCTCGATCAGCGCGTAATAGCGGACGGCGCCTTCGGCAGGCAGAATTTCATTCTGGTGCGCAATCAGGAAGGCGCGGTCGCGATGAATCATGTGCAGCAGCAGCACTTCGGCGTCGCGCCGTGCCCGCTCCGGATGTGGTCCGCCGCGCAGCCGCGCCTCGCCGTTCTGAACCCAGTTCTGAAGGGTCACAACGTCACGCAGCCTGGCTGTCGGCCTTCAACTGCTCGGCCTGGTAGTGTGCAATCAGCGCATCCACAATCGGCTGCAAGCGGCCTTCCATCACCAGGTCCAGCTGGTGCAGCGTCAGCCCGATGCGGTGATCGGTCAGCCGGTTCTGCGGAAAGTTATACGTCCGAATCTTCTCGCTTCTATCGCCTGTACCTACCTGCTGCTTGCGCTCCTTGGCCAGTTCGGCATTCTGCCGCTCCATCTCCTGCTCGTAAAGCCGCGACCGCAACACGCGCATGCCCTTCTCGCGGTTCTTGATCTGCGATTTCTCATCCTGGCAACTCACCACCGTGTTGGTTGGAATGTGCGTAATGCGCACCGCCGAGTAAGTTGTATTCACCGACTGCCCGCCCGGTCCCGACGAGCAGAACGTATCGATGCGAATATCCTTCGCCTCGATCTTGATGTCCACATCCTCGGCCTCCGGCAGCACCGCCACCGTCACCGCCGATGTGTGCACGCGCCCCTGCGTCTCCGTAGCCGGAACCCGCTGCACGCGATGCACCCCGCTCTCCCACTTCATCTGCGAGTAAACCCGTTCGCCTTCGATGATCGCAATCACTTCCTTGTAACCGCCCACGCCCGACTCGGAAACCGAAAGCAGCTCAATCTTCCAGCGATGCTGCTCGGCAAACCGCGTGTACATGCGGAAAATTTCGGCTGCAAACAGCGAAGCCTCGTCGCCGCCCGTCCCTGCGCGAATTTCCAGAATCACGTTCTTCTCGTCATTCGGATCCTTCGGCAGCAGCATCACCTTCAGCTCTTCTTCCAGGGCCGTCTCGCGCGGCGCAAGCGCAGCAATCTCCTCCTCGGCCATCGCACGGATCTCGGCGTCGCTCTCAACCAGCATCGCCCGCGCCTCGGCCAGCCCTTGCTGCACCTGCTTCAGCTCGCGATACTTCTCCACCGGAGTCTCGATCTCGCGCAGTTGCTTTGCGGTCTTCTGATACTTTTCGTGGTCGTTAATGATCTCGGGCAGCGAGAACTGCCCCTGCAGTTCGTTGTACCGCTGCTCCATATGTTCCAAACGATCGATCATGTGCGCCCTCCGGGCCTTGGTTTCTTGGAGTAGTAAGTTGTGAAGGGAAAAATAGGCGAAGAACAGGTATCGGCGGCGGGAGCCGCTAGAGCAGGGCCGGAATGGGTTCGCGGAGAATCACTTCTCTTCTATTTTAGCGCGAAGCAAGGCTCAAGAACAGGCCGTGGGTTGGTTTGAAGGGTACGGGCTTCAGCACGTATGTAAATCCGGCAAAATGAACGCGGGCTTTAGCCCCTGAGGGAATGGTCCTCCAAGCTTACCCACAGCTCAAGAACATTTGCCCCGCCCTCACGGGTTCATTACCGGCACCCGCACATTCGACTCATGCCCCGGCCCCGAGTAAATCGTGATAGTTGCCGCCTTGTAATCCCTCGCCTTCGCCTTCATGATGTTCGCCACAAATGTCTGCGGGTTGCGGTCGTACAGCGGGAACCATGTGCTCTGAATCTCCACCATCACCGTGTGTCCGGCCTTGAAGACGTGGTCCACATCGTGCAGCGAGAACTTGTATTCGCGAATCGTCCCCGCCCCCAGCGCCGTGGCCTTTTCAAAACTGTCCAGATAACGCCCGCGAAAAATCTCCGCATTCGTCATCAATTGATAGCCGCGCATCTTCGCGTCCGGGTCGTCGTCTGGATACTGATCGATCAGCTTCACTACCATGTCGTTGTCCGTGCCGGTGGTCGCGGCGTAGATGTCGGCAACCACCTCGCCGGTAATCGTCAGGTCCGTTTTGAGCACCGGCAACTTCCACACCGCTACGTCCTTCCGCCCCGACACAAAACGCTGATCTTCGGTGAGCCAGTTGAACCATTGCGATCCGCTCGAATATGTAGGCTGGATGGGCCGATGTCGATACGGAATCGGATCAGTGGGGTCGCTCACGTAGCTGGTTGTAGCCTCCACCGTCGACCCGCTCCAACTCAGCAAGCCGTCGCCCTGCAAATACAAACTGGTCGGCCTCGATGGCCGCGGCGGAAAGCTGCTGTAGTACTTCCATGTATTCGAGCCAGTCTCAAAGCTCGCCGTATCTTCCAGGTCGAAACCCGACTCGTCCTTCAGGTAGTGTGCGAAAAACTTCGCCTCGATTCGCGCGCGAAACTCCGTGCCGATGGGTTCGCCATAATTCAGATTGCCAAGATGGCGTGTCGAACTATTCCAGTACCCATGACGCCACGGCCCCAGCACGAGAAAATTGTCATGTCCCGCGTCGTGCGGTTCCAGCTTGGCGTATTCCTCCTGCGGCCCATACATGTCTTCCTGGTCGTAATACCCGCCAACGCTCAGCGTAGGCACCGTTACCGCGCTCAGCGAGCGCTCCACTCCGCGCGAACTCCAGTAGCTGTCATACGCAGGGTGGTCGAGGAACAGCTTCCACGTAGGCAGAACTTTCGACCCTGATTCCTTCACATCCTCGGCAAAGGAGCCGCGCCGGAGAAAGTAGTCGTACCCGTCAACAGGCTTTCCGTCCTTGTCTCTGCCGTAGCTCACTCCCGTCTCCTCCTTGCTCGACTCCATCGAGAGCACATAGTCATACCCGTAACTCTGGCGAAACGCTCCGTTGTGAAAGAAATCGTCGCCCATCCACACATCGATCATCGGCGCCTGCGGTGAAATGGCCTTCACCGCGGGGTGCGGATCGATGCCCGCCATCATCGCCAGGAAGCCAGGATAGCTCGTGCCCACAAATCCCGCGCGCCCGTTGTTGCCCGATACGTCCGTGAGCAGCCAGGTAATGGTGTCGTACGCGTCGGTGCTCTCGTCAATGGCATTGGGATCGTGATGGTCGGCAAGCGGTCGGCTCATTACAAACCGCCCTTCGCTCCTGTAGCGTCCGCGAATGTCCTCGCAAACATAGATGTAGCCGTCGCGGGCCAGTTCCGGACGGCTGGCGAAGAACGAAGCTCGATCGGTTCCATCCACGCCGTATGGTGTGCGCTGGATCAGGAAGGGCAGTGGCGCCGCAATGTCAGCCGGCTTCAGAATCACTGCATGCAGCTTCACGCCGTCGCGCATGGGAATCATCACCTCAGTCCGCCGGTAATCGTGAAAGATGCGATGAACCGCGTCACCAGTACGGTGGTAGGCAGGCGCCTGAGGACCGGTTGGAAAAGTCAGCATCTCTCCGCGCCCATCGGCACTCAGAGTGAAACGGAAGAACGTCTTCGAATCTTCAAAGCCGAATTCCAGAGCCGAAACCGGCTTCAGCTCCCTGGGAACGCTGTGGTCTGACTCCACAAACAACTTGCCGTCCTGCACATAAAAGCTGAGCGATATGTCGGGCTCCGTAGGATCGGTGTACTCGCCGGAGAGCAATTCAAGTTTGGCCGGGGCGACAGTCTGGGAATTCGCCGCCGCGCCCGTCTGGTTCGTTTGAGGCTGCGGCCCGGCAAGCGCGGGCATTGAACACGAAAGCGCAAGACCGATAATCGCAAGGGTAGCGCGTGCACGAACCAAACGACCTCCTCAAAGCAGCTCCACAGGCTGCGAAACACTTGTCCCCTTTGAAGGATACGGGCTTAATAGGCTGCGGAAAAACTCATTCGGTGCGGCAAGAAGTGTCAGGGCACGACCGGTGTACCCTCTTGGTCGCGTACCGCAAATACTGCAATATCGACGCGGGCTTTATTGAACACTGCATAAGTAATGTCCTGGCAGCCGCGTCAGAGGCGCGAAGTATGTTAGCCCCGCGCTTCAGCGTGGGGAAACGGCATTTCGCGATTCCACTACGGAGTCCCGTAGGGACGGTGCAAGAACATTTCTTTTGCAGGAACCAATAGCCCCTGCGGTGCGACTGTAGTCCGAATTTCCTTCTTCGGCTTCACGGATAAAATCCCAACCTCGTTCAACGGCTAGCCTAGTGCACGTGCCCGTGATGGTGCTGGCCGCCGGTCATCTCTTCAGGTGGCACCACGCAGCCCTCCACCTCTTCACAGCAAATGTGCTCGAATTGGATGGTGGTATGACTGATGTGAAAGTGGTCCTTGAGTACATGATTCAGCTTCACCAGGATGCACGCGCTCTCTGATGGAGGAATGTCCGCGATGGTCACGTGGCAGGCCATCGCGCTGGACTGCGACCCGAGACTCCATACGTGAAGGTCGTGGACGTCGATAACGCCCTCAACCTCTTCCATTCCTGTACGAATCTGAGCCAGCGAGATGCCGCGCGGTGTGCCTTCAAGCAGAATGTTGAGCGTCTCGCGAACAATGCCGATGCTCGACCAAAGAATCAACGCGGCGATCAGCAGCGACAGCGCCGGATCGATCCAGTTCCGTCCCGTCAGCAGAATCCCCGCACCTCCGGCAATTACCGCGGCTGTCGAAAGCGTATCGCCAGCCATGTGAATGAAGGCCGAGCGCAGGTTCACATCGCGTGCCACTCCCCACAGCAGCGCGGCAATCACGCCGTTCATCACTACGCCAGCGGCCGCCACAATCATCATCAATCTGGGCTGCACGGTCACTGGACTTGAAAGCCGGTGAACAGCCTCAACTGCAATCCACAGCGCGATCAGAATCAGCGTAGCCGCATTAATGAAAGCTGCAAGCACCCCGGCCCTCTGGTAGCCGAAGGTTTTCGAGTGATCGGCGGGGCGGGACTGAAAGTAAACCGCCGCAAAACTCAGCAGCAGCGCCAGAAAGTCTGACACGTTGTGGCCGGATTCTGACAGCAGCGCCAGCGAGTGCGCGCGCAGACCGGCGATGAACGTAACCACTACATACACAAGCGTAGCGGCCAGCGAAAATCGCAGTACAGATGTCGTCCTTTTTGCGCCCGGACCCGACGGCGCCGCGTGGACATGCATAATGTCAGTGTAACCGGGGGGGGGTATCCCCCGCCAATCCCCCTCAGCCCCGCCCAGGCCGCAGATGGCTCAGATCAATCGGGTCGGGATCGTCGTAAGAGGGCAGCACCGGAAGCTCCGCGCGCAAACCGGTCCACTCTTCAGCCACCACAATGCTGTTTTGTGCATTGCCGGGCTGATAGCGCACCGAGCACGGAAACCCCGCCCGCACCTGGGCCGCATCCACCACCTCGCCCATATCCGTAATGTCCTGTGAGCACTCGTAATCCACGCCCGCAATCCGGTAGTGGTACAGGAGCATGGTCAGCGCGCGCCCGTCCTCGGCCTCAATATCGCAAATGTCGAGCAGCATCCCGTCCACAAGCCGTCCCGATTGCACCAGAAACCGGCGCCGCATGCGCTCCAGTTCTTCGGCCGCAGGACGCTTTCGCAGCACCAGCCAGAGAGCAACCCCGGCAAGCGCCGTAATCGAGGCCAGTCCTGCTAAAATCTCCCAGTTGAATGCGGTGAGGAAGTTCATTTGAGGTGGGACTCCACCCCTAGTGTCCCAATTAAGGATAACGCAGAAGGATCACCGCCCCATCCGGCGGGGTGAATCGCGTATCCTCGATCGCCTTGCCCGAATTCAAGACGGGAATCGGCACGACGCCGAAATCCTATAAGCACCAAAGCCCCCGTGCCCGATCCTTTTGCCTTCTTCCTGGCAAAAAGGTGGCAAGCCACAAACCCCAATTCGCCATCGCCACCCGGCGCTACCGTCCGCTCCAGGTTCTCTGCGGAACAGATGAAAGACCGCGCAAATGACCTATACTCAAGGTTGCATCAGGCAGCAATTCCGGCCACCGGACGCCTGTTTGCGGAGGTTTTTCCTTGCTTTCGGACGACAGTATGACCGCGACTCAACATGCCCGGATTCGCTCCACCACCGTCATTTGCGTCCGCCGCAACGGCCAGGTGGTCATGGCCGCAGACGGCCAGGTCACTCTGGGCGACCACGTGCTCAAACACTCGGCAAAAAAAATCCGGCGCCTCTATCAGGACAAGATTCTCGCCGGATTCGCCGGTTCCACCGCCGACGCCTTCTCCCTTTTTTCGCGCTTCGAGTCCAAACTCGAGCAGTACGCCGGCAACCTCAACCGTGCCGCAGTCGAGCTCGCCAAGGATTGGCGCACCGACAAAATGCTCCGCAATCTTGAGGCTCTGCTCTTGGTAGCCGACGTCGGCCAGACCTTCCTCATCTCCGGATCAGGAGACGTGATTGATCCTGACGAGCCACTGGCCGCCATCGGTTCCGGTGGCAGCTATGCCACAGCCGCTGCCCGCGCCCTCATGGAAAACACTGACCTCTCCGCCCGCGAAATCGCCGAAAAGGCCATGAAAATCGCCGGCGAAATCTGCATCTACACCAACGATCACGTCACCATCGAGGAGTTGAAAGGTTAGCGGGAACTTTCCGCCTGCCCCTTGCATTCATGGCCATCTACCTTCCAGCATCCGCAGAAGAACAGGACCTCTCGCTCGACGAACTCACGCCGCGCGAAATCGTCACCGAGCTCGACAAACATGTGGTCGGCCAGAAGGCCGCCAAGCGCGCCGTCGCCATCGCTCTCCGCAATCGTCAGCGCCGTCAGAAGCTTCCTCCCGACATCGCCGACGACATCATGCCCAAGAACATCATCATGATCGGGCCCACCGGTGTCGGCAAAACTGAAATCGCGCGCCGCCTCGCCAAGCTAACCAACTCGCCATTCCTCAAGGTCGAAGCCTCCAAGTTCACTGAGGTCGGCTACGTAGGCCGCGATGTCGAATCCATGATTCGCGACCTGGTCGAGATCGCCATCGACATGGTCCGCGAAGAGCGCCTCGAAGAGGTCGAAGACCGCGCCGAGATGAACGCTGAAGAGCGCCTGCTCGACGTGCTCCTCCCACCTCCGCCGGCCGCCCCGAATCCGCAGGAAGGCCAACTCAGCCTGCCCGGCACTGAAAGCCACCAGCGCTCCCGCGAAAAGCTCCGCCAGCAATTCCGCGAGGGCAAGCTCGACGACCGCATGGTAGAACTCGACGTCCGCGAGCGCGGCACGCCGCAATTCGGCATCATCAGTAACCAGAACCTTGAGGACATGGAGATGAACCTCAAGGACATGCTCCCCAACATCTTCGGCGGCAGCTCAAAGAAACGCAAAATGAAAGTCGGAGACGCCTTCGACTACCTGGTCCAGGAAGAAGAAGGCCGCCTCATCGACATGGACGCAGTCAACCGCGCTGCCGTCGAGCGCGTCGAATCCAACGGCATCATCTTCCTCGATGAAATCGACAAGATCGCCGGCCGCGAAGGTGGCCACGGGCCCGACGTCTCGCGCGAAGGCGTGCAACGCGACATCCTCCCCATTGTCGAAGGAACCACCGTCAACACGCGCTACGGCATGGTGCGCACCGATCACATTCTCTTCATCGCCGCCGGCGCATTCCACGTCTCCAAGCCCAGCGACCTGATACCTGAACTGCAGGGCCGCTTCCCCATTCGCGTCGAACTGCAATCGCTCACCGTCGACGACTTCCTCCGCATTCTCACCGAGCCCAAGGCCTCGCTCACCAAGCAATACTCAGCACTGCTTGAGACTGAAGGCGTACGTCTGGAGTTCGCTCCCGAAGCCCTGCGCGAGATGGCCGAGTTCGCCTTCAAAGTGAATGAACAGACTGAGAACATCGGAGCCCGCCGCCTTCACACCATCATGGAGCGCGTCCTTGAAGACGTCAGCTTCCTCGCTCCCGACGTGGCCCGCCGCGCACCCGATGATGAAGCCGCCGCCGCGCTCTCCGAAACCATCAAGAACGAGTCAAGCACCCCGCTTCCCTATCAGGAGCGCATGACCGCCTCTGGCCCCGAGAAAGTTTTCCTGATCAACGACGCCTATGTAAAACAGATGGTCGCATCCATCGTCAAAGACCAGGATCTCTCTCGCTACATCCTGTAGAGACTCTGTCGTTGATTCGGTATCAGAAAGCTCGAATCACAATAAAGCAGTCATCCTGAAATCACTGAGGCTGCCATCTTGAGCGAAGCGGGCCGCGCACTTTGGGCCTGCGCAATCGAATGACTGTCCGCCGTGGTAGGGACTGCCGTTGCTTTTGCAGTTGTTCCTCCGCAATTGGATGAGGCTGAACTAGGTCTCTGACCGCTTGTTGTTTCACAAAAGCTGGGTGCCCCACCTTCGGCGCGCCTTTGTTTTTGCGCCTAGGGTGGAATACCACCATACTCCATTGCATCGTGCGAAATCCTGTCGTCAGCGAACTAGCAACCTGCCTTCACCGCGCCGCAAACATAACCTCAAGCTTCCTGATAGCCTTGAGCATATCGCTCAAGGCTGTCTTCCCAATCTCCTCCTCAAACTCCTTCTGCAACTTGTCGAATGCGCCAATTACGCGCAGCGCGCACCTCTTCCCCTGAGGCTTCAACGTCAGCAGATAGGCCCGCGCATCCTCCGGATCGATCTTCCTCTGCAACAACCCCTTGGCCTCCAGCGACGAAACGCAATGGCTCACATTACCCCGCGTAGTTCCAAACGTCTCCGCCAGTTGCGACGGCTTAATCAGCCGCGGCGATTCAAAAAACATCGCCGCTAGCACCAGCCCCTCCAGAAATCCAAGGCTGTCCGCCGCCAGAACTCGCGTCGTCAGCGCCTCAAACCGCCTTGCCGCCCGGTTCACCGCAAACATGGGGCTCTCATGTAGAAATGCATCGATGCGCATTGAACCATTCTAATGGTTTACCACCTAAACTATTCAAGACAATATCAAATCTTCCTTGAAGATCAATCGTTTGGCGGCGAAGATTAGGGAGAATACCAGCCTATGTCTTCTTCCAATCTCGCTCGTAGCGCAGCCGGTCTCCTCCTCGCAGCCTGTCTGCAATCAGCCCCCGCCCAAAGCGCATCTGCTCCGCCGTCCACCGCAATTCCCACACGCTCTGAAACCATGGTGGTGCTCGGCACAGCCGCGCCCGTCCCCCTCGCCGAGTCGCCCCGTTCCGTCGTAGTGCTGCCCCTGAAAGACAAAAGGCTAGCCGCAGAAACTCCGCTTGATTTCCTCCGCCAGGACTCCTCCATCTTTCTTGAGCAGCGCGGCGCTGGCGGAGCACAATCCGATCTTGTCCTGCGCGGCGGCAGCTTCGAGCAAACACTCATTTTACTCAATGGCTTCCGCATCAACGACAGCCAGACCTCGCACCACAATCTTGACCTCCCCGTCCCCCTTGAAGCCATGGACTCCATCCAGGTTCTCGAAGGCGCGGGCTCCACGTTGCACGGTGTTGACGCACTCTCGGGTGTTGTTGACTTCCTCACTGCTGCGCCTGACCACGCGTCGCTCCTGCTCCGCGCCGCTGAAGGCAGCTTCGAGTCGAACGAGGAGTCCATGCTTGCCGGCGCAACGCGAGGCCGTTGGAGTGGCCGCGCAACTGCCAGCCGCAACTTCTCCACCGGCTTCATGACCGATCGCGACTACCGCAACGAAGATGCCTCCGCCGAAAACTGGCTCGGTTCGCGCCTCGGCATCACCGACCTCCTCTTCGCCTCCAGCGACCGCTCTTTCGGCGCAAATCAGTTTTACGGTCCGTACAACTCGTGGGAGCGCACCAAGGGCTGGTTCGCCTCCATGCGCCAGGAGTTGGGCAGCCGCACCGTAGCTGCTTTTGGCTATCGCCGCCATACCGACGAATTCATCCTCCTGCGCAACAATCCCTCCGTCTACGAGAACAATCACAAGGACAGCTCATGGCAAGCATCCCTGCGCCACACGATCCCCATCGCCACCCCATCGCTGCTACTCTTCGGCCTTGAAGCCGATGGCGATAGCATCCACAGCAACAACCTCGGCCTGCATGCCCGCAATCGCGGCGCGGGTTACATCGACCTCGATCTGCGCCCGGCAAAGAAGCGTTGGAATCTTTCCGCTGGCGCACGCGAAGAAATCTTCTCCGGCGGCGCACAAGCAGCCTTCGCTCCTCAACTCTCTGGCAGTCTGCGCGTCACGAATGATTTGAAGCTGCGCGCCAGCGGCGGCTACGGTTTCAGAATTCCCACCTACACCGACCTCTACTACTCCGACCCCACCACCATCGGTAATCCAAACCTCAAGCCCGAGTCGGCCTGGTCTGGCGACTGCGGCGCAGACTGGGTGCCTTCCACCCATCTCTCGCTCTCCGTCACCGGCTTCTACTCGCGCCAGCACAATGCCATCGATTATGTGCGCGCCAACTCAACTGCGAAATGGCAGGCCGTAAATCTAAGCGGCCTTCATTTTGCCGGCGTCGAATCCACGCTCGCATGGGTTCCTGCCAAGTCGCAAACAGTGCGCATTTCCTGGACCGGACTCGACGGCGCGCAGGGTGCCCTCAATGGCCTCCAGTCCGAGTATGTCTTCAACTACCCCGTCGAAAACATTCATGCCGCCTGGACTGTCGCCTTGGGCCACGCCTTCGCAATCAGCAACACGGTGCAGCTTACCCAGCGCTACCAGCAAACCGTCTACCCCGTCTGGAGCGCTTCGTTCACGCATGACTCGGGAAGAATTCGCCCCTATCTCCGCCTCAGCAATCTCAGCAACACCGGCTACCAGGAAATCACCGGCGTCGCCATGCCCGGCCGCTCCATCACCGGCGGCTTCGCGCTTCAACTCGGGCACGATACGTCTGGGCGTTGACGCATTCGGGCATTGAAGTTTTCGAGTACTGCCCCCCCGAATCCAGGCCCTTCGATGACACCGCCGAAGGAGACTCTGCTAAGGTATCTGCAATTAGCGAGTTTGCACGCGCTGCTTCGATTCCAGACAGCACGAGGCACAGGAGAGAAGCATGAGCAGTCCAGGGCAGCACCACAAGATCAATTACGTCGAGTTCGCAACCACCAATATTGAACGCACCAAAGCGTTCTACACCGCCGTCTTTGGCTGGACATTCAAGGACTGGGGCCCGGCTTACATTGACTCGAGCGCGGCAGTTACAGGGCTCGCACTGGGATTTAGGCACGGAGAGCCAGGACAGGCGCAGCCGAATTACGCGCCACTGGTCGTGCTGTACTCAGCTGACTTGAAGGCCACTGAAACCGCGATCGTCGCCGCCGGCGGCGCCATCGTCGTACCCACCTTCGAGTTTCCCGGCGGCCGCCGCTTCCACTTTTCTGATGGTTTAGGAAACGTGCTTGCAGTTTGGTCAGAGTAAGTTGATTCGACAGTTTGCTGCGAATTAATTACTGGTGCCCAGGTCTCGATTTTGAGACCTGTGGGCACTACGATATTCAACCGCACATGAAACCACCCCGGGTGCCCCATCCTTTCCGCGTATTTTGCGGAAAGAAGGGGAAATCACAGCCCTCATTCATGCCGAAACGGCCACGTCAGTTCACCGTCGGCGGCAGCATCGGCGCCTTGCGCGGCCCCAACTCCTCGCGCACCAGCGTCAGCCCCAGAATGCAGCGCTCGAACCGATCGGAAAGCCGCGCAAACAGAGAAGCTTCCTGCTCGTACTCGAACAGGTTGAACTGGCTCACGATGTAGTAGCTTTCTTTTCCCGCGCGAATCAGCTCGCCAAGACTCGGCTGGTGCCTGCGCAACCTGCGGCTCGAACCCATCGCCTCCGGATACATCCCTGCAACGAACAGCGCATAGTCGCCGATATGCTTGCGCACCGCGCGCTCCGCATCGAACGAAGGCGCAGTGCCGAGAACCGGGTCCGCGGCCAGCATCATTTCCGTCAGCTCTTCGATGGGCCGGCCCACCTCGTCGCGCACGCTGTAGAGTTTCTCTGACTCAGAGAACTCGCACAGCAGCCGCGCCACATACGCGGTCACATCGGGATCGTTGAGTCCCAACTTGCCTTCGTAGCTATTGCGAACCGCTTGTTGAAAGAAGTGTTCGAGTGGATGAGACTGAGCCTGCATACACGCCTCCCATGGGTTGCTCGCATACAACCGTTGTGCGTTGTGGCACCGGCGGCTGCTCGTTGCGCATACATGGGGAAGAAGCCGGCCAATGCCCGTTCATCCTGCTGTAACACTGAGATTACCCGAATTGTTGTGTTTGCAAAGCGGGGGAGGGTCAACTTAGTTAGCAGTTTGCCGCCTCGACTGCAAACGCAAACAGGTATCTGCTTAAATACAAAAAAGGTAGCCATCGCTGGCTACCCTCCTACAACTTTTGTTTGAGACAACAGTTACACCACAACGCCGTGCCCCATCCTTTCGCATTTTTCCTGGCGAAAGGGTGGGATGCTCGATCAATTTCTTAAGGAGCGGATCATCAAACCGCCGCGGGCGTCCGCGATTCCAGCGCCGCCAATCGTGCCGCCAACATCGTCTCCAGCTTCACCAGCGCAGCCGAGAAGCCCTCGATCCCTTCCTTCAGTTTGTCCGTCGCCATGCGGTCCTGCGCGTGCATCGCGTCAAACGTCTCCTTGTCCACTTCGATCTTCAGGATCACTTGCGTTTTGGCTGCTTCGGCGTCCAGCTTGCGCGGCAACTCGCCTTCAGTCGTTTCCAGTTCGGCCAGCAGTTGCGGCGAAATGGTCAGTAGATCGCATCCCGCCAGCTCGGTAATCTCGCCGATGTTACGGAAGCTCGCGCCCATAACCTGCGTCTTGTAGCCAAACTTCTTGTAGTAGTTGTAGACCCTGGTCACGGACTGCACGCCGGGATCATCGGCCCCTTGGTAATCCTTGCCGGTGTCCTTCTTGTACCAGTCCAGAATGCGTCCTACAAACGGCGAGACCAGCGTAACGCCCGCATCGGCCGCGGCAATCGCCTGGTGCAGCCCGAACAGCAGTGTCAGGTTGCAGTGGATGCCTTCTTTCTCCAGCACCTCTGCAGCGCGAATGCCCTCCCACGTCGATGCAATCTTCACCAGGATGCGATCGCGCCCAATACCCGCCGCATCGTACTGCGCAATAATGCTGTGCGCCTGTTCAATGGTGGCCGCAGTGTCAAACGACAACCGCGCGTCCACTTCCGTTGAAACGCGCCCCGGAACAATCGCCAGAATCTTCTTGCCGAACGCAATCGCCAGCCGCTGGAAAGCGAGATTTGCCACCGCCTGGTCGCTCGCACCTTCGCCCAGCTCCTTCCGCGCGTTTATCAGTACGCCGTCCACAATCGGCTGGTACTGCGGCATCTGCGCCGCAGCCGTAATCAGTGAGGGGTTGGTGGTAGCGTCCTGCGGGCGAAACTTTTCCATCGCTTCAATGTCGCCAGTATCGGCAACCACAACGGTAAACTTGCGCAACTGTTCAAGCAGATTCTGGGCCATAATTCCTCCTGGGAAGGGGACTCCCGTCGATAGGCGCGCTACCAAAATAGTGTACCGCTTATTAGGATGCACGAACGCGCCTCTGGGTGCATCTTGAGCTGGTTTTCAGCTCAATCCGTATCCGCGTCCACTGTGTGCCCCAGTGTCCCAAGCCCTGCAATCGACACTTCCACCTTGTCCCAGGGCGCCAGCGGCCCCACCCCTGACGGTGTCCCGGTCAGAATCACGTCGCCCGGCTCCAGCGTAAATGCCGCTGTAATAAAACTCAGCAGCGTCGGAATCGAAAAGATGAAATCAACCGTCGAAGCATGCTGGCGCACCTCGCCATTCACCCGCGTCTCAATCGTCACTCCCGCCATCGGGTTCACTTCATCGCTCACCAGTGGTCCCATCGGACAAAACGTGTCGAATCCCTTTGCCCGCGTCCACTGCACATCCTTCTTCTGCAAATCCCGCGCAGACACATCGTCGGCCAGCGTGTAGCCGCGAATCACGCCGTGCAAATCCGCATCCGATTTCAGCTTGTGCACGCGCCGGCCGATCACCATCGCCAGCTCGCCTTCAAAGTCCACGCGGGTTGACACAGCAGGAAGCCGCACCACGCCGTCCGGCTTCAGCAGCGATGACGGCGGCTTGAAAAAAATCAGCGGCTCCGCCGGCATCTCGTTCCCCAGCTCCTTTACATGGTCGCGATAGTTGCGTCCCACGCAGATAATCTTCGAAGGCGTCACCGGCGCTAGCAGGTTAGCCGCGCTCAGCGGCATCGGCTCAAAATCAAAGCCTTCTGCCGCGGCCTGCTCCACGGCCAGCCGAAACTTCAGATCCTCTTCCGGCGCCGGCGCTGGACCGGTAATCCAAAGCTCGCCGTTGCGTTCTTCCACAACGCCGTAGTGTGTCTGGTTGTTGAGCAAAAATCTGCAATACTTCATCGGAAAAACTCCTCACGCAAAAAAATAATCTTGCAACGCCCGTGCCCCATCCTTTCGCCTTTGTTCTGGCGAAAGGTGGGAAGCCAATCACTCAAACTCAAGAATTCGGAACGGTCTCCTCCGCCTCTTCAGACCGTCCACTCTCGTGCCCGCCCTGGTCGATGGCGGAAACAGCATATATATAGCGGTGGCCTGCCTGCACATGCGCATCATGAAAGGCCGGGCCAACCACAGGTTGCGCTGGCGAGATGCGCTGCCAATCTCCGCCCTCCTCGCGCCGATACACAATGTAACCCACCAGGTCGGCTTCGGTGTCGGGTTGCCAGCTCAGATCAATCGCCGGCTCGCCGCCGTTCTCCCCAGCAATCGCCACCGCCGCTAGTCCCGCGGGCACAGCTGGAGGAAACACGTCTGCAGCCTCCACACGCACCGGCGCTGACAGCGGCCCGTCCAGCTCCAGCGTCTGGCCATCTACCTTTACGCGGGCCACGCGCTGGGCGCGATACTCATACGTTTCGCCGAAGCGGATGTCTTTGTCCATCGCCCGATCTGGTCCGCGCTCCGCCTGCTCACTCGTCTCTACCAGCAGCCTCCGCTCCACCGGTTCGGGTGGCGGGGCAAGCGGCCCCTGTGCAGGCTTGGTGGCCAACGGTGTCAGCAGCTTCCGCTGCAGCCGGATCGCCGTCGAAGCCGATTCTCGTGCAACGGGAGTCCACCGCAGCACCACGCCCTCTTTCCGCACCTCAGCGTCCAACCCGGCCACCGGCTCAGGAGCCTCTCCAGCCAAAACTGCCGCCGCATTCGATAGGCCCGCAGATCGGTCTTTACGATTTCTGAGTTCGACAAAGTAAGTAAGCGCACGCGGCGTGCCTGTGGCCAATGCGGAAGGTAGTGTCTCGCTGAAAGCCCCCTCGGCTCCCGGTGCCACTTCCAGATCGCCGACCGGAGTACACAAGCCCGCAGCGCCTTCCCTGCGGCACACGCGCACCTGCACGTTGCCCTCCAGCAGCAGCTTGTCGGTGTTCTTTTTTGGCATGGTCCAAGCCAGCAAAACCTGGTTTCCGGTGCGAGTGGCGGCAAGATTCATCACCGGGTCAGGCAGCTTGAGCGACGGCGGCAACGGCGCACCCGGCATCCCGCAGCCACTTAAGACCAGCCCGAAAGCGAGCCCAGCCCCCACCGCAGCCACCCTCGCGGACCGCACAAATCCTTGCACCCAATTCATCGCCCTCTCAGTCTACTGGACCGGCGCGAAAGGGTATAACAGCCCACAAAAAACTCGATCTGATAAAAGACACTGGCCCAAGCGAAGGTACAGAAATCAGCGAAGGGAAGGGGCTTCAGTGAAGGGCACGGGCTTCAGCCCGTACATAAACTCAGAAATTATGATCCTGGGCTTTAGCCCCTGAGGGATGTATTGCGTATCCTTCGCTAAAGAATGAGCCCCTACTCCACCCGCAGAGCCTGCATCGGGTCCAGCCGCGAAGCCCGCGTTGCTGGCAGCCAAACCGCCATCAATGCCACGGCGCTAAGAATCACCGGCACCGTCACAAACACCGCCGGGTCCCACGTCTTCACTCCGAACAGCAAACTCGCCATCAGCCGGGTCAATCCAAACGCCGCGCCTATCCCCAGCACAACACCAGCCACTGCCAGACTCATCCCGTGCAACACCACGAGTTTGCGAATCGCCGCGCGGTCCGCTCCCAACGCCATGCGAATCCCCATCTCCTGCGTGCGCTGCGCCACAGAGTAAGCCATTAGCCCGTAAATACCAATCGCTGCCAGCACCAGCGCAATCCCGCCAAAGATCGTCAAAAGCATCATGTTGAAGCTCTGCCGTGCGGTCGACGTCGAAACCATCTCGTCCATCGTTCGCACCCGCGTCACTGCGAACCCGCCGCTCGCTATCCGCAACTGCTCCGTCACAGCCGCAATCGCCTGTCGCGGATCGCCGCGCGTACGTATCGCCCAGCGCATCGGCAGTATCCGCGCATTCAACGCTGTCATTCCGTCGGTCACCTGCGTCTGCGGCACAATCATCACCCGGCCCGGCTCGCGTTCCAGCCCGCCTTCGTGCGTGTTGCCCACTACGCCGATAATCACGCGCGCAGGCTCTTCAAACTCCGGCCCCACTCCATGGCCGATCACGATCTGCTGACCTACCGGATTCTCTTTTCGCCAGTACTGCTTCGCCAGCGCCTGGTTGATCAGCACCACTGGCGTCGAACTCGCTGTATCCTGGTCCGTAAAATCCCGCCCGCGCAGAATAGGAATCTTGAACGTGTTGTAATACCCCGGCGTTGTGCTCATCCATCCTGCACCCGGCGTGTCCCGCTGGTTCTCCACGGGCCTGCCCACAATCGTGAACGGCAATCCGAACTGACCGGCAAGCGGCAGGCAACATGTAAACGTCGCGTCCTCCACGCCCGGAATCGCCTTCAGCCGTTCCAGCCCGTCGTGCCCCAGTTCCGCCACGCCCGCCGTCTTCTGGTAGCGGTCGCCGGTCAACGACATATCCATCGTCAGCACATTGTGCGGATTGAACCCCGGGTCCACGCCGCGCAGCGCCACAAATGTTCTGATCAGCAGCGCCGAGCCCACCAGCAGCACCAGCGCCAGCGAAACCTCGCTCACCACCAGCAGCGACCGCGCTTTGCTCTGCCGGAACCCTGTCCCCGAACGGTTGCTGCTCTCCTTCAGCGTGGAGTTCAGGTCCGCCCGCGAAGCGCTCAGTGCCGGGAAAAGCCCAAACACAATTCCCGTAAGCACCGACACCCCCAGAGTAAAGCCCAGCACGCGCCAGTCCACGCCCACCGCCGCGCCCTTCTCGCCAATGCGCGGCAACCCCGGCGGACTCATCGCCAAAAGCGCCCGCACGCCCGCGAAGCCCAGCGCCAGTCCTGCCACTCCACCCGTCACCGCCAGCAGCACGCTCTCAGTCAGCAACTGTCGCACGATCCGTACCCGGCTTGCCCCTAGCGCCGCGCGAATCGCAAACTCCCGCTTGCGACCCGTCGCCCGCACCAGCAGCAGATTGGCAACATTCGCGCACGCAATCAGCAACACCATGCTCACCGCGCCCAGCAGCACCAGAAGCAGTTGCCGAACATCGCCCACAATCGTGTCGCGCAGCGGTTCCACCACAAACCCCATCTGTGGATTCGAGGCCGGGTAAAGACGATGAAAATCCGCCGCCGCCAGCTTCAACTGCGCGTTGACCTGCGCCAGCGTTACTCCCGGCTTCAGCATGGCGGCCGCCATAAAATAGTGCCCTTGGTTGGTGCTGTTTGGGGGAAACTGGAACGGCAGCCAGATGTCCACCTGCGGATCGGTGAAGAAGTCCTTGCTCAGCACGCCCACAATCGTATACGGCTCGTTACCCAGCGGCAGAGCGGCGCCAATCACGTTGGGATTCCCACCGAATTTTCGCTGCCAAAGCCCATAACTCAGCACCACCACCTTGCCGCCGTTGGGCGCATCCTCCTGCGGTGTAAACGTGCGCCCCAACATCACCGGTGCGCCGAATACGCGGAAATACCCCTCCGTTACGTGGATCCCATGTACCTGCTCCGGCTGCCCACCCGTGAGGTTGTAGCCCGGCCCGCCAAAGTCATACGCAGCCACGTCCTTGAAGACGCTGGTCTGCCGCTGGAACTCCTCAAATTTTGGAATCGACTCGTTATTTGCGTTGCCGCGCGGCGTCGTCCACTCAAGCGTCACGATCCGGTCCGCGTCGGGATACGTAAGCGGTTTCAGCAGCACAGCGTTTACCACCGTAAAAATGGCGGTATTGGCTCCAATCCCCAGCGCCAGCGCTGACACCGCAGCCACAGTAAACCCAGGACTCTTGATGAACATGTGCAGCGCATGTTTCACGTCATTCCACAACTCGCCCATCAATCAACCCCGCATCCCGATTCATTCAATCTATCGTGGAATCTCCAGGCCCAGCACATACTAGTTATTTGAAGAGTACGGGCTCTAGCCCATGAGGGAATGTACTTCAAGTTGACGCACTCTTCCCCGCTGACTTGCTGACTCGCTGTCCCCGCGCAAGCGGGGGCTGACTCGCTGCATTCAAGCCCCGGTTGGCCCATCCTTCCCACAAGGCATTACAATTCGGACGCGTCCATACTGCAAAAGTAAGCCTCCACCGCCGAGACCCCCGAACCCGTTCCCTGAAAGGAACCAGCCCGCGTGTTGATCTTCGCCGCCACCCTCGCCATCTTCGTCTACGGAATGATCGCCGCCATGCTAGGCACCATCCTGCCCGATCTCTCCGACCGTTTCCGCCTCACCCCCGCGCAAAACGGCACTATCGCGTTCTCCCAGGCGCTCGGCCTCATTATCGCTTCGGTCGGCGTCGGTCCTCTGCTCGATTCGGAAGGCGACAAGATAGGCCTCATCCTTGGCCTGGCCTTCATCGTAGTTGCCCTCTTCGCACTACCCCGCTCCAAAGGCTTCCGCAGCATCGTATTCCTTCTCTTCCTACTCGGCATCGGCGGCGGCATCGTCGTCACTGGCGCCAACGCGCTGGTCAGCGCCGTCAGCCCAGACCACCGCGCCACCGCCCTCAACCTCGTCAATCTCTTCTTCGGTCTCGGCGGCCTCGCCACCCCCTTCATCTCCGCAAACATCTTCAAGCGGAACTGGCTCCGCCTCTGCTACACCGTCGCCTCGCTCACCGTCGTTACGCTCCTTGTGCAGGTCGTCACCAGCATGCCCGCACCCACGGCAGGCGCGGGCTTTGTCCTCGCCGACGCCGGCTCCGTCCTCGGCCGCCCCCTGCTCTTCCTCCTCGGAGCTTTCCTATTCCTCTATGTCTCCTGCGAAGTAGGCGTGTGGAACTGGCTTCCACGCCATCTCATCGCCCAGGGCATTCCCGAATCCCGCGCCCTCAACATTCTTTCCCTCGGATTCGCTCTCGGCCTGCTCGTCGGCCGCGTCGGAGTCTCGCCCATCCTCATCAGCGTCCCCGCAATTCAAGTCCTCCTGGCCGCCTCCATCGCCATGGCCGTCACCACATTCCTCATGCTCCGCACCGTCAAGCCGGTCGCCGCGGCAGCCCTGGTCTTCATCGCCGGCCTTTCCATGGCCCCCGTCTTCCCAACCACTCTTGCCATCGCCGGTACCGCATTCCCCCGCATGACCGGCACCGCCATCGGCTTCGTCATCACCTGTGGATGGGCTGGCCTCGCCGTTAGCTCAAGAATCATCGGCGCCATCGCCGGCGGCGACCCCCTCCGCCTCAAAAAAGCTCTCCTCCTAATCCCCGCCTCCGCCGTCCTCATGATCGTTTTAAACCTAGTCATCTGGTCCGCACTCCGGTGAAAGTCATTCTGTCTCATTCCGTGGGTTGGAAAGAACCAGGGCCCCACATACGATGACGGGCACGGGTTTCACGGCCTGCGCAATTGGTCCCGTGACCCGCATGCCTCTGCTATCCTGAATGGTTTACCTGAGCGAGGAGGAAGCCATGCCAGAGCATAGAGCGCGAAAGCATCATCAGGACCGGGTGGCAGAGACGCTGCGGCTGGAAATCAGCACCATGATCGAGGGCGAACTTTCCGACCCACGCATCGATTTCTGTTACGTCACCGAGGTGGCGCTGAACCCCGGCGGAAAGTCGGCGCGAGTTTATGTGGCCATCGACAGCTCGGTAAAGGACATTGCCAAGGCCGAAGTAAACACCATCGCCGGCCTGGAGGCTGCCAAAGGCTACATCCGCTTCGAGTTGAAGGAGCGCATGGGTGTGCGCCACGTTCCGGAGCTGGCTTTTTTGGCCGACCGCTCGGGCCGCTTCCAGGCACGCATTGAAGAACTGATGGATCGCTCGCGCAAGCGGCACAAGGCAAAGGACGCGCAGACGGCGTCTGCGAAACTGAAGACGCCTGCAGAAGTGGAAGCTCCGATCGAGTGACGGCGCATGGATAGAGCCATCATGAATCCGGATCGCGGTGCATCGCCCACCACGCCTGGGGAAGCCTGCGTCGCAGCGTCCGGCTCTGCAGTATCGGACTCTTCCGGTGATTCCCACTCCGTTCTTTCAGCCGACCCAATAGCCGCGATCCTACAGGTGCTGCGCAACGGCGAACGTTTTCTGGTCTGCTCGCACTCGCGTCCGGACGGTGACGCCGTGGGCAGCGTACTGGCAATGGGCATGCTGCTCGAACAGATGGGCAAGCGCGCCGACCTGGTAACAGCCGATGGGGTTCCCACAATCTATCGCGGGTTGCCGGGAGCCGAAGGCATCCGGCACGCGCTGCGCGTCCACGGCCCCTACGACGCGGCCATTCTGTTGGAGTGTGACGGGCTGGAACGCGCCCGTCTCCGCGGTCTGGAAGGTTTTTTCGCCATCAATATCGACCACCACATCAGCGGCCGTCCGTACGCCCACCTGAACTGGATCGACCACGGGGCGGCCAGTGTGGGCGAATTGGTATACAGGCTGGTGAAGGCCGCTGGAGCCACGGTTTCTCCAGAGATGGCCACCTGCCTCTATACCACTGTGCTCACCGACACTGGCGGCTTCACCTACGGTTCCGTCCGGGCCTCGACCTTCGCAGTGGCGCAGGATCTCGTACTGGCCGGGGCCGATCCCGTCGCCATTGCAAGAGAGGTGTGCTATTCGACCCCCACATCAAAGGTCCTGCTGCTGGGTGCGGCACTGAGAAATCTGAAGCGCGAGGGGCGCCTGGCCTGGCTCTGGGTTACGCACCAAGACATGGTGCGCACCTGCGCCGCCGAAGAGGACTGCGAGGGCCTTGTAAACGTGGCTGTGGGCATCTCGGGCGTAGAGGTTGCGGTGTTTCTGCGCGAACTACCCGAGCGGCGCATCCGGCTGAGCATGCGCAGCAAGGGCAAGGTGAACGTAGCCGAAATCGCTGAACGGCTGGGCGGCGGAGGCCATGGAAATGCCGCAGGTTGCACTTTGGAAGGGCCTCTGTGGCGCGCACTCGATGAAATCCTTACCCAACTGCGGAACAAGCTGGCAGCTTTCGCCCCGGGTGGTCCATAAAGCCTTTGACGAGCCATAGGATTCATTGAGATTCCGGGCAAATCTGTTAGCCTTGTCCCTGTTGAAACTTGAGCACCATCTTCGCGTCTCTTGCGAGCGCGGAAGGTGTGTGGGCCAGTTCGGCTTCCCCGGGCCGTCCTGAGCAAAGCCGAAGAATGCCGTTCTGCAAGAAACAGGCTGCCGCACGCCCGTTGGAGAATTGCTGGAAGTGGAAACTACTCTGGAACCACCTGCTCCGGACTTGTCCGATCACCGGCGAAAGCGGCAGCCTACCTGGGCCACCGCCCGCGAAGCGGCTGTGTTTCTGGTCTTCACTGTCTTCTTTCTGGTTTACGGGCTTACCCCGATGCTGGGCGGAGACGGCCTGGGACTGGTGGGCGCCGACGAACCGCGCTATGCCCAGATCGCGCACGAAATGCTGGACCGGTTTGGCTCCGCCGTCACCCTCAAGAGCCGTCTGAGCGCCTGTGTCACGCCCTATCTCTACGGCCATCCCTGGCTGGAAAAGCCCGCGCTCTACTATTGGCGGGCAATGTTTCTGTTTCAGGATTTCGGGGTCCACGACTGGAGTGCACGCCTCCCCTCCACCACCTTTGCCTTCATCATGATCGGCCTCATCTACCTGCATATGCGACGATTCCGTCCTGGTGGGCACCTTGACGCAGCCTTGATCACGGTGGCCTGCGTAGGCATCATCAGCTTTTCCCGCGGCGCCTCAACTGACATGCAGATGGCGGCGCCACTAGCCATAGGGCTGCTCGGCTGGTACGCCTGGTACGAGACCGGCTCAAAGTTCTGGCTCTACGACATCTATTTCTTCACTGGCCTGGCCACGCTGGCCAAAGGACCGGTGGCGCCGTTTCTAGCCGCTCTCATCATCGCCGCCTTTGCCGTTCTGCGCCGCGAATGGACTATCGTTCGCCGCTCGTTCTGGTGGCCAGGAATATTGCTCTATTTCGCGATGGTGCTGCCATGGTTCATTGCCGTGCAGCACCAGAATCCCACCTTCTTCCGCGAGTTCTTCTTGGAGCATAACCTCGAGCGGTTTGCCACCGATCGCTACGAACACACGCAGCCGTTCTGGTACTACCTGGTGGTCGTGGTGTTGGCCATGATGCCGTGGACCGTTGTGGCTATACGCGCGCTCGTCGACGGAGTACAGACCTCCGTGGCCGAGTGGCGGCTGCGCCATTCCACCAGCGCAACTCCCTGCGTCGGCCGCCCCGGCGATGCCTTCCCCGAGTTTCTGGTGCTGTGGGCCTTCATTCCAATAGTCTTTTTTTCGTTCTCCCGGTCTAAGCTTCCGGGCTACATTCTGCCTTCGATTCCGCCCATCGCCATCCTCACGGGAGACTATCTATTTCGCCGCAGGCAACCAGGCCTCAACCGATGGATTCTGTTGGGCCACTCCGTATTCTGCGGAGTCATGACCATGGCTGTTCTGTTGCTGCCCTGGTTCGTTGCCCATGGCGCCAAGATTCCTCCAGTGCACGCAGTTGCAGCAGCCATGTTGGCCGCCTTTGGCGCCACGCTGCTCATTCTGATCGTCACCAAGGGCTTTGGCGTGGCCCGGCTCCGGCTGGTTACATGCGTGGTGCTGGTTGTGCTGGTTTTGTTTCTTTATGGCGTAGGCCCGTTCTTCGGCATTCCCGAGGTCAGCGCCACCAAGCGCGTGATTCACCTGTTGGACCGCTCCTATTCCTCGCGGCCGCTGGCGGAAAAACTGGCTACAGTTGCCCCGGAAAGTGAGACAATCGCGGTCTTTCGTGTGCGTCGGGACATTGAGTACGGACTCTCGTTCTATCGCAATCGCGAGGTAGCAAACTACGAGCAAAGTGGGGTGCCTGACGAACAGCACCTGATCGTTGCGCGGGTGACGGGCCGCGCGGGTGTTGACCTGCACACCCAGGCCGCCCTGGAAGAATACCTGGAAGGCCGCCGTTATGAGGAGGTCTTCAACTGGCCAGAGCAGGGACTTGAAGTCTACCTCGTCGGAGCTCGATAGACCGATAAATCAAACCTCAAGTTGCACTTGGAGACAACTCGTGTCAAAGTGTCCGGAAGGGCATTGCGACCTCAAAGGCTGTCGTAAAGCCGCTCGTCGCGAGGCTGGGCCGGTTTAGAGCCGCATCCGGCCAGGATCGGCCCGCACCAGGAGAGAAGCATGGCATCGAGCACTTCCAGCGAAATCCTTGACCTGCGCCACTTTGAGGCGGGGATGTTGAGGTCGGTGCTGGAAGCTGAAGGTGCACTCTGGAATACACGTTTGCATTGGGATTATCGGACTTCGGCGCGGCTGCTGATGCAGTATCTGGACAACCACATGTTGCCGGGATATGCGGCGGTGGCGGCGGACCAGGTGATCGGCTATGTCTTCTGCGTTTACGAAGAAACCAAGGCCGTGATCGGCGATGTATTTGCCATGCCTGATGACCCTGACTCGGCCCGGGCAATTGAAGATATGCTGCTGCGTCATCTGCTGGAGTTGCTGGTGAACTCGCCTCAGATCGACCGCATTGAGTCGCAACTGCTGGTGCACCCTTCGGGTTCCCACGCCCCGGTGTTTCGCGAGGCGGGGTTCCAGGTTTTCCGGCGGCTGTTCATGGTCCAGGTGCTCGAGGGCCTTTGGAATCAGCCCTACACCGATCTGGCCGGCGAGCTTGAACTGCGTCCCTGGCGCGACGAGGATCTTGCCCCTGCCGCCCGTCTGATCTGCGAGGCTTATCGCGATCATCCCGACAGCCTGATCAACGATCAGTACCGCTCCGTTCACGGCTCCATGCGCTTTCTCAACAACATCGTGCGCTATTCCGGCTGCGGCGCCTTCTCCGCGCCGGCCTCGCATGTCGTGGTTCATCGCACGAATCGCGAGTTTGTGGGCCTGATACTGGGTTCGCGTGTAAGCCCCGAGAGCGGCCACATCACACAGGTCTGCGTACACCCGCACTACCGGCGCCACGGAATGGCCCGCATGCTGCTCTCCATGGCGGCCTTCCACTTCATGCGCCAGGGCGCCACCGAAATCTCACTCACCGTGACGGAAGCCAACCAGCAGGCCATCGATCTTTACCTGGCCGAGGGCTACACCTGCGCGCACCGCTTCGACGCCGCGGTGTGGCAGCGGACTTAGCTTCTAGCTCGGGGACCGTGATCCTGGAAGAGTCCGCGGCGGCTATGGCTTGATTGATTTGTGCAAGCCCTTCGGCGATTCACGGCAGGCACAGTGTTTCTGATGCTCCTTGTGCCATTGGATTCTCTGCTCCAGCGTGGCCTTGGGCGGCATTTTGTTCTGTTTGTGCCAGAGCTTGTTCATGGGGTCAGACGTTGGAATACGCCGAAAGAGCGTACCTCCGGGGCTATAGCATTTTCGGAATTGGTGTAGACCGAAGGCACCATGCTAAGGGGCTTTTTCCTCAAGAAAAAGCCACCTTTCAATGCTCTTAAAAAGTCTACGTGTATTCCGAAAATGCTCTAAAGCCCTCATTGATTTTGCGGCGATTGCGGCACGACTGAAGTCGTGCCCTGATACAGAACTTCCGCGTGCCTGTGATGGATCACGCTCGGTCGCAGCCCGTAAAGTCGTGCCCTGACACAAAGCCCTCGTGTATCGTCGCCAAGGAAAGATTCTACGCAGCCAGTGAAGCCCGCAAGTAAACTCTAGCGTGCGATCAGGAACATTACCCAGCTGAGCACGACGGCCGAGCAGACGAACAGCGTGAAGCAGTAGATTCCGTAGCGAACCATGCGCCGCGGCGTTTCGCGCTGAGTGATGCCGAAGACTACTGAAGCGAAGAGCGCGAACAGCAACACAGCCGCAAAGTGGGAGGTGTGAAGCATCAGGACTTCCTCCCTGTGCGCAGATTATGCGCGTCCACGGCGGCAATCACGTTCAGCAGGCCAGCTACAACAATGAACTTGGTGCCGTAGTCGGCGGTGGTTACCTGCGCCTGGTCTGCGCCCACGCCCAGAACCCGGCAGACAAGGTAGAGCAGCCCGTTGCCCAGGTCGCCCGCCATCCCCAGCACGGCCAGAATGTCTTGCGCTCCGGTGTAGACGCGGCCTTTCATGGCCAGCCCCAGCGCAAACATGCCCACAATGGAGGCTGCCAGCAACGCTCCGCGGCCCCATTTGCGCAGCAGAAAATGCCCCGCGCCCGGCACGAGCCATCCGGCGATGAGAGGAAGATAGACGAACCCTTGCTGGGAATTCTGTCCCGCGACGTGCTTGTTCGCTGTAGTTGCCATTCCTTTTTGACTATACCGCACGGGGGCAGGGTCAGTTCGAAGCTGTTAGCTCTCAGCTTTCAGCTCTCAGCGGCGGGAGGGGTTCCGTGTGAGGCCGAGGAAGACGGACAGGGGCGTGGAGAAACAGATGGCGGAGTTCAAGGAGACGATGAAGCTGGCTGCGATGGCGAGTGGGATGGGGCCGGTAGTGAGCGAGTTGGAGGCAGACAGGGAATAGGAACCTGAACTACGAGATCGAGGTGAGTGGGGTTCGTAGTTTCCCATCCTTGCGCCAAAAGACGGCGCAAAGATAGGCACCCGGCAGATCGAATCGTTATCTTAGCGCTTATGGGTGGGCCCCCGGCTGAGGAACCTTATCATTTCCGGTGGCCAACAACAGTGAGAGCTATGGTGGTATTTGCCGTGAGACTGCCGGAGGTGCCCGTGATGGTGACCGCGAACGAGCCCGTGGCGGCCTTGTTGCTCGCCTGGAGAGTTAGAGAGCTGACGCCTGTGGTCGGGTTAGTGCCAAACGTCGCTTTTACACCGCTGGGCAGTCCGGAGGCGGAAAGCGCCACGCTGCCGTGGAAGCCGCCTGCGCCGATCACTGAGATTGTTCCGGTCTGGCTGCCGGATTGGGCAACCGAATAGCTGGACGGCGAGGCAGACAGTGTAAAGCTTGGTGCGATCACCGTGAGCGTGACCGAGGCCGTTGCGGTGGTGTAGTTCGCGGTATCGGTGGGCGTGAAGCTGACGGTGAGTGTGTCAGTGCCCACCGCTGGAATGGTTCCCGCCGCGGGGTTGTAAACAAACGTGCCGGGCACATTCGCAGTCGCATCCAACTGAGCGGCGCCGAGTGCCGTGCCGTAATTGATGGGCGCGGGCGCAGGCCACGTGATGATGGGGGTTTGGAGAATTGTGTAGGTGGCGGCGGCCACGGCGCTGCTGTAATTACCGCTGGCCGAAGCAATAGCTTCGACGGTCTCGCTCGACGAAACCGTGATGGGGCCGTTGTAGACGGTCGAGTTCGTGGTCGGGGTAGTCCCGTTGGTGGTGTAGTAGATGGTCGCTCCCGACGTTGCGTCGGTGATGGTCACTGTTTGCGCAGTTGTGTAAGTCCCTGCCGCAACGCTGAAGGTTGGCGTAGCTGCTTGCGATAACGGGGTTGGAGGAGAATACTCCCACAGGTCATTGAGATTACCCCATTGACTTTCAGAGTCAGAGCCCGCTCCTGCAAGGAGCCATAGATTCCCTGCGCTATCGACCCAACTGCCGGCCAGAGCGCGTGCACCCGAGATGTTTCCGGGCGCAGGGACTCCCAGTGTGCCGTACACTCCCGGCTGGCCGCATACCGACCCACCTGTCACCTGATAGCAGCTATAGAGACCACTTCGGGTGACGCTGCTGCCGCCCATCCATGTCCACTGCTGAACGGAAGGATTAAACTGCCAAACGTCATTGAGCTCATCGTAATTACCAGAGGTTGTGGAATCGTAGCCGAAACCGCCGAGAAGCCAGAAGTTACCGTTGGCATCAGTCCATGTAGTTGCGGAATCGCGTCCTCCGGGAATGTTTACAGGGGCGGGAACATCCAGAGTGCCATAGACTCCGTAGGGGACGCCGGCACTGCCTGCCTGATTGCCGCTCATCCACGTCCATTCCAGGGCAGAGGGATTGAACTTCCACAGGTCATTCGGATCGGGCGCGTTAGCGCCTGCGCCACCGAAGAGCCAGAAATTGCCGTTGCTGTCGGTCCACGCGGCGGCATTCTGCCGGCCCCCTGGAGTGTTTGCGGATGAAGGAGCGCCCAATGTGCCGTAAACCCCAAGTGGGTATCTGGTGGTGCTTCCTGCCATCCATGTCCATTGAAGAGTAGAGGGATTGAACTCCCAGAGATCGTTGAGGTAGCCTGCCAAATTGTTGACGTCGTCTCCATAGCCGCCGAAGAGCCAGAGATTGCCGCTCATGTCGGTCCAGGTTGCGGCCGAATCGCGTGATCCGGGAATGTTTCCCGGCGCCGCAACGCCCAACGTTCCGTACACGCCCGGATGAGACTCGGTACTGCCTAACGTGCTGCTGCCGGCCATCCACGCCCATTGATCTGTGGAGGGATTGAACTCCCAAAGGTCGTTCAGTTCACCATTGACAACTCCGGCCGAATCGGTGCCGTAACCGCCGAACAGCCAGAAGTTGCCACTGCGATCCGTCCAGCTGATTGCGGCCTTCCGTCCGCCGGGAATATTGCCGGCGGCCGGGACGCCCAATGTGCCGTAAACACCTGGTGCCCCTTTGTAATAGCCGGGGAGGGTGCTGCTACCACCCATCCAGGTCCATTCGCCGGTTGCCGGGGTGTACTCCCAGAGGTCGTTCAGGTAGCCGACATTGTCAGTCGAATCCCGTCCAATGCCGCCAAAGAGCCAGAGATTGCCACTTCGGTCTGTCCAACTGTTCACTGCGGAACGGCTACCGGGAATGTTGCCGGCGGCAGCGATACTCAATGTGCCGTAGACACCAGGCCAGAACACAGTTGAGACTTGTCCAGGCTGACCGATGCTGTCTCCTCCCATCCATGCCCATTGGCCGGTCTGTGCGATGGCGGCGCTGCCGCTGCCGCACAACAACAACACAGAAATAAGCGCACGCGAAACTACGAGCACGCTTCGCTTCCGGCAATCGGAAATCGGACGAAAAGTAACATCAGAAATTGAGCGAGAGATAAACCGAGGCAATCTGATCATGGCGATTCACTCCTGGGAAATTGAGATTGAAACATCGCCATGCTTGTAACTTTATGAACAAACAATGGCCGCTGGACCCCTCCGGATGCTCGCAGCCAACGCTCGACATCCGAATTACCTCTACTGAGGGCAACATGAGGAAGTTAGCATGCATCGCCTACTGGGTCAATACATACGATGTGACATTGCGATGAATGTCTTAGAGTGCTGTAACGGGAATCCGAAGATCCGATTTCAAAGGTGCAGTGAATGACCATCCAGATCTGTAACTCAGAAGAGAGTCATAGAACACTTCTAGCTCATTGGCGTGAGTCAGGCCATGCGAGATTAGGGATATGTGCTAGAAGGTCCGTGCGACATGATCAAAGTAACATCGCGGCGGTTCGCACGGCCAGTCAGGATGGTGTGTTTGCTACGGGCTGTTTCGAAGATGGCTGCGCGGATGTTGGTTTTACAGGCTGCGGGAGAAAGCTGATTTTCGCATGGGCATCCCCTCAGGGGCTAGAGCATTTTAGGAAATGCTGTAGACCGACTCGCTAAGCCTGAACCACGCCTTTGCGTTTTCAGGCGTAATCCGTTTGAGGGCGTCAGCGATGGCTTGTTCGAGTACGTCCCGAGTGCGGGCCTGAGCGGCGCGAAGCAACTCCTTGTGTTTCGCCCAGACCTTTTCGATGGGGTTCATGTCCGGTGAATAGGGCGGCAGGTAGAGCAGTTCCGCTCCAGCTTTCTCAATACTGATGCGTACAGCATTCGGGAACTAAATCCGTACGAGCTCGCGCTGAATCTTGCCGGTAACCCAGGCTTCGCCGGGGGCGGTTAGCATGTCTATTTCGCTGCGGACGCCGAACTCCGGGAGATAGATGCCGGGCTCGACGGAGAAGCAGGTGTGCGGCAGTAGACGGCGCTCGTCGTGGGTTTCGAGATTGTCGAGATGCGCGCCGGGGCCGTGAATCTCCTGGGCGATGTTGTGGCCGGTGCGATGGGTGAAGTACTCGCCGAATCCGGCGGCGCGAATGACGGCGCGGGCGGCGTCGTCAGCCTCGAATCCACGAATGGGGCGGTTTTGCGCGAAGGCCTGCTCGACGGCGGCAATGGCGGCGTCACGGGCGTTGCGGACGGTTTCGAAGACGAGCTGCTCTTTAGCGCTGGGCTCGCGGCCTACAACACCTGTCCACGTGATGTCGTAGTAGATGGTGCCGGGTTTGTCGAAGCGGCCCCATATGTCGATGAGGATGAAATCACCCTCACAGATGGGCGCGGATTGCTCGGCAGTGGGCTCGTAGTGGGAGTCAGAACAGTTGGCGTTGACGCTGACGTTGGGGCCATTCTCCCAGACGAGGCCTTCGCGGCGCATGCCTTCGCTGAGCCAACGGACGTGGTCAAACTCTGTGTAGGGTGTGGAGCTGCCCTGAGATGGGCGGAGGCGGCGGGCGATCTGCTGCCAGCCTTCGGCGAGGATGGCGTCGATGGCTTGCTGGGCGACGGTGTGGCTGGCGATTTGGTCTTCGCTCAAGACCGCTTGAAACTGGCTAACGAGGTCGGCGGAGCTGACGATCTGCTTGCCGAGGCCGCGCACAAACTCGACCGTGCCCGCATCGACCATGGAGACGTACATGATGTCGTTGTTGGGCGAGTATTGCATTGCGAGTCGATCGAAGCCGGCGAGCATGGCCTGGAGGCCGGCGTGGAGTTCCTGCCAGCTGGAATAGAGCGCCTTGCTGCCGGGGAGAGAGTCGAGGCGGGACTGCTCGATGCGATGGACCAGCTTGCACGGCTCGCCGGTGACGGGCACAAAGTAGTACCACCGGCGCGTGATGTGGGCCTTGGGATCCAAGCCG
>DASYZU010000011.1:0-10962 GCA_035945795.1 Occallatibacter sp.
GAACGGAACTGGTTCTTCGGGTTGTGCTTCTGCAATACCTTCGTGATCGCCGCTGTCAGCGTCGTCTTGCCGTGATCGATGTGTCCAATCGTCCCCACGTTTACGTGAGGCTTAGAACGATCAAATTTTTCCTTCGCCATAAAAGTCCCTGCATCCCTTTCGTAGCTTGCACTGCCCGTTTCAACCCGGGGCGCCGGCCATCCGGCTCCAGCCCCAAAACCTTAAAACCAGTGTTCAGTTGTCAGTGTTCAGTTTTTTGCCTTGCCTCTTCCATCTGTATCGCTTTGCTTGACACTAACCGACTGACCACTGTTCACTGACCACTTGCCTTACTTGCCCTGCGCCCGGCCGATAATCTCATCGGCAATCATGCGCGGAGCTTCCTCGTAGCGCGCAAACTGCATCGAATACGAAGCCCTGCCCTGCGTGGACGAACGAATCTCGTTCACGTAGCCAAACATTTCTTTCAGCGGCACAATGGCCTTGATCACCTGCGAACCAGCCAGATGCTCCATTCCCTCGATCCGTCCGCGGCGCGAATTGATGTCGCCGATAATAACTCCCATGTACTCTTCGGGAACGGTGACTTCAACCGCCATTACCGGCTCCAGCAGCACCGGGCTGGCCTTGCGTGCGGCTTCCTTGAACGCGATCGAGCCGGCAAACTTGAAGGCCATTTCGTTCGAGTCCACTTCGTGGTAGCTGCCGTCGTAGAGCGTCACCTTCACGTCCACCATCGGGAAGCCGGCAAGGATGCCCAGTTCGAGCGCCCCCTGCACGCCCTGGTCGATGGGCTTGATGTACTCCTTGGGCACGGAACCGCTCTTGATTTCGTTCACAAACTCATAGCCCGCGCCCGGCGTATTGGGCTCGACGCGCAGCTTGCAATGTCCGTAGTTGCCCGAGCCGCCGGTCTGGCGAATGTACTTGCCCTCGGCCTCGGCCTTTTTGCGAATGGTTTCGCGGAAGGCAACCTTAGGCTCGCCCACATTGGCCTCAACCTTGTGCTCACGCCTCATGCGGTCGACCAGAATTTCCAGGTGCAACTCGCCCATGCCGCTGATGATCGTCTGGCCCGAATCTTCGTCGGTCCGCACCTTGAAGGTGGGATCCTCGTCGGCGAGCCGCGCCAGCGCAACGCCCATCTTTTCCTGATCGGCTTTGGTCTTGGGCTCGATGGCTACCGAGATCACCGTCTCCGGGAAAATGATGGCGCCAAGCGCAATCTCATGATGCGGCGCGCAGAGCGTGTCACCCGTCTTCAGTTCCTTCAGTCCCACGCACGCGCAGATGTCACCGGAAAGGATCTCGGTCACGTCCTCGCGCTTGTTGGCGTGCATCTTAACCAGGCGGCCGATACGGTCGGTCTTGCCGGTGCGCGGATTCAGCACCGTGTCGCCGGTCTTCAGCGAGCCCGAATAAACGCGCACGAAGCAAAGCTTGCCGAAGGGATCGTTAATGATCTTGAAGGCCAAAGCGGCAAGCGGCTCATTGTCGTCCGGCTTGCGAATCACAATCTTGTCGTGATGATGGGGATCGATGCCCTCAACCGGGGGCTTGTCAAGAGGGCTGGGAAGATAATCGACGACCGCATCGAGCAGTGTCTGCACGCCCTTGTTCTTGAAGGCGCTCCCGCACATCACCGGGAAAACCTTAAGATCGATGGTGGCCTGTCGGATGCCGGCCTTCAGCTCTTCAATGGTGGGCGTCTCGCCCTCCAGAAACTTCTCGAGAAGCACATCGTCGGTCTCGGCGATTACTTCAATCAACTGCAGACGGAAGGCTTCGGCTTTCTTTTGCAGATCGGCTGGAATCGACTCGACTGAAAATTCGGCGCCCATCGTCTCGTCGTGCCAGACGATTGCCTTCATCTCGATCAGGTCGACGACGCCCTTGAAACCGGCTTCTGCCCCGATTGGGATCTGCAGCGCCACCGGGCGCGCGCCCAGCCGCTTGCGAATGGTTTCCAGAACGTGCTCGAAGTCCGCGCCGTTCTTGTCCATCTTGTTCACAAAGCAGATACGCGGAACCTTGTACTTGTCGCCCTGCCGCCACACGGTTTCGGTCTGCGGCTGCACGCCTGAAACCGAATCGAACAGCGCCACAGCGCCATCGAGCACGCGCAGGCTGCGTTCCACTTCAGCTGTAAAGTCCACGTGGCCCGGGGTGTCAATGATATTGATGCGGACGTCTTTCCATACGCAGGTGGTTGCGGCCGAGGTGATCGTAATGCCGCGCTCCTGCTCCTGCTCCATGTAGTCCATGGTCGCCGTGCCTTCATGCACTTCGCCGATGCGGTGCGTGATGCCGGTATAAAACAGGATGCGCTCTGTCGCTGTCGTCTTTCCGGCGTCGATGTGCGCCATGATTCCGATGTTCCGGCAACGATTCAGAGGTACGGTGCGAGCCACGGTCATTTTCCTTGCGGGCGCTTTCGGCCCGCGGTTGATTTCTTATGTCCAGTTCAGTGGATCCGGCTTACCGGCCCCATCCAGCCGGCGCAACCGTCGCCCCGGCCTAATCTTTTGCGATGCCCGCCTGCTTACCAGCGGTAATGAGCAAAGGCCTTGTTGGCCTCGGCCATGCGGTGCACGTCTTCCTTCTTCTTCATGGCCGCTCCACGCCCGTTGGCCGCATCCAGCAGCTCGTTGCTCAGCTTGTCGGTCATGCCCTTTTCGCCACGATTGCGGCCATAGGTAATCAGCCAGCGAATCGCCAGCGAGGTGCGCCGATCCGGATTGACCTCGATCGGCACCTGATAGTTGGCGCCGCCCACACGGCGAGTTTTGACCTCGAGCAGCGGCTTGCAGTTCTCTACCGCCTTCTTGAAGAGCTTCAGAGCGTCGTCGCCGCCGCCCTTCTCTTCGAGGGTCTTCATCGCCTCATAGAAGATGCCCTGGGCCGTCGACTTCTTTCCGCCCCACATCATCGAGTTCACAAACTTGGTCACCAGCGTGGACCCGTAGACTGGATCCGGCGCCACTTCCCGCTTCGCAATGTGCCCTTTTCTCGGCATAGTCCTCAAAATCCTTCGCGCTTTCACGCCACTTCTGCTGCCCTAGTCCGGGTTCTGAACTCCGCCCCGGAACCGCTACTATTTCTTGCCCTTCGGCGCCGCTCCGCCTTTGGCGCGCTTGGCTCCGTACTTTGAACGACTCTGCATCCGGTTGGCCACGCCCACCGAATCAAGAGTGCCCCGGACCACGTGATAACGCACGCCCGGCAGATCCTTTACACGGCCGCCGCGGATAAGCACAATCGAGTGCTCCTGCAGGTTGTGGCCGATGCCGGGAATGTAGGTGGTCACCTCAATCCCGTTGGTCAGCCGCACACGGGCTACCTTGCGCAGGGCCGAGTTGGGCTTTTTTGGAGTCTGTGTATACACACGGGTGCAAACACCACGCCGTTGCGGCGAGGCCTGCAGTGCAGGTGACGCCGTCTTGTACCGCGGGGCCGTGCGCCCCTTGCGAACCAACTGATTGAATGTAGGCAAACTGAAACTCCTTACCTCGTCAAAAAACCTGCAACATCCAAACCCACAGCCGCGCGCAGACCCATCGGGCCTCCCCTGCGGTCATGCGCACCAATTACCGGCGCACACACGCACGGAAGCCCTATCGTTGCTGCTTCGCGTCTGCCTTCGTTCCAATCTCAGACGAGAACCGGGACGGTGGCCGTTCGTTTTCCCGCTTATGCCAGGAAAAGCCGACTCCGTTTCGCCGTTTCCGGCCCGCATAGCCCTCCAAGGTGGAGAACGCGCGGACGCCGATGCGATGTATCCCTGCCCCCTCGCAAGAAGAGAGCTACTTCGGGAACCTATTTGGCCGGTAAACCTCACCTGGCCCGGGAACCAACCCACCTATTGCTGCCGGAGGAGTTGCCCACACACACCCTTCGTTAAGACACACGAACGAGCGCGTTCTTGCGGAACCTTCTTACAATAGCAAGAAATGCGGGCGGGGTCAACGCATTCATACCCCGCCTCGGAGGATTCTTTCCGCACTAATTGATTGATTGCAGTTTCCAGGCCCCGCCGTCCAGAACAAAGTCCGCCTGGCGTGTGGTGCTCAACTGGTTGCCGGGATTGTGGGCAATCCCCACCAACAGGTCGGGGACCCCAGTCAGATCAACACCCTCAGTGAAGGTGACCGTCTTGGTTTGCCCTACATCCTGAATATCCTTGATATCGCGCGCCTTGAGGTGATTTGCAGCCACCGTCACCATGACAATTGAGTATTTCGTATCGGTGGGGCTCTCCGGCCGCCACTTGATCACGTCGCCCCCGCTTGCCTGCTTCACAACCTTCTTGCCGTCAGGAGTCAAGGTGAAGTCAGCCCAGTACTTGTTGGGATAAATCGTAGTCCGGTTCCAGTACTTGGCTGTCGCACCCTGCACCATGCCGTCGTTGTTCACGATAATGTTGGCGCCGACAGCCGGCGTCGCATCGTATTTGGCCTGGATCATTGAAAGCGCTTGAGCCTGTGTCAGTTCCGGTGCCGACTTGCAGCCGGCCAAAACCATTCCCGCTCCCAAAATCGCCAAAGACATCAAAACATTCATTTTTGCCAAGTTTTTCACTTTCCCTCCGTAGAACGTACACATCTGGTTGAATTACTTCGACTCGCCATTTTTATCCTACTTTCCTCCGCTGTCAATGCCGTTGGAAGTGACGGGGCGCACAACTGATCGGCTGACCCTCTGGAAATCGCCCGGCCAGCTCGGAGTTGACGCAAAACTGGTTCACTTTTTCACTGCTCCGCCTCATCGGCGCACCGTATCCGTTGTAATCCGGCTCACCATCAACTCCATAAATCCCTCCTCGTCCGAATGCAGACAGACCTGGGCGTTCGGAGAACCCTCAACCGGCCTCGTAAACCCTTTGTCGTCCACTTCCAGCCGCATTGGCGTAGCTGGGCAAAGATCGGGGCGGATCACATAAGTAACCGCAACCGGGTCAAACAAAGTTGGCCGGCGCCATTCGTTCGCCCCGGTCCATTGGTGGTAAAGCAGCGTCAACTGATCCGTGAGCGGCGAACCGTGAGCGAGAATCGCCCCCAGCGCCGGATTCTCCAGATGAATCTGCGTCGAGTCGAGCGGCATGACGAAAACGGGCACCCCGGAGCCCAGCAGCGCCGTAGCCCCCTCTGGATCGCACAAGATATTCCACTCCGGCGACGGCGCGCTCTGCTTGTCGCCATCCTTTCCGTCGTAGCCCCGATAAACGCTGCCGCCCATGATGACTACCCGCTTCAGCTTTTTGAACGTCGCAGGATCGCGCACAATTGCAGCCTGCACATTGAACAGAGGTCCGATCGCGATCAGCGTGATCTGCCCCGGATGAGCCCGAATCTGCTCCAGCAGAAAGTCCACCGCGCCTTTATGCTTCTGCTGCGGTGCTTGCTTGGCATAGGCTGCCTGGGTAAAGTGGACGCTCTTGGTCTCCACTCCGGCCAGTACGGGTATGTCCTGGTGGCCAACCGCTTTCAGGTAGCGGTCCACCAGCCGTGCTCTCAGCTCCGTATCGCCAAAGGCCGTTTCGACGCCCAGCAACCGCAGTTCCGGGCTGCGCAACACAAGCGCCAACGCAAAGGCGTCGTCGATGTCGTCCCCGATATCCGTGTCGAGAATCACCAGTTGCGGCGCTGGACCCGTCGTCCGAGCCGCCGCTGGAGCCGCCTGCGAGTACATCCCCGCAGAACCGGCAGCCAACAGTGCAAGCGCGGCCAAAGCACCAAAAAATCGTGCAGTTTTCATGCCGCCATTGTAGCCACACCGGCTTCGGCCTGCTGCGCCAAATGCATTCGGAATTGTTCCACCAAAGCACCCTACCGCTTCGCCTCTGCGGCATCTCCGCCGTGAGTCAGCATCTCAAAGACGGTCGTGTGAATATCTACCGGCTCCGGAATCGCCATCACCTTGTCCAGCCACTCGCGTGTCTCCGGCAACGACTGCCCCAGGCGGTTGTGGAACTCGTTGTATCCAATCCCGAACGTATATCCCTCGCCGTAGCGAATCGTGCCGCCACAAAGCGTCGCTGGCACCGGGTCCTTTTTCAGCAGCAAATGCGCGTGAAACTCCAGTGCTCCAATGAGCCGCGGCTCTTCGTCCTCATAAAGTCTGTCGCCCTGTATATGCGCGGTCTCCGCCGCGGACATGGTGGCGGAGATGGCGTAGCCCGTATGCCCAAGATCGCGGCATGTCTCCGCAGCCACACCGTTCATGGATTCATCAAACGTGGTCTGCCCAAACCATCCCTCATGGGGGCCAGGGGTGATGACCTTGGGATGATCCCCATCCAGTTTCGCGTTGTAGAAATACGCCGGCATGCGCTCCCGCCACATGTTTTCCGCATACGTAAGCAGGGCGCGATCGTCAGTGAATACGGCAATGCCCATCATGCCTTCGACCATGCTCAACTGCCAGTTGCCAACGTTCCTCGGCGCACCATCGCGAATCAGCGGAAGGTTGATCTTCGTCAGCATGTCACTAAAGGTCTGCACATCTTTCGCCTTCCATCCTGCGCGGCTGTGCCGGATAATCTCACCCGCACGCGGCCACATCTCCGCGCTCCACGCCGCCTGCAGATGTGTGTTCGCGTTAGTGTATCCCTTCACTTTATAGCTGTAGGTATTCATGATGCGGATTGCGTTGGCAGCGTAACGATGATCACGCGTGATCCACCACAACACCGCCTGCAGATAAGCCGCACTTGCGTCCGCATCCTCAGCGTGGCATCCGTGATCAGGCCGGGAATATGCCCCGCAGTCGATGATGCCCGCCTCTGGCGGTCCCAGCACCTTGTAGTCCATGGCCGCGTATTGGCTGGCCACGGCCTTCTGATATTGGCTGTAGATCGGCTCCTTCTTCGCCTTCACCTGCAGCTTTACATAATCCAGTTGCTGCCTGCTCACCAGCACACCCGGATGCTTCATCGCTTGCGCGCTTCCCACGACGCAAGCTATCCCCATCAACAGTGCCACTCCTACACGAATCCGCATCTTCACCCCACAAAATGAAAACTGATTTGAAAGACGCCGCGAAGTATAGCAGCGACGCCGAGAGCCTGGCCGAGAAGCCACCATGCTGCGGTCGCCAAATCTATTTCACCGGTGCCGTCACAACGGCCACCAGTGAATCCGCACATCCGTAGTAGAGAAACCATCGCCCATGAAACACTACGAGCCCCTCGGCGAAGGTAGTTCCGGCCGCATACTGTCCGGTCCTCTCGTATGCCATTTCCGGCTTCAAAACTGGATGATCCGCCCGTGCGACGATCCGAAACGGGGCATCGGCTTCGAACAGTGCCTCACCAACCCCGTACGCATTCGGCCCCAACACAGGATCGCCACCCTTCACTGCATTCTTTCCGTTGTATAGCACCACGATGCCCTTGCTCGTCAGAACCGGCGGCGGCCCGGTCTCGGGAAATGTACTGTCGAAGTGTTTCGGTCGAGGACCCATCCTTTCCGCGGGCGCACCGGTCGCGTCTTCAAGCGGCGTCCAGTGAATCAGGTCCGCCGACGTTGCTAGGTGGATCACCCCTTCACCCCAGTACATCCAGTACTTGTCATCGATCTTTGCCGCAATAAGCCGCCCCTTCCTCTCGTCCAATCGCGTCACAATTCCCGCCGACTTGTATTTGAGCGAGTCATACTTGCCGCCCATTTCATGCTGAAAGGCCGTCCCGTATTTGGTCCAGTGCAGCAGATCGGGCGAAGTGGCAATCCCTACCGAGTAGATCTGCCGATTCCACTGCGTATAGGTCAGCACGTACGTCCCGTCTTCCCCCTCCACGATGCGCGGGTCCTCCACGCCGCCCGGCCACTCCCGCGTCTTCTCACTGTCGGCGGCCGGGAAAAAGACCGGTTCGGCGCGCCGCGTAAAGTGAATGCCGTCCTCGCTCTCCGCCAGCCCCAGCCGCGAAGTGTGGCCCCCGATCTCCATTGTCCCCGAGTTGTCCTCGGCCCGGTAAAGCACGTACACCTTGCCATCGCGCACAATCGCCGCCGGGTTGAAAGTATGCAGTGCTTCCCAATGCACTGGCGTCTTCAGCGCCGGATCGATAAATGTAGAGTCCGGCCGCGGCGTTATCACCGGATTCCCCTCCGCAGGCCGCGCAAACGGCCCAATCTCCCACGGCAGTTCCGTCTGCGCGCACAAGCCCGCGGCGCAGGAAAATATCGCCGCCAGTACCCACCACGCCCGCATCTTTCCGTTCATAATTTGTTTCTGCAAGTCTTTCCCTTTCTATCAACTCCACCATCAGATCATTCCGATTCCGCAATTGTCGCCACCGCGTAAAAACTCAGCGACGCATCGCCTTGTTCCAGCAGCCGAGTGCATATAAGGCCCCCATACCGCGCCTCAAGCCGCTCCTTGCGCCGATGCTCCGCAATCACCACCGCACCCGCAGCCAGCAGCCCACCAGAAGCTCCACCCAGCAGCCCCAGTGCTGCCGCATACTCTGCGGCCGCGTCATACGGCGGGTCAAGAAATACCACGTCAAACCCCGCCGCTCCAGCCAGCGGTCTGCGTAAGAACGATCCCACACTCCCGCTATGAATCCGGAAACCCTCGGTCAACCCCAGCTGGTCAAGATTCGCTCGAAGCACCTTCAGCGCCGCCGGAGCCCGCTCCACAAACGTCACCCGCACAGCCCTCCGGCTTAAAGCCTCAATCCCCACCGCACCCGAGCCGGCATATAAATCCAGAAACGCCGCACCCTTGATCCGCGGCGCCAGCACGTTGAACAGTGTCTCCCGCAGCCGATCGCTGGTGGGCCGAGTGGCCAATCCCGTCGGCGCTTCCAGCGCACGAGAGCGAAATGTTCCGGCAATGACCCGCATCGCCAACCAGCATACGCGAAGCGCTCCCGGCACCGGACCACTGCAATTCTGTCCCTAACGAACTACAATCGGAGTATGCGAGGCTGGTCAATCCCGCTGGGCCGTTGGATGGGCGTAGAAATGCGCGTCCATATCTTCTTCCCGCTGCTCGTCCTGGTCTTCTTCGGCATCAGCGCCGGCGACGGATGGCAGCGCGGTCTGGCCCTCTTCCTTATCCTTGTCGCTGCGGTCATGGTGCGCGAAATCGCGCGCCTGCTTGTTGCGGCCTGGCTCGGCCTGCGCATACGCGCCGTGCTCCTGCTCCCCATTGGGGGACTCTTCGCCTACGCCAATCCAGAAAGCCAGGAAATCGCCAACCAGGGCAGCGGACAGTTTGCTATCGCGCTGGCCGGCCCTCTTGCCAACTGGGCCACGGCCTTGGTGCTGGCCGCCTCAGTCCTCGGCGCCAGCGCAGATGTGCCACTTTTCGCCCAACCCCTCATCGCATCCGACCACCTGATCCGCAGCATGGTCTGGATGCAGTTCTTCCTCGGAGCGCTTCACCTGCTGCCGGCCTATCCACTGGACTTCGGCCGACTCATCCGTGGCGGCTTTGCCCGCAAGCACGGCTTCGCTCCCGCCGGCCGTGCCTCCACAGGCATCGGCCAGGTAATCGCCCTGGCTGCCATGCTGGGCGGCATGTTGCTCCACAATCCCTGGCTCATCCTCGCCGGCTTCTTCATCATGATCGGCGCGCAAATCGAGGATCAGGGAGTCTTCTTCCAGTCTGTCGTCGACACCGTGCGCATGCGTGAGGTAATGCTCACTGACTTCGCCACCCTCTCGGCCTCTGACACACTGGCCGACGCGCTGGTCCGCTGCGTCCACTCCCTGCAGGAGGACTTCCCCGTCGTGCGCGGCCCGCAACTGGTCGGCATCGTCTCTCGCCAGCGCATCGTAGACGCCCTCCGCAACGACGGCAACGGCTACATCCAGTCGGTCATGTCGCGCGCCTTCCAGGTGGCAAAGCCTGAGGACACTCTCGGCACCACCATCCGCCGCCTCACCGCCGGCCACGGCCTGGCGCTGATTCCGGTCACTGAAAGCGGGCGCGTCGTTGGCATTGTCAGCGTGCAGAACCTGATGAGCTCCATGTCGCTGCTTTCCGAACAGCGCCGCATCGAGCGCCAGGAAGCTGAAAACTAGCCTCCGATGACGGACGACCCGGAAACTCCTCTAGCGCCCGGCCTCTACCTCGTCGCCACTCCCATCGGCAATCTCAGCGACATCACCCTCCGAGCCCTCGATGTTCTTCGCCAGGTTGACCGGATCGCCTGCGAAGACACACGCCAGACCCAGAAACTCCTCAACCACTTCCAGATTGCAACTCCGACCGTAAGCTGCCATCAGCACAACGAGCGCCATCGCGCCGCGGAGCTGCTTGAAGCGCTCAAAGCCGGCGGCCGCATTGCCCTTGTCTCCGACGCCGGTATGCCCGGCATCAGCGACCCCGGCGCCTGGCTGGCCACTGAAGCCATCGCCGCCGGCCTAACCGTCATCCCCATCCCCGGAGCCAACGCCGCCCTCAGTGCGCTCGTCGGTTCAGGCCTGCCCACAAGCGAATTCCACTTCATCGGCTTCCTGCCGGAAAAGTCCGGCGCGCGGCGAACCCGCTTAGAAGAACTTGCGGCCTCGTCAACCAAAGCCAACGTCTCCTGCACGCTTATCTTCTACGAAGCTCCGCACCGCATTCTCGACACGCTTGCCGATCTCGAGGCCGTCTGGGGTTCTGAACTGCACGTCGTTGTCGCGCGCGAGCTCACCAAGATTCACGAGGAATTTCTGCGTACAACCGTAGCCGCCGCGCGCCGGGAACTGGCCTCCCGCGATCGCATCCGCGGCGAAATTACTCTGCTCGTTGCTCCCTCAACCCAGGCTCTGCCAGGCACCAGGGCCGCCGTTCCGCAGAAGATTGCCGACCGCATCGCGCAGATCCAGACCGAAGCCGCCGTCGACGAGAAGGAAGCCCTCAAGCGCCTGGCCCGTGAACTCGGTCAATCAAAGAGTGATGTTTATCGGGAACTGCAGCGCGAACGAGCGCGCCTGACCGCCGGCTCTCGTGGAACTCGCAACGCTC
>DASYZU010000012.1:0-6644 GCA_035945795.1 Occallatibacter sp.
GGTTCGGGGCGAAGTATGAGGCAACCATGCGCTGCTTCTATGGGCCAGAACTCACAGGACGCCATACCGCGGTGCAATACGCCCTATTCCGCGAGCAGCTCCTGAAGCTAACCGGCGCGGCCTTCGCGCGCAGCAAGATGAACTGAGGGGACCGATGGGGGGATCAGCACCGACGCCTAATCTAGCGGCCTTATCCGCGCCAGCGCAGCCTGCGCTTCCGTCTGCTGGTATTCCACAGGGCCAGCCTGGGGGAACGCCTCTGCCAACCACGGGGAGCCCTGCGCAGATCCATCCGACCCAAGGAATGAGCCCAGGCGCATTTGCATTGGGAGGCATGATGGGGTCTCAGCCCCCGGCCTTCCAGCCGAACCCAGCGGTGCTGCAGCGCGCGGGGGCCGCAGCAACGCCGTTCGGGTTCGGCACCCCCAATCCCTACGCCGGTTTCTTTGGGTCAGGACAAGCCAACGGTGGCGCGGGATCGGGGGCGCACAATGCCCAGCTCATGGCTGCGTTGATGGCTGGGACGCCGATACAACCCGGATTGCCGTCCGCGGTTCCCGTCCAGAATCCGCCGATGCCCCCAGTCCAGTACCAGCCGTGAGGTAGATATGGGCGGCTCCGCACCCCAGGTCCCGGTTCCTAGCGCCAATACGACCGCCGCGTCCTCGCAGGGCTACAACCAGCTTGCCGCCGAGCAAAGCCAAGCTGGGAGCATGGTCAATCAGCAGACCCCGTTCGGCAATCTGACATACACCCCAACGGGCACTGGTCCAGGCGGCTTTCCGACCTATTCAGCCACCACGCAGCTAAGTCCGCAGGAGCAATACCTTCTAGGAGTAGGCCAGACAACACAAGGCCTGGCAGGGACTCAGGCCGCAGAACTACTCGGCGGGGCAAATTACGGGGCATCGCCAAACCTCGGTTCGATGACGAGCGGGCTCACTGGCCAGATCCTCGGGGCGGATATTGGCGGGGTCCAGCCGTTCTTTAACCAGCAGACCGAGCAGCTCCAGTCCCAACTGGCAAACCAGGGTCTGACGCCAACCGATCCGGCCTATCAGGTCGCCATGAATAACATGCTGCAGAGCCAAAATCAGTCCGTGATGGGCTTCCTGGGTTCTGCAGAGCCCCAAGCCTTCAGCCAGGCGCAGAGCGCCTACGAGCTCCCCCTGCAGACCGCGGCCAGCCTCTACAGCATCGGCGCGCCCGCGTCGCTGTCTGGCAACCTCATCAACACGCCCACGGCCTCCGTGAACCCGGCCGACGTGACCGGCGCGGTCAATGCGCAGAACTCGGCGGCCCAAGCCCAGGCGCAGATCGCCGAGCAGCAGTACGGCTCGCAGATGGCCGGCATGTTCGGGCTGGGTACCGCGGCGCTAAAGGCGCTCCCCTTCATGGGTCCAGGGATCTCATCGTTAGGGGCGTCCGCAATGCCAGCGTTGGGAGCGCTTGGTTAATGTTCCCGCTCCAAGACCCCACGAACCAAGCGCAGATCCAGCAGCAGATGTTGCAGCAGTACCAAGCCGCGCTCGCCCAGCCGCAGGCGCAGCCCCAACAGCAGCAAGCGCAGACGCCCTGGACCGATGCCGGCGCGCTAATCACCGCCCTGATGACAGGGAGCAGCTAGATGGATCTTCTGAACCCGGCGCCGCAGCAGGCCGGCCAACGGCAGAATCAACTATGGACCGCCAACCAGCTTCAGCAGGCCCATGCGCTCGCCCAGGCCCTGCAGGACAAGGCGTTAAACAGCCATCCGATCTATTCCCCGTGGGAGGGCGCATCCCGGATGGCCGATGCCTTGGCTGGAAACATCGTGCAAAGCAGCCAAGCCAATGCCGAACGCGAGCAGACCGGATACACCGAGCGGGAGCTGGCAAAAGCTACAGGCATTCCGATTCCGGGCCAGCCGTCGACCGCCCTTCCCTCAGCGCCAGCTCCTGAAAATGCCAATCCCCCACCAGGGCCGGTATCGCAGAACGAGAAAGACGCGATTGCGGCCAATGAAAGCGGGGGGAACTATGGAACGATTGGGCCGCATGTGGCGGCCAGCAATAGCCACCCTGCAGGCTATGCGATCGGCAAGTATCAGGTCATGAACTACGACCTCCCGGACAGGCTGGCGAAAGCGGGCCTTCCATCCATGACTGAGCAGGAGTTCCTGGCCAATCACGACGCGCAGGAGAAGCAGTTCGATCACGAGTTTGGCGGCCTACGGCAGAATCACAGTTTCGCCGACGCCGCGTCTATGTGGCACTCGGGTGTCCCCTATGATCAGGCCGTCAAACAGGGTCGCACTGACGGCTATATGACGACGCAGAACTATGTGCAGAAGGCGTTGCACAATCTAAACCCGGTCGGAACAGCCCAAGCTGCGTCGGCTCCTGCTTCGCAGAATGCGGGCGTTCTCACCCCGGAAGCATTGGCCGCGCATGGCCAACAGAACGCGCCGTCATTCGAGGGCCGGTTCGGTAATCAGCCGCAGACCTTCGATCAGGGCGGATCGCCGCTTCCTCAAGGCAGCACTCCAGGAACATTCGATCAGCGCTTCCAGCCGATGCTGCCGCAGACCTCCCCGCCGCCGCCACAGCCGCCCAATCCAGGGCCGATCGCGGTGCCCGCCAAGCCGCATGTCCCGGCGTCTGCCGCCGCTCCTGCCGCGCCTCCCGGTATCCCCCACGTTGCCGTAACCCCGCGTCCCGCCGGCACTGGTCAGCCAATTCCGGGCACCATGTCGCTTCAGCAGCAGCACGCGATCTTGAACCTGATCGGGCAGCCGGCCACCCATGAGCTAGGGCTTGCGCTCGCCAAGCAATATCTCCTGCCACAGGAGACGAACGCGCCGACTGGCTACAAGTACATGGGAACGCCGGGAGCCGGCTATACGCCAAGCCAGATGCCCTCCGTCCCGCAAGAGCTGCCAAGCGTGACCGGGCCATTCGGCGCACACGCGCCAAGCTTCTTACCGGGTTCAAGGACGCCACAAGTGACGATCCCGACAGTTGGCGGCGCCGGTGCGGATGCCGCCGGGGATGCGGTCAAGAGCATCATAGAGCAAGCGCAAAAACTGGGAGGAGAGCACCGAAAGGCTCTCCTCGACTGGCTCAATAGTCACTGAGTAGGGAAATGGGGAAACACGTTGTAGTGCCAGCAGGCGTAGGCGAGGTCGAAAAGGACCGCCACGGAGAACACCTGTAGGCCAAAGTAGAAGACGCGTCGCACGTAGGTCATGGGGAACGGGGGATAACACGAAATGCCGAGGAACGGAAGCGGGACCTATACCCTGCCCCAAGCCGCGTTCGTCAGCGGCACGACAATCAACTCGTCCGCGATGAACTCAGACTTGTCGGACATCGCCAGCGCGCTAACGCAGAGCTTATCGGCAGATGGTCAGACGCCGCTTACGGGGGCACTTAAGTTTAACTCCGGCACGGCCGCCGCGCCTGGTATTACATTTGCGAGTGACTCGACCACGGGCATTTACCTGCCATCGGCTAGCAATCTTGGTTTGGCTGCTGGTGGCACCTCAATTGTCACATCGTCGGCCAGTGCGACCACTTGGAACCTCAACACCACGTTCAGTGGCACGCTCACCTCAACGGGGACGCTCGCCGCTACCAACAACGCCACGGTCGGCGGGACGCTCGCCGTAACTGGCAACTCGACATTCACCGGCACCATCAACGACCCGCGCGGGCAATATACGGGCGTCCTCCTCAACACGCTGACGGCAAGCAGCAGCGGGACACTATCAGACACCTCTAGTCTGACTAGCAACTATTCATGGTATCTTCTGGTGTTTGAAAATCTGGTGCCTGCAACTAATGCGCAAGTCGGGCAATTGCAGGTCCATTCCGGTGGGTCCTTTAAGAGTTCCTCATATCTGGCCGCTGGTGGCGTAACGTCTGCGACGACCTATATTCCGCTGTCCAACAACGCATCAGGCGATGTCTCAAACAACGCAAGCTATGGCATAGGTGGATACCTAAAAGTATTTAATCCATCCGGAACAACGCAACGCAAGTTATTTGTAGGGCAATCTATCTACTTCACGACGGGCGCGGTTAACTCGGCTGTAACTATTAGCGGGTGGTGGGATGGCGGCAATGGCGCTGTAGACGGCTTCCAAGCGCAATTTGGTTCCGGGAACATCTCAACAGGCACCATCAAAATTTACGGGTTCGTCTGATGCCTTTCAATGTCAGCACCGGGGTCTACACCGCAGCCGCAGGCGCGACGAACGCAGCCACGGGGCAAGTGATCCAGTCGGCCGCATGGAACAGCGTTCACACCGATTTCCAGACGGCGCTGACCACGCTCGGTACGCTCGTCATCCCCGGCAACTCTGGCGGCGTGTGGACCTCGTATTCGCTCGTGGTGTCTGCTCTAGGAACCGGCACGCTAACCACGGTAGGCGGCACGACAGCGCGCTTCTATCAGCTTGGCAAGGCCACTTTCTTGCAAGCCCAGGCCTCGATCACCACCGCCACGGGGACCATAGGAATAATCTTCAGCCTGCCAACCGTCGTCAGCGCGGGCGGTCGCCTTGCACTCTTTGGTCGCGAGGATGGGGTCTCAAACAAGATGCTCGTCGGATTTACCGGAACAGTGGGAACCGGGTCAGTCGCGATCGTCAACTATGACAACTCAAACTGCGCTGTGAGCGGCGCCGTGATCCGCATCGGTGGGACCTATGAGTCCGCCTGATCATTGGAGCATGGGCGTTCATATCGGGCCAGCAGAAGAGGCCCCGCAACCGGAGGTCAAGATCAGTGCCCCGCCGCCCCCTGCGCCAATCCCAGCACCTGCCCAAGTCATTCCCATGGCGCCAACTTCGACGGCTAACGAGGTGGCGAAAGTTGCGCAGGATCTACGAGACGCGATTCGGAGAGCGAATGCCATTATGCCAGCGACCGCGGCTGCCGTGGCGGAGTTCCACAGACGCCTAGATGTCATGGAAGGCTACAACGCGCAGCTCGTCGCGCTTAACAAGACGCTCACGGACTTGGAGCCGACCTGATGGGCATCCAGGTCCAAGGAGCTGCGGGCGCGATATTCGGACCAAGTGGCGCCAACCACTCGCAGGGATTAGTTCCTGATCCTGGCCTCACTCCTATCACGCCGCTACGTTTCCTACGCGAAGACGCTGCATGGGCCAGCATTGGTAGCGTGGTCATCCCAACATCCCAAGTGCAGGGGACGACCACCAATGATAACGCGGCGGCGGGATTCATCGGAGAGTACATTTCCGCATCAGTCGCGTCGCCTGGAACCAACATCAGCAATAGTGCCACCGTCAATCTGATGTCCGTAGTGCTGACGGCCGGCGATTGGGATACCCGGTTGCACGTCAATTGGAAGGGTTCTGGGCTCACACAGAGCTTCCACGCCATCAGTCTGAGTCAGACTAGCGGGGCGCTCGATTCCACAGATCCGGGAGCGGGGCTCTTTAACAGCAACGGCGAAGGGTTCGGTGGCGGAAACAGCACCAATAGTCAGGTTCTCGGTCCCTACCGACAATCGCTGGCAGCGACCGCAACCGTCTATGGCGTGGTGCAGATGATATTCTCCGCAGGTTCTGCCACCGCATGGGGCCTGCTATCCGCGAGGCGCGTGCGATGAAAACGTCTGACGCCGGGCTGGCGCTCATCAAGCGATTCGAGGGGCTGATTTTAGGAGCCTACGATGACGAAGATGATCACATTGTTCGTCCTGGTGAGCGCGTGTACGGAACTCTTACTATTGGTTATGGTCACACTTCTGTCGCTGGACCTCCGCGCGTCTATGTCGGCCAGGAGATCACCGAAGAACAAGCCGATGCAATCCTTGCTGCTGACCTCGCCAGTGTTGAAATCGAAGTGGGGCATTTGGTCAAAGTCCCCCTCAGTCAGACCCAGTTTGACGCGCTGGTCGATTTCCAATTCAACACGGGATGGCTCGGACATTCGCACAGTTCAATCCTCGCGGCGCTTAATGCCGGCAACTACCGCTTGGCTGACGAGGATTTCATGCTCTACGATCGTGCGCAGGGAAAGGTGATAACGGGGCTTTGCCGTCGTCGCGCGGCTGAACGCGACCTCTTCAACGGGGGATCAGATGAACATCAGTCCGCTAGTATCAATCGTTCTTAACGCGCTAATCACGGCTGCGAGCGGTGTCGCTGCAACGCAGGTTCCGACCGCGTCGGGAGGCACGGCGTTGTGGGTTGTCGCAGGGACCGCATTCCTCAACGGGCTTCTTCATGCCTTCTCGTCGGCGTTGCCCGGTCCTCTCGCCTCGCCGCCCGCAGGAAAGTGATACTATAGGAGGGCAACTTCAGGGGGCACTTGTGCGTTGCAATGGCGGAGCATGAGGGCACCCATATGAACGGCTCGGCGATCACTGCCAATGTCAATTGGGTAGCCGAGAACGCTTATTTGAAGCTCGTCGGCCGGGCAGCCATCCCGATAGTGGGAAGCCTAATCCTTTGGATTCTCACCGACATAAGAAGCGAGACCGACAAGACCAAGCAATATCTGGAGCACGTGTCAGAGCAGATTTCATCCACTCACACTGACCTAGAAGTCACGAAAGAGGACCTGAAGCAATACCGCGAGCGCCAAGACGATATCCGCAAGGCGCTAGAGGACTCGATCCGCAACCTAGAC
>DASYZU010000013.1:0-36354 GCA_035945795.1 Occallatibacter sp.
AACGGGCCGCAGAGACCAAAACCGGGGTGCCTCAAAGCCTAACAGACGACTCGAACCCGCCCACGACGGGCAACACAGCCCTCGCCGATGCCCTATGCTGACCGGCGCATTAAATAGGGCGCTTGATCAGAGGCTCCCTAGTATGCGGTGCCCTTTTGCTCGTATGGTCGTTTGCTACTTTGTTGTTGCGCTTCTCTCCGGCGAGAGCCAGGCTGGCGCTCGCTTCGATCGTGCCTCTCGCCCTGCTCGTCACCTATCATCGGACATACGATGCGAAGCTCTTGCTGCTTGTGGTTCCAGCCTGCACCATGCTGTGGGCCGAAAGGGGCCTGACCGGCCGGCTGGCGCTCGTGACGACAACAGCGGGTGTTATTTCCACCGGAGATTATCCGTTGACTATCCTTTACATTCTCACCGAGAACCCGCATTGGGATACAGCAGGGTTCTTCGGAAAGATGCTGAGTGTTGTGCTGACCCGGCCAGTTCCACTTATCTTGCTGATGATGGGCATTTTTTATTTGTGGGTTTACGTGCGGCGCTGTTCCGAGCATGCCCCAACTTAGCCGCTGCTGAACATGCTGAGGGCCTGAGAATCTACGCGAGCGCGAGGCTGATCGTCTCTGAACAACGAAACTACCGCCGTCTACCCGGCAAGGGGCCTTTGCGGTCGGTGCCGTCAATCTGTCCAGGAACCCGGCGAAAACTCCAGCAGGTCTCCGAGCTGGGTCTGCGTGCTGCGGATCATGCCTGCAGGCAGCTCCAGCACGGAATGCGCAGAGAGGCAGGCCGACATACGCCAGGGCCCTACTGCGCTTCTCACTTTTCTGATCTTGTTCTTGCGGTCCAGATAAACGAGATCGATGGAAAAGCGCATGAAGAAGGTGTGGACGGATTCACAGGGAACGATCCATAGGCCTTCTCCAGGAGCAAGCCCCTCACGTCCCAGCAAACCCTTGCTCCGCTTGGGGGCGCTGTCGGCTACTTCCAAGCAAGTGGCAAGCACCGTGCCGCGCGCCGGATTTGCAACCTCGTAGCGCATATCCGACGAAGCCGGTCCGCGTGAAGCGGACCGGCCACGTAACGCCGAGACAAACCTGTTTGTCGGATTCATTGACTCGCCTCTGATCCCTACATCAGGCCCTCGCTCGCAGATATCCTATTGCGGAGGAGGCGCGCCCGTTGTGGAGCCTGAGTATGACCCGGTGCCAAAGCCGCCTGTACCGCTTTCGATCGTAAGAGGCTGTTCGGGCTTCTGGCTTTCGATCAACTTCTCCACGGGCATGGTTGCTGGCGGGGGAGCTGGCGTGTTTTCAGCCGTCTTGGCGTCGGGATTATTCATGGGAATATTGGAGTTGGGTGGCAGGAACTTGGCCGGAAATTTGAGATTCGGCGTAGCGGCGCCAGCCGCTATTGGCGCCACAAGCTCCGGCGTTACCAGCACAATCAGTTCAGTATTGGTCCTGTTGATCGCCTTCGATTGAAAGAACTTGCCCAGTATCGGAATGTCTCCAATGAAGGGTATCTTCTCGAAAGTCTCGGTTTCACGATTGTCGAGCAGTCCGCCGATCACAAATGTTTGACCGTCGCTCAACTCGACTTCGGTGTTCACCTTCCGGGTGGTAAGTGCAGGAACGTTGAACCCTGAAATCTGGATTGCATTGGAAAAATCGAGGGCGCTGACTTCGGGCGCCACCTGAAGGCGAATGGTTCCGCGCGGAGTAATGGTCGGGATGAAGTTAAGCCGGACACCATATTCCTTGAACATAATGGTCACGGCTCCCGCGCCGCCGGCCGAGGTCCCCTGCACCATCGGATAGGGGTATTCTCCGCCCGCCAGAAAGCTGGCCTGTCTGCCGTCCATCGCAAGCAGGTTCGGCTCAGCGAGCACTTCCACTACGCCTTGAGTCTGCAACGCTGTGATCGTCGCGCCAAAATTCAGGCCAGGGAAGAATGTAAAAAGGTTCCCCTCATTGGAAACTAAGGCCGACCCTATCGATCCGGCCACCCCGCTCGTGGAAGAGGAAGAACCTCCTCCTCCAGTGACGAATGGTGGAGAGAACTGCCCGGTGGTAACTGTATTGATCGAGTTTCCTAAACCGAGATTGAATGGACTGATTCCCAGATTCAGCGCCTTGTTGCGGTCCACACTCGCAAACCTCACCTTGAGGAGGATTTGCGGCTTAGAGGGCGGCACAACAACGTTGAGCAGATTTACGACTTTGCCTGCCGTGGAGGCAATCTGGACTGCCCGCGCTGAACTGGTCAGGTCGTTTACCGTGCCGCGCAGATAGACGTTGCCGTTTTCCGAAGTCAGGTTCAGAGGTTGACCGGGGAGCTCCGTTCTCAGCTCGCGGCGGACGGAATCCATGCTGCTATCCAACGCGGTTGCGCTGGTCCGCACTGTCACGTTGAAGAATTGCCGGCCGCCTAGATCGTCCCAGATGATCAGGCTGGTTTCACCAGGAGCCTTGCCATTGACCATAATCTCGTTTCGCGTGATCGCGGAGGCCTCGGCTATGTCGCCCAGACCGATCGCAACCCGCGACACCGGCCGTACGCAATCGACCAGTACGGTTTTGCCTACAGCCACGGAAAGCTCATTTGCCGAATCCTGAAAGGACGCCCCGGCGGGTTGAGAAGGAGGCGGCGCAGCAGCTTGAGCCTGAGCCCGCAAGCCCTTACCGCCGCAGAGAATGAGATACACTGCGCTGAAACATGCGATGGAAATTCCGGCCTTGGCTCTCACTGTTTTGCCTCGGGAGAATTGAATTTTTCTTCGCTGGTCTTGGTGCCGTTGATGACCTGGATCGTAAAGAACTTGGGGGCGGCTTTGCGCGCTCTGACGGCGACCTTCTTCGCGGCGCCCGGCTCTCCAAACATCTGACCCATCGCCGTATTGGGAATCTGCGCGATCTTTGTATCCGTCGGGTTGCGCAGTACCAGTTGAATCTTCAATTGATTGCTAGCCAAACTCAGCGTCTGCGCCTGGTCAGGGGTAACAAGCAGATTAACCACCTGGACCTGCTGAGGTTTGCCTTCAGCGTCCTTTGTAATGTCTGTGCCGGCCGACAGAACCTGGATGTTCTGAAGAACCGTCTTGGTCAACGTGCCTTCATCCTGCGGCGCGCCAGGTGGAACTCCCGAAACAAGAACGTCTACGCGCATGCCGGGAGTTACAAATCCAGCTACGCCTACAACTTGATCCACCTTTACCGCGCACGCTCTCATACCCTGGGGTATAGTCGCAGCCAATCCACCACCGGAGCCCATTGGAGCAAGCCTGCTATCGAGAATCGTCTCGCCCTGATAGAGGTCTGAGATCACGCCCCGGCCAACTGCATTCTCCGGCTTTAGGAGCGCGCCTTTGGGCAGTGGTCCTTTTATCTCCGCGGTAGTCAGGTTTGCAGCGGTGAGGACTGTACCCAGTTTGATGTCAGTGGCAGCGGCAACCACCGTCGTGGTTAATACTGGCCGCGCTGCTACCACGCGGTTGCCCACGATCCGATAAACCAGCAGGGCGCACCCTCCGGCTATCAGGAATGAGATGAGGAGAATTGTCAGCAGCCTACGATTCATAGATTTTCCGATTAAACTGGCGCTACCGCCAGCTCTGCCTTTCTGTCTCCTGCGCCAACCTCCGCGATCAGGTAAACGAACCCCCAACTGCGGGGTGATCCCGCTTGGGGTTTTAACAGCGAGCTGATTCAGTTCAACGCGGGTTCAGTGTATCTTCTTCGGGGATGTTACATTGGGCTATTATACGTTCATATACCACTAAAGTATCAAGAGAGATATGAGGCAGAACCTTGAAATGAGCGATGCTAATAAAGACTAAAATGTAATCTTGAAAGAGACTGCAGGGAGGGAGTTCATCCGTTCATGAGGTCTTCCCGCACGATTACGCTTTTTACAGATAATCAAGATACTGGTCAGCGGCCAACTTCTTTTCTGTTTTCGGTTCTGTTCCATTGCGTGGCAATAAGCCTGGTATTTTTCGGGGTTATGTACTCGCCGCGCCTGGACACGAGGCCGATCGCAGAGCGATTTGACTTGCGCCGCCTCGACCTTGATACGCCCGAGCAGCAGGCGCGTCGCGCCGCGCGCGAGAAGGTGAAGTATCCCGGCCCAAAGCCCAGGCCGGATCCTGATCAGTCCAGCGGCAAGCCGACTGTCCTGCGCCAGGTCGCAAAAGCTCCGAAGGGCCCGCAAACGCTGGTGCAGCCCGATCTAGACAAGAAAATTACACTCGCGCAGGAAGTCCCGGTTCCCACCTTGATGATCTGGACTCCGAAGAAGACGGTGGTAAAGAACATCGTCGCGCCTCAGCCAGAAAAGCCAACGGCCGCAAATGTTACGCCGTCGCTCGCTCCACCTATAAATGAAGTGAACCTGGCCAGCATCAGCATCGCGACCAGCGCCGTACCCGCACCGAAACTGCTGACTCTTCCCAGCACCACCTCGCCTGTAGTTGTCCAGGGGCCAGAGGTGCAGTTGGCACCAGCATCCGTCTCGCAGGTCTCTGCAAGACCAACTCCCGCTGCGGTGATGTCGCTTTCCGATCTGACCATGGCGCGGGGCAGTGTAGTTCTGCCACCGGTGAACGAAACCGCGGCAAACAATTCGCCAGGGCCGCTGGCACCGGGCGAGGCACAGGACCGATCGGCGCGCGGAAACAGCAATAAAGCCGGCAAAGGCGGATCGGGACAGAATGCAGATGGTGGCGGAGATCCGCCCGGCGATACTGGAGCGCGGAATGGAGCGGCATCTTCGCCTGCCCAGGGCGCTAATGTCGGCCAAAGTAATCAGCCTTCAGCTACAAAGATCACGCTGCCCAAGGACGGGCAGTTCGGTGCAGTCGTCGTAGGAGCCTCTCTCGTGGAGCAGTATCCCGAAATCGTCAGGGTGTGGGGCAGCAGGCTGGCCTACACGGTCTATCTGCACGTGGGAACGGCCCGAAGCTGGGTTCTCCAATACTCGATCCCGCGGACAGACGAAGCCGCTGCTGCGGGCAACATCGCACACCTTGAGGCGCCCTGGCCATATAACATCGTGCGCCCCAACCTCACGGCCGACCCTGACGACGTGAATACCATCATTGTTCACGGGTATGTTAATCAGGCCGGCCGGTTCGAGTCGCTCAACATCGTCTTTCCTGCACAATTCCCGCTGGCCCAGTTTGTGCTAGCTTCTCTTCAGAAGTGGCAATTCAGGCCGGCCGCACGGAACGGGCAGGTTGCAAAAGTGGAAGTGCTGCTGATTATTCCCGAAGAGATGCAATGAGCTTTGCGCGGAGCCAACGCAAGCCTTGCTGGAGAGAAACTGCGGGCATATCCGATTCAACGAAACGCGCTCGTGCGCGCAGGGTGCGGACTCTGACTAACTAGCCTCTTCCCCTCAGCAGCTCTTGCAGGAATTGCTCGAATTCCCTCTTGCTTGCTCCATCCAACTGAGGGTCCATGCCATTGGGCGCATTCTGCTCCTGGGGCAGGACGAACTGCAGACCTACGCCGTCGTTTCCCCAGCGGACTGCCCGTGACATCACCGAGATCGACCGTTCGGCGATCTCTTCCCCGCCGCCTGTCCTCTGTAATGTCATCAGGACCAGGGTCCCTGGATACCAACGCTCTTCCGTGACCAGGTACAACCCCGAAGAGCTGATATCTCGGATGGTATGCGCTTTCGAAGCGGCGCCATTCCAGTAATATGCTGCCAGACCTGACGGCTTCTCCCGCGGTGCCTTGCGCGGATCAGGAGACCACCAGCGCTCCAGCCAATTTCTCGGCGGTCTCACGGCCCTTATCCCCGGCTCGATCAGGCTCATCTCGTGCGCCGGCGGAATATCGCCGCGCTGATCCTCTGAGCGCCCACCCAGTTCCACGAGTCCGGGACCACCACTCCAAAGTGGCTGTTCCCTAAGCAGAGCCGCGCCTTGCACGAGGCTGGAATCGTCAATGGAGACTGTGATCTGCTCAGGACCCGGTTCAGCAATCCGTTCAGCGAGTCGTTCGAGTCGCCACTCCATCTCTTCGGCTACGCACAACACCAGTTGATCGCCCACCTGGGTCTGCGATGAGTAAATTGAGTGGGCCGGCAGAACCAGCACGCTTGCAGCGCGCGGGCTGGAAGCGTTGGCCAGGAAGGTGGGGAACGATTCTACGGCTTCGGTGACGCGGCAGTCTTCGTCGAGATAAATCAGATCCAAAGGGGCATACAGGCCCGTTGTCGGGATGCCATGAAACGGCATCAACCAAAGACCTTCACCAGACTTGAGCGCGTGCTTTGCAAGCCTCTCACCGAGACTTGTATAGGAATATTCTGCGGCGGCTACTTCAAGACCGAGGAAGCATTCGCGGGTCTGATTGTATGCGCAATGTGCCCGTGCTTCAGTGGAGACTACCTCTTTGGGCGCGTAATTTGCAGTCGGTTCTGCTTCCATTGCTCGGGCCGACCAGTCAATCTGCTCTGTGCTTCGCATCCAAATGTCTCCATTCCCGTGCAATTACCTGGTCTTAATTGGGCACACTCCAGCTTCCCTGCCATCAGGCAGAGCTCTTAGACAATCGCCGACCCAGGCAGCAATGTTCTCGTCCGACGGGAGAATCAAGCGATTCGGCGGTGTTTGCCCGGTTTCACGGCGCCGTCGGATCCGTAGCGCAAATCCTGGTTACTTAACCCGAGTGCGACGGCGCTGAATCAAAACAACCAGAATGATCACAAACAACACGCCCGCAACAATCCGGATAATCGATGTACTGTCCATAGTAGTGTCCTTTCACTGGGGAAAATGCTACATGCCTTTTCCCATCATTGTGGAACCCGAGCGCGGCTTCCAGTACCCCGGCGACGAGGCACGCGAGGCACACACAAATTGTAGTGGCGGTCAGCGGCTGTCGCCATGTTTTTAAGCGACTCCGCTGAATCCAAGGCGCAAGCAAAATTAGTTCACACGTGTACGGCGGCGTTGGACCAGAACAACCAGCACGATCACAAATATCACGCCGGCTACAATCCGGATAATTGTGGTACTGTCCATTTCCCCTCCTCCCTGAATTACTTAGTAAAGAACGTCTTGAAAGACTCCATCATCAAAATCACAGCCGGCCCCAGGGTTACCAGGAACAGCGCGGGAAAGATGAAGAACACGAGCGGGAAAACCAGCTTTACGGATGTTTTTGCCGCCATCTCTTCCACCGTCTGCATACGCTTGGTTCTCAGGGTATCTGAGTGCACGCGCAATGTCTTGGCAACGCTGGTTCCGAACTGTTCCGACTGAACCAGCACAGAAACCAGGTTGCGCAAACTTTCTACGCCGGTGCGTTCCGCCAGATGTTTCCAGGCTTCGGAACGAGCTCGCCCTGCCCGTTGTTCCAGCACCAGAATTCCAAATTCATCGCACAGAGCCGGCTGAGCTTTTTTCAGCTCCTGCGCCGTGCGGGCGGTCGCCTGGTCCAGGCTAAGGCCGGCCTCGATGCAGATGACCAGAAGATCAAGCACATCGGGAAGGCCGCGCTCCATGCGCTTTTGCCGGTTTTTAATCTTTCTTCCCAGCCAGAAATCCGGAGCCAGAAATCCAATTCCGAGACATGAGGCATACACGAAAAACGGACTCAAGCTCGCCAGACCGCTTACAAGGGCTATTGCGCACAGCAACAGCGGAACCAGAACCTTGCAGCCGTAAAAAATTCTCACTGCAGACTCGTCGCGATAGCCGGCGCGGATCAGCCGCTGCAGCGCAACAGAGACCTCCGCCTGGCTCTTCGGCAGTACCTGCTCGAAATGCTCTACCACACCGCCTATTGAAAGACCGGACTCGCGGATGGCGCTCATCACGTTTCTCTTTTTGGGACGTGGATTGATTGCCTCGGCAATTCTCTGAGGCAGCGCGTCGCGATAGAACACAAGAAGAGCACCGCTCGCGATCAGCAGAAATACCACGCAAAATGAAACGATTACAAGTGCCATACTTCACCTTTAGACTTCCATGTTGACAATTTTGCGAATGATCAAACCACCAATCACTGTCATGCCGGCCGAGGCCCACAGGAGCTTGACGCCTATGTCCCGCGTCCACAGTGTGCTCATCATGGTCGGATTGATCGTGTATATTGCGATTCCGAGTACCACCGGCAAGAGAGTGAGAATCCAGCCGGTAAGCCGTCCCTGCGCCGTGTGGGTCATGACTTGTCGTTTCAGGCGAAACCGCTCCCGGATTACATAAGAGGTCTTGTCGAGCACCTCCGCCAGATTTCCGCCGCTCTCCTTTTGAATCATGATCGCAGTAGCAACAATTCTGAGGTCCTGCAGCGGAACGCGCTCGAGCATATTATCGAGGGCGGACTTCAGTTCGAGACCGTAGTTCTGTTCCTCAAAGCAGGTCTTGAACTCGCCGCCCACCGGGTCTGGACATTCGCGCCCCACCAGACCCATTGCAGCAATCAAGCTGTGTCCGGCACGCAAGCCGCTTACCATCAAGTCGAGCGCTTCCGGCAAACCCTGCTCAAATTGGCCGAAGCGCTTGCTGCGTTTGAAAAGCACCAGGCCATACGGCGCCAGTCCCAACGCCACCCCGGCCAACAGCGCCGGCAAAGCGGCCCCGAAGCGATAGTGGACCACAAAGGCCGGGACGGTAAAGCAGACCGCGCACATTGCAAGCAGCCTGCCTGCGCTCCAACTCAGATTGGCTTGATCCAGCGTCTTGCGCAGGTAGGGCGTCACTTCGAACTGGAGCAACCTCTTATTCAGCCAGGGAATGCTGCTCATCTGTTCGTCTTTGCGAAGGTCCAATACCAGGTCGCGCACCTCCGGCGTCTCAGTAGCGAGAGCCGACTCGAGCCTGGTTTGTACCTCCTTAGCCTGCTTGGAGGGGCCAAGACTCGAGGCAATCAACGGCAGTGCAATGGCCGCGAATACACCCAGGAATACCAAACCTACGATCAATCCCATAGTTGTACCCTCCTTTCCGCTTAGTTAACCTGCGTTTCGCGTTCGAAAATGCTCGGCGGCAGAATAATGCCCGCGACGCGCAGCTTCTCGAGGAAGCGTGGACGAATCCGGCTGGGCATGAAAGCTCCAATCACCTTACCGTCGGGGCCGATACCTTTCTTGTTGAACGAGAAGATCTCCTGCATGCTGATTACGTTCTCTTCCATGCCGGTGATCTCAGAAATACTTGTGACTTTGCGCGAACCGTCGCTCATACGGCTGGCCTGCACCACGATGGTAATGGCCGAGGCTATCTGCTGGCGAACGGATTTTTCAGGCAGATTCATATTGCCCATGGCCACCATCGATTCCAACCTGGAAATGGCGTCGCGCGGGGTGTTGGCGTGAATCGTGGTCATTGATCCTTCGTGACCGGTATTCATTGCCTGCAACATGTCGAACGCTTCTTCGCCGCGAACCTCACCGATGATGATGCGATCGGGACGCATACGAAGGCAGTTGATAAGGAGTTGCCGCTGGCGGATCGCGCCCTGACCTTCAATATTTGGGGGGCGGGTTTCAAGGCGCACGATGTTCTCCTGCGCCAGCCGAAGTTCGGCCGCGTCTTCGATGGTCACCAGCCGCTCGTTGTTGGGAATGTATTGCGACAGGATGTTGAGAAATGTGGTTTTGCCGGCGCCCGTGCCACCAGCGATCAGAATACTGATGCGCGCCTTCACTGCCGCCGACAGCACCTCCATCATCTCCGCGGAGATGCTATTCAACTTCACCAGTTGGTTGGCGGCAAGCGGACCGGTGCCGAAGCGGCGAATGGACATCGAGGGTCCATCCAACGCCAGGGGCGGAATGATCGCATTTACACGCGAGCCGTCGGGCAAGCGGGCATCCACCATCGGCGAGGATTCATCGACTCTGCGCCCGACTCTGGACACGATGCGGTCAATAATCTGCATCAGGTGCCGGTCATCCCGAAAGGTCGTATCCACTCTCTGGAGCAGTCCGCCCTTTTCGATGAAGACATGGTCCTTGTCGTTTATCAGAATGTCGGAGATCTTGGGATCTCGCAGCAGCGGCTCCAGCGGACCTAGACCGAAGACTTCGTCCAGCAAATCAGCCTGGATTCTCTCCTGCTCGTCGTAGCTGAGCGGAACCTTCTGGTCCGCCATGATTTCCTTGACGATGCCCAAAACCGCCTGACGTGCCTGGGTGGAATTGACGCGCGAAAGCTTCTCCAGATCGAGCTTGGAGATCAGGGTCCGATGTATCTCCGCTTTGTAATTATCAAGATTCAGCAGTTCCACGTTTTACCTTCCATTCAGATATTGAGATCCATCTTGAAAACCTTCATCCGAATATGTTGAAGCCCTTCTTCTTGGCCTGGACCACGGGCTGTCCGGTCACCGACCTGGCCATCTGTTGTATCTGCCGCGAAATGGGTGAATCCACTGGCGCCAGAGGAGTGGCATTGATCTGCATTCGCTTCACTGAGGCATAGTCGTTGGGAATCTTCCACTGCGCCGGCCGGGTCAGAGCTTTCGCTATCTGCTCCTCTGAAATACCCAGCACGCGGGTTTCATACCGGTTGATCACAACCTCGAGCTTAGGGCCGCCAGCATCGAAAAACTGCGCTATCAGACGATTCGAGTTACGCAGTTCCGGAATGCCCGCCTGGGTCACCAGGTAGACTGTGAAGGCATCCTTGAATAGAGCCGTTTTCGTCAGATCAATTCTGGCCCCCACATCCACGACCACGTTGTCGAATTCCTGCCGCGCCACCGCCAGCAGCTTGTCAATGGCCTCATTGGATGCCTCGTACTGCAAATATTTACCGGGAGCGGCAAGCACCGAGAGGCCAGAGCTATGTTTGACCAGCAGCCTGGAAAGAAAACTCCCATCCAGCCGGTCGGCGGCTTGCAGAGCGTTGACGGTCGAATACTCGGCGATGATTCCCAGATTCAGCGCTGCGTCTCCCAAGGGGAGATCGAGATCGATCAGCAGCGTGTTCTCGTCGGGCTCCCGGGCCAATGCAACTGCAAAATTGCAGGCCAGCGTGGTTACACCGGTGCCGCCCTTGGCGCCCATGAATGCCAGCAGCCTGCCGCCCGCCTTCTTCTTACCGGAGTTAGTGGTGAGTGCCGCCGGTCGGCGGGCACCGGCCCGCACCAGAGACTCCGCCAGGATGCTAGGTTCAAAGGGAAGGGTGAGAAACTCGCGTGCGCCTGCACGCATGCAACGCACCAGCATGTCGGGATCGGCCTTCGCTGAATAGACCATCACTGTCGTCGCGCCACTCGCTCCGATGCTTTCCACGAGGTCCAGTGCGTATTCGGGATCACCATCCAGCTCGATGATGATCACGTCGTAATGCTGCTCCAGCAACCTGGGTACATCGTCAACGCTGGGTGGATAGTAAGAGAACGCGCGAACGTTGTTCCCTGCGCTTCCGGACAGAGCAAGAGCCACCTGCTCACGGCGTTCCTCGTCAGGACCGATCAAAGCGATCGATAGATTATCGACGCCCGGATATTCAGCAGGCTGGGTAACAAGATACGAAGAAGAATTGATACCTACTGTTTCACTATTCGAGCCCGCGCACAGCTTTCCTTGAGTGTTGATTGAAGGTTTATCTTTGGTCCGCGAATTCGACATGGCCTATGCTCCGATCCTCAACGAGCAAAGAATGAAATTAACGTCCCGATAGCGATGGCTGGCGCGTAGGGCATCTTGCGGCGCAACGGGTTTTTCAAGACAAGTTCCGGATCGCGAAGCCCGCCACGCACTTTCCAACCGAATGCGAGATTGCTCGCGCCACTGAACAGTTCTTTGAGGAATCCGCCGAAGGCCGCCCAGCACAGAACCATGACTCCACCCACCATGCCGGTGATGACCACTGCAAAAAACAACTGGCCAGGTCCGATCCAGGCCCCGATTGCGGCACATAGCTTTACATCTCCCGCGCCCATGCCGCCCATCCAAAATAGAAATCCATAAATCGCCAAGCCAAGCGCCGCACCAACCAGGCTCTGACCGAGCCCCTGCCAGCCATGCAGCCAGCCGGAGACAACGAAGCCCGCGACGAGAAATGGAAGCACCAGCCAATTCGGAATACGGCGGCTGCGCAGATCCGTAACGGTGGCCACACCGAGAACTGCAACTGTCGGCCACCATGCGAATGAGTGCATCATTGATGCTCCTTTTGCCTCTTTTTCACAGAACACCCGCTAGAAAGCAATTGCCCAACCAAATCTGCGCGGACAAAAGTATTTTTAATTCAGCAAGTTAACGACCTGCGCGCCTCTCGGGTGTACACGGTTGTTTACGACGTCCCCGTGCGGTGAAGCGGACCGTATACACCTTCCGCTGGAATGCCGCCTTGCACCCGCACATAAAAGTCTGGACACCGGCGGCCAGCCGAGGACTGATAGCTCCACCGCCTGATGAGCACGAATCTACAAAAAGACAAAGGCTAGGGCTTGACTTGAATCGATGCTTACACGAAACTGGCATAACACAAAAGTGGTATTAACTTTGTACCGCGATCCGGGATCCCGTCAAGTAAATGATTTTTTCGTTTCCGGAATTGGAACTTGATTTTCTTAAAAAAATCGTCAGCAAGCAATTGAAAATAAACGACTTGTTTTTTGATTTTTCGAATTTCGCTCTGCTATGATGCAGGGCGGCAAGTTCCATTTGCTAACCTTCCAGCAAGCAGTTGAATCATAAGCACTTGTCGGCGCTGTATTCGCTAAGCGAAGCGCCTACCAAGCCATCTTCCTCGCACTGGTTAAAGTGTATTACGAACGTCGCATTTCCCTAGCACTAAACAGGCATTGGCCTCAGATAGGAGATTGCCGATTATGGATACACATCACCGCTTCTTCAATGGAACGGCACAGTCCTATACGGCAAGGGGAAGCCACACTCACATGATCAAGATTGGATTGTATTCAGAAGATCGCACATTGCGCCCTCTTCTTTCTTCTGCCCTTGGCAAGGAATTTCAGGTTCTGCAGGGGTCGGACGCTGAGGCGATGAATAACCTCGTGTCGACCAAGGAATGCGATGTCATGATTCTGGATCTGAATTCCAATCGTGACTCCATGCAGGAACGCATCGAATTCTCCCGGCATCTTATCGCATCCAATGTTCCGTCGGTGGTGATGGCCGACGATGGACTTCGTTCCACCGCATTCGAGCTTGTTCGCAACGGAGCCTTCGGCTACTGCCGCCGCCCACCCTCGATCCGCGATCTCAAGACCATGCTCAGCAGGGCATGTGAGACCTCCTCGCTCAAGCAGCAGCTCCAGACCGTGCAGCAGCGGCTCGAAGAGCCCACCACCTGCGATCGGCTGATTGGATCCAGCCCGCACATGAAGCGTGTTTATCAGCTGGTACGCAGTGTAGCCAATCTCAACGCCTCAGTCCTGGTGATCGGCGACAGTGGAACCGGCAAGGAACTGATTGCCCGCGCCATCCATAATCTTGGTTCCCGATCCAGCCGCCCGTTTGTTGCTGTCTCCTGCGGCGCCATCCCTGAGACCTTGATTGAGGCCGAACTGTTCGGCCATGAGAAGGGCGCATTCACTGGTACAGTCGGCGCACGCGAAGGCTACTTTGAGCAGGCCGCCGACGGCACGCTCTTCTTGGATGAAATCGGAGACCTGAGCCTCTTTACCCAGGTCAAACTTCTGCGCGTATTGCAGCAGATGGAGTTTAGCCGCCTGGGCAGCAATCGTCTTATCCCCCTGCGCGCGCGCCTGATCTTCGCTACCCATCGCGATCTCGCTCAGTTGGTGGCGGAAGGCAAGTTCCGGCAGGATCTCTTCTATCGCATCAATGTCATGCGGATTGAATCGCCGCAGCTCCAGGAGCATCCGGAAGACATTCCCTCGATTGCACGGCATATTCTGCACAAGTATGCGCAGGCCTTTCAGAAGCCGATGGAGGGTATTGAACTCGAGGCACTGGAGATGTTGCAGAGCTACTCATGGCCAGGCAATGTGCGCGAGCTGGAAAACGTCATGCAGCGGGCGATTATCCTCGCCCCCGGTCAAATTGTGCGTGCAGAAGATTTGACTCTGAGCACCCAGGAGGAAGATGCGCCGGGTTTTAACGATGTTGTAGATATCGGCGATTACCAGCCCGCCGGTTCGTTTGAACGCCAGATTCACGACTACAAAGTAAAGCTTGCCGTTTCAGCGGTTCGCGAGAATAATGGCAATAAAACGCTTGCCGCGCGCAGCCTTTGCATCTCCAGGGCTTACCTTCATCGCCTGATAAGGCTTGCCGAATCCGATCAGATTTACGAACAGCATCTGAGAGAGTCGGCCACCGCCTGAGTTCGCAATCCGTGCCTGGCGGGAACAAGGTGCAATTCCGTGCGCGTTTTACAGAGAATCTTCTCGTTCCCCGTCATGTTGGCCGGCCTACTCGTCTTGCTCGCTGTGCTGACAGTGCGTGGGCGGTTCGACGACCCTGATTTGTGGTGGCACCTCAAGATGGGTCAGATCATCTGGACGACCCACAGCATCCCCGCCAACGACATCTTTTCCTACACCACTAACCACCAGGCCTTGATACCCCAGGAGTGGCTCTCCCAGGTTGTGATCTACGGCGCATACCTATGTGGCGGGTGTTCCGGGATGATGCTCTGGCTCAGCGCGATGAGTGCGTTGCTGCTGGTCGCCGGGTATGGTCTGTGCTGGCTCTATTCAGGAAATGCCAAGGTAGCTTTTGTCGGGGCCTTGATTATCTGGTTCTTTGCGACGATTGGCTTTTCCATCCGGCCGCAGATGATCTCTTACATCCTATTGGTCGCGGAACTCCTGCTCATTTACGCTGGACGCACTCGCAATCCGCGATGGTTCTTTTGGCTTCCGGTCGTGTTCATTGTCTGGATAAACTGCCACGCATCTTTCATTCTTGGCATTGTCGTGGCTGGAGTTTATCTCTTCAGTTCCTTCTTCAATTTTGAGATGGGTTCTCTGGTGTCGCGTCGCTGGGATCCGCAATGCAGGCGCACGCTTGTGTGGGCGCTCATCGTCTCGGCGGCTGGGCTGTTCCTGAATCCAGGCGGCATCAAGCAGATCCTGTACCCATTCGACACACTGATGAATATGCATATCCTTATGGCTAATGTGGAAGAATGGGCGCCTGTTCAACTCAATGAATCGCGCGGCATTGGGCTGATGGTTGTGGTTCTGTGCTGTCTTCTTCTGGCAGTAGTCCGTCGATCCGAGTTGTTCCTTGATGAGTTGCTTCTAATGGCGCTGGGGACGTGGCTAGCTGCCAGCCATATGCGCATGCTGGTTATCTTCGGCATATTGGCCGCTCCCATCTTGTCGCGTCAGCTCGCAAACTCCTGGGAAGGCTACGAGATCGACAATGACCGTATTGGGCCGAATGCAGTGTTCATCGGGATTTCACTTCTGGCAGCGTTCCTGGCCTTTCCAGACCACCAGAACCTGATAAAGCAGGTTGAGGCTGAGAGCCCTGTGAAGGCGGTGGAATACATCAAGGCCAATCATCTTTCCGGGCCCATGTTGAACAGCTACGAATTTGGCGGCTACCTGATATGGGCGGCGCCGGAATACCCTGTGATGATGGACGGCCGAACCGACGTCTACGAGTGGTCGGGTTTTCTGGGCGAATTTGGAAAGTGGGCGACGCTGCAGAGCGACCCGAATCTGCTGCTGCAGAAATATAAGGTCAACTTCTGCCTTTTGACCGCGCAATCCCCGATGGTTCACGTCCTGCTGCTCTTGCATGAGTGGAAGATGGTTTACTCTGACTACAACTCCGTGATATTTGTGCGAACGACGGCTGCAGGACAGGTCGAATAAATAGTGGGTTGCCCTGATACAGGGCGGTTTTGAATCGCGCGCTCACGATCCTTTGAAGAAGTCCTTCTTGTGAAGCGAACATTCCCTCAGGGGCTATAGCATTTTCGGAATTGATGTAGATCGAAGGCACTATGCTAAGTGGCTTTTTCCTCAAGAAAAAGCCACCTCTCAATGCTCTTAAAAAGTCTACGTGTATTCCGAAAATGCTCTAAAGCCCGTTACTATGGGGCTGCAATTACGGCGCTGCTAAAGCCGTGCCCTTTCAAATCACCCAACTGCGCAAAGTTCATGCATGGCAAAGGCTGCGCCCATTCAAGACGACGACTTGATAGGAGGTTCGCTAAGTGTGCAGATTGTATTCCTGCGGACCTGCCATGACCAGACCGCTCTTCTGCCGCCCGTGAATGTATCTGCAACACCAGCCGGTTTCATGAGTTTGGTGGTCGGCGGGCCCCATCAGGTCTTTATAAATTACCTTTCCATAAAGGAATATCCGCTCTTCCCAGTTCTCGACGCGGAGAAGTCTTTCCTCAGTCTCGCAGAGCGCTTTCACGTCGTCGCGGCTAAAGGACTTGAGGTTCATGAATTCGCCCGGGAGCAGAATGATTGAGGCAAGCGAATTGTCTGGTTCTCCAGGTTTGAACTTGGGAGCGGCGGGCAGGTTTGCTTCATCGACCACAATACTTGTTCCCTCAGCTGCCGAGACGATCTGAGCAGGACTGCGCCCACGATTCGTGGCAATTACGGTGAACCCGTTCTCAATGCTTCGGGAAGGCACGATTGTGACCAGGACCCAGGGCCGTTCTGCATGGAGGATGGCCTGCGCATACGCCAACGCGGCCTGGGAGCTTTCAGCCGCGGCCTGGGCGGCAACTTCTCCGTACCTGGCCTGGCGTTCGATCTTTCTTATGGTTGAGAGCGCCACCATGATTCCGGCATAGCCCAGCAAGACCAGCACCACTTCGGTCCCCCATTTAAGGCGATCCGGCAGGGGCCATGGCGAGGGCGCGGGGGCCGGAGTGGCGACGGTAATGTGAGCCGGCTGGTAATCGCAGTTGCCACCCGGACAATCTGTCTTAACGTCCGGGGTCACTGCCGGCGCTGGGGTGGCAGTCAATGGAACGGAAGTAGAAGGGGCCGCTGCCATAGCACGACGATTCGCGCCTGTTTGGCTGTTCGTCTGCCCACTGGCCGTCAATTGAGCCTGTGGGATAGCCAGCAGCATCGCTAATACTGCCAAATCCTTCAACATCATGGCGCAAATGTACCATATTGCATCGATTGGCCGCATGAGCCAGATCACGCCATCGATTGCCACTGGTCCGCAGCCGAGTGTCCCCGCATGCCCCCTGGGCAGATGCGGTTTTTATGTAAAAAGAGCTTGTATTGACATCTGATATATCGTATTCTCCGATTCATCCAGTTCGTATTCGCGCCCCTGCGAATGCGGGCTCATTCCCCTACCTGTTAATTTGCCCGTACTGGTCCACCACTTTGGAGGTCATGATGAAGCATACTCAGATGTTCTGCATTGCTGCCCTGTTCAGCGTCTGCGCCCTTGGAGCATTGGGCCAATCCACCGCTACGCTTTCCGGGACGGTCACCGACCCCAGCGGCGCCGTAGTTGTGAACGCACACGTGACGGTGCACAGCCTGGCCACCGGTTCTGACCGCGTGATCAACACCGACTCGGACGGCCTGTACGCCGTGCCATCGCTGCAGCCCGGCAACTATAAGGTTCAGGTCACCGCGCCCGGCTTCAGCACCTACACCGTGCCCAACGTCACGTTGAACGTCGCCCAGCAAGTGACCGTAAACATGCACATGGCAGTCTCCTCCGCAGGCGAGACTGTGCAGGTGGAGAGCGAGACTCAGCAGATCGAATCCCAGACCATCACTGTTGGACAGGTCATCGACAACAGATCGGTGCAGGACCTGCCGCTCAACGGCCGTCACTTTCTAGACCTGACCGTGCTGACGCCTGGAAGCGTCGTGAGCGACGCGGCGGGCAACCTCACCGTGCCCCTCCGCGGCCTGGGAGCGAATTCTTTTATTACTGCCGGCAATCGGGAAGACTCAGTGAACTTCCAAATCAACGGAATCAATCTGAACGATATAAGCCAGAACCAGATCACATTCCAGCCGTCGATCAGCACCACCTCGGAGTTCAAGGTCGATAACTCGACCTTCAGCGCGGAGTACGGCCGCAGCGATGGCTCGATTGTGACTGTGGCCACGCGCTCCGGTACAGACCGGTTCCATGGCGAAGCCTTCGACTACTTTCGCAACGACGGTCTCGACGCTCGCAACTACTTCAACCGCAGCTTTAACCCAGCCACCGGAATCCCCCTCGTCGCCCCCACGGGTAACAAGGCCCCGTTCAAGCGCGACAACTTCGGCGCGGATGGAGGTGGTCCGATCTGGAAGGATCACACCTTCTTCTATGCGAGTTACGAAGCTCTGCGTCAGCACCAGGGCATCCTGCAGAACAGCACAGTGATATCGCAGGCCAATCAAACGGCAATCGCCGCGAATAAAGCCACTTACCCGACGGCGGCTGCCTTGGCGGCTCTTGTCCCACTCCCTAATAGCGGCAATAACTATGTCTCGTTCACGCCCGGCCCGGTCAATATCGACCAGTTCACCGGCGACGTCCTGCATCAGTTCAGTGCCAACGATTCATTGCATGGCTTCTATGCCTTCCAGAAGGACAATCGCACAGAGCCAGCATTGCAGGGCGACACCATTCCTGGCTGGGGCGACCACCGTGCTGCACATCGTCAAATTGGCACGCTCAGCGAAACGCATATCTTCAATCCCAGCATTGTGAATGAAGTGCGCCTCGGCTTCAACCGCATCTCCATCGCATTCCTCCCGGCCACGCTGCTCGATCCTACCAAGTTCGGCATAGGCGATGGGCTCAGCGGCGACGTTGGATTGCCCCAAACTATTCTCCTCGACATCGGCCTGACCTTCGGCGGCCCGGCGGGTTTCCCGCAGGGGCGCAATGACACCACAGGCGTCCTGTCGGATACGCTGACCATGATCAAGGGCAAGCACACCCTCAAGTACGGTGGCGAGTTCCGCCGCTACCTGGTTGCCAGCTTCGGCGGGAACATCGGCCTGCTGGAATATGTAAGTTCGACGACGCCCACCAGCAACTTCCAGACGGACACAGCCACCATCTTCCAGGGCCAGCCAAATATCGTTTCCAGCCGGGTCTACGCCGACTCTCTTGGAGCATTTGTGCAGGACAACTTCAAGGCCACGCCTAAGCTTACGCTGGAGTACGGGCTGCGCTTCGACTGGAACGGAACACCAGTGGAAGGAGCAAACCGCTTCGTGCTCTTCAATCCCACTACACTCACCCTCACCCGAGCCGGGACTAATGGGCTGGCCGCCAACGCCGCGTACGGCCAGAACTACAACTTCGAACCACGGCTTGGATTCGCCGCTGACGTCTTCGGCACGGGCAGAACCGTGGTGCGCGGCGGATATGCCTACCTGGCGGACCAGCCGGTTTCCGGCGTCGTAACGAACCTGGCATCCAATCCCCCGTTCAGCACTTCTGTTTCCTATAACGGCGCCGCCATTCCCGTTTCTTCGCTGTATACCTCGGCAAAAGCCGCTGGCATCGCGATTTTCGCTGTGAATCCCCACCTCAAGAATGCGTACATCCAGAGCTATAACCTGAACTGGCAACAGGCGCTGCCCTGGGGTATGGTCGGGTCGCTCGGCTACTACGGGTCGGTCGGCCGCCATTTGGCCATTTACACCAACGCGAACCAAGTGGTGGGTGCGACCAGCACAACGCAGGTTCATCCTTACACAACCCTCGCGTCCACCAGCAGCATCGATCCCGGCGCAGCTATCGCTTCCAATATCGGCGAGAGGAACAGTATTGGGATTTCAAATTACAACGCCATGTGGGCTGTGCTCGGCAAGACGATGAGCAACGGCCTCCAGTTCAACATGAATTACGAGTGGTCGAAGTCGATGGACCTAAACTCGCTCGGATCGCAGGGCGGTTACGTTCTGCCTGATAGCAATAACCCCAAGGAGAACTACGGGCTGTCGGACTTCGACGTGCGGCAGCACTACGCCGGGACCGTAATTTACATGCTGCCCTTTAAACGGAACCGCCTGGTCGAGGGCTATCAGCTCTCGACGATTGTCCAGTACCAGACCGGCAACCCGGTCAACGTCATAACGAACTCCGGCTTTAACGGCATCACGGGCCTTATTCGTCCAACGCAGGTCGGGCCCATTACCAAGTCGAAGCACCAGGTGCCTGGCGCGGCCAACGTCACATATTTCCAGAACCCTAGCGGCCTGGCCTACGGCGGCAATATCTGCGACGTAACGAACTATACTTCGGCCTGCGCCTTTGAGATTCAGGGGACACAATCCAGTGCCACCGCAACTACTGCCCCCAATGTTTACACCGGCCTCGGCACCCTGCAACGCAATGCTCTCACGGGGCCCGGCTTCGCGGATGTGGATCTCTCCGGACAAAAAGACACGAAGATCTTCGAAGGCCTCTCGTTCATCCTGCGCGCCGATGCCTTCGACATCCTCAACCACCCCAACTTCAACCAGCCGGTGGGCAACGTCCAGGCCTCGACTTTTGGCCAGATATCCTCGACTCGCTTCCTCACCGGCGATGCTGGCTCCTCGCGTCAGCTTCAGATCAGCGCCAAGTTCATTTTCTAGCCGGTGATTGTGTTTTCAGGCGTGCGCTCTGATGGGAATGTTCCCCAGACAGTGCGCACGCACTGTCGGCGCTTGAACATCTGAAGAATTTCCTCACTTCTGTGACGAAACCGCGGAACCGAGAGATCGGAAAATCCGTATTTTCGTGTACAATTCGTCGTGGTTTCACTTCCCTTTATTCGCCATGTTCAAGATTCCGAAGTACCCAAATCTGACTGAGCTTGCGTATCTCCATATAAAGAGGTACATCCTCGATGGCACTTTCAGCGAAGGCACGAAGTTGACGGAAGACACGCTTGCTGCCCGGCTTGGCATCAGCAAGTCGCCCGTGCGCGAGGCTCTGAATCGCCTGGAGAGCGAAGGGCTGGTGTCGATCGAACCTCGGCGCGGTGCCTACGTTCGCAGGTTTACGCTCCAGGAGGCATGCGATCTTTACGGCCTGCGCGAAGTGCTGGAAGTGCACGCCGTCGGCCTTGCCAGAATCACGCCCTCTTTCCTCAAGGACCTTGCAGACAGCATCGAGCGCATCAAGGCGGACCTGGATGAGAGAAACGCGATTGCCTATGTCGAGGAAGATATCCGGTTTCACAACCTGATAGCCGCGGCTACTGGAAACAAGGAGCTCTGCAGGATCCTGGAAAACATCAGCCAGAAGACCGCGCTGTGCCGTTCGAAGACTTATCGGCTGGTGGCTGCAGATTCCCCGGACTGCCACGACAGAATCTGCCAGGCGCTGAAAGAAGGAAACCGTGAACTCGCGCAGCAAGCTATGCGCGAACATATTCTCTTCTTCCGCGATGCCTTGCTTCGCAGTCTCGAAGATGAAGAAGAATTGAACGCTGACTCCAGCGAAGAGGCCAATCTGGCCGCCGCCGGCGCAAGCGGTGTGGATTGACTCGCGTTACGTAAACGGAGCTCATTTCCCGATCGCGATTGCAGCATACATCCACTGTGCCCCGCAAGGCAGATCACAGGTACAATTCTGTGTTGCTCGATTCCGGTCATTTGCTCACTGAGTGTCCACCCATTTGAGGACGGAGAGAAAGACATGGTTGAGTTGACACGGCGTTCGTTCTTGACCGGCATGACCCTTGGAGCCGCGAAGTTGCTCATTTCTCGATTGATCAGCGCCTGCGAAGTCTTCTCTTCGGGGCAAGACGTTCCAAACGTGGGCAACTCGCATCTGCTGACGCTGGTGGCTGTCAGTTCGAATATCCTGCGACTGCGCATTGTCCAACAGGGCGAACAGGGGCCGGCAAACGAAACAGGAATTGTTGAGCGCGTAGGGCCAGAACCACTCGATGAGTCCGGCGATTTCATCCCATGGGGCAAGTGCAAGATTCGCCTGCAACAGACGCCATGGCAAGTGACTATCCTGGACGGTGCGAACAGAACGCGACAACAAATTCGCCTGGAACCATCGACCGGCGCGATTCACTTTTCACTTGGTGAGGGGCCGGTGTTCGGGCTCGGCGAAGGCGGCCATCCGCTCAATCGCCGCGGCAGTTCCGATGCCATGCGAAGCGGGCAGTTTCGTCCCGATCTACTTATGTACGGCGCGCGCGTGCCTATTCCATGGGTGACTGGCGCTGGCTGTTGGGGGATATTCTTCGCTCATCCCTGGGGCAGCTTCGATCTTGGTGGCGAGGAGGGCCGGTTTCTTCCCGCAGAAGGGACGCCGACACGCGACATCTTTATCGTGTTGGCGGATACGCCGGCGCTGCTGCTGAAGAATTGGGCTGAGTTGACCGGTTATCCGCATATGCCTCCGATGTGGGCGTTGGGATATCAGCAGTCGCATCGCACCCTGGAAAGCCGCGAAGCCGTGCTCGAGGAGGCAAGACAATTTCGGCAAAGAAAACTACCTTGCGACGCCATGATCTATCTCGGAACGGGCTTCTGTCCTTCGGGGTGGAATATGGGGCATGGGTCGTTCGCCTTCAACCCAACCGTGTTTCCTGATCCGGCAACGATGATTCGCGAGATGCACGATGAGCATTTCAAGGTTGTCGTGCACGTGACGAGCCCTCCTGAAGATCTGCACGGCGAGGTTGGCGACACCGGCGCGGCCACGCAGGACGCGAGCAACGCGGCGGCATATTGGCCAAAGCATCAGTCCATCCAGGCCACAGGCGTCGATGGTTGGTGGCCAGATGAAGGCGATGAACTTCCTCCCGCGTCGCGATTGGCGAGGAACCGGATGTATTGGGAAGGATCGCAGGTATTCCAACCGAATGTGAGGCCGTTTGCTCTGCACAGGAATGGATACGCCGGCCTGCAACGCTATGGATGGCTGTGGTCGGGAGACACGCACTCCACATGGAAGACCCTGGCGGCGCAGGTGATGGTGGGCATCAATGCCGGGCTGTGCGGCATACCTTACTGGGGAAGCGATACCGGTGGGTTTGTGCCCACGAAAGAGTTCACCGCGGAGTTGTTCGTGCGGTGGTTTCAGTTCAGCGCCTTTTGTCCGTCGTTTCGCTGCCATGGGCGCACATGGAAGCTGCGCCTGCCATGGGGATGGAATCTGGGCAATTACGGGCCGGCAGAGTTCGACGGGCAGTTTGCCGCCGCTACTCTGCCCCAGCCCGCGGATCTCCATAACACGGCGGTGGAAGAAATCTGCAGGAAATATCTGAATCTGCGCTACAGTCTCTTACCTTACCTCTACTCGGCAGTGGCGCAAACGCACGCAACCGGGCTTCCGCTCATGCGCTCGCTTTGGCTTGCTTACCCTGAAGATGCAAAGGCCACCTTGTGCGACGATGCGTACATGTGGGGAGACATCATCCTGGTTGCTCCTGTGCTGGAGCCGGCAGCTACACACCGCACCACCTACCTGCCGCATGGACAATGGTGGGACTACTGGAGTGGCGAGCGTATTGAAGGCGGCCGCGAGGTTACCCGCGAAGTAAGTCTCGACACCTTGCCTTTGTATGTGCGAGCCGGAGCAATCCTGCCGATTGGGCCAGTCAAACAGTACACGGAGGAGGAGAATAGCGAGCCGTTGAAGCTGCGAGTGTATCCGGGCGCGGATGGAGCCTTCTCGCTTTATGAGGATGATTGGGTCAGCTTCGGCTATCAGCATGGGGAGTTCACTCGCATCGCTTGCTCGTGGAATGACAAGGAACGCACTCTAGCGGTCCAGACCGATGCGCTTGGGCAACTGCAGAAACATAAAGTCATGGTTGTCGAAATCGTTGGGACATCCGAGAGCAGGCAGATTACCCTATCGGGAAACGCTGTGACGGTGCAGTTTGGACGTATGCTCTGATGGGGCTCGCTGGCAGCAACGGAACGCAGTGTACCGGAAATGCCAAATAGGCGACTGCCTGAACCATAAGTGAGCACCGTTCTCCGTGAATTCGGCTCAAAATGTTGCATATCCTGGCTTTTAGATCCCGGCAAATGCGCTGTGGGGCACACACGGGGCTCTGCCTCGGGAACAAATGCAAAAAGGATCGCGAGCGGAGGTAACCCTATTGGTTCGCAGACGGAAGGGAAGAAGGAGATTCCGTTTAAGATTGAGCCAACAATTCGAACGCCGGACAAGTTCGCCGGCTTCCTGTGCACTTCTGTGCTAGCCGCACAGCCGGAAGGTGGAGGGTAGCGTAATGTGGATACAATACTTTGGTTTTCAGGAAGAACCGTTCGGGGTCTCCCCTGATCCGCGATGCTTGTATCTCAGCCATACGCATCAGGAGGCACTGGCAGCGCTGGAGCGCGGGTTCTCCAGCAACCGTGGTTTTACTGCCATGATTGCACCCCCAGGAATGGGGAAAACGACTCTGTTGTTTCGCTTCCTCGAGGACATTCGGGAGTCCACCCGCACCGTATTTCTCTTCGATATCGCTGCCGATTGCGAACCGCGAGAACTGGTCGCCTACGTCTTGCGCGACCTCGGCATCACTCCCGCGCAGAGCAGTTTCGAAATGCACCAGCAATTAAGCGACGCTCTGGTCGCAGAGACTCAGGCAGGGCGGAAATTCGTGATTGTGATCGACGAGGCGCAGAGCCTTTCGGATGCCGTGCTAGAAAGAGTTCGCCTGCTTACGAACTTCGAAACGTCAAGAGGAAAGATGATGCATATCGTCCTCTCAGGACAGCCGCAACTGGACGATAAATTAGTACAGACTTCTCTGCTACAACTTCGCCAGCGCATATCGACCGTCTGCCGGATTGAACCACTTTCGGTGGACGAGATAGCTTCCTACATCGACTACAGGGTGAAACTAGCGGGCTATGAAGGCGGGCCGTTGTTTACAGGAGATGCGCTCAAGTTGATCGCTGAGGCCGGCCAGGGTACTCCCAGGACCATCAATAACCTCTGCTATAACGCGCTGTCACTGTGCTTCGAGCTGAAGCGCAAACAGGTTGACGGTAGCATGGCGACCAAAGTAATTGCCAACCTGCAATTGATTCCGCAATCAAGAAAGCCCATTGCAGTCGCCAGTAACGTTGCAGCTGAGAAGCCCCGTGAACGCAATCAATGGAAGCAGACCAGACGACTGTTGACGCTCTGGGGTCCAGCGTCTGCCGGCGAAGCAATGCTCTGGGTTCCTGCTGCTGTGCTGTTGATGGTGATGTGTGTGCCGGGTGCGTTCCGGCTCGACAAGCTTCTGGTCCCTCAGCTTCTCAAGTCGGGCAACACTCCCTCCCTGACTCTAAAAGCCGGACCAGCGCCAGTCCCCGCCCCAGCCGCGGCAAACACTGTGAATACCATCGCAATGGCACCCATTAGGAACACGACACCACTTGAACCAGGAAACGCGGTGATCCATCATGCTTCCGCGCCGGCTTCGGCAGCGGCCGTGCAGCCCACTGCATCCATTCATGAGCCGTTGCTGGTCCATCGCTCGATTCCTAAGCCCTCGGCGGCCGTGCACCTCGCCGCTCCTGTTCATGAGCCATTGCTGGTCTCCGGCTCGATTTCCAGGCCCTCGGCGGCCGCGCAAGCAGCTGTGATGCCGCAGGAGAGCGCAGCGGCACAGTCACCTTCCACGAGTGCGGACGCGAACACTGTGACCCCGCAGCAGAGTCCGGCTCGGGCCGGGCAAAGGGATTCACTGGCGGCCAAGGTGCGGCCCGCGCTCACGGACAACTCGCCAGTGGCCGCGCAGACACGCGCAACGCTGAATGTGCGTCCGGCCCTGCCAGAGCGCTACCGCTGAAGGTTTCTGAGTTGGGACAGGTATTAAGGCCTATTCGTACTTTCCGCTATCCAATAGCGAAGAATTTTTTCCGCTCCGGTGTCGTAGGTGCAAAACATCGCTACACTTTTGAACGCACCGGACCCATCTTGAAGTAACAACTTGTCGGATGTGCTGGCTGTGACGCCTTGGGCCACGTAGGCTGCAACGTAGGGATTGAACTTTTCGTCGGCACTGCCGACATCTTCCCTTTTGAACTCGTACCTTGCAACAGACCTGATATATCCATCCGCGCCCATGGAGCATTCCGAGGCTACCATGACTCTATATTTTTCGTGTAACGCTTTTGGATCCTCCAGTACCGTTACGCTGTCCAGTTGCTGAGCTATGGAGAAGCGCGGACTGGCCGGAGTGGATTTACATGCTCTGAGCCCACCGTAGAGACAAATCCCTAAGATCACAAGAAGAGCAATTGCCGCTGCGCGCCCTTTCCATCTCGGAGCACATGTTCCCGTCAGCTCCCAGTCACTTGCAAACTGCTCAGCAGTAAAGAGGAAGGTGCCAGACCCGTGTTCAGCCGACCAGCGAACGGCCACGAGGTCTGCTTTCGGGCTGCTGACATAGACCTTGCCAATCAGGCCGTCTGCTTTTCGTTTTGCCTGCACACCTTTCGGGGGATATTTTGGCGAAGTCATCTCGCATCCCTCCTTGCTCGATTACTGGCCTGCCCGCGCACTTGCACCTCGGAGAGTGTCAGTGTAGCGCGGCGCTTCGGGGATCAACAGAGTCATGCAGTGGTCCTGGGCGATTTCGCACTGGAGCATGTCAAGCGCGAGCAGGTTCCAGCCGACGAAGCCGGCGAAACGGCCGCCAGGCGATTGTGCCGCGGTGGGAGCTAGGCCGTCGCCGGTCTCGGCGCTGTAGTCCTCGTGACGGAGCCCCACTTTGCGATGTCGCGGCGAAGCATGCCGGCAAGGGTAACGGCGAGCCAGTGGGATTCGCTGTGAAAGCCGTAGCGGCGGAGAACGATCCAGTCGAGCTAGTTGGCGTTGACCCAGATTGGACCGCGCCAGTTGGAGTAAGGATCGATGATTGCATCGTTGTTGTAAGCGGGGTCGCTTTTGGAGAGGCTGCGAAATCCGTAAGGCGAGTGCATTTCCGCCGGATTAAGCAGGTGGAGACGGATCATGCGGCGAGCATCGCGGGGAGAAAGCAGGCCGTCGATGAGCGGAACAAAGCTGGACCAACTGATGGAATGAACCCACGCACCATTGTCGCGGCGGCGATTGAGAAAGATGGCATCATGCGGGGACCAGAGTTGAGCAAGGATTGCGTGGCGGGTGGCCGCGGCCAGTTGGCGGTAGCTGCGGGCATCGTCGTGGTCGCCGAGATTGTCGGCGATCATGGCCATGGCGAGATATTCGCGCATGGCGAAGACGGATGCATCAACGGCAAGGATGGCGCTGCGGTCGCCGGGATCGTTGGAGAGGGCTGCATTGTTGTCGGCGCCGGACTGCATGGCGTTGTCCCAGAACCAGAGGCCACAGCGGGGATCGAACTGTGTGCTCTTGCGATAGGAAAGGATGCTCTTCATGGCGGGCCAGACAGACGGAGCCAGGAGTAGTCGTGCAGGTTTTGCGAAGCGAGGAGTGCGCCCTGGGCAAGGAAGGGCTTCATTGCGAATTTGCCGAAGAGAGGGCGAGGCCCCTGCGGAGTGATGCAGCCGGCGACGTATCCATCAGAGTCGGCGGATGACGCAAAGCTGAGCACCCAGTCACGGAGGAATTTCACGTCGGCTGGATTCTGATTGGCCCAGTGGGCGCCGATAAAGCAGCCGTCCCAGTCCCACATTTGCGAGTAGTACCCAGCGAGGATCAGATATGGATAGCGGATATATCCCTGGGCAGGGCGGATGGTCTGGGGAACGAGAGGAGCGAAGTCAGACGTGAGGCCGGCGAGGAGCGCGGCACCTTGAGACGATGCGGTTTTGGAAACTGTTGCGTGCGCGAGCAGAACGAGAGCTGCAAGTGTCCGGGAGCCACGGCGAAGCGTGGCGATGCATTGAGTCGGCACGATGGAAATGATAACGTGCAAACGTGGTGTGAGGTCCGATTACCAGAAACTGGGAGGACTTAATCGCGCGATGTTCGCCGTCGATTGTAGAGACATTTAGGGCCGCATGAAGCCGGCCTTGCCGCCGCTAATTTATCGAGAAACTGCCGCTAGCCGCACCAGCGCCCGGGTAAGTACGATCCATCCACTCGTCGATCGCATGCTGTTCCCCGCAGTCCAGACATGCCGTCGTGGCGAACCGGGCAGCACAGTGAGGGCAAACGCCTTCACTTTGGAATGTATCGAATAGCTGCCCGCACTGCCCGCATTGCCAGTAGGCTCCCAGCGGCGGCGCTGTCCGGCAACTCGGACAGGCAAACCCTTCACGGCGCGGCAACCTTGCAACGCGTAACAGTTCCTGCGCGTGCTTCAGCCCGCTCCAGCAATTCATCAACATGAAAGCAGAAATCGCACCCAACCAGAAGGAGCGTAACCACAAGGCGATGCAGATGAACCCTACTATGCCGAGCAAGCCGAGAATCGTGGTCACCATCAGGCTGCGGCCGCGTCCCAGCACAAACCACAGCAGGGAGCGAAGAATCTGGCCGCCATCCAAGGGATAGATTGGCAGCATATTGAAAATCAGAAGCGACAAGTCAATCCACAGAACCGCCCGCAGCAAGTGGTAGACGTCAGGCATCGCAGTCGCCCATCCTGCCGAACGGGTTACAACAACCGCCGTGTACAGGACCGGCAGCAGCACCACGTTCACCAGCGGCCCCGCCGCGATGCTCCAGAGCGTGGCGCCCGGTCTCTGCGGTGGATTCACATATGCTACGCCGCCGAGAGGCCAAAGTACGATCTGGTTTGCCGTTCCGCCAACCTGCCGGCAAGCGAGGGCGTGACCGTACTCATGCATCAGCACAATCAGGAACAGCGCGAGGTACTCCACTGCATTCCAGGCGACAGAGGTATACCTGCCGTTTCTGCTCTCGATCTCATATGCCGCCACGAGGAACCAGGACCAGTGCAGATAGAGATCAACTCCTGCGAAGCGAAACAGATGGAACGAGCCTTGGCGAACACTCTGCATCTGGGTAGATTACTCCATTCAGATTGTTCCATGCGATTTTGCGTCTGCATGCGCTTGGTGCACAGGGCGGAGGTTTACGATCGTACGAAAGGGAGTATCGAAATAGATGAGCGGGATCACACATGTGGCGGTGGTTACCGGGGGCACACAGGGGATCGGCCGCAAGACTGCCGAGTTGCTTGCACAGCGGGGCTATAGGCTTGCCATCATCGATCTTCATCAGCCTGCGGAGACCGTGAGGTCCATTGAAGCGAAAGGCGGCGAGGCAATGGGTTACGCTGGGGACATTACGGATGAAGCCACGATAGATCGTTTCACCAAAGAGGTCTTCGACCGTTACAGACGAGTTGACGTGCTCGTGAACAATGCCGGTATCAGTCTCATTTCAGCAGCGGAAGATACGGCTGTCAGCGACTATCGCCGCGTCCTTGAGGTAAACCTGGTAGCGCCGTTTTTGCTGGCGAAGACATTCGGAGAGAAGATGCTTGAAGCCGGCAGGGGCGCGATCGTCAACGTGGCTTCGGTGGCGGGACTGCTTGGCGTTGCCGACCGGGCAGCCTACAACGCGTCGAAGCATGGGTTGATCGGCCTCACCCGCACGCTCGCGGCAGAGTGGGGAGGGAGGGGAGTGCGCGTCAACGCTGTTTGCCCCGGCTGGGTAAAGACTGAGATGGATGTGGCTGACCAGGCTGGAGGCAGCTACACAGACGCCGACATCATTGGGCGTGTGCCCATGGCCCGCTTCGCAAGTCCCGATGATATTGCTCGGGCGATAGCTTTTCTCGCCGACGGAGAGGAAAGCGGTTTCGTCAATGGGCATGCACTCTCTGTGGACGGAGGCTGGAGCTCCGATGGAAGCTGGGAGTCGCTGCGCTTGCGAAAGCGATAGCACAATTCTGGCGGGTCAAAACGGTTATGCTTGCGCTATATCTTGCGTCCAAGCGTCAATCTGAACTTCGCACTCTTGCTGCGAAGAGCGCGTGGTGGGCGAGAATGAACAGCGTGCGATGGTCGGCCCCGCCAAAGACTATATCGATAGGACGCTCGGGCACATCAATCTGCCCAATCCCCTTCCCTGTTGGGTCGTAGACAAATATCTGTCCGTTTGCAACGAACACATTGCCTTTGCGATCGACTGCAACGCTCTCTCCGCCGCGCTTCGCAAAGGGTTGGAGATTGCTGAGTGTACCGTCGGCGCCAACCAGGGCGCGATAAGTTCGGTTTTCCGATTCGTTACAAACATAGACTTGCTGGCCAGGAAGAGCACTTATGAAACCATTGGTATCCAAATTGTCAGAGAAGCGCCAACCTGTATAGTCCGGAGGTCCCTGCTGGAAGACGCGACCCGCGGGCAGGAAAACGCTTCCGTCAGGCGAGACGTATTCTCTCGCCTTGGGAGTTGACACATCACGGGCAAACATCTCCGCCATCGTCGTATAGGTGAACGTATTGAAGTCGAGCTGGTTGGCAAATTCCCCATTGTTCCAGTAACTGACCGGGATCGTAGCCGCCGCGCCCGGATGTGGCGTCTTGTCTTGCGGCCGAAGTACTGAAGCTTGATCGTCGAGTGATCCGGGGCGGAAGGAATAAGCAGTTCCCTCCGGGCCATCGGAAGAAAATACCAGTAGGTCGCCTGCCTTGTCGAATGCCAGATTCACCGGGTCCAGCGGATTATCGCGCTCAATGGTGAGCCCCTCGGCGACCGACCAGCCATAGATGCGCTGTTGATGGTGATCGACGAAATAGAGCTTCCCGGAAGCGTCCACGGCAGCGCCGGAGATTGAATAAAAGTTATCTTCCAGCTTCTCAACCTTAGAGCCCGGTGCCAGCACAGCGGACGCATCGCCCGATACGGGCGTGACCGGATTCGTCGGAATGTTGAGAACGGCGAATTCATGTTCACGCACCTCAAGATGATGTGTCATATCCTGGATAGAATTTTCATATGGGAACTTGCTGGCCCGCAGAAATGTGCCGCAGCCGTTTTTATCACAGATGGCATATCCGCTCTCGGCATTGACATGCACGTTACGAAAATGGATATTCCCGGAATTATAGAGGCGAACCGCGGCCGGGGAGGGAGCATGGGAACGCGTCACACGATAACCGTGATAGTTGGCGACTGTGATGTTCTTCGACCAGTCGAATTCCAATGACAGAGATTCGGGACTCTCGCCGGCCTCTTCCTCGGTCTGCGGTGCGTTGACATCCCAATTCTCAGCATGATCGAACTTGATCTCGTTGCGAACATGGTGCTCGGCGGAAAGCTCATAGACATGGCCTGGTGTCTTAGTATCGGAGACCAGGAATCCTGTCTGGGCAAAGGTGTTCGGAGTCCAAATATCCGCAAATGTGCCACCGCCGCCTTGTGTTACCCACAAGCTGGGGTATTGCCCGTCCCAGCGCTTGTTGAGATCGGGATCAGCCGTGTGGTTATTGTTGTAGGGATTTGTGCCGCTCCCATGACCGCCCAGGAAGCGCACATCATCCACCAGCGAGTCGGCGCCCGCCTTCCATAGCACGGCGACCGCCCGCGGATTGGCACCGCCGGTAAAGACTCCAAAACCGCGTATGACGTTCGTGCCGCCCGCAGGCGCTGAGATCACGGCTTTGGGTGCGCCCACGCCCTGATAGCCGGACGTGGCATCGAGCAGGTCGAACTGGGTCAGAGTGGGATGTAGTCCGATCAGCACCGTGTCTGGCTTCAACGTTATCGTGTCACTGACAATGTAGTGCCCGCTCGGAAAATAAAGCACTCGATGCGTGTCTATGGCCTTCTTGATCGCGGCGGTGTCGTTAGTCTTTCCGTCTCCCGCGACACCGAGTGTGTGAACATTCACCCACCCTTCAGTGGGCGGGAGTGCGCGGACCGCCGGTGGCAACGGCGAGGGCAGGCTACTCAAGGGTGTTGCATCGTAGAACATACCGACCTTGCCGCTCATCCCCTCGCCGGAAACGATGAGCCCATAGTTGAAATTTTTTACATGGTAAGTCGCGCCTTTGCCGAGCACCGTTTTTCCACTTTCGCGAAACAGGGCGAAGGTGGGCACTTTCTTCAAGAGAGCGTTCTCGAAGCCGATCTCGGTAAGCGGAATCTTCTCGTTGCTGATGATAACCGCAGGCCCCGAGATATCCGCAAAGCGGCAGTCTTTCACCCAAAGCTCGTCGGAATATTGCGGATCTATATCAATGGCGGTCGGCACATTGCGAAACGTGTCGCGGATAAGGGTGAGACCTGCTTCATGCTCGCGAATCGCCGCCTCGTGCTGACCTTCGAACACCGAATCGATTAGCGTGAACTGCCAGGCGGGCGAGGTCTTGTCGGTAAGGATGCCGTAGCGTCCGCCATAGAAATGAAGATCTTCAGCCTCGTTGCCAATCTCCGTGAGCGCGGCAAGACCGGAGCCGATATGGAAGTCCATGTGGCTCAGATACGCGTGCTGTGCGACATGGAAGCGTATGGCGATCGCCGCCGTGTTGCCGTCGCCGATCTCGAAATCGATGTTGCTCATCGCAGAATAGAAAGTGCCTGGACCGGCGTCTGCAATCGCGTCATTCTCAGGCACGCTGCCCGGGGGCGGAGACGGAATGCGCGCACTGGCGCGAAGCCCCGCACCCAGACGGGCCCCTGTAAACATCACCATGGTCCCAATCCATGTCTGAAACCCCGGCGTATTGTCCGCCAGCAGGAAAACAGGGCGGGTCGCGCCACAGCCGATGACTCGCACACCGGGCCAGACATAAATAGTGCGCGTCAACCGGTAACGGCCCGAGGGCACGAACACGATACCTTCGTGTGCGCCGCTATCGGCTTTATCTATGGCAGCCTGGATGGCCGCGCTGTCATCGGCTCTTCCATCGGCTTGTGCGCCGAAGTCCTGCGCCGTAAGGTAAACCGCTTTGGGATCGTCAAGCCGAGTGGTAAAGACGGATGAAGCCAGAGCGGAAGAAGAGACGCCAAGCAACAGCATGGTGGACAGCAGATTCTTTTTCATTACCAGACCCCCAATGAGGTGTCTTGGGGTGGCCATCGCTAAGACCAGAGTCCAGCAAGCCGATCCCATCCGAGTTTGAACTGTGACGTAGCGCCCGATTGGCCGCCCGTTCGTATAATAACGACAGGAACTCCCTACATTGAAAGAGGATTTACGATGCCAGCGTATGAATATCAGTGCAATGCTTGTGGAAACCGATTTCTAGAGCGGCAGAAGATGTCCGATCCGGAGATCGAGTCTTGCCCGGGATGCGGCGGTGCAGTGAAGAGGCTGATAAGTGGCGGCGCGGGCGTCATCTCCAAAGGTGCTGGGAACCACTCAGCCGAGGCTCGCCCAGCTTGCGGCCTTGGTGCACCCTGCTGTGGTATGGGCGGCGGCTGTGGCAATCAGGAGTTCTGCGAACGGTAGCAAGCCACTCCGCCTTGCCAGGATTTCCGCCATCCCCGAGCACGGGTTAAGCCCTTGATATGCCTGCAGACCCACAAGTTGAGCGGGACCAGCGCAACCGAACGCGCAACGCTGAACCTCATCTCCGAGCGGGCGGCGCCGGGATATACCATGAACACTGGCCCTATATGAAAGACAATCTCATTCTCTCCCCTGAAATCCTCCTCCATATTGCTCAATCCTTGAACCTGCCGATGCGTGGACTCGTTGCCGTCGTCGAACTGCTGGACGACGGCGGAACTGTTCCCTTCATCGCACGCTACCGGAAGGAAGCCACCGGCAACCTGGACGAAGTCCAAATCCGCGCCATTGATGAGAAGCTGGCCTATTACCGCGACCTCACAGAGCGTCGCGCAACCATCCTCTCCTCCATTGCGGAACAGGGCAAGCTAACCGATGAACTGAAGGCGCGGATTGAGACCACGCTCGACAAGAGCGAGTTGGAAGACCTCTACCTTCCTTATCGGCCCAAGCGGCGCACCAAGGCTACCATCGCGCGCGAAAAGGGGCTGGAACCGCTGGCGCTCTACCTCTGGCAACAGCAGCCCACGACGCAGCCTCTGGAGAGTTTTGCGGCAAGCTTTGTAAATGTTGAACTCGGTGTGGCGAACGTTGACGAAGCACTGGAGGGTGCGCGGCACATCGTTGCCGAGTGGATCAGCGAAGACGCAGACCTGCGCAGGGCGATGCGCCGCCTGATGTTTGACGAAGGCGTGATCGTGAGCCGCAAGGTATCGGATGCGATCGATGAGCAGGAAAAGTTCAAGATGTACTACGAGTACAGCGAGCCGGTAAAGACTATCCCTTCGCATCGTATGCTGGCCATCCGCCGCGGCGAAAGCGAGAACGTGTTGTACTTTCTGATCGAAGTTAAACCCGAGCGCTCTGTCGCACTGATCCGGCGCCACGTGTTGCTGCAACACGGCGATTGGACGCGGCAACTCGAACTCGCGATCGACGATGCATGGAAGCGCCTGTTGAACTCGTCCATTCAGGGAGAGATCCGCCTGGAGTTGAAGCGCCGCTCCGATACAGATGCGATTCAGGTATTTCGGGACAATCTCTACAACCTGCTGCTGGCTCCGCCTGCAGGTCCTATCTCGGTGCTTGGAATCGATCCGGGCCTGCGCACGGGCTGCAAGATTGCAGTGGTGGATGCGACCGGCAAGATGCTGGCGCACGACGTTCTCTATCTGCACACTTCAAAGCATGGAAACGCCGAAGCTGTTCCCAAGTTGGAGGCCCTGCTGCTCCAGCACCATGTTCGCGCCATCGCTATCGGGAATGGAACAGCTTCCCGCGAGACGGATACGTTTGTCCGCGACTTCCTGCGCGAAAAAAATATCGACGGAATCTTTTCCGTGACTGTGAGCGAATCGGGCGCCAGTGTTTACTCGGCCTCTGACGTCGCTAGGCAGGAGTTTCCCGATCTTGACCTGACGGTACGTGGTGCCATCTCGATTGCCCGCCGCCTGCAGGATCCCTTGTCTGAGTTGGTAAAGGTAGACCCCAAATCAATCGGCGTGGGCCAGTACCAGCACGATGTGGATCAGCGCCAACTGCAGGAGTCGCTGGAAAACGTGATCGAGAGCTGCGTGAATCGAGTAGGTGTCGACCTGAATACATCCTCCTGGACGCTGTTGCGCTTTATCGCCGGAATCACTGAGCGCACCGCGCAAAACATCGTGAGCCATCGCAATGAGAAGGGCAGCTTTCGATCGCGCACACAGGTTCTGGAGGTCGCAGGAATCGGACCGAAAACCTTCGAGCAGGCAGCAGGCTTCCTGCGCATCCGTGATGGCGACAACCCACTGGACATGACTGCCGTTCACCCGGAGTCTTATCCGGTGGTGGAGCAGATCGCACTGTCTCTGCACACTTCGGTGAAAGAGATTATCCAGAAGCCACAAATCCTGGAACAGGTGGATAGCAAGCAACTATCCGCCGGCACCTACACGCTCGACGATATCCTGGCCGAATTGCGAAAGCCCGGACGCGATCCGCGAGACAAATTTGTTGCGCCCGTCTTCCACGAGCAGGTGCGCGAGCTCTCCGATGTACAGCCGGGAATGGTGCTCGAAGGAGTGGTGACAAATGTGACGAAGTTTGGAGCGTTCGTCGATATCGGAGTTCACCAGGATGGGCTTGTGCACATCAGTGAACTGTCGAATCGCTTTATCAAGGAGCCTTCCGATGCCGTGAAGGCGGGACAGATCGTCAAAGTGAAGGTGCTGAATGTCGATGCAAAAGCAAAACGCATCGCGCTCTCGATCAAGGCATTGACTGCGCCTCCTCCGCGTCCTGCAAGCAAGCCCGGCCAATCCACGCCGACGTCGCAGACCCCGCGGAATGAGAAATTTGCCGCATTCCTCGAGAAATGGAACGCCCGCAAGGGATGAGCTCATTGAGGCAGATTGCAACCAGAACCTTAGACTAGACACCAAAATCTCAAATCCGGCGATTTGAGTGAATCTTATAAGCTCTTGATTTTATATGGGTTATTGGTGGACCTGATCGGGATCGAAACGATGACCTCTTCCATGTCATGGAGAAGCCGTCTCGCAGGTTACTGACGGCACAGGAGTTATTTAGCCGGAACAACCGGTAAAACCGGCACAGTCGGCGCAATTTGACACCAAATTGACACCAAAATCTCAAACCAATTGGGCAAGGCTGATACATGGCGGGTCAGCCTAGGATTTTCAATACAAAAATGCGTGTCGGCCTCACACTTGACTCGACCTAAGAATCTGTCCAGAAACTAAGGTGATCGTCGCAGGAGCAGGTGCGCGAATGCGATGTGGATCATGGTTTCGGCGGAGGTGTGGCGCAGTTCGTAGTCTTTGCTGAGAAGGCGTACCAGTTGAGCCAGGCGAAGGTGCGTTCGACGATCCAGCGCTTGGGCAGCACTCGAAATAAGTGCTGTTGGTTACGTTTTACGATCACGACGGAGTACCCGAACATATCTTTTGCCCAGCCGATCAGCTTGCCTGTGTAGCCACCATCGGCGAAGACAGTGGTGATCGAGTCGAAGCGGCAGAACAAGCGCATCAACACGGCACGGGCCGCCACACGGTCCTGGATGCCTGCTGAATGCACAATCACCGCTAGCAGGTTGC
>DASYZU010000014.1:0-1647 GCA_035945795.1 Occallatibacter sp.
CAGGTGCACCCATATCGAGGTGTTGGGCGATCCACTTGAGGGTGACCGTGGTCTCGGCTCGCAGGCGCTTTGCGATGCTGAGCTTCTGCGGATCGGCCTTCCGCAGCTGCGACAGAACCTCCGTGTCCCACCCGCGGCGCGCCAGTTCCTCGGTCAAAATGCGCTCGGCCTCTTTTGGCCCGTCTCCTTCCATTCGGGTCCGGCGAATTTCAAACCTTGGACAGAGGTCCGGGATATTGGACACGCAGCTTGCCAGCCATACGGAATGTTTACTGTGGACTAGAGCATTATCAACTCATTTAATTGTTCACAGGCCGCGAAGCCGCCAAGGGTCGCAACCAACAGGAACCGTGGAACGGCTCAAAGAAGCCGTACAGAGGCCGGGGTAATCGGGTGCCAGGGGGCCACAACCTGCAAATGTATGCAACTGACCCCTGCACAAATTCCTGCACGAGACGGAGCCCGTTCGTATTCTGGAACGACGGAGTCAATTGCAATCTGCGAAACGTGATGACGTGACCTTTGCTTCTTATTGGTTGCTTTTTGCCTTTGTCTTTGGCGATAAGTTGAGCTGCTGAGATCCGCTAAACCGGATCTACCCGAACCGGCTGCGCTTCGAGCGGGATTCTGTTCCGGAGGCAAATCTGGTAGAAACGCTGCGAGATAATGAGGGCCGGCTCTCCTACCGTAAGGCGCTCGAAGGTGTGTGCAATGTCGAAGGCGCCGACGACCTGAAGCTCGCTCTGCCGGTAGTGGGGTTCGCCGTAGGGATCGTGAACGCGGTGGCGCGGGGGGTCCCAATCAACAGTCGTGTCAGCTACCGAATTGACCATCTTCGGGAGAATCACACCGGTGCTCAGTTCCCAGAATGGCTCGGGCGAGGCATGGACGGAGCGGCCTCTGATGGCGACTTCGTCGAATTTCACCCCGGCGAGCCCGCCACCTTCCAGGATGCGTCGCGTTGCCTCGGAAATGACAATCCAGGGCTTCGGGAAGATGGAGGCGAGCTTGATTGTCGGCTTCGCCTCGGTCGCAGGCAGGACCAAGCGTCCGCGGTCGTCTCGCTGGTCGGCGTCCATGCGCTTGAACATCCTCTTTTGTCCCAAAAGCCAAAGCAGGGGTGCGCTCGCGAGATCAGGGGCTTCGTAATGCGGCAGCACCAAATAGGAGTACGCGCCCCGCACCTTGTCGAGACCGTTCTCGTTGCACAGGGCAACGATGTGCTCGACTAGCCGGGCCGACTCCTCGTCGCCGGGTTTGGCCTCGAGATGAAATGATCCGCCGCCTTCGCCCTCGGGCCTGAGACGCACGATTGCCTCATAGAGCTCTGCTAAACAGCGTCTTTGGTTAATTGATACGCTTTGAAAGAGTTTCATTGAGTGATCGGTATGGAATGGATCTTTGCGAAGGCGCGGACGACAGGAATCATGTCAAAATGAAATGGGGTCAGTTGCGCACATTTGCATATTCACGGCTTCGCCGTTCGAAGGCAGTTGGAAACGTAGCCAGGTGCACCCATATCGAGGTGTTGGGCGATCCACTTGAGGGTGACCGTGGTCTCGGCTCGCAGGCGCTTTGCGATGCTGAGCTTCTGCGGATCGGCCTTCCGCAGCTGCGACAGAACCTCCGTGTCCCACCCGCGGCGCG
>DASYZU010000015.1:0-71087 GCA_035945795.1 Occallatibacter sp.
CAGCCGCTGCTTGAGGATGCAATTCTTCCCCAGCCGGAGACGATTCTCAAGGCGATTATGGGGCTGAAGACGTACTAGCTTCTCTCCACCGTGGCCTTCACGGCTTCGGACAGGGACGGGAAGTGCAGATCGGCCAACTCACGCGTGGATTCACTGCCGGGTGATGCGTGCCCCGATTTGCTATCGATGAGAATGGTCGTCATTCCGAGACGGCGGCCAAATTCAATGTCTACAGGCGAGTCGCCGATCATCACGCTGGTTGCGGCGGAGATGGTGGGGAATTGTGCCACAGCCTGCTCGAAGAGACCAGGCAACGGCTTGCGGCAGTTGCATTGGCTGTGGTCGTGCGGGCAGATGAAGAATGCGTCTATATGAGCGCCGTGTCTGTTGAGCAGACGCTGGAAGGCTGCGTGGATCGCCTCCACACCCGCGGCCGTGTAAAGGCCGAGCGCAATGCCGCGCTGATTCGAAACCACTATTACCCGCAACCCCGCCCGATTGAGCCGGGCAATTGCCTCAGGAACGCCGGGTAGAACGCGAAAATCGTCCGAGGACGTTACATAGCTGCCCTCCGGCATCTTTTCGTTCAAGACTCCGTCGCGGTCGAGGAAGACGGTGCTCAAATCGCGAGGGAGGTGTTTAGATGCGGAGTTGATCACGCAGTAATCATAGCAATGGACGCGCAAGCGTCTCTCCGGCGTATTCGAAAGGTAAGGGAAATAGCCCCGAATCAAGTTGGCCCGGATACAATACTTGGATGGAGTTTTGTATTTACTCGGGACGAACCCAGGAAACTTGCGTGAGGCAGGTGGGCCAATCCTCATGAAGAACTTTCTGCGCCTGCTCCGCTATGGGCTGCCCTATTCCCTTCAATGGCTGCCGGGCGTGTTGCTGCTGGCGGCGGTCGGTGTACTCGACACCTTTCGTGTCCTTCTCTTGCAGCCCATCTTCGATCAGGTTCTAAGACCCGACGCACCGGAAGGCCCCATCCTCCTCGGTCTCCCCGGCAACCGATGGCACTTCGACTTACATTTCGACCTCAGGCTCCTCATTCCTCATTTCATGCACATGCACAATGCCTGGAATGTGGTGGCTTTTGCACTGGTCATCTCAACGCTGGCAAAGGGACTTTGCGATTATCTTGGTACCTACCTGGTGAATTATGCCGGCTTCGGCTTAATCACCGACCTGCGCAATCATCTTTACGAAGCCACGCTGCGCCGCTCCGCCAGTTTCTTTCACAAGCACGCCACGGGAACCATTTTATCTACGCTTATCAATGACGTGGACAAGGTGCAAACCGCGGTTAGTTCCGTCATCGGCGAGTTCCTGCAGCAGTTCTTCACCTTCGTTGTAGGGTTGGTATGTGTCATCGGCCTGGGTGGACAACTTAGCTGGGCGCTGGTGTTGTTCGTCCCCGTCGTCATTGCTTCCGCGCGCAAGATCGGCGGGGAAGTGCGCACGCGTACCCGGACCGGGCAGGACAAGCTTGCGGAGATCCAGAACATCTTGCATGAGACCGTCACCGGCAATCGCATCGTGAAAGCCTTCAATACGGAGCTGTGGGAGATTCTACGCTTCAAAACGGCGGCTCGCCGCCTGTTCCGTGCCAATCTGCGAAACGTGCGCATCCAGTCGATCAGCTCGCCGTTGATGGACAGCATCGGAGCAGTGGCGATTGCCATGTTTCTGTTCATCGGGCGCAACCAGATTATGCACGGCCACATGACCATGGGGCTATTTGGCGCGTTCATCATCTTGCTCTTCAAGCTCTACGATCCGGTGCGCAAATTCGCTTACTTCTACAACAGCTTCCAGCAGGCCATGGGAGCGTCATCGTCCATCTTCGGTTTCTTCGATACTGAAGACGACGTGAAGGAACGGCCGCACGCTGTAACGTTGAAGCGTTTCAAGAGATCAATTCAGTTTCAGAATGTGGGCTTCTCCTATTCGACCGAAGAGGGCGAGCACCAGATTCTGCATAACATCGATCTTGATGTGAATGCCGGCGAAGTGCTTGCGCTGGTGGGCCCGAGCGGCGCCGGCAAGTCCACGCTGGTGAACCTGATTCCTCGATTCTTCGATGTCAGCATGGGCTCGATTCTGATCGACGGGCAAGATCTGCGCTATTTGACGCTAGCTTCGCTGCGGCGGCAGGTTGCGCAGGTGACGCAGGAGACGGTCCTCTTCAACGACACGGTGCGCAACAACATTGCGTACGGTCAGCCGGACGTGAAGGTCTCGGTGGTTGAGGAGGCAGCACGTAACGCGCTGGCCCACGACTTCATCCTGCGCATGCCGCAAGGCTACGACACGGTCATCGGAGAAAAGGGATTTCGCCTCTCCGGCGGCGAGCGTCAGAGGTTGGCTATTGCGCGCGCCATCCTGAAGGACGCGCCTATTCTGATTCTCGACGAAGCTACCTCGGCGCTGGATGCGGAGAGCGAATCGCTGGTGCAGATTGCGCTGGCCAACCTGATGCAGGGACGCACCGTTATGGTGATCGCCCACAGGCTTTCGACCATTCGCCGCGCCACGCGTATCGCGGTGCTTGAGGATGGCCGCATTACGGCTATAGGCTCCCACGAAGACCTTTTGATTGCCTCTCCCACCTATCAGCGGCTCTATCAATTGCAATTCATGGACCAGCCCGAGACCGAGCCGCAACCGCCGGACCCTCTGAGCCACTACTTGCCTGGCTTCGAGCCGGCATTGGTCACTGGAAAGCAGGAATAAGAAAGTATGCCGATCTATTCGATGACCGGGTTTGCGCGGGTCCAGGTGCGCGTGCCGCTTCGCGATCAGGATCAGCTCAGCTACACACTAACCGTGAAGAGCGTCAACCATCGCTTTCTCGATGTGCAGCTGCGTTTACCGCCCGGGCTTGATGCGCTGGAGGTGGAGTTGCGCAAGGCACTGAAGGACAACCTGGTGCGCGGCCATGTTGAGCTGTCATTGTCGGTCGATCGCGCCAGCCAGCAGAAGGCCGGTTACAATCGCGAGCTGGTTGCGGGCTATATTGCTGCTTTTGCCGCGGCATGTGAGGAACACAAGCTCAAGGGAGAACTGGACCTGAACGCAGCGCTGCGCATGCCGGGCGCCCTGCAGGCGGAGAATCGCGGGGACGACGACCTGGCGGTTCTTGCGGAAAGCGTACAGCAGCAGATTGTGCCCCTGCTGGAACAGTTGAATGTCATGCGGGCGCGCGAAGGCGAGTCGCTGGAAGCCGTTCTGCATGGCACGCTCGACCGGCTGGCGGAAGCGACCGACAGCGTGGCGCTGCTGCGTCCCGAAATCGAGCAGCGCTACCAGGAGAGGCTGACACAGCGCCTGCTGGCGGCCACCGGGCCGGAGTTCAACCGGCAGAGGCTGCTTGAGGAAGTGGCGGTGCTGGTTGAGCGCAGCGATATCTCCGAAGAACTGACCCGCATGACGACGCACATCGGACATTTCCGCGAGTTGCTGGCCGGGAACGGCGAAATGGGCAAGAAGCTGGATTTTCTGCTTCAGGAGATGAACCGCGAGGCCAACACACTGCTGTCGAAGACTGGCGGAGTAGGCGGGAAGGGCACTCGAATTACCGAACTTGGACTGGCCATGAAGGCAGAGATCGAGAAAGCGCGCGAACAGATTCAGAACGTGGAATAAAAACCTTGGTAAAGCGGCCAAAACACGACGGCCTGAAGGAATATCGAAACGTGGCAGGAATTCTTTTTATTATTTCGGCGCCTTCGGGCTCGGGCAAAAGTACTCTGGTGAGCGAATTGCGCAAGCAGCTCAGCGGTGTGGATTTCGCAATTTCGTGGACTACGCGTGCCCCGCGCGGCTCAGAGGAAAGCGGGCGCGAGTACCACTTCACCACGCGCGAGGAGTTTGAGCGGATGGTTGAAGTGGGCATGTTTCTAGAGCACGCGGAAGTGTTTGGTCACCTCTACGGCACAGCCCGCCACTCGCTTGAAGAAGCACGAAGCGCGGGACACGATCTCCTGCTTGACATCGATGTGCAGGGGGCCGCGCAGGTTCGCGAAAGAATGCCGGAGGCTGTCAGTATTTTTGTTCTTCCTCCCAATCCCAAAGTCCTACGCACTCGCCTGCGCAATCGCAGCCGCGCCGAGGGCGTGGTGAACGAAGCCGAGCTCTACCGGCGGCTGAGCGAAGCGAGCAAGGAGATTGAGAATTTTCGCCAGTACGGTTATATTCTGGTCAACGACATTCTGGACCGGGCAGTGGCGCAACTGGAGGCCATTGTGCTGGCAGAGCGTTTTTACCGCAATGGAGAGGCCATAGAGTACCGTTCGCGACGGGTGTTGGAGGTCGCCGCAGCCTGCCTGCAAGCGAATTCACACGAGCGGCTTAAACCTGTGCTGGAGGCGTTTGGAATCGATGGCGACTCCGGCCAGCAGCAACTTCCCTTTGGAGATGACCCTGATGACGATTGAGACCAGCTTCGATTCAAACTACCGCAAGGTTCTAGTCGCGGCGCGTCGTGCTCGCCAGTTGCAGAGTGGTTCCCACGCTCTGGTCCACAGCCAGTCCACCAAGGCCTGCCGCATTGCTCAGGACGAGATCGAAGCCGGCAAGATTTCCTATGTGAAAACCGAAGTTGAGGTCGTGAAGCCGCTGGTGGAAGGTCCGGCGATTCCGATTCTGCTCAGCTAGAAAACAGTGAACAGTGGCCAGTGATCAGTGATCAGCCTGATCGCTGCCCCATCTCTGCGCAGTTTCGTTGTCACGCATAGGGTTGGGCACAACCTTTTTGTGGCTCCCGTGCTGCTTTCCCGGATCACTGAGAACTGATCGCTGTTCACCGTCCACTGTTCACTGATCTACAATCGAGCCATGAGAGTGACAGTGGGCGTGTCGGGCGGAATTGCCGCGTACAAGGCGGCGGAGCTGGTGCGCGCGTTGCAGCGGCAGGCCATGGAAGTGCACGTGGTGATGACCGCGGCGGCCTGCAAGTTCGTGCAGCCGCTGACTTTTGCCTCGCTCACCGGCCACAGGGTGATTACCAGCCTGTGGGACGACCCGGCCGAAGGCTCTGGCGAGACTGCAGATCAAAGCGGGATTGAGCACATCGGTGAAGCGCAATGGGCCGAGGCGCTGGTGGTGGCTCCGGCCACGGCCAACATCCTGGCTAAATTTGCGCAAGGCATTGCCGACGATTTTCTGACCACAATGTACCTGGCCACCACGGCACCGGTTCTGGTGGCGCCGGCGATGAACGTGAATATGTGGAACCATCCGGCGACGCAGGCGAACCTTGAGACGCTACGGCAGCGGGGCGTGCGGGTGGTGGATCCGGGCACAGGCGACCTGGCCTGCGGTATGGTGGGCGTGGGGCGGATGGCTGAGCCGGATGTAATTGTCGATGCGGTATTGGATGCTCTGGGACGTCGCCACGACCTGGCGGGCGAAGTTGTGCTGGTGACCGCGGGAGGGACGCGCGAGGCTCTGGATCCGGTGCGTTTTCTGGGCAACCGCTCGAGCGGCAAGATGGGCTATGCGCTGGCCGAGGCCGCGCAGAGCCGCGGAGCTAAGGTGATTCTCGTCAGTGGGCCGTCAGCTTTACATCCGCCGGCGCACTGCGAGGTGGTGAAGGTGGTTACCGCGGGCGAGATGCGCGAGGCTGTGTTGGCTCGCATGTCCGAGGCTACGCTGGTGGTGAAGGCTGCGGCGGTGGCGGATTATCGGCCGGTGGCTGTGTCCGAACAAAAGCTCAAGCGTACGGGGCCGATGACGCTGGAACTGGCTCCCACGGAAGACATATTGGCCGAGGTGGTGCGGCGACGGCGACCGGGGCAACTGATTGTGGGTTTTGCGGCGGAGACTGAGAACGGCTTGGAAAACGGCCGCGCCAAGCTGCTGCGCAAGGGAGCCGATGCGATTGTGGTGAACGATGTGACGGGCGATGGCGTAGGCATTGAGGCGGATACCAATGCGGCCACGTTCCTGACGCCGACTACGTCGATCGAACTGCATGAGATGCCGAAGCACCAGCTTGCCGATCGGATTCTCGACGAGATTCTTGCCCTGCGCCGGCCCAGGTCGCTGGTGGTGGAAATGGATGAGGACGAGGATCCGAAGTCACGGCAGGATCGCGTGCTGAGCGAGGCTGTGCCGCCGGCCGCGGCGCGGCGACAACTGATTGTGGAGTAAGAGAATTGGCGAGACAGCTTGATCTGGCAACTCGTGACGCCTTGGTCGAGCGTGTTCGCTTCTATCGCGATCTTGGGCTCACCGAGTTTTATCGGCGACCTGTCGATGAGGCTTTGCTCACAGACAATCCAGATGAAACACAAAGCCTGGGTGCGCCGTCCGAACCACAAATGCCCCGTGCCCCATCCTTTCCGCTTATTTCTGCGGAAAGGATGGGAGACCCAAGCGCTCAATCAGCCTCCATGGAGGATCAGCCGATTCCGCCACGCAAGCCGTTTCCCACCCCGCCACAAGTTGCCGCCGCCGTGCCTGCCTCAGACCGCGCTGCGGCGCTCCAGATGATTCGCGAAGAGATTGGCGACTGCACGCGCTGCGCTCTGCACAAGGGGCGCAACAAGCTCGTGTTTGCCGACGGCGATCCTAACGCGCGGCTGATGTTTGTGGGCGAAGGTCCGGGCGCGGATGAGGACGCGCAGGGGTTGCCGTTTGTGGGTCGCGCAGGGCAACTGCTCAACAACATGATTGCGGCAATGGGGCTCAAGCGCGAAGAGGTCTACATTGCCAATGTCGTAAAGTGCCGGCCGCCGGGCAACCGCACACCGGAGCCAGAGGAAGCGAATACCTGCACACCGTTTCTTTTTCGCCAAATCGACGTGGTGCGGCCGCAAGTACTGGTGGCGCTGGGAGCAACGGCAGCTACGTATCTGCTAGGCCATCGGCAGCCGCTGGCAGGGCTCCGCGGGCGCGTTCATGCGTTCCGCGGGACGCAGTTGATTGTGACCTACCATCCGGCCTTTTTGCTGCGTGATCCGCGGCAGAAGAAAGAGGCGTGGGCCGATTTGCAGATTGCGATGAAGGAACTGGGGCTAAAGCCGCCAAGCAAGGGGTGAGGGGGCGGCTTCTCGCATTCTCTCCTTTCGCGAAATGCGCCAAGGATGGGCACCCGACATACTACATCAGGTCTATGAAGCGAGACCTGGGGCACCCGCTTTTCTTACTGATTAGACCTGGGCCACCCACCATCCTCGACAAGAGTGGAAATTTCCTCAAGCTTCGACGCCACTGTAAATGCCGAGACGATTAAGCTTCTGCAGAATACCTTGAAAAAAGACCATCTTCGGGCGAACGTCACCGGTGAAAAACAGGGGGACATCATTCACGTGCAATCGCTGAATATGTAACGGCGCAATGCCGGATTGAGCCGGCGGAGTCAATCTCTGCCGGGCTCCATCTTGGCGATATCTTCAGCGGCCGCGAGGACCTCGCTTACAATACAGAGCACGTCGTCTTCTGTGGAGCGATGATTTACGATGCATGCTCTCAAGGCGAACTTATCGTGAATAATGGCGTTGGAAATATAGACGCGACCGCGCCGCGCCACGCGGTTCAGAATCGAACTGTTCAGTGCGTCTATTTCTCTGCCGCCACCAATGTACTGAAAGCACACTGCGCTCAGCGACACCGGGGCAAGCCTCTTCAATTTTGGTTCTGCGTCAATGCATTCCGCCAAAACCATGGCAAGTCGGAGATCTTCCTGGATAGATTCCTGAAATGCATGGAGCCCGTGGTATCGCAAAGACAGCCAAAGCTTGAGTGCTCGAAAGGGCCTTGTAAGCTCTATCGATTCCTCGAAGAAGGCAAATCCTTCGATGGGATCCTCTGACAATGCGCGCGCGTATTCTCCGGAGTGCGCGAAGGCCCGGTGCGCAGCGGACGCATCGCGGTAGAGAAGACATCCACATCCGGTTGGTTGATAGAGCCATTTGTGGGGGTCGAGAGAAAGGGAGTCCGCGCGAGCAAGCCCGCTGAAGGCATCCGGGATAGCAAGGGCTGCGAGCGCGCCATAGGCTCCGTCAACATGCAGCCAGAGTCCGAATTCGCGGCATATGTCTGCAATGGACTGGAGTGGGTCGATACTGCCAGTTGCGGTGGTACCTGCGCTTGCAACGACGGCAATTGGCAACTTACCATGCTGCAAGTCGTGCACGATCTCACGCCGAAGATCGTCAGTTTGCATTCGGAATGCTTGATCTACTGGAATAAGTTTGACTGCATTGTGCCCGAGTCCGAGCAGAGCTGCGGCCTTCGGAATTGACATGTGAGCTTCGGTCGAGCAGTAAATTATCCCGCCTCGAACTCCGGACTGGTTTGCAGGAGCCTTTGCTTCACGCGCCATGCACAAGCCCATGAGGTTCGCAGAGGACCCACCCGGCGTAAGGCTTCCGCTGAACCCGGCGCATCCGACTGCGCTCGCCAACCACCGAACGACTGTCCGCTCAATGGCGATTGCGGCCGGCGCGGATCGCCAAGCCGTTGCATTCTGGTGCAAGACACTTGCCGCGAACTCCCCAATGACTCCAACGGGATCGCCGGACCCAAACACATAGCCAAAAAATCGTGGGGATGCCGGACGCGAATTCTCAAAGACTTTTGGCAACGATTCGAAGGCAGCGGCTCCGATACCCTCCCAGGGTAAGTCTCCGCCGAACAACTGTTCAGTCTCTTGGCCGCTGATCTCGGGAGGGTAAGAAGGAAGCTGCGGAAGCTTTTCCAAGTAGTTGGCAGCGAAGTCGGTGAGATCATGAGCGAGCCCGCGAAAGGAATCGGGAGATACCGCCAAACGTCGCATAGGAACCAGCCTAATCTTACACGGAGGCCTCTCCTGGAAGATCATCGCAGGGTAGCTCAACTGCCGGGTCTTGAGAGAGCCACTTGGCGCTGCAGTCGCAATGCTGGGCGAACCGATGGGGAGTCCGGCGCGGAACCCGGCACACCCGGTTGTTGCGGAATTCTTCAGTGGAGATGTTGACTTTAGGGTTCGTGGTCTCTCATCCTTCGCAGAGTGAGCGAAGAATGAGAGACCTGTTCGGGACGGGGTAAGGGGCGCAGGTTCATGCTTTCCCACCCTTGAGACAGGAAGGAGTCGGAAGGATAGGCACCCAGTCTTGAGGTGGCTTGTAAGAGCAAAAGAAGGATGGGACGCCCGCCTTCCGCAAGGGCTAAAGACCAATGATTTTGTGGGCTTCTTCAGCACGGCTGAACAGCCTGCGGAAAAACTCGAACCGGAGGGAGGCAGGGGTTTCAACCCCCGCATAAAGCCAGCAGAATCTGCGCGGGCTTTAGCACCGGAGGGACGCTTTTCGTGGGTTCTGATCAAATTCAGGCCCTTATCCGCAGCCAGTGAAGTTGTGCCCCAACGCAAAGCGGTCAAGATAGCGATGATTCGCCTACCGCAATAAATTGGGACAACCTAAGTGATACCAACGTTGCCCCATTTTGGACGGTTGCCGACTCCGCTTTACTTTCCCCCAAGCTCCGATCCTAGATATTACTTCCACTCCCGCCAGAGCGCCACGCCGCCGAAGATGCCGGATTCGTTGGAGACAATTTTTATGTTCGCTCCGGGATCGAAGTTGATTTTCTTTGTGTTACCACCGCCGATGTAGAGGTGATCCCAGTTGAATGTGGCCGAAGTTTGAGCGATGGCTTGCTTGAGGAACTTGTTCCAGGCCTTCTTGCCGAATTTGTCTAGGCCGCGGCGGCCCAGGTAGTCCTCGTAGGTCTTGCTCTTCCAAGGATGGTGGCCCAGCTCGAGGCCGGGGCAGAGCCGGCCGTCGGTGAAGAGTGCAGAGCCCATGCCGGTGCCGAGGGTGAGGGTGAGCTCGACGCCTTTGCCGCGGACCGCTCCATAGCCCTGTACGGCGGCGTCGTTGGCTACGCGGACGGGCTTCTTCCAGCGCTTTTCGAGCTCGGCCTGCAAAGGGAAGCCCATCCATTTGGGGTGCATGTTGGCGGCTGTGTAGGTGATGCCGCGCTTGATGACGCCGGGAAAGCCGGCTGAGACGCGGTCGAAGCCAGGAAGGAGAGCACGCAACTTGTCCAGACCCCTGAGCACGGCAAGGGGCGTAGGCACAGAGGGGGTAGGGACGCGCTGGCGCTCGCTGACCGGTCTGCCGTTCCGGTCGAGCAGCATAGCCTTGAGGCCGGAGCCGCCTATGTCGATGGAGAGAGTGATTGGGCCGGCGATGGGTTTGCGGGCGTTCTTTTTGGCGCCGGGCTTTGCGCTGGATTTGGGGGCGGTGGATTTTGCGGGTTTGGGTGTCATTAGGAATGAATTGTACTGCGTAGAGGCAGGATTGTGATCGGGCAGGTTGTGGGTCAGTTTGAAAAAGCATTCCCTCAGGGGCTAAAGCCAGCGTGGATTTTGAAGGGCTAACGTAAGGGCTGAAGCCCGTACCCTTCAACATGTCCACTACCAGCCGCCCGGTCAACCGGGCCGGGTCGGGCTCGAGTTCCTGTTTGTGCAGAAGCATTGGGTCGTCGCATCCCCTACACTGAATCTTGCTTCCCATGAACGCTTACTGCGAAGTCGCGTTGCCGGTGCCGCTGGACCACACGTTCACCTATGCGGTGCGCGAGGGGCAGCGTCCGCAGCGAGGGACGCGGGTGATTGCGCCGTTCCGCAACGAAAAGCTGATTGGGGTGGTGACAGGTCTGGATGCCAAGGCTCCGGCGGATGTGGAGATGCGGTACCTGGAGGCGGTGCTGGACGAAGAGCCGCTGCTGAGCGAACAGTTGCTGGCACTGGCGGAGTGGATGGCGGGCTACTACCTGGCTCCGCTGGGCGAGGTACTGCGGGGAATGCTGCCGCTGATGGCCGAGGTACGGCGGACGGTGTACTACCGCATTACCGATCTGGGGCGGGATGTGCTGGCGAATCGGGTGGAGGGGGAGTCTTCCGGAGCCCAGGTCTCAAAATCCCAGGTCTCAAAGACGAGACCTGGGGCACCCGCAAAACGCCGCGGGAGATTGTCGCCGGAAGAGCTGGACCTTGAGCTTCGCGTGATGACGCGGCTGGCCGAGGGCGAGGCGGTGAAGGTGTCGACCCTGCGCACGGCTACCGCGGCTACGCTACCGGTGCTGGCTGGCCTGGTACGGAAGAAATGGATTGCGCGCGAGACGATGGCCGTGGAGCGCGATGCGCGGCGCACGGAACGGTTCGCGGTACTGGTGCCCGAAGCGCGGCTGCCGTCGCTGACTGAGAAGCAGCAGGCCATTCTGGCTGAGCTGGCGGCTTGTGGCGGGAAGCGGTCGCTGGCCGAACTGCGGAGCAAGAATCTGCCCTCGTCTACGCTGCAGACGCTGGTGCGGCGCGGGCTGGTGAAGATCGATGAGCGGGCCGCGGCATTCCGCATGGGCGGGCTGCGACCGACGATGGCGGAGCCGTTCAAGCTCAACCCGCCGCAACTGGATGCGCTGGCCAGCGTGGTGTCGTCTCTGGGAGGATTTAAGCCGTTTCTGCTTCACGGCGTGACGGGTTCGGGCAAGACGGCCGTATACCTTGAAGCGATGCAGCGGGCGCTGGATCGAGGGCTATCGTCGATCCTGCTGGTTCCCGAGATTGGGCTGACACCGCAGACGGTGGGGCTGCTGGACGCGGCTTTTGAAGACCGCGTGGCGCTGCTGCACTCTGCGCTGACGCCGGAGGAGCGCAGCGAACAGTGGCGGCGGATCCGCAGGGGAGAAGCGCGGATCGTGGTGGGGACGCGGTCGGCAATCTTTGCGCCGACGCCGGATCTGGGACTGATTCTTGTCGATGAAGAGCACGACCAGAGCTACAAGCAGGAGGAGACGCCGCGCTACAACGCACGCGACGTGGCGGTAATGAGGGCCAAGCTTGCGGGAGCGGTGGTGGTGATGGGCTCGGCTACGCCGTCGCTCGAGAGCTGGCAGAATTCGGCGCAGGGGAAATATACGCGCATCGAAATCAAAGACCGGGTGATGAACCGGCCGCTGCCCGAAGTGGAACTGATCGACATGCGGCGCGAGTTTCAGGAGACGGGCAAGGAGCAGCTTTTTTCGCGGTCTCTGATTGAGCAGACCAGCACGGTTCTCGATCGCGGTGAGCAGGCGTTGATTCTACTGAATCGGCGAGGCTATTCGTTTGCGGTGATATGCAGGGCGTGCGGTGAAAAGCTCGAGTGCCAGAACTGCGCCATTGCACTGACGCACCACAAGCCGCCGGCAGACGAAGCAGACATTGCACGCGCAGGACAGCGGCTGGAGTGCCATTATTGCGGCTTCTGGCGGACGGTGCCCGCACGTTGCCCGAAGTGCGACAGCGAGCATCTCTACTATCTGGGCGCGGGTTCGCAGCAGGGTGAGGAGAGGTTGGCGGAGATTTTTCCCAGTGCGCGCATCGGACGCATGGATCGCGATACGGTGCGCGGGCGTTACGATCTGGAACGGCTGCTGGCTCGGTTGCACTCGGGCGAGATCAATTTGCTGGTGGGCACGCAGATGATCGCCAAGGGGCACGATATTCACGGCGTAACCCTGGTGGGCGTGGTGGGCTGCGATCATGCGTTATCTATGCCGGACTTTCGCGCTGCGGAGCGTGTGTTTCAGTTGATGACGCAGGTTTCTGGCCGTGCGGGACGCGGGGATTTGCCGGGGCGCGTTGTGGTGCAGACCTATTATCCGGACCACTACGCGATTGTGGCTGCAACGACTCATGACTATGCAAGCTTTGCGGAGCGGGAGCTGAAGTACCGACGATGGATGCATTATCCACCGTTCGGCGTGCTGGCCAATGTGCTGGTGCAATCGGCGAAGTTGGAAGAGGCGGCGGGGTGGTCGTCTGTCCTGGGCAAGTATCTCGTCCAAAATCAGAACACCGGGGGTGTGCGCGTACTGGGGCCGTGCACGGCGCCGATTGCGCGCATCAAGGGCGTGTACCGCTTTCATTTGATTCTGAAGGCGGGATCGCGAAAGGCGTTGAATGCCGTGCTGCGGGGGATGTTGGCGCACGCGGATGGAGCGGGAGTTCCCCGGCGCAACCTGGTGGTGGATGTGGATGCGCTGCGGCTGATGTGAGGGCGAGAAAGCGGAGTTCGCGGTGTTAGCGACAGGCGGTGCTTCTGATTGAGTTCAGTCTCTTGGTTTGTGACGTTTCTTTTTGGCGGCGTTCCTGCGAGCCTTGATGGCGGCTTTTCTTGCTGCGGCCTTGCGGCGGCGGATTTCTTCTCTCGAGTACATGGTACCGCGGCATTTGTTAGCGCCGCAGTTGCAGACGGCTTCGTCTGCTCCACCGTCATAGAGGCAGTAGTCGTAGGTGATCTCTTCGGCAGGAGCGATGTTGCGGATGGCCTTGATCCAGACGCGGCCGTCCTTCTCCTCGGTTTCGCAGTTGGGATCGCAACTATGGTTGATGAACATGGCCATGGCGTGGCCGTCGATGACGATCTCGCCGTCGCCCAGTCCAAAGAGGTAGGTGATGGGCGAGTCCTCGTAGCTTATGTCGGCCTGCTCTTTGCTGAGGCGATGGCCGGTGTATTCGGTGACGCAGGTCCCTCTCCGAATCTCAGTGGTGGTGTAGCAGCCGGCAGCGTGGATGGCGGAAGAGCGGATGATCAGTCCCATGCGAATGTGCGATGCTTTCCTTTGGCGCGATTTGTGCTGAGGCGCGTCCAGGTTCGGGCTAAACAGCTGTTCCGGTGGTGCGGCCTATGCCTGTTTCCAGGAACGATCCACATGATGCCCTCAACGCCGGAAGAACGGAAAACCTGGAAATACCTTATGGCCGCATCCTAACATTGAAAGCGTAAAGACGGAGTGAGGGGATTCGAGATGAAGCGGGGATTTTGGATTGCGCTGGCGCTCGCGAGCTGCCTGATGGTGGCGCGGGGGCTCATTGCCCAGACCCAGGTGAACAGCGGCGCGGATGGTGCAGGGCAGAGCAAGGCGGACGGGAAGGCGCGTCAGCCTGCAGCCACACAGCCGCCGCAGGCAAGTCCGCAGGACGGCGCCAATCCGTTTCCCGAAAACACTGACTCGGTTCCGGTGCTGCCGACAAAGCTGACGCCGGATGTGCCGGTTGGAAAATTCAGCGAATCGGAGGGCGATCGGGTGTCGCTGCCGGGCGACGATCTGGACCCTGTGCGCAGTCCCGACGATTCTGCGGCGCCGGCCATCGACGAGCAGCAGGAGTCGAGTTCCAGCGTGAACAACCTGGACACTTTGCTGCCGGGGCCGGGCGACGATGATACGGGAAAAGGGAAGAAGAAAAAGGCTGATGACCTCGAGGGGGCGCCCAAGGAGACCGCGCAGCAAGACATCAGCGTGGGCAAGTATTACATCGACAACAAGAATTGGAAGGCGGCGTTTTCGCGCTTTCAGTCGGCGATGGTGCTGGCACCCGAGGAGCCGGAAGTCTTCTGGGGACTGGCAGAAAGCGCGCGGCATCTGGGGAAATTTGCGGATGCGCGGACTTACTACCTGAAGGTGATTGAATACGACCCGGACAGCAAGCACGCCAAGGAAGCAGAGAAGGTGCTGAAGGATCCTGAGATCGCGAATGCGAAGGCAGCGCCGGAGGGGCAGGGGGCGGAGAAGCCGCAGTAGAGGGGTGTGTCCGCTAAAAGCCGGCCAGGTGGAGATAGGCGTCAATGATCGTCTGTCCCCACAGAGCGCTGACGATGCCGCCGATACAGAGGAAGGTTCCAAGCGGGAGCTTGCTGGTGGCCCAGCTATCGGGGTCTGTTCGGGCGGACGGAACTGCCAGGAGAACAAGAGCAGCGAGGGAACCCAGAACGGCGCCCACGGCAAAGGCGAGGAAAGCGCCGGGGAATCCGAGCCATGCGGCGAGCAGGGCCATGAGCTTGGCGTCGCCAAGGCCTATGCCTTCGCGGTGCCGGATGAGCCTGTAGAGCCAGCGGATGAGCAGGATGAGGCCGGCGGCGGCGAGAATACCGATGAATTCCCAAAATGCAAAGCGGTAGACGAGACGTTGTTGCATTCCCTCCGCGCCATATTTGCTGAGAACGGGCTCCGAGGCTAATTCGAGTTTGATAAAGAACAAGATGAACCCAAGCGCGGCTCCCGGCAGAGTCAGAAAGTTGGGCAGCCAGAGGTGTTCGGCATCGAGCACAGTCAGAGCCACCAATAGCCAATAAAGAATCATTTCCCCGAGGACGCTGGCGATTTCGCGATACAAATCTACAACCGGCTGATCGGGAGTGAATAACCAGGCGGAAGATCTCCATATTGCAACAACCCATAGAACGCCGACCGCCAATTCCACCAGCGGATAGCGCCAGCTGATCGAAGCGCGGCAGTTGCGGCAGCGGCCGCGGAGCAGCAGCCAGCTTACCAGCGGGATGTTTTCCCACCAGGAGAGCGCGTGGGTGCAATTGCGGCAGTGGGAGCGCGGCTTGATCACGCTCTCGCCTTCAGGCCAGCGGCTCAGGCACACGTTCAGGAAGCTGCCGAAGGCCAGCCCGAGAAGCCCCGCGAATGTCGTTTCCAAAATGCGAATCATGCCGAAGATGAGTATACGGTTCCAGAGACGCCAGGTCCCATCCTTACGCTCCCGCGCAAGGTAGACTGGAGGGGCATGGAACTCCCGCCTGAAACTTCTAGCGCACAGGCCCCAGCGGCGGCAACTGCAAGCGATCCCGCGCGTGCGGCGGCCTTGTTTGAGCAGTCGGTGAGCATCATGGCGCGGCTGCGGGCGCCTGACGGCTGCCCTTGGGACCGCGAGCAGTCCTTCGATTCCATTCGCAAATACACGCTGGAAGAGACTTACGAGGTCTTCGACGCCATTGAGCGGCGGGATTTTTCGCACCTGGCCGAGGAATTGGGCGACCTGCTGCTGCAGGTGCTGTTTTATGCGGAGATGGCGGCGAACGAGGGACATTTCACGATCGCCGAGGTGCTGGATCATCTGAACCACAAGCTGGTGCGGCGGCATCCGCACGTGTTTGGCGACGAAGCCTCAAGGGCGGCCGGGAACCAGGCGAATGTCGATCCGGCGGTAGAGGGTTCTTCGGCGGCGGTGCTGCGGAACTGGGAAGAAATTAAGCTGGCGGAGAAGCGAGGGGCGAGCGCGCAGGCCGGTGAGGAGAAGCTGCCCGTGTCGCGGCTGGACGGCGTGCAGCGGGCAATGCCTGCGCTAGCCGAGGCTGCCAAGCTGGGCGCCAAGGCGCAGAAGTCGGGTTTCGACTGGCCAAGCTGGCGCGACCTGCTGCCCAAGCTCGAAGAGGAGACCAGGGAGCTGGAGGCGGAGGCTGCCTCAGAGGATCCGGCGCGCAAGCCTGCGGTGGAGGCGGAGCTGGGTGACCTGCTGTTTACCGTGGTCAACCTTGGCCGGCACCTGGGCGTGGATGCGGAGATGGCTCTGCGGGGCTGCAACCGGCGCTTTCGCGACCGATTCAGGAAGATGGAACTGGTGTCGGAGCGTCCCCTGGAGGAGCTTGCTCCGGAGGAGTTGGAGGCGCTTTGGGCTGGGGCCAAACGGAAACTGGCGGACGAGGGACAGGCATGATCGAGATTCGCTCCTGCGAGGGCTTTGACGAGCTGGAGGCCTGCGTTCAGCTCCAGATTGAGACGTGGGGTTATGACGAGAGCGACGTAATTCCCCGCAAGACCTTTCTGGTGGCGCAATCGATCGGCGGGCAAGTGATGGGCGCGTTCGATACCGAGATCGCCACGGAGATTGCGGACAGGCCAGGTTCGGGCGTAGCGGAGTCAATGGTTGGATTTGTCTTTTCTTTGCCTGGCGTGAAAACAGGGAAGGGCGAGCCGCGGGCCTATCTGCACTCCCACATGCTAGCCGTGCGCGAGGCATACCGGAATCGTGGGCTGGGCACGCAACTCAAGCTGGAGCAAAGGCGTGAGGCGCTTTCGCGCGGCATCCGGTATATGGAATGGACGTTCGATCCGCTCGAAATCAAAAATGCGTTTCTCAATATCCACAGGCTGGGGGCGATTGTTCGCAGCTATCGCGCGGATTTTTATGGTGTATCCTCATCTCGACTGCAGGCCGGGTTGCCCACAGATCGCTTGGTGGCGGAGTGGCGCCTGGATTCCCCAAGGGTGCAGGCTATCCTCGAAGGCCGGCCGACATCCAAGCTGGTGATAGAAGAACGCATTCAGGTTCCGGCTGAAATCTACGAGTGGAAGGCTTCGGAATCCGGACGGGAACGAGCAGTGGCCGTTCAGTTGGAGAATCGAAGGAAGTTTCAACAGGCATTTTCCCGGAGTCTGGCCGTACTTAGCTTCGTCCGGGATTCGGACGGAAATGGTGTCTTTGAACTGGGTCCCGTTACGCAGCTCGATATGGACTGATTTTCCGTCGAACTGATTTCCCCGAGGTTCGGAAGAATTTATGAGAATCGATGCGATTATCCTGCGCGAACTGCACCTTCCGCTGGTGCGTCCCTTTGAAACCAGTTTTGGCGTCACCCGCAACCGGAGAATACTGGTGACCGAGATCCAGTCTGAAGGGCTGACCGGCTGGGGCGAATGTACCGCGGGCGAACATCCGTTCTTCTCAGCGGAGTCGACCGACAGCGCCTGGGCGGTGATCACCCAGGAACTGGGACCGATGCTGGCCGCGGAGCAGCCTGAGCACGGCGGAGATTGCCCGCGGATCTTCGGCCATGTGCGTGGCAACCAGATGGCCAAGGCCGCTCTTGAAAATGCGATCTGGGACCTGGAAGCGCAACGGGAAGGTATTTCTCTTTCCAACCTGATCGGCGGGGTGCAGGAGATTATTCCTTGCGGGGTTTCGCTGGGCATTCAACAGTCGATTCCCGAGTTGCTTGCGATCATTGAGCGGGAACTGGCGGCCGGGTATCAGCGCATCAAGCTCAAGGTGAAGCCGGGCTGGGATGTGGAAGTGATGGAAAAAGTGCGGAATCGCTGGCCGGGGATTACCCTGAGCTGCGACGCCAACTCGGCCTACAAGCTGAGGGACGCGGATCACCTGGTCGGGTTTGACGCATTCGATCTGCTGATGATCGAGCAGCCGTTGTGGCACGACGATTTCTATTACCACTCGATGCTGCAGAAGCGGCTGGAGACGCCGATCTGCCTGGACGAATCGATTCGCAACCGGCGCGATGCGCTGGCGGCCATCGAGATGGAGTCGTGCAAGATCATCAACATCAAGCTGGGACGCGTGGGGGGATTCTCAGAGGCGATTGCGGTGCATAACGCCGCGCAGGAGCGGGGGATTCCGGTGTGGTGCGGCGGGATGCTGGAGTCGGGCATCGGGCGCTCGCACAATATCGCGCTGTCGACGCTGGAGAACTTTACGCTGCCGGGCGATGTTTCGGCTTCGGCACGTTATTGGGCCGAGGACATCATCGAGCCTGAAGTGCTTGTATCTGCCGCGGGCGAGATTGCAATTCCAGACACGCCGGGGCGCGGCTACGAGGTACGCACTGAATTGGTGGATCGGCTCACGGTGCGCAAGGAGACGATTCGCGCGTTGGAGCTGGTGGGGTAGAGCAAACGCTCAATGCTATTTGTGCTTCGGTCCCCAACTGAAGCGGCGGCCGACGATGCATTTCACAATCCAGTGATCGGTGGCAGCGGTGGGGCCTATGCCTACGCCGAAGTTGAACTCCCAGTCGGGCGAGACGTTGAGGTCGATGGATGGGAAGAACTGCTGCTGCTGATCGTGAAGGCTGGCGATGTCTCTGATGCTGCCGTAGTCGCCGTAGTACTCCAGGCCGCCGGTAATTTTCTTCGTAAAGTCATAGCTGACCTTCACGTTGGGCGCAAAGTCGATGCCGAGCTTGACGTCGGGGCCGTGCCAGGCGCGTTCCAGAGCCGGGTTGATGGCCCAGTACCAACGGCCGGACTGCTTGTCGACGATGGGGCGTATCTCCCAGTCCCAGGTGTCGGGTGCGAAGCGCGCGCGTTGGTAGCCGACCTCGGTTGAAAGGCTGATGCCGACAGGCCAGTGCCATGAGTCGGGTGCGCGGACGCGGGGGCGGATGTGGTCGCCAACCCACTGAACGCCCTGGCCGTCGCGCGTGCTGGTGAAAACGTAGAAGCCTACCTCAGACCAATCGTTGATCCCCTGTGTAATTTCGAGAGTTTCGTGCTCGGCGTGGTTGGTGGGCTCCATGCCGTCGACGGATTTGCGCTGCCCGTCGGCGGTGAAGTTCGAATGCACCTCAACCATGGTGGTTCGGGGAGCCACCGTGTCTGCACCGTAGACCTGGATCTCGTAATTGCTCTGGGCGCGAGCAGCGGAGATGGCCGCTAAGAACACAAGAATGGCGGTAAGAAATAACTTCAAGAGCGCTCCTGGGACGGGCTGGGAAATGGCCTTTCGTTGCGTAGCACTGCCGAGGGCCAATCGAGGCCGGACGAAGCTTCCGCGAGCAGGGAATGCGGCCTTTCGATACCACTCAATTATATGTGTTTGCTGTCACGGACCGGTGCCAGAACAGGCTTAATATGATTGTGGCCGAAAAGTCCGGGCGACCGGCCATCTGCGTGGTTCCGCAAGGAGGGTGCAATGCCCAAAGCAAGTGGATCCAGCTTGATTCCCAAGAAGATTCTGGTGCCAATTGACTTCAGCCCTTCGTCTGAAGCGGCGTTGAAGCAGGCTTCCGCGTTTGCTCAGCAACTTCATGCAGAAATTCATCTCGTGCATGTGATTCCGATGTTCACTGCTACCAAAATGCCGGACTACATTCCTGAATCCGAGTTCATTGGCGGAGCAGAAAAAGAGGCCAGGCGTCAGTTCGACGATTGCCAGGCGGATCTCGGCACCAAGGGAATCATGGTGAGTTCCAGCATTGAGACAGGCAACGATGTGACTGCGAGCATATTGGATGTGATCCGGCGAGAGCATATCGACATGCTGGTGGTTTCAACGCACGGACTCACCGGGTGGCATCCGCTGGTGTTCGGGTCGATTGCCGAGAAGCTCGTGAAGCTGGTGCATATTCCGGTGTTGCTGATTCGCACCGTCAGGCCGGAGAACAGCGTTTAGATGAACAGCGCGGCAGATGATTATTGCGCATCGCGCACGCACCGGAAACCTACGCCTCCGGAGCGGTCATATCCGGGAGCCATCATGAGCAGCTTGCTGTGTTCGTTGTTGCGGAAGGCTTGCGGGAAATACCACATTGAGCCTTGCGGCTGGTAGTACTCGCCGCCGCGCAAAATGGCAGCACGGGTGTGGTCGTCGGTAAACTCGTCGGTCCACTGCCAGACGTTGCCCACCATGTCCATTACGCCGTAGGGGCTCGCGCCCTGGGGATGCGCATCCACTGAGTCGGGACCGGTCATGACGCGGCCGATGACAGGCGTGGGCACGTTGGTGGGCAGCCAATAGTTTCCCCAGGGATAGACGCGGCCATCGCTGCCCTGCGCTGCCAATTGCCACTCCCACTCGTGAGGCAGGCGCTTGCCCGCCCACTTTGCGTAGGCCCGCGCGTCCTCGAGCGAAACCCAGGTGACCGGCCGGTTGTCCCATCCCTGCGGAAAGCTGCCGTTCTTCCAGTCGCGCAGGAAATTGATGGCATCTTTGGGCGCGTAGTGAGTCACATCGAGAAATTGCTTGAACTGCGCATTGGTGACGGGAAACTTGTCGATGAAAAATGGAGCCACCTGCATCTTCTTCTCGTGGAAGCGGCGCGGGGAATCTTCCCATGGATACTGTACGTCGACGCCAGGGTCCGCGCTGCCTTCGATCTCGGTGCCCTGCACCTTGAAAACGAAATCTCCGCCGCGAATCCTGATCATGCCCGCAGGCGTCTCGGCAGCCGGAGTGGTCGGTTCAATTTGAACCATGCGCTGCGGTAGAATCGTGTGCTGATGCGAGAAGCCCGCGAGCGGCTCTTTCGTCATCGTCGCCATCCGCTTCATGAGAGTGTTGAAGTTGTCGCCGGGCTCGCCGGCAGTGGCCAGGATTGCGCCGTAGCCGTTGGCTTCAATTTCGAAGCTGAGCACGGCAGTCTGGCCATCGCTCTCGGGTTTGAGTTCAGTGCCGTGGTAAAGGTCGAAGTAGCGCATGCCGGCTGTGAGCGGCACAGTCATTTGCCTGTCGGCGATGTCATAGTTGTTGCGGTTGACGATGGTCCAGACGGTCTGCTGCGCAAGCGGCCAGCGACTGGCAAAAACGCCGTAGTTATGCATCGGATAGTGCGGCTCCCAGTCCGGACTGACCAGGAAGGGTGCAACGCCGCGCTCGATGGTTGCAACTCGCCGTGTGGCCTCGGCGTCACGCGGATTGATGCCGTTCCATATGCCCCATATGTTCTCCCAGCTTTCCCAGCCCACGCCGTTGAAGAAGGCGAATTGCAGGTCGCTGGTCTTGTCTGTGTTCCAGCGATCGCTGATGTTGACCATGTGGCGAGTCTCAAGCCACTTGTATTTGTCCACCATGGGAGTGAACGGGAAGCTGTACTGACCCCAGGTCATCACGTTCCAACTCAGAGCCTCGTCGCTGGGTCCGCCTTCGGGCTCAAAGGCCAGCGGGTGGCCGATTGCATCGGCAGCTTGCGTAAAGCCCAGCGGTACGCCATCCTGCGTGTCGCCATTGACGCCGTCGGCGCCAATCTGTTTCATGAGCGCGGCGATGGACTGCGGCCAGGGCTGGTCGGGCTGATGCGTTCCTTCGTCCCACATCATCATGGGGAAGAGCACGCGGACACCGCGCCGATGGAAGTCAGCAACCATCTGGCGCACGCCTTCTACGCCCCCGGGCATGGACTCGACCATCTGCAGCTGGTTGCGGTCGTCGATGCCCATGTTCGGATACGTTGACCAGATGAGCACGGCATCGATGCCGCCGTACCGCTTCTCAAGATCGTCGAGGTAGCGGTCTACTGTATAGCGGCGGGCAATCGGGTCGTAAAAGTAGCGATCCTGGACCATCATCTGCGGCTGCATGAAACTTGACTGGGTCCAGCGCAGCGCGGGAAGGTCGTAGCGCGCGGGGTCGTATGTAACGCGAATGCGGCGCTCAGCGCGCCAGTGATTCAGATCGTGAAGCCAGCGCTCGTGCGCGTTTGGAGCGCAGCCCGGCTGCACAGCATTGTCGAAGGCGTGGTAGAGATAGTTGCAGACGGGCGCGGGAATCTGCTGTCCAACAGGCGAGTATTGACTATCTTGTGCAGCTGCGTTGAGAGCGATTGCGCTTGCCAGGATACCAAGGCTCAATGTGCGAAGCATTCGACCAGCGTCCTCCAATCAAAACTGAGACATTCCGTAGGGTAATTGCGCGAAATTCGTTACCCACGCTCGGCGAGAAATTTCTCGACATCGTTTCTTGTAGGCATCGAGGCCTGCGCACCCTTGCGGGTGACCGAGATGGCTGCGGCCGCCGAAGCAAATCGTGCCGCAGCCCATGGGTCCTTGCCTTCAAGCAGAGCCACGGCAAAGGCGCCGTTGAAGCAGTCGCCCGCGGCTACCGTGTCTACAGGCGTGACCGGGAATGGCTTTACCCATGCCGCCTTGCCAGCAACGGCTACATACGCGCCGTCCGCGCCGCGTTTGAGAACTACACCATTGAGGCCCTTTTGCAATAACTGCTGCGCGGCGGTCTCGGGGTTTGCTTGATTGTCGAGATAGAAGGCAGCCTCAGTTTCGTTGGGAGTGAACCAGGCTGCCTGGCGAAAAGCTGCGTCCGGTAGCTGCGCGGCTGGAGCGGGATCGAGGGCCACGGACACGCCTGCATCGGCGCAGAGCGCGAGAACGTGGCTCACCGTTTCCAGCGGCAGTTCCAACTGGCACAGGACCATGCCGGCGGAACGAATCAATGCACCCTGACGGTCAACGGCAGCCTTATCCATCTTGCCGTTGGCGCCGGGGACTACGACGATGGAGTTTTCGCCGTTCTCGGCCACCAGAATCGGGGCAACGCCGGAGGGGCCGGAGACGCGGGTGACGGCCTCTGTTCCTACGCCTGCGTTTGCGAGGTTGTCGAGCAGGGCCTGGCCAAATACGTCGTCGCCCACCATGCCGACCATTTGAACGGGATAGCCGAGTCGAGCCGCGGCGACGGCCTGGTTTGCACCCTTGCCGCCGGGGGTTGTGTCAAAGCCTGTACCGATGACGGTCTGGCCGGGAACAGGGATATGGCGCGTGTGCGCCACCAGGTCCATGTTGATGCTGCCTACGACGACGATCGGCTTGCGCGATTCATTCATGCTTCAGATCCTCAAGCTTAATAGAGAGGAGCCAGCGCTACAGCACCGAGCCCCAGGAGAAAGAATACAAACATGAAGAGCAACAGAATTTTGGCGGAGCGGGGAGCGCCTGCGAATTCGCGCCAGACAAAGACGCCCCAGCACGCCGAGACCATTGTGGCGCCTTGGCCGATTGTGTAGCTGACGGCCGGTCCAACGAGGTGGGCTCCTGAGGCGACAAAGTTGGCAACGCCGCCCACACACCAGATAGCTCCGCCCAGTGCTCCGGCTATATGCCAGCCCAGCGGCGCGGTCCAGTAGCCGGCTCCGTCCACGGGAGGTTTGCCGTCCAGCGGCTTGGACATGAGCAGCAGATTTGCGGGTACGGTGGAGATGAGTAGGCCGAGTGCGAAGAAGAGCGAGACAGCATAAGGGCCGGGGGAGGGATGGTCAGGCGTGCCGCTGAGGGCGCGCGCAACAAAGGGATAGAAGCAGCCCATCAGCACTCCAGCTACGAGACTGATGACGATGCCGCGCATGGTGGTGGCCTTGGCCTCGGCCTCGCGCTTGCGATAGGCGGCAGCATCAAGCACGATGGCCACAGCGACCAGTGCGACTCCGCCAAACAGCAGCAGCGGGTTCGCGGCGGGACTGACCAAGTAGTTTGAAATCGCGCCGATGACCAAGGCCAGGCCGATTCCTACGGGAAAGGCCACAGCGAGGCCGGCTACGTCGATGGCCGCTACCAGCAGGAGATTGGCGACGTTGAAGATGGCTCCGCCCAGGGCCGCGAACAGGATCGGGCTGAGCTGCGAATGCGCTACTGCTTCAAAAAAGGAAGGGCCAGCATGACCCATACTGCCCGCGGTGAGTCCCAGGAAGATAGCGCCGCCAGCCATGCCGAGAGCATAGTCCCAGTAGAAGAGCTGGAAGCGGTAATTCGGGCACATCTTGAGCGTGTTGGCCCACGATCCCCAGCAGAACATGCTCAGGATCATGAGAAATAGTGCGGCCTGATAGGTTTCGGGAAGAATCATTCCGTTGCCCCCGTTCAACTTGCGATTGTGCGGCAAACAACGAACGATAGCGCCTGAGGCTATGGTCGCGCAAATGCTTTCGAGGGCATTGCGGGCCGTGATACAAACGGAGAGCAACAAACATGTACTCGACAGCAAACGATCCTGAGCCATCCCCGGAGGACAAATTTCCATGGACAGAAGAGAAGTGCTAATGGCTAGCCTGGCCGGCGCGGCCGCAATGGGCATCTCCTCGAAGCGCTCGTTTTCCGAAGAGCGTGATGCAGGTAAGGGGACGAGTGGACAGAATGCGGCCGGCGCGGCTGTGGCTGAGGCACCGCTGGTATGCATCTACGACTATGAAGCAGCGGCAAAGCGGAAATTATCCGTTGGAGGGTGGGAGTACTTCAACGGCGGCTCCGCTGATGAGATTACGCTACGGCGAAATCGTTCCGCGCTCGACGGATTGCAGCTCAAGCCGCGCGTTCTTGTGGATGTGACGAAAATCGATACAAGCTGCCAATTGCTTGGATATAAAATGGAGCATCCAATCCTGCTGGCGCCCACCTCATCGCATCAGTTGGCGTATCCCGATGCTGAAGTGGCCACGGCCCAGGGGGCGGCGGCGGCCAAGGCGATCTTGGTGGCCAGCACCAACTCCAACCGCAGCATTGAAGACATCTGCAAAGCGGCGTCCACGCCGATTTGGTTTCAGCTGTACGTCGACGATGATCGAGGTGTGACCCGTGCGTTGATCGAGAGAGCGGAAGCCGCGGGCTGCAAGACGATGGTCATCACAGTGGATAATCCACTTGCATTCGCGCGGAACCGGGAGGAGCGCGTCTCTGCGCAAATGCCGAAGCTTCCTTTCCCGAACCTTGGCGTGCAAGCCGGGCCCGGCGCCCGCGGACGCTCACGCAGGCATTTCAACTGGAGCGACCTGGAGTGGATCCAGTCCTTTACAAAGACGCCGATCGTGCTGAAGGGAATCATGAACCCCGACGACGCCGATCAGGCGGCGCATCGGGACGTGGCGGCCATTATCGTTTCCAATCATGGCGGCCGGGTTCTTGACACTGGACCGGCGACGATCGAGGTGCTGCCGGCCGTGGTGGATCGCGTGGCAGGACGAGTGCCGGTGCTATTCGATGGCGGAGTACGGCGCGGCACAGACGTCCTGAAGGGGCTGGCCTGCGGTGCTTCTGCAGTGCTGATCGGGAGGCCGTATTTGTACGGTCTGAGCGTGAACGGACCCGATGGTGTGCGGGATGTCGTCAATATTCTGCGAACCGAGTTGCAGGCAGCGATGGCTATGACGGGACGCACGCGCCTGCTCGAAATCGATCGCTCGCTCTTCTGGAAGTCGCGCGACTACAGTTCGTGATGCTTTCGATGACGTTGCGTGCCGTGATACAAACTGAGGGTGGAAAATTCTGCAAAATCTGCGCCGGCTGGGACACCGCTGGTAGCCCTCTGCGACTTTGAAGCGGCTGCCCAAGAGAAGTTGTCAATTCCCGCGTGGGTCTATTTCAACGGCGGCTCGGCCGATGAAATCACGCTAAGACGAAACAGCGAGGCCCTGAACGCACTGCAACTCAAGCCGCGCGTTCTTGTGGACGTATCCCATATCGATACAAGCTGCACGCTGCTTGGGCGCAAGATGGAACATCCGATCATGCTGGCGCCGACGTCGTCGCATCTGCTCGCGCATCCGGACGCCGAAGTGGCCACGGCGCGCGGAGCGGCGGCGGCCAAGGCTGTCTTTGTCACCAGCACCTATTCGAATCGCAGCATCGAGGAGATTTGCAAAGCGGCCTCCGAGCCGGTGTGGTTTCAGCTCTACGTTGACGATAACCGGGACGAAGTTCGAGCTTTGGTGGCGCGCGCGGAGGCTGCGGGATGCAGCGTCCTCTGTGTTACGGTCGACAACCCCCATCCAAACGCACGGAACCGCGAGGAGCGCGTGCGCGCGCAGGCGCCGGTGCTTCCATTTTCAAATGTGGGAATCGAGTTGGGGCCCGGCGCTCGCGGCCGGACGCGCAAGAGTTTTTGCTGGGAGGACATTCCATGGATACGTTCGATTTCGAAGACGCCTCTCGTCTTGAAGGGAATCATGAGCCCGGACGATGCCGAAGAAGCGGTCCAACAAGGCGCCGATGCGATCGTGGTCTCCAATCATGGCGGGCGGGTTCTGGACACCGAGCCGGCGACCATTGAGGTGCTTCCGGCCGTAGTGGACCGCGTGGCTGGACGGGTGCCAGTGCTTTTCGACGGGGGAATCCGGCGCGGCACAGACGTCTTGAAGGGGATGGCCTACGGTGCTTCTGCGGTGATGATCGGGCGGCCCTATCTGTACGGGCTGAGTGTGGGCGGAGCGGATGGCGTTCGCGATGTCGTCAATATTCTGAGAACCGAGTTGCAAGCAGCCATGGCCATGACGGGTCGCACGCGGCTGGCCGATATCGATCGCTCGGTGTTCTGGAAGTTCCGCGACTATAGTTCGTGACTTGGGCCGTTGGCTGGGAATGTTTCGCAGTCCAAAGGCCGCCTACTGCTTTGCTTCTTTCACTGCCTCGGTGAGCGCGGGGACCACTTCCATGAGGTCGCCTACGATTCCGTAGTCGGCTATTTCGAAGATGGGTGCATCGGGGTCCTTGTTGATGGCGACGATGCACTGCGAGCCCTTCATCCCGACCAGGTGCTGAATGGCTCCGGAGATGCCGGCGGCGAGGTAGAGCTTGGGCGCAACGGTCTGGCCGGAACTGCCGACCTGGCGCTCCATGGGCAGCCAGCCTGCGTCGCAGATGGGGCGCGAAGCGGCCAGTTCCGCTCCGAGAGCGGTGGCCAGTTCCTGAACGAGCGGAATGTTCTCCTGTGCCTTGATGCCTCGGCCCACGCTCACGATGAGTTGCGCCGAGCCGAGATCGACGGCCTGCGCTGCGGCGCGGAAGGGCTCGCCGGGTTTGGTACGTATCTGGGCAGGCTCGATTGTCGGTGTGAAGGTTGCGATTGTTGCTGTGCCTGCGGCAGACGTATCGGCGAGAAAAACGCCGGCCTGTACCGAGACGAAGCAGGGGCCGGAGCCCGAGTGGCGATAGGTGCCATTCAGGCGGCCCTGCATCAGTTGACGCGTGAAGACCGGGCCATCGGTGATAGCGACCACGTCACCAATGAGTACCTGGCCAAAACGGGCGGCAAGCGCGGGAGCATAGTCGCGCACCTGGTAGGTGTGCGGGAATACGACGTGCGTGGGGCTCTCGTTTTGGATGAGTTGCTGCAAGGCCAGACAGAAGCCGTCGGCTGTGTATTGGGCCAGGAGAGGGTGCTCAACGCGGAGCACTTTGCCGGACGCCTTGGCAGCGATTTCGTTGGCGGGGCCTTCAGTTTGCGCACCGAGAACGACGGCGGTTACTGTAGCCGGGGCACCGAGGCGCTGCGCGGCTGCGAGCGCTTCCCAATTGATGCGGGCAATTTTGCCCGCGCGCTGTTCAATCACTACCAGGACGCCGCTCATAGGACACGCACCTCGAATTTGAGCTTTTCTATCAGCGCCGCCGCAGCTTCTTTGGCCGTGCCGGCGAGCATCTGCGTGGATTTCTGTTTCTTCGGCAAAGCAATCTGTTCCAGCACCACGACCGGAGCTACGCTGGCGCCGAGGTTCGCTGCGGCGAGCTGCTGCATTTCTTTAGTCTTGGCGCGCTTGATGCCCATCAGAGTGGCGTAGCGCAGTTTGTTGCCGCCAGATTGCATGGTGAGGACCGCTGGCGTTGGAAGCTGGATGGTCTGGAACCAGCCTTCCTCCAGTTCTCGCTTTACTTCGAGGCCGGTTTCGGTTTTCTCCACGTGCAGGATCAGCGTGGCGTGGGGCAGGCCGAGCAATTCAGCGACGATGACGCCGGTCTGGCCGAGTCCAAGATCTTCCGACTGCAGGCCGGTGAGGATGAGGTCGGGGTTTTCCGGTTTCACGGCGGCGGCCAGAAGGCGGGCAACACCAAGCGCATCGCGAGCGCCGAGATCGTCGCAGAGGATGTGAATGGCGCGATCGGCGCCCTTGGCTAAGGCTTCGCGGATGGTAGTTCCCACACACTCCGGACCGGCGCTGAGGACGATTACTTCGCCGCCGTGCTTCTCCTTGAGTTGGAGGGCCTCTTCCAGAGCGTAGGCGTCGGGCTCGTTCATAGCGTACTGGAGATCGGATTCTTCGATCCACTTGCCGGCCGGGTCGATGCGGACCTGGGCATCGCGGTCGGGAACTTGTTTAATGGCGACAATGATTTTCATGGTTAAGTGCTCCAGTTCATCTTAGCTGGCGTCACGTTCAGGCAGTCTGCGGGCAGCTAGTTGCGCGATGTCGAGCAGCTGCGGAGCAGAGTCACCCGTAGTGGCCAGCGCGTCACGGAACATTGTGTTGCAGAAAGGGCAGGCAGTACCGACTGTGGTAGCGCCGGTGGCGACGAGCTCTGCGGCGCGGACGTGGCTGACTCGCTCGCCTGTCTCTTCGCCGAGGAAGGAGAGGCCACCGCCAGCCCCGCAACAGAAGCTGCGGTTGTGGTTGCGGGGGGCTTCGACTAGTTCGCCGGAGAGAGCGGCTATGGTTCGGGGTTCGTCGTAGACGTTGCGATAACGGCCGAGATAGCAGGGGTCGTGGAAGACGATTTTCTCTTTCCCAGGTCCTAAAAGCGGGACCTTGGGCACCCCATCTTTTTTCCTTGGGTCAGTTGGAGAGAAGGACGCAGGAGGCAGCTGGGCGAGGTGGCGGGCTAGAAACTCGCTGTGATGCTCGACCTCAGGCGGCGTGCCGTATTCTTTCCAGTCTTCCTGAATGGTGCGGACGCAATGCGGGCATATGGTGACGATCTTCTTGACTTTGTTTTGTGCCAGGGCTTCGAGATTGGCTTCGGCGAGTTGCTGGAAAAGGAGATCGTTGCCGAGCCGGCGCACGGGATCGCCGGTACATTTTTCCTTGCGGAGAACGCCATAGCTGGTGCCGAGAAAGTTCATTATGCGCGCGAAGTCGGCGACAATTTCGCGGCCTTTGGGGTCGTATCCGCCCATGCAGCCAAGCCAGAGGCAGTACTCTTGAGTTCCGTCGAAGAGCGGGAGCTTTTGCCTCTCAATGAACTTGTCGCGTTCAGCGGGGTTGAGGCCGAGCGCATTGCTGCCGCGTTCGAGGGCGAGGAAGAGCTTGGAGCCGTGATCGTCTTCCCACTCGCCGGTGTTGACCGCTCCGCGGCGCAGGCCGATGAGGATGGGCACATGTTCGATGCCTACCGGGCACTGGAACTCGCATGCGCCGCATGTTGTGCATTGGAAAGCTGCCTCCTGCGAGTTGTATTTGCCGAGCAGAGGCTGATCGGAGGCAGGGCCAAGATCGTTGAGATAGGCGCGCAGGCCCAGAACAATTTCCTTCGGGTTAAGCAGTTTGCCGGTGTTGGCGGCAGGGCAGTGCTCGGTGCAACGGCCGCACTCCACGCAGGAGTAGGCTTGCAGGCTGACCAGTTGCGTGAGGTCAGTACCGGCGACAAGGCCGAAGTCTTCGTCGCCGCTGAGCGGAGGAATCTGGCTGAAGCTGCCGCGGGATAGAAAGACAGTGATCGGGCTCAGCAGCAGGTGCAGATGCTTGGTGTGGGGAATGATGGGGAGAAAGGTGAGTAGCGCCAGGGTGTGCAGCCACCACAGAATCTTGATTGAAGGTTCCGCGTCGGCGACGAAGAAGGAAGCCAGGTAGGTTGCCATCAGGGCGAAGATCAGCAGGGCGATGAAGCCGGATTCCCACGACAACTTTTCGCCGAGCCACTTGGGACGGATGAAGAAGCGGCGCACAAACAGCCCGAGAATGCCGGCGGCGCAGGCCAGCGCAAATACCGCGGCAAACCAGAAATAGAATCGCCCGATCCGGCCTGCGGGATCGAGGAAGGCGATTCCCAATGCGTCTGCGCAGTGATTGAGCGTAACCAGCGCAAAGGCACAGAAGGCCCAGAAGACGAATGCGTGGGCCAGGCCGGCAGCGGGCCGTTCGCGGATGACTTTGGCCTGGAAGACCACCTCCCATACGAAGTCGCGGACGCGCTTGCCGATGGGAAAGAGATGAAAGCTCGCGTCCTTTTTCGATTTGAGGATTTTGCCTACGACGACGCCGAAGCGACGCCAGAACGCGTATGCCGAGCCCAAGGCCAGCCCGGCGAAGAGGAGTTTCTCTGCTAAGGAGAAGTGCTGGGGCTCAGCGAGGGTTGGAAGAGAAAGAAGCATGAGCGAATAGAGTAAGATTACAGCGCAACGATACAGGATGGGCCGAGGGGTTGTCGCGGTATGCGAAACCTCATGGAGTCTTCAAGCAAGCTTCCCTTGTGAAGCCGATGTACCTTCTCGGGCTAATGTGCCTAGTTGCGGCGCGGGACCCGGAGGGTGCCCCGCCCCTACCTTTCAAAACAGCGTCATTTACCGCGCTGGTTTGCGATCCTCAGCAGCGGACGATATTGGGTGAGTCGATGCCCTTGGTGGCGTTCCTTGTGTCGACCAGCAACTGCGACTGTGCGGCGAGGGCGAGGTAGTCGTAGCTGGAATGGTCGGTGACGATGACGACGGCGTCGTACTGGCCGAGGTTGTCAAGCGGGGTGCAGGTCATGTCCAGGTCGTAGTGGCGGCCGCGACCAACGGTGGGGAAGTATGGGTCGTTGTAGGCGACGGTAGCGCCCTTGCTGCGCAGCAATTCGATGATTGTGAGCGAGGGAGACTCGCGCAGGTCGTCGATATCGCGCTTGTAGGCTAGGCCAAGCACCATTATCTTCGATCCTTTGAGGGACTTCGAGCGTTCGTTGAGTGCATCGGCGATTTGCCCGATCACGAAGTAGGGCATGTCTGTATTGACCGCGCCTGCCAGTTCGATGAAGCGGGTGCGAAAGTCGAACTCCTTGGCCTTCCATGAGAGGTAGAAGGGGTCGATGGGGATGCAATGGCCGCCCAGCCCTGGCCCCGGGTAGAAAGCCTGGAAGCCGAAGGGCTTGGTTTTGGCCGCGTCGATCACTTCGTGAATGTCAATGCCCATCCTTATACACAGTTGCTTGAGCTCGTTGACCAGCGCGATATTTACGCAGCGGTAGATGTTTTCCAGCAGCTTGGTCATCTCGGCGACCGAGGGACTGCTGACCTGGATGACGCGGCGAAAAATAGTGCCGTAGAGGGTGGCGGCCAACTCCGCACCAGCCGGGCCACAGCCGCCCACAACCTTGGGAATGTCCTTGCGGGCCACGGTTTCATTGCCCGGGTCTTCGCGCTCGGGAGAGAAGACGACGTGGACACCAGGCTGGTCGAGAGTGCGCGCGACTTTGAGTCCGTGCGGGTTGCCGGCCTCGAGCATGGGCGCCACGATCTCCTCGGTGGTGCCGGGATAAGTGGTGCTCTCAAGCACGATCAACTGGTCCTGGTGAATATAGGGAGCGATAGAAGCGACCGTGCCGGTTACATAGCTCAGGTCTGGCTCGTGGTGTTCGTTGAGCGGCGTAGGCACGCAGATGATGACTGCGTCCATGAGGGCGATCTCGGAGTAGTCAGATGTGGCGCAGAAGCCAGTTTTTTGTGCTTCCTGAATGGCCGCTGCGAGGATGCGGACGATGTAGGAGCCGCCCGCGTTGAGCTTCGCTACCTTGTCCGGCGCAATGTCGAAACCCGTGACCTTGAAGCGTTCTCCGCTGAACAGAAGTGCCAGCGGCAACCCGACATAGCCCATCCCGATAATTCCGATGCGGGCTTCACGGGATTCAATCTTTTGTTTGAGCTGAGCCAGACAGGTCGTGGATATTGTCGCCATGGTGACGATTGTAGTGGACGATGCGTTACGACAGGGCAATCGCATGAACAAAAAAGATGGAGCGACAATCGTGGTTTGCATGGCCCCTACGGGGCTGAATGGCTATTGTTGACCGCATTCCCCACGCTAAAGCGCGGGGCTAAAGACCGCTGCGCCTCCGCGCGATAGAAATCGTAATCAGCCAGGTTAACAAAATGTATTCATGCGATTGCCCTGTGCGTCACGGCAGCGCGCGCCCCTTCAGCACCCATTAGTATTCTAAGCAGGTGGTCTTTACATTCGGCCGCGCACAACCCGACATCTGGAGTAGAGAATTGGCCAAATATTTAGTTACCGGAGCCGCCGGCTTTATCGGCCGCTCGATTGCCGCTGCGCTTTTGGCGCGCAGCGAAACAGTGCGCGGCATCGATAGCTTTATTACCGGTAAGCGCGAGAATCTGATCGGGCTTGAAGACATGGATTTCCTGGAAGGGGATCTGGCTGACCCGAAGGATTGCGCAAAGGCTTGCGAGGGCGTTGAGATCATCTTCCATGAGGCGGCCCTGGCGTCAGTTCCGCGTTCAGTAGAGGATCCAGTGGCCACCAACGTTTGCTGTGTGGATGCCACGCTGAACCTTCTGGTTGCAGCACGCGCTGCCGGCGCTCGCCGCGTAGTGTATGCGGGTTCCTCCGCCGCCTACGGCAACTCACCCACCTTGCCCAAGCATGAAGGAATGTTGCCGGCTCCCATCAGCCCCTATGCCGTGGCCAAACTGGCGGGCGAGCATTACATGGGCTCCTTTGCCCGGGTGTACGGACTGGAGACCGTCGTGCTGCGCTACTTCAATGTGTTTGGGCCGTTCCAGGACCCCACTTCGCATTATTCAGGCGTGTTGGCAATCTTCTGCAGCAGGATGCTGGCAGGCCAGCCGATCACGATTTACGGGGACGGCGAACAGAGCCGCGACTTTACTTATATTGACAATGTTGTGGCGGGGAACTTGTTAGCTGCTTCGGCGCCTGCGGAGAAGGTTGCGGGGCAGATGATGAACCTGGCTACGGCGACAAGATGCACGCTGAACCAGACCTTTGCGATTCTGCGCGAGCTGACCGGCTACCAAGGCAAGCCGATCTATGCCGACTCGCGTGCAGGAGATATTCGCGACTCGCTGGCCGATATCGAACGGGCCAAAAGGCTGCTGGGCTATGAGCCGAAGGTCGATTTCCGGGAGGGTTTGCGCCGCACCGTCGAGTGGTACAAAAGTGGCCCGGCAGGGGCTTGAGGCAGGCGGCGACGGTTCTGTGTTTTCCACACGACGTTTTCCAGTGTGACGCGGTCTATTGACGAATTTCTTCTAATCAAGCACACTGTCGGGGATTTCCTCCGCAGCGGTTTTTCGACTCGAATCACAGGGGCACCCCTGCGCGAGGGTATCTGGGCCTGAGGTGCCCCCCTTTTGCCGGACGCTCCAACCGCTCATCAAGATTTGCCGCACGGGCCCGATGTGCGTCACTGGGCAGAAGTTAGCCGGCATCACTCGACAACGTCTCTGCGCGAACTCTGGGAGGTTGTGGTGCGCCGCCGCCGCCAGATTACCTCCGTATTGGGCGGCTTGCTGCTGCTGTGCCTTCTGTATTGCCTGGTCGCTCCCAACCAGTACGAAGCAAGCGCCAGGGTGGAGCTGCGAACCGCGCCGGCTTCCTCGCTCAGCCTTGGCTCATCGGAGAGCCCTGTCTCGGCCTCGATCCTTTCCGCGCCCATCGCGCTGGAGACGATGGCCGATATCTTTCGCAGCGACCGGCTGGCATGGAGAGTGATCAGCGAGCTCAAGCTTTACCAGGCGCCGGGCTTCTGTGGCGATTTTGCCAGCCGCTTTCCCGGATTTCATCCGGAGGCGCAGGCCGGCACACCTGTCGATCCTGTACCCCAGTCATGGCTGCTGGAGAGATTTCAGAAGCGGCTTCACGTACAGACCCTGACCCGCACGCTGCTGGTTGAAATTCGCTTTCGGTCCAAGGACGCGGCCTTGTCGGCAGCGGTTGTGAACGCGCTGATCGACGCCTACAGCCAGCAGGATAGCGAATCGCAGGTGCAGGCAACGGCACAGGCCTCGGGCTGGCTCTACGGCCAGCTCAAGGAACTGAAGGCGACTGTGGACAAGGATCAACAGCGCCTAAACGCATTCGAGCGCGAACACGGCATTGTGAGCGCGCCGGAGACTCTGGTGAACGGAACGGCCGGCGAGACGCAGCACAGCTCCGCGATTCTGGAGATCGACCAGTTGGGCCGGGAACTTGTGGCAGCGACCACGGATCGCATTTTGCGTGAGGCCGAATATCGCGCCGCATCCAAGGGCGATCCGGAACTGGTAATCGCTTCCGATCCGCGCCTGCAGACCGAAGACGGCAGCTTTGCGACCGCGGCATTGCAGCAGATTCAGGCCCGCCGCAGCAACCTGGAACAGGAACGCGCTCAGCTGAGCACCGAACATGGCGAGAACTTTCCGCGGGTGGTGGAGATTGGGCGGGAATTGCTGGATCTGGACCGGCAAAAGCAGGGCGAGGATGCCAAACTTGTGGAGCGATTCCAGAGCGCCTGGCGGACGGCAACCGATCGCGAGCAGATGATCCGCAAGAGCCTGGACGAAACCACCGGCGAAGGCATGAAGCAGAATCAGGCCGCTACCGAATACGCGGTCATGCGCCAGGAAGCCAACTACAGCCACGAACTTTACATGCGCGTGCAGGAGAAGGTGGCAGAAGCAGGACTCGCTGCCGGCATTCACAGTTCCAATATCACGGTGGTGGACTCAGCTCGCCAGCCGGTGAAGCCCGTTGCGCCGGATCTGCCGCTTTACCTGGCCATCACATTCTTTGCGGGACTCTGGCTTGCAGTGGGAGGTGCACTCTTGCTCGAATCGCTTGGCAAGCCTGTCGTGCGCACGGTAGTCACGTTATTGGCGACGCTGCTGGCTTTAACGGCAGCCAACGCCCAGGCCCCTACACCCAGCACTTCGGGCCTGCCAACAGGCGTGGCTCATATTGCTCCATCCCAGCAGACCAGGAGCCAACCCAATCCCAAAGAAGCACCCACAGTGTGGAACAGTGCAGGGTCGACGAACCGTGTCGAGCAGCCGGCTGCGGCGCAGTCCGCATCTCCGATGACGGCTCTACTGGGGCCCGGCGACTGCCTGGACATCAGCGAGTACCACACGCCTGAATTTCACTCGGCGGTGCGGGTCTCAATCGCGGGTACTGTAATGCTGCCGATGGTTGGCGAGGTGCAGGTGGTCGGCCTGACCGAGCAGGCTGCGGCGCGCACCATTGAGGCGGCCCTGGTGACCAAGCGCATGCTGCTGCATCCGCTGGTTTCAGTGCTGGTGACTACTTACGCCGGACAGGACGTGAGCGTGCTGGGCGAGGTTTCGCGCCCCGGAGTTTATGCCTTCACGGTTCATCATCAGTTGTTGGACCTGATCTCGGCCGCCTCCGGCCTGGCGCCCACTGCCGGCCGGCTGGTCAACGTCTTCCATCGCGGCGATCCCGATACACCGCATCCGGTGGTGCTTGATATCAACGGGACCGACGCGGGCTCGGGCCACAACCCGGAGCTGAGCCCCGGCGATACCGTACAGGTAAGCCGCGCGGGGTTGGTTTACGTGGTAGGCGACGTCATCCGGCCGGGCGGATTTCCGGTTGATCCGGTGCAGGGGCTCACGGTGGTGAAGGCGCTGGCGCTGGCATGGGGCCCGACTCAGAACGCGGCGACAGGCAAGGGGTTGCTGATCCGCGAACAGAAGGGCGGGCGAACCTTGACCGCACTGAATCTGAAACGCCTGCTTCGCGGCCAGGACCCGGACCAGCCGGTCCAGGACGGCGACATTCTCTTTGTTCCGGACTCGATGGCTAAAAACATCCTGAACAGGACCATGGAGTCGGCCATTCAATCGGCGATCGGCGTCACGATCTACTCCGGCCTGGTTTATTCGCAGAGGTATTAGGCGATGAGGAAAGCTGCCTGGGGATTGCTGTTGCTCTACGCCTTCGCGATTCCGTGGGAGTACTCGCTGGACCTGGGCGATCCGCTCGGAAACATCGCGCGCATCGTAGGCCTGGCGCTGCTGCTGGCGGCTATTCCGGCGGTTCTTCAGGCGGGACGCGTGCGCATGCCCGGCCCTCTGCAATGGATGGTGCTGGCTTTCTATCTCTGGTTCTGCTGCTCTTATTTCTGGACCATCGAACCTGTGGCAACTCTGGACAAGATGCGCGGTTACGCCCAGGAGATGATGGTTGTCTGGCTGGTGTGGGAGTTTGCTGAGAGCCCTCGCGATCTGCGCTCGCTGCTGCGTGTCTATGTGGCGGGTTCGTGGGTGCTGGCCGTGCTTACGCTTGTCAATTTCAGTTCGCAGGAAGCGATTGCAGCCGGGCAGATTCGTTTTGCCGCATACGGACAGGACCCAAACGATGTGGCGCGGTTTCTCGATCTTGGATTTCCGCTTGCAGCGTTGCTGTTGAACAGCGAGTCTCGCTGGCCTGCGCGCTTGCTGGCGTTGGGCTATCTGCCCATCGGCCTGGTTGCTGTGGTCCTCACTGCTTCCCGGGGAGGATTTCTGGCCGCCGCGGTTGCGCTGGCCGGTTCCAGTATTCTGCTCTCTCGCAGCCATCCGCGGACAGTGCTTGCCGGAGTCTTTGCGTTGCCGGCGTTGGCAGTAGGTCTGTGGTTCAACGTTCCTCATGAGACTTTTGAGCGCCTGGCCACAATTCCAGAACAACTTATGAGTGGAGGCTTAAACCAACGGTTGAGCATCTGGACGGTAGGCTGGCACGCCTTCGTTCAGGCGCCGCTGTTGGGTACGGGGGCGGGGTCGTTTGTCAGCGCCGCGGGATTGTCGCCAATCGACACGGCGCACAACACGGTTCTCACCATTCTCGTCAGCGGAGGACTGTGCGCGCTATGCCTGGCAGCTGCCATTCTGGCGCTGGCCGCGCGATCGACTCTTGAAACCCATGGCCCCCTGCAAATGGCTCTGATTACTGCTCTGCTAGTTTGGGCGGTCACCGCGATGGTAGCCACGATAGAGGAGAGTCGCACCACGTGGCTGCTGATGGCGTTGATTGCGTTGGCTGGTCGGCTTGCTGTCGAAGAGCCCGATGAGCTTGCAGCTTGTTTTCCAGATCCTGCCCGGACGGCCGGGTTCGAGGTGCCCGCAGAGCAGACTGCTTGAGACAAGCGGATTCATCGCATCTGGATTCATTGTCTCAAGATTCGTCGAAGCTGCCGCGCACTATGGCCACCATCACCCAAATCGCAGTGCTCTTCAAGAGCGGCAGCGTCAATCGCCGAATCTTTCGTGCAGCTGCCTCGGTTACGGCGGTCGGAATCCTGGTCAAGATCGTCGCCACGTTCAAGGAGATTGCGGTTGCGGGTGTCTATGGCCGCTCCGACGCCATGGATGCCTTTCTGGCCGCCGCGCTGATTCCCAGCCTGCTGATCAACCTGATCTCCGAATCGATGAACCAGGCGCTTGTGCCCACTCTGATGCGGGTTAGGGAACAGGAAGGCCACGACCGCGCTCAACAATTGCTTTCGAGCTCAATGCTGTGGATGTGTCTGTTTCTGTGCGCAGGCTCAGCCGCAATGGCGTTCACGGCGCGCGGGCTCTTCCCGCTGATTGCTTCGCATTTCCCTCCAGCCAAACTGGAGCTTTCGATACGGCTGTTCTATGCTCTGCTGCCGGTGGTGCTGATTACAGGAATCGCCACAAACTGCACCGCCGTTCTAAACACGTTTGACCGCTTTGCACTGCCGGCGCTGGCTCCGGCGGTGATTTCAGTGGCGATCATTCTGGGCGCTTTGTTGCTGGGCGACCGCTTCGGCATCTGGGCAATTGTCTACGCCGCGCTGGCCGGTTCGCTGATCCATGCGGCGGTCGTGGCCGGCATGATGAACTCGTATGGATACCGTTTCCGTCTGCGCTGGTATGGAATGACGGAGGCTGCCCGCGAAGTGGGGCATCAGTATGGGCCGGTGCTGCTAAGCGGAGTGATGGCGTCTGGCGGCCTACTGGTGGATCAATCAATGGCCGCGATGTTGCCCGCCGGGAGCGTGTCGGCACTGGTGTATGCCAACCGCTTTGTGAGCGTAGTGCTAACTCTGCTGGCCGGGGCGGTTTCGACTGCGGTGGTGCCGTACTTCTCCGGCATGATCGCCCATCGGGACTGGGCAGGATGCCGCAACACCCTGCGCACATGGGCCTGGCTCACCGCGCTGGTCTCCGCACCAATCGCGATGTTGTTGATTGCCGGCGCGCACTTGCTGATCCGCATCACCTTGCAACACGGCGCATTCGGGCCTGGCGATACAGCTGTGGTGACGAGGGTGCTGGCCATGTACGCGATCCAGATTCCTTTTTTTGTTTGCAGCCGGGTCTTCTATCGGTTCATCGTCGCCATGCGGCGCGCGGACCTGATTCTTTATTGCGGCGCGATCAATCTCGGCCTGGATGTGATTCTGAACCTGATTCTGATGCGGTGGTTCGGTGTAGCCGGAATTGCGCTGGCTACCTCGCTTTGGACGGTCAGCACATTTTTCTTTCTCCAGCACGGGAGCAGAATGCTGCTTGCTCAAGCCTCTCGCGCTGAGGCAGCTGCATGATTCCCAGACCGGCTCAATACATTCTTCGCTGCGACGATTTATGCCCCACCGCTTCGAAGCCGCGCTGGCAGCGCTTTCTCAGCCTGATCGAGGAGTTCAAAGTTCTGCCGATCCTCGCCATCGTTCCGGACAATCGGGACCCAGACCTGGAGTTTTCTCAACCTGATCCAGAATTCTGGAAGCAAATGCGCGACCTGGAGTCCGCCGGCGCCTGCATCGGCTTGCACGGCTACCAGCATCTCTCAAACAGCAGGGGCCGCAGCCTGTTGGCATTTCATCGGACGTCGGAGTTCGCGAGCGTTCCCATGGAGACTCAGCGCCAATGGATTCATGCCGGGATGGAGATTCTTCGTGGCCACGGACTGAACCCGCGAATCTGGGTTGCGCCTCGCCATGGATTTAACGTGCAAACTTTGCGCGCACTCCGGCTGGAGGGAATCAATGTGCTGTCAGACGGCTTTGCACGCGTCCCGTTTAAGCGCGGAGGAGTGACATGGATTCCTCAACAGCTTTGGGAGCCGGTGGAGAAGCCGAATAGCCTTTGGACAATTTGCGTACATCCCAATACCTCTGAAGATTCGTTGTTAGTTCGATTGCGCGCGTTTCTGCACGATCATGCTGCGCAATTCACTTCAGTGGAAAGAGTTTTGACCGAGTTGCGGCCCGCAAGACTGAGCCCGGCTGAACGGCTTCATGAAGTGCTTGCGGTGTGGCGCGTTCACAGCATTCAGGTCAGAAAGCGGCTTGATCGCTAGATCCGAAAGATGCGAGATGTCTAAGCGTCTTTGCATCTGCTGCCGTACTGGTTCATCCCTCCGTGGGCTGGCGCGGCAGGTAGGGTCTAGATTGGTAGTGGATCGTACATCCCGTGGCTGGGTTGATAGTTGCGCCGGAGCAACTTTGCATAGAGTCTCTCCCAGCGGTCGAGCATAACCTCGAGACTGAATCGCTCCGCAACGTGCAGGCGGGCAAGGTTGCCCATACAGTGGCGTTCCTGCGGTGTAGATTGCATCATCGCGGTCATTGCACTGGCGAGCGCCGCAGGGGCGCCGCATGGAACCAGGCTACCTGTGCGACCCTGTACGATGACTTCGCGCGAGCTGGGAACATCGGTGACTACAGAGGGCAGCGCACACGCGCCGGCTTCTAGCAATCCCACCGGAAGGCCTTCCCATCGGGAGGCAAGAGCGAATCCGTCCGCGGCGCGCATCCAGGGCTTCATATCCGGTTGAAAGCCAAGAAAGCGAACTCGGCGCTCCAGGCCGAGGCGCGCGGAGAGCAGGCACAGCTCGCTGTGCAGGGCGCCTTCGCCCGCGATGAGAAGCCGAGCCGGTTCGGGGACCTTGGCGAAGGCCATGAGGAGGGTCGGATAGTCTTTCACGGCTTCCAGACGGCCGGCGGCAAGCCACAGAAATTCATCTTTGAGGCCGAGCTCGTGCCGCGCTACGGCCCGTACGTGCGCATCCGGGTGAAAATCTTCGACGTCCACTCCGTTTGGCAGTACGGAGAGCTGGCTCCGGTCCACCATTCTGGCTGCGAAATGAGCGTCGGCTACGGACTGGCTTACAGCCGTGACCTGGTCAGGAAACCAACTGCTGCAGCGATAGCCGAGGCGCCGCGCGAACCTGCCGGTAGACGAACTATGCAGTGTGTCCACAAGGACCCGCACCGGTGAGCTGAGCCGCGACCAGCGCGCCAGCCATGCGGCATGGGGCAGGTGCGCGTGGACTACCTGAGGTTTTTCCCGGTTGAGCCAGCGGTTGTAACGAATCCATCCGCGTGGATCGGCAAGTCCTTTGCGCATTCCCAGGCTCAGAAACTCGACTCCAGCGGCGTTCAACTCGGCGGCGGCCCGGCCGCCGATGCCGGAGAGAGCTACGACGCTGACACGCCAGTCGCGCCGGCGCAGCCCTTTGGCGAGTAGCATTACCTGACGCTCCGCGCCGCCGATCCGGTCAAGGCCGGGAATAACCAATGCTACGTGTCTCATCGCCGTCCCTCCGCAAAGGTTGAGTCGATCAGCTCTTCATAGGCCTCAATCGCGTGCTCGAACGCAAACTCCGCGGCAAATTGCTGGATGAGGAGGTCGGCTTTGAGGAGTTCAATTCGATTGAATCCGCGGTCGTCTCGGTGGCGGAGACTCGCTGCCGGATTCATGGAATCCTGGCTTGTGTGCGCCGAGCAGTAGGCGAGCAATGGACGCGTGACATTACGTAAAAAATCTGCAAATACATCATTCAGACAACGGTCGAGCAAAGGCCCCTCCAGCAATCGCTGTCGCGTCCCGAGCCAAGGCAGGCATCGGCAACGCATGGAGAAAACGCACTCGACGGTATCAAGAGTTAGTGCAGACTGAAAAAAGCGTATGACTATCTAAATGCGCAAGTCTGCCGCTGTCCCGTTTGAGCCGGTTCCCCTTGAGACAACACAGAAAGAGACCCGGTTACTAGGTCTTCCGCTGGAGGTAAAAGGATCAATATTAGCAGGAAACAACTTTCCCTAAAAAATGTCAAGGAGTTAAATCACTTGAGGAAAAGTCGGGATTCAATTGCCCCGGCGCGATCAGTCGGATCGCCTGCGTTGGAGTCCGTTATTGCCTTTTGTTGAGGGCCAGATTTGCCTCAGAGTGTGAAATACGCAGCGAATTTGGGCGTGGACTCGATGTGCGGACCCTTGTAGCATTGACCGCATGAGAAAGAAGCAATCGGGTGATCCGAGCCCGGAGAAAAAAGGGAACGGCGCCCCGAAGACGGTCGATGAATACTTTGCAACTGTCGCGGAACCTGCGCGCAGTGTGCTGACCGGGATGCGAGCGGCAATTCGCTCGGCATTGCCGCCAGAGGCAACCGAGACTATCAGCTACAGCATGCCCGCATTCAAGACCAAAAAGGTTTTGGTATGGTTCGCCGCGTTCAAAAACCACTGCAGCTTGTTCCCCACCGCCGCGGTGATCGAAATTTTCAAAGACGAGCTCAATGGCTTTTCCACATCCAAAGGGACTGTCCATTTCCCAATCGGCAAGCCATTGCCGACAGCGCTTATCAAGAAGTTGGTGAAGGCGCGTGTTGAACAGAGTGGAGGCAAGAGTCGGTGCTGAGCGAAGTTTCTGTCGGAATTTCATGCGCGAGTATGATGGGTTGTTACGTTGAACAGTGATCCGGAAACGCGATTAGGAAAACGCGTGCCGGAATGGGGGCACAGCCATGAAGAGCGATGGGACGCAGATAAACAGGCGCGAATTTATGGGGCAAGTTGGCCTGGGCGTTGCTGCCCTTGGCGTTTTGCAAGGAACGCATGCGTTTGCAGCGGGCAGCCGGGTAATCGGAGCGAACGACCGGATAAGGATCGGGCTTATCGGAGCCGGTGACCGCGGCCAGGAGGACCTGAAGAGCGCGCTCAGGCAAAAGAATGTGGAATGCGTTGCGGTGGCGGACGTCTACTCGCGCCGCTGCGACGAGGTGAAAGCTCTTGTGCCCAGCATTGCAACTTACGACGACCCCATGCGTTTGCTGGAGCGGACCGACATCGACGGCGTGATCAATGCAACGCCGCAACATCTGCACGCGAAATATTTTCTGGCCACGCTGGCTTCGGGAAAGGACCTGTACTCGGAAAAAACGCTGGCCTGGGACATTCCCGAGGCGCTGGCCTGCCGTGATGCGGCAAAGGCTTCAAATCAGATTGTGCAGATCGGAATGCAGGACGAGAGCGCCGGCGAGATGATGGACGCCAGAAAATGGATTCAGGATGGGCTGACCGGCAAGATCACCATGGTCGAGTCGTGGATGAGCCGCAATAGCAAGCTTGGACACGGACAGTGGGTTCGCCTGGTGCCTGAAGACTGCAATCCGGCCCACGTGAACTGGGATCTGTTTCTCTCGGGACGGCCGATGATTCCTTTTGACGCTTACAAGTTCATCAACTGGCGATTGTTCTGGCAGTTTTCAGGCGGCAACATCACCGAGAATTTTGTCCACCAGATCGGTTGGATCATTACTGCCATGGGCCTGCAACTGCCGAAGGCCGCGACCATGACGGGCGGCGTGTATTCAGTGAAAGACGGGCGTCAGGTGCCGGATACATTTGCCCTGTCGCTCGAGTATCCGGATGATTTACTCGTTGTGTGGCAATCGACCTTCAGCAATCGCCGCTACGGACTGGGAGAGCGATTCCTGGGGAACAAGGGCACCATCGAGCACGTGAGCGGATCGAATGAAATGCTGACCGGCCAGCAGATCACCGACGATCCGCGCACGAACGAAGAGAATGCGTACGGTCCTGTGAACTACTACCCGGAGAAGACCAACAACCCAGATGGAGTTGCGATCAAAGGTGAAACGTTTGGCGTGAATCACATGGACAACTGGATAGCCTGCATGCGCGACCGCAAGCAGCCCAATGGGACAGTCGAAATCGGATACCTGGCTGCGGTGGCTTGCCACATGGCAAATCTGGCCTACAAGCAGAAGCGCCGGGTTACGCTTGAAGACGCGATGACCGCGAAGGCGGAAGACTGGATGTGATGCTTGCAATTCCATCCCGGCCGCAAATACAAAGATGCCGCGACGATGGGACACGCAAACGCCGCACTAGGTGCAGGTGTGAGTAAGCTGCTCCTGTGGATGCAGAACCTGCAAGGCCGAGAGCAGCGAATCGGCGAGAGCGTCGGCAGAGATCTCCGTTGCGAGCCAGGCGTTGGTGCGGTTGCGGAGCAGATCCTCAACGCCTCCCGAGGACGGAAGCGCCACGATGGGCAGTCCCGCGGCAACAGCCTCCAAAAGAGCATTGGGCATGCCCTCGTGGCGCGACGAAAGTACAAAGAGCGTAGCGCCAGGAAAGCACGCATAAGGCCGTTCGAGGTGGCCTGCAAAGCAAACAGCCTCGTCGAGCTCGAGCGAGCTGCACTGGGCCTTGAGCGCCGCTTCTTCTGCTCCGGCGCCGGCAATAAGCAGATCTGCCTGCGGATAGCTGTTGTGTACGCGAGCGAGCGCTTGAAGCAACAAGTCAAATCCCTTTTCCTGCGAGAGCCTTCCCACGGCCAGCAGATGAGGACCAGGTCCTGCCCACCGATCGGGATCGTTTTTTGCCTCACGAATCCCGGCGAGGATTCCGGCGAAGTCGATCGGATTGGGCAAGACCGCAATCTGCTCGGCGCCAAGTTCAAGCTCGCCGGCCAGATCCACTGCCATGGCGCGCGACTGGCAAATCACCCTGTCCGCATGCCGATAGAGCAGCCGGTAGAGCAGCCGTGTATAGCGGGGCACTCTCCCATCGGCCAATGCAGCAGATACAGTTCCGTTTTGCCGCACAAGCACCCGCGTCGAGGGAGGGAAAAATGGCCGCATCATCAAGACCAGAAAATTGAGATGCGCCATCCCGGACAGGATCACGTCGGGTTTGAGCCGCCGGATCAGGCGGAGCAGACGAAGGGCTCCGGATCGAACTCTTGAGGCGCCTAGATTGTGAACAGTGACCCAGGGCGGCAGAGGAGAGCAAGTTGCGTTGGAGCGCGTAACCAGTCCCAGGTGCACTTCATATTTGTCGCGAGACAGGCACCGCGCCAGCAGAGCGGTAACCTGCTCCGCACCGCCGCCACCCAGATGCGGAATCAGCAAGAGAACCCTGAGACGCTGCGCCATGCGATTTTCTAAAGGAAAGCTGATTCTGGGCCAGATTTGGCCTTATTTACAGTGTCCTGCATCACGTACGTCCCTGGACCCACGAATGGTACAGTGGCCCTATCTCCTTCCAACACGCGGAGAAACTTCAAAGGGGTTGGGGCTCGCTAATGCCGGCATCTACGGTGTGTCATCCCGTTGCTGATTTGCCGGCGAATTCGAACAAGTCACATTCCATTGTGGTGGGAATCACGAGTCCGCACACTTGTGTCGTTCTTAAGGGACGCTTGCGCGCGCTGCGGGAGGCGGGCTTTCGGGTCACGCTGGTTGCCAGTCCGGGGGAGCTGCTTGGCAGCACCGCTGCAAGCGAGGGCGTGGAGTCGATTGCGATTCCGATGCAGCGACGGATAGCGCCGATCGCGGATCTGGTTTCGCTGTTTCGGCTTTGGCGGCTCATGCGCAGGCTCAAACCGGACATGGTGGAATTCAGTACTCCCAAGGCGGGACTGTTGGGAACAATGGCCGCGAGGCTGTGCGGCATTCCTCGACGCGTCTATATGCTGCGCGGGCTCAAGCTGGAAACTACAACCGGATTCAAGCGCCGCATTTTGCTGTGGGCGGAGCGGCTGGCTGCTGCCTGCGCTCATGTGGTGCTGTGCAACAGCAACAGTCTGCGTGCCGAAGCGTTGGCGCTGGGCGTGGCGCCAGCGGCCAAGCTGTTGTTGCTGGGGGATGGCAGCAGCAACGGCGTGGACATGGAACGATATTCGCCAGGTTCAAGCAATGTGCGCGAGCGGTACGGCCTGCCGCATGATGCCCACGTTGTAGGTTTCGTCGGCCGCTTGACGCGCGACAAAGGGCTGCTGGAGTTGATTGAGGCCTTCGACGCCATTCTGCAAGCGGAGCCCAAGGCCCATCTGCTGCTGGTGGGTTGGTTCGATACCTCGGAAGATTCGCTGGGCGACGAAGTGCGTGGCCGCATTCAGTGCCATTCGCACATTCACCTCACCGGCTTCGTGAATGGCACGGCGCCCTTTTACCGCGCCATGGATGTAATGGTATTGCCCACATGGCGGGAGGGATTTCCGAACGTAGTGTTGGAAGCAGCGGCAACGGGGATTCCTGTGGTGACAACGCAGTCTACGGGCTCCCGCGACTCTGTGGTGCCCGAAGTGACCGGGCTGTTAATTCCGCCTGGCTATCCGGAGGCGATCAGTGAGGCCGTGCTCAAGCTGCTGCGTGATCCGGAGCGCCGTCGGCGCATGGGGTATGCCGCACGCGCCTGGGTTCTGGAGCACTTTATTGATGAGCGGGTGCTCGGTCGGACCGCGGCCTACTACAAAAGCCTGCTGGCGCAGGGATGAGTCTTATGGAGCCAACGCACTCAAGCGCAGATTAACGCTACTTTCCGGGCGAAGGCATTACGCCGATTTGCTGCAGGAATCCGAGTACGTCCTTCTCCGCCCACTTCTCAACGAGCTTGCCGTTGGCTATGCGGTGGATCGTGATCGAAGTCATCTTCAATTCATTGCCAGTTCTGGGAGCACCCGGGAGGTCGCCTTCGTGTTTTCCATACGAAGTAAGGCGCGTTACCACCTTGTCTCCTTCGGCGATCTGATCCTCAATCTGATGATGCCCGGGTGTCGCTTCACGGAAAATCTTGAAAGCCTGCTTCAATCCCTCCAGGCCGGCGTGCAATCCCGGAAACGGAGGCGGGTTGTGATCCAGGTAATCTGGAGCCACCAATTCGTCCAATACCTCCAGATTTCCCTTGTCAATTTCTTCGTAAAACCGACGCACAAGAGACTTGTTAGCTTCAGCTGACATGAAATTCTCCTTCTTAGTCTGGTTTCAGGTGCACAAAACAGCTCGCGCAACGTAGCAGTCATCCTGAGAGATGAGAGAGTGTCAACCATACAGGAATAAGTCTGACCTGGGAACGAGAGCAATCATGATCCTTAATCAAGCCGCCGAAAGACGCACGTGGACTCCACAAATCGCTTATGTAGTTGTTTTGGAGAACAGTATTGCGCCGCAGGACACCCGCGGTCGGTTCAACAGAGTTCGGTCAGATAAACACAGAGCTTACTGAGTGTCGGGGTCCACAGGGAAAAGTTCCGGCTGCTCTTTTGCCTGGCTCGCAGCAGCGGCGCGCCGGCGGCCTGAGACACCAATCAAGCTCACCACTTCCAAAGTCTGGATAGCCTGCCGGGGCAAGTAGATGCGCTGCGTATTCGAGCGCGTGTCAGGCGGGGTTAACAGCAGGCCGGCGCCCTCCACAAGTGAGCGGTCATTTGCCGCCAGGCCCTCCAACTCTTCGCCGTCGGTGAGCGTCATGCGCAGCCAGAGTCCCGCGGTTCGTGGACGAATCGAGAAGCGCTTTTGAAGGAGTCGTTCCGGGTTGGCCTGGTCACTTGCCTGGGTAGGGAAGTCGCGCACATAGCAGACCCACTTCACCTGGTCCCAGCCGATTTTGAGCACCTTGCCACTGAGGTCCAGTATCTCCAGTTCGGCGGCATCCTGACCGAAACCGGCGCCGGCATAACCGGCGCACCAGTCCCTTGAGAACTTGCGCACGATCACAGGTTTTCTAGCGGAGGCCATTGCTCTGGATTGTCGCACGTGTGAGGTTTACGCTGCGAACAGGGTGCAAGATGCTCTAGCCAAACAGGTTCAGTTGTGTTAATGTACTGGTTTGCCATCTCTGCTGATTTTCTCCCTAACAGTAACAACATGAGGTACTTGGCAGCGGCTTGAGACGGCGGAAGCAGGTAACCGGATGCCCGACTACATCTACCTTTTGGAAAACCGGCTGTCGGCCGATCAACGGCACGCGCTGAGCCAGTTGCGCGAAGCAGCCCGTGAAGCTGGAACCATCTTGTTTTTGACCGGCGACGCGGTGCGCGATCTTACCAGTGGCCACGCCGTCCGCGATCTTGAAATTTCAGTGCATGGAAATGCGCTTAAGTTAAAGAAAGCAATAGAAAAACTTGGCGGAAAAGTCTGGGGTGAACACGAGCCATCACAAAGCCTTTATCTATGTTTTCCTGGCACTGTCCGAGTGGATTTGATCAGCACTCACAGCCTCAGCTATCCCAAGCCGGGCAAGCCAGTTTACCATCCCGCTTCGATCCAGGAAGACCTTCGGCGTCGCGACTTTACCGTTAACGCCATGGCCATCTCGCTGAATGAAGGCTCGTTTGGGCTGCTTATGGACCCCCTGAACGGGGCCGCCGATATTGAGGCCCGGACGCTGCGGCTCGTCTCAAATTACGGCTTTATCGAGGATCCGTCGCTGCTGATTCGTGCCACCCGGTACCGCGCGCGGCTGGGTTGGGAACTGGACCTGAAGACCCGGACCCGCTACGACAACGCCAAGACCGAAGGAGTCATCGAGTTTCTCTCCCCACATGCGCGCAGCCAGGAACTGGAACAGATCGGCCACGAGGAAGAAGGGCTGGCTGTTTTGCGGGCGCTGGAAGCCGAAGGCTGGATGAAGTCCCTCTTCCCGGCCTGGACAAGCACCAGGGCGGACGAGGAAAAGCTGAAGGCACTGCACGAGTTGGCTGTCGAACTGCTGTTGCAGGGCGTCCATGCCGATATGTCGGCTGCGCAGATGCAGTTGCTAACGGCAAAGCTGCCCTCCAAGGATCTGACGGCGCTGAAGAAGTCGTTGTTGCGTCCGGGGTTCGTTCAGGAGTGGAACAGCCTGGATTCGCTTGCAGCAGGTTTTCAAAAGGTCCTGCTGTCCAAAGAAAACGCAAAGGCTTCGGCCGGGTACAAGTTGTTTACCAGCTATGACCCTGAGGCGGTGCTCTGGCTCGGTTTCACAAGTAAGAACGCGGCAATTCAGGATCGCTTCAACCTGTTTCTGAAAGTCTGGCCGGAGGCCCGCCAGGGGATCCCGCACGCGCTGATGCAGGAGATGCGCATTACACCGGAGCTGGCGACTTATGGACAGATTGTGCACGCGGTGTTTCTTGAACTTATCGACGGCCGTCTGACAACGCCGGAGGAGATGCGCGCCTATCTTGAGCCGCATTCTCCGCCAGCGCCACCGCCGCAAGTGACCATCAAGCGGCCACGCGTCAAGCGCGGCGCCGAAAAGATAAAGGAACAGTCGTTCGATGACGACGAGGATGCTGAAGAGAGCCTCGTCGGGGACGATGATCTTGACGATATCGGCGGCGACGAGGACGAGATCGACTTGGGCATAAATATTCCCAAGGGCGATCTGGGCGCGGATGCTCTCGACGAAGGTGAGCCCGCTGAAGATGACCTGGAAGGTGATGAGGATGAGAAGCCGGCTCGCGCCGTCAAATCCTCGGGCAAGAAATCTGCCCCGCCTGAGCCGGCAAAGAAGGGTGCGAAGCCAGCGCCCGCCCCTGCAAAGGCTGAAAAACCAGCTGCCAAGCCCATTGCGGAAAAGCTTCCAAAAGCAGAAAAACCTTTGCCGCCACCACCGAAGCCAGTGCCAGTCGCGAAGCTGCCGACGTCGGCCACCAAGGCAAATACTGCTCCGGCTCCAGTAAAAGCGAAGCTGGCGCCTGCCGCAAAGAAGCCCGCGCCTGCCGTTGCGGCCAAAGCAGAGAAGTCCGTCAAGGTGCCAGCCAAAGCTTCGGCCAAGCCTGCGGCAAAAGCCCCAGCCAAAGCTCCGGCTAAGCCAGCGGCGAAGGCTCCAGTCAAGAGCGCAGCCAAGGCTCCGGCAAAGGGCAAGGCGAAGCAAGCGGCAAAGCCATCCAAGCGGGTTGCGAAGAAACCCGCTCCGAAACCGGCAAAGAAGCGCTAGCTGCTTCCACTTGAGCGAAGTTTGCGCTCTCAGCGGTCGAATCTCTTGTACCGTAGCGATTGCCGCGTATGCGCGGTTCAATTGTATTCACAGCCACGGTTGCGCACCTTCGATTTCGTATCCCAAGTGAGCCTACGATGGAAAAAGAAGCGGGCAGGGTCTGGATCGGCGTGGACATTGGCGGAACGAAAACCGCCGTCTTGCTTTCATCCGAGCCGCCCGCAATGCTTGCGCGTATTGAGTTCCCCACGTTGCCCGATCAAGGCCCAGAACGCGCAATCGATCTGATCAAGCAATCCATTCACGAGCTCATCAAATCAGCGGGCATCGAAAGGTCCAGGCTGCACGACATTGGCGTCAGTTGCGGCGGGCCGCTGGATCAGGCAGCAGGCGTGATTCAGGCGCCGCCTAACCTGGCCACATGGGTCGACGTGCCCATTACCTCCATACTGCGAGAGGAGTTCGGGCTCCCTTGCAGAATGGAAAACGACGCCAATGCCGGTGCAGTAGCCGAGCATCGATTTGGCGCGGGGCAGGGAACTCGCCACATGATCTTCCTGACCATGGGAACGGGTTTCGGCGCAGGCGTAATTACCGACGGCCGTCTGCTGAGTGGAGCTTCCGGCCAAGCCGGCGAGATCGGCCATGTTCGTCTCACCGCCTCCGGGCCGGTGGGATACAACAAGACCGGTTCTGTCGAAGGATGGGTCAGCGGCGGAGGAATGGCGCAAGTCGCTCGTCAAGAGGTTGAGTCGGCAATCAGGAACAGAAGAACCACAGTGATGGCCGCGAAGTTGCACGACTACGGAGCACTAACAGCAAGAGACGTAGCCGACGCTGCGCAGCAAGGGGACGAACTTGCCCGGCGAATTATCCGTGACACCGGGAGCCGTTTGGGAGAGGCGTTAGCGATTCTGGTCGATCTGTTCAATCCGGAACGAATCATTATCGGAGGCCTTGCCATGCGCATTGGCGAGGGCCTGCTGGCGCCGGCACGACAAGTTATGCAGCGCGAGGCGCTGCCCGCTTCCGCAAAGATCTGCCAGGTTGTCCCGGCCGCATTAGGTGAGCGCATCGGCGACGTAGCGGCGATCTGTATAGCTATGGGCCTCTGAGCTAACAATGTGCAGCACAGAGTAAATTGCAGAGGGCGACTGAATCTTTCAATAGAATAGAAACTGGAGAATAGAGATCGGAGAATAGAGCCAGGCCCGGATGGCGAAATTGGCAGACGCAGCGGACTTAAAATCCGCAGGAGCTTACCCTCCGTGGGGGTTCAAGTCCCCCTCCGGGCACCATAGAATCAATAGTTTATTCTGTAATACCTCATGAGGGTATGGGGCGATTTTCAAGTCAGATAGCCAATTTAGGAACAACTTGTTCCTTTGGTTGTACCGCCCTGCAATCGGGTGCAAAGTGTGCGGGAATGTCTGGAGAGGGCTGGCGAGTCCTGGGCTGCTACCCCTTGGAAAAATCCCATCGGCCTCGGACTGCCAACCCCAGCCTCGGCGTCGTAGCCCGTAAATCACAGTGGAGAATCCTTACGGTCATTGAGCCGGGGGAAGAACTTTCATGTAGGGCCTTCAGTGCCAGATCGTGAGATACAGGAACCGATGGGAGCCTCTTAGGCAAAGTGGCTTGGAGGCCTCGACAAACCCGAGGCTCTCAGACAAGCGCAACTCTAGGAACGCGTGATCGTGAGCCAGCGCTGCCGCAAGGATCTTCCTTTCTACTGGGGAGCGTTCTCGTCGGCCGATGAGCTGGAAGCCCGCACCTGTACCAAACATCCCTTCGTGCACCCGGCAATTAACGCCAACATTTCCACAGTGGTATGAGGATATGGGCGACGTTCGCCTTCTCAATTGCAAAAACGCCTATGTCGCATTGCCATGGCCGCCCGCCGCGTACTCAAACTGCTTCACTCCATTCACATTTCGTGAAGAATGCCCAAGACAACTCCCCACACACAACAGGCATCCGACAAAGACAAGAAGCACCTGTCATCGAATCCCGGGCCCTTTCATCTGCAATATTCCATTACTTAGGTAATGTAAAAACCTTGGGACAACCGCATCCACGCGGCGAAGCAATGTAAAATGACAATAGCGTCTATGGCACACTTTTAAGCCAATAGAAATTTGAACTATTTCTCCATCTAATTTACGAACACGCCTTGGAATTACCGACACCGCATCGGGCAAAAAGCTAAGAACAAGATAAATCTGTTGATACCCTGCGGCGTTCCGGTTATTGAAGGGGCAGAAATTATATGGTACGGAAAGCTTCGCTTAGCCTCCTTTTTTTAGGCGCATTGTTTGTCGCAGGTTGCACGGGTGGCACTTTCACATCCACGACACAAACACAATCCTCGACCATAACCTCAGTTCATGTCTCCTGCGTTCCGGCCAGTGTGCAGCCAGGCCAGCCGAGCCAATGCTCGGCTGCAGTCTCAGGAACCGGCGACTACAGCTCCGCTGTTTCCTGGTCGGTGGTTTCGGGGACCATCTCAAGTTCCGGCCTTTATACTGCCCCCTCCAACTTACCCGCTTCCGGGTTGGACTCCGTCAAAGCCACGTCAACACAGGACTCGACCAAATCCGGAACGGCAGCCGTTTCCATTTCGGCCCAGGCCCTTCCACCCGCCGTCACCAAGGTCACTGTTGCCGCAACGCCGGCGACCATCAGTACTGCGCAAACTGCAACCTGCACAGCGACCGTAGTGGGCACGGGTGCCTACAGCTCCGGAGTTACCTGGACGGCAACTGGCGGGACGATCAACGCCTCGGGCGTATTTACGCCATCTGGCTCGGGAACCGCGACCTGCACGGCCAACTCTACGCAATCTGGATACGCTGACATCTCTGGTTCGGCAACGATCACCATCACAGCTCCACCGCCGCCCACTATCACCGTCACCAACGTAGCCGTTGTCGCAACACCCTCGTCCATTACCACCGCGCAAACTGCAACCTGCGTCGCGACTGTGACCGGCACCGGAACCTACAGCCCGGCGGTTAGCTGGACGGCAACCGGAGGCACCATTACTCCCACTGGAGTCTTCACGCCATCCGGAGTGGGAACCGGAACCTGCACGGCCACCTCTGCCCAGTCTGGATACACGAACATTTCCGGCTCCGCGAACATCACCGTCACTGCAGCGCCGCCCACCGTCACTGTCACCAACGTCACCGTTGCCGTAACGCCGGCATCCATCACCACTGCGCAAACTGCAACCTGCGTCGCGACTGTGACCGGCACCGGAGCCTACAGCCCGGCGGTTAGCTGGACGGCAACCGGCGGAACAATCACGCCCAGCGGAGTGTTCACCCCATCGGGAACTGGAACCGGGACTTGCACCGCCAACTCTACGCAGACTGGATACACGAACATATCCGGCTTGGCCACGATCACTGTCACCAACGTGACAGCCACAGTCACTGGCATTAACGTTATCGCAACGCCCTCCTCCGTCACCACCGGTCAAACATCAACCTGCGCCGCCGCCGTGTCAGGCACTGGCGCTTACCCCACCACGGTTACTTGGACAGCAACCGGCGGAACGATCACATCCGGCGGAGTATTCACGCCGTCCGGCGCGGGAACTGCGACCTGCACCGCCACCTCTACCGCTGCTGGTTTCACCAACATCTCCGGCTCGGCGAATATCGCGGTCACGGCTGCGACGCCCACCATCACCGGCGTCTCCCTTGTGTGCGCCCCGTCGTCCATCACCACCACTCAAACCTCAACCTGCACGCCCACGGTCACAGGCACGGGAGCATTCACAAATACCGTGAACCTTTCCATCAGCCCGTCGGCGGGTGGAACGTTGAGTTCTACAACCGGCGTAACTTCGGGAACCGGGATTACCTTTACGCCTCCGAATACCGGCGCGGAAACAGCAATCATCACCGCGACCTCCACGCAAGACTCCACCAAGTCAGCTTCGGCAACAATCGCAGTCACCACGTCAACCGGCGGGCCAACCTGCGGCAGCATTAGCTTGGGCAATGGGGGCAGTCTCAACGGATTCATCCCGTTCCCGGCCTCATCCGCCTGGAACACGGATATCTCCGGCGCGCCCGTCGACCCGAATAACGCTACCATCACTGGCGATGCCGATTTTGTCGGGTCGCATCTGCATCCCGACTTCTCGTCAGTGGCTGGCGGAGACTACGGCATTCCATATGTCGTGGTCGATTCGAGCACTCAGGCTCTCGTTCCCATAACCGTAAACGCCTACGCCAGCGAGAGCGATGTTTCCATGGCCCCGTTCCCGGCCAACGCGCCTATCGAGGGGTCGCCGGCAGATTGTACTGACAACTCCGGTGACCAGCACATCCTGGTGTTGGATCGCAACACCTGCATGCTGTATGAAACCTTCAACTCGGTTCGCTGCAATGGGTCCTATAGTGCGGATTCCGAAACGATTTGGGACTTGAAGAATTATGAGCAGCGGCCATGGGGCTGGACCTCGGCGGATGCCGCAGGGCTGCCCATCTTCCCGGGGCTGGTGCGCTACGACGAAGTTGCCGCTGGCGCCATCAATCATGCCCTCCGATTCACTTTGCAGAATACGAGAAATGACAACAACGGCGGATACTTCGTGCAGCCGGCAAGCCATGCTGCAGGAACTTCCTCTTCCTCGACGGCCATCATGGGGATGCGGATTCGGCTCAAGGCCAGCGTCGACATCTCCAGTTTCTCCGTGGCCAACCAGGTGATCCTCACCGCGATGAAGAAATACGGCATGATCCTCGCGGACAACGGAGGCAACTTCTTCTTCCAGGGAGCACCGGACACGCGATGGGATGATAACGACCTGTCGAACCTGTCCTCCATCCCGTCCTCCGACTTTGAAGTCGTGCAAATGACACCGTCTTATCCAGGCTGGGACGCTGCCACGGCCCCGGCCGGAGCACCGCCAACCATCAACAGCTTCGCTGCGTCGGCTGCCACGGTACCTGCCGGGACACCGGTCACGCTTACCTGGAACACCACCAACGATTCGTACGACTTTATCGACGAGCTAGGCGGCGTCCGTGGGGGAACGGTAACCATCACTCCCACGGCAACCACGACGTACACACTGAACGCAACCAATCAGTACGGCCGTTCGACATCGCAAGTTACGGTTGTGGTTCAGTAGGTACTTAAACTATATAGATCCACTGCATCCACAGTTCGGGTGCACTTGTAACACTGGCGCCGCTGCACCATATCACCAGGGTGTGCAGCGGCGCCTTTATTTTCTCCGGAATTTGCCGCCATTTTTGGTAGACCCAGTCGGCATTTCAGCGCGAAGTGTGAGCAAACCGCCGGGTATAGAATCGTACAGTTATGTCGAAGCAAGTCCCGAGTCCCTCCCGCCGTCAATTTCTAAAATCCGTTGCCGCAACCGTGGCGGCGGTGCAAAGCAGCATGCCCCTTCGCGCATCGCTAGCGCGTCCATTTCTTGCCGATGCAGAAGCGTCCTCTTCTTCGCGCAGTTTGGATACCGGCTGGGAGTACTACCAAGGCCCGCTGGATGGTCCGTGGGAAGTTTGGCGCGGCGACGAGATCGCTGTATGGGAAAAGGTTACGCTCCCTCACTGCTTCAATCATTACGACGCATGCGATCCCGACACACCTTACTACCGCGGCCACGGCTGGTACCGCACCCGCGTTCCCATTCTCAATCCACTTAAGAACGGCCGTACCCTGCTCTACTTTGAAGGCGCCGGACAGACCTCGAATGTATACGTAGGCAATACGCTAGTTGGGACGCATGTCGGCGGATATGACGAATTTGTATTCGACATTACAGATACGCTCGCTGCTGCCGCTGGTTCAACCTTGCCCGGTGCGGGCCTGGCGACCACGAACAAAGACGGCGTCGCCATCGCGGTCCTCTGCGATAACTCGCAGGACTTGGAGCGGTCTCCATCCGACCTGAGCGACTTCAGCCTGTACGGAGGTCTCTACCGCCATGCGCACTTGGTCTACGCGCAGGCCGTCTCGCTTGAAGCAGTCCATATTGCGCCCACCTTTGCGCCCGGCTCTCCGGCAACTGTCAGCGTCAAGGCCCGCCTCTATAACCCATCGAAATTCTCCGGCGACGCATCGCTCTCAATTAGTGTGACAGACCCAGACGGCAAGAACATTCATCAATCGACAAAGTCCACCGCCGCATGGAAGGACGAAGCGGAGATTGCCTCGTTCAGCATCACATCCCCCGCGCTCTGGTCGCCCACCCATCCGCATCTCTACACCTGCAACGTCACGCTCACTTCGGAATTTGGCGAGAGCGCCACAAAGGAACGCTTCGGCATCCGGCACGCGGAGTTCGTCGATCATGGCCCGTTCAAACTGAATGGCGAGCGCCTGCTGCTGCGCGGCACGCAGCGCCATATGGACCACGCCGGCGTAGCCGCCGCTCAGCCCGACGGTCAACTCCGTCAGGAGCTGGAACTGGTGAAGGCGATGGGCGCAAATTTCATCCGCCTCGGCCACTATCAGCAGCCGCGTGTCGTGCTTGATCTCTGCGATGAGTTGGGCCTCCTGGTTTGGGAAGAGGCGCCGTGGTGCCGCTCCGGCGTCGTGAGTGAAAAGTGGAAGCAGCAGACGCGCGCCATGCTGGCCAACCTGATTGATCAGCACTTCAACCATCCCTCCATTTTGATGTGGGGCCTCGGCAATGAAGTCGACTGGCCTACTGAGTATCCGTCGATTGACCATGCTGCCATTCGCAGCTTCATGCGGGAGATGAATGACTTGGCCCACGCACTTGATCCATCGCGAGTTACGGCCTTTCGCCGCTGCGATTTCGCGCGCGACATTCCCGACGTCTATGCGCCTTCTATCTGGGACGGCTGGTATCGCGGCGTCTACCCCGAATATCAGAAATCGCTCGAAACTGCGCGCGACACCGTGAAGCACTTTATTCATATTGAGTGGGGTGCGGACAGCCATGCCCGTCGCCATTCCGAGTTGCCCGATGCCGCGCTGGCCCGCGCTGCAACGGATACGGATCCCAAACAGCGCAGTCTCGATGAGTGCGGCTTCGATTTCATGCCCGGCAGCCAACCGAAGGTCTCGCGCGATGCCATCTGGACAGAAAACTACGCGTGCAATCTCTTCGACTGGCATCTGAAGGTGCAGGACACGATGCCGTGGCTCGCCGGATCGGCGCAATGGTGCTTCAAGGATTTCACTACGCCGCTGCGGGCAGAAAATCCGGTGCCGCGCATCAATCAAAAAGGCGTGCTCGAACGTGACATGACGAAGAAGGAAGGCTACTTCGTCTTCCAGTCGTATTGGAGCGAAGAACCGATGGCGCACATCTACGGCCATTCCTGGCCGGTGCGCTGGGGCGCAGAAGGCGAACAGCGCATGGTGAAGGTCTACTCGAATTGCCTCGCCGCCGAACTGTTCGTCAACGGCAAGTCCGCAGGAGTCCGCCATCGCGACAGCCAGGACTTTCCCGCCGCCGGCCTGCGCTGGATGGTGAACTTCGTCGCCGGAAGAAACCATCTGCGCGTAGTTGCAAGAAAAGGCGCTGCCATAGTCAGCGATGAAATTGACGTCGAGTATCAGACGGCCAAGTGGGACAAGCCTGCCAAATTTGTGCTCGCCGAGATTGGCCGCGACGCGAATACCGCGACGGTCGAAGCAACTCTATTCGATTCCAACGGTTCGCTCTGTCTCGACGCAAGAAATGCCGTTCGCTTTTCACTTGCAGGCGCTGGCAAGCTGATTGACAACCTCGGTACCTCAACCGGGTCGCGCTTAGTCGAGATGTACAACGGCCGCGCGCGGATTTCGATCGAGCGCAATGGCGGCGCGTCCACAGTCAGCGTTGTAACCGAAGGGATTGCGCCCGCATTTGTTTCCATTTCCTGATTCTGGAGCCTTTGTAATGATGGACCGCCGCAACTTCTGTCTCACTGCTGCCGCTGCGGCAGTATCCGCTCACTCCGATACACTGGCAGCGCTTGCATTACCGCACAAGTCGCCGATTTCTGCACGCGAAATTGCTCGCATCGATCGAGAGCGAATTCTCCGCGCCGCCAATGAGTATCTGCCCCAGTCTCCGATCACCATCACTGCATCCAGTTCGCCGCGCAGCCATGGCGGCAAGCATGATTATTTTTCCGAGGGCGATTACTGGTGGCCCGATCCGAACAACAATGGCGGCCCATATATCCGTCGCGACGGCTATTCCAACCCCGGCAACTTCAATGCGCATCGCGAAGCCCTCATCCGCCTGAGCCTGCATGTGCCCGCGCTGGTGTCGGCATGGTTGATCACGCGAGATAAACGCTATGCGCAGCACGCTGCCGTGCATCTGCGCGCATGGTTCCTCGATCCGGCAACGAAGATGAATCCGTCGCTCGACTTTGCCCAGGCCATTTTTGGCATCTCGCACGGCCGTGGCACCGGAGTCATCGACACGCTGCACCTGGTTGAAGTAAGCCGCGCCGCGCGCCACCTTGAAAAGGCCGGAGTCTTCACCGCCGCCGAATACAGCACGCTGCGCGATTGGTTCGCGCAATACCTCGACTGGATGAGCACTTCGAAGAATGGCAAAGAGGAAGAGGTTGCAAAAAACAACCATGGCGCCTGCTGGGTGGCGCAGGCTGCCGCCTTTGCGGCCCTTACCGGCAACCGGGAAGTGACCGCTCTTTGCCGCGACCGCTTCAAGAATAATCTCCTGCCCAACCAGCTTGCCCCAAATGGCAGCTTCCCGCTGGAGTTGGCACGCACCAAGCCATACAGTTATTCGCTCTTCGACCTCGACGTGCTCGCGATTATCTGCCAAATTGCTTCGAAAGGAGGCAACTCCCCCGACAATCTCTGGAAGTATTTGCTGCCCAGCGGGATAGGCTACAAAAAGGCCGTCGAATTCATGTATCCCTTCATTCAAGACAAGAGCAAGTGGCCCTACGCGCATGACGTGGAGTACTTCGACGACCTGCCCAATCGCCAACCCAGTCTTCTCTTCGCCGGCCTCGCCTACCGCGAGCCAAAGTACATTGCGCTCTGGCGCACGCTGCCGCCCGATCCCAAAACTGCCGAGATCATCCGCAACTTTCCCGTCCGCCAGCCGCTGCTCTGGGTCACTCCGGTTTAGTGCACAAGCCGCCTCGTTGACGTTCATCCGCCCGCCATTCATGGACATGCGAGCAGTGTGATAGGATTCCGTCGATACGTCAGCGTATTGTTCAGGAGCGTGAATGCGGGAGCGCAAGGCCGGAATCATCATGAACGGCGTCACCGGACGCATGGGACTCAATCAGCACCTGATCCGCTCAATCCTTGCCATCCGCGCGCAAGGCGGCATCTCCCTCGGCGACGGCAGTGTCCTCATGCCCGACCCAATCCTGGTCGGCCGAAATGAAGAAAAATTGAAAGCCATCGCCGCCGCAAATGGTCTTTCTCGCTGGAGCACCGATCTGGCGCGCAGCCTCGACAACAAGGAAGACACCATCTATTTCGACTCCGGCTCGACCGGGATACGCGAACAGAACGTCCTCCAGGCCATCGCGGCAGGAAAGCACATCTACTGCGAGAAGCCGCTCTCGACCACGATGCAGAGCGCAATCAAGCTTGCCAAAGCAGCGGCCAAGGCTGGAGTAAAGCATGGCGTCGTGCAGGACAAGCTTTTCCTCCCCGGCATCCGCAAGTTGAGGCGCCTCATCGATTCCGGTTTCTTCGGTCGCATCCTCACAGTGCGCGGAGAGTTCGGTTATTGGGTCTTCGAAGGCGACTGGCAGACAGCCCAGCGCCCATCGTGGAATTACAGAAAAGAGGACAACGGCGGAATCATCCTCGACATGTTCTGCCACTGGCGCTATGTTCTCGACCACACCTTTGCCGCAGTCCAGGCGGTAAGCTGCACCGGCGCAACCCACATTCCGCAGCGCGTCGATGAAGCGGGCAAGGCCTACAAATGCACCGCCGATGACGCCGCTTACGGTATGTTCGATCTGCAGGGTGGAATCTTCGCGCAGATCAACTCATCCTGGGTAACCCGCGTTTATCGCGACGAGCTCTTCAACCTCCACGTGGATGGAACAGAAGGCAGCGCCGTTGCAGGACTTCGCGACTGCAAGGTTCAGCATCGCGTCAACACGCCCCGCCCCGTGTGGAATCCCGACCTGCCGAACCCCTTCAAATTCCGCGATCAGTGGGCCGAAGTTCCAGACAACGCCGAATTCGACAACGCATTCAAGTTGCAGTGGGAGATGTTCCTGCGCCACGTCTTTTCGGATGCACCGTTCCCCCATACATTCATCGACGGCGTTCGTGGCGTGCAATTGGCAGAACTGGCGCACACTTCATGGCGAGAGCGGCGCTGGGTCGATGTTCCCGAAATCTCCCTCGGCACTTAGTAAACGCTCTTCCAGTCAGTCATTACCGGGGACAGAAACGCATGGCAGATAGGTCAAGGTTCTCGCTGAACCAAATCACGACGGCTAGCTGGAGCGTCGGCGAGGCGGTGGAGGCCTGCGCGCGGCACGGCGTTCCGTCGATCGCGCTTTGGCGACACAAGATTCAGGAGGCAGGCTTGCCTTCCTGCGTCCGCCTGGTTAAGGAGGCAGGCTTGCATGTCTCCAGCGTATGCCGAGGCGGAATGTTTCCAGCGCCCACTGAACAGGAGCGGCAAAAAAATATTGAAGATAACTTCCGCGCAGCAGACGAGGCGGCCGCGCTCAACGCAGATTCCCTGGTGATGGTGGTCGGAGGCTGCGCTGGTGTCGGCCTTGAAGAAGCCCGCAAGATGGTCGCCGACGGAATCGCCGCCTTGGTCCCGTATGCGCGCGAACGTGGCGTCCGCATTGGTCTTGAGCCGCTTCATCCCATGTATGCCGCTGAGCGTTCCGTGCTGAACACAATCGGCCAGGCGCTCAAACTCGCATCGGCCTACAGCCCGCAGCAAGTCGGAGTCATCCTCGACACCTTCCATATATGGTGGGATCCGCAGGTCGCCGAGCTCATCACGCAATCGGCAGGCCGCATCTACGGCTTTCACGTCTCCGACTGGTTGGTTCCGTTGCCTGATATCCTGCTGGGCCGCGGCCTTATGGGAGACGGCGTGATCGACAATCGCAGACTCCGCCTCCTCGTGGAACAGGCCGGCTACACCGGACCCATCGAGGTAGAAATCTTTAATCGCGCGCTTTGGGATTCCGATCCTGAAGATGTTTTGAAGCAGGTCATCCAACGATTTGAAAAGTTTGTCTAGCTGAGAGGGTGTAAGTGAATCCAATCACCACATTAACTCCGCGAGATCTGATGCCGTTCGTCAATCGCGCCCTGGAGCATGCGTCCGCGAAAACCATGCAGATCGAGCGACGCTGGAAGACAGCAGACGGCGCGCCTGTTTTTACCATCGACGGAAAATACACTGCCCGCAGTTGGACGCAGTGGACGCAGGGCTTTCAGTATGGCAACGCGCTGCTTTGCTTCGATCTGACCGGCGAACGGGACCTGCTGACGACAGCTCGCCGGCACGTTGTGGCCGACATGGCTGAACATCTGTCGCACACCGGCGTTCACGACCACGGTTTCAACAATATCTCTACCTACGGCCATCTGCGCCGCCTCATGTTGAGCGGCCGAATCGAGACAAATGAGTGGGAGCTGCATTTCTATGAGCTCGCGTTAAAGGTGAGCGGAGCCGTACAGGCTGCCCGGTGGACCAGCCTTGGAGGCGACCGCGGCTACATCCACTCATTCAATGGCAGCCACTCGCTATTTATCGACACCATCCGCACCCTTCGTATCTGTGGAATGGCGCACCTGCTTGGGCACGCTCTTATAGGTGAGCAGGACAAGCGCATCAATCTGCTATGCAGGCTGCTGGCCCACGCAAAGACGTCTGCTGAATACAACATCTACTACGGTGAAGGACGCGACCACTACGACGTTCCCGAGTTGCGTGGCCGTACCGCGCATGAAGCCATCTTCAATCCGGCCAGTGGTGCTTTTCGCTGCCCATCTTCGCAGCAAGGTTTCTCACCCTTCACAACATGGACGCGCGGCTTGGCATGGGCCATGCTGGGCTTTGCCGAGCAACTCGAATTCATCCAGTCGCTGCCCGAAGGTGAGTTCAGCGCCGAGGGCCTTCCTGGCAAATCAGAAACGTGCGCGATGCTGGAGCGAGCCGCTCGCGCCACATGCGACTTCTACATCTACCAGGCAAGCGCGCTCGACGGAATCTGTTATTGGGATACGGGCGCGCCGCAGTTACATCTGCTCGGCGACTGGAAGGCAAAAGCCGCCGATCCATACAACGCGTACGAGCCTGTTGACTCATCGGCAAGCGCCATTGCCGCTCAAGGCCTGGTCCGGCTCGGCCATGTGCTCGGCGATGCGGCCTACATGCAGGCCGGCCTCACAGTCGTTCGGTGCCTGATTCAAGAACCCTATCTCTCAACTGATCCCAATCACGAAGGAATCCTCTTGCACAGCGTCTATCATCACCCCAACGGATGGGACTTCATCCCGCCCACCGCGAAGATACCCTGCGGCGAGTCAAGCATGTGGGGAGACTATCATCTGCTGGAATCCTTGCTTCTGGTGGCGAAGCTGGCCGATTCAAGTTACTACACCTTCTTCTAGCGCGAAGTTGCCCGGTGAGAAAGGACTGACGATGCCCCATCAAGGAGAAGTAGCTCTGGTGACCGGCGGCGCACGTGGTATTGGCCTGGGCATCGCGCTCAAGTTGGCGGACGCAGGCTTCACCCTTGCGATCTCGGGCCGCCGGCCGCTCGATGAAGTTCTACCCGCTCTCGATGAAATCAAGAAGCGTAGCGGAGCCTCAATCTATATTCAGGCGGACGTATCGAACGGCTCTGACCGTGCCCGCCTCCTGCTCGCAATAGAAGAAAATCTCGGCAGGCTCGACGTCCTCGTAAACAACGCAGGCATCGCTCCGCGCGTGCGTGCCGATATTCTCGACGCCCGTGAAGAAAGCTTCGACGAGTTAATCGCGACCAATCTCAAGGGGCCGTATTTTCTCACGCAGGCCGTAGCGGCATGGATGATTAGCCAACATGCGAGCGGCGATCAAGTCCATCGTGCCATCATCAACATCAGTTCCATCTCAGCCACAGTCGCCAGCGTAAACAGGGGCGACTATTGCATCTCCAAGGCGGGCATCGCAATGGCCACGCGGTTGTGGGCGGTACGTCTCGCTGAATACGGCATCGGCGTCTACGAAGTGCGTCCCGGCATCATCGAGACTGACATGACAGCCGGTGTCCGGGAAAAGTACGATGCACTGATTGAAGCAGGGCTGCTGCTCGAAAGACGGTGGGGAACTCCTGCGGATGTTGGCAGCGCCGCCTGTCTTCTGGCGAAAGGCGAACTGCCGTATGCAACCGGCTCCGTGTTAACCGTGGACGGCGGGCTTACATTGTCGAGACTTTAGAGCGAGACGAACACTCCGGAAGGAGCGCATGGATAAGTCACCGCTGACAGTGGAACAGGCCGGTGTAGTCGCCATGAACAAACCCGCCGCCGCGCGCACTTCAGCTCCGTTCCAATCGCGATGGGGGTTCGCGGTCTCCTCAGGAATCCTCGGCTGGATTCTCGATGCGTTCACATTTTTCATTCTCATCTTTGTGGTGGACGCGCTGGCCGCCAACTTCCATGTAACCAAGGCAGCCATTGTCTGGAGCATCACCATCACGTTGGCCACCCGGCCCATCGGTGCGTTGATTCTCGGCTCGATGGCAGACAGGTTCGGACGCCGCCGTCCCCTGATCGCCTGCGTTCTGTTCTTCTCCGTCTTTACAGCGCTTACTCCCTTTGCGCCAAACTACACAGTGTTCATCCTCTATCGCGCGCTTTACGGCATCGGCATGGGAGGCTATTGGGGAATTGGAGCCTCGCTGGTCATGGAGAGTTCGCCTCCGCGCTTGCGCGGCCTGTTCTCCGGAATCATGCAGGCTGGTTATTCGCTCGGATATCTACTGGCCGCGGTTGCCGTAAGGACGATTGAGCCGCACTTCGGCTGGAACTGGATGTTCCTCTCCAGCCTGTTCATCGCGGGCATTGTCGCGCTCCTCACTGTACTTTCGCCGGAACCTTCGGCAGGAAAGAGAACTCAAAAAGCGAGCTTCGGCGAAATTCTGCGCACGCCATTACATTACAAAAAAGATTTCGCCTATCTCGTCCTGCTTATGACAGTTATTACCTGCCTTTCGCACGGCACCCAGGACTTATACCCTGACTTTCTCAAGTCCGTGCATAACTTATCGACCGTTGTTATTTCAAATCTAACCGTTTTCTATAATGTAGGCGCCATTTGCGGATGCCTGATTATCGGCCATTTCTCCGAGAGGTTTGGACGCCGTCACAGCATCATGCTGGCCTTGACCATCTCGCTCATTGCCATACCCGCGTGGGCCTTTGGCGCATCACTGTCTGTGCTTGCGATTGGATCCTTCATGATGCAATTCGGCGTTCAAGGCGTGTTTGGCGTAATCCCCGCGCACCTGAATGAGCTCTCACCGGACCGTGTGCGCAGTCTATTTCCGGGCGTGGTCTACCAACTCGGAATGTTGTTCGGCGCACCTTCTGTCGGCATTGAGTTTGCATTGCGGAAAAGCCTCGGCTATCCGTGGGCGCTCACCGCGTTTGAACTGTGCACGATCGCCGCGTTGTTTCTAATCTGCGGATTCGGCCCCGAGCGGCGCGGTCGTGATTTGGTCAACTAGTCAGTATGGAGTGACCGGTTCCCCGCGCGATGCGTGGGTTAGTATGTGAGACCTGAAGGCATCACAGATCAGAGCCACAAGCGGAGAGAAACCTGTCACTCCATACTAACTAGTGGTGCGGAGACGCCTGAACGAAGTTATACCTTTGTAACTTCATTTAGGAAGCGCAAAAGCCACATATACGCCACCTATCGGACCCTTTGGGTTCATGCTGCTCCCGCCTGCTGCAATCAGCACATACTGCTTGCCGTGGACTTCATAAGTTGCCGGAGTCGCATTACCTGCGAAGGGAAGCGCGGCTTCCCAAAGCAGCTTCCCCGTCGCCGTGTCGAATGCGCGGATCTTGTGGTCGAAGTTTGTCGCGGCTATAAAGATCAGGCCTCCCGATGTAACAATCGGCCCGCCATAATTCTCGCTCCCGGTATCAGTCATTCCCTTGGCAGCGAGCTCTGGATACTGCCCGAGAGGAATCTGCCACAAGTACTTTCCCGTCTTCAGATCAAGCGCGTTCAGCGTACCCCAGGGAGGAGCTGTGGCCGGGTATCCATCGGGATCAAGAAACCTGCGGTAGCCTGTCATACTGTATTGCTTGGCCCTCTCCTTTTCTTTGTTTCCGGTGGTGATGCCGGCCGCGGCATCATCTTCCGTTGCCAAGTAGTTGAGCAAATCCTTCAGTGTCTTGCCATCCACGGGCATGGCTGGCATGCGCCCTTTACCTTCGTGGATGGTGACGGCGATTTGCTCTGCAGTTGTCTTGCGGCCGATCTTAAGAAGCGGCGGGAACTCGGCCGTGCCTTGGCGGTGATCTCCATGGCACACTGCGCACTGGTTCAGATAAGTTCGCCGTCCGGCAGAGCCGCCGGAGTTGACGGCCAACGCCCCCATGGAGGCATAGTTGTTCGAATTGATGTAGAGAACATCCGTCTCCGGGTCTATTGCTGGCCCGCCCCACTCCGCTCCGCCCTCAAAGCTGGGAGAGACCAGCGTATCTTTCCCCACGCTGAGCGGGACAAACTGCCCATCATGTCGTAACTCGCGAAAACGCTGTACTGCCCAGGCATGCGCCTCAGGGGTGCGGTTTGTCAGGGTGTCTTCCGTTACGGTTTGCCGCGCGAAAGGCTCCGGCGCCAATGGAAAGGGTTGAGTTGGTGAAGCTGTTTCACCCGGAGTCGTGCTCGGCGGATACGTTCTGTTTCTAATTGGAAACAACGGAGCGCCGCTCACGCGGTCGAAGAGATAAAGATATCCCTGCTTAGTGGTTTGTGCCACCGCTGGAATTTCTTTCCCATTTCGTTTAACTGCGACAAGGATCGGTGGCGCCGGAAAATCGCGATCCCAAATATCATGATGTACTCCCTGGAAATGCCAGAGCCGCTTGCCGGTTGCCGCATCCAGCGCCAACAGCGTATCCGCGAAAAGATCGTCACCAATTCTCGAGGCGCCATAAAAATCAGGCACCGCCGAACCGGTAGGCACAAAGACGATACCGCGTTCGAGATCGACAGCCATTCCTGCCCAATTGTTGGCCGCTCCGCTCATTTTCCATGCGTCTTTTGGCCAGGTCTCGCAACCGAATTCACCTGGGTGAGGAATGGTGTGGAACACCCATCGCAGTGCGCCTGTGCGTACGCTGTACGCGCGGATGTCCCCTGGAGGAGCCGGAAGCGTCTCAGGATTGCGGCCTCCGACGATCAAAAGATCCTTGTAAATAACACCGGGGCTGGTGAGCGCTACCGATTGAAGTACGGGTTCACGCCCCAAATCTTCGCGTAGATCGATTCTCCCATTATTGCCAAAACTCTGGATGACCTTGCCAGTCGCCGGATCAAGTGCATAAACGAAGTTCATCACACCGGCCAGCAGCCGCTTCTCTTTGCGATCGGTCCAGTAAGTGATCCCACGGTCGGGTTGGGTTCCCTTGATCCCGGAGTCGAACTTCCACAACAGCTTCCCGGTTTCTCCATTGAGAGCAATCACCTGCTGCGTGGGGGTAAAGGCATAGAGAATGCCGTCCACGACAATAGGCGTGGTTTCGAGTCCGCCCGGCTGGCCAGTATCAAATCGCCACGCCTCCTGGAGGTTTTGAACATTGGAACGATTTATCTGCTTCAGACTGGAGTAATGCGAGTTTCCAGGAGTCCCCCCGATCGTGCGCCAATCAGCGGCGGCTCTTTCCGGGTTCTGGCATCTACCTGTGCGAATAGGCCACGGCGCGCACAGGCCAATGAGTGCTGCAATCCCAACTCTTTTTATCCAATTCATGGTTTGTGCCCCGACCTACCGGCTCTAAGCGTAACTGCTGAGATGCGGACCATTAAAGAGCAACTGTTACTTAGCGCTTACATTATGAAAGTGCATCAGCACCCCGCCCGATTGTGACAGGCGCGAACTAACGGCTACACATTTAAAACGTGGTAACACCCATTAGAGTGTCTCGCGTGGGCTTGCCAGGCCGCGCAGACTTATTTGCGGCTGTCGATGATTGTACGGAGTTCAACAGCAATAGAGACCATGCGTTCGACAGTCGCGGAGTCAGGAGCGTCTTCACCTGAAGTGAGCAACTCGAACTCACGAGCGAGGTCGGTGCCATGTGCGAGGTTGAAAGTGCCGAGCGTTCCTGCAAGCTTATGCGCGGCATCGTGGGCAGCTTCGCGCTGCGCGGCCGTGAGCTCATTTGCCGCGCAGGCAGCGGCCGCGATTGCAAGCAACTCGACGCGGTTCCAAATCTCCGGCTGAAAGCGCGTCCAGAGCAGGTCAAGGGCCGCAGCAATATTGGGAGCCGCAGCAGGACTAGGGGACGATGGAAGGTCGGTCTGTGCGAGGGGTTTCATGGTGAGCAGTGCAATCAGTTCCAGCCCAGCACACCAGCAATCTGGTCGGAGAGGGTGAGCGGGTCAAACGGCTTGAAGAGGACGGCTTCAACGCCAAGGTCGGCAAAGCGGCGCTGGTCGGAGCTTTGTACCTTGGCGGTGAGCAGCAGGACAGGGATTTTAGCAGTGGCTGGATTGGTGCGCAGCTCGCGGAAAGTGGTGGGCCCGTCCATGCCAGGCATCATTACGTCGAGGAGGATGGCGTCGGGGTGATGCTCGATGGCACGGGCCAGCCCCTGCGCGCCGGAGCTCGCCGTGACTACATCCCAGCCGGCGATGCTCTCAAGGCTGAGGGCCGCCACTTCGCGGATGTCGTCTTCATCGTCGATGATGAGCACTTTGTGCTGCACGGGAGTATTACCTCATCAACCATTTTGGAGTGTTGGGGCCCGGTTGTCGATGGGCAACTGGATTGTCCAGGAAACTGGGTAGCGAGTTGAGCAACGGAAAACGTTGGCCATGGCCGGCGATTCACAATGCAATCGTTGCAGAAACTACTTCGTCAAACCCTATTGATGCGTAGGCCTTCTTCCATCTGGCGCGAGCTGCGCAGCATGGTGAGGACCAGCGCTTCAAGCTGTTGCGGTTGTACGCGGGCCTTGGCCAGAAAGTGAGTGGGCCCGAGCGTGAGATGACGCCGCTCGGCAAGCGTAAGATCGCGGCCGGAGTAGACCACCAGCGGCAGCAGGGCCAGCGACTCCTGCTGGCGCAGCCAGTCGACCACGTTGAATCCATCTCCGTCGGGCAGACCGATATCAAGAACCAGCAGGTGTGGCCGGAATTTGAAACACGCGTCCAGGGCCTGGTCGAGCGTGTACGCCAACTGCACGGCTATGCTCTCGCGCGCAAACACCCCGCCAATAACGCCTGCAAGGTCGCGATCATCCTCAACAACGAGGATGCGCGCCTTTTCGCCGGGTCCGCAAAGAACGCGTGCAAGTTCGGCGAGAATAGTGTCTTCACTCAACGGCGTGGAAACCCATCCGTCACCTCCCAGTGGTGGGCCGTCAGGCAGATCGCCGGGGGTATGCGGGTTGTCAACGCTTAGCAGCACGATCGGGGTCCGCGCTTCCGGGTCCATGCTTCGCAGCAGGGGCAGGATCTCCCAGCCATTCATGCCGTCCAGCGAGGTATCGAGCAGGATTGCCTCAACGCCGTTGTGAGCCGCGCTCACGGTCTGCTCCACCGTGGCAGATTCGACGACGCGGTAGCCGTGACGGGCCAGCTGCGAGGCGATACGGAAGCGGGCATCCGCATTGGCGCCAGCCAGCAGCACTGTTCCCTGGCCGGGTTCATTGTCGAGCAGACCGGCGGGCGACTCCAGTGGAACCGGGTGATAAGGCAGAAAAACACGGAACGTAGATCCGCGGACAGGATTGCGCTCGGCCCAGATGCGCCCGGAGTGTTGCAGAACGATGGTGCGGCAGATGGCGAGGCCAAGGCCGCTGCCGCCTTTCTGGCGGGAGTCGGAGGCGTCGACCTGCTGGAACCGCCCGAAGACGGCCTCAAGCTTGTCGGCGGGAATGCCGCGGCCATGGTCGATCACCGAGAGCGTGACGCCGCTGACGCCGGGGCGGAGCATGATGGATATCGTCGAATTGGGAGGAGAGAACTTTACGGCGTTAGAAAGCAGGTTGGTGAGCACTTGCAGCAGGCGATCTGGGTCGGCGTCGATCTCGGTCTGTGTGGTGTCGTGAATCAGCCGGACTCCCGCTGCCTCCGCCACTGGCTGCATGTCTCCAATGGCCTGGCGCACGATGTCTGATAGTTGCACGGGGCGGAAGGCAAGTGGCTCACGGCCGCTCTGTATGCGTTCCAGATCGAGAATGTCGTTAATGAGGCGGACCAAGCGGTCGGAGTTGGTAAGGGCGATGCGAAGCAGGTTTGCTGCTTTTTCGTTTACCTCGCCCAGCATGCCGGAGGAGAGCAGGCCCAGTGCGCCGCGTATGGAAGTGAGAGGGGTGCGCAACTCGTGGCTGACGGTGGAAATGAACTCGTCCTTGAGCCTGTCGAGTGCGTTGCGCTGACTGATGTCGCGGAAGCTGAGAACGGAGCCGGAAAAGTGGCCCTGATCGAGGATTGGCGTGAGGGCGTATTCGGCGGGAAAAGAGCTGCCATCCGAGCGGAAGATGTTGTCTTCTCCGGACGCGGCTGCGTGACGGCTTGCAGCGCGTCTCAGCGGGCAATCCTCAGCGCACTGAAGGTTGGCGGGCGCGGAACCGTGCAACAGATCGTGCACCAGTTGGCCGGTAAGCGAAGCAGCGCGGGCGCCCAACAGGCGAGCCGCGGCGGGGTTGGCAAAACTCACCAGGCCACGGCGATCCACTCCACAAATTCCGTCGGCCACCGAGTCGAGCAAAATCTCCTGCTGGCGATAGAGTTCTTCGGCCCGTCCGCGCTCCTGCGAGCGGGCCAGCATCTGGCCGAGCGAGGCGGTAGCGGTCTCGATCGCGGCCATGGCTTCGCGGTCTTCGCGGAGAAAGAATTGGCTATAGAATTCCAGCACCGCCAGAACGTTATTGCCCACGCGCACAGGGACTGCCCAGCCGGAGACCATCTGCTGCTTCAACGCGGACTGGATGCGCGGGCTCGTGGGAACGGAGTTCAGGTCCGCAATCCAGGCCGGACGGCCGTCTTTCCATGTGCGTCCAGGCAATTCTGCGCCGCCGGACAGCGGCAGTCCCATGCTCTCTTGGATAAGGGTTTCGGCACGACGGCCTGGAGCGCCCCACGCTGTTGAGAATTCAAGCCGGTTCTCCTTGGCGTCAACTCTCCATTCGATTGCCAGGTCCCATCCCTGGGAGAGGCAGAGGGCCTCGAGAATGCGCATCGAGGCGACTTCGGGAGAAGCGTTTTCGCCAACGATCTGGCTCACCACGAGTTGCAGCGCCAGTCGGTGTTCGCGCTGTTTCTGGTGGGTCACATCGCGGAGAAGGCAGCGTACGGCGAGGGGATTACCGGCCTTCTGGCGCTGGCTCAGGTTCAGCTCGAATTCGAGAACGCGGCCGTCTGAAGTGTGGTGGCGCAGCGGGGCACGATCCACCGGCTCGCCGTCCAGCGCGCGGCGAAAGTGGGCTGCCACATCGGCACGGCAACTTGTTCCGAAGAGATCCTCGAACGAGTCGAGTGCCAGCAGGGCAGCCTGGTCAAGGCCAAAGCACCGCTTCCAGGCGGGATTGGCATAGAGGAACCGTCCAGCCGGGCTCAGCGTGGCAATCATTTCGCTGGAGTTCTCAAAGAGGTCGAGGTAACGCTCCTGAGATTCGCGCAGGGCCTGTTCCTGGTGGAGGGTCGCACTCTGGTCCGCGGCCACGGCCACCAGACCTGTGATCGCGCCAGAGGCGTCGCGGAGTGCTGAGATGTGCAGAGTGGCTGAAAATATAACGCCATTCTTGCGGCGCAACTTCGCCTCGAAGCTGGGGACCATGCTCGGCGGCAGCGCGCGTACGCAATTGAGAAAAACGGCCAGGCGGCCGGCGGGTGTGGGTTCGGGCGGCCGCTGTATGTTGCAGAGCTTTTCCATCTCCGCAACCATCCGCGCGCCTTCGCCGGGAGCCAGAATGTCGGTGATGAGGCGCTCGCTCATCAACTCCGCGGCATCGGAGCCAAGCATGCGCTCGGCGGAAGGGTTCACGTAGCTCAGGCAGCCATCGAGCCCTATGGAGAGGATCGCTGGGCCGGCCGCATCGAGGACCTCCTTCAGAGGCTCGGAGGCGGGCGCAGACGGGGAAGCATCGGAACTGCGTTTGGGCATGCGAAGAGCCAGGAGGACAGAAGCGCCGCAGGCAGCAAGAATGAGCAGCCCGTCAAGGCGAGGCCCAGCCAGAACGCGCACTACAACCGCACCGGCAGCCAGAACGAGAGCAAAAGCCGCGAGTAGCGACCAGACAATGAATGCTCCGCTCGGGACCGCTGGCGCAGAGTGCGAATTACCAGCTCCCGCAATCTCCTCTGATGGGTCCCCCATGGTTCCCCCAGTGCTCAAAACAGTGCTTACCTCTCAAAGATACAAAAGGCCTCCGCCTCAATGCACTGTGTGCACGTAGTATATGCATTTGCTTGCAGTTCCTCTAGGTAAATCGGAGGGGCGTTTCACAGGGCGCAACTTTCCTGCTACGGCCCAGATAAAGGGCCCGTTGCGTGATTTCCACATGAGAAAGCCGGACAAGTGCCACAGCCGCGAGGCTCCACTTGTCAGGGAAGAGTTCTGAAATCACTCAATAAATGGCCGAACGGCCACGTATTGCTTTATTCCAAAAGTTGCAGGGTGGCTGCGAGTTGACAGGTGACACGTTGTGAAAGCGGCTCGAATACCAATCGTAGAAAGCGGCGATCCGCCATTCCGGCAAAAGCATACGATCCTCAGGGCAATCGCATGAATCCATTTTGTTAACCAGGCTGATTTTTCAATCAGGCCGATTCTGATTTCTTTCGCGCCGGAGGCGCAGCGGTCTTTAGCCCCGCGCTTTAGCGTGGGGAATGCGGTCAACAATAGCCATTCAGCCCCGTAGGGGCCATGCAAACCACGATTGTCGCTCCGTCTTTTTTGTTC
>DASYZU010000016.1:0-2906 GCA_035945795.1 Occallatibacter sp.
AAAGCATTTCGCAGGCTCGGCGGAGTTAGTCGCTTGATCGTTCTCGACAACCCTCAATCAGGACTTTGGCCGGTTTAAAACGACCACGCGGATGGAACAAGCGGGCAGTTCTGAGCCGTTACCAAAGGCGCGCTTTAGCGCGACGCCTTAAACCAATAGCCAACCGCCTTTGAGGCGGTCCAACCCATCAAGCCACCCGCTTTGCGGGGGGTGTCTGACTCCGTCGCGAAACTCGGTGTTGATGCCGTAAGCCGCGTCGGCCAAGACAACGCCACGGTCCATGTTGGCAGTGACCGCCGTGCGAATCTGATCCAGCGCGATCTCCGGCTTGGTCTGAAACTCAACCTCTTCGGGTACTTCCGCTTTTTCACGCCGCTCGCGATCCTCGGCCCATTCCTTAGGCAGATATAAACGATACCCAATCGGCAGACTCCAACTCCACGTCGCCACCGACAGGCTCACCGCCACACGGCAGTTCTCCTGCTTACCCACCTGACCGCAGTATTGACGCGTGACTCCGACCGAATGGCTTGCCCTTCTTTGGAAATCCGGTGTCGTCTACGATCCAGGCCACCACTGGCCCTTGCTTCTGCATCGCTGGTAACACCTGGCGCCGCACTTCATCGAGCAGTGTTTCGTCGCTCCAGGGCGCTTTGGCTACCAAATGGTGCAGGGACTGCCGTACCGGCTGGACATTCTTAGAATCCAGGCGGGCCGCCATCGGCTCAATGCTCTTGCGCTCACCGGGTAACAACAATCCCTTGCAGTAGTTCATCAAAGGTGCGTGCCGGTCTTCATGCCCCGCGGCGTTCGCCAGGCCCTCTATATATGCCGCGAAGCGTCTCTCTTGTGGGCCTGGCGCCGAGAGGCGTGATCCCACAAAACAATTCTACATCAGAATGTTTTTTTGTGACCCAGTAGTATTAGCAGACCGTGGCAGAAATCACTGCGCTGGAAAAGCGGGGACAGGGTCGAAAAACCCTCCCGCTGATGCCGCCGTTCATGCCGGGTTGCCTGCCGGAAGTGGTCCACCTTCTACGCGATAGCCAAGCTTTCGGAGTTCCTTGATCATGCGTGCCGCGCGCGTGCGCTTGGACTTGGCGCTCACCGCTGGACCCCGTTCCTGGTAGCGGACCCCCTTATGGAGAATGAGCCAGAGCAAGCGGCACAGTCGATGGGCGATGGCCCAGATGGCCTCTTGGTATGTAAGGCGCGACAATAAGCGGTGAAACGTCACTTCAAATATGCTCCCTTTGACCTTTACCGCCGCGTGGGCAGCCTGATTCAGAAGTCTGCGCATGTGGCAGTTGCCTTTCGGTGATCGCGTACTTTTCGACTCGCCTGCGCTCTGTTCTTCCCCCGGACACACGCCCACCCACGATGACAGGGCCTTCTCCGATCGGAAAGCCGCTGCTTGGGGGCCCACTTCGGCGATCATCTGCAGCGCCGAATCCACCCCGAAACCGGGCACTTCCGCCGCTCGTTGCACCACGTTCTGATGCTGTTGGAGTAGGCCCAAGGCTTCCCGATCCAGTTGCTCGATTTGCTCTTCCATCAACCGCAACTCCTCCAGCGCCATCTTCAGCAACCGACGGTAAACGGCATGCAGTTGGGAGCAGGCCCCCAGCGCGTCGCTCAATTGTTGCGGCGTGGCGCGCAGCCGATGATCGGCCAGAGCCGCCAGCGCGGCCGGGTCGGTTTCCCCTTCCCCCAGTGCCTTCAACATGCGCCGCGCACTGACGCCCAGCAGATCTGACACTAAACTCGACAACTTGATGTGCGCCTGTTCCAACAGACTCTCCAGTTGGTTCCGAAAGCGCACTTTGTCGCGCGTCAACTGGTACTTTCGCCGCGTCACCGTCCGCCACAGCCGCTGTTCCGGATCCGGCACGAAGCTCAACACCAGTTCCTGCGCCACCAGCCGTTTGATCATCCGCTCCCCATCCGCGAAATCGTTCTTTCGCCCCCGCGCCCCGCGGTTGGATTTGGCCTGGCACAGGTGCAGTGTGCCGGACATCTTGCTCGCCCCGTCCCGCTTCTGGCGCGCCGGTTTCCAGTACCGCTCCAGCGCCCCCCATACCGGCTTCCAATACTGCGCGGTCGATTCCATGACTACTTCCTCGACCTCTTGCTGGTCCAGCCACTGGGCCAGCAGGTGCAATGGATCGGGGGTAGCGCCGAACTTACGCCGCTCAAACTGATACTCCCCTTCACTGGCGACATCTGCCACCACCACCGCCAACATCTTCTTGTGAACGTCGATTGCTGCGATTCGATATGCCATCCTGTTCTCCTTTGGCGGGAGCGGAGAGCATGCAAAAAGGTAATCCCAGGCAGGGTCACGTGGCTATCGCCGCTCCCGACGGGAGACGAACAACGCCCAATTATTCGCGCAAAGCGCGCATGCTCCGGATCAAACAGGCTAACGGTCTCAACATCTCTACTGTCCCCCCAACCTCAACCGCTCACGCCTTTCTTATGATGCCACCTCTGCGAGTTTTTCATGAAGTTTCGCGGGCCGAAGGCCCATCCCCAACAGGCTACGAAATTCCGCAGCGGCGCTTGCTCTGCTTTCAAGGGATTACGAACGCGGAATTTCGAAGCCTGTCCCCGTTTTTCCGACTCGACCAGCTGTGTCGCGGGCTGCTAGTCCTCCCGCGCACTATTTCCCCCGCGCTGAAGCTTGGGTTAGCCTACAATGTGATAGTGGGATCAGAAGCAGCTCTCCAGACCGCAGTCGGCAAGCTTAATCAAGTACGCCAGGAAATCGCTAAAGTCATCGTCGGTCAGCAAGACGTGGTGGATGGGGTTCTCATCTGCCTGCTGGCTGGCGGCCATGTGCTGCTGGAGGGAGTGCCGGGACTCGGCAAGACCACGCTGCTGCGGACGCTGGCGCGGGCGCTGCA
>DASYZU010000017.1:0-3408 GCA_035945795.1 Occallatibacter sp.
GGATTCCAGATTTCGGATATCCCAAGGGAAACCGACTAGACTCTCGGTCAGATCACCAAGCGGAGTGGACACATCCTTTGCCTCCGCTCCCTCTTTGGCGTCGCTCTTGACGCCTTCGTCAATGCGTGACTAAGGGCGGGCCTTGGAAGAAGCAAAATCCCAAGCACACGTCCCTCAACGTCGTTGCCCCAACCTCTTCTTTGGGGAGCGGAGGAAGCGCTTCGAACAGTTCATGGATTCCCTTCGGCACTCTCGAATCATCGACATTCGTGAGACTCCATCTTGGATCGTGCTCCGAATATACGAACCATCGGTCGGCGCTCCATGTCCATGGCGATACGTTTCGAGGTCCGTTTGATATGCCGAGATTCGCGGTTCGAATGGCCGCTCTCATCGCGATTTCGTCACCTTCTGGAAGAACCCCGGAAGCGCTCGTTTCCTGAAAACTGTATTCGAATAGCCTACGGTCATCGTGCAGCAAGTAAAACCGGCCATCTTGTTCGACAATGGCAACGGTTTCATGAAAATAGAGCCCTCGTTTGTTCACGTGAACCACGTACAGAAGTGGCGGGGCACCGTACAGGTCGTAAATCGGAATTCTGTACGGCGTGACCGCTGAGAAATACCAGCCGCATACTGCGACGAACCAGACAGCAAATGAAGGCCAGATTTTTTCCTTAAGCCGACGCTTTCCAATGCGCCAGTCGTCCGGAGTGAATTGTGACAGCGAATACACTGTTGCGAGTATCAGCAAACTTATCGCTAGGATTCTCAGCTCTCCAAATGTCTGATTTGGCGGCGGCAGATTTAAATCCACCCACGAATTTGCGAAATGATATTGCCAGACTTCTGTTCTGTAGAAGTACGGCCACGCCAGCCCCGCTCCGATCAGTGCCCCCGCGCTCGCGAAACGCGGTTTCCAGAGAGCAAGAATTGCCCCAACAAGGAACACTGCGGGCGCCGCATACGCCGCGCATAGATCGACAAGGCCGGTTGGTTTCAGGTACTCGCCAGAGTTCATTCCCGCGAGCCAACTGAAACCCCCGACGCACACAAGCCCGGTGCTCAGGTAGAGCAATGCTGCGAAGGCTCTATTCTTCTTGCCCTTTTCCATCGTCAATTTGAACTTATGTTCCTGGCCCTAAAAAGATTGACACCACGCCCTGTCCAAGGTTCCCGCCACTCGGCCAACTCGAACATACAGCGTGCGCCCTTGGGATTGGCGGTTTGGGGCTGGCACTTCAGTATGTCACGGCATATCCCGTAGTTGCCTTGATCGCTTTGAACGTGGCTTATCATAAGCTTCAGGGGAAGGAAAAGCAGGGGACGCAGTAACCGCCAGAGCCGCTCCTTGCGATTTCCTTTATGCGCTCCTCTTTGCCCTTTGCAGTGCACGCTTGTTCCTATGTCCTGCTCTGCGTCCTTCGCGCCTCTGTGGTAAAAGTCCTTTGTGATTTGCTTTCTCTGTGTCCGGAGTTTACCCGGACGTTGTTTGCCGGGGTGATGCCATGAGGGCGTCGGCTCCCGGCGAGCGAGTACACTTGGTAGCGTCTGACGACCAAGGCTCGCAGGAAAGGAGCCGACTTATGTGGATTATAGGTTGTGATTTTCACTCGCGCTATCAGCAGGTTGCTGCGATGAACCAGGAGACCGGAGAGATTCTGGAACGGCGGCTCAGCCACGAGCACGAGGGAAAGGACGTAGTGGCGTTCTACGAATCGTTGCCGCGCGGAGCGCGCATCGGGATGGAAGCCAGTGGTTCGGCGCCGTGGTTCGAGCGGTTGCTGGACCGCTGCGGGCACCGGCTCGAGGTCGGTGATCCGGCTACCATCCGCGCTTCGGTCGTGCGCAAGCAGAAGACCGACGCCCGGGATGCACGGCAGTTGCTGGAACTCCTGCTCACCGATCGGTTCCCGAGCCTCTGGATTCCCACGCCGGCCGAGCGCGACGCGCGCCAACTGCTCGTGCATCGTCACAAGCTGGTCGGTTGGCGCACGCAGGTGCGCAACCAGCTCTCCGCCCTGGCCCGCGGCCAGGGAGTTTTCCCCCGCACGCGCTTTTCGACGCGCCGGGGAAGACAGCAGCTGGAATCTCTACGGCTCGACCCCTGGGCCGCGCAGCGCCGGCAGGACCTGCTGCGCCTGCTCGACGACCTCGACGCGCAGATCACCACGCTGACACGGCAGGTTCACCAACAAGCCGGCGCGCGGAACGATGCCGTCGCCTTGATGCAGCAAGAGGGGGTCGGCCCCGTGGTGAGCCTGGCCTTCGTTCTCACCCTGGGAACCGCGAGCCGTTTCCCTCGCGGCAAACAGGTGGCCAGCTACCTGGGCCTCAATCCCCGCGAGCACAGCAGCGGCGGTCAGCAGAGATTCGGGCACATCAGCAAGCAAGGCAATCGCATGATGCGCTGGCTGCTGGTCGAAGCGGCGTGGATGGCGGTGCGGCGAGACCCCGATCTGCGGCGGGTCTACCAGCGTCTGGCCTTTCGTCGCGGACGCAAGATCGCCGCCGTCGCCGTGGCCCGGAAGCTGGCGGTGAAGTTGTACTGGCGGTTGCGGACCTGGGAAGAGCAAAACGCGCCGCAACCGCCCGCTCCCATGCAGGACCGCTCGGACAGAGGGCTGATGCACTCATCGACTCTGTGATTGGGCATCCTGCCTCCCTCCGCAATCGGGGAGGGAGTTCGCAGTGAATCATGGTCGTTGTTTGAGACCGAATAGATGGCTGGTGGAGCAAACCACCGCAGGATTCGAAGGCAAGGAGCCTTGGTCGGCCGACGCAAAGATCCTGGGGAAGAAAACCGACGAGCCCCGCTCGCCTCGCTCTTCTTCTCTCTTGACAACCCCGACGCCCTCATAGACGCCTCTGCGGTGAGTTCTTTTCGCATCACAAGCGTATAATATGACGTAAATGTCTTTGACGGAGGCCGCATCTCGCGCGCGCCCATGCAAGACCTGAACATTCTCCAAAAATCCGCGACGCTCCACGAGGCCCGCTGGTGGGAGCCCGACGCGCACGGCAAGCTCCACTGCTTCCTCTGTCCGCGCCACTGCCACATCGGCCCGGGTCAGGCCGGCTTCTGCTTCATCCGCGTCAACGAAGGCGGAAAACTTTACAGCCTCGGCTACGCTTCGCCCGCCGCAATTCAAATTGATCCCATCGAGAAAAAGCCGCTGAATCATTTCCTCCCGGGCACGAAGATCTTCTCCATGGGGACTGCCGGCTGCAACATGGGCTGCTTTTTCTGCCAGAATTGGGACATCTCCAAATCGCGCTCCGATCAAGTGCATTCCACGCATCTCGAACCCGATCAGGTCGTCGATCTCGCGATTCGCTACGGCTGCCCTTCCATCGCCTTCACGTACAACGAGCCCACGATTTGGGGCGAATACGTAATCGACATCT
>DASYZU010000018.1:0-41392 GCA_035945795.1 Occallatibacter sp.
GCAACCTGCTAGCGGTGATTGTGCATTCAGCAGGCATCCAGGACCGTGTGGCGGCCCGTGCCGTGTTGATGCGCTTGTTCTGCCGCTTCGACTCGATCACCACTGTCTTCGCCGATGGTGGCTACACAGGCAAGCTGATCGACTGGGCAAAAGATATATAGGGTTGGCCTAAAGGGTTCTACATAAGCGCTGAAGGTTCGCTTAAAGGGTTACGATTTTGCGTAAATGTTCGCTTATAGGGTTGTATTTCTTCGAGCACTTAACCTCTCAGGCAATCCAATTTCGCGAACCGGCTGCGGGCAAGGTTCCGAAAGAGAGCCAGGGGTTGTCTGGAACTACCCGAAAAGCGTGAAATAGGGAGCTTTTTCAACGCTAAAGAGGGGTATTTTCACGCTAAAACGCGGGTTTTGACGGCAGGAAGCAACCTCTCAAGCGACCATTTCCGACTTGCAATTTCGGGATATTCGCGACTGTGGGGGTGGGAAATGGGAATAGGGAATAGAAAAGCCCCTCGGTTGAGGGTTGTGCTATCCCAGGTTTCAGAAGCGAGACCTGGGAACCCGGCAATCTCAGCGGCGGCGAGTGAGCCAGTCAGCGGGCCGTGGCCGGCTTCGGCAGCTTGGACAGCGCGTCCATCACGATGCCCGGGGTGAGCACTTCAGGAAGCATCACGGGGTCGCTCTGGCCAGGAGTGTAGAGCGCGTAGGCGGGAACGCCGCTGCGACCGAGGGCGGTGAGGGCCTGGGTGATGGCTTCATCGTGGCGCGTCCAGTCGGCCTTCATCAAGACCACATTCCGGGCCTGAAAAGCATGCTCCACCTCGGGCGTCCGCAGCGCCACGCGCTCATTCACCTGGCAGCTCAGGCACCAACTCGCGGTAAAGTCCACAAAGACCGGCTGGCCCGCGCCAAGGGAACGGGTCACTGCCGCTTCGGACCAGGGCTGCCAGAGTCCGGACGTCTCCGACGAGGCTGAAGTCTCCGGCGCCGCTGCCAGCTTGCCGGACGCCAACATGTTCAGCGCGATGACACCAAGCAGAATCAGCGCAGCAACAATTGTTGCCCAGCGCTTTGCCGGCCAACGGCCGAGGAACCACCCGGCAACCGCCAGCAGCAGGAAGCTGGCCAGGAGCGCGGCCAGAAGGCTTGCACCATAGGCCTGCGCCAGCACCCACGCCAGCCAGATCACTGTGGCAAAGATTGGCACGGAGATGGCCTGGCGCAGCACTTCCATCCACGCGCCTGGTTTGGGCAGCACACGCGTCCACGCCGGCTGCAGGGTCAGCGCGACATAGGGCGCGGCCAACCCGAGAGCCAGGGCGGTAAAGACCACGAAGGTGACAGGAGCCGACTGGGCCAGCGCATAGGGGATGGCCAACCCCATGAATGGCGCGGTGCAGGGCGTGGCCACCACAACGGCCAGTATGCCGGTGAAAAAACTGCCCGTGTAGCCCTGCTTGGAAGCCAGAGAACCGCCTGCACTGGTCAGCGTCAGCCCGATCTCGAACTGACCGGCCAGAGACAAGGCCAGGAAAAACAACAGCCCAGCCATAAGCGCCAGAAACACCGGCGACTGGAACTGGAATCCCCAACCCAGCGTTGCGCCTGCCGCGCGCAGGCCGAGCAGCACACCCACCAGCACCCAGAACGACACCACGATGCCCGCGGCGTAGACGAATCCGTGGGCGCGCATATTGTGCTGCTCTTCATTACCGGAGTTGACCAGCGCCAGTCCTTTGAGAAACAGCACCGGAAAGACGCAGGGCATGAGGTTGAGGAGCAGGCCGCCTAGAAATGCAAGACCGGAAGCGTGGAGCAACGCGAGCCACTCGAGCGAAGGCGCTGGAGGCGCGACCGTTCCGGGCAGGATTGTCAACTCGAACGCACGCCCACTGGAGAGCTCGAGGACTCCGTTGAGCTGGGCCGGATTTGCGGTCAGGCTTGCGTCCTTCTTGAGGTCCAGCACAAAGCCCCGGGCAGTCGGAGAGATCTTTTGCGGAGCGGGATTGGAGAGAATGTCCTGATCGGCAGGGAAAAACACGGCGGTGGATTCCCGATGGCCGGTCTCGACGCCGAGGCGAAAGCCCTCCGGCGTGGGCTGGAAGACAGCCTTGATACTTGCGGGAAGAGGCTTGGGAAGCGTGCTTGCAAGACGCTTAACGAGCTCCGAATCCTCGCCGGACCCGGTGACCACGGGCGGTTTCGCAGAGGAGAGCTGCAGCGTCGTTTTCAACTCCGCCTTGCCCGGAATGCAGACTTCGCGGCACACCAGCCAGTCGACATTGGCATCAATGACGGCCTTGCCGTCCTTCACTGTGGACGCAACCTCAAACTTCAACGGAAAAAGAACTTCGTCTTCATATCCGAAGTCCATCAACGGGCCGAGAGGCAGCCGTTTCGGCGCGGGGAACTGCATTTCACCGGCTGTTACGCCAGCAGGCAGCGTCCAGCGAATGTGAGGCGGTCCGCCCGCGTCTCCGGCATTTTTCCAATAGACATGCCAGCCGGGCTCCAGCTTGAAATACAGGCCGGCAACGTTGCTGCCGCCAGGGTAGAGCTGGTCCTCAGGGAAGATCATTTGCACATGAAGGTGCGGAGCGTCGGCGGAACTGGATGCAGCCAGCGCAGGCAGGCCCGCGGCAATGAATAAGAGCGCGAAAATTAAACGGGAAAGACGCATGGCGGGTGGAAAGGCCGACTCCTAGCAGTTGGATATAGTTTATCGGACGAAGGTTACAGAAGGGGTCGAAGCAAGGGCCTTCGCAAGGGCAATTGCATGAAAAAAAAGACGGAGTGACAATCGAGGTTTGCACCGCCCCTGCGGGGCTGAATGGCTATTGTTGACCGCTTTCCCCACGCTAAAGCGCGGGGCTAAGACCGCTGCGCCTCCGGCGCGAAAGAAATCAGAATCGGCCCGGTTGAAAAATCAGTCAGGTTAGCGAAATGGATTCATGCAATTGGCCTGGGACCACCGCTGGTAAGAAATCATTGCGTGAAGTGCAGTTCCGGACGTGCCGCATGTTCGCGAAAGATGCAGTCGTTCTGGACGCATTTGACGCCGGCGGCACGGGCGCGGGCTATGGCTTCATCGTGGATGACTTCGTCCTGCAGCCATAGGTACGGAATGCCGAGGCGGATCACGTCGTCGACGATGGGCGGAACGTGCTCGGAGGCGCGAAAGACGTCCACGAGGTCGATGCCGGAGCCGGTCTGCTTGAGGGCTGCGGCCTGGGCTGCATCGAGATCGGGGTAGCAAGGTTCGCCGAGAATCTTAGTGAGCGCGGGATTTACGGGGAGGACGCGATACCCGTTGGCGGCCAGATAGTGGCCGATGTTGTGGCTGGCGCGCCAGGTTTTGTCGCTCATGCCGACGACGGCGATGGTCTTGGCGGTGCGGAGCATTTCGTCGATGACGGATGGCGCGTTGTTCATGGTTTTCATTCCAATTTTAGAGGTTTGCACCGCCCCTACGGGGCTGAATGGCAATCGTTGACCGCATTCCCCACGCTAAAGCGCGGGGCTAACGATCGTCGCGCCTCCGGCGCGAAAGAAATCAGGACCAATACAGAAATCGAGACGAATCCGGTTAACAAAATGGGCTCATGCGATTGTCCCGGGGGCCGGCGGACTCCATGCTCCGGGTTGTGTGAGACGCCTACACGTCGAGGTCGTCGTCATCGGTGGCGGCTACGGCGGTGCCACGGCGCTTGGCGAGGAGATATCCGCGGAGGAATGGTTCGAGGTAGCCGTCGAGAACTTTGTCTACGTCGCCTACTTCGACCTTGGTGCGGTGGTCCTTGGCGATGCGGTAGGGCTGCAGCACATAGGAGCGGATCTGCGAACCGAAGTTGATTTCGAGTTTCGAGTCTTCAAGTTTCTTGCTGACTGCGCGTTTCTTTTCGAGCTCGTATTCATAGAGCCGCGAGCGGAGCAGCTTCATGGCCTTTTCGCGGTTCTTGTGCTGCGAGCGCTCGTTCTGGCATTGCACGACAATTCCGGTTGGGAGATGCGTCATGCGCACGGCGGAGTCGGTGGTGTTGACGTGCTGGCCGCCCTTGCCGCCAGAGCGGTAGGTGTCGATGCGCAGGTCTTCAAGCTTCAAATCCACATGGATGGACTCGTCGATTTCAGGCGAAACATAGACCGATGCGAACGATGTGTGGCGGCGCTTGGCAGAGTCGAAGGGCGAGATGCGGACCAGGCGATGCACGCCGCTTTCACCGGCGAGCTGGCCGAATGCGTACTCGCCGATGATGGTGAATGTGGCCGACTTGATGCCGGCTTCTTCGCCGTCCTGGTAGTCGTTGATTTCGGTTTTGAAGCCCTGCTGCTCGGCCCAGCGCAGGTACATGCGCATGAGCATCTCGGCCCAGTCCTGGCTTTCAGTGCCGCCGGCGCCGGGATGCACGGTGACGATTGCGTTAAGCGGGTCGGCCTCGCTGCTAAGCATGGTGCGGGCTTCGAGGGCTTCGTTGAAGGTGGCCAGAGCCTTGATGTCGCGCTCGAGATCGGCGAGCACGTCTTCGCCTTCGCGGGCCAGCTCGAAGTAGGCTTCGATGTCGCTGGAGCGGCGCACGAGTTCTTCATCGTCGGCGACAAGATTCTCGATGCGCTTGCGATCGCGCATCAAGGGTTTGCTAGCGGCGGGATCGTTCCAGAGTGCTGGATCGGCCAGCTTCTTTTCTACGTCGGCGAGTTCCCTGCGGATGCGAGCAGGGTCAAAGATACTCCCGCAGGTCGCGAACCTGGTCGCGGACGGGAGCGTAAGCGAATTCGAGATCGTTTAACGACATGCTTTGCTCTTATGACCTGACTTTGTTTTGGACTTTTGCTGCGGCGACGACCTGGCCAAGGATTTTTCTTGCAGCCCAGGCAACTATCCCCAAACCAAGTATGGCACAAAGCCACGCGAAGACGTCGCCGTGCGCGGTGTAGAAGGTGACGTCGTCGCGGAAGCCGTATCCGGCCGGCAGTGCGTCCTGCCGATGGCGAGGAATGCTCTGGCGCACGCGGCCGTATGGGTCGATGGCTGCGGTGACGCCGTTGTTGGTGTCGCGAAGAATCCAGCGGCGGTTTTCGATGGCACGCATGCGCGCCATATTGAGGTGCTGCCAGGGCGCGCTGGTGTCGCCGTACCATCCGTCGTCGCTGATGTTGACGAGGACTTCGGCGCCGAGTTGGGCGAAGTGGCGGACCTCGTCGGCGAAGACTGCTTCATAGCAGATGAAGACGCCGTATCGATGGCCGTTGAGGCGGAAGACTTTGCGCTCGTCTCCGGGCGTGAACTTTGAGACTTTTCCGGTGAGCTTGCGGGCGAAGAAGAGCAGACGGCTGAAGGGAACGTATTCGCCGAAGGGGACCAGGTGAATTTTGTCGTAGCGACCCACGCGTGCGCCGTCGGGGCTTACGACGAGTGCGGAGTTGTACTCCAGCCAGCCGGCGCTTTCGGTGGAAAAGGTCATTCCGATATTGCCCACTACGAGCGGAGCCTGGGCTGTGCGAGCGATTCCGACCAAGGCCTTTTGGAAGCGCGCGTCGTCTTCAAAGAACGGCGCGGGGGATTCCGGCCACGCAATCAGATCGGGATGAGTGGGATAGGGCGGGCAGACGATTTCACCGGATGGAGCGCCGGTTTGCGGAATTCCGACGATGTAGGTTTTACACTGCTCGGCGGCGAGTTTGGAGAAGTCGGCGATGTGGCTGTCCCACTCGCCGGGGCCCATCCAGAGGCTGGAGCCTGAGACATCGAGATTGGGCTGGATGAGCACTGCGGTGGCTGTGGCTGCGGGGCGGGGCGGCTTGAGGAAGATGCCTGCCGTGCCGGCGAGGGCCAGGGCTACGCCGATTATTCCGCACAGACGCTGACGCGAACAACGGTCGAGCACAAGTCCGGCAGCGATGAGCGCGTTGACAGTCACGAGCAAAAAGCTGATGCCGTAGACGCCGGTCCAAGGAGCGAGCTGATTGACGAGTGTGTTGTCGACCTGCGAGTAGCCGAGTTGGTCCCAGGGCACGGAGGTGATGCGGGAGGCAGCGAGTTCGAGGCCGGCCCAGAAAACTGGCGCGGCGGCGAGCGCCAGACCGATGCTGCCGGTGGCCTTACGCAGGAGCGCGACAGCAAAGCCGAAGAGGCCGACGTAGAGGCCAAGCACCAGGCTGTATCCAATGAGAAGCAGCGTGGGAGCAAGCGCAGGCATGTCGCCGTACTGCATCATCGTGTCGCGGATCCAGTAGCAGTTGCCGATGTACCAGAGAACGCCGCAGACGTACGAGAGCAGGAAGGCGCGGCGGAGGGGACGGGGCCGGCCAGTTTTCGCCGCCGACAGGATTGCGCAGAGCAGCGGGACCAGGCCGAACCACGCGAAGAGCGATCGCCAGACGGGCAATGGTCCAGCCAACGGAAACGGCAGCTCGAGCAGGCCGGCGGATAAGCCCGCTGCGGCCCACAACTTCCAGGAGCCTGACGCTACGAACGGTCGCTGCATACTGGGCCGAGTTTATAGCATTGGGCTGCGGGTAGGGCGAGGCGAATGAAATCGAGACAGGCCTTCTGAATCTGCCTGGCGGGACGTCGGGCCGCGGCCGGCAAAACACACATGGGCAGGGCAAAAACACGCTACAATTAGTCTTATGGTTGTGGCCGCTTTTGCGATTCGTCTGCTTACAATGCTGTTTTTTGCCGGCCTCCTGGGGTCAGCCGTGGTGGTGGCAATCAGCTTCCTCCAAGATGGTAAAGAGTTGTTCGGAAAGGACTAAGGCGCGCCGTCTCTGGCTACTGCTGATCCTAGTCCATTTTGTTTGACACTGCTTCAATTCGGACATAAACTCAGCGCAGGGCGGGCGATTTTTGAACCCTCTCAAGTCCAGAGCACCGGTTCCAGTGATGGCTCCTTCACGATGGCAACTACCCGAACGACCGTAGCACCCCCGTCCGACCGCGTCCGGCTCATCGTGGCATCGTCCGTGATGCTCACGTTTATCTCCTTTTGGCGCGCTGCCGCTATTGTTCTCAACGATCTTGGATCATCGGCCTTCTATGCTGGCGGCATCGCCGAGCAGGCAGTTGGCGCTGCTGCGCCGTGGTTCATTCTCGGGATCATGCTGTTCAGCTTTGCGGTGCGCGCGGTTTACGTCGAAAGCTGTTCGATGTTCACCCGCGGCGGCGTTTACCGCGTAGTGAAGGAGGCCCTGGGATCCACCTTCGCTAAACTCAGCGTGTCTGCGCTGATGTTCGATTACATTTTGACCGGGCCAATCTCAGGCGTGTCTGCCGGGCAATATATTACCGGCTTGATGAACGAGCTGATGACGGTTGCGGCCAGTAGCAATTGGCTGCCTCCGGCCCTGATGGACGCACATCATCATCCCTCTATTCAGTTCGACATGAATCACACTTCGGCGGTGTTCGCGGCCGCGGTCACCATCTACTACTGGTGGCAGAACATCAAGGGCATCGAGGAGTCGAGCGGGAAGGCGCTGCGGGTCATGGAAATCACCACAGTGATGGTGGTGATTCTGTTTGGGTGGGGCATTTACTCGATCTTTATGCGGGGCTCTCACCTGCCTCCCCTGCCTGAACCGTCGAACCTGAAATTCAGCAGCGATGCACTCGGGTTCCTCAAGGGACGAGGTTTGCCGATCATGGGACTGTTCGGCATTCTGATGGCGTTCGGCCATTCGATCCTGGCAATGAGCGGCGAAGAGAGCCTGGCGCAGGTGAACCGCGAAATTGAGCATCCCAAGCTCAAGAACCTGAAGCGGGCGGCGATTGTGATCGCCATCTATAGCCTGATCTTCACAGGCGGCGCCACATTGCTGGCCTCGATGCTGATTCCGACGTTTGAGCGGACGCATATTTACCAGGACAACCTGATCGCGGGCCTGGCGATGTTCATGGTTGGCCCCATGTTCTGGCGAATTGCCTTCCGCATCTTCGTCGTGGTGGTTGGTTTTCTGATTCTTTCCGGGGCCATCAACACTTCGATGATCGGGTCGACGGGCGTGCTGATGCGCGTGGCGGAAGACGGCGTACTGACCGACTGGTTCCGCAAGCCGCATACCAGGTTCGGCACCAGCTACCGCATCGTCAACATGGTCTTCATCCTGCAGATGTTCACCATCATAGCCACCAGGGGCAACGTTATAACCCTGGGCGAGGCTTATGCCTTTGGTGTCATCTGGTCGTTCACATTTAACGCCCTGGCCATGCTGGTGCTGCGCTGGAAGTACCATGGCGAGCGCGGCTGGAAGGTTCCACCGAATATTCGCATCGGAAACACGGAACTTCCGGTAGGCCTGTTTTCAGTCTTCATGGTGCTGTTGTCCACGGCGGTCGTGAACCTGTTCACCAAGTCGATTGCGACGGTGAGCGGCGTTATTTTTGCCGGCGCCTTTTTCGTTATTTTCAGCATCTCCGAGCGCCAGAACCTGCGCAAGCATGCTCTCACTGCACGGCAGATGAAAGACCACTTCCAGCTTGAACACCAGGACACGGTCAGCCGCGAGTCGGTGCAAATCCGCCCCGGCGGGATCATGGTATCCATGCGCGACGTAGGTAACCCAGTGGCGTTGAAGTGGATTCTGGGGCGCACCAACACCGATGAACGGGATGTGGTGGTTATCAGCGTGCGCATGATGGGCGTGGGCGGGCCGGAATATCTGAGTGCCGAGCAGCAAAGCTTCAGTGAGCACGAGCAGATGCTCTTTACCAAGGCTGTCTCGGTGGCCGAGAGCTTCGGCAAGAAGGTTTCGCTTCTGGTAGTTCCGGCAGGAGACGTCTTCGCGGCGCTGGCGCAGGGCGCGAACTCGCTCGAGGTGGACTCAGTGATCTCCGGAGCCTCAAGCTCGATGACGCCTGAGGATCAGGCTTTCCACCTGGGACAGGCCTGGGAAGCACTGCCAGAACCCAAGCGCCAGTTCAACTTCTATGTGATCTCCCAAAACGGCGACACAAAGGTGTTTTACATTGGGCCACATGCGCCAGCTTTGAGCCCTGACGATGTGCAACTGGTGCACAGGTTGTGGCTGAACATGCGCCGCGATCCGTCTGTTTCAGACTTGCATCACAGCGACATCATCACTTACGCCCTTACACGCCTTGCCGGCCAGTATGCCCGCGAAAAGATGGAGATTCTGCGCGATCTGCGGAACTACCGCGCCGCAGCATCTTCAGATGCGCCGCGCATTGCGGTTCCGAAGCCGCCGGATGAAAGTGGGAGCCAACCTCCGCCGCGCGCGATCAGGCAGACGCGCGATCAATAAGAACTCTCAATTGGTGGGAGAAATTCCGCAGGGGCTAAAGCCATGTCTTTATTGGGGCGTTTGCGGCACGACTGAAGTCGTGCCCTGATACAAAGCCTCTGTATGCCCGTCGCTGGAGCGAGTTCATTCGCAGGCAGGTAAAGCCATGCTCTTTACAAAGCCTCTGCGGGCATCCGTGCGGTGAGTCCACTTTCATTTTGGGGATGCATGCGACTCAGGCTGAATACTCTTCTCCGGGCGACCAATCCAATACTTTAACTGCTTGACCGACCAATGCGGCCAGTTGTTGCGGCGTACCCTTCAGGGGCGGGAATGTGCCGAAGTGCAAAGGCAGAACTACTTGCGGTGTTAGAAAACTCACCGCGGCGGCAGCCTCCTTCGGTCCCATGGTGAAATGCCCTCCGATCGGCAACATGGCAACTGTGGGCTGATACAGCTCACGAATCAGTTTCATATCTCCGAAGACCGCTGTATCTCCCGCATGGTAGAGCACGGCGCCGTCCGCGATCGTCAATACGAATCCCGCAGCGACTCCCACATAGTGTGTTCCCTTTTCATCCTGTGCTGCCGCCGAGTGTTTGGCTTCGACCATGGTGGCCGCCACGTCGTCCAGTTGCACGGTACCGCCCAGATTCATCCCGATGGTGTTGGAAACTCCCTTGCCACCGACATAGGCTGCCAGTTCGTAGATTGCCACGACGGTTGAGCCGTGTTTGATGGCCACTGGCGCCGCGTCGGAGATATGGTCCCCATGGCCGTGCGTCAGCAGGATGTAATGAATCTTCGATGGCAGGACGAAAGCCTTGGGATATTTGGGATTCTGGGCAATGAACGGATCGATCAGGATATTTGTGCCCGCGGCGGTCTGGACGAGAACGGTCGCGTGACCAAGCCAGGTTATGCGTGTCTTCTTCAATGCACTCATGGATCCTCCCTGAGAGAGCGTACAGCGGGTCAGGCCACTAGCGCGTCATGATGACTTCAGAGACGCTGTCCTTGGCCAGGAACTGCTTGTGTCCGGACCAACCGGCAAACAGGCGCTCGATGCTGCGGTTGGTAAAAGCTCGCTGAATGGGAAACTGCTGGGTCATCTGCATTTCCACATCGTCGCCGGGGGTAACGTGGTAGCGGACGCGCACGGTCTCCTCGCCATGGGTCCGTGTGTGGAAGAACGCCAGCACCTGTCCACCGGGATTCATGCCCGAAAACAGGCGCGCAACCACCGGCGCCACCAGCGGTTCAGGCAGGTAATCAAGCGCCGTCCACAGCAGCACCACATCGAAGGTGCGCCCGGAGAAGTTGAGTGTGCGTTCGAGATATGCGGCGACATCCCATATCGGATTGCCGTCGTCGTCGGTGCCCGTCTGCCAGTTTTCAGTCCAGGCATCGGTGTCCAGGTCGGTGAGGAAGATACTGTGTCCCAGGCTGGTGAGGTAGTTGATGTTTGCGGGCGAGGTGAACCCGGTGTCGATGACGCGCAGACCCGGCTCTGCCTGGAGGCGCTTGCGCAGCGCCGACCAGCCGCCGGAATGACGCGGCACCCTGGGCCCGACCAGGCCCTGAGCAGATGCGACGGGGGCGTTATCCTGCTTCTTTTCGAACCATCGGCTAAGCAACCTCAAAACCCCTTGCGCTCAGGCAGATGACTGTCTGGCAGACCATTCCGAAGCGTTTTGTTAGATGACGCCGCCGGCAGTCGGGGAGCCGGCGATTTCGTGGCTCTTGCCGGCGCCCTGGGTCAGGTCCACCTTGCCACGAAAACCTGCATTGTCTTCCACGGCCAGGCGGCTCGCGCGAATATCGCCTTCCACTGAACAGCCGGCACGCAACTCCACGCGGCCAGTCGCCACTATGTTGCCGTGAAGGTGGCCCTGTATCAGCACGTCCTTGGCGGAAAGGTCTGCTGCAACGTTTGCGGTGGGTCCGATTGTCAGCCGGCCCTCGGAGAGGGTGACTGTCCCTTCGACGCGCCCATCCACTGTCAGGTCTTCACTGCCCTTCACTTCGCCGGAAATCACGATTGATTTGCCGATGCGCGCGGGAGAATTCTCCACTGCCATGATCTCAATCCTTCCATTGGCCAAAACAAGGCCCTGCCCGAACTATACGCAACCTGGGCACATTGCTTCAATCGGAGACTGCACACACCGCCGGAACGGTGGCTGCGCGTAGAGGGTTTCAGGGCAAATTCCCTGACGCCCGATGGGAAATAAGGGATTGTCAGGAGAGAAAAGCGCCAATGCCCATTCGACAACCCATTAAACTAAAAGACGTGCGCAGACTCCTACCGCTCATCTGCCTACTGCCATTGGCCATTCCATCCCTTGGGCAGCCGGGCGGCCTCAGCCCGGATTCGCTCTCGTCCGCTCAGGCCCAGGCGCTGGTTGGGCGTACGCTCTCGACCGAATTGCAGGTAGCTCGGGACCCGAGCCACCCGATGCGCTACTTTCTGCGCAAAACCAGCCCGCGCCTGACGACAACAAAAGAGATCGTGGAAACCAGGGACGGCGGTGTTGCGCGGCTGCTGTCGATCAACGACAAGCCGCTAAGCCAGGAGGACGAGCAGAAGGAAAAGGCGAGGCTGGATGCCCTGGCGAGTAATCCCAGCCTGCAGAGACACCGCAAACAAAACGAGGATGAAGACTTTGGGATCGTGCTGAAGCTGCTGCGCATGTTGCCAAACGCATTCCTCTACCAATACGCCGGCCCGGACATGGGCTCTTCGGGAAACGTTCAGAAGTTCACCTTCAGGCCGAACCCGAAGTTCAGCCCGCCCGATTACGAGACCCAGGCCCTGACGGCTTTGAGCGGGGAGCTATGGATCGATGCCTCACAGGAGCGCGTGGTGCGGCTGGAGGGCCATCTGCAGCAGGATACGGACTACGGTTGGGGCATCCTTGGGCGGCTGAACAAGGGCGGCTGGGTGTTGATCGAACAAGCGGACGTGGGCGGGGGACAGTGGCGGATTGTGCATGTCCAGATGGAGATGAATCTGCGCATTCTGTTCAGGACCCGAAACATCAGCACCGTGGAGCAGTTGACGCGCTATTCACCCGTGCCCGCGGGGCTGGACTACCGGGAGGCGATTCAGATGCTGCGCGCGGGAACGGAAGAGGCGGTACAAGGCGGGCGGTAAAAACGAGATCGCACCAACGCAAATCGGCCCCATTCGCTCCGAAGTTTCCAGGGCGGATAGGGCCGATTTGATTTCTGCGAAACGAACCCGGCTACATCTTGGCGAAAACGATGACCAGGGTAAACAGGGTGAGGGACTCGATCAGGGCGAGACCCAGAACCAGGAAGGTGAAGATGCCAGCGCGGGCGCCGGGGTTACGAGCCAGCGCTTCGACGGCCGAACCAACCGCCCTGCCCTGTCCGAGGCCGCACAAGCCGGCGGCCAGACCCATACCCAAACCAGCGCCGATTGGCACCAGACTGACGGCGGCTGAACCACCATCCGCGAAGGCCGGAATGGCGAAACAAAGAGCCGCCAAGGCCATGAATACATACTGAAGTTTCCGCATAGTTCTCCAGCTTCCCTTGGGATTGGCTGCCAGTGGGTGGTTGAGGCTCACCGTACCGGCCCCCTCACGCTTTGCAGCCTACCGTTGGCCCGGAGCGGAAGCGCTCTCCGGCGGAATCTTTGGTCAGTTCACAGTTCTTAGTTGTCAGTTCCTAGTTCGTCGTTGCTGTGAACTGTTTTTTAGTGCTCGTGCGCTACAGCCAGCGACAAATAAATCATGGTCAGCAGCATGAAGACGAAGGCCTGAATGAGTGAAACGGCCAGGTGCAGTCCCAGAAAGATTACCGGGATGCCTACCGGGAAGAGCGAGAAGAAGACCAGGGTCACCAGGTCTCCGGCAAACATGTTGGCGTAAAGACGAACGCTGAGCGACATAATTCGCGCTACGTGCGAGACGAGTTCAATGGGAAAGATGAGCCATGCCATCCACCAGACCGGACCTGCAAAATGCTTGATGTAGCCGACCACGCCCTGCTCGCGAATGCCGAAGTAGTTGTAGTAGAGGAAGGTGGGAATCGCCAATCCCAACGTCGTCTGCATCATGGTGGTGGGCGCCGCGATGCCGGGAATGAGGCCGACCAGATTGTTTACCAATACGAAGAGGAAGATGCATGTGACATAGGCCTGGAAGCGTTCGGAGCCATGGCCAATAACCTGCTCGGCCTGATCCCCGATAACTTCGTGAATCATTTCGGCGACGTGCTGCGCCGCGCCTGGCTTCTCCACCGACAAGCTGAGACGCACGATCATGAAGAAGGCGATGAGACCGGCGACCACCAGCATTTCCAGCGAGAAAGCACTGAGGATGGTCGATGCCTGTTCTGACGCCTTATCGGCGGGAACGCCCACGGCATGAATTCCGGAGGCCAGGACGCCGCCGAAGAGCTTCACCAGCAAACGTGTCAGTACAAACGATTCAGACATGAAAACTTGAGTCTTTCCGCCCCTGGGCGCGCTTCACAGCAATCGCTTCTGAATTCGCCCTGGGGCCCGTTTCAATCTTGTGTATCCATTTCTCGCCCGGCCCGGATTCTGCTAGTCGCGCAGTAACCGGATTGCTTCCCAGCCAATGGCCAAAACCGCCAGACACAGGCCGCAGAGTAGCGCTACAACCGAGCCATGGAAACACTTCAGGCTACCATAAATGACCCCGGCAAAAACGGCGAGCCTGAGCACAAAGAAGAGGACCACCACGCCGGCGCTGGTAGGGGTCTTCTGCTTGTCCATTCTGGCGTTGATTACGCGGACCAAGCGCTGCCACTCGAGGATGCTGGCGGCGGAGATCAGCGTGCCGGTGAGAAGCATGGCGCCGCTGCGCCAGCCTGCGCCGATGAGCACCACCAGGGACGATATCACGCCCAGAATGAGCGTTTTGTGCAGGGCGCGCCGGAGCATTGCGTCGAGATCTTCATTGGTGAGGTTAACGATAGGGTGAGATTCCTGGGTCATGGCTTGGGGGTGGGAGTTCCCTTTCCGGCCCCATTCTGGGCCTCGTCTCCCATACTGGTATTCTTCTCGGCCAATACCGCCATTTGGATCACGTAAACCAAGCCCGCGATGCAGCCAAAGACGACGCCGACGATTTCGATCCATTTCTGGTGAAGCAGATGAGACAGCCACCAACCGGCAAGCCAGCCGATGAGCACTGCGGCGGGCATAACGAAGGCGATCTGCATGAGCTTTTCGGCTTCGATGAGACCGCTGATGCCGCTGGAGAGCCCGGTGCGCGATTTGGAGGGCGGGCTGGAGCGGTTGAAGGGCATTCATCGTGGTTATACACGATGAGCATCCCCAAGCGCGAAACGCGGTAGTTCACTAATCCTGCTGTGGCTTTGGTTTTGAAGTGCTGTGCTTCCAGACCTTGACCCGGTACTTGCCTTGATCGTCGTTCAATTGGGAAAGGCTGAAGGCAATGTAATACTGGGATTCCACCGTGACCTGGGCCGCAAAGTAGTAGACTTGGCCCGGCTTGGCGATGATGGGCGTTAAATCGAAATTCTTCTTTCCTTGCCAGTTTGCGCACAGGTGATGCAACCCTGGCGCTACGTCAAGCGCGAAGTACGAATTGCTGTTGTCGGCGCCCACCCATGCTCCGTCCAAGCCGAATCGCACCGTGGCATACATGAAGGGTCCGATCATCTGGTTTTCGTTTTCAATAAAGACAATCTGTGCCTTGCCGGAGGCCGGAGGCGGAGGGGCGGGCTGTCCTTTCTGCGTGGTGACGTCAAATTTAATCTTGTCGTCGCCGCAGGCATCCGGCAGGACCGCAGCCCGAGCCTGAGCACCAAAAGCAAGAGACGCACACAACAGCAAAAAGCCGGGATTGAGCTTCATAGAGGTTCTCCTGAAGATTAAGACGCGTTCAGCGACATTTTTGTTCTACGAGTCACATTTAGCGGTGATGGTGGACACGCTGCAGCGGGCCCTCATCGCTGCCTGCATGTGACGCTATACTGACGGTTGGACCTAAGAACGGCTCACAAAGAAGGAATTAGCGTGTTCGATTCTGAGTTTGAACGTGGACTTTTCGATTTGCGGAAGGCCAAGCTGGTAGAGATCGAGAAGCTGGGGCAGGCGGCCTATCCCAACCAGTTTCCTGCCTCGCACACCGTTCCTGAAGTGCGGGCAAAGTGGGGAGAGGCACAGGCCGAGGAACTGGAGGCTGGGCGGGTGACGGTGGCCGTTGCCGGGCGCATCATGGCCATTCGCGCACAGGGCAAGGCTGGCTTTGCGACGCTTCAGCAGGAGGGCGAACGGCTGCAGATTTACGTGCGTCTGGACGCGGTGGGCGAACAGGGTTTTGCGCTCTACAAGCTACTGGACATGGGCGACCACATCGGCGTCTCCGGTTACCTGTTCCGTACACGGACGGGCGAGCTAACGATTCACGTGGAACGGCTGACGTTTCTCTCCAAGGCCATGCTGGCGCTGCCGGAGAAGTTTCATGGGCTGGCCGACGTTGAGCTGCGCTATCGGCAGCGCTACGTGGACCTGTTTACGAATCTCGAGAGCCGCGAAGTGTTTGTGAAGCGCGCCAAGGTGCTTCGCGCACTTCGGACGTTCTTTGACAGCCGTGGGTATCTCGAGGTCGAGACGCCGATGATGCAACAGATTGCCGGGGGCGCGGCGGCGCGGCCATTCAAGACGCATCACAACACGCTGGACCAGGATCTGTTTCTTCGCATCGCGCCGGAGCTTTACTTGAAGAGGCTTGTGGTGGGCGGGCTGGATCGCGTGTACGAGATCAACCGCAACTTCCGCAACGAGGGCGTGAGCACACAGCACAATCCCGAGTTCACGATGCTGGAGTTCTACCAGGCATATGCGAACTATCACGACCTGATGCAGATGACCGAGGAACTTATCGAGTTTGTGGCGCAGGAAGTGAACGGGACTACAATCACGACCTTCAACGGGGTTGAGATCGATTTGAGTAAGTGGCGGCGGCTGACGATGCGCGAGGCTATACGGGAGTTCTGGCCGGAGGAGGCGGGCGCGAAGCCGGCTTTGACGGCCTTCGAATCCGCCGGGGGGCTGCAGGCACGACTTCATGCGGCGATGAGTTCGCTGGAGAAGGCCGCCGGCGAGACGACGCGGCTCACGCCGGAGCGCATCTCGGAGTTGAAGACGATCGAGGGCGCGGTAACGGCGGTCTACTACGACTCGATGAAAGGCGCGCCGGTCGGCAAGTCGGTCTATAACCTCTTCGAGGCGGTTGTGGAGCCGTTCCTGATCCAGCCGACGATCATTTATGACTACCCGGTGGAGGTTTCGCCGCTGTCGAAGGCAAAGCCGGACGATCCGGCGCACGTGGAGCGGTTTGAGTTTTTTGCAGCAGGGTTTGAGCTGGGGAACGCATTCAGCGAGTTGAACGATCCGGTGGAGCAGCACAAGCGTTTTGCGCAGCAGATTTCGGAGCGCGACCGCGGCGACGACGAGGCGCACCAGATGGACGAGGACTATGTGCGGGCGTTGGCGTACGGTTTGCCTCCGACTGGTGGCGAAGGGCTGGGGGTGGATCGTCTGGTGATGCTGCTGACTGGGTCGAAGTCGATTCGGGATGTGATTCTGTTTCCGTTGATGAGAAACAGAGAACAGAGAATAGGGACCAGGGAACAGGGAATAGAAGAACCTCATGGTTGAGGGTTGTGCTTTCCCACCCTTGCGCCAGAAAAAACGCAAGGATGGGGCACCCATAGTTGTGCTGGGACGTGGCGCACGGCTGGTTGAGAGTTGTGCTGGGGATGAGGTGCCTAGCTTCTAGGTAGAAGCTGGAGGCTAGGGGCTAGAGGCTAGGAGCTGTCCTTTTGAACATTCTGTTTGTTGGTGACATCTTTGGGAGCGCGGGACGCAGGATTGTCCGTGAGCATATTGGCCATGTGATCTCTGCGCATGAGGTGGACCTGGTTGTTATCAATGCCGAGAATGCCGCGGGTGGCTTTGGGGTGACGCCGCAGATTGCCGACGATCTGTTTGAACTGGGCGCGGATGTGCTGACCACCGGCAACCACGTTTGGGACAAGCGTGAGCTGATTGAATACCTGAATTCTGTGCCGGAGGATAGCCAGTTGCGGCCACGCCGGGTGCTGCGGCCCGCAAATCTGCAGCAGGACCTTCCCGGCTACGGCGTCTTTGAAGGAATCACGCGCGGCGGCGTTTCCTATGCTGTGGTTCAACTGATGGGACGCGTCTTTATGAACGGGACCAACGACCCATTCCATGCAGCCAATGCGTTACTGGCCAGCATCGAGGCCAAGGTGATCCTGGTGGACTTCCACGCCGAAGCCACCAGCGAGAAGGTTGCGATGGGCTGGCATCTGGATGGCCGCGTTACGGCGGTTCTGGGCACGCATACGCATATTCCCACGGCCGACGAACGGGTGTTGCCGGGCGGCACTGCCTACCTGACCGATGTGGGCATGAGCGGGCCCTACGACAGCATTATCGGCGTTGAAAAGGACCTGGTGCTGCACAGGTTTCTAACCGGCATGCCCGGCAAATTCGAGGCAGCCAAAGGAAACCCGAAGATGTGCGCGGCGCTGGTTGCCTGCGATCCAGAGACCGGGCACGCCACGCGGATTCAGCGGATCATACTTGGGGAGTGAGCGGGCTGCGGATGCGGCTCGCCGGGGCTGAAGCCCACGGTCATTGCGGTGGCTTCGTGCGGGGGTTAAAACCCCCACCTCCCTCCGGATCAGATCTTACGGCGCGGCTGAAACCACGCCCTTTTCAAAACTAAGCCCAAGTGATCGCGAAGGCGATGTCATTACGAAGTCCTTGGCCACGGACGCTTGTCATTACGAAAGTAATGTCATCAAGATAAAAAGGGCAGCCTTATGCAGGCTGCCACTCATGATCCCAGGAACGAGATACTGTGCGGGCGACGCGTGCCGGAAGTGGCAGGAGACGCGCCGGTAGAAGCAAATTACCTGCCGGTCAAGATAGCCCATCAGGGTATCTGACCGGCGGGTCTGTTAGTGAGCCGGGTGGTGTCCGGCAGCCGGCTTGGCGGCGGGGTGGTGCGCCGGGGCAGCCTTCTTCTCCGCCTGGATGAATCCCTCACGAAGCACAATCTGCGCCGTTGCTCCCTTGGTGGCCGTGGCTGGAACCGCCGTATATGTGTCGTATGTGGCATCCAGTTCTTCAGCCGGCTGCAGTTTGTATTCAAATCCGGCAGCGGGAGCTTCCTTGCAGCTAACGGGCGCCTTCAGATTGACGATGAAGTCGGCGTTCTTGCTGTCTTTGGAGTCCTGAGTGACGGCAACCTTGATCGACCCAACCGCAGGCTCGATGGAGAGCTTCTTGATCTTCGCCGCATCGCCGGTCAGAACGTCGCCGAGCGCGTCGGTATCAGCCTTGACGCCGTTGGCCAGAATGTAGTCTTGCCCATCCTTGACCTTGAGCTCAGAGGGAGGCGGAGGAACGGCGGCGCAAGCGGCCGGAGTGGTGAGCTTGACGGAGTATTCCTTGGGCTTGGCAGCAGGAGTCGTGGTCACGGTGATCTTCAACGCTGTCGCGGAGGCATCGATAACAACGCCCGGGACGGGGGTTGCCTGATTTTGCAGAACCGCCCAGAGTTTCTGAGCGTCATCCTTGTTGCCGTTGGCCAGAATGAACTCCTTGTCCTCGAGGTTGAGCTTGGTAAGGTCGGGAGTGGCAGCCAGGACGTTATGAACGATCTCAGGCGGAGTGGGTGCAGGCGCAATGGTAAACGAGTCGGGCTTGAAGAGAGTCGCGGCCGAAGCGGTCTTCACAGTATCCAACCCTTCCAGGTTGCCGTGATAGCGCTTGTACCAGTACTCGAGCTTAGGCTCGATCTGGGCCTTGTAGGCGGGAGGGGCGAAGTTCCAGGCGCGGGCGTAGAACCAGATGGCCTGAACCATGTCTCTTGCATCCTGCTTGGCATACGCTTCGGCCAGTTGCAGGGTATCAACGAGGGCGGTGCCGCTGGTGGTCGCCTGCGGCGGAAAGAGATTGAGCTCTTTCTTGTATTCTTCCTGGGCTGCCTTGGAGTCCTTCTTGGAGACCATGTAATCGAGGGCGATGGCGGAGTCAAAGACTGGGTAAGTTGCGCCGGTCAGCTTCTTCCAATCGGCATCGGAAACTTCGGCGGCCTTGGGAGCGGTCAAACCTTTTTGCGCAAGAGCTGCAGCATCGTCGCAGACCTGCGCATCGCTGGTCTTGAGACACTGGCCCCGCTTGAGAGCCACAGAAATGTAGATGGCCTTCATGTTGGCGGGATCTAGCTGAAGCAGGCGGCTGGCCGCGCTGAGTTGCTTATCGGCATCGCCCATTTTCTGGTAGGTATCAATCAAATCGTCGAGAACGGCTTTCTTGACCACGCTCTGCGGATAGGCGGTTAGAAAGTCCTCCAGGGCCTTTGATTTGGCGGCTGGATCGGTCTGAGTGCTTGCTGTTTGATATGCATTGAATTCGGCAGGGTTTTGAATGGTGATCTGGTCCGAATTCTGTGCAGCCTGTGCTCGCAGGGTGGGCGCGGTGACGAGGCAAATGCTAGACAAAGCCATCACCGATGCCAAGACTAACTTCTTCATGCAGTGCTCCTGGGAATTTCCAAAATCGAGATCAATATTCACGCATCGCTGGCGGAAAGTACAACCGTTCAGGATGAAGGTTGTGCGCCGGGGTCCGGATTAACGATACCACAGCTTCCAATGCGGTGTTGGAAGGATTATAGAAAGCCGCTGCCGCCGGTGACAAGCGAAGTTGGAGAGGAAGTTTGTCAAAGGTCAGGCTGCCGGGGTGCATGAAAAGGTTCCTGCGCCCGGTCAGATTGGCCGGACCATATGTAAAAGCGGAATAGGGTGAGAAAAGGCCACTTTTCGCCGGCTGCGCGAGGTCCCGCATTGTGGCCTATTGCAGCAGCCGAACGAGGTCGGCCTGCTCGGCAAGGAACGCATCATGGCCATGGTCGCTGGTCATTTCGCGGTAGTCGGCCCGGGCGCCGGCAGCACGGACGGCATCGGCGAAGTTGCGCACCGTTTCGGCCGGAAACAGCCAATCCGAGCTGATGCCCACAAAGCTAAGCTGGGCGCGGATTCGGCCGAAGGCCTCAGCTGGCGAGGAAAATCCACGCAGCGGATCCCAGGTGTCCATTGCCCGCATGATGGCCAGATAGGAGTTGGCATCGAAACGTTCAATAAAGCGCTGGCCCTGATAGTCCAGATATCCGGCAATGTCGAAACGGCCGCCGAGCAGGCCGCCGCCCTGCGCTGTCTCTTGACTGTCCAACCCCCACGGATCCTCGCCATTGCGGTTTGGTTTCCGGCCAAATCGCTCTTCAAAGAGGGGCACGGATTTGTAGCTGATCATGCCGATCTGGCGAGCCAGCGCCAGGCCGCGCCGGGGAGGACATTGGGGAAGGTAGCGGCCCTCGGCCCAATCGGGATCGTGCACGATGGCCTGGCGTTGCAGGTGGTTGAGTGCGAGTCCCATGGCCGAGAGTGGAGCTACGCCGATGATGAGCGCCCGTTCAACTTGGTCGGGATTGAGGATGGTCCAATCCAGAGCCTGCATGCCGCCGATGGAACCGCCCAACACGAGGCGCAGGCGGCGGATTCCGAGCGAATCAAGGAGGAGCGCCTGTGCCCGGACATTGTCGCGGACGGAAACGAGTGGAAAATCGGGCCCGTAGGCTTCACCGGTTTCCGGATCCACCGAGCCTGGTCCCGTGGAACCGTAACAGGAACCAAGCATGTTGATACAGATGACGAAGTCGTGTTCCAGCGACAGGACCGCCCCTGGCGCGAAGATCTCCGGCCACCAGGAGCCGACCAGCGCCGAACCGGTGAGCGCATGGCATACCAGCACGGCGTTGTCGCGGGCGGCATTCAGGCGGCCGTAGACCGCGTAATGCAGGGTCGGATTGGCGAGCGTGCGCCCACACTCCAGCGACAAGTGCTCACAGAGCACAAAGTCGCCTTCGTAGGTGGGATCCAGAACCTTCGCTTTGCCTGCGGATGCGGCAGGCGCGGCGCTGGTCCCGATACGAGCTTCGGTCATATCACTTCTTATTGTGCAGCATGACCCGCGGTTGTGCCCGCGGAGGCATGGCCGTTGGCAGCTTCGATGGCTTGATCGAGGTCTGCGATAAGGTCGCGAATGTCCTCGATACCCACGGAAAGCCTCACCAACTCAGGTGTAACGCCGGTGGAAGCCTGCTCCTCAACTGAGAGTTGCTGGTGCGTGGTCGAAGCGGGATGGATGACCAGCGACTTGACATCGCCAATGTTGGCCAGCAGGGAGAAGAGTTCAAGCGAGTTGATCAGCTTCTTGCCAGCCTCAAAGCCGCCCTTGATTCCGAAGGTAATCAGCGCTCCCCTTCCTGTGGGCATATATTTCTGCGCACGTGCGTAATAGGGGCTCGACTCAAGTCCGGGGTAGTTGATCCACTCGACGCCGGGATGCTTCTCGAGATACCTTGCAACGGCCAATGCGTTTTGCGAGTGCCGCTCGAGGCGCAGGTGCAGCGTCTCGATGCCCTGCAAAAGCAGGAAGGAGTTGAAGGGCGAAAGCGCCGCGCCGGTGTCGCGCAGTCCCTGGACGCGCGCTTTGAGGATGAAGGCCAGGGGGCCGAACGCCTCAGTGAAGGAGAGGCCGTGGTAGGAGGGGTCGGGCTCGGTGAAGTCCTTGAAGCGGCCTGAGGCGGCCCAATCGAACTTGCCCGCATCGACAATGATGCCGCCGATGGCGGTGCCGTGGCCACCGAGGAATTTGGTGGCGGAGTTGACCACGATGTCCGCTCCCCACTCAATGGGCCGCACCAGCGCGGGCGAAGCGGAGGTGTTGTCAATGATCAGCGGGAGTTTGTTCTCGTGGGCGATGGCGGCGAGCTTTTCGATGTCCGCGATGTCGAGTTTGGGATTGCCGAGAGTCTCGGTGTAAACGGCGCGGGTCTTGCTGTTGATGGCTTTGCGCAGGCCGTCGAAGTCGTCGGCGTCGACGAAGCGGACCATGATGCCCAGCTTAGGCAGCGTGTAATGGAAGAGGTTGTAGGTGCCTCCATAGAGGGAGGTGGTGGAGACGATCTCGTCTCCCGCCGAAGCAAGGGTAGTGGCGATGAGCGTCTCCGCAGCCTGGCCAGAAGCTGTGGCGAGGCCCGCCACCCCGCCTTCAAGAGCCGCCACGCGCTTTTCAAAGACGTCGGTGGTGGGGTTCATGATGCGGGTGTAGATGTTGCCGAATTCCTTGAGCGCAAACAGCCGCGCGGCGTGGTCGGCGTCCTGAAAGACATAGGACGTGGTCTGATAGATGGGCACGGCCCTCGATCCGGTTGCCGGGTCGGGGACCTGGCCGGCGTGGACGGCAAGGGTGGCAAGCTGGTGCTGCTTCGGTTCGGACATGTTTGGCTCCTTCAGCATCGTGTGACTTGACTGGTGAAACTAAGCTCTTTGGGTGGGCAGGGAAAGTGCGCGTGGTGCGACAGGAATCAAAAAAACGGCCCGCATCCTTTAGAGGACCCGGGCCGTTTGTCTTCAAGATCGGTTGCGCTAGCGCATTCGCCGCTCTCGAGTCGCACGGACGGGTCCGCAGACCATACACATGCACATGGCCATGGCCGCAATTCCGTGTTCCTTTGAGTTCGGCATTAAGGGCAGTATCGACGGACGGTGGGGCGCATGTCAAATGTTTTGAATGCCCCCGATCTAATGGAACGTGGCGTGAGCCGGCTATTCTGGGCTTGTGCTGTAGACAGCAATCGAGCCATGAGTGCAAATCACAGCACCGATGATTGAACCAATAAGACCCCCGACCCGGCTGCGCCTGCCCGCCCGTCACCATCCCACTCGGAAGTACCCCAGGCTCCCGCGAACAATCGGACGATTGTCAACTGAAATGAGTGCCGAAGTTCCGGAGCAGTGCTCAGAGTGGACTACTGTGAACTCACGCTGTAAATCGTATTGTGCGTAGGCCACAAGACCCCGACGACCGTGCCACAAAAACCGCCAGCCACTCCAAGAAATGCGGCCGCGAATTCCTTGCCCAGGAATGACCCACTGGGCGCTGACGCGGCTCCGGCTGCGGCTCCGGCTCCAGCACCCACTCCGAGGCCGATGAGAGAATTGCGCAGCCGCCGTTTGGTCAGGAGTTTCACGCTGCGAACATCGGGCCTCTGAACACTTTTTTCTCCGGAAGCATCCTTGAAAGAGATCGCCGAATCAGACACGGCCAGGAAGGTCCCTGAACTTTTCTTCGAGGTCATTTCAACAACTTGGATCTTCTGCCCAACCTTCAGCCCGCTCAAATTTGTCCAGGATGATTGACCCGTTTGAGCGGCCGAAGCGCAGCAGATGCCAAGGATACACATCAGTGATAGCATGTGTCGCATGCAGTATCCCCCTTAATGAAGGCTCTGATTGAATGCACAAGTACTGTACGCCAAAACCAAAAGGATTGAATGGCTTTTTTATCGGGGAAATGCCAATGCAATGAAAATGCTTATCAAATGAGAAGGTCGTTATTCTTCGGGCCTCCAGACATAGGCTCCGGGCTGCGGGAGGCCGATGTGGGCCAGTACGCGATCGACGAATTGGCGGGCCATCTCGGTGGAGTCAGTGGGGCGGTTGTAGAAGGCGGGGATGCAGGGGAAGATCACTGCGCCGGCTTCGGCGGCGAGGTTCATGTTGCGGAGATGGATGCGGTTGAACGGGGTTTCCCGCACGCAGAGAATGAGCGGGCGGCGCTCCTTGAGGGTGACGTCGGCGGCGCGCGCGATGAGCGAGTTGGCAAGGCCGTTGGCGATGGCCGCGAGCGTGCCCATGGAGCAGGGCAGGATGATCATGCCGTTCGATGGATGGCTGCCACTGGCGATGGATGCGCCTATGTCGGCGTCGAAGAGTTGGATGGTCTTGGCGGGTGGAGCATCGAGCAATTTTTCTACGAGATTGCTGCGGCCGCTGAGGCCCAGCTCTTCGGCGAGGACCCGGAGGGAGTTTTCCGAGGCAACGAAGTGGACGCGGGAGACGCGGGCGTCGGCTTCGAGGGCGCGGAGGAGTTCGCGGCCGAAGATTGCGCCGGAGGCGCCGGTGATGGCGACGGTTAGGTTCATAGATGCAGCTTCCAGCTTTCTAGCGTCAATGCCAAAGAATACTACGGCGTTGCATTATCCCGCCTCGGACTCGCCCGGCTCTCCGGTAATTGAAGATCAGTTCGCTCAAGTTCGGGGCGCTCGCACCATCGGCGCAACGGTAGTTAGTCCCACGCTTCAGCGTGGGTTTCCGTAGAGACGAGCCCGCTCCGATTACCCGAAGATGCAACGCTCGTCGTATTCGATTCCACAGTTGCGCAGGAGGGCAAGAAACCCTTCTTCGAAGTTGCGCTTGCTGTGATGCTCTCCCTGATTTTGTATGTATTTCTTCACCACCGGGACATGGGAAGGACTGACGCTGAATGCCCCGTATCCTTCCTGCCAGGAGAAGCCATGTCCCATCCATCGGGAGGAGCTCCCCTTGAGTTTCTGCATGGCATAGGCAAGCGAATCGGTCGCGGACAAGACGAATAGCAAATGGATGTGGTTGGCCGTTCCTACAATTGCGAACTGTTCCCCACGCTGAAGCGCGGGGCTAACGAACGATGCGACTACGGCGCGTTATTCGCCTAGCACTCTCTTGAAGATTGCGTCGACGTTGCCTAGTTGGCGGGTGTAGTCGAAGGTGCGATGGAGCTTTTCGGTGGTTAGAAGCGCGGTGATGGACGCATCGCGCGCTACTTCGTCGCGGAAGACTAAATCCTCCTTCCAAGAGCGCATGGCGTGGGACTGGACCAGGCGATATGCATCTTCGCGCAACATGCCGGCTTCGGCCAGGTCGAGTAGCAACTGGCCGCTGAAGATGAGGCCGCCGGTGCTTTCGAGGTTCTTCTTCATCCGCTCGGGATAGACGAGAAGGCGGTCGATGAGGCCTGTCGTCTTCGCAAGCAGGTAATCGACGAGGATGGTGGAGTCGGGAAAAATTACGCGCTCCACGGAAGAGTGCGAGATGTCGCGCTCATGCCAGAGGGCGATGTTTTCGAATGCGGCCTGGGCGTTGCCACGCAGGACGCGGGCGAGGCCGCTGATCTGCTCGCTTGTGATGGGGTTCTTTTTGTGGGGCATGGCCGAGGAACCCTTCTGCTTTTCGCTGAAGTACTCCTGCGCCTCGCGGACCTCGGTGCGCTGCAGGTGGCGCACCTCGACGGCAATTTTGTCCAGGGTGCTGCCGATGATGGCCAGGGTGGAGATGTAGGCGGCGTGGCGGTCGCGCTGGATGACCTGGGTGGCTACGGGGGCCGGCTCGAGGCCAAGGCGGGCGCAGATGCGCTCTTCGTGTTCCGGCTTGAGATGGCCGAAGGTTCCGACAGCGCCGGAGAGCTTTCCAACGCGCATGTCTTCGGCTGCTGCGTCGAAGCGGGCCAGGTTGCGGTCCATCTCGGCATACCAGTTGAGCAGCTTGAGGCCGAAGGTGGTGGGCTCGGCATGAATTCCGTGGGTGCGGCCAATGGTTGGCGTGTTCTTGAACTCGATGGCGCGCCGCTTGAGGACGGCCTGGAGAGCCGCAAGGCCTGTGCGAATGAGCGCCGAAGCCTGCTTAACCTGGAGGGCCTGCGCGGTGTCGACAATATCATTTGAGGTGAGGCCGTAGTGGAGCCAGCGCGACTCCGCACCGAGGCCCTGCGCGGTGAGGCTCTCGGCGACGGCGGTGGTGAAGGCGATGACGTCGTGCTTGACCTCGGCCTCGATCTCGGCAACACGGGCGGCGGAGACGGTGGCCTTGGTGGCGATGGCTTCGGCGGCGGCTGCGGGAATGACGCCATCTCCGGCCAGGACAGTGCTGGCAGCCGCTTCCACCTGAAGCCAGCAGCGGTATTTGGTGTCTTCAGTCCAGATGCTGCCCATCGCCGGGCGGGTATAGCGTTCGATCAAAGCGGATCTCCTTGGAAGGCAGCTGCTCGCTACCAGCTTCCAGCTTTTGGCTCCGTTGCTCACGCACGATTCTGCGATCTGTGCCAACTCTTTGATTGTACGAGGGCAACGGCCTCAGGTGCGAGGAATTCCGAGGCGCTTGTGAAGCTCATCAAACAGAAGGCCGCGGCCCGGTTTGTAGGGCTGAAACCATTCGCCGTCGATGACCAGTTGCGGGATGGCCCGCTTGCCCACGTGACGCACCAGTTCAGCTGAGGCGGCCGGGTTAGCGTCTACGTTGATTTCGGTGTAGCCGATGCCGTGGGAATCGAGGAATTCCTTTGCCGCGCGGCAGTCGCGGCACCATGAAGCCGTATAGACCTGAACGTTCATGCGCACATATTACTGCGATTGCGCTGATAACATCTGTGATGATGACCACCGATGAAATCAAGAAACTGCTGAAGCTGGAACCACATCCTGTGGAGGGCGGATTCTATCGCCGGACCTACACTTCGGCTGGAACGCTGGAGTTGCCGCGCGGGCTGCGGGCGCAGAGCACGGCCATTTATTACCTGCTGGAGCCGGGGACTTTCTCAGAGATGCATGTGCTGGATTCGGACGAGATTTTTCACTTTTATCTCGGTGACCCGGTGGAGATGCTGCAGCTTTACCCGGATGGGCGGCGCTCCGCGCTTTTTACTCTTGGACGAGATTTGCAGGCAGGTCAACAAGTGCAACTGGTTGTGCCGGCCGGGGTATGGCAGGGGACGCGGCTAATTGGCGAGGGGAAGGTTGCGCTCCTCGGGTGTACGGTGACGCCGGGGTTCGACTTTACGGACTATCGAAGCGGGAGTTATGCGGAGTTGGCTTCGAAGTGGCCGGCGGAGGCGGAGCGGATCAGGAAGTTGACGAGGAACTGAGGATCTTGGCGGTTCGGGCAAATCGGGAGTTGTGCTATCCCACCCTTGGCGCAAAAAACAAAGACGGGCCAAGGATGGGGCACCCACATTTCAGTCACAGCCAGAATGCTCTAAGGCGATCTGCGTTCGCGAAAGAAGCTGCGTAGCAATTCGGCCGACTCTGCTGCGCCAATTCCCTGCTCTACCTGCATTTGGTGGTTGAGCTGGGGATGGTTGAGGACGGAAAGCACCGAACCGGCCGCGCCTGCCTTTGGATCGGCGGCGGCGAAGACGAGCCGGTCGAGGCGGGCGTGAATCATGGCTCCGGCGCACATGGCGCAGGGCTCCAGCGTGACGTAAAGAGTGCAGCCGGGGAGGCGGTAGTTACCGAGGGCTACCGCGGCGGCGCGCATAGCCACGATTTCAGCATGGGCCGTGGGATCCAAATCCCGCAAGACGCGGTTCTGGCCGGCGGCGATGATTTCTCCGTTGTGGAGTACAACGGCGCCGATGGGCACCTCGCCGGCTGCGGCGGCCTGACGCGCCTGGGCGAGTGCGGCTTGCATGGTGTCGAAATCGCCAACCGGATCGTCAATCATGGTCACAATGCTAATGCCGCCGGCTGCTGCTGCGTCATGCAATGCAGCGTGCCGAGGCCCCAGACCAGGTCGACGGAGTAGATGCCGATGACTTCGCGGTCTGAGAAAACTTCAGCAAGAATGTTCAGGGCTATGCGGTCGTTGGGGTCGTGGAAGGTGGGGACCAGAACGAGGCCGTTGGCGATGTAGAAGTTTGCATAACTGGCCGGAAGGCGCTGGCCACGGAAGACGACCGGGCGGGGCATTGGCAGGTCGATGAGGTTGAATGGTTTGCCATCGAGGGTTCGCGCAGCTTTGAGGCGAGCAAGATTTTCGGCGAGGGGCGAGTGGTTGGGGTCGCCGGTGGCTGGCTCGACGGCGGTGACGATGGTGGTGGGCGCAACAAAGCGCGAGATGTCGTCGACGTGGCCGTGGGTATCGTCGCCCACGATGCCGCGGTTGAGCCAGAGGACCTGGTCGATGCCGAGATAGTCGTGAAAGGCCTGCTCCAGTTGCGTGCGGCTGACGCCGGGATTGCGCTGCTGCACCTCGCTGAGCAGGCATTCTTCAGTGGTAAGCAGGATGCCCTGGCCGTTGGCGTCGATGGAGCCACCTTCGAGGACGAGCCTGTGCTTTGCACCGTTCTCGTTTTGGATGGAAGGTTGCCAGGCGGGGAGGCCGAGCAGTTCTGTCACGCGGCCGGGGAACTGGTTGTCGAGGTGGCAATTGGGATACTTGGCCCAGCCGTTGAAATGCCAGTTAGTGAGGCCTACTCGGCCTTCCGCGTTTCGGACGAAGATGGGTCCAGTGTCGCGCGTCCAACTGCGGTCTGTGGGCCAGAGGTGGAAGGAGACTCGATCGAGATTGGCGCCGGCACGGTCAAGTATCGAGGATGCGCGTTGTTGGGATTTTTCATCTTCGACGAGAATTTGGACGCGCTCGCGTGCGGAGAGAAGGCGCACGATCTCGGCATAAACCCAGGGGATGGGCTGGAATTTGCCAGGCCAGTCTTCAGGATTGTGCGGCCAGGCAAGCCAGGTGGCCTCGTGCGGCTCCCACTCGGCGGGCATGCGGTAGCCCTGTGCGTGCGGCGTGGCTGCGGGCATGACTACTTTTTCTCTCCGGACTTGATTGGCTTTCCGGATTTGGACCGCTTCTTGACGGGATCGAGAAAGCGCTTTGCGATGGGCGCGTAGGCATCGATACGGCGGTCGCGGAGGAAGGGCCAGTTGCGGCGCGTATCTTCAATGAGGCCGAGGTCGATTTCGCCGAGCAGAATTTCTTCAGCATCGTGCGAGGCTTTGGCGATGATGCGGCCGAAGGGGTCGGCGAGGAAGCTGCCGCCCCAGAACTCGATTCCCTGCCCACTGGCGCGATTGCCGAGCACGTCGCCGTGTGCCAATTTGACCTCGCCATGCTCGAGGCCTACGCGGTTTACGCCGGCAACGTAGACTCCATTGGCGATGGCGTGGGAGCGCTGGATTGTCTGCCAGGCGTCATATTGCGCGGCGCCGAACTCGTCCTTCTCGGCCGGGTGCCAGCCGATGGCGGTGGGATAGAACAGCACCTCGGCGCCCTGCAGCGCGGTGAGGCGCGCGCCTTCGGGGTACCACTGGTCCCAGCAGACCAGCGTGCCCACGCGGCCAAAATCCGTGTCCACGGCCTGAAAACCCAGATCGCCCGGCGTGAAGTAGTACTTCTCGAAGTAGAGCGGGTCGTCGGGGATGTGCATTTTGCGATAGACGCTGGCGAGGTCGCCACCGGCGTTCAGGGTGACTGCGGTGTTGTGGTACAGGCCCGGCGCACGGCTCTCAAAGAGCGAGGCTATGATGGAGACGCCGGTTTCGCGGGCCACCTCAGCCAGATGCTCGGTGGATGGGCCGGGAATGGGCTCGGCCAGATCGAAGAGGTGAATATCCTGGCGCTGGCAAAAGTATTGAGTGCGGAAAAGCTCGGGCAGGCAGACGATGTTTGCGCCGAGGCGTGCGGCCTCGCGAATGTGGCGCACGGCCGAGGCAAAGTTTGCCTCCGGGTCCGCTTCCATGCGCATTTGCACGAGGCCTACACGGTATTTACGAGGTTTTGTCATATGCCGAAAATTTCTTCACCGCGGCCGGGGAATGGTTGAGATTTGTGGTCTCCCATCCTTTCGCCAGAGAAAAGGCGAAAGGATGGGGCACGGAGCATTTGTGAAACAGACGGAAGGACATCCGTCGCAAACAATCCTATTCAACGATGCAGCGAGGCCAACCCCGACAGGCGGGATTGGCCTCGGTCGTTCTTCAAGTGCGATTACTCTTCCAGAATGAGCACCGCGGCAGCAATCGTCGTGGTCCACTTTCCGCGCTTGTCGCCGACGGCCGACTGGGTGATGTTGCTGGTGCGGACAATTTTGTTGGAGATGCGATAAATCTCCTTCTTCTCGTCCCAACTGGTATCCGGATCGAAGTCCACATCGAGGGTGGTTGCGAGCATTTCTGCTGCCAGCTCCTCAGCGTATTCACCGGCTTGATCCTCGGTTTCGCCGAAGCTGTGGTGCTCGCTCAGGTATCCGTAGGTGTTGCGGTCAGCGGGGATGGCCACGCCGATGCTGGACACGATGAGCCGGTGCGGCTCGCGGGTGGAGTTTTCTGCGATGACGGAAAAAACCACTTCGCCGTGATTCAGATACTTGAGACCTTCCTTGCGCGGAATGACCTTGCACTGCGGTGGAAAGATGGAAGAGACGCGGACAAGATTCTGCGAAGCGATTCCCGCATCCCGAAGGGCGAGCTCAAAGGAGGTTAAACGCTCCTTGTGTTTGCCAACGCCCTTGGTAAAGAAAATCTTCTTCGGGACCATGCTTTTTCCCAATTTCTATGTAGCCTCCGTGGGTTTGAAAATTGTGTTTCGCCTACAGGGTTCCCGCATGAGTTTATCGTATCCGGGGGGCCTCGAACGGATTTCCGGGCAATTTCATCCCACGTTCACGTTGGGAGAAAGCGCGCGCCGGACGAATTTGGGACCCAGGCCGTCTTGCTTTTTCGCCTCGGGGAACCGATCTGTGGAAAAGGGGCCCGTCCTACCGCAGCCGCAACTTTCTGCCGCGCGCCGCGTTCACACCTATATGGACAATTGGGTGCGCTTGATTCAAATCCCCGTTTTATGTGCCGGCCTGGGCTGCGGATGCCTGCTGGCGCAAACAACCCAGCCATTGCAAAGCCCCAGTGGTCCGGCCCCGGTGGCACCAGAGCTCAGCCCGGTACCGCTGGAATGGGTGCCGCCCGCGCTTTTGCAGCTGCAAGCGCAGGCCGCCGTGAAGTCGAACTTTACGCTGGACCGCAACATGCTTGGCGCGGCAGCCGGCATGATACCCGATTCCGACGCAGACGTGAGACAGACCGTGAGAAAGCTGGATGGCGTGAGCGTGCATTTGCTGCGATTCGGCGATGCAGGCATGGTAGACGAGGCAGAGGTTGAGGCGGTGCGCGAGGCCTACCACCTGCGCGGCTGGAAGCACCTGGTGACGACAAACAACTCCGGCGGGCCGGTGCACAACGGGACCGCCGACGTGTGGCTGGTGCTGGACGGCGTAAACGTGCGTGGCGCGGTGGTGCTCGCCGAAACGCCGAAGAGCCTGACGCTTGTCACCGTGGCGGGCAATTTGAGCCCGGTGGACCTGCTACACCTGCGCGGCCACTTCGGCATTCCGCGCTTCGATGGCGACGGCCTGAGGCACGAAAGCGACAGAGATTACCGCTGAGCCCGGCCAGACCCCAGATTGCCACCCCTAATTTGCAGGTGTTAGCCTCTTCCTTAAAGCCACGCAGGGAAGGAAATCCACAAAAATCATGCAAACCACCTATAACGGGCTGGAATTGCCGAAAAACGGCAAGCCCATCGAATACAGCAATGGCAAGTTCGAAGTCCCCGACAATCCCATCATTCCCTTCATTGAAGGCGACGGCACAGGCCGCGACATCTGGAAGGCCTCGCAGCGCGTTTTTGACGCAGCGGTGGAGAAGGCCTACGGCGGCAAGCGCGCCATTCGCTGGTTTGAGATATTCGCGGGCGAGAAGGCGTTCCGCCAGTTCTCGACCTGGCTGCCCGATGACTCGGTGGCCGCGGCTCGCGACCTGCGCGTTTCCATCAAGGGACCGTTGACCACGCCGGTGGGCGGCGGCATTCGCTCGCTGAACGTGGCGCTGCGCCAGTTGCTTGACCTCTACGCCTGTGTGCGGCCGGTGCGCTACTACCAGGGCGTGCCCAGCCCGGTGAAGCACCCCGAGCAGGTGGACATCGTGATCTTCCGCGAGAACACCGAGGACGTGTACGCGGGCATCGAGTTCAAGCAGGGTTCGGCTGACGCGGCCCGGCTGATCGATTTCCTGAACAACGACCTGCTCAAGGGCGGCAAGAAAAAGGTGCGCGAAGATTCCGGTGTGGGCATCAAGCCGATTTCGATCTTCGGCACCAAGCGGCTGGTGAGGTACGCCATTCGCCACGCGCTGGAATCGGGGCGCAAGACCGTCACTTTGGTCCACAAGGGAAATATTCAGAAGTTCACTGAGGGCGCATTCCGCGAGTGGGGCTATGAAGTTGCCGTGGAGGAGTTCCGCGATCAGACAGTGACCGAGCGCGAGAGCTGGATTCTGGGCAACGTGGATTCGAACCCCGGCATCTCGATTGAAGAGAATGCCGCGTTGATTGAACCCGGCCTCGAATTTGGTAATCCTGCTTTCCGCGAGTCCATTTACGCAGAGATCAAGGGCGTGCTGGACTCGATCGGCAAGAGCCACGGCAACGGCGCATGGAAGTCGAAGATCCTCATCAACGACCGCATCGCCGATTCCATCTTTCAGCAGATCATCATTCGGCCGGCAGACTACAGCGTTCTGGCCACTACAAACCTCAACGGCGACTACATCTCCGACGCAGCCGCGGCGCAGGTGGGCGGACTCGGCATCGCTCCGGGCGCAAACATTGGCGATGGCTTCGCTGTCTTCGAGGCTACGCACGGAACGGCTCCCAAGTACGCCGACAAGGATGTAATCAATCCCGGGTCGGTGATTCTTTCGGGCGTGATGCTGCTGGATTTCATTGGCTGGAAGGAAGCGGCGAAGCTAATTGAGAATTCGCTGGAGAAGACGATTCTGCAGAAGTTCGTCACTTATGATTTTGAACGCCAAACCGCCGGCGCTACCAAGGTGGGCACAAGCGAGTTTGCAACGCGCATCATCGGCAACATGTAAGCACAGTGGACAGTGTGCAGTGAACAGTTGACAGTGATGAGTTGTCAGTGATCGGTCTTCAGTGATCAGATTTCGCGTGGAAGGAACGTGGCGTTCCTATGGGGAATTCGTTTCGAGGTTTGCTTGTCTGGCAGCGCGCGATGCAACTGGCAGTCGCCATTTACCGCTTGACTCGTGACTTCCCACGCGGGGAACTATACGGCCTCATGAACCAAGCCATGCGCTCAGCCGTCTCCATTTCGAGCAATATTGCAGAAAGGCAAGGACGGCTAAGCACAGGCGAGTTCAAGCAGTTTTTGGGTATAGCACGTGGTTCAAATTTCGAGTTGCAAACACAGATTGAAACCGCTCTTTCACTCAAGATGGGCTACCCGAAATTGCTGGATGAGGCGGATGGACTCTCGCATGAGGTAGGGAAAATGCTCTACGGCATGCTGGAGTCGCTCAAGACCTCCAAGTGCCTTTCGCTGACAACTGACAACTGATAACTGATAACAGACAACTGATAACTGATAACCAGGAGAATAAACATGAGAAAGAAAGTAAGCATTGTGGGCGCCGGCAACGTGGGCGCTACGGCCGCGCATTGGATCGCGGCCAAGGAACTTGCCGATGTGGTGCTGATCGACGTTGTGGAAGGCGTTCCGCAGGGCAAGGCGCTGGACCTGCTGGAAGCGCTGCCTATCGAGAAGCGCGACGTGAGTGTCGTTGGTTCCAACGACTACGCGGCCACGGCCAACTCGGACATTGTGATCATTACCGCGGGTCTTCCACGCAAGCCCGGCATGAGCCGCGACGACTTGCTGCACACCAACTTCAAGATCATGTCGGACGTGGTTTCGAAGGTGGTTGCGCAGTCGCCCGAGTCGATTCTCATCATCGTCTCGAATCCGCTGGACGCCATGGCCCAGGCCGCTTATCGACAAGCAGGCTTCAACCGCGAGCGGGTCATCGGCATGGCCGGCGTGCTGGATTCGGCGCGCTTCCGCACCTTCATCGCGGCGGAGTTGAACGTGAGCGTTGAGAATGTGACCGCGTTTGTGCTTGGCGGGCACGGAGACACGATGGTTCCGCTGGCGCGGTACTCGACCGTTGCCGGCATACCGATCACCGAACTCATCGCCCCAGAACGCCTGGAAGAGCTTGTGCAGCGCACTCGCGACGGCGGCGCCGAGATCGTGAAGCATCTCAAAACTGGGAGCGCCTACTACGCTCCGTCGGCAGCAGCTGTGGAGATGACAGAGGCCATTCTGAAGGATAAGAAGAAAATTCTTCCCTGCGCCGCGTATCTGCAGGGTGAGTACGGCATCGACGGTTTCTACATCGGCGTTCCCTGCAAGCTGGGCGCAGCGGGACTCGAGCAGATTATAGAGATCAAGCTGACGCCGGAAGAAGATGCAGCACTCAAGAAGAGCGCCGCCGCGGTGAAGGAACTCTGCGCTGTGATTGGTGTTTAGAGCTTTTCCTGTATCCCAGGTCTCGAAATCGAGACCTGGGGCACCCGAATAATGGCTTTCGATCGAAGTGGATATCTGCTGTCTCCCACTCTTTGTGCGAAAAGCGCACAAAGGATGGGGCACCCAAAGTTCCGGTAACACTGAAGATCGAAAATTCCCTAGCGCGGGAAGAAGTAAAGCGGAGCATTCCACGACATGATTTCGCTCGTGAAATGCTCCGCTTTTTCTGTTTCCGCGGTTTTTTGGACGGCGCCGATCCGGCTGCAATCAATCCATCGACATGCTTAGCTGATGCCTGACGTCGGCGCCGCGAATCCAGAAGATTACGTCAGTCGCAATATTCGATGCGTGGTCGGCAATCCTCTCCAGATTCTTCGCTACAAGAATGCCCTTCATCGCTTGCTGAGTGAATTGCGGCTGCTCCTCGATGAGTTTGAGCAGGTCGGCGTGTGCGCGGCGGTTCATGCGGTCGATCTCGTCATCCATTTCGCGAACCGAGTCTGCCAGGCGTGCATCGCCGTCGAGCAGCGCCTGCACCGCCGAGCGGATCATGCGACCGGCAAACTCGCCCATGGCTGCGAAGTCGACGGGCAGGTCGACTTCTTCCATGTTCAGGATCTCTTTTGTGCGTCGAGCGATGCCCATGGACTGGTCGCCGATCCGTTCCAGGTCGCCGTTGATCTTGATGACCGCCAGGATGAAGCGAAGGTCGATGGCCATGGGCTGTTCCTTGGCGAGCAGTTCGTATGCCATTTCATCCAATTCGCGCTGCGCGGTGTTGATAGCGGCTTCGTTCTGCTTTACGAACTTGCACAGGCCCTTGTCGCGCTGCAGAAAGGCGTCCACCGCAGTTTCGACCGCCTGCTGCGCCAAGGCGGCCATGGCCATGAGCTTGTCTTTGAGTTCGGCCAATTGCTGGTGAAAGTGGATGCGCGGCACGGCGGATTCTCCCTGATCATTTATTGTGCATCATGCAGTGTTACAGCAGCGCAAAATTCCGGGCAATGCACCAGATTGGTCACACCAGATGCAATCGAATGGTCATGCCCATGGGAGATTATCCCGACAGGCATTAGACGCAGCAGGAGGCAAGTTGTAGCGCGATTAGTGACGCGGAGCGTGGCCTAGACCAGACGCCGCTGCGTACTGCAGAATCACTGAGCATTCGCCTGCAGCTTATCGAGAGGCCGGTCGGGGACGCGCTCGATTTTGCCGAGCATGAAGATATAGGCCGCAATTCCAATCGCGAGATAGACCGCCGCTACGCCGAAAGCCCAGGCGTAAGAATGGAACGCCGTGACCAGATATCCAGTGATGATGGGTGCGGAAATTCCCGAGAGCTGGTTGGAAAGGTTGATGATGCCGCCTACTTTGCCGACGTCGTTGCGGCCAGCAATCATCGATGGAAGCGACCAGCCAACAGGTGCTGCAGCGGCTAACCCACCGATAGAGATGCTGATCCAGATGAGGGCTCTTGTAGCGGTGTGCGCCTGGGCAGCGCCCAACAAGCCGAGCCCGCAGGCGGTGCCTCCAATGAGGATGATCCTGCGAACCGTGCTCGCATTCCAGCCGCGCTGAACGAGGAAGTCGACCAGCCAGCCTCCTACGATAATGTCAGTGATCGTAGCGAATATCCACGGCACGCTAGTGTAAAGAAACGAATGCAGCAGATCGATGTGCAGCGCAAAGGAGAGATAGCTTGGCAGCCAGGTGAGCAACAAATAGAAAACATAGTTATAAGAGCCGAATCCGATGGCTAGTCCAAGCACCTTGCGCCGCATGAGGAGATGGCCGAGCGAAGTCTGTTCCTCCTCCACGGGCCTCCGTAATTCGGAACCCTCGACTGTTTCCTCGATCAAGTGGCGTTCGATCCTAGTTAACCCGGGATCGTCGTCCGGGTCCTTATACACGCGCCAGAAATAAACAAGATAGGCAACGCTGATGAGCCCGGTTAGCGCGAAGCTCCAGCGCCATCCGGCCAACAGCAATGCGATACCGATGATGGGCACTCCGACTGCGGAGGAGAGCTTGGCTGCCGCGTCAAACATCGCCGTGGCCAGGCTGCGTTCCTGCGGTGGGAACCACAATCCAATTGCCTTGGCATTGGCGGGAAACGTAGGAGCTTCTCCCACCCCGAGGAGGAACCTGGCACCAAACAATCCGCCCAGAGTGGGGGTAACTGCCGCGCCAAAGGAGGCAGCGCTCCATAAAAAGATGCCGAATCTTCCTACGCGCTTTACGCCGAACTTATCCAGCAATACTCCAATCGGCAACTGGCAAGCAGCGTAGGTGAAGTTGTAGGCGCTCGAAAGATATCCGAACGTAATATTTGAAACTCCGAAAGCAACAATAAGTGCATCGTGCGAAACGGAAAGATTGACCCGGTCAAAGTAGTTGACGAGCACGCCGATTCCGAGCAGCCATGCGATGCGCCAGCGGCGCCTGGGCACAATAGCCTTTCCAGGGAGTTCCGGAGTTGCCAACAGTTCCCTCTCTCAGCTTCCTTGAATTACATCGTTTTCGAGCGTGCCGATCGGGTCGATGGTGATTCGAATTCGATCTCCGCTTGCCAGGGTGAAGGAGTCCGGAGGGACGATGCCGGTGCCGGTCATGAGGAAAGCGCCAAAGGGAAAGCTGTTATCGCGGTAGAGGTATTCGACCAACTTGGCCGGCGCGCGCTTCAGTTCGGCGAGCGTGGTGTTGGCAGAGAACGCAGCGACGCCACTGCGCAAGATCTCGATGCGGATGGGCGTAGAAGTTGGCAGTGCGTCAGGGCTGATCAAGACACAGGGGCCCAGTGCGCAACTGCGGTCATAGACCTTTGCCTGGGGAAGATAGAGGGGATTTTCTCCTTCGATATCGCGCGAGCTCATATCGTTCCCGACGGTGTAGCCGATGATCTGGCTGCGTTGGTTGATGAGCAGCGTGAGTTCGGGTTCGGGGACGTTCCACTTAGCGTCGCTGCGGATGCGGACATGGCTGCCAGAACCGGCGACACGACTGGCGGTGGCCTTGAAGAAGAGTTCCGGACGCTCCGCAGTATAGACGCGATCGTAGAAGTCGCCTCCGCCGGCTGATTTCGACTCCTCCATGCGCGCACTGCGGCTGCGGTAATATGTGACGCCGGCGGCCCACACTTCCTGGCTGCCGATGGGCGCCTGAATATGCGCGGACGAAAGATCTGCGACGGCCTGGCTGTGGCGGACGATGGATTGAAGATAGCCATGCAAGTCGTCATGAGTCACGAGCGCATCCCAGGAATGCTCTGGGACGCGGTAGTAGCTGCCATCGTGTTCAAGGTAAGGTCCGTTGCCGGTGCGGTAGAGTTTCACGCGGGTCTCTCCAATTTGGAAACTATCTTGTCGACGTCGTAGATGCAGCCTCCCCAGACGCCTCCGCTGGCCTGCACCAATGCGGCCCACAGACGAGTATCTTCAGGAAGCTGCGGATGCGGTTGCAAGTCAGAACGAGACTTCCGCTGAGCGAGTTGAATCGAGCCTTCTTCAGCGCCAAAGATTTTATCGGCATCTCCGACGAGCTGGACAGATCCGGCGAGTGAGTTGCGATCGATGACGATTTCGATCTGGTCGCCCTCCTGAACCTTGCCGATTGGTCCACCGGCGAGCGCCTCAGGAGAGATGTGGCCAATGCACGCTCCTGTCGAGACGCCGCTGAAGCGTGAGTCAGTCAAGACAGCAACATGCTTGCAATGTGGAAGCTGCTTGAGTGCCGCGGTGATTTGATAAATCTCCTGCATGCCGGCTCCCGCGGGGCCACCGCAGATGAGCACAATGACATCGCCCAGCGTGACCTGGCCGCTCTTGATGGCATGGATTGCCGACTCTTCAGAGATGAAGACTCGGGCTGGACCAAGGTGGCGATAGACGTTGTTCCCATCGACGAGCGAGGGATCGATTGCCGTGGCCTTGATGACCGAGCCCTCAGGCGCGAGATTGCCGACGGGGAAACAGATGGTGGAAGTAAGTCCGTGCGAGTGGGCGCGGGCGGGCGACATGATTACATCGTCGGGGTCGATGCCGTCGCGCTCCTGAAGGACTCGGCGCAATTCATGGCGGCGTGGGCTCTGTTTCCACCAATCGAGGCAGGTGTCGAGCGATTCTCCGGAGACGGTCTTCGCGGATGTATCGAGGAGCTTGGCATCGCGCAGGTGGAGCATGACTTCGGGAACACCACCGGCGAGAAACACCTGCACGGTTGCGAAGCCGCGAGGGCCGTTGGGGAGCGCGTCGACGATGCGCGGCACCTGGCGATTTATCTCTGTCCAGTCGGCAACCGTGGGGCGCTGCAACCTGGCTGCATGCGCAATGGCGGGAATGTGCAACAGCAGGTTGGTGGAGCCCCCAAAGGCTGCGTGCACGACCATGGCGTTGCGGATTGCGGCCTGGGTGAGGACGTCCTCAGTGCCAATTTGCATTTGATGCAGACGCATGATGGCGCGGCCTGAACGGCGCGCGGCATCGAGCCAGATGGGCTGGCCCGAGGGAGCGAGCGCGGTGTGGGGCAGGGCGAGTCCGAGGGCCTCACCTACAACTTGTGACGTTGCAGCGGTGCCGAGGAACTGACATCCGCCGCCGGGAGAGGCGCAGGCGCGGCAGCCAACTTCCGCTGCATATTCCAGAGTGATTTGATCCTGTGCGTAGCGAGCGCCGATGGTTTGGACTTTGCCGGCATCTTCTCCGGATTCGGGAAGGAGGGTTACGCCTCCCGGGACAAGGACAGATGGCCTTTTGCCCGAGGCGGCCAGCGCCATCATCATTGCGGGCAAACCCTTGTCGCAGGTGGCGATGCCGATGACGCCTTTTCCGGTGGGCAGCGAGCGCATGAGGCGGCGAAGGACAATTGCGGCATCGTTGCGAAAGGGGAGCGAGTCCAACATGCCGGCAGTGCCCTGGGTGCGGCCATCGCAGGGGTCGGTGCAAGCACCGGCAAAGGGGACGGCGCGAAGGACCTTCAACTCACGCGCGGCTTCGGCGACAAGCAAGCCGACTTCCCAGTGCCCGGTGTGGAAGCCGAGAGCAATGGCTTCTCCGCTTTCTGCGCGAAGGCCGCCATGCGTGCTCAGAATCAGGAATTCGGGATCGAGGAGGCGATTCGGATCCCAGCCCATTCCGGCATTCTGAGTCAGCCCAAAGAGATTTCCTGACGGTTCGGTAAGCAGCATTTCCGCGGAGAGCGGCAACAGCCCGGCGGGCCCAGGGGCGTGCGTGGACACATTGAGGAGACTTGGCTCCGGGGTTTCGAGCACCGACGTGAGAGTGATGGTTGCGATTGGCAGGCCCTTTCGCTCTTAGGTTCTACTCGCCCTCAAGTATAGACGGATGCTCCATGTTGGAGTTGTTGCTCTGTGAGATGCTATAACGCTTGTGTGCCGGAAGAGCAGTTTCAGGATTCGTTGAAGCATCAAAGGGGATTGCGCCGCCGCTGGCTTTACCTGATGCCGGTGGTGTTCTTTACCTATAGCCTGGCCTATCTTGGGCGATCGAATTTCGGTTTTGGGGCCGCGGCTGGACTCGCCAAATCGCTCAACATCACGGAATCGCGAGCGGCGTTTCTAGGGTCGGTCTTCTTTCTGGGATATTTTCTCTTCCAGGTTCCTGCGGCCGCCTACGCGAGGCGCAAGAGCGCAACCCGGCTTGTGTTTTTTGCACTGATCAGTTGGGGCGTGTTGTCGGGGCTTACGGGCGTCATCAGGGATTATTGGCTGCTGGTGATCGATCGGCTGCTGCTGGGCGTGGCGGAGAGCCTGATCTTCCCTTCGATGCTGATCCTGCTGACCAACTGGTTTACGCGCACCGAGCGTTCACGAGCCAATGCGATTCTAATCCTTGGCAACCCGGTCACCGTGACGTGGATGGCGGCCGTTACGGGGTACCTGATCAAGGCGGTCGGATGGCAGATGACGTTCATCCTTGAGGGCATTCCCTCAGTCATTTGGGCATTTGTCTGGGTGCTGGTTGCCAGCGACAAACCGCACGATGCGTCCTGGCTGAGCGAGGAAAGCAGCCGAGAGCTTGAGGCCGAGTTGGAGCGTGAGCAAACCGTGCTCCCGGCACTCACCAATCTCTCGTCCGCGCTTCGCGTCCCCGGCGTAATCCTGTTGTGCGTGCAGTACGCCTTTTGGAGCTTTGGAGTTTACGGACTGGTGCTGTGGATTCCGGAGATGATTCGATCGGGATCGACTCGCGGCATTGAGACGGTTGGCCTGTTGAGCGCCGCGCCGTTTCTTCTGGCCGTAGTGCTGATGCTGGTGGTTGCACATTTTTCAGACCGTGCGCTTAATCGCAAGGTCTTTGTGTGGCCGTTCCTGTTGCTGTCTGGAGTTGCGCTGTACTGCTCTTATATGACCGCGGGAAGCAACTTCTGGCTTGCGTATGTCTCGCTGATTGTTGCAGGCGGAGCGATGTATGCGCCGTACGGGCCGTTCTTTGCAATCGTGCCTGAGATTCTACCGAAGACTGTTGCCGGCGAAGTGATGGCGCTGATCAACACCTGTGGAGCGTTCGGAGGGTTCATCGGCACATGGGTGATTGGCTGGCTGCAGGCGCTTACGGGGAATTCTCGGGCTGGATTCTTTACGATGTCGATGTCACTTCTGGTGTCGGCGGGAATCATTCTGTGTTTACGGACGGTGCAGTCGGTGAGCGGACGATGAGAAACAACTCTCAGTGACCCTGGGCTTGGTTTTGAGACCTGGGAATGCATAATGTCCGAATTGGCGGTAATACAACCGGAACGTCAGAAATTCTGGAATGGTCCGGTTGGGGCTTGCGGTCTCCCGGGTCCCCAAATGTGAGGGATCCGGGGCACCCACCTTCAGTGGCGCGATTCACTTCCTTGGGACTTGGGGCACCCGCCATCGCAGTCAATCAGGCGTCGCAGCCCTAGGAACTTGTTGAAATAGGTACCGTCCTGCGACGACGTTTTGAAGTCTGTCGTCTAATAGTCATGCGTGGAGACGAGCGAGTACAGGCCGGGATGTTCAGCTACGTATCGTTGGAGCAGCGTGTTCCGCAGGATCATC
>DASYZU010000019.1:0-1647 GCA_035945795.1 Occallatibacter sp.
CCCGTTGGCAAAACTGATGCCAGCCGCGACCTCGTCATCCTTGCCAAAGATCGCCGCATCAAAGAATTAGAAGCAGAGAATCAGAAGCTTCAGCAGCAACTCAAGGTAGCCCTAGCGAAAGTGTATGATCAGCTCTGAACAGGTCAGCTGGAGTTGCCGAAGCGGTCTCCCTACATACCCCTCCTGCTGGACGTAAGCTTTCCCCTCTGCGTTTCTGTCAGCTGGAGGCTCAGAGCCGCCGCGACTGCGTTCCCTTCCAGTGCGGGCCGCTTCTGGGATGAAGGCGAACACCAGTTCCGGGATGAAGGCGAACAGGTTCAGGCCGATCTGAGATCGGTGTTCGGCTTCGCCAGAATGATTTCCACAGGCAGCCTCAGGATTGGGCGACGTTGGGTGGCCAGCTCGGAGCTTTGATACCGAACTGCTGGGCGTACTCCGCATTGAGCCGTTGCCAGCCGAACTTCATCGCCTCGCCACCAACGATGCGGCCGATGGGAGTTCCGCTGAGCAGGTGATCCAGAACATCGAGACACATGTGCCACCCGGCAGCACTCCATGAGATGAAGCGGCGATCGAAGTTGTGCCACAGCGTCAGGCGCGTGCCGAGACCTGTGGCTTCGAGTTCCCACCGGATATCGTTGCCACCCCAGTTGTACTCAAGCACCGATGGCGCGTCGGCTCGCATCACTCTTGTTTCGAAAACCTGCGGCGTGGGCGCTCCCACCACGGTGAGCTTCACCGTGGTTCCAACCGTACCCAGGCTCCCATCGGCTTCAAAGGGAGCCCACTCGCGCAGATGCGCCGGGTTGGTAAGCGCCTGCCAGACTTTTTCCGGCGAGTGGTGCAGTTCTCTGACGAGAATGAGCGTCCACTTCTCTCCGTCCTTTCGTACCTGCGCCCCCCTGGCCGGACCCGGTGTATACTGCTCGCGATCGGTCATCGTCTTCTCCTTGTCTACTCTTTTGTTGGGGTTGATTGATCCATGCGGTCGAGGTGGCGTTCGAGAGCATCCACGTGAGCGGACCAGAACCGACGGAACGGAGCCAGCCAGGCATCCACCTCCTGCAGTGGTTCCGGTTTCAGCCGGTAGAGACGGCGCTGTGCGTCCACCGTGGATTCCACGAAGCCAGCCTCGCGCAGCACGCGCAGATGCTTTGACACAGTCGGCTGCGGCATACGAAGCTGACGCGCGATCTCGCCCACCGACTGTTGTGAGGAAACCAGGAGGCTCAAGATCGCCCGGCGGTTCGGCTCCGCAATGATTTCGAACACAGATTCCACGCTGCTATCCTGCTGAACGGCCGCCCTTAATAGCGTGCCAGCTGGGTGAGCTGAATGAGGTTGCCGCAGGTGTCGTTCAGCATCGCAATGGTCGAGGCGGTCACATCGGTGGGCGGCATCGTGAACTCGGCGCCGCGGGCCTTGATCCGCTCGTAGTCGCCCTTGATGTCGTCGGTGTAGAACATGGCCGCGGGTTGGCCCTGTTGAAAGAGCGCCTGTTGATAGGCTTTGGCTGCGGGGTTGTCGTTCAGCGCCAGCTGCAGCTCAGTGCCGTCCGGCTCCTCGGGCGAGGCCACGGTCAGCCAGCGATATGGGCCCTGCCTGACATCGGTCTTCTTGGCAAAGCCCAGTACCTCCGTATAGAAG
>DASYZU010000020.1:0-130789 GCA_035945795.1 Occallatibacter sp.
ATCGCCCTCGCGCGGCGCATGCCCATTTGGCGCAAACGTATGCACCGCATTCGCCGTCTCCTCCACGCCCGAGCCCGGCTTGGTAAACGCCGCCAAATTGGCGCCAATGTAGTGCCCGATAATCTGCGGCACCGGCACGCCTTCCTCGCACAAGGCTATCGCCGGCTGCAGAATCTCTTCCCACTTCAGCCGCCCGTACCGCCGATGCAGAGTCCACCACGCATCCAGTGCCCCGGGCGTCGAAACCGCAACCGCGCCAAACTTCGGAATCACGCCATTCACCGCGCGCTGCCGCACCGTCTCAAGGGTGAGCGACTTGGGCGAGCGCCCCGACCCGGCCATGCCAACCACCTTGCCCAGCTTCGGATCCCAGATCATCGCGTAGCAGTCGCCGCCCAGCCCGCAACTGGTCGGCTCCAGGAAACCAAGACATGCATTCGCCGCAACCGCGGCGTCCACCGCCGAGCCGCCGCGCTTCAGCGTTTCAATTGCCGTAAGAGTCGCAATCGGATGTGCCGTTCCTGCCGCGCCCGAGCGTCCCATCGCCGCCGATCGGCTAGCAAAGCTTGCCCCCGATGGCCGGTCGCCCGCATGCACGTCGGGCCGCAAGAATCGCTCCGTGCCCGCGGGCTGAAACTTGGGCAATCCCGCATCCGAATCGGCTTTCCTCATCGCAGCCCCGTCCTGTTCTGAAGCCTCGGCGTGAAGCCCGCTAAGCGTACCTGCTACGGCCAGCGGAAGTGCAGCAACAAAAGATCGGCGACGCATGAATACTCCTTTGTAAAATCCCGGGGATAGCTCAGCGCACTTCGAGCCCGCGCACCCCCATGGTATAGGATCGAGCGTTTTGCCAGCCGATCTTTCCGACCCGCGAATCATTCCTTAATCACCGCTCGTCCTTCGCAGACTCAAGATCCACAACCCTCTTGATTGTGGGCAGTTGTTTGTTGGAGACTTTCTGGATGAATAACCTATTTGAAGCAACAACAGTCGAAGAAGTGAAGGAACGCATATCGGGCCTCGGCCTCGGTAACGAGCGGCAGTGGGGCACCATGAGTGCCGCGCAGGCGCTCGCGCACTGTTCAGGGAGCATGGAGTGGGCTGTGGGTGACAGCTTTCCACCGCAGATGTTCATCGGGAGCATCATTGGGCGGATAATCAAGGGAAAGGTACTTGGGGATAACGAACCAATGCGCCGGAACTCGCCGACGGCAAAGACTCTAATCGTGAAGGACGACCGGGATCTGGCACCGGAACAAAAGCGATTGTGTACTCTGGTCGACAGGTTTGCCGCAGGTGGTCCGAAGGGTTGCACAACCCATCCCCACACATTTTTTGGACGGCTGACGCCAGACGAGTGGGCGATCCTGATGTACAAACATCTCGACCATCATCTGCGCCAGTTCGGCGCCTGACACCGATGCACGCTACCGCGCACCGTCCGACGACGCGACCGTGCTTGAGGAAAGCTAATTGTGTTGAGAACGAGCAGGACCTGCTCTAGCTGAACAGATCCTTCATTTTTTCAATCAGCCCAGGTGACGTGGGATTGTTGTCCACCGTCATAGTCTCCGACAACTTCGCCACCAACTCGCGTTGGGCGCGGCTCAGCTTCTTCGGAATCTGCACGATCACCCTGACGATCAAATCGCCGCGGCCTTTTTCGTTCAGGTACGGGACGCCCCGTCCACGCACCTTCAATTCCCTACCGCTCTGCGTGCCCTCGGGAATCTTCAGGTTCACCGGCCCGTCGATGCCCGGTATCTCGAACTCCGCGCCCAGCGCCGCCTGCGGAAAGCTGACCGGGATGATACAGTGCAGGTCGTGTCCGTGCCGCTCAAAAAAGTCGTGCGGACGAACCGAAAGCACCACGTACAAATCGCCCTTGGGACCGCCGCCGCGGCCCGCGTCGCCTTCGCCCGCGTAACGGATGCGGGTTCCATCTTCCACGCCCGGAGGGACCTTTACATTGAGCTTGAACTCATTGGTGGCGCGCGTTTCGCCGCGGCAGGTTGTGCAGGGATCGCTGATAACCGAGCCCAGGCCGCCGCATGCGCCGCAGGTGCGAGCCACTGAGAAGAAGCCCTGCTGATAGCGAAGCTGGCCGCGCCCTTGGCACTGGCTGCAAACCGTAGGCCCGCGTCCTGATGCGCTGCCTCGGCCCTTGCACGCCGCGCAGGTCTCAAGGCGGCGAATCCTCACCTCGGTCTCGGTGCCAAAAAATGCGTCCTCAAAGTTGATGGTCATGTCGAAGCGCAGGTCGTCACCGCGCTGCTGACGTGAACCGCGCTGCGGGTTGCCACCCATGGAGAACATCTCGCCGAACAGATCGCCGAAAATGTCGCCAATATCCACGCCACCTGCAAAGGGGCCGCCTGCGCCGAAGCCTTGCCCGCCCAGACCTGCATGGCCGTAGCGGTCGTAGGCGGCGCGCTTGTCGGCGTCGCTCAGTACCTGGTAGGCTTCGCTGGCCTGCTTGAACTTCTCCTCAGCCGTATGATCGCCCGGGTTGCGGTCAGGATGGTACTTGAGCGCCTGCTTGCGATACGCGCTCTTCAATTCCTGGTCGCTCACGTCGCGGGATACGCCGAGAACTTCGTAATAATCTGCTTTGCTCACTCTAGTATTTGAACTCATTCTCTCGTCTGCGATTCAAACTCACTCGCTCTTCCGCTTTGGGATCTCACTCGCTTGTCTGTTTTGGATTGTGGGCCACGCGCACCATCGCGGGACGCAGCAGCCGCTCGCGCAACTTGTAGCCGCGGCGAATCTCCTCCGCCACATGCTGGTCGGGAAGGTCATCGCGCTCCACAGAGCCCAGCGCCTCGTGGACGCGCGGATCGAAGGCCTCGCCCACTGCGGGAACCGGGATCACCTGCATCTGCCGCAGAACATCTTCCATCTGCTTCACGATGAGTTGAACGCCGGAGCGCAACTGGTGAGCCGTGCCGGTCGACTTCAGCGCCAGCTCGAAGTTGTCCAGCACGGGCAGAAACTGCTCCACCACATTGCCGGTAGCGTAGTCGCGAAATTCCAGTCGCTCACGCTCGGCGCGTTTGCGGGCGTTTTCAAACTCCGCCTGCAGCCGGGCAATGCGGTCAAGCAACTGATCGCGTTCCGCCTTCAACTGGTCAAACTCCGCGCGGGAAACAGGCTCGCCTGCCCCAATAGGCTCAGCCGAGCCCGGCGAAATCTCGCCGTCTGCCGCGGATTCCTGTCTGGCTTCTTCCGCCAGCCCGCCCTGTGCGGTCCCGGAAGTGATCTCAAGGGGTTCCAACTCCGTCAAATCTGTCTCCTGCCTCTGCATATCTCTATTCATTGTCTCAAGAAATCGGCAGCGCCTGATTCCATTGTATTTTCTTCAGGGCCGCCGCGTTCGCCGCAGGTCGCAGACCCGTCCCGGAACTAAACCAATCTCAATTCGGAGTCGCCGGACCGGCCTAATCGGCGGGAATTTCGAGGAGGCGCTCGGAGAGCCGTGCAATGTAGCTAACGGCCTGAATCATCTCCTGATATTGGATGCGCGTGGGTGCGATTACTGCGACCGTACCAAGGTTAGTCTCACCCAGCCGCGCCGGGGCACCGATCAGCACCAGGTCCTGCATGGCAGGAGAGGCTTCGTCGAGTCCAACCACAACCCGAACCTCCTGCTGGCGGCCGTCTACATAGGCGTTGAGCAACTCAACCAAGCGCTGCTTGGCTTCGAGGGCAAGCAGCATCTGGCGCAGCCGCTCGCGGTCCAATTCGCTGGAAATCAGGTTGGCAATGCCGTCGACGAAGAGCATCGGGCCGGTCTCACCAGCAGCCAGCGCGCCCTTGCGGCAGAGTTCCTCAACGGAGGCCAGCATCTCGCGATAGGCCTCCCGCTCGACGTCCACGCGGCGGGCAACTTCGGCCCGAATCCGCTCAATCGGCCAGCCGCGAAAGTTCTCGTTCAGATACCTGGCAGCGGTTTCGAGTTCCAGGTGTGTAAGTTCCTTGTCCAAAGCGAGCACGCGATCCTGCACCGCTCCGGCCTGTGTGACCAGCACTGCCAGCACCCTGCCCGTCGAAAGACGCGAGAAGTGGATGTGTTCCAGCACTTGTCCTTCGGTGGAGCAGGCAAGAGCGATGCCCAGCCCGCTCGAGATCAGCGCCAGTACATGGGAGGTCCGTTCCAGATACTCATGGCTGCTCGCGACGCCGGAGAAGCTTTCTTCAATCTGCCCGCGGCGGGCGTCGCTCAGGGGTGAACTACCCGCCGGAATGGCGCTCGGGGTCTGCTGCCCGGCGGCAAGCTGGCCGGAGTGAGTAATCTGCTCAACGTGGTAGCGGAAGGCGGAAGCGGTAGGGATGCGCCCCGCGGAAGTATGCGGCTGCTCCAGCAGGCCTGCCTCTCCCAGCACAGCCATCACGTTGCGCAAGGTGGCGGAACTCAGGCCCTCGCGGTCAGCGAAGAAACGGGCAAGTGCCTGCGATGCCACCGGTTCGCCAGTGGCGATGTACATCTCGATGATCGCAGTCAGCACCAGCCGCTCACGCGGACTGAGGCGTTGATCGGGCATCTTCCCTGCTCTCGGTCCTGGTTAGCACACGGTTGGAAGCGCTGTCCCCAGCCGCGGCGGAACCCTGACATTGGCCTGCTAAGTGCTTATTTCATCTACACTTATTACAGGAAAAGATACAGTATCCCTATTTGATTGTAGGTAGGCTCGAATGGCCGTGTCAAGGTGACGGCGGCCCAGTTGGGTGTCGTCGGCGGCACCTGTCTTGGACACGCCAAACGATGAATCAGCGATAGGCCTGTTTTTGTGAATGTCGAGGGCACACGCATTCGATGCCACCTTAGTTTCGTTGCCCTTAAACGGTGAATGGAGGAAGATGGTTGTGCGCACCGCGAGCCGTTGGGTTCGCGCACTGGGGTTCCGTTGTTCCAAATGGCTGTTTCTACATCAGCTCTGAGCTTTAGAGTGCTGAACAGGAGTTACACAAATGATGCGCGGCTTTGCCCGTCTATCCGCATTCGCGTTGACGCTTGCAATTGCTTGCGGAATCATGTCCCTGACTGCCCGGACCGCTCAAGCCCAGTCCGCCACGTCCCAGCCCGCCGCCCCAACGGAATCGACCCAATGGCAGCAGGAGCTTGGCGAGTGGCGCTCTCAGCGTGCGAAGGAGATCGCCGCGCCAGACAGTTGGCTGACGCTCGCTGGACTCGAATGGCTGAAACCCGGCATCAACTCAGTAGGCTCTGCCGCAGACAACCAGATTAGACTGCACGGGCAGGCTCCCGAGCACCTCGGTCTCCTCACAATCATCGGCCAAACCTCAAGCGGCAAGCCCACAAACACCAAGCCCACTTCTGCAGTTACCATCCAGTTGCTCGCGCCCTCCGGCGGGTTTCCACCTGAGCTCACAATCGACGGCAAACCGGCACGTGAAGGCTCACTCGTGGTGGACAACGTGAACCCCTCGACAATCGCCTGGCACGATCTGTCGCTGGTGGTGCTCAAGCGCGGCGATCGATACGTGCTGCGCATCAAGGATGCGAATTCGCCGGCGCGGTCGAGCTTTCACGGCCTCAACTGGTACGCACCCGATTCACAATACCTGGTTACGGCACGGTGGGTGCCCTTCAATCCGCCGCTGGTGGAGGAGATTCCAACCGTGATCGGCACCACGCTCAAACTGCCCGCGCCGGGCCTCGCCATGTTCCTGCTCGACGGCAAGATCCTTCATCTGGAGCCCGTTCTCGAAGACCCCTCGGCAAAGACGCTTTTTTTCATTCTTAGGGACGAAACCAGCACCACGACGACCTACGGCGGGGGACGATTTCTGCACACCGGGTTGCCAGACCATGGGCTTGACCAGCCCGGCAGCTTGACACTGGACTTCAACCGGCTGGAAAATCCGCCCTGCGCGTATACGGTTTATGCGACGTGTCCGCTGCCGCCCGCGCAGAACCGGCTGGCGGTAGCACTGCAGGCGGGAGAGCGGCGTTACGAGCAGTAAGAATGGCAGGGCAACGAAGCGCAGTACAATTCACTTTTCTGGAGGCAGTATGAAATCTCTCTTCGGCGGCAAATCAGCGCTTTGTCTGGCTGCGGCCTTAGTATTAATCGCGTGTGTGCCCGTGTGCCAGGCTCGGTCCGGGTCAAAAGTGGACAAGCACGCACAGAAGATTGAGAAAAAGCTGGCCCACTATAAGGCTGGCACTCTTCTGCATCTAGAATTCAACAACAACACGGAGTGTACTGGCACTATGGACAAGCTCTCGGACACTTCTTTCACCTTCAACAATGCCGAAACCAACGCGAAGGAGACTCACCAATACAGCGACGTCTCGACGGTGGATAAGGGCAAGGAGTACATCGGCAAAGGCTCAGCACCGAAGCATCACATCCACATCTTCTGATTCCGATTCTCACCGCCGTCCGGTTCCCATGCGGAGAGGCTCGAACCGGAAGGAGGCGGGGGTTTCACCCCCCCGCATAAAGCCAACAAGATCGCCGTGGGCTTTAACTCCGGAGGAAAAAGTTGTCGAGTTCTTCCGGAATCGACGCCCCGTTCGTGCTGCCCCATCGTACGGCAGGCTGATAGATTTTATAGAGGGGCATATTCAACTGTACGGCCAGCACTGTTCCCCAACGGGCCACAACGCGCCAGGAAAGAGCCATGCTTCACACGACTGAAGACATTCATATTCAATGGACCAAGGTGGTTCTTCCGCCTGTATTCCTCGAGGAAGAATTCCCTGTCTCCGAAGCCGCCTCGGAAACCATCTTCACTACCCGCAACGAGATCAACGAAATCCTGAGCGGGCGCGATTCCAGACTGCTTGTTCTGGTGGGGCCATGCTCCATCCACGACACCGCGGCCGCGCGAGAGTACGGCTGGCTGCTGAACAGTGCCATCGCGGAGTTTTCAGCCGACCTGCGCATCGTCATGCGCGTGTACTTTGAAAAGCCGCGCACCACCATCGGATGGAAGGGACTGATCAACGACCCCTATCTCGATCAGTCGTACAAAATCAACGATGGCCTGAGGCAGGCGCGGCACCTGCTCCTTGACCTGGCCGAGATGGGCGTGCCCACTGGAACCGAATTCCTCGACATGATTTCGCCGCAGTATATTGCCGGCCTCGTGAGCTGGGGCGCCATTGGCGCGCGTACCACCGAGAGCCAGGTCCACCGCCAACTCGTCTCAGGCGTCTCCTGCCCTGTGGGCTTCAAGAATGCAACCTCGGGTGACGTTCAGGTAGCCATCGACGCCATTCTCTCCGCGGCACACTCGCACACCTTCCTCGGACACACCAAGCACGGTCAATCCGCAATCTTCGTCACCACAGGCAACCCCGATTGCCACATCATTCTGCGCGGCGGCCGCAAGACCGTGAACTACACAGCCGACAGCGTAGCCGACACTGCGGCAAAGATGGAAAAGGCCGGCATTGCGCCACGCATCATGATCGATTTCAGCCACGCCAACAGCAGCAAGGACTATCGCCGTCAGTCGATCGTAGGCCACGATGTAGCCAGCCAGATTGCCGCCGGAGACCGCCGCATTATCGGCGTAATGATCGAGAGCAACCTGGTGGCCGGATCGCAGCCGCTTGTCGCGGGCCAGCCGCTCGTATACGGGCAGAGCATCACCGACGGCTGCATCGACTGGGCCGAAACGCGAACTCTCCTCGCCGAACTAGCCGCCGCCGTCCGCGCCCGCCGCGGATAGCCACCCACAGGAACCGTTGCCCCTGTCGACCCATTCCCCTGAGAACACTCCCTCCGCACGTTTTTCTCCCTTCGGCCTGAAAGGCCGGTACGATGAAGTCATCGGATCGCGGTTTTGCTCGCGAGGAGGAAACTGCTTATGAAGAACCAGCGCGGATGGATTGCCCTTACAATCGTCAACTTCGGAATCTTGGTCTTTCTTTTGTTGCGTCAGGTTGGCACGGTTCAAGCCAGTTCTCCTGCTCCACTGATTCGTGCCCGCGGTCTCGAAATTGTTGACGAGCAAGGAATGGTCCGCGCCTCCATCCAGGTGGTGCCGGCGGGCCCGGCACGAAAGGCAGATGGATCCGTTGTGCAGGACGGAAAGACTTACCCCGAAACAGTGCTATTTCGACTGATTCGTCCCGACGGGCGGCCTTCCGTAAAAATCTCCACTTCCGAGCAAGGCTCAGGACTCTCTCTCGGTGGAGGAATCGATCCCACCTACATTGTGTTAAGCGCCGACGGCGGAACCTCCTCGCTGTCGCTCACCAACAAGGAAGGCCGGCAGCAACTCGTCAACCCATAACTCGAACCGCCATTGATGCGTCGCCGCAAGCTTCAGGCGCCCGGTGCGCCATTCAAACCACGCCTTTTGTGATTTGAGTGGGACAGCATGCACTGATCGAAGCAAGCCCTCAACCGCTAAAATCGAGTGCAGCGCCGCCAGCGACAATCCGCCCGGCAAGCAAGCCCAATCCATGGCCCCCACCATCTTCATCTCGGCAGGCGAAGCAAGCGGCGAGCACTATGGCGCGCTGCTCGCAACCGCGCTTCAGCAGCGTCTCGCAGCATCGGGACACAGAGCCCAGCTGTTCGGAATGGGCGGCGACCGCATGGAAGCCGCTGGCCTGGAGCGCATAGTGCGCTCGGAAGACATGGCCGTCATGGGGCTCACCGAGGTAGTCCGCCACCTGCCGCGCATCTACTGCGAATTCCGCAAGCTGAAAAAAGCGATCCGCACCCGCCGACCCGATGTTGCCGTACTCATCGACTTTCCTGAGATCCACTTCCGCCTTGCAAAGGAATTCCACCGCATGGGCGTTCCAGTCATCTTCTTCGTGAGCCCGCAACTATGGGCCTGGAAGAAGCACCGCATCAAGCTTGTCCAAAAGTATATCCGTAAAATGCTGGTGATCTTCCCCTTCGAAGAGACGTTCTACCGGGATAACGGTGTCGAGGCGGAATTCGTCGGCCATCCACTGGCGGAGTTGCCGCTGCCCACCATCAGCCGTGAGCAGTTTGCCGCGGAGAATCACCTGGACCCCGCAAGAACATGGATCGGCCTGCTCCCTGGCAGCCGCGCCAGGGAGATTCGCGACCATCTGCCTGAGATGCTAGAAGCAGCGCGAAGACTGCAGGCAGCCGCGCCCTCGTCCCAGGCGTTCGAGTTTATTGTGCCTTTGGCGCCCACGCTCAACGTCGCACAACGAGCTGAAGTACTGCAGATATCAAAAGACCACGGAGAAAGTCTGGCAGTTCGCCTGGTAGACGATGCTCGTGCCGCCCTTTTTCATGCCCGCGCCTCGGTGGTGGCCAGCGGCACCGCCACTGTAGAGGCGGCACTCATCGGCAATCCATTTATAGTGGTGTACCGGGTTTCGACGGTAACCTATGCCATCGCCAGGCGGGTCGTGAAGGTTCCGCACGTGGCCATGGCCAACCTGATTGCGGGCAAGCGCGTGGTTCCGGAGTTGATTCAACAGGCCTTCACGGCAGCAAATATTGTCCAACAGCTGTCACAGCTGCTACCGGACGGGGGCCCTCGCGAGTCCATGATGGAGGAGTTAGGAACGATTCGAGATGCGTTGAGCAAGCGGCCGGCCGAGGGCACGGATGGTAGCGCAGGCGCCATTGAGCGGGTGGCATCGATCACCCTTGAAGAACTGGAGGCGGCTTCCCCAGCGGCAATCGAATGGGCTGTACAACCCTGAACGGAATTGACATGGGTCCCAGGAACGACTGCCATACGGACAGCGGTAAAGCAAGGATGACACCTATGCGTAGACAAGAACGGAATAATCGGCGTGGATACGGACTGCGTCTTTTTGCGAGCTCGGCCGGCATCCTCACTGCAGTACTGACCTTGGCAGTCCCCCTGTCGGCGCAGAGAGCCGAGCGACCGGCGCTGACCATTACCGGCTACGTGATCGACGCCGAACTTGACACAACCGCGCACCATCTGGCAGCGAAAACGGTGGTTAGCTTTACCGCGCCCGCCAGCCTTGAGGTGGTCAACTTCGGCTTTCATCCGGCGCTCAAAGTTACCAAGATCACCGACGAAAGCGGCAAACTGCTGGAGGGTGAGCGGACGGCCGACGGAGCAATCCGCGTAACCCCGGGTGCATCATTCGTGCAGGGTCAAACCGTGCGCTGGACCTTCGAGTATGAGGGCACCATCACCGGTGCTGAAGATGGCCCGGTAGAGGGCCTCAAGCTGGCTGCTATCCAGGAGCCGATCACTTATCTCTTGTACGCCTCGCGCTGGTTCCCCTCCACCGGGTACATGACCAACCGGTTTACGGCTGAGATGCATATCCGCGTGCCGCAGGGAATGAAGGTCTTTGCAAGCGGCGCCGAAGGAGCCTCAAAACCGGTCACGTTGAGCAACGGCAAGCCGGGCGACGAATTCAACTTTAACTGGAAGAAGCCGGGATTTCCCGGCTCGGTGATTGCCGGGCGCTACGTTGGCCCAGTGTCCGTTGGCGCAGGCAATGTGAAGGTGTACCTGTCCATAAGCCACCAGGCCTCCGCCAACCAACTGGCGCAGACGGCCACAAAGCAATTCGACTTCTTCACCGACAACTTCGGAGAGCCGGAGACGAGCCACCTGAATGTAATGGAGGTGCCGGACGACACCTTGCCCGCAGTCTGGGCTCCGGAATTGGTAGCCATTCAGAGTTCGCGCGTGGGCGACAAGAGCGGTGTCAGGCTGCTCGCCAATACCATCGCACACCAGTGGTGGGGCTCCGAAGTGAGTCCGCGCACGCTGAACGATGCCTGGATCACGAATGGAATGTCCCGCTACGGCGAGCTGATGTACCTGGCCGAAGAAAGCGGCAAAAACGCGATGCTGACGGCGATGGAAGACGTTGCAGCTGGAGCGCTGGCCTACGACACCATTCCTTTGTCGAGCGCCGGACGCCTGAATCCCTTTTCCCCGGAGTTCCAGTCCATGACCCTTGAAAAGGGCGCAATGGTGTTCAACATGCTCCGCTGGGAAGTGGGCGACAAGGCCTTTCTGGCCACACTGAAAGGAACGCTGAGCCAGTACACCGACAGCTCGATTCGCGCGCAGGATCTGGTCAAGGTTGCTGAGGCGCAGAGCCAGCAGCAGTTGACCCCGTTCTTTGCACAATGGATCGATGGTACCGGCGCGCCGCGATTCGCCAATAAATACTCCGTCTACCGGCTTGGAAACAACAAGGGCTTCAGAACCATTGGAGAGATTCAGCAGGATCTCGATCTGTTCCGAATGCCGGTGGACCTCCGCGTCGAAACCGACGGCAAGACGGAGAATCAGAAAGTCGAAGTGGTCGGCACCGACACGCAGTACGTGGTTGACACCTTCGGTCGGCCGCGGCGCATCGCCATCGATCCCGATAACTGGGTGCTGAAGTCGACGCCCGACCTGCAGGTGCGAATCGCCATCCTGAAGGGCCAGCAGCTGGTCGCTCAGGGTGACCTCGCCGGTGGGTTGGCCGAGTACAAGAAAGCCTTGGACGCCAATCCCCTGAGTTCGCTCGCCAGTTACCGCATCGGCGAGATCCTGTTTAGCCAGCGCAACTACCAGGCCAGCGTAAATGCCTACCGCGACGCGCTGCGCGGCGACGATGAACCGCGCTGGACCGAAGTCTGGAGCCACATACAGATCGGCAAGATCTTCGACGTCACGGGGCAGCGGGACCGGGCAGTGAATGAGTACCGCCTCGCCGTCCAGACCAACGACAACACCCAGGGCGCGGTGAACGAGGCGCGGCTCTACCTGCAAAAGCCTTATACTCGACCGGACAATGAGTAACAATCCAGCAGCCAGAAACAGAAAAGGCCAGCCCAAGTGCTGGCCTTTTCTATCTTGGGAAGTTCAAAATTGCCTACTTCTTGCCCCGAAAATTACCCAGGGATAAGACTTGCAGATCGACCTTGGCCAAGCCCGATTTGGTCATGGCCAGTTTCTGGGCAGCGCCATAGGAGAGGTCGATAACGCGCCCTTCGTCGACCAAGTCGCCGCGATCGGTAATGCGAACCACAACCGAGTGATGGTTGGCGTGGTTCACGACTCGGACCAGGGAACCGAAGGGGAGCGTCGGATGGCAGGCCGTCATGGCCCACATATCGAACCGTTCTCCGCTGGCAGTTTTGCGGCCGTTGAACACGCTGCCGTACCAGGATGCAATTCCGTGTAGTCTGTCTCCCCGCTTGATGGCTTTCTGCTGGGCTACAAGCGAATCTGGCGTCGGTGCTGCGACTGGAGGCGCGACCGTTATGGTTGCAACGGGACGGGAAAGCCGCGCATCCGCATGCACTGGCCTAGTGGTAAGTGTAACCACCAGAGCAGCCAGCGCAATCGATGAAGCACCCACCAGCAACCATATGCGTAGCGGAGTGTTCAGACTCAAGTTGCGTGATTTCCGGTTCATGACCATTATTCCATTTTACCAAGTCGCCACTATCCTGCCTCAACTATTAGCAAGATAGACACTAGTATTTCTGTTGAAAAAATCGTGCGTTTCCCAGCTGTTGTCGATAACCCTTTCCTGTTCTGGAGGTTACGTTCCCTCACCAAAAATGGCGCAGAATCATTACTTACGACCTAGGCCACCTGATTCATATTGTGGGACCCAAAGGCTGCCATTTGACGCAAAGGAATGGCGAAAAAGGAATGAGGCAGCCAACGGATAAGGAACTGGGACGTATACCCCAAGGCCCGCACAAAAACCGACGAGACCCCAGCGGTCATTAGTACGGATGCGCAGAATTCGCAAAGGGGTTACCCAAATGAGCAAGATATTTGTGGATATTCAGGCCATAATTGTCGCCGCACTTCGTTCGGCAGTCACCGCAGTTGCCCAAAATCCCGCCCCTCCGGCCGAAGCGCACCGAGGCGCGAGCGGTTCCAGCGACGGTTTTACAGATTAATTTCAGTATCCTGCCACCATAGAGCCAGACCATTCATGGCTGCAGGCAGGAGGATGTATGAAGTTAAGCGCAGAAGGGCTGGAACTGCTGAAGAGGTCGGAGGGGTTTCGCAGTCACACCTACGGAGACGTAAACGGGTTTCCAACCATCGGTTACGGCCACCGGCTGCTGCATCACGAGTCCTTTCCCGGTGGAATCGACGAAGCGCAGGCTGCGGAGATCCTAGTCAATGACGTCCGCGACGCCGAGCAGGCAGTCAAGCGTCTGGTCAAGGTTCCGCTGGCCCAGGGCCAATTCGATGCGCTAGTGGACTTCTGTTTCAACCTGGGCGCCGGAAAGCTGGCCACTTCCACGCTGCTGAAGGTCCTGAACGGCGGCCGCTACGAAGCCGCCGCCGAGCAGTTGCTACGCTGGGACATCGCGGGCGGCGAGGAAAACGCCGGCCTCAAAGCACGCCGCGAAGCCGAACTCGCTCTATGGTCCAGCGCAAAATCCAAGCAGGAAGCAGCCGCGTAAAACCTGTTTCAAGCAGCCACCCGCTAACTATTTCCGCGTCGCAGGGGCTAACCCGCAGCATTTGTTCCAAGTCTCCTCCCTGCCTTCCCATGATTCCTGGGAGCTCGGATTCAATCCTCTGACCGCCCAATCTCCAATACTTCCAGCCGCTCATCCGCCTTCAGGTACCCCTTCCGGCGAAACCAATCTTCCATCGCTTGCCGCAACCGATCGAGGGGTACGCGGTTCCCTGCTTCCAGCACTCCGTCGCCAGCCGGAAGCGTATCGTCAAAGACCGCATCATTGGTAAAGTTCCGCATCGCGAAGTTGTCGATCCAGTGGATCGGGCAGGGATGCAGCGCGCCCGCAGAATCGAAACGCTGAACGGAGAGACGACGCGCAAACATGGTTCAACTTTAGCGGATCAGACCACCGCTCACGGTTTCTTCGCCGGCACAACCTTGGCGTCTTTTGGCTGCTGCGTCTCCACGCTGAACCGCTTGTAGTCGTAGACACGCTCGGAAAAGTGCTGTCGGAGATTCTTGAACAGCAGCAGCCGCGCCTGCATTGTGCCTTCGGCGCCAGTCGGAAGCCACAAGCCGTCGCTAACGGAAGCCTGGTCGAAGCGGAAGTTTGTGCCCTTCTGGACGCTGGCGAACAGTCCGCCGGCAATGCGGAAGTTGTCGTTGAAGATGACCTCGATATGCGCCACCTGCCTGTCCGCCTCATCAATCCAAATCGTCCCCTGAAGTTTCTTCGAAGCATCTTCCGCCAGCCCGTGCGTCTTGGCGTCTTTACGGCCGATAAAGTCAAACACGATAGTCGGCCTGCCCCTGTAATTCTCCCGCCGAGGATTGCGAACCTCCATGATCTCAAGCACGCGGCTGATGCTTATCGTCTGACCCTGGAGTGGCTGATCGGGCGGGGTCTTCTGCGCCTTTTCCACGAGCTTTGTTACGCGCTCGGTCTCCTTCTGCTCATCGTGACCGCTGAGCGGCTGCCCATTTTTCTTCACGTTGCGTTCGATCACGTGGCCGTTGACGAAAAAGTCCTCGCCCTCTACGCTCTCGGTCTTGGTCACCTTGCCGTTCTGGTCAATATCCTGGGTGGTCTGCAGGGAGCTGTAGGTATAGTTCTCGCGCACCTTCTCAAGCTGCTTCTGGTGGGCCTGCACCTCGTTCATCAGCTGGCGAATATCGGGCAGAGGCACATTCGGCTGCTGGGCCCGACCACCCAACGCCAGCGTCAGCGGCAAGAGCAGACCAAGCACCCGAATTATCCGTTCAGAATGTATCAAGCCCGATCCTTTGGATTCATCAGAGAAAAGCGCCACAGCCCGCCCGGATTTCTATCCGGACTCCGTTTCCTGGCTCCTGTTGGACCCGGCATATTCGGAAAAGGTCGCCGCGTCGGGAAAAATCCGGCGGCAACATCTTTCCCCGCCATGCTATACCGTATGTCGATGGGCCGCATCCAACGGCAGAAGACGACCCAAACGAGGACGGCCCCTCAGGCCGAATCAAGGAGAAGACAATGGCATTGTTGCTTCAATGGGTGTTGAGTGCGATCGCGCTGCTGATTGTTTCCCGGATCGTGCCGGGCTTTCACGTTCTCGGGCTGTGGCCCGCGCTGATTGCCTCGCTCGTAATCGGGCTGCTGAATGCAACCGTGGGCCTGTTCCTCAAGATCATTACATTTCCCCTCAGCATTCTCACGCTGGGGCTGTTCCTGCTGGTCATCAACGGGATCATGATCCTGGTGGCCTCGGCCCTCGTGCCCGGGTTTCGTGTAAACGGATTTGGTCCGGCATTCTGGGGCGCTGTTGTGCTCGCGCTGCTGGGCATAGTAATCCGCGCAGTTGTGAAGGACGCCTAAACTTTGCCGTCGATGAACCGCCCCTACTTCGCCGCAGACACTGCAAGTTGAGCGGACGCTTTCTTGCCCGGAACAGCCTGTGCCTGACCGTGCTTCACGGGCGCAATCCGCACCGGAGCCTTCTTCACCGGCTTGACCTGAACCGGCTGAGCCGACACCGCCGGGACTTCGCCCGACTGATCAACCACAGGTCCGTTCAAGGTTTGCGGCGTCCGCATCGCGCCGGCGTTCGAGAACCCCCCGGCCGCGCCAGTACGCGGCGGCATTGCAATAACCCGGGCCGGCTGCACGCGCGTGTAGATGCCCCAACCGCCCCCGGTGACAACAAACACTATGGCTGCCGCCGCCGCACCGCGGATCCAGCTACCCGTCGGCTGCAGCATCTCCGGCCAATGGAGGACGCGTGCAGTCCGCGGAGCAGCTTTCAGACCGGCCATTACACGATCCTCAAGGCCATCAGGAGCGGGAAGCGTAGCGATCAGGCGCAGAGTGGTTTCGGCGGGACTGGAAACGGCCTCATGCGAAGCATCGGAAATCGAATTGTGAGCGGATGCATTCTGAGAGCGTGAATTCATCGCAGACTCCTTGAGTGATTGAGCAGGTCAGCCATCAGGTTGCGAGCGCGAAAGAGCCGGGAGCGGACGCTCGACTCGCTGATGCCGAGGACCTGGGCGATCTCCACGCTGCTGAGCTCTTCAAAAGCTGATAAATGCAGCACCTCGCGCTCCTTGGCAGGCAGCTTCTCGACACAGGAGAGAACATGGGCGTGGTGCTGGGCTGCGGAGGCGAGTTGCTCGGCGGAAAGCCCGCCGCAGGGCAGCACGCGGGCCAGTTCGGCCACGTCGTCGGTTTCCGGCCTGGTCTTGGCGCGACGCTTGCGGTCAAGCACAATATTCCAAACGATGCGGATAAGCCAGACTCGCTGATCGCGCACCTCGTCTAAGGTGTCGCGATGGCGCAGGACGCGCAGAAACGCCTCCTGTACTGCATCTTCGGCGTCAGAAGAGTTGCGCAGGATGGAGTAGGCTACGCGGTACAGGGTCCCTGCGTACTGGCTCACCAGCGCCGCAAGAGTCGCTTCTTCCGCCTGAGTGCGAGCCAGTTCGTCCACTGCGCTGTTCGGAATCTCCATCCAACCTGCGTAAATTGCCTGGCTGGTGCTCATACATCACCAGACGCAGGCGGCCAGAAAAGTGCTCGAATGCGTGGCCTGTCTTTCGAGGCACCGCAAAAGGAAAACTCGCGGAACCACCGGCTCCGCGAGTCTATTGTGCTGACCGGTAGCCCTTACTGCTTGGCGCCGAGCTTCTGCGCGGCGATGGAGCCCGCGGCGCCATCTTTATCCGCATCCTTCACCCTGGCCCAGAGTGCGCGGGCTTGATCCTGCTTGCCTTCCGCGGCATACAGGCTGGCCAGATCAAGCTGTGCCACTGCGGCAGAAACCGTGTCCGATGGCTTGGTAATCAGGGCGTTGTAAAGCTCAATTGCCTGGGGATCGCGAGCGGTCTGATGATAAAGCCCCGCAAGTGCGAGTTTGGCCAGGTTGGAAAGATTGCGGTCCCAGGCGCCGGAGGCAGCCTTCAGCTCGGTTTCGGCAGAGGCGTTTTGACCCATTTCCTCGGCAGTAATACCGGTAAAATAACGGGCCTTGCTACCCTGGGGTAGCAAGCCGTACTGCTGGGCTACAGCAGAGAACTGGCTATTAGCGGCCTTGGTGCGATCGGCGGCTGTCGAGTAGATGCCAGCTCCAGCCGGAAGTCCGGGCTGCGCGAGCGGAGCGTTGTAGGTATCCATGGCGGCGCCGAGCGCGGTGTCGGCTGCGGACGAGCGGATGTTCCAGAAAATGAGCACGCCGATAATCAGAACAAGAACCACACCGCCAACGATGACCCAGCGCAGAACGCCGGAGCGGTGACCACTAACCCAACTGGCGCTCGACGCAGCAGCCTGGGCAAAACTGTCTTTCTTGAGGGCATGACGTGTTTGAGTATCCACGGAGTCTTTTCTTGTCCTTCTTGAGCTGACTTGCAGGCGGGTCCGAACGAGTGGAGGCGCTGCGACTGCAACTCTATTAGTCTATCAGCGCGCCAAGAGCAGCGTCCACCGGGCGAAATACGAGAGACCCGTACAAAGACGCATATCTACACGTATGTTCCTAATTCTTGCTGCTCGCTGTCGCGGAGCGCAGGGCGCGAATTCGCTCCATGGCACTATCCAGCACCGGACGCCCCTGGGCCGCACTCATCCCTTTATCGATCAGTGATTCAACGAAATCAATGACAGGAAGGCCGCGAGCCCCGGCTTCGCGGACGATGGCGTCAGAGACAGTGACTGTGACTTGCATGGTTGGTTTTCCCTCTTCAGGTTCATCGGCAAACCTGCGCGCAGGAACAGACCACGAGCAGTGAGAATCACTTCGGATCACCCATCACGGCGCGCTCGCCGGACTGAAACGCACAGTAGCACCAAAGAAGCATGCCCCGGCGACTTGCCCTTCTACACCCGGAACGATAGGCTTAATGCATGTACGAAGATTTCCACGTAACCGACCGCTGGAGCGGCGAGGACCTGCATTGCCGCTGGAAGGGCACCATGGTGGCCATCGCCACCCGCCACGCAGACGCCGTCGATGTGCGATTCGACGTCAACGGGCGCCCCATGTGGATTGCCCTCCCCTGCAAGGCCTGGGTGGAACAGAAGGAACGCACCGGCAAGGTCATCACCGACCAGTTAGCCGCGCAGATCGCAGGCCGCTACCTCAAGCAACTCGTCGAGGAAGGCTACGACTCGCGCCGCGAAATCTATACGATGACGGTGGTCGAAGTGCTGGCGCTTTTGGAAGTGGTTGTCGCCGAAGCTAAGGCGCAAGGTGAGATGCCTACGCTGCCGGTAATGACGTAAGAACAGTGGACAGTGGACAGCAGAGACGAGCCGCCGGATTCGGAGGTTTGGCTTAAAGCTATTTATTTCTTGTAATTACCCTTCGGAACCATTTGCCCCATACTGGCGTACAGCGACTGTATGCCTTTTTTGGTTCTGCCGGTAAATCTTTTGAAGTGTTTGAATTAGCGCTCCCGTACTGGCGTACTGGCGCTGTATCCGCGTGGGGTCTGGCTTCGGAAGTCGTTGAAATATTAGCGGTTTGGCTGGGCTTTACGGCCATACAGTCTGAATTCGCGATTTTTTCGGGGGTGGAACTGACCTGCGGTGCAACACGAGTGCACGCCTGACAGTTTGGAGCAGGGGGCTCACCATGAGAGGACCGGCCCGGCAGGTGGTGGGGAGCTCCAGGCGGCACAGTGACTTTGTAGCCTGCACCCTTCAAGTACGAGGGAAACCTCTCCAGGAGATAGGCCACCATTGCAGTTACGGTGGAGTCCATTTCGGCCGCGAGCTTCCGCGTCTGGCGGTAGAGTTCGGGTGAGACAGCTACGGTGATGTTCCTGACTTCTCGCATGGGTTTGCAGTCCTGGTTTTGTATTCGGGGGCGCAGAGAGTTCTGCGCGCCTTCTATAAAACAAGTGTGCGCTCGGAGAGGGTAATTTTCTGCAAAGGCCAAGTGCGATTGTGGGTCAGGGATTTAGGGTGCGCCGGTGACCCGGGGGTGTCGTTTGCCGCACTTTACCCAAAAAAGAGACGGGGCCAGAAGGAGCTCAGAGCCATTTCTTTTGACTTCATGTGTTCCGTTTGCGCTTCTGGCTTCAGTCGTGCCGTAGCGCGTCCATGGGCTGCACGGCTGCGGCCCGGCGAGCGGGAATCCAACTCGCGGCCAACGCGACCGCGAGGAGAGTAAACACTCCAACCGTCAGCGTGACTGGGTCGTAGGGCTGAATTCCATAGAGCATGGACTTGACGAGGCGAGTGAGAGCGAGTGCCGCAGTCAAACCAGCGACGATGCCGACCCCGGCAAGCGCTGTGCTTTCGCGAAGAATCATGGAGCGCACCTGACCCGGTTGTGCGCCAAGGGCGAGACGAATTCCGATTTCGTTGCGACGAATGGCGACTGAGTAGGCCATGATGCCGTAGATGCCTACCGAAGCCAGAAGAAGGGCGAGCAGGCCGAAGCCGGAGGTGAGGGTGACAAATGTGCTCTCCTGCTGGAGGTCTGCCGTGACCTGTTGGTTTTGCGTTCTTATGTGGAGGAGCGCGAGATCGGGGTCCACCTGACGAACGACTTCCCTCAACCCCGGAACGATTGCCTCGGCCTCCATCGCCGTGCGAATCTCATAAATCATTCCACTCACACTCGGCTGTTGAACATAAGGCAGGAAGAACTGTGGCGGCGGTTCTGAGCGCATGTCCACGTAGCGTGTATCGCCGCAGATACCGACAATCTCAATTGAATTGCGTCCGAGCAAGACGCCGCTTCCATCCGCATCATGCGGGTCGGTGACGAACCGCTTGCCGATCGGATTTTGACCGTGAAATCGGGTTCGCGCCAGGCTCTCGTTAATGACTGCAACCCTGGGTGAGTTTGCGGTGTCCTGTGGCCCAAACGCGCGGCCGGCAAGAATGGGTATCTTCAGCGTGGAAAAGAACTGGTTCCCGACCAGGTTGTAGTCCTCTTCCTGATGCTTGAGCGCACCCAGCTTTTCCCCCTCGGACAGAAAATCGGTTGCATCCAGATTGCCCGACACATAAGCATCCATTGCAGGAGAGACAGACTCCACGCCTGGAACGGCAGCGAAAGCCTGCTCGAGGCGTTGATTGAGCGCAATATCCTTGCCCGCCGGATAGCGGTTTCGCGGCGGATCGATCTCTCCGAGAAGCAAATGGTCAGGCTTGAAGCCGATCTCAACCGAGCTCAAACTTACCAGGGTACGCAGAAACAGGCCCGCCCCGATAACGAGCAACGTTGATAAAGCAATCTGAATTCCCACCAGCAGCTTACCGCCCGCGCCCTTGCGCCGCCGCGTCGCGGCTAACGACATCTCATTGGGTCCATGGTTCAGTTCAGCGCGAGTTGCCGCCCACGCCGGAGCCAGGCCGAACAGGAGGCCCGTGAGAATCGTGATCCCCGCAGTGAAGGTAAAGACCTTCCAGTCAAAGTGAATGTGAAAGTCGGTACGTTCCCAGGCGTTTTCGGTCATCTTCGGAATCGCGTTACGCCCGAAGTAGCCAATGACGACGCCTCCGGCTCCGCCCAGTGCCGCCAGCAATAAGCTCTCTACCAACATTTGGCGCAAGATGCGGACGCGTCCCGCTCCCAGCGCGAGCCGTACGCTCATTTCCCGCTCGCGTTGTGCTCCGCGCGCCAGCATCAGGTTGGCGATATTCGCGCATGCCAGCAGCAGCACAAGGCCCACCAGCGTCGTAAGCACGGCCATAGGCCGCGCATACTGTTTCTGCTCTTCAAATATTCCGCGGCTGCCATCGCGCAAGTCGATTCGCGGCAGATCCTCACCTTTCCTCACCGGCATAGTGCTGCGAACGATTGCAGCCAATTGGCTATCCAGTGCTGCGCGTGCTGTCGTGTCGTTTCCCGCGGCGCGGGCGCGGCCCATCACGTTGACCCACCATCGGGTTGAATCGACAAACAGAGAAGCACTACCCGATCGTGGGAATACCAGCGGTTGCATCGACAGCGGGATGAATAAATCGTCCGCGATCTGCACATCTCTGGCGCCGCTAAAACCCTTCGGGGCAACACCCACAATCGTGAAGGGAATATCGTTGAGTTTGAGTGTCTGTCCCAGCACCGCCGGCGACCTAGCGAACACACGCTCCCACATGCCGTCACCGATGACCGCAACGGCGCCCTGACCGGGAACGGCATCGTCGACAGGCTCAATCACACGGCCAAGCTGCGGCAGCACCCCAAGTGCTCCAAAGTAGTTGCCCGAGACCATTTCGGCACGAACTGTCTGCCCATCCTCACGGATGGTCGCAATCATTGTCATTCGCTTGAAGGCGAACAAGTCGTCGAGAACTTGATTCTGCGCGCGCAGTTGTTGGAAGGCTGGATAAGAAAACGCAGTGCTTGTGACTCTGCCTCCGGGCAGCCGATCCCAGTCACCCCATACGTGGTGTACTGCGACATGATCCCTCGTGCCTGTCCAGGCAAGCAGACGAAGATTCGCGGCATTGGGCACGTCTAATCGCTCATAAAGCAACTGCTTGGCTACAGAAAAGATTGTGGTGTTGGCACCGATGGCGAGCGCAAGGGACGTGGCGGCGATGAAGGTGAATCCAGGGCTCTTGCGTAGGATGCGGACGCCATAGCGAAGATCGGCCCAGAGTTCGTCCCACCAGCGCAGGCCAAGCGAGGCGCGCATCTCTTCCTTGTGCACCATTGCAGCGCCCAGCGAAATGCGAGCGTTGCGTGCGGCCTGGGCGGGAAGTTGTCCCGCGCGGATCAGATCGGCGGTCAGGCTTTCAACATGATGGGCAAGCTCAGCTTCCATCTCCGCTTCGAGACGGTTGCGTTGGAGGACGGCACGAAACCAGGAACACGGTCGGGCAAGAACGGAAATGGCAAGGGATCGTAGACTCATATCTTGTCTATTCCTTTTCCAATGGCTTTCTCACGCTTCCTCGGTGGTCGCGCTGAGGATGGCGCCAATTACACCGGCCATGCGGTTCCACTTCTTTGTTTCGGATCCAAGGCGATCGCGGCCGGCGCGGGTAAGCTTGTAGTATTTGGCGCGGCGGTTGTTGTCGCTCTCACCCCATTCGCTGACAATGGCTCCCTGGTGCTCGAGACGGTAGAGCGCTGGGTAGAGCGAGCCTTGCTGAATGACGAGTTCGTCACTGGAGATCTGCTGGATGCGCAGGAGCACTCCATAACCGTGCAGGGGACCGAGTGAGACGGCTTTGAGGATGAGCAGATCGAGTGTTCCCTGCAGGAGGCCCAACTGCTTATCGGGCTTTTCTTGCGCCATTGCTCTCTCCTTGACGTTCTAGGAGAGAGAGTAACGATGTTCTCCTAGACTGTCAAGGGGAGATTTGGGCCGGACTTCGTCGAAGATTTGATCCCGGCCTTCGGGCATAGCAACCTTCCTCAGGCATGCGGGTACACAACTTAACGGATGAAAGGAGGCCTGGCCGAACTGAACCGCGTCGCATCCTTGCAGTTGACGCGAACGCGGGTCCGCGCCATTCCACGCCGGAGAGGCGCTATTTTGCCGCCACCTGCAACTGTGTTCGCAGACGAATATCAACCGACGACGAACCTATCATTACGTCAAACATTCCGGGAGCAACGATGAATTTCTTTGTGACCACATCGTAGTAAGAGAGCTGCGACACAGGAAGGTTGAAGCTGACGTGCTTCGTCTCGCCGGATTCCAGGCTGACACGCTGGAAGCCGCGCAGGCGTTTCATAGGTTGCACGACATCTGACTTTACCTGGTGAATATACAACTGCGGGACTTCAGCGCCCTTGCGTGCACCACTATTCTGCAGGTCGAAGGAGACTTCCACATCTCCGCCTAAATTGACCTTGCCCGCGGAGAGCTTCAGGTGGCTGTATTTGAACTCCGTGTAGCTCAGGCCATGCCCGAAGGGATAAAGAGGCACTCCTTTGAAGTACATGTACGTGAAGCCCTTTGTCACGTCGTACTCGTTCGGTGGAGGCACGCCATCGAGACTCTGGTAAACGGTGTAAGGCAGACGGCCGCCGGGGTTGTTGTCGCCAAACAGCGTCTGTGCAATGGCCGTTCCGGCAAACTCACCCGGATACCACGCATCGAGAATTGCAGGCAGGTGGTCGTTCGCCCAGTTGACCGCAATGGGGCCTGCATTCATCAGGACAAGAACCGTCTTTGGATTAGCCCCATAGACGGCTTCCATCAGTTCTTCCTGCGCTCCCGTCAGGTTCAGATCTCGGCGGTCGCGGCCTTCGGCCTCAACCCTGAGGTTAGTGCCAAGAAAAAGCAGGACCACGTCCGACTTGTGCGCAAGCTCCACGGCGCGCGAAATGGCGGCGGGGTCGCGCACTTCAGTGAATCCGGCGCCCTGCTCGTAGCCGACCTGCACTGCCGGGCCAAGCAGTTCTTTCAGTCCCTGCACGGGGCTGATCTTCCGCGTCGGCTTGCCATAGTAGTTTCCCGTTTCGTAGGCATCGTTTCCGGCGGGCCCAATCACCGCGACGCTCTTGATCTCCTGCTTGTTGAGCGGGAGGAAATGGTTGCGATTCGAGAGCAGGGTCATGGACTCAAGCGCCGTTTGCAGGGAAAGCTGCAGATGCTCAGGAGAGCGAATGACACTGGCAGTGATCTTCGAATAGGGATTCATCTCCGGTGGGTCGAAAGCGCCCAGGCGGAACCCGACGCTCAGCACATGCGTGAGCGCGCGATTGACATCGGCTTCCGTCAGCAAGCCGCGTTTAACCGCGAGTGGAATATTCTTTTCAAACTCGGGGTCGTCGGAGTCGCATCCCGCCTTGATGGCCCAGGCTGTCGCCTCCACCGGATCTTCGGTGATGTGATGATCATCGACGAGGTGTGCTACCCCCCCCAGATCGTCGGTGACGAAACCATTGAATCCCCACTGTCCGCGCAGAATGTCAGTGAGCAGATGCTTGTTGATGGCGTCCGGATACCCGTTAATCGCGTTGTAAGAGGCCATTACCGACTGCGCATGCGCCTCCATGATGGCGTCTTTCCAATGCGGCAACCAGTATTCCATCAAGTTGCGCTCATCCACTTGCGCGGAGAGCCGGGTCCGATTGGTTTCGACATTATTGACTGCAAAGTGTTTGACGGTCGCCGCCAGTTCCAAATAGTGCGGGTCGTTCCCCTGAAGGCCAGTGACGTAGGCGACTGCCATTCTTCCAGTCAGGTATGGGTCCTCACTGAAGACCTCTTGAATACGACCCCAGAGGGGGTTACGGCTGATGTTGATGACGGGAGAGCGGTAGACCAGGCCATGCTTGCTGCGCGGTCCATCGGCCCCGATGTTGTAGAGTGCCCGGCCCTCGTCGGCCATGGAATGCGCGATGGTGTTCACAAGGGGCATGTCCCAGGTGGCGCCCATGGCAATTGCCGCGGGAAACAAAGTCGTTGGCTCCTTGGACCATACACCATGAAGTGTCTGATTCCAGCCGCCCCAGGCGTTGATGCCCAGCCGCGGAATGCCCTTGTTGAGGTGATTCAGTTGCTGCGCCTTCTCTTCGAGCGTCATGCGCCCAATGAGGTCGGCGATTCGCACGTCCATGGGCTTGGAGGGGTCACGAAAAACGGGCTGAGTGCCGGTTTGCGAAAGACAATTACCTGCAAGACAAGCCAGAGAAATTACAAGTGCAACTACAGCCTTCATCGAGCCCCTCCATGTGATACGGGTTTGAGTCATGCGAACGATGGTTCTCAAAGTGGAGCCGTAACTACCACTTCAAATGCATCAATGATGTGGCCTGCCGTGGCAGACTTGTGGCAATGGTTACCTTGCCGTTGCTTACATCAAGCCATTCAGGAGAGGTGAGAAGCTCAAGTTGCCCCGCTGCCTTGAGTTGCGCATATTGTTCGGCAGTCGGAGACTGCGGAGAGCCCATCTTCTGCCAAACGCTGTACGAATTGCTGTGTGATTGATCGATCCGGTAGTGCTCCAACAACACCTTCTTCACGCCGGCCGGAATTCCCGTAACCGTGACCTGCACATCCGCATCGGGAGCAGACATATCGTCGTCATGGTAGTTCCACAGCATGACAGCAGCTTCGTGTGCCGCCTTCGTCGCGAAGGCGTCGACGTCCGGCGCCTGGCGCACACCTGCGCTCACAATGTCCTTGACCGGGACCTGGCCGGTACTGTTCGTCGCCACGCGATCACCAGACATGAGGCCGGCCATGCGGAAGACGTTCAGAACGGGCTTGTCGATTCCGTTGGTTGCCAGCGTGCGGAATCCCTCAAAGTAGTCCTTGTTCTCAAATTCAAAGGACCACGAAAGCATCGAGATCAGGTTCACCTTGCTTGCGTCCTCCAGGTCGATCAGTGCCTTCATGGCCGTTGCCGTATACGAAGCATAAAGCGGCCCGTTCCGGTAGGCGTTTGCAGGATTCACCTTCATCGAACATCCCGCGCAACCCTCGGGATCTGCTTCACTCAGGATGATCGGCACATGAATGAACTTCGGATATTTCGCGACAATTCGAAAACCGTTTTCAGCCGACTTCATTTCGTCGGAGAGACCCATGCGCACATGTCCATCGACAAGAATGGGCCAGCCCTTGGGATGGAACGAGATGAAGTCGAGCGGTACCGGCTTGCCGTCTGCCGCGCTCTTGTCGCTCTGGCAATGCTTCAGGAAGTCATTCAGAAAGGCGGATGCTTTTTCGTTTGCCGGTCCGGTGCTCGCCGGTCCGCCAACGATCGCGTTGGGCAGCGCGGCGCGGACTCCCGCAACAGCATAGTCATAGAGCTTGAAGTACTCGGCCGGGGTTCCGTGCCAGTACATAATGTCCGGCTCGTTCCACACTTCGAAGTACCAGGTGCTCACCTGCTCCCGCCCGTAGCGCTCGACAAGGTGCTCAGTGTACTTGCGCACCAACTCGCCCCACATTTTGTAGTCCTTGGGCGGATTGTTGACCGATCCTCCCATGGTTGGCCTGGGATAGTGAAGCTGATACTCGGTGATTCCGGGGACCGTCGCAGCAAGATCCTTGGGCATAAAACCAAGTTCCACCATCGGCCGTACACCGGCGTTCTTGTATGCGTCAAAGGTCTGGTCTGTGATGGTGAAGTCATAGACTGGCTTGCCATTCCGGTCGAGGCTGAAAACGTTGGACGAGCTCCACTTCAGCTCCGCAACTCCGTTACCCGAAGTGAGAAGATGATGGGCGCGGATGTAGACCGGCACCGGGCTCAGGTCGTGCAACTCCACGAGCAGTTGCTTGCCATATTTCATTGTGGTGTAGTTTGATTCGTCATAGCCAAACCAGCTGTAGATCGGCTTGTAGACGCCCTGCGGCTTGTCAATATCTACCTGGATAGAGACAGGAGTAGAAGAAGGAATCTGTGCCGCCGCCTGGATCGCGGCGGCACAGATCAGAATCACAGCAAGCTTACGCATGGGTTATTGTCCCTTCCGGTTAAAAGTCGTACTTCAGCGCAAATTGGATATCGCGTGAAGGGACCGAGGTGGAAGTTATCGCGCAGCACGACGATGAAGTAACCGTGGCTCCGGGCGGGTTGAAGCTGGTGGTGTTTGAAATGTTGAAGAACTCCGCGCGGAAAGACAGCATCGACTCGCCTGGCAGATTGAAGTTCTTGAAGAACGAAGCATCGAACTGCCGGCGCATATCTCCCCGCAATGTATTTCCGCGCACCGTTCCGTAGGTATACTGCGGCGCCTGGACATAGCGAGTGGAGTCGAACCATTTCTTCAAGGACTTTTGGAAGGTTGTCGAACCTCCGGCCGGACTCAGATTGGGACGCTGCCCTCCTACACCGGTATTGGCCACGTCGGAGCCCACCACAGGCGTGTACGGCGTTCCGCTGTGGAGCACGGTGATGGTTTGCACCTGCCAACCGCCCAGCACTGCATTGGCGACACCGTTGGTTTTAGCCATAAACTGCCTGCCCCGGCCAACTGGAATCATATAGGTTCCACTGAAGGCCAGGTTCTGTGGAATGTCGAACGGAGAGTAGGTATGCTCGTAGCCCAGATTTCCTCCCACTTGCGGTGTTTGGCCAAATTGCAGGTACTTTGACCATGTATAAGAGACGAGCGCCGATAATCCATTTCCCATCCGATGCTGGAACTTCGATTGCAGGGATTCATACGTGGAGCCCTGATCCTGCGACTCCCATGAAATCGGTCCCCAAGGCTGATAAGGCCGTCGCCCCTGGATGGCGCCTGGGCCAGGCGTCGGATCGTTGGCATCGTCTCCGGACTGTAGATGGAGGCCGTGATTTGCCACATACGCGACTTCAAAGAGAGTTTTGGAAGAAAGCTCGCGCTCCACCGCAAGGCTGTAATGGTCGTCCTCGCCCGCCTGCAGATGAGTACGGGTTGGGTTGATTGAAGGGTTCGCTAGCGCCGAGCCAAGCAGCGAGCCATTGAAAAAGTTGGCGAGGGTGCGATTGGGAACGACATTTTGTGTCTGGTTAACTGTCTCCGCCAACAGGAACGGCAGAATATTTGCGTTGACGCGACCGTCGGTTCCCTCCGGTTCGTAGTACATGCCGAAACCGCCGCGAATCACCGTCTTGTTGCCAAAGGGCCGCCAGGCAAAACCTATACGCGGGGCAAACTGAAGTTTATCGGTGTAAGTCAGGTTGTAGGGCAGGCCGGCATCGGAGGTGGTCTGGACATATTGCCCGAAGAACTTCATGGCGTTAGGAGCTGCATACTGGGACGAAGTATTTACCGAACTGGTGTGGCTCGCCACGATGATTGGCTTTGTCTGCGTGGGGTCAAACGTGCCGAGTTGCCCCAGGTAGCCTTCCATCCAGGGGGAATATTCGTAGCGCAGGCCAATATTGACGGTTAGCCTGCCACTCACCTGTATGTCGTCCTGAGCGAAGAACTCCTTGTACCATGCCTGTCCGCCAAAGTTGGCTTTAGGATAGGCACGCGATACGGCGGCGGGATAACCGAGCAGAAAATCAGCGAAGGCGTCACCGCCCTTGGTGCTGCCGCCTGGGTTCTGGGTTTCAGCGCCGGTGAAGGTGAAGCTCCCGGCATAGTTCGCGCTGTCGTAGCCAAGCCACTGGAAGTAGCGGATGAGGACACCAAACTTCAACGACTGGCGACCTTTGAGGATAGTGAAGGTATCAGTCGGCTCAAGAGCTCGACGATCCTGCGACTTGGGACGTTGATCGAACGTGGACCCTTGCATGGCTGCGTAGCCGCTAAACGAATAGTCGGGGAATGAGCTTCCTGTGTCGGGTCGCGTCAGCCCGGTGAACCCTAGAATACCGTTTGCGGCGTTGAAGTCCGGTCCTTCAAGGAATGCGGCAAGCCGCACATGGCTAGGCAGGCCGTGTATGCGGAAGTCCTGCACTTTGTTGTTTCCGATATTCGTAATCAGCCCAATAGCAATGTCCTGGCCATTTGAAGTGAGCGCTGCTGTCTTCAACAGAGGCGCAAAATTCGGGTCGGTTTCGCGATTATTGACATACGCCCAACGCCCAAAGAGATGGTTACGGGAATTGATCTGATGGTCGATGCGAATCGTGAATTGGTCCCAGTCAATGGCCTGCGACGGCACCGCCTCAAACCTCGTAGCGCTGGCATTCCCGGCTGGATAGTAAGCGAGAATGGCCTTGGCCTGTGCCGAAATGAGTCCGGGGCAGATTACATTCAGAGCTCCGTTGCAACTGATCTGGTTGCGCGTCGTTACTCCTCCGACCGTAGTTGTTGACTGCGGATCGTAGATTGGATTCAATCCCGCCGCGCTGAAATCGCCTATTCGCTGGGCACGGGTCGGCACAGTTCCGCTTTCGACCAGCCCTTGCCGGAGTCGCTGTGCTTCGTAATCCACGAAGAAGAATGTTCTGTCCTTGCCGCTGTACAAATGCCCAATTGTGAGCGGGCCGCCGATATCGCCGCCAAACTGGTTGCGCTTCAAAATGCCTCGGCTCAGCGAGAAGTAGTTGCGGGCATCCAGTTTCTCGTTGCGGATAAACTCGAACACGCCGCCGTGAATACTGTTCGTGCCCGACTTGGTGGTTGCGTTGAAGCCGGGACCTCCACGGTTGTACTCGGCGGAATAAGCATTCTGCTGTACGCTAAACTCCTGCAAAGCATCGATCGACGTCTGGATAAACGTTCCCCCCTGATGCTGCTCGCTGACGTCGACGCCGTCCAGGAGGAACGAGGTGGCGCGTCCGTGAACGCCGCTGATCGTGTTGCCGTTCACGATCTCCGGACGGATCGGCAGGGAGTTGCCGGTAGCCGGCAGCAGGGCGGCGCCTGGCGTGAGTTCCGCCAACTGGTAGAAACCACGTCCATTCAAGGGTAGGTCAGTGAGTTGCTGATTCGAGACAACAGTACCGATGGTGGCCGAATCGGTGGACAGCAGCGGCGATGAGCTGGTGACTTCGATGGTGGTGGTGGTGGCGCCGACCTTCAAGGCAATATCCATGCGAGCGATCTGGCCCACATGCACCTCGATATTGCTGGTGGTGGACGTCTGGAAGCCGGGCGCATTAATGCTCAGCTTGTAGACTCCGGCGGCCACCGGGGTGATGACGTAGTCGCCCGTGGAGTTTGATACGGCTGTCTGAACGATGTTTGTGCCGACGTTCGTGGCCTTGACAGTGGCCTGCGGCACGACTGCTCCCTGCGCATCGGTAACGCGGCCCACAAGTCGTCCTGTTTCAACCTGACCGTAGGCGGATAGCGCCGCCACCACGAACAGCCCCAGCGTCACGGCCTTCTGGATTTCCCCAGCAAATTTGAACTTCCTCATTCCGCACCTCCTGTTTTTGGTGAATCGTCTGAGTTTCCTTCTCGTTCTTTCTTTGCACCCGGCATTCTGCGGATTCTGCTGACCTGGCCGGCCTAAGAAGAAACCTGGTGTCATGTCAACCTCCCTGGCAGATACCTCAACATTTTTGAGAGCTCTGTTTTGAGGAGAGGGGCCTTAGTAAACCTTTTCTGGAATTTCACTCAACCATTCTTCTCCTTTTTCGCTGCGGAACATGGCCGGCCCACAGCAGCTGATTTGAGTTATCCATGGGGAGGACGGAGCGGTTAGCTCTGCACCTCCCGGTTGCGGGATATTCCGGCGGGGCAACTTGCGTAATGCGTTTATTTGCCGATCTGTCATACTCACTCCGCCGCCGGGGATTTTGAGACGGATAAAAACGGAAAAGCCTTGTCTTTTCCAGGAGCCTTCGGTGCCATCTCCTCGATAAAAGTCACAATCGCTGAGTGATCCAAATCGCGCTGCCGCGATTCATCAGCGCGATCAGCATCTGCTGCATAATACTGGTCATGGGCAGCACAACCTTCTTCGATATGGGCTTTCCCATAATTCCGAGTCCAATGAATCCTATTTTTGACACTTGCTTCTCCTTATCCATTCAGCGCTGCGCTGTCAGCGCGTCGCAGCGCTGAACCAACCCAGACCGTCAGTGGTTTTGCCTTCCGGGCGATACTCGCAGCCAAGCCATCCTTGATAGCCGATCTCATCGAGCACACGGTAAAGATACTCATAGCGAACTTCGCCTGTATCCGGCTCGTGACGCTCGGGGCACCCAGCAATCTGAATGTGGCCGCACTCGGATGAGTAGCGCTTGAGGCTGGTGGCCAGATCTCCCTCCATCACCTGCATGTGATAGAGATCCATCTGCATCTTCAGGTTGTGCGCGCCGACAGCTTCGCAGATCGCGTGAGAGTCTTTTTGGGTAGAAACAATAAAGCCAGGCATGTCCCGCGTGTTGATTGCTTCCAGAAGCAGCGTGATGTTCTTCGCAGCGAGCTTTTCCGCCGCGTACCTCAGATTCGCGATGAGCGTGGCGCGGCAGGCGGCAGTGTCCGCTCCAGCCGGAGCGATGCCGGCCATGGCATGAAGCCTGGGCGTTCCGAGATGTTCTGCATAGAGGAGAGCCTTATCCACGCCCTCGCGGAATTCCTGTTCGCGCCCAGGAAGTCCGGTGATGCCGCGCTCGCCCGCGCCCCAGTTGCCGGCCGGCATATTGAACAGGACAACCTGAGTGCCGGCAGCCTTGGCCTTGGCCGCTACTTCTTCAGGCGAGTATTCGTACGGAAAGAGAAACTCCACCGCATTAAATCCTGCCGCTGCTGCCGCTTTGAAACGGTCGAGGAAAGGCACCTCATTGAACATCATTGATAGGTTTGCTGCAAATCGAGGCATTCTACTTCCTCTCCCTTCTTTGTGAAGTGCGCCATAATGTCAGCGCCCTGAGTAACTACTCCGATGCGCGCCTTGCTGCCGTACTTCTTGAGAGCTGCCGCCAGAGCTTCGTTAAAATCGGTTGTGGACGTGATTCCGATCTTGCGCGCCTCGACGTCCGAAACCCCGTCCGACACAAGCGCGACATTGATACGTTTCCGTGTCTGGTCGAAGGCAAGATATGTTGCCGCGGCGACTTCGTCCTCTACCTTTCCTTCGTTCACCAACGCCATTACCTGGTCGCCGGGCGTGGTGCCGAAGTCGACAAGCTGTGTGTGATCCGGCGCAATGCCTTCCGGCGCGGGAATCATGAGGATGAGCGTCCCTCCATCCTTGACCAGCATTCCGCAGTTGTTCACCGGCTTGAAGCCTTGCCACAGATCGCGATCGGCAGGATGCGAGCTGGCGACGACGATGTCCGCCTTCTCTTCGAGTTCAATGGTGTAGATGGGACGCGCAATATCAACGCCTGCGCGATGCGCCTTCACCACGTCGCCTGCCACGATGCACGCGACCGCGCCCGCGGCATCGAGCACAACATTCACAATGAACTTGAGGCCGGACTGGATGGCGATGGCCTCCATCTCCTTGCGGACCTCGTTGTCCACGTTGCCCAGAATCTCGTACACGCGCGGGCCGGCAATCAGATGCGTTCTTCCCGTGGTGACGGCGCTGGTAACGCCGGGCTGCACCATCTTGGCTCCGCCTGCATAGCCCGCATACATGTGGGGGATGATGTTGCCGATCGCAATCGTGATGGGACTCTCAAGATAACGGCGGCTCACATGGATCGGAATTCCGAGCGGCGTCACGCCCAGATCGACAAAGTCCTTGGGATCGTGAGAAAGGTTGGTTACCGGAATGCGATGCAGAACAGCTTCGCTCACGCGCTCGGCGATTTCCTTATGCTCCATTCTGCGATGAGTTCCGAGGGCAATCATTGCCGATATCTCGCTGTCGGGAACTCCGGCCGCGTTCAACTCATCGAGGAGAATGGGCAGAATGAGTTTTTGCGGAGTGCTGCGCGTACTGTCATCCACCAGCAGCAGCGTGCGTTTGCCGTGACGGGCAACCAACTCTGCAAGCGTCGGGGAGCCGATGGGATTCCGGATTGCGTGGCGTACCGCTGCTTCGATGTCTGGAATCGGAGGCGCGTGGCGCGGCCCTTCGATCCATGCGAGATTCTCCTCGGGAATCTCGACGATCCGTTCTTCGTGCCCGTAGGGAAGTGTAACGCGCTTCATCATTTGAAGACCTCACTGGTTTCATGGGCTGCGGTTGCCTGTTTACGCGCAATGGCGCGCTGCGCGGCGGCCACGACCGCCTCCACGCTCATGCCGTACTTCTTGAGCAGATCGGAGTACGGCCCCGATTCAGTAAAGGTGTCATTCACGCCGACGCGCTCGAGCGGAACAGGCGAGAACTGCGACATACACTCGGCCACTGCTCCGCCCAAGCCACCGATAATGGAATGCTCTTCGGCCGTAATAATCGCGCCGGTCTCTTCTGCGCAGCGCACGACCAGGTCGGTGTCCAGAGGCTTGATGGTGTGCATCTCGACGACGCGGAGACGGATTCCCTCATTTGCGAGCTGCCGTGCCGCCTCGATGGAGCGAGCAACCATCACGCCGCAGGCAATCACCGTAGCGTCTTCGCCGTCCATCAGCGTGATTCCTTTTCCGATCACCGGCTCGTAGGCATCGGTGAAGATCTCCGGCAGTTCATTTCGGCAGAGCCGGAAGTAGACCGGCCCGTTCCACGCAACGATCTGCGGCAGCAGTTTCTTGACCGCGAGTGAATCAGCAGGGACAACGACCGTCATCCTGGGAAGACTGCGCATGATCGCGAGATCGGACACAGTCTGGTGCGTCGGACCATCGAACGAGTCCGAGAGCCCCGCATAGGCCCCCGCCAGCTTGACGTTGGCACCGCCATAGCAGAGATGCGTGCGCACCATCTCCAATGCGCGCGTAGCGAACAAGAAGGCGAATGTATTGGCGATGGGAATCTTGCCGCTATTGGCCAGGCCAACTGCTACATCGACAAGCGCCGGCTCAGCAATACCTACATTGATGAAGCGCTTGGGATAGGCGGCTTCAAACATGTAGCTGAAATCGGAACTCTGCACATCCGCGCTGAGCACAACAACATCGTTGCGCTGAGCACCCATCTGCACCAGTGCTTCCCCGTAGGCCTTCCGAACCGGCGTGGGGCTGCCGAAAGGATTTCGAATTACGCTCTCCATTCGCTTATCCTTTCTTCCAACTCAGCCAGTGCAATCTGGAACTGTTTGTCGTCCGGAATGCCCCCGTGCCAGGCGGGCTGATTCTCCATGAAGCTCACGCCTTTACCCTTGGTGGTGCGGGCAATAATGACCACCGGACGACCGTGAATTTCGTTTGCACGATCCAGCGCATTCAGAATCTCTGCTACGTTGTGGCCGTGAATCTCGATGACATGCCAGTTGAACGAAGCCCACTTGTCGGCGATGGGTTCCGTGGGCATCACGTGGTGCGTGGTTCCCGTTTGCTGCACGCCGTTGTAGTCCACAATGGCTGTCAGGTTATCGAGGCCGAACTTGGCGCCAACCATCAGGCCTTCCCATATGACACCGCTGTTCAATTCGCCATCGCCCAGGATGGCGTAGATGTTGCGGTTGGACCCGTCCATGCGCGCAGACAACGCCATACCAGACGCGATGGCCACGCCATGTCCCAGCGGTCCCGCAGCCACTTCCACGCCCGGCGTCTTCTGCGGTTCAGGGTGGCCCTGCAGGTGGCTGTTCAGTGCGCGGAAGGTGGGCAGTTCCTCAACCGGAAAGAACCCGCGATGCGCAAGGCACGTGTAGAGCATGGCGCAGGCATGTCCCTTGGAAAAAACGAGGCGGTCTCGATCTTCCCATTTGGGATTCGTGGGATCGATCCTGAGCTGATGAAAGTAGAGGCAGGTGAGGATCTCCGCAATGGAGAACGCTCCGCCAATGTGTCCGGACTTGCGCCCGTAGACCATGCGCAGCACCTGGGCGCGGTACTCGTAAGCGCGACGCGAGAGATCGGCAATCATCTCAGCCGTGTGCAGCGCGCCATACGGATAGACGCGGGCCGGCGTTGCCTGATCGGTTAAAGACGCGATCATGCGTGTACCTCCGTCGCGACGTTGCCATAGAGTGTGCGGCGAATGCAGTCAAAGCCAGTGGTGCCGCTGTTGTAGACGGGCACTGCGGTCTTACCCAGGAAGGGCTCCAGCGCAGACATGGAGAGCTGCGCGAGCACGATGGAATCGACTTTGCCGGAGAGTTTGTCGATTTCCTCGAGCAAAATGTTGTTGTGCGTATCCTTGTCGCCCTTCTGAATGGCCGCAAAGGCCTCGGGGCGCATCACGGTTGTGATATCCACCGGCAATCCCTTTTCAGCCGCCACAATGCGCAGCAAACGTTCAGACGAGGGCACGGTGGTGGCCAGCGTCGCCAGCAGTCCTACGCGGCGGCCTTGTGCAACAGCAAGCTCCATCATGGGGCGATCGATCTGCATGATCGGAATATCGATCATGGGGCGCGCCAGCTCAGCCGCATAGTTGAAGGTAGAGCAAGCCAGAAGAATCAGTTCAACGCCAGACTCCTGCAGGTTGTGTGCGTATTGCGCGAACTTGAAGTAGTTGTTCTTCGGAATCACGCCGACGCCGGCGGCGATATTATCGCGCTGAATCGTGTCGTCGCAGAGGTGCATTACGTCGACGTCGGGAATATAGCGCTCAAGAAATGGCTGCATGGCGCGAATGGTGAGATGAACCGCATGAATGATGCCGATAGTCTTTGTTTGCTTTTCCATATTCTTGTCTCCTATGTGTTATTAAGTTTCATGCTGCGACGAAACGGGCCGCCTTTGGCTTGAAATCAATTGGGCCAACGACGCGAATCGTCAGCAGGATGACGCAGAACCCTATCAGGTGCAGAACGCCGACACACGCGAATACGGGTCCGTAGCCAAATCCGTGATCGAGCAGCAATCCGACGACAAGGCCAAAAACAATGCCGCCCATTGCGCCGCCAAAGCCAACCAGTCCGGCAAACGAACCCACCACGCTGGAGGGAACAAGGTCAGAGGGCAAAGTCATCACCAGCGTGGACCACGATTGCTGACCGGCAAAGGCGATGCTGAAAAGAACAATCACCAGTTCTACGGGAGAGTGCATTACCAGAAGAATTGAAGGCATTACACCGGCGCTGACGCCGAGCGCAATCTTGCGCGACATGTTGAGCGAGAAGCCGCGCTGGATCAGCCGGCTCGAGAACCAACCTCCCAGCAGGCTCCCCACGCCAGCGGCGGCGTAGGGAATCCAGGCGAAATAGCCTACTCGCTTGGTATCGAAATGGTGCACGTCATACAGATATTTGGGCAGCCAGAAGATGTAGAAGTACCAGGCAGCATCGCTGAGGAACTTGGCGAAGACCAGGCCGGAAACCTGCGGATAACGGAAGAGATCGATCCAGCGAATCTTCGCGTCACTCTTCACCTTGGGCGCGAGCACTTCGGCAAGCTCCTGCCTTTCGCCCGCACTCAGGCGCGGATGCGACGCGGCAGGCTGGTAGTCGCGGATCCACCAGATAGTCCACACCAGGCCGACTGCGCCGGCCAGAAAGAAGACCCATCGCCAGCTCAGGTGCGCCAGCGTGAGGGCAATCAAGGGTGGAGCAGCAACGGCGCCAACAGCAGTGCCGGCGTTCATCATGCCCATGGCGGTGGAGCGCTCGTGTGCGGGAAACCACTCGGCCATGGCCTTGGTCGCGGCCGGAAACCCTCCACCCTCGCCCATACCCAGCAGAAACAGGCAAACAGCCAGCATCGGGACACTGGTAGCCAGCCCCTGGCTTGCACAAGCCAGCGACCACCACAGCATGATAAGCAGAAAGCCCTTGCGCGTCCCCAGAACATCAATCAGCTTTCCGCTGCCGGCGTACATCAGCGCATAGGCGGCCAGGAACGCCGCCTGCAGATGAGAGAACTGCGTATTCGTGACGGGAATCTCCCGCTGGATGGCCCGAATCGCTATAGGAAGCGTCTGCCGGTCGAAATAGCTGATCGCTATTGCGGCCGTGATCAGCAAGGCCATCTTCCAACGCAGTACTTTATTCATGGCGCCGACTCGTGTAAAACAGATTGTTGACCCTTAAAGAACGGGTGTGGGAAGCGAGACAGACACCACAATGCCCAACGACACAAAAAAGACTGCGACGGTCACGAAGTCGAGCAATCTAAGTCCGATTGTCTGAGACCTGAGGCTTCCCAGTTGCCAGGAACGCTGGGCTTGCCTATAAACATCAGACAGCCTGATGTGCTGATGTTCTAGCCAGCGAACTATAATCAAGGCAGGGTAACCATGTCAATGCTAAAACCGGTTTCCAGAGTCACATTAGGAGAGCAGGTTGCGGCCCAGCTCTCCGATCAGATCGCCGAGGGCAGGTGGAAGCCTGGCGAAAAGCTGCCTTCCGAGGCAGAGCTTTGCTTTGCTTTGAATATCGGGCGGTCTACGCTGCGCGAGGCGTTGAAGTCGCTGGCATTCGTGGGCATGGTGCAGATGCGGCCGGGCGAGGGAACCTATGTTATTGAAGGGTCAGTACTTTTGATCGAACGCATCATGGCGAAGGGGCTCCTAAAGACCGATAAGGAACTCCAGGACGTTGGCGAGGCCCGCCTCCTGATTGAGGGTGAAACCGCGGCTCTGGCTGCGGAGCGAGCAGACACGAACGATCTGCAGCAACTGGACTCGCTGATGGAGGAAATGACGCAGAGCCTGAACGGCGTCGGTCGCGATTTTGTCGATTTGGACGTGGAATTTCACCTCACCATCGCCCAATGCGCCAAGAACCAGATGCTGTTCGAACTCCTGACCCCGATTCGCGGCGTCCTCAAGGAGTGGATCAGTAAGTCGCAGGAGTTGCCGGGAATCAAAGAAAACGCACACGGGCAGCACGCCAAGATCCTTGCCGCCGTGCGCAGCCGGGAGCCGGAAAAGGCAAGGCACGCCATGAGGACTCATTTGCAGACCTGCGAAAAAATGTTCAGCCTGCTGGGTAGAATCTCAGTCAACAAAGAACACATTGAAGTTTGACGGCGCACATCCGGCCAGCGCCGGAAAGCGCGGTGGGCTTTGTCGCTCGCGGAATAGGAAACTGAGGTCAGGGCACAGAAAGCAGAAGTGGGCCTAATTCGCTGGTTCCTACGAAACCGAAATTGATTACGGGCATCTGTTAGCTGAGAACCAGTTTCACCGGCACCGGTGGCGAAGTGGCTAACGCGCAGGTCTGCAAAACCTGTATACGCGGGTTCGATCCCCGCCCGGTGCTCCAAACTCAAAAGGCCGCGCCAATCCCTCGCGGGAGCGCGGCCTTTTTCCTTTTGCATCTGACCCTACGGATTGCAGGCGCTGTATTCGATCAGAGGGGAATCAGCGGTCGCGGCAGGCGCGTCTTTGCGTGATCGAGAAACAACCTCATGCGCAGTGCCTCCGCGCGTTGCACGGCCACCAGGCGCATCTGTCTGCGAATATGGTCAGCGTTCTCGAGCTGCGCCGCGATCGCTTCGTCGCTCCCGGCGTCCCTTTCCAACCGTGCAATCCTGTCCTCGATGGTGCGTTGAAACCGCGGGCTGATCTCATAGGATTCATTGACGGCGCAATTAATGTTCATGGCAGGCTCCTCGGTGCAGGGTTTTCTGAGGCTGAAGATTTTTGGAATCCGGCCTCAAGTTTTTCCCACTCGCGCCGATATTAACGAAGACCCATGAAAGGCGCCAGATTACCAAGTTGCAGGACTTAGGTAATTGTTTGTCCTAAAACGAGGCAGGGGCGGAGTTTAACTCCGCCCCTGCATTCGGCGTTTGCGTGGCTTGGTCCGCACTACGTCCTTGAATTGCGTCTACCGCGCGGCCGCGATACCCAGCACCATCTGGGTTCCGGAATCGAGATGAATGTTCTTGTTTGCGCCCGAGAGCACACCCGATGCGGAGCTAGATGCCTCGCCATTCAACATCACTCCGGGAAATCCTGTCGCACGGGCGCCCAGGGAACCGGCACCGTAAGCCGCTCCACCCACCCCGCGTCCCAGGCTGCCGGTAGCGTCTCCGGTCGCGTTGGAGGTGGTGCGCATAGCGCCGCCAGCCGTCGAGCCCAGGTCAGAACCAACCTGTCCCGTCGCCCTGGCCGCACCACCTGCGGTCGCTCCCAACAGGCCGCCACCGCCAACATGCCCGCCGCCGATTGCGCCGCCGCCCACTTGCCCGCCGCCACCAACCGGACCGCTCAAGGCTTCTTCGTCATTCATGGAAGTAGCTGCAACGGCGCTCGCACTCGGCTCTATAGACTGAATCATCGAATGGATCGCAAAGCTCTGCCCACCCTTCAATTCCGCGCGGTCAAACTCAAGACCCATCCGAGACTCAGCGTGTCCCTTGCCATGCGCCTGAACCTCGGTAACGTGGCCTAGCAGCCGTGACCCCTTGGGGATTTCAGTTCCATCGGCAGTCCTCATCTTCTGCCTGGTCTTGAGCACCACCGGATCGCCGGGCTTTGAGGACTTCGAGTCCAGCTTGCCTTCAAGCTCACCTTTCACGGGCCGCATCTCCATGGAGCCCTCACCAGCGCCGTATGCTGAGGCGTTCGCTCGGCCACTGTCATTTGCCGTCAACGAACTCTCTGCGCTGCCGCTGGTCTGAGCCTTGCCAGAACTAGCCTGCGCGCTCGCGCCCGCATTCGCTGAATCATTAACCTGGGAGCCGGCAACAGACGCCGAAGCGTTCTGCTGTGCACTTGCATCTGCTTGTTGCGCCATCGTCAGGGGAAGGCTCGCAAAGGTGGCCATTGCCACCGCGAGTAACTTGGCAGATTTCATTTGTGATCCTCCAATAGGGTCGTCCTGCTGGTCCACCCCCCGGCTAGCCGTCGGTGGATGTTCAGTAAGATACCCAGATGGTGGCAAATGTTGCGCCAAACCGGTAGCACAAAGATGACGAAAGGGTCCCTCGTAAGTTGCAGGTTGGGAAGAAGTTGGATCGGAGCCCCTCGGATGCGCGATTTTGGGGAAGTGACCACACCCGGGTCTGAAAGGGAGTTTCTTACATGATCGTGTAAGTATTGCTCTCTGGCCGCGCACTTTGCCGGCGCATCGTTCCGATAGACACGCTAACTAATTCTGCGGCGCCAATGCGTAGTAGCCCCGGCGTACCTGCACCTTCATTGCATCGCCCTGGCACTGCACCGCAATGCGCCGGAAGGTTCCGTCCAGCTTGATGTTGCTGGGTGTATAGCTGGCCACATACTGGGTGCGCAGTTCGTCTTCGATCTGCTGAAAGGCCGCCTCCAGTTTCTTGCCGTTGTTGCCTACGTCGATCAGGCGGCCGCCGGTCTCATCCGACAGTCTCTTCGCCGCCGAGAAACCGCTGTAGCCGAAGGTGAACCCGCCATAGAACCCACGGTCGGCAATCAGAATCACGTAAATAATTACGTTGGACTTCTGCGCCGCAGCGATCGCTTCGCCAATCTTGGTGCGGCTGCCCTGGTCCTCTCCATCGGTCAGGATGATCATTGCCTTGCGGCCGCTCTCCTGGTTCAGCTTTTCGTTAGCGGCAAGGTTGATCGCGTCGTAGAGCAGCGTCCCCTTGGGATCTCCTACAGTGGGAACAGTCCCTCCACCGGCTCCGGGAATACCCGCCCCTCCGTTGCCGCCCGCGGTGTTGATTTCTGCCTTGCTCATGGCCCGCGCCAGCTGCCGCGGACTGTTCGTGAAGTCCTGCAGCAGGTCCACATCCACATCGAACGAGATCAGAAACGCTTCATCCTTCGATTTCAGCACATGCTGAAGAAACTGGGCACCTGCATCCTGTTCGAGCGGCAACACCTCCTGTTGGCTGCCGGAGGTGTCCAGCAGTATCCCCAGGGTCAATGGCTGATTGGTTTCGGCCACAAAGCTCTTCAGTGTCTGCGGCACCTTATCTTCCAGCACCGTGCAGTCGTTCCTCGTGAGATGAGGAACCAGCTGTCCGCTCTTGTCCTTGACGGTAAAAAACAGGTCAACGAGGTTGACATTCATTTTGAGGGTTGCAACTGCGGTCTCATCGGGGGAGGGGGCCGGAGCATGGCTCACCGGGGCTGCGTCCGGTGAGGGAGCAAGTTGAGCCCATCCCGCCGCGGACAAGCCCGGCAGACCGAGAAACAGAACCGCAACTCCAAATCGGACGCTCATACTGCTCATATAGACGGAAATGGTACTCCTAAGAGAGCATACTGGAACTCTTTCTGCGCTGACGGGCAACCAGCACGGCTCTGGCGCGTCTGATACTCTGACAGGTGCAGCCCTGCTGGCTGGCCAGGCCAGTGCGGATTGCGTCCGCCGGTCGTTCAACGGCAGGATGCGTCGGTCTGGGAGGACGAAAATACCTGTGAAGCTCAGTTCTACAGCAATGGCGCTGACGGCGCTCCTCAGTTCAACCCTGTATCTGAGCCCGGTGGCTTTGCCTCAAACGCAGCAGTCAACAGTACCTGATGCCCCTGCACCCCAGGCGACTCCCTCGCTGTCTGATGTGGGCGGCCCCATTACCCCCGGCAAGGGCGCCGCGAGCACGCCAGCCACTCCATCTGACTCTTCGCCATCCGGACCCGGTTCGTCTTCCGCAACGTCCGATCAGCAACAGCCGGCGCCCAACAGCCCGCCGCCAGTGAGCCATCCGAGCCAGCCACCCGCCAAGGATGATTTCCAAACCGCCCCTCCTGAGGAAGGCGCAGCCGCACTCACCAAGTACGTCGTAAACGTGAACTTCGTCGAGGTCCCGGTCACCGTCAAGGACTCGAAGGGAAACCTGGTGGCCGGACTCACTCAACGCGATTTCAAGGTTTTTGAAAACAATGTTCGTGAGCCGCTCAGGGTATTCAGCGTTGATCCGGCTCCACTATCCATCGCTTTTGTGATCGATCAGAGCTTGACCTCCGATGTGATGGCCAAGGTGAACGACTCCCTCGACGCCGTCCAGGGCGCGCTTACTCCCTACGATGAGGCAGCGGTCTTTACGTATAACAACGGGGCCAAAGAGTGGACCGGCTTTACCGGCGCGCAGGGCAACCGCTTGCCCGCTGTGCTTGCGCTGGCCAAGGCAACCGGCAGCGATGAGCAGGTGCCGACCAATAGCGGTCCGCTCGCCGGCTGCAACATCCGCGAGAACGGGAACTGCGTCGACCCCAACCTGCAGCCAGGTCGCTCGGCAGGCAACGCCTCCTTCATTACTCTTCCCAAGGAGATTCATACCCTCAACGACGCCATACTGTCCGCGGCTAAGGAACTGTCCACTCGTCCCAAGGAGCGCCGCCGCATTATCTACGTCGTTTCCGATGGCAAAGAGTACGGCAGCAAGGCGACTCTCCGCGAGGTCATCCGCTACCTGCAGACCAACAAGATCACCGTGTATGCAACCGGTGTAGGCGCCTCCGCAGTCTGGGGCGAGGGCTACGTCAGCCGCATTCATCTGCCCTTCACCATGTACGACAACATCCTGTTCAAATACACCGTTGCCACCGGCGGCGACCTTGACTCAGAGCGCGGCGTGAACGGAATTGAGAAGAGCTACGCGAAGATCGCCAGCGAAGCGCGCACCCAGTACACGCTGGGCTACCTCAGCCACGAGTCGATTTACGATAGCAAATATCGCGCCATCGAAGTGCATGTGGATCGCCCCGGCCTGGAAGTGATCACCAAGAGGGGCTATTATCCGTCCGGTCAGGACTATAAATAGCGTGAACAGGCACGATCGCGTTTCCATGATCACTGCAATTCAGAGCCGCTACCCTCAAGTCGACGCGACCATCGGAGAGCGGCGACCTTGAATGAACTCGAAAACAACTTGGCAACCATGGAAACGCTGAGGTGAATCCATCGGGAACCTCAGCCGGCTTGGGGTTAGTGTCGGCCGCCTCCTGGGGCGGTTCCGACTTTGTGGGTGGAATAGGAGCGCGCCGCGCTCCCGCTCTGCTGGTGGTCGCATCCGGTCATATCGTCTCCTTTTTCATCTTGCTGGCCTACTGCCTCGGGATCCGGCTGGCTTTGCCCGGCTCGCACTATCTGCTCTATGCCCTAATCGGGGGCTTTGAAGGTTCGATAGCGCTGGCCATCTTCTATCGCGCACTCGCCATGGGCGCCATGGGGCTCACCGCCGCACTTACCGGCGTGCTCACCGCACTGGTTCCGGTCGTCTTTTCCGTGTTTATGGATGGCCTTCCAAGTCTCCTCACCGCGTTGGGATTGGCCGCGGGACTTGCCGCCATCTGGCTCATCACCCATTCACCGTCAAAAGACGGCCCTGCTACGCCACCGGCAGCGCTGCTGCTCGGCGCGCTGGCAGGTACCGGGTTTGGCGCCCAGCTGATCCTATTCAAAATGGCCAGTGCAGGCGGCCTGCTGTGGACCATGACCTCAGCGCGAGCCGCCGGCAGCGTGGCTATGATCCTGGTTATTCTGGTGAAGCCGCCCAAGGGACCATGGCGGGGCTTCTGGCAGACCGGAATCCTTGCCGGCTTACTCGACACGATGGGCAATCTGTTCTATATCCGAGCCACCCAGATTGGCCGTTTGGACGTGGCTGCGGTGGTCTGCTCACTCTATCCCGCCGGCACCATTCTGCTGGCCGCGCTGGTACTCCACGAGCGGCCCACGCGCCGCCAGATCGCAGGCATGGCGATAGCTCTGGTCGCGGTAATGCTGCTCAGCCTTTAGAATCTGCCCGTTTGACCCAAACGCACAAAGACCTGTGCCGCAGCACAGGTCTCGTGAAATGCCAAAAATCGCGCCGTACATGGCCGAGAGGATCAGCAGCTATTCCAAACTCGGAATCCCGCCCAGCCCCCCACGGTGCGTCGTGCTATTCGATCAGCCCTGCTTGGGCTCGGCCGGTGTCGTGGGTGGCGGTGCCGGAGCAGCATTCTGCTGGACATTCTGCACCGGAGGAGGAGGATCGGAGATGCCCCGAATGCCTTCCTTGAAGCCCTTCAGTCCCTCGCCCAGTCCCTTGCCCAACTCAGGCAGCCGCTTGGCGCCGAATAAAAGAAACGCAACCACGGCCAGTACGATCAGATGCCATGGCTGAAGTAGATCGCCCATTGCTCTATCCTCCGCGTGCCACAATTCCCGGGCACACATATTCACTGGTTATTGTCGCACATAACCGCTTTCCCGCGCAGAACGGGCATCCCAATCAGGCTTTTGGGGGATGATTGCGATGGATAGAGATTATTTGGAAGACAAAGATCAGTTCACCTGGGCAGGCTTGCCCAGCCGCTCGGTGACCATGGAGTAGAAGGTGCGCAGGTCTTCCTCCTCGCCCTCCGTCAGACGGCGGTACACCTTCATCAGCGGAAACAGCCTCGAGCCGCGCAATTCCACCGCCGGAACCGCCGCTACGCCACCGGGATACTGCGTCATCTCCCATGTGCCGGCATAGCGCCGCCGCAGCACTTCGCCCAGGTAACTGCCCCAAAGCCGTACTTCAAAGTCCACGTCGAGTTCCGGGCTCTCGCCCACCTGGACCAGGATCTCGTCCAGGCCATCAATCGATTCCGAAGTAAAATCCAGCTTCTGCCCAAACTGGCCGCGGGCCAGCTCCGCCGCCGCCTTTGCATAACCCTCCATCATGGCTCCCAGGTCAGGGAAGGCCGCCGACTCCAGGCGTTTGCGCAGACCGGTGGTGTTTCTCATCTACCCCTAAGAGTAAATGCAACCGGGCTCGAACCCGGTCATCAAAATGGTACAGCGCCATGGGTTTGTGGCAGACTTAGAGCAGTCCGAGGCAGAAGGTTCCCGTTGTGAAGAGACTAAAGCTGATCGCGCTTGCCGTTTTGATGGCGCTCGCCGCAGGCACTGCAAACTCCGCCACCCGCGACATCTATCCCGATCCGGCACAGGCGAGGACCGACCTGGCCGCCGCCCTCAAGACCGCCGCGGCAACCCACAAGCGCATTCTTCTCGACTTTGGCGGCAACTGGTGCGGCGACTGCCATGTTCTGGACATCTACTTCCACGATCCGGCCAACCGGACCATTCTTGACGCCAACTTCGTGCTGGTCCACATAAACATTGGAACGATGGATGCGAACCTCGCCCTCGCCAAAAAGTACCAGGTCCCGATCTACAAGGGCGTGCCCGCGCTGGCCGTTCTCGGTGACAATGGAACGCTCCTCTACAGCCAGAAGAGCGGTGAGTTCGAGGCCATGGGCCGCATGCAGTCATCGGCGGTCACCAGCTTTCTGGTGCAGTGGAAACCAGTCAAACAAGGCTGCTCTGTCATGGTGGTCAACTGCTAGCCTGGACAATCTTCTTATGAAATTCGATCTCGAAGCACTCCCCGCGAACCACGCGTACAAGCTGCTTGTCGGCCTGGTAGCGCCGCGTCCGATTGCGCTCATCACCAGCATGGATGAGCATGGCCGCCTGAATGCGGCTCCCTTCAGCGCGTACAACTACCTGTGCACCGACCCGCCTATCGTCGGCATTGGTGTCACCAATCGCTCCAACCCTAGATTTGAGCCCAAGGACACGGCCCGCAACATCAGGCGCACCGGCGAGTTCGTGGTGAATATCGTCACCGAAGACATCGCCAGCCAAATGAACATCTGCGCCACCGATTTCCCTGCGGAGTTGAGCGAGGTGGAGATGGCGGCCTTCACGACGGCACCGTCAGAGAAGATCAAAGTGCCGCGCATCGCCGAAGCCCACGCCGCTATGGAGTGCCGTGAGTTCACCACCATGGAGATTGGCCACTCGCGCATCATCCTCGGACGCGTTGTTGCCGTGTATGTGGAGGACCGCTTCGTCGAAGCTGACGGACCCTACGTCAAAGCCGAGGAGTTGCACGCCATCGGCCGCATGAATGGGCTGGGAAACTACGTGAAGACGAGGGACGCCTTCATCACCATTCCCCGCATCTCCTACGAGGATTGGAAGAAGGGGCAGCGGTAGCGGCTTAGCTGATCGGCGCCAGGTGCTTGGTCTTCGAATAGGTGTAGGTAATCCGATGCACCACGGTGATCATCGATAGCGAAGCCAGCACCCACAACACCGGAGCCATAGCCCCCCAGCGGTTGAAGACGGCGCCGATAATGATGAGCACAATGCGCTCCGGCCGCTCGAGGAAGCCAACTTTGCACTGCCCTATAAGAGCCTCGGCGCGGGCGCGCGTGTAGCTCACCATCAGCGAAGTAACCATAACAAAGGCCACCAGCACCACGTAGCGGAAACGGTTGATGCGTCCGTAGTAAACCAGCAGGCCGAAGAACAGCACCACGTCGGAGTAACGGTCAATCACCGAGTCAAAGAACGAGCCGAAGACGGTGACCTGATTGTTGCGCCGGGCCACCCGTCCGTCCACCATGTCGAAGATTCCGGCACCAAAGATCACCATGCCCGCAAACAGGAACATGCGGTCGCTGTTTGTAGCGTTGGCGTGGCCGAACAGAAACGCGGCCGCGATATTGATGACCAGGCCAATAAAAGTGAGCACGTTTGGAGAGATGCGGGTTAGCGCCAGTCCGTGAACGATGCGGTCAAGGAGCCAACCGCAGGCGTGGCCAAAGGCGCTGGTCCAGGTGGTCATTTCTAGTCTTCCTTGCTACTACTTCGCGCCGGCGGCGGTTTCGTCTTCCTTGTCGCCCTCGCCGGCTTCGGCAGCTTCATCGTGAATGGTGGTCAGCTTCAGGATTTCAAGCTCGCGTTTGCCGTTCGGGGTGACGATGGTTGCCACATCTCCCACGCGCTTGCCCACCAGGCCGCGCCCAATCGGCGAGGTCGTTGAAATAAGCCCCTTGGATACGTCGGATTCCTCACTGGTCACCAGGCGGTACACAATCTCCTCGTCCTTGGTGGAGTCGTAGACCACCACCGTAGATCCGAAGCCCGTCTTGTCCCTGGGAATGTTCGACAGGTTCACCAGCGAGAGCTCGGCCATGCGTCTTTTGAGCTGTCCAAGCCGTGCATTCACAAAATCCTGGCGCTGTTTCGCCATGTGATACTCGGCGTTTTCCGACAGATCACCCATGGCCACGGCCTTCTTGATCTCCGCGGGAAGCTCGTGGGAGAGCTCACGCTCAAGAATCTTGATCTCCTCGAGAAGCTGTTTCTTAATGTGCTCGGGCATCCATGGTCCGTGGCGGGAAGCGGGGCTGCTCCGTCCGCATGAGATGAAAGATCCTTATTTCTCACTTTTATTATACGCGGGGGCGGGGAGCCAGCTCCGGCCAAGGAAGGGCAGCCACCCTACCCCGACTTTTTCAATTCCAGCCACAAGCCTCGGGTATCCCATCCTGGCCGCGTTTCCTGTGGCCAGGTGGGAAACACGAAGCTAAGCCTGTCGGGAGTTCCCGTTCCCTTGCCCCCTTGATTCCTGCCTGTATCCACATAGCGTGATTTAGATCACAGCGTTTGAGTCAACAAAGCGCCACACTATCGCAATAATCCACCGAAAGAATGTGGCTCATCCGGATCTGTGCCGGCGATAGATGTGCTGACGTTCTCCCATCCGGTCTATTGAGATCAATCCCTTGAGGGAGAATCGCCATGCCTATCCATCTGCTCGACGCAGCCTTGATCGGCCCCGGTTCCCGGTACGTCCAGGAAATACAACAGGATCTTCTTGCCGTCTGTGTCGAGGATCTGGCAAATCTGCGCTTCTCGATTATTCTCACCTCAAGATGGGAAGCATCGGCAAGCGAGGATCTTGAGCGCCGTAGTGGCCTGCGCTACGAACTCGCGGACCTTCGCCGTAAATACTCTCTAAAGATCGACTATATTGCGATGTCCTTTGGCGTCCAGAGCGCAATGGCCGCGAAAGAGGAAGTTGAACGCAATGTCTCCGTCCCACTGGGCATGGATCACCTGCTTGCGCCGTGTGAAGACGACTGCGAATAGTTCCAAATCCCGGCCGCCTGCCCGCTTTCAGCTGCGCCGGAGAACCTTCGGTTCGAGCCTAAAATTCGAATCGCCCGACGAATTGAATCTGGCGTTCGCGGTAAATTGTGTTGCCCGCCGCGCTGGGTGTGCCAAAGCTCGCCTGGTAGGTGGCCGTGGTTCCACTCAGGGTGTACGCGGTCGTGTTGAAGGCCGTAAAGTTCTGATGGTTCAACAGGTTGAAGGATTCTGCTGCCAGCATCAGATTGTACTTCTCGCGAATGCTGAAGGTTCGGGACAGCCGGGAATCCACGTCGAGGATAGCTGTCTGTCGCGCGCTGTTCCGGTAGGGGAAAACGTTCGTGGCAAATACGTCTGCACTTGCGTACTGGGGATAGGCCTTGAAATCGACAAATTGGCCCGAGCCAGCGCCGATGCCGCCCGATCCGTTGAAGGTCGTCGTGCCGCCGGGAATCGACGTGCCACCCGCAAGCGCAAAGCTGTAGGGAATGCCGGATTGCAGTGTCCATACCGGAGACAGGGACCAACCGTTGGCCGTTTCTGAAGCGAGACGATTGGAAATGTTGAATTTGGGTGCAAGGACCAGACTACCCACCACGCGCTGGGGCATGTCGTTTGCCGATCGGCCATAATCAGGCGATGTTGTAAATGGATCGGTTTGATCGTTGGTGTCGGAAAGCGCCGATTGGTTCATTCCGTTGTCCAGAGCCTTTGAGTAGGTGTAGCTTGCCTGAATCGCCACGCCCTGGCTCAGTCGGTGATCTAACGTAACTGAAAGCGCGTTGTAGTTGCTGTTGATCGTGCTGCTGATGAGCGTGAGCGCGTTATAAGCGGGATTGACGCGCGCCGTGTACACAGGCACGGTCCATTTGTCTCCCGCCAGTGGACCATTGACGAAGGAATACGTCTTGGTAGTCGTGGCCGGGGCTATGTTGGCATCGACAAACGTGGGAAGCTGTCTGCCGAACGAGCCCAGATAAGCGATTCCCAGCACCGTGTTCCAACCCAGCGACTGCTGCACGCTGAAGTCGGCCTCGTATGCAAAGGGGTTCTTGAAGCCGCTCGCAAAAGCGGTGATGTTCGAGACCGCCGGCGGGTTGGCTGTGGAAACAATGTTTGGATAGATCGGGCTGGTTGCGGAAGGGGAAGAGTTAAGTTGGAACTGCGCGGACGGCGAGCCGGTGGCGGAAAGCGCCTTGTAGATCGTGCCGTTCTGAATGCGGCCGAAATACATGCCGAATCCACCGTGAAACAGCGTCTTCCCATTCTTATAGGCATCCCACGCAAAACCGACTCGCGGGGCAAAGTTGATCCTGTCGCTGGGCAGTTGCGAAGTCTGCGGCACCGCGCTGTTGGGGATTTTTGCTGAAGGCGTCTGCTCATAGTCGTAGCGAACACCCAGGTTCAATGTAAAGCTGGGGCGCATCTTCCAGTCGTCTTGAGCATAGCCCGCAATATCGTTGGTGTGGTAGACGAAGGTGGGATGCCCAAAGGCCTGCTGCAGGTTGCTGTAACAGGGCAGCGTACCGGTACCCGTGTCGCGCGCCGAGTCGCAGCCTGCCATGCTGCCCAGCGTGCGTGCAAAGTCGGTGAACCAGTCGGCCAACAGGGTGTAGGTAAAGAGGCCGTGTTCATAGTCCACATCGGTGATGTTGTCCTGCGCCCAACGGAATTCGCCGCCAATATTGAAGGTCTGGCTGCCGCGGGTGATGGCGACGTTGTCAACGATGTCCGCCTCCTCCTCTTTCGGATAGCTGGCGCGCGGAACGTAGTAAGGAGATCCCATGTTGAAGCCGGAGTTGGTGGTGATGGTTACGCCGGGCGGCAAGCCTCCAGCCGTTGTTGTTGGCTCGTTGGACAGGGGTGCGTCGCCGGTTTCATACCCGAAGTCCTTGGCATACTCGACGCGCAGTTCGTTGGAGATGCGCGGGGTAAGGAAGGTATCGATCTTGCCGATGATCGAGTCGATCTTCATGTAGTCGTTGCCCAACGAAGTGATTCCGCGGCGAACCACTGGATTGGTCTGGGTGCCGTTGGGCGAGTTCCAGCGCATTCGGTTGTACATCATCGATGCGGTATTGCGGTTGCTGATCTTGTAGTCGATCTTGCCGAAGTTGATTAGTTGGTTGCCTTGCCGGGAAGCGATGCCGCTCTGATTGGTAAAGTACGACATCGCCGAGGCGATTTGCGGAGCGGTCACGCCACGGTCCTCAGCGCATGTCACGGCGTCGGTGGTGGTCGTCGTTCCCTGAATTTTGCAGTTGTTGTACGCGGCATTGGTGTCTTGGAGAAACTGCGGCGTCGGCACGGCCAGGATGGGGAAGTTTCGCAGTTGCTGATCGATCGCGTAAAAGAAGAATAGCCTGTCCTTGATGGCCGGACCGCTGAAGCTGCCGCCAAACTGGTGGCGCTTGTCTTTCGGCTTCACATATACGATCTTCGGAATGGTTTGCAGGATGTTGAAGGGATTGGTCGCGCCAAAGTCGTTGTCGCGCCAGTACTCGAAGAGGTCGCCGTGAAATTGGTTGGAGCCGGAGCGGGTAATGGCATTGACGCCTCCGCCAACCGCACGGCCGTATTGCGCGGAGACGTTCGAGGTAAGCACCTGAAACTCGAGAATCGAATCCTCGGTGGTGGAATAGCCCACGCGCGTGTAACCGCGCTCAACCGAGTCGAAGGAATCGTTGTCATCCGAACCGTCGACCATGAAGTTGTTCTGCAGGTTCGTGGCGCCGCGAAAGGTGACCAGCCCAAAAGCGCTGTTGCCCAGCGTCACGCCAGGCGACAACAATGCGAACGATGTCCAGTGGCGGCCGTTGATGGGCAGCGTTTTAAGGGTTGTGGGCGTGAACTCGCTCGTGAAATCGGAGTTTTCCGAGTTGATCACCGGTGCCTCGGCGCTTACCTCAACGGTAGTCGATGTTCCGCCGGCGTTCAGCCTGGGCACAACTTCGGTGCTCTTGCCGACTTCAACGATCACGTGGTTTGCCGTGTAATCCGCAAAGCCCGCGCCCCTCACCTGCACGGTGTAGTCGCCCGGCACCAAGCGCGAGACGTGAAAGTAACCGCTGGCATCGCTGGTTACGCTGGCGTCTGCATTGGTGGCAGTGCTGTGCACGAGAACGGTGGCGTTTGGAATTGCCGCGCCGCTGCTGTCCTCAACTGTTCCGGTGATCGCGCCATCCACCGCGGTCTGCGCTCTCAATATTGCAGTTGGGGTTAGGAACGACAAGACAGAAAATCCTATCGCAAAGGCTCGAATGGATATGCTGATCCTCAAGGCAGTATTTCTCTGCATGTGTTTAACCTCCGAGGTTGTCCTGAACTGAAGCTTAGGCCGGTCCGGTTAATATCCGGGATATGCACACGTGTGCCTACGCTTGGGCACACCGTGGGGAATTTTGCCTCTACGACCTCATAGAAGGCTTATCAAAGATGGCATAGACCTCATTTGCAGGCAAGGAAAAAAGCCGTAAAAACTCGCCACAATTCGCGCTTGGTGGTCGAAGCAGCTCGCCCGGTGAGGATTCGGTGCGGCGCGCATTTCCTGTTTCCCCCCGGCTTTACCCTTTGCTCTCTGGCTTCCCTGCCTTGGCTTCGTCCAGAAACGACTGCAAAATCAGCGTGGCCGCCACCTGGTCTACAACCCGGCGGTGCTCCTGACGGGCATGGCCGGCTTCATACAGAATTTCGTGGGCTTCGTGACTGGTGAGCCGCTCATCCCACATATGGATGGGCAAGCCGGTCAACTCGCCCAATTCGGCGGCGAAGGCCTGGGTTCTGGCGGCTTGCGGGCTCACTTCGCCGGACAGGTGCAGGGGATTCCCCACCACGATGCCTGCCACTGCATACCGCCGCGCCAGCCGCGCCAGCGAGCGCAGGTCGTCCCTGGAAGTGCTGCGGCTGCTGCGCTTCCGCTCCAGCGTGAGTACCGGCTGTGCTGCCAGGCCTAGCTCGTCGGAGACGGCCACCCCGATGCGGCGATTGCCCACGTCGAGCCCGAGAAAGCGGGGATGAGGGTCGGATTCCAGATTCTTGCTCCTGTTCTTGCTTCTGGCTTCCAGCTTAAAGCTTCCAGGAGAGCCCGCGGAGTACACAATGCCGCCGACTCCCGCCCAGTACAATCGAAAGATAGAGAGTCCTCTCGGGGATTCTTCGCGTCTTAAGTTTATGAAGGGTCAACAGAAACAGGATGGCGCGCCGTAAATGGAAGAGCAGAACAAAGAAGAGATCCGGCGCGGCGACAGTCCTGCTGGAGATTTTTCTGCTCGCGCTTCTTGCGGCCGGGGTGGCCTGGCTGGTCTTGACCCCCTACGGGCCGGAAACCGAGACCTTTGTTGAACTGGCACCAGGCTCCTCCACAGCACTGATCGGCCGTCAATTGGAAGCCGCCGGAGTTGTGCGCAGCCAGTTTGTCTTTGATCTGCTGCGGTTTTTGAAGCGGGGCAAACTCAGGGCCGGCGAGTACCGCTTCGACCATGAGGCGCCGGTAACCGAAGTTTATGCGCGGATCGCGCGCGGGGATGTCTTTACACGGACCCTGATTGTCCCCGAGGGCGCAAACATTTTCGACATTGCCGCACGCGTGGAGCAGGGCGGGTTTGGCGCACGCCAGGAATTTCTGAACGCCGCGGTGGAACAGGCCGGACTAGTGGCTGACCTTGACCCCGGGGCAAAGAGTTTGGAGGGCTACCTGTTTCCGGATACTTATCGTTTTGAACGCAAGACAAGTCCGGCGCAGATTGCAGCCGCAATGGTCAGGCAATTTCGCGTGGTGGCCAGCCAGGTGGGATTAAAAGAGAATGTGCACCAAGTGGTGACCATAGCTTCGCTGGTGGAACGGGAGACGGCTGTGGATGGTGAGCGGCCACTGGTTGCCAGCGTCTTTGAGAACAGGCTCAGAAAGAAAATGCCGCTGATGACCGACCCAGCCGTGATCTACGGACTGGAGCTCGAAGGCCGCTGGCGGGGCGCGCTCCACGAGAGCGATCTTACCCACAATACGGCTTACAACACGTATCTGCACAATGGGCTGCCACCGGGGCCGGTGGCTAACCCGGGGGTTCGTTCGCTGCGCGCTGCAATGCGGCCGGCCGAGACGGATTACCTCTATTTTGTTGCCGCTGGAGCCGACCCGGAGGGAAGGTCGTTGTTCGCCAGCACCCTGGACGAGCACAACCGGGAAGTCGCAAGCTACAGGCACGCGCTGAAGAAGGCAGGGGAGCGATGAGCATATTAAGACGCTGCGCTTCCTTTGCCTTGATGGGGCTTCCGCTGCTGCTTTCCGGCTGCTGGGTAATTTCTACGAACCGCAGGCTGCCTGTGCCCAAGGCGCCTGCAATCGTGCAGTCGGTCACTCCCGATGAGCTTGTAACACAGATGAATGAGCGCTGGACCTCTCTCGACACCATGACTGCGAAGGTTGAGATTCAGGCCAGCGTTCTAAAAACAAAACAGGGCGTAGCCACAGACTACACCACCGTCGGCGGGAACATTCTGTTTCGCAAGCCGGAGATGCTTCGGGTGTTGGGCCGGGCCCCGGTTATCGGATTACCGATCTTCGACATGGCAAGCGATGGCAACACCTTCACTCTGTACATTCCGTCAAGGAAGGTTGCTTACAAGGGCTCCGCCAAGTTGAAGAAGAAATCGGTCAACCAACTGGAGAATTTGCGACCGGGGTTCTTTCTCGACGCACTGGTGGTGCGGGGGCTCGAGCCGGACGATTTTTATTCGGTGACCTCGGATTCTGAAACGATAGAAGACGCGGCCAAAAAACATCTCTATTTCGTGCCGGAGTATATCCTGAGCATTACGCGGCATACCCCTGGCAGCCACCACGATACCCCGGTGCGCGTAGTGACATTCCATCGCGAGGACCTGCTTCCTTACGAACAGGATATGTACGACGCCAACGGCAGCCTTGAGACCCAGGTCTTCTATACGAACTACCAGGATTTCGGTTCCGGTCTCTACCCTTCGACGGTCGTAATCAAGCGCCCGATTGAGGACTCGCAGATTGTTCTGACGGTGGAGAAGGTCACGAAGAATGTCACCCTGCCAGCCGACCAGTTTGTAGTGACTATTCCCGATGGGACCGAAATCAGGAACCTGCATTAATTCCTCTGTACAGCGCCTGGACGGCCGCATGTATTTCTTCTTGAACCTATCGATTTCACCTGATTGAGGTGAATTCCTACGGATGTGTTGGCGCTGTACCTGGAGAAAACCAAAATGTCTTGAGTGAATAAAGATGGGGCGCCCTTCGGGCGCCCCATTCGTTTTGTTGCATGAAACAGTTCAGGCCGATACTTCTAAAACAGGAAACGGCCACCAAACTAGATAATGCGCTGGCCCACCGTAACCTGCAGGCCGCTGTAGTTGGAGTTCTGATTGGATCGAATGATCCAGATGTTGCTGTACATCGGGCTGGCTGCCGACGCTAGAGCGTTGGAGTCTGCTCGCCCTATTGCGGCGGGGCGTTGCGGGGAATGATGGGCGTTCCTCCCTGGGGCATGCCCATCACATTCACTGTGGTTGCGGTAAAGGTTCCATCCTTGAGGGCGCCCTCGGCACGGACCATGTCGCCTGGCTGTATATCGGCGAGGGTGATTGGATCGCGGCGCTTGCGGAAAGTGGTATTTTCGTTGGCGACAAAGGCGTGAGGGGCGTTATCTGCCGAGCCCATGAGCGTGACCTGCACGCCGTCGATGGCCGTGACCTTGCCCATGATCCATGTCTTGCCGTAGTTGGCCTGCATCTCCTGCATCTGCTTTGCGCGCTCGGGGTCAATTTGTGCAATGACGACCGCGCCCACGGATTTGGCCTTGGCATCCACTTCGCCCGTGGCGCCAATGGCATCACCGACCTTGATGTCGGTGGGTTTGATCTGCTCCGGCGGGTTGCCACCCCGGCCCATGCCGGCACCCTGGCCCTGGCCACCACCTCTTCCCTGCCCGCCGCCGGGGCCGCGCATGCCGGTCGGCATTTTGACGATGCGGGTGTTGACGCTGAAGTGGACGGTGTAGATTTCTCCGGTCTCGGTTTTCATTATGTAGTGGTCGGCAGCGACTTCAGTCACGGTTCCCATGAGCCCTCGGCCGCCGCCCATGCCCATCCCCATGCCGCCATAGCCAGCCCGGCCGCCGCGCTGGCCATAACCGCCGGTTCCGTTTGCACCGCTCTGAGCGGTTGGGGGCGCAGTGTTTGCATCCTGAGCACACGCGGCGGCGCCGAGCGCAAGCGAGAAGACGATTACAGGCAAACGACGGGTTTTCATGAAGACTCCTAGTATCGGGCGTGAATGCCAGTTGTGGGTTAGTTTGAAGGAGCATTCCCTCGGGGGATAAATGGATGGATTAAAATCCATCCCTACCAGCCCTTGCTCATTTTGCCCGGTTTACGTACGGGTAAAGCCCGTACCCTTCAAACTTATCCAATACCGCATCACACTTACTTAGATAGACGTGAAAAACGAGTCGGGAGACGACGAGGTGGGCGCCGGAGCCTGTTCACACTACTGAGGGGTGGATTGAGCGGCGATTAACTGCTGGAACTCGGGCAAGTCGCGGAGACCGAAAAAGCTGCCGTCGCCAGCGATTTTTTTGGGGGTCGTGAATCCCTCGTTTAGGGCCCTGCGCAGGTTCAGGATGGCGCATTCGGGTTTTCCAGCACTGGCGCAGGTCCTGGCCATGTAGTAATGCACGGCGCCGCGATGCTCGACGGATGTCGGGTTTTGGACGCTCGCTCCGCCATGTTCATCGAATACCTGCGGGTCGATGGCCTGTGCAGCCTTGTAAGCCTCCATGCCTTTCTTGTATTTGCGTTGGGCTAACAAATTGGAACCGAGATTCCTGAGGATCAGTGCGGAGTGGGGATCGATCTTGAGCGCTTTACGGTAATAGCGTTCGCCAACTCCGTATTGCTTCTGCGAGTCGTAAACGGTGGCCAGGTTGTTGAGAACCTGGGCGTTTTTTGGATCGAGCTTGAGCGAGGCGTTATAGCAACGGATGGCGTCTTTCACGTTGAACATCATCTGGTAGGCAATGCCCATTTTGTTCCAGAGGGCGGGAGTTTGCTCTGTGGTCTTGGAGTATGCGGCGATGGCAGCCTGGTAGTGCTGGTGAATCGCCTGGGCATCGCCGACCTGCTCGGGAGTGGGCTGGACGGACGGTATGACTGTGATCGGCTGAGCGGTGGCCGGGGGCGGAGCGGCAGGCTGGTTCGGGTCCTGGATCGGAGGCTGGGCCGGAGCCTGGTTTGGTTCAGCGGGTTGAGTCGAAGGCTGTGGCGGAGCCGGTGCTGCAGTGGTCGCAGGAGCCGGTGCGGTGGTCTGTTCAGAAGGAGGCGGGGTAGAAACCTGGGCAATGAGAGCGTAGGGCCCGACCATAAAGGCCGCAAGAAGAGCCGCGACCGGCAGCCAATTATGATCTTCGAACCTGAACATACTTCCCTCTCTGCAAATTTCCCTCCCGGCAAAGGGAATCACGGGCGATCAACAAGTCATGCTGTTCAATGGCCGTTGTATGGCCGTCCACTGGAATTAGAACACCAAATGATAGCTGAGGTTAGCGAAGACGCCAAGAATCCGTGTGATGGGATGCAAATTCGTGTCGCGGGACGGTAAGGGGTTCGCGGTACACTTCTTTGAAGAGTTGGAGGCAAGCACCATGCGAACAACGGCTGCGGACAATGCGCAGGTGGAGGCGGGCGTCCGGTTTGGCGCGGCGCGGCGGCGGACGCTGGAGTTGTGCGCAGGGCTGACGGCCGAGGACATGATGGTTCAGTCGTGCCCTGAGGCGTCGCCGGCCAAGTGGCATCTGGCGCACACGGCCTGGTTCTTCGAATCGTTTGTGCTGCGGGAGTTCGTGTCCGGGTACCGGCCGTTCGATGCGGATTTTCATTGGTTGTTCAACAGCTATTACGAGGGCTTTTCAGCGTTCCCCGAGAAGCGGCTGCGGTCTTCCTTTTCCCGGCCGGCGCTGGAAGATATCCTGCGCTACCGGGAGCACGTGGACCTGGGCATCGAACGCTTGCTCGAAGCGGGAGCGGAACCGGAGGCGCTCAGGCGAATCGAACTGGGCGTAAACCACGAGGAACAGCACCAGGAGCTTTTGCTCACTGACATTCTTCACGCGTTTTTTACCAATCCGTTGCGGCCGGTTTACAAGAATGGTGCGAATCTGGATTCCCAGATGGCTGAGTTAAAGGGTGGAGGTTCCTCGGTTCCCAGATCTGAAGATCCAGATCTGGGGCACCCGAACGGAAGGCCGGCGCTGGAATTCCAGCAGTTTGAGGGTGGCATGATCGAGGTTGGATGCGACGGCAAAGGCTTCTGCTTCGACAATGAGCTTCCGCGTCACCGCGCGTGGCTGGAACCGTTTTCGATTGCACGGCGCCTGGTAACCTGCGGCGAGTTTGCCGAGTTCATGGCCGATGGCGGCTACCGCAGGCCGGAGCTTTGGCTTTCGGCGGGATGGAACGCGGTGAAGAGCAACGACTGGCGTTCGCCGCTCTATTGGACGAACGAAGGCGATGCATGGCGCGTCTTTACCCTGCGCGGCTATTTGCCGCTGGAAGAGGTGGAGTCGTCGCCCGTCAGCCACGTGAGCTTCTATGAGGCCGATGCTTATTCGCGCTGGGCGGGCCGGCGGCTGCCGACAGAGTTTGAGTGGGAGACCGCGGCCGAGGGGCAACCCGTGGAAGGGAACCTGCTCGATTCGGGGCTGCTGGTCCCGGTGTCCCCAACAGCACGCGTCTTAAAGCAGTGCCCCACCCCGCTATTCGGGGATTGTTGGGTGTGGACGGCCAGCGCATACCTGGGATATCCGGGATTCCGGGCGCTCGAGGGAGCGCTGGGCGAGTACAACGGCAAGTTCATGAGCGGGCAGATGGTGCTGCGCGGCGGTTCGTGCGTTACGCCGGCCACGCATATTCGCGCCAGTTACCGGAATTTTTTTGCCCCTGAGACACGCTGGCAATTCTCAGGAATTCGTTTGGCTTTTTAGTAACCCTTTGCGTGCACTGGAGCATCAAACAGACCGCATGACAACTTTTGCTTTCCCCACATTTGCTGGACACATTGCAGAACAAGTCGCAGACGAACTTGCCGCAAGAGAACCCGTTGTTGCGGAGCCAGTTTCGGAACCGATCGTTGACGGGCATGTTGCCGCGGCCGTGCGCGCCGGGCTGAACTCCCGGCCCAAGCGGTTGCCTCCGTGGCTGTTTTACGACAAGGCCGGGTCGCGATTGTTTGACGAAATCACCGAGCGGCCAGAGTACTACTTGACGCGCACGGAGCGCGGCATTCTGGCAGCCAATGCGGACGCGATGATTGCGCAAGCTGCCGATGGGGCCCGGCTGCGGATTACGGAACTCGGCGCCGGTTCAGCGGACAAGACGCGGATTCTGCTGAAGGCTGTGGTTGCGCATCAGGGGACAGTGGTCTACGAGCCGGTGGATGTCTCAGCCAGCGCGCTCGAAGCGGCCAAAAAAAGAATCGAGCGCGAGATTCCCGAAGTGCTCGTTACCCCGCGGGTGATGGACTACACGCGAGGGAGCGGACGCGGCCTGCATCTGGAGCCAACCCCGGCCGGCGAACGCCGCCTCGTGCTCTATATCGGCTCCAGCATCGGCAACTTCGAGCCCCGTGAAGCGATGCGGTTGCTGCAACGTGTGCGGGCCGGGCTGAACCCCGGCGACGGGCTGCTGCTGGGCGTGGACCTGGTGAAGGATGAGGCGACGCTGCTGGCCGCCTATGACGATGCGGCCGGGGTGACGGCTGACTTCAACCTGAACCTGCTGGCGAGACTGAATCGCGAACTGGGAGCCGAGTTCCCGCTGGACAGCTTCGAGCACCACGCCGTTTGGAACCAGGTAGAGTCACGGATAGAAATGCACCTCGAGAGCCGGGTCGCACAGAAGATCTCACTTTCAGCGCTTGATTTGGAAGTGGAATTTGCGCAGGGCGAGACGATCCATACAGAGAACAGCTACAAGTATCGGCCCGGACAGGCGGAAGTCACGCTGGCTGCGGCGAGGTTTGTTCCGGCGGGCAGCTGGACGGATGAGCGTGGTTGGTTCGGGGTTTGCGTGGGGCGGGCGGAGTAAGGCTGTTTAGTTTCGCGGCTCCGTCAGAATCGCCATCTTATGCACTCTGTTCCGGTTCCGGCGAAACGTCCTGATCCTGTTTCTCCACGTGCGGGAAATAGAGCCATCGTAACAGGACATAAACTATGAGCAGCAGGAACACCGACACGAGCAGTTGAGCAAGTATTGACTCGATCAACGCCGCGCGGGGTGCACCAACGGAATAATTTTCCGAGTACTGCCGTTGCTGTAGCCAAACTGTAATGGGATTGACAGCGACTCTCACTATTTGCGAGATGCCTTGCGATAACAAGAGGCCAATAGCGATCGCACCCACAAAACTATCGACAAGTGCGGTCTTCACTCGTTCAAGCATCTTTCCTCCTCATAAGTTTGTCCCGGTAATTGCGTAAAATGCGCATTGGACCTGTGCCGTAGGCCCAGCGCGAAATCAGCCAAGCGCAAGCCAGATTGTTTAATGCAACGGATAGGTCAAAAAGGGATGCTTGCAAGCTCACATTTCGAGCCGCGTAATCCACAGTGCGGGGGATGTACGGAGGACTATTGGTCGCCACGGCTATGGTCAGGAAGGATAAAACACGGGAAGCGGGATCAAAAAGAGCTATGAATACGAACTCAATGGCCCCAGCGAGCAATACAGCGATCGCGATAGCGGCGACGTGGGAATCAATCAGGACCTTGCGAAGAGTGGCTTGCATAGTTTCTGGCATTTGAGCATTTGTGGAATCCCACCCTTTCGCCAGAATAAAGGCGAAAGGATGGGGCACGGAACTTCTTGTTGGACCGCTCTATTTTGGCGCGGCGATTCTTACCAGCAGAATGTCGTGGCTGCCGAGTTCGATGGACTGGTTATCAGTGAGCGTCACGCCCTTGCCTGTCCACAGGTCTTTGCCCTTCTCGGGGCCCTTGAGACCTAGCTTGGCAAGGCTCAGATGGAAGGGATGGCTGGCGACGCGGTCGGCGCCGACGTTGAGGACGGCGATGGCCATTGCTCCGCCGGAGAGATGGCGTGTCCAGACTTCGACTTCGCCGTCGGCGTAGGCGCGCGTTCCCTGATGACCCAGCTTGTCCTGATCGATGGCGATGACGTCTTTGTTGGTGAGGATGGCGTTGACCTCGGGCTTCATGTTGGGCAGATCGTTGCCGGCGAGCAGCGGCGCGGCCATCATGGCCCACATGGAGAAGTGCGCGCGGTTTTCAGCCAGCGTCAGCTTGCCGTTGCCCACTTCGAGCATGTCGGGATCGTTCCAGTGGCCAGGACCCGCATATTTGGCAAGCCCTGCATTCTTGTTGATGATGTCGTAGATGCTCATCCAGTTGGCCTGCACGTCGCCGGTGGTGCGCCACAGGTTGCCGCCCAGCGCCGGCGCCCATTCCCACGGTGCATCCCAGCCGTACTGGCAGAGCGAGTAGACAATGGGGCGGCCGCTGGCCTTAAGCGCCTTGCCCATCTTGTCGTAGGCGGCGACCATGAGACGCATCTGCTCGGCCTTGTCGTCAGGGGCCTGCTTGGCCATCACGTCCTGCCGGAAGCTGCACAGGTCGTACTTCAGATAGTCGATGCCCCAGGAGGCGTAAAGCTGCGCGTCCTGGACCTCATGGTCGAGCGAGGCGGCGTATTTGGCGCAGGTCTTGGTGCCCGGGCCGGAGTAGATGCCGATCTTGAGGCCCTTGGAGTGAACGTAATCGGCGAGCGCCTTCATATCAGGAAATTTGTCGTTGGTGTGCAGCACGCCGTTCGCGTCGCGCTCGCCTTCCCAGGTGTCGTCGATGTTGACGTAGATATAGCCGGCGTCTTTCATGCCGGTGGCTACAATCTGGTCGGCTGCGCCGCGGACATCCTTGTCGGTGACTCTGCGGGCGAAAAAGTTCCAACTGTTCCAGCCCATGGGCGGGGTGGGAGCGATGATCTGCGCTGCGGGTTTGTGCGGCTTCGCGGCGGCTGGAGCTGCGGCTGGAGTTTGGGCTGAAGTTGTAAACGATGCCAATGCAAGAACTGCTAAGGACAGCGAAGCGAAAAGGCGCATGATTATCCTCTGAAAACGATCTCCGGGAATACTATGCCGTGGGAGTTGGGTTGGGCAATGGGCGGCTCGCTGCTACCGGATGGGTTCGCCAAAACGCAGCGTGTTGCCGTCGGCGTCAGTCACATAGAACTCGCGGATGCCCCATGTCTGATCCATGGTCCGCGATGAACCGGCGAATCTTCATGTCCGGATGTCTCGAGTCCGCGCGCGACATATTTTGCGAAGAGGCGATCCACATCTTGCGCGCGCAAATTGATTGCGTACCCAAACGCACCATCGCCTGCATGCTGTGAAAGTTGAATCTCCACACCGCCCTGAACCAGATCGATGACCCAATCGGAATCGCTCGCTACGGGATACTTCTTTTCAAAATCCAGAACGCACGTATAGAACGCCAGCGCCCGCTTTATATCGCTGCAACGGATGACAGGGATCGCCCGCATGGCTTCAATTTGCTACGGGTTCCGCTTGTTCAGCCGAAGAGGTTGTCGATTTTCTGATTCAGGGCCGCGACTTGCTGGCGCAACTCATCGATTGCGGCTTCCAGGCGGTCCATCCGTTCTTGACTTACGCTGTTATCGGTGATGGAATCCTGGCCTGATACGGGGTCGATGGAGATGATATGGATGGACTCGACCGGACCGGAAAGCAGGTGCGCGTAGCGGGCTTCCTTGGTGCCCGGCAGGCGCGGAAGAACTGCGGCCAGCGAAGGGTCGCGGTCCATCAGCTTCTGTATGCCGGCGAGCACGTCGGCGATCTCTTCAAAGCGGTGCAGGCGCTCGGTGCGGCCGCGCAGCTCGCCGGGAGTCTGCGGGCCGCGGAGAAGGAGCACACAGAGCAGCGCCGTCTCAGCGCGGCTGAAGTTGAAGGCCTCGCCGAGCCAGTGCTCGTACTTGGTGACGCGGCCATCGGAGGAGCGCGCGCGGCCGGCCAAGCGCTTGTCCTCAAGACCGTGCAGGGCCTGGCGCACGTCATCCTCGTCGAGGTTCATCACCGGCTCGCGGTTCGAGCGCTGATTGCATGCGTTGATGAGCGCATTGAGTGAGAGCGGATAGTAGTCGGGGGTGGTGACTTCCTTTTCAACAAGCGAGCCGAGGACGCGTGCCTGGGCGGCGGTGAGCAGGATGGGTTGCGTGGGCAGCATGGGATCCTCTTCACAATGCCCGTCTACCCGGCCCCGCGTCAAATCTTCCAGTTGGAATGGGATGGCTTGCGATCGGCACCCGTGCTTCGTTTTGATCGGCTCGGGGAGGCATCCACGGGCAGAGCGTGGGCCTTATAGCGTGAGCCGCTCAAGGTGGCAGGCCAGTTCCGGATTCTCAATCGAGATCATCGTGTCTACGTGATCGGGCGGCAGATGTCCTTTTTGATTCGCCCTCGTTCAGAAGTCTTCTGGATGGGCTCCCGAGACTGTTACACTGCGCCTGTCGCCCCGGCAGATCCCGGGGGCTTCCTCATTTGTCTAAGGAAGACAAGTCAAATGGCAATTCCATTAGAAAGCGATATGGCGCCCATTTGGCGCGGCGATGCATAGCTAACCAACGCAGCCTTCCGCCTTGGTCTCCCCACGGCGGTCCGGGATTGAACGGATAGAACGTTAGCACAAGGACATCCGAAGAACAGGATGAACGTGTGTCTTGTTGCGACGAATCTTGGAGGTACAGCTTGAGGGCAAGCGGACCAGCGCAGGTTCTTCTGATTTCAGCTTTTTTGATGGCTCCGGTCGCAGGTCCGGCGCAGATGGATGATGGGACTCTTCCGGATGCACCGGGTGTATTTACGGCGAAGGCAGGTTCGAGCGACACTTCGGCCCCTGCATGGCCGCTGGCTTTGGCTGCGGACGCCAGGAGTTTCGACGAGGGGCGAGTCCGTCTTAAGCCCTTTTCGCAGGAAGAGAGCCTTGCGGCACGACCGTGGCTGACAGGAGCGGCGGATGTCTATGAAAGGGGAAATGGCAGCCCGGCGCAGGGCGTGCATATCAACATCGATGCCCTGATGGCGAGGATGAACCGGCCGAGTGGAGAGAATGCGGAAGCCGGGGTTGGAGGCGCGGACCTGGCTCCGCGCGCCGAGCGGTACCACTGGAAGGGGCTGCTGTGGGAGTCGTTCGCGTTCTTTGGAGTGGAAAACACCCAGCGTCTGTTGTCCGACCCGTATTTCCGATACCTGACAGCGGACAGGCCCTTCTGGCACGACTACATTGCATCACTGAAGCATTGGAACTGGAGACGCTGGGATGACGGCGACGATTTTCTGGTGGCTTATGTAGCGCACCCGCTTCAGGGTTCGGTGACGGAGTTCATTGAGATCCAGAACGACCCGCGCGGACGCGAATTGCGCATCGATGACGGCCGCCCTTACTGGAGGAGCCAGTTTCATGCCTTCCTGTGGGCGACGGCTTACAGCTTTGATCAAAAGCTCGGCCCCCTGGGCGAGGCGGCTCTGGGTTCCGAGGGCGGATACAATTACGTGATCGGCTGCCCGTATCCCTGTCCAGCCTATAACGCCAATCCGAGCCAGTTCAAGGTTACGAATAACACGGGATGGGTGAAGCTGGTATCAACTCCCGTCGTGGGCACAGTCTGGACGCTGATGGAGGATGGTTTGGACCGCTGGATCAGTGACCGGGTCCAGGACGACAACCTTCACGCGAATTTTCCCAAGGTTCTGCGTGGGGCGCTGAATCCCGCGCGGACAATGGCGAATCTGATGCGCTGGCGAGTCCCCTGGTACCGAGACTTCCAGCATGACGCGACCAATGTTTACCTTACGCCCGCCCCACATTTCCTGCCTGGGGACGATGCAGTGATTCTGGCCGTGCCCCACTCCGAGGTGTTTCCTCACTTCAACAGCATCTCTCTTCCGGTGAACACGGCAAGCTGCTTGCCCTGCCGGGAGATGACCAAAGGATATGGCCTGGAACTTGCGACGCGTATGGCGACTTACGCAGACCTGGACGCGGATGTTGATTACCAGCCAAATGCCAGCCCATTGCCGTCGGACCGGGCGGGCGGAAACATCATCATGGGAACGTTTGGGTTGCGGTCAGGGTACACGAACAAATACTTCTCTCTAAAGGCGTTTCTGCGGCCCGGATTGCTAAGCTACGATCGCGCGTACCAATCAAGCCCGTCCTCGACCAATCCCACGCCGGCGATCGGGCGGATTACGCACTTTGCGACCGCGCTGGGCGTGGAGGGCGATGTCACGATCAACCGTCGATTGGCATTGCGGGGAGTAGTAGGGAATACGGCAGTGCGCTATCGCGAACCTAATGTTGCCGGTCCCCTCCCTGGCACATATCCTTATTTGAACTGGCTGTCGAAGCTATTTTTTCTGACCAACGAGAATTGGAACTATCAAACGGGCGTTGTGGCGCGCTTCTGAGAGACAGCGGTTGGCAGCTGTGCGAGGCCGCCCCTAAGCACAATGCAATGACGCTGGGAGCGTAGAACTCCCGGCGTCACTGCATTGAGGTCGCGTGCTGAGAGCGGGAAGGCTACGCTTGCTCCCCCGGCTCGACTTCGCGGTTGCGAGTCAGCAGGAAGTAGACCAGTGGCGTAACGACCAGGCTGAGGACCATAGAGATGGTGAGGCCTCCGATGACGGCGATGGCCAGCGGTTGCAGCATCTGCGAGCCTGCGCCAAGCGCGAAGGCCAGGGGCAACATGCCGCAGACCGCTGCAATGGCGGTCATGACGATGGGGCGCAGGCGGCGCTGGGCTGCGTGGAGCATGGCATCGTGTGCGGATGCGCCCTCGGCACGGAATCTCTCGTCGGCGTCGAGCAGCAGAATGCCGTTCTTGGCTACGATGCCGATGACCATGATGAGCCCCATGAACGAGGCCACATTGAACGTGGTGCGAGTAATCAGCAGCGCAAAAATGACGCCGGCGATGGAGAGCACCGATGAAGTGAGAATGGCAATGGGTGCCGGGAAGTTGCGGAACTCGGTAAGGAGCACGCCAAAGACCAGCATCAGCGCCAGGATCAGCACGCGCAGCAGGTCGCGAAATGATTTTTGCTGCTCCTCGTAGGTTCCGCCGTACTCCACACGCACCGAAGCGGGGAGGTGGAGGCCGGCGACGGTCTGCTGAACCTTGGCCACTCCGGTGCCGAGGTCGGAGCCTTCAAGGCGGCCCGTGACGACAACAAGCCGTTGCAAATTCTCCTTGCGGATTTCATTTTGCGGCGGCAACTGCTCGACGTTAGCCAGCGAGCCGAGGGAAGCGGTGTGGCCTGAACTGCTGTTGAAGACGGTGTTCTGGATGGCCTCGAGCGAGGTGCGGGTTTCATTGGCGAGGCGAACGCGGATGGTGTAGGGGCGGCCGTTGGCGATGATCGGATCGGTGGTTTCCACGCCGTCGAGAATTGCGGTTGCATCCTCGGAGACCTCCGCCGGAGTGAAGCCGAGACGGGCCGCGACGACGGGATCGATCTGGAAGTTAGTGGCCGGGCCGCTGACGGTGTTCACGATGCCGTCCTGCACGTCGACGACGCCGGGGATCTTGCCGATGGCATCGCCCACCCTGGGGCCAAGTTGCGCGAGCTGGGCCACGTCGTTTGTAAAGATCTTGAGCTGGATGGGCTCGGGCGCGTTGGAGAGATCGCCAATCATGTCCTGCAACACCTGGGTGAACTCGATGTCCAGTTCCGGCTCTGTGGTCCTGATCTGCTGGCGAATATCTGCCATCACTTCATCGATGGAGCGGCTGCGTTTAGCCTTCAGCTTCACGGTAAAGTCGCCGGTGTTGGCTTCGTGAACCGCGTTGAATCCCATCTCCATGCCGGTGCGGCGAGAGGTGATTTCCACCTCGGGGGTCGCACGCAGAATGCGCTCGACATGTTCCAGAACGCGGTTGGTTTCGCTCAGCGAACTGCCGGCGGGCATGATGTAGTCGAGGATGAAGCCGCCCTCGTCCATCTCCGGCAACAGGTCGGAACCAAGTGTGTTGTAACCAGCCCATGTGCCGAGGACGAGCAGCACACAAGCTCCGCCGACCCACAGCGGCTTTGCCAGCGCCCAGTCGAGTGCGCGCTTGTGGAGATGAAGCACGCGGGTCAGCACGCTCTTTGGCTTGTGCTTTTCCAGGTCTTTCTCGCTTTCTCCATGGCGCAGCAGCACCATACTCAGTCCGGGCGTCCAGGTCAGGGCCAGCATGAGGGAGGTGAGCAGGGCCGCGGCCATGGTGATGGCGAGCGCGCGGAAGAAGCTGCCTGTTACGCCGCTGACTGAAACCAGAGGCAGAAAGACAACTACAGGCGTGATAGTGGAACCGATCAGCGGCGTCGTGATTTCCTTGAGTGCCTTGCGCACGGCTTCATTGCGGTGCTCGCCAGCGTCGCGATGCATCACGATGTTTTCAACCACCACGATGGCGTCGTCGATCACCAGTCCGATGGCGGCAGCAAGGCCGCCCAGCGTCATCAGATTGAAGCTCTGTCCGATGCTCCAAAGCACGAGTATGGTGACGGCGATGGTGACCGGAATGACCAGGCCGGCGACAAGCGAGGATGTCCAGTCGCGCAGGAAGAGGAACAGGATGATGCAAGCAAGGATGAGCCCGATGAAGATGGCGTCGCGCACGCTGGAGATGCTGTCGCGCACCAGTTGCGACTGGTCGTAGAAGAGCTCGAGCTTGACGCCCGGCGGCAGTTTTTTGCGCAGTTCAGTGACCTGCGCAGCCACCGCATCCGCAACAGCGACGGTGTTGCTGGAGGGCTGGCGCGCGATGGTAAGGAGAACCGCGTCCTTGCCCTTCGCTGTCACCGTGGTGTAGATGGGCAGGGTTCCCTGCACAACTGTGGCCACGTCGGCCACGTGCACTGGAGCGCCCGCGGGCGTGGTCTTGACGACTAGTTGACGCAGTCCATCGGCGTCGTGCACCTGCGCGCCCACCAGACCGAGGATCAATTGATGATTGGCCTCGTATAGTCCGGGCGAGTCCACAATGTTCGAAGCCTGTATGGCGTTCACCAGGTCTGGAATAGTGACGCCCGCGGTCTGCATCAGCGCCAGATTCGGGACCACGTGAAACTCCGGCACCTTGCCGCCCTGCACCAGCACGGTGCTGACGCCCGGCACGCGATTCAACGGCGGCTTCAGATCGTAAGTAGCAATCTCCCAAAGCTGTGTCTGCGGAATGGTGTCGGAGGTGAGGCTGTAGCCGAGAATCGGAAATGTGGCAAAGGTGAGCCGATTGGAGGTGATCTTGGCCGTGGGCGGCAGCGTTTGCTCCACCTTTGACAGCGCCGCATCCACCAACTGGAGCGACTGGAACATGTCCACATTCCAGTTGAAGAAGAGGCTGACCTCAGCCTGGCCGCGGCTGGTAATGGAGCGAACAGTGACCAGGCCCGGCACGGTGTTCACAGCGTCCTCAATGGGCTTGGTGATGGTCACCTGCATCTGCTCGAGCGGCATTACTCCGTTGTCGACGCCAATGACCACGCGGGGAAAGTTGGTCTCGGGAAAAACAGAGATGGGCACCTGGAAGGCAAAGTAGACGCCCGCCACGGTAAGAACCGCCGCGAAAAAGAAGATGGTGCGCGTGGACCGGGCCAGCCAGAACGGCTTTTCAGTAGCAGACATGCCGGAGCGAGCGCCGGGCTCTTCATTCGGCATCAGTCGCCCCCTTGGCCTTGCCGGCCGCGGGCGTTTCTTCCTCGGCCGCCGGACCCACTTTTACCTTTGTGCCATCGTCCAGGCCGTAGGCCCCGCCGGTGATGACGAGGTCCGTTGCCCCAAGCCCGCTGGTCACCTGCACGTCTTCGGCGTCGGCAATGCCCAGGGTGACAGGCTTGCGATGCGCCGTGCCATCGTCGCCAACAACCATCACCGATTTGCTTCCGTCCAGCGCGGTCTGAATCGAGATCGCCGGAACCTTCCACGCTTTCTTAACAGTCCTGCCGGTGATGGATACCTTCACCGGCGTGCCCACTTTGAGCTTTCCCGCCTTGTTGTCGATCTTGAGCCAGACTTCGACGGTGGTGCTGCCGGGGTCGAGCGCCGGGCTGATGAGAGAGACCTTTCCCACCACAGGATCGGCGAGTCCCGGCACGTGAACCGACGCTTCGTCGTCCACCTTCATCTGCTGAGCGAGGCTTTGCGCAATGTGGGTTTTTGCGAGCAGCGTCGAGGTTTCCATCACCGTAATCAGCGGCGCTCCTGCAGCAGCGGTTTCGCCTGCGAACAGTGGCCGGTCAGTAACGACGCCGTCAATAGGACTGTGAATCTCTGAATAATTCACCGCGGCCTCAGCGCCCTTGTATTTGCCTTCGGCAGAAGTCAGCTGCCCCTGCGCGGACTTGAGTGCTGCTTCACGGCTCACGCTGCGCACCGATTCCAAATGCTTTGCCGCTGCGTCGTAAGCCGCCTGGGCCTGCACCAGCGCGGCGGCGGCCGTATCCAAGTCGCGGCCCGGAATTGCCCCTTCGGCAAAGAGTTGCTTGCGGCTCTTGACGATGCTCAGATTCAGATCGAGGTTTGCCTTAGTCTGCGCTACATCCGACTCGGCCTTGAGCGTATCCTCCGGCACCTGCGCCCTGGTCGCAGTATCGTAGGCTGCCTGCGCCGCCACGTATGAGCCCTTGTTGTCCATTGCCGCCGCAGCCAGATCGTTGTTCTCCAGGGTGGCCAGCAACTGGCCGACTTTCACGCGCGTTCCGCGCTGCACGTAGAACTTGCGCACCGGCGCGCTGATCTTGGGCTCGATGGCCGCCTGCGCCAGCGGCGCGAGCACCGCATCGGCGTCAATATGCTCGGCGATCGGCCCCTGCTCCGGATGCTCGGCCTGCACAGTCACCAGCGGCTCCGGTTCGGTCTCCTTCTTGCAGCCCGGTAAAAGCGCCACAGGAAGCGCCATGGCGCAGAGCAAAACCCAGCGCGGCTTGAAGCAATGCGCCTGAGGTGTTTGATTCCAACTTTTCAATATTGCAAATCCACTCGTCATGCTGCTCGTTTTCCTGCTGCTAATTTTCCTGCTCTTACCTTTAGTACTACATGGTGCCCGTCAACATCTGCAGATCGGCCAACGCGGCCTCGTAGCGCACCCTTCCGTCTTCGCGGGCATTCTGGGCGATCACAAAGGCGCTTTGCGCATCCACCACTTCAAGCACCGTTGCCTCGCCGCCGGTGTAACGCAGTTTGGTCAGGCGTAGGCTTTCGCCGGCGCTGGCCACGCTGGCGTCGAGCGAGGCGAACTGGTCGCGCGCCGCTACGGCCTCTGAGTAGGCCTCGTCCAGCCGGGCAATCAGATGCCGCTGCGTAGAGCTGAGAGCCACCTGCGCGGCGCCGCGGCGTATCTCGCTCTGCTTTACACGGTGCTCGGTCGAAAGCCAGTCCCACACCGGAATGTCGAGCGTTACGCTGGCCGAGTAGCCCAGGTTGCGCACCTTGTCGGGTCCGTTGAATGCAAGCTGCGGAGCGTCGATGCCGTAGGTCACGTTCAACCCAAGGTCGGGCAGGTAGGCCGCCCGCGCCGCCAGTACATCGGCGTTGCTCACACTCAGCGCCGCCAACGCACTCTTCAGCTCCGGATTGTTCTTGCCCGCGGCCTGTTCCACATCCTCGCGCGAGGCCAGCGGCGGCGCGGCGTCCGGCGCCTGCAGCGTGTATGCAGTGCGCGGGTCGGGAAACAGCAGCACGCCCAGTTCAAGCCGCGCTTTTTCGGCAGCCACTTTGGCATCTTCGAAATCGCGTACCCGCTGCTGCTCCGTCAGTTGAGCTTTCACCACGTCAGCATGAGCGGACTCGCGTGCCTGTTCGCGTTCGTCGGTCAATTTTGTAAAATCCGCAGCTTCCTGGCGGGCTCGCTCGGCAACCGTCAGCTTGTGATCTGCCGCCAGCGAGCCGTAGAACAGTCCGGTGACCGCGGCGATCAGTCCGCGCCTCGACACTTCCAGCTCGGCTGCGGCGAACGCTGACGCCGCATCGGCCCGGCGAACTCCGGCCAACCCTGCCAGCCCAAACGTCTCATTGACCGAGGCCTGGCTGGCGTACTCGTGCACCGCGTTGTTGGCAATGAACTTTTGTACGGGCTCTGAGCCTGTGGTGGTGGCAATGCCGTTGGGCTGCGTGTAAATGGCCTGGTTGTGATAAACCACGCCGGGCAACAGGGCGCCACGCGCAATATAACGGTCGAGCGAAGAAACTCTATTCTGAGCCAACGCTGCTGCATACATGGGCTCGTTGGCCTCGGCGCGATGGATTGCCTCGTCGAGAGTGATAACCACGGGGGCGGTGACAACCGACTGGGCCGGGGCCGAAGGAGCGGTGTCGCCCGGTGCCTGGGCGTGGACCGAAAGTGTCGCTGCCGCAGCCAACAGCGAAAGGGCGAGGCCGCCAGCCAGGTATCCAAAACGCCGCCGTCTTTTTTCGTGCGGGAAATTCTCCTGCATGGTCACACTCAGAAGCATACAATCGCCGCCTGAATTTTTCCTGAATCTGACTAAAACTTCAGGGACGTGTTCCCACGGATTCGGTGACCGGTCTTGCTCTTCTCAAGATTTCCCCGCCCTTCCCCGGCCCGTCTCTGCGATACTACTGAGTTATGCCAATTGCTGATCTGCAACAAGCTGCCCAAAAGATTGCTGGATTTCTTGCCACTCTGAACAAGCTTGGCGGAATGCGCCTCAAATACCGCATCACGGCCGGAGAAGGCGCTCGCGATCCCGAGGGCCTGGAGGCCCGCCAGATTTATGTGGAACTGGGCGGACCCGACGTGCCCCTGGTAACCCAGCACAACGGCGAGTTGCTGCGTGCCCTGGAGACGATTACCGCACAGATGCTCCGTCTGGACCAGCGCGAGAACGACCTGGTGAGCTTTGACGCCGCCAACTTCAAGGCGCTGCAAGCCCAGGAACTGCGGCTTCAGGCTGAAATAGCGACGGAAAAGGTGCTCAAAAGCGGCATCCCCTACGCGTTTCCGCCCATGAACAGCCGCGAGCGGAGACTGCTGCATCTCGCATTCCGATCACTTGAAGGCGTGGAGACAGCCAGCAGCGGCGAGGGGCAGGATCGTTTTCTTGCCGTGTTTCCAGCGGGCAAGACCAACCTGCCTGTGACGCCGCCAGTCAAGCCGAGAGGCTTCGGGCGCAGGTAGGCCGTGCGGGGCTGACGACGGGCCTTAGGTATGCCACAATACCCACCTATGAGAACTGCATCTCTTTTTCTAACGCTGGCGCTGACGGCACTCGTGTGTTCGGCGCAAAAGCGGCTGGTGCTCATCGATCAGGACGCCTCCGGCCCCGGTGGCTCCGACCAGATGGCGATCATGTCGCTACTTGAGGCCCCGCAGGTAAAAGTGCTGGGCATCACCATCGTTACCGGCGACGCCTGGCGCGACGAGGAGACGCTGCACACGCTGCGCATGCTGGAGTTGACCGGGCACGCCGACGTTCCGGTGGCGCGCGGCGCAGTGTTTCCGCTGGTCCGCACACAGGAAGCGACGCGGCTCGCCGAATCGCTCTACGGCAAGCAAACGTACCTGGGCGCATGGCGGCAGGCGCCGGCCGCAACCGCCGCGGATGCCACGCAGGGCACCGCCGAGAGACCCAAGCCGCACGGGCCGTACGAGATTCCGCCCATGCCCGAGGGGCAGCCAACGATCAAGGCCATCGATGAGGACGCTGCGCACTTTCTTGTCCGCCAGGTGCACGTGCACCCGCATGAGGTGACAATTTACGCCGCCGGCCCGCTGACCAATATTGCGCTGGCCATCGCCATCGATCCCGAGTTTGCTTCGCTCACAAAAGGGATAGCGCTGATGGGCGGAAGCCTGAATCCGCAGACCGACGACCCGGAGTTTGCCACCGACCCGCGCCACGAGTTCAACCTCTGGTTCGATCCCGAAGCCGCGCACATCGTGTTGCACGCTGACTGGCCGCGCATCGACGTGACCACCGCAGACGTGTCGATCAAGGCGCCGTTTTCGGAGGAAATGCTGGATGCGATTGCGAAATCGACCACGCCGGCCGCGCGCTACATTGCGGCATGGAGCCAGAACCGCTACTACATGTGGGACGAGTTGGCCGCCTGCGCGTGGGTTGAGCCGGGGCTCATTACGAAAGAAAAGCCGCTCTATATGGATGTAGACCTGAGCCACGGCCCAAGCTACGGGAACACGCTGACTTGGAACGAAGCGCTCAAGCCAGCGACCGGGGTTCGCCTGGTGCATGCGCAGATCGACCTCGACCTGCCGCGCTTCCAGAAAATGTTCGTAGAACTAATGACCCAGCCAGCCCACTAAAAGCCTAACGCGAGAGTAACAATAGGCGCAGCGTTGGTGGAAGGTTGCTCTCGATCACCAACCCATTTGGCGCATCCGCTCAAGGATGAGCGCGCTGTAGTGATTCATGCGCTCGGGCCGTCGCTTCAGGGGTGCCGGCAGAATCGCGGCGAGCTGTGCCGCCTGTTGCCGGCCGATATTCCTGGCCGCGGTTCCGTCGTAGTTGCGGCACGCCGACTCTGCGCCATAAATACCAGGGCCCCATTCGACCACATTAAGATAGATCTCCAGAATGCGCCGCTTGCCGAGGACGAATTCTGCCACCGGTACCAGTGTGAACTCAGCGCCCTTGCGGAGAATCGAGCGGCCCGTTCCGAAGAATAGGTTTTTTACGAGTTGCTGCGTAATGGTCGAAGCTCCGCGTGAGCGGCCGCCTTCCATATCGTCTTCGGCAGCGATTTGGATCTCGTGCCAATCGAACCCATGGTGCTGGTAGAACCGCGCGTCCTCCGCGGCGATGACAGCATGTTGGAGATCGGGCGAAATTTGGTTGAGCGGAATGAATTTGTAGCGTTCGTGATACGGGGTGTGGTGAATTCGGGCCTGCAAGCGGCGCTGGATGTGCACCGCAGTTGTCGGTGGGTCGATCCACCGGGCGGCCAGAAGGATCAGCACTGCAAGCGACCAAAGCAGCACCGCATCGATGACAAGCCATCGAACAAAGGATCGGAGCAAACCTTTCCTAAGCAGAGTCTTGGGGAGTGTGTCTGGCCTTTCAGTCACATTTCAGAATAATAGCTGGGGCTGGGTTGCGGCTCAGGTCTAATCTTGTGGCGGGTGGCCCAACCGCCAATCGTAAGCTGGACGACGGAGCATCAGTTTGCACCGTAGACCGGAATTGCTGCTCCATGGATTGTTTTGGCAGCGTCGCTACACAGAAAAAGGATTACTTGCGCGATGTCCCTTGGCTTTGGCCATAAGGTAAAGTCGGCGTCCGGCATTGCTTGCCGATTTGCCGTTGTATCGATGATGCTTGGCAAAATGGAGTTCACTCTTATCCCGGTCCCATTCGTCTCCGCGGCAAGTGAATCCATCAGCGCCACCGCTGCCGCTTTGGACGCCGCATATGCGGCAGCACCTGCTCCGTGATCGAGAGCCGCTTTTGCCGCTACGTTGACGATGGATCCGTATCGCTGTTTTAACATGGCAGGTAAGACGGCACGCGCCAACGTGTAACCCGAGCGCAGGTTGAGCGCTAGCATCTTGTCAAGAATCTTCGTATCCAAATCCCATAGCTTTGTCCCACCAGCGTAGCCACCTATGGTATTCACGACGGCGTCAAGTTTCCCGTGTTTAGAGAGCACATCGGCAACCAATTCAGCCGCAGCAGGTTCGTCAGTAATGTCGACGCGATATCCTTCGAGCGCTCCTGCATTCGAAGGCGCTGCGCTTTTCAAAGCCGCGAATTCTTCCTCCTTGCGATAGGTAACCACGACTTTCGCGTCGTCCTCCAGAAATGCACGGCTTACCGCGCTCCCTAAACCTCCAGTGCCGCCCGCGACCAGCGCAACCTTTCCTGAAAAGCTAATGTTCATATAGTCTCCGACCTCAGATGAAAGACTCTTGATGCACCTGTCGAAGGACGCCGCACCTTCAGGGCGAACTGGCAGGTATTGTGGCTACCCTGATTTTCAGCCCATTGCCGGAAAATGCCAACTTCCCGGCAATTATTTGACCTGCAAACGCCATCCAATTCTAGTTGGCACGATCCAAATAGATCCTGGTTATACCTGAATCACGGCCCACCCGTTAGTGTCGCCTATCCGGAAGTTACTTTGCGATCAACACTTCCCAATCAGCCCTTCAATCCTCCATAAACTCCGCATCGCAAACCCGCCGACGTAAGTCCTTCACTTCACTCCTGACGCAAGCTCTCAACAAGCCGCCGCGCCTTCGCCCGCACCTGCCCGGGCGCATCTCCCGGCTTGTACAGCGACGAACCGACCCCGTATCCATCCGCGCCTGCACTCCGCCACGCAGGAATGGTCTCTTCATCCACACCGCCAACAGGCACCATGATGGTTCCCATCGGCAAAACCGCCCTCAACCCCGTCAGCATCCGAATCCCCATCACATCGGCGGGAAACAGCTTCAGCGCATCGGCGCCCGCGCGCACCATCGCAAAGGCTTCCGTGGCGGTTCCTATACCGGGCACCGCAATCAGGCCGAGCCGCTTCGCCTCGCGCACAATCTCGGCATCCGCGTGCGGAGAAACAATCAGTCTCGCCCCAGCCGCGCGCACCTGCTCCACCTGTGAAACCTCAGTGACTGTACCGGCGCCCACCAGCATCTTGTCTGAGAACAGCTCAGCCGCCCGCCCGATACTCGCCAACGGATCAGGCGAGTTGAGCGGAATCTCAGCAATGACAATTCCCGCCGCCAGCAGCGCTGAGAAAATCTCTTCAACCTCCGAGGTTTCAATCCCGCGCAGAATTGCGATCAGCGGGCATCCGGTCAACAAATCGCGCAGTACTGGGCCCTCGCGCATTACCATTTCAGGCTCCCTGCGATTCGCACCAGGCCGCGCAATGCCGCACCGGCGGGTTCGACCGACGAGTTCACGCGAGACTTGCGCAGTGCTTTTGCATAAAGCGAACACAGCGCGGAATCGCCGATCAGATGAACGGACTCGCCCTTTTGCGTCATTGCATTTACCTCGTGGCCGATCATGAGTCCAGACAGGTACGACGATGCCGAGGACTCCTGCATCTCGCCGGTAAGAACCAGCGTCCTGACGCCAAAGAGATGATGTGCAAGCTCGCCCTCCTGTTTTGAACGCGCCACGCCGAGCAGAAAGGCATCGTTATCTTTCGGCTCCTGCTGCGTGCAGGTGCGAAGGATCGTGCTTTCGCGAATCGCCTTGTAGAGATCGCCGGTCATCGAAGTGGAGAAGGCTGCAATCCTCCCGCTCTGCATCCGCACCCATTTTGTGTGGGTTCCGGGAAGGCACAGGTGGGTGTTACTCGAAATCTCGCCCTTGCAGCCAAATATCTCTGTCTCTTCTCCCCGCATCACTTCGGGGACTCCGCACTCATCCGCTCCGATCAGGCCCGGCACGATGCGCGCATCCAACGACTTCACTCCCAGCCGGATAACTCCATCGACTACCTTGTCAAAGGTGGCAGGCACTGAAACGTAAAGGGCTTCTTTCCACCCACTGCGCGCGCCAACCATCCCTGACATCAGGACTTTTCTTTCCCCGTCGCGGACCCAGTCTCGAACCTCTGCCATGAGAGCGTCGAGGAACTTTCCCGACGGCACCCCGACTGCACCGCGGGCAGACGATCTCTCGGCTTCGACATTTCCGGCGGCATCCAGCTTGTATGCGCGAAAGTTCGAAGTTCCCCAATTAATCGCGATCATTTATGCAGTCTTACCCTTCCTTCTTCTCATTCCTCGCCTTTACCTTGAACCAGATCGGCGTCCCCTTGAAGCCGAAGGCTTCGCGAATCTGGTTTTCGAGGAAGCGCTCGAAGGCGAAGTGTAGCTTAATGTCGCGGTCGGTGAAGAGCACAAACGTGGGCGGCGCCACGGCTGCCTGCGTCATATAGAAGATCCGAATCCGCTTGGCCATGGGTACCGGCGCGCGCTGGAAATCGACTTTTTCAAGGAAGCGGTTCATCTGCCCGGTCGTGACGCGCTTGCGCCGCTCCGCTGCCACGGCCTTCACTTCGTTCAGCACCCGCGCCATTCCTTTTCTATCGGGCCCCATGGCTTCAAGCGCTGAGAGAAATATCACTGACGCGTAGCTCAGGTACTTGAGCGACGAGCGCAGTTGTTTCTCAAACACATCCCGGTCCGCCGGCGGCTTACCGTCCGTGCGCCCGGTCGTGATGGCATCCCACTTGTTCACAATGATGATGACGCTGCGCCCGCTCTCGTGCGCGTAACCGCCGATGGTCGCGTCCGCGCCGGTCACGCCTTCAGTGGCGTCAAGCACCAGCAGCGCCACGTCCGCCGCTTCAAGATGACGCCTGGCCATGACCACGCTCATTTTTTCAGCCATCAGGTGGGTCTTGCCTTTGCGCCGGATGCCGGCCGTGTCCACAAAGCGCAGTTGCTGACCTTCGAACTCGACCACCTCGTCCACGGCGTCGCGCGTAGTGCCGGCAATCGGCGAAACAATTGCCCGCGAGGTTCCTGTCAGCGCGTTCAGCAGCGTGGATTTGCCCACGTTAGGCCGCCCGATAATTGCCACCGAAGTCTCGTGCTGCTCAAACTCGCCGTGCGTCCGATGGGGCTTCGCGCCCAGCGAATCTTCCTGCGTTTCTTCCTGGGCAACCGGTCCGCCTTCGTAGATTTCAGCCTCTTCAGCCTGTGCGTCCTCAGCTTCTTGCGCGGCGATCTCTTCCTCTGTCAGCACGGCCTCAGGTGGCACTGGAATCGCCTCTGAAATCGCATCAAGCAAATCGCCAATGCCCAGCGCGTGCTCTGAGCTGATGGGATACACGTTGCGGAGCCCAAGCTGGCGGAAGTTTTCCGCGGCCATCGACATCGCGTCGCCCTCGACCTTGTTGACGGCCAGAAACACGGGCTTTCCACCACGAATCAGCAATTTCACCAGGTCGTAGTCGGGACTGGCCAGTTCGGTGCGCGCATCCACCACCAGTACCATCGCGTCGGCTTCCTTCAGAGCAACTTTGGCCTGGTTATAGATTTCGGTGGGGATCAGCTCTGGATCGTCGGGGACAATTCCGCCCGTGTCAACCAGGCGAAACTGCCGCCCGGACCATTCGTATTCCCCGTAAATGCGGTCGCGCGTAATGCCCGGCTCGTCGCCCACAATGGAGCGGCGGCTGTGTGTAAGCCGATTGAACAGAGTGGATTTTCCCACGTTGGGCCGGCCTACAATGGCCACCAGCGGCAGCGCTCCCGCGCCTGCCTTGCTGGGCACAACCGATCTGCGATATGTAGGCAAAACCTGGTCTCCAGTTGGACCACCGCGCAGATCTAAGCCTCATCCCGGGCGAACCTGCCTCAGAACGGCCTTTCCCGCGTGTCCCGTCTTACCAGTCTACCGTCTGGCCTGAAAGGAAGCCTATTTGCAGCCCAGTAACCTCCTTTGCCAGGCATTCCAAATGTCACTCAACTGGTAACTAACAAGTTGGCTGCGATACTTCCAGAACGCGGAGACTATTCGGCAATGTATAACTCATTCAGAGGAGAGGCGCGTAGGAGACGCGCCAACCATCTGAAGTTCGACGAGGACGGCTGGGACAGACCATTCTGCTGGAGCTCCTGGCCTTACGTTTCCTGGCCTCACATGCTGTTCGCTGAGCGCGCTTGACGGCTATAGCGCACTCTTTGTCTTTGGCACGCCCTCAGTCGCAGCTGCGGCACGGGAGCACATTGTCGGGAGGGAACCTATGATTTCAACCATTGCAGCCGCCGCTACACAAACGCAGAAGATTCAGATTGAGCGCAGAGAGCGCCTGTTCTACCTGATAGCCTGCCTGACCATGATTGCCGGCGTGGCCATCGGCTTTCACATGTTTTACCTGCACGGCTTGAACGATGCGGGGCAACCATTCACACAGCAGATTACGCCGCTCGTTTATGTTCACAGCGGACTCATGACCTGCTGGATGGTGCTTTTCCTGCTGCAATGCAGCCTGGTGGTGAAAGGAAATCGCCGTTTGCATATGCGGCTGGGAAGTGCTGCGGCTGTACTCTACGTCGTCATCGTTCCCATTGGCGCCATCGTTGCTCTGCTGCAGATCCATTACGCTGATCTACGCTCATTTCCTCCATTTGGACCCTATCGGTTTCTCGTCCTTCCGCTGGCTGAAATCGCTAATTTCACGCTCTTTGCCGGCGCCGGATTTCTATTTCGCCGTACGCCCGCGTTGCACCGGGCCCTCATGATGATGGGGACGCTATCAGTCGCCCAGGCGGGCATAGGACGCATCGGCTTTATCCGGGACGCATTTAATCAAGCCACTCACGCAGCATTTTTCCCCACCTTCTGGGGATCGACGGTCGCGGTCGCACTGCTTCTGTGGTTAGTTAAGATCGCCATGACGCGCCGCCTGGATCGCCATTTTGCTATTGCCATCGCTCTTTTCGTTACCTCGGGCCTCCTAAGCAGCTATGTATCTATCACCGCTTGGTGGCTCCAGCTTGCGCAGCGCATAACGCGCTAAGTGAGTCGCTTTCAAAACCGCCCCCAGCTTCCCTTCTCCACATCCCACTTTTGGCTACCTCATCCCCACCGACTGCCCGCCGACAAACATACTTCTTTTCCTGTGGCATTCCCACAGAACTTATGACATGCTTATGTGGCATCAACACAGGAGAACTATGCCCGACTCAAAACTTGATCTGCTGCAAGGCACACTCGACATCATGGTTCTGCAAACTCTGGCCACCATGGGCGCTCAGCACGGGTACGGCATCGCCCGCCGCATCGAGCAGGTCAGTGGCGACGAAATCCTCCTTAACCAAGGCACCATCTACGCCTCGCTCGTGCGCCTGCAGCAGCGCGGATGGATCGCAGCCGAGTGGGGCACGTCGGATAACAACCGCAAGGCAAAGTACTACTCCATTACCAAAAACGGCCGCAAACAGTTGGAGAAAGATGCCGCACATTGGCATCGGCTATCCAGCATTGTGGACCGCGTGTTGGCCATGCCGGCGGAGGGAGAACTCTGATGAGTATGCGTGAAGCGGTAAATCGCGTGCGCTCTTTTTTTTACAAGCAACGACGGGATGCCGAGCTGGAAGCCGAGCTGGCTGTTCATGTCGAGCTCGCGGTTGAAGAAAACCTGCGCTATGGCCTGACTCCGGAAGAGGCGCGGCGTCAGGCATTGATCCGTTTCGGCGGTATCGAGCAGGCAAAAGAGCAACAGCGCGAAGCACGCGGGCTCATCAAGCTCGACATTCTTTTGCAGGATCTGAAGTATACGTTCCGCACGCTCAGCCGCGATCGTGGCTTCACCATGGTCGCGATCCTCATTCTGGCTCTCGGAATCGGCGCAAACATTGCCGTCTTCAGCGTCGTGAACACGCTGCTGCTGCGACCGCTGCCGTTCCTTAACGCACAGCAACTGGTATGGATCGCCCCGCCGCCAACCAAATGCGGCTTGTCCTGCGCCACCTATTCTACTGACGCCTACGATGAGTTCCGCGCCTACAGCCGTTCCTATCAGGATGTGACCGGCTACTTCGCCTTCTCAAGTCCCGGCAATCTCAGCCTCAATCTCGGAGGCGCCCCGATCCCTGCAACCAGCATCGATGTTATCGCGAATTTTTTCAACGTACTCGGAGTTCAGCCGGCCATGGGACGCCTGTTCACCCCGGACGATGCACGCAACGGAGCCGCGCCCGTCGTGCTGCTGACCAACGCTTGGTGGAGGCGGCAGTTCGCGGCTGATCCGGCGATCATAGGCAAGACAGTCGACATGAATGGCCAGCAGACGACCGTCATCGGCGTCCTGCCGAGCAGCTTCGACTTCGGCGCTGTGTTTTCGCCGGGCGCCAAGATCGACGCAATCACGCCGCTGAACCTCTATGGCCCTCCTCGCGACTGGGGAAACATCGTCACATTCATTGGGCGGCTCAAGCCCGGCGTAACACTCGCGCAGGCGCGTGAAGATGCAGCAGCCGCCGAACCGCATATGTGCTGGAATAATAAGACGCCGCAATCGTGCGGAAATTACAACAAGGCTGTCGTCCCCGTGCCATTGAAGGATTACGTGAGCGGGCGCCTGCGCAGTTCGCTGATCGTGTTGTGGTGTGCCGTGGGCGTGATTCTGCTCATCGCGTGCGTCAATCTCTCCAATCTGCTGCTGGCCCGAGCTGCCGCGCGCTCCAAGGAGTTCGCCATGCGCAGCGCTCTCGGCGCGAGCCGCGCCCGCATCGTTCGCCAGCTCCTCACTGAAAGCCTCATCCTATCAGGCTCTGGTGCGGTCTTTGGACTTTGCCTCGCCCTCATCCTTGTTCGCTGGCTCGCACATCAAGGCGCAGTTGCACTGCCCCTGCTCAGCACATTGCACATCGACGGCGCTGCTCTTGCATGGACGGTTCTCATTGCAGTCTCAGCTGCGATACTGTTCGGTCTGGTCCCTGGGCTGCGCATGGCTTCCGGCAATCTGCTTGAATCGCTCAAGGACTCGGGCGCGGGCTCAGGCCAGAGCCGCAAGCACGAGCGCATCCGGTCTGTTCTGGTAGCGTCTGAAGTGGCGCTCGCCTGCATGTTGCTTGTTGGCGCGGGCTTGTTGCTACGCAGTTTTCTTCACGTCCTCGACGTCGATCTCGGCTTCCAGCCGGAGCGAGCTGCCGCGGTCAAGGTGGAATACGACGACAGCGCTCCCAATCAAGCGGCCCGCGTGCAGAAGCGCACCGCGATCTTCCAGCAGATCCTCGCCCGCGTGAGCGCCATTCCAGGCGTTGAGGCAGCGGGAATATCGGACTACCTTCCCCTCGGCCAGAATCGCGCATGGGGAACGCCGTGGCCGAAGGGTGTCAAGCGCCCTGAGAAAATGCCAGCGGGACCGCTGGTCTACGTGGTCACTCCGGGATACCTGCGGGCCATGGGCACTCGGCTACGCGGACGCGACTTTACCTGGGACGACGGGCCCACAGGCCAAAAAGTCGTCGCGATCAACCAGGCATTCGCTCGTCGATTGGCAACGTACGCTCATTGGCCGAACGATGATGCGGTGGGTCAGATGATTACCGGCAACGGACAGGACCTGCTTATCGTGGCCGTTACTGACGACGTTCGCGCGGAGACCGTAGAAGGAGAAAACGGCTGGCAGATCTACTACCCTGCGACGCAGCAGAACCCCACCAGCGCGCAGCTCGTGATACGAACGACGGTGCCGCCCGCTGCACTGGCCAATTCTGTGCTTCGGACTTTGCGCGATCTCAATCCTAAGCAGCCGGCTGCGGAGTTCCGCCCCATTCAAACACTCGTGGACCATTCCGTCTCGCCACGCCGCTTCTTCATGCTGCTGGTAGCCTCCTTTGCTGCGCTCGGCCTCTTTCTGGCCTCACTCGGCATCTACGGCGTCATCTCCTACTCAGTCACCCAGCGCACCCAGGAAATCGGGGTCCGCATGGCCCTCGGCGCCACCCAATCCCGCGTGCAGCTCAGTGTGATCGCCAGAACTTTCCGTCTCGTGTTGGCCGGTATTGCCGTGGGATCCCTGGCCTCCCTCGCGGTAGCCAGGGGGATCGCTGCGCTGCTCTTTGAGACCGCGCCCTCTGACCCGCTTACTTTCGCGAGCATGGTTCTCACTCTGGGAACGGTAGCCCTCGTGGCCGGCTATCTTCCCGCGCGAAGAGCCTCGCGGATCAACCCCATGGTCGCCCTCCGCAACGACTAGAAACCACTCGGCATTCCTCAATCCATCGGGCTTGTGTTGTCGTTGGCGCCTCAAACTGACGCGCACTGGCCGCATCACTATGATGGAGTGAGTACCCGGTCCCGATGGCATCCTCCGAAACCTCATCTCGCGTCCTGCCCTCCCTCCACGAGTTCTTCTCCCCGGGCGGCATCCTCGCGCGCTCGCCCCTGCCCTATGAGTACCGCCCCGGCCAGCTCGAAATGGCCAAGGCCGTCGAACGCGCGCTCACCGAGCATCGCCACCTGATCGTCGAAGCGGGAACCGGTACCGGCAAGACCCTGGCATACCTGCTGCCAGCCCTCCGCACCGGCCAGCGCATCATCATCTCCACTGGCACCAAGGCCCTGCAGGACCAGCTCTACTTCCGCGACGTTCCCTTTCTCGAAACGCTGGTAGGCGATCTGCGCGTCTGCTACATGAAAGGACGCGCCAACTACCTCTGCCGTCATAAGCTTGTCGCACTGCAAAACCAACCCATTCTGTCGGGCCTCGAAGAGATCGACCAGTACCGGCAGATCGCCGAGTGGGAGCGGACGACCGAAACCGGCGACCGCGCTGAATTGTCGGAAATGCCCGAGTCCAGCGCCCTGTGGCAAAAGCTCGATGCGCGCTCCGAAGCATGCCTCGGCACAACCTGTCCCGATTACCACCGCTGCTTCATCACCGAGATGCGACGCAAGGCCCTCGAATCGGACATCATCATCGTCAATCACCATCTGTTCTTTGCCGACCTGTCTGTGAAGCAGCAGGCCACGGGCGCACCCGATGCCGGAATTCTTCCCGAAGCCGCCGCCGTAATCTTCGACGAGGCGCACGAACTCGAAGAAGTCGCCTCCAGCTACTTCGGCCTGTCGGTCAGCAACATCCGCTTTGAAGAGCTTGCGCGCGACACTGACACTCTGCTGCGCGGCAAGGAAGGCGCGGAAAATCTGCCTGCCGCGACAAATCAGCTTCGCGAGCGGGCGCGCATGTTCTTTGCCGGACTGCCCATGACAGGCGACGGCCGCCAGCCCTTCACAGAGCGCGAGGAGTTCCTCGAATCCTCCGGCGACCTCTACACTGCCGTGCGCACTACACTCAAGCTGATGGAAGCGGAGATGGAGCGGCTCACGGGTATCGACGAAGCGCCGGGCCTGAAGAAGCGCGTTGCGCGGCTGCGTAGCGAACTCGAGTTTCTGCTCGAATCAAATTCCAGCAACATGGTCTATTGGATGGAACGGCGGATTCTGGGCGGGGGGAACGCGGACAAGTCCTCGCCCTCGGCGAGACACTCTAGTTTTCGGTCGCAGGCGCGCACGACATTTCTGCAGGCCACACCCATCGATGTCTCCGAACTTCTTCACGAGCTGGTCTTCGAGCAGATTCCCACGGTAGTGCTCACCTCGGCCACACTCACGGTACAGGGCGGCTTCGAACACATGCGCCGCCGGCTGGGCATCGGCAATACAGGGCAGGGTGCTCGCGAGCTGGTTGTGCCATCGCACTTCCAGTACGGAAAACAGGCCCTGCTCTACTTGCCGCCCGAGATGCCCGACCCGCGCGACCCTGAGTTTCCCGAAGCAGCGGCACGGTGCATTCAGCATGTACTCGAACTCTCGCGCGGCCGCGCCTTCTGCCTCTTCACCAGCTACAGCCAGATGCGCGACCTCTACGAGCGCCTCTTGCCAGTTCTAGACTTCCCCATCCTGCTGCATGGAACGGCTCCGCGCAAAGCCCTGCTGGAGCAGTTCCGCGAAACACCCAACGCGGTTCTGTTCGGTACAGCAAGCTTCTGGCAAGGCGTAGACGTGCAGGGCGAAGCGCTCAGTTGCGTCATCATCGACCGGCTACCCTTCGCTGTGCCCAGCGACCCTGTCGTCCAGGCGCGCATGAAAGCCATCGAAGAAGCCGGCGGCAAACCCTTCTTCGACTACCAGGTCCCAGCGGCCGTTCTCACCCTCAAGCAGGGCTTCGGCCGTCTCATCCGCTCGCTCGAAGACCGCGGCGTACTGGTCCTCCTCGACCCGCGCATTACCAGACAGCGCTACGGCCAAGCCTTCCTCGCCAGCCTGCCGCCCTACCGAATGACGGCGACCATCACCGACGTCGAAGAGTTCTTCAGCAACTAACAACCGCACACTTCCCACATGCCGATCGATTGGGGCTTACCGGTTCCTCGATGAATGACTTGGCGATTTTGCGTAAATCCAGAAATACTCCAGGCTACATGGGCGTTTTTCAATACCGATCCTGATTTTCGGGCGCAAATAGAGCTCAATGAGTGCGTTGGTCTGAAATCGTGAGTTGAGACGGGCCGGACGCCTTCGCCGTGGCCTCACTCCCAGTTCTTCACCTTTGGCCATAGCGGCTGGAGATTTTCATGGAGGCCTTTGCAGATGAAAACCGGCCCACGCTCATACGGCTCCAAATACGGATTTGCATCCTGTGTAAATTCCACTACCGAGTCGAACTTGGTTTCGAGCGTCCTGCGGCTTTCGCCAAACACGATCATCACGCTACCCGTATACGTGCGCGGTCCCCAGAAGAAGTAGTTCTGGTGACCGCTGATGGCCTCCGGCACATCCGGCCGGTACACGTTCACCGCGCTCGCGTCGCCATAGTTTTCCGTGTAGATCACGGCCTGTGCGCGCTCCGCCTGCGGCAGCGAGTACCAGGCAGCGGCCAGCAAGTCCGCCTTCTGCCGCCAATCCAGCATGTCGGCGTAGAGCTGCGGCAGCGGCGAGGTGGTAGCATTTTCCCTTTTTGTGGGTTGCAGATGGTGCCGCTGCTGATAGGCAAGAATTTTTGCCGGGGGCAGTACCGGGAGAATGACTGGCAACAGAATCGCGATGAGAAGCACGTTCATCGCCACGTAAACGGGCGTGAGCCCGCGCCGCAACCAGGCCTTGCGGAAGAGAAGATCCCAGGCGGCTGCCCCCGCGGCAAAATAGAGCGGATAAATGGCCGCAAGGTAATAGTCCTTGGCGTGCAGAATCATCATCAGGGGTAGATACAGCAGATACGTCACGCCCAGAAAGCGGAACGCCTGCGCCGCCCGGCTGAAGAGCAGCCACAGAAAGCCTCCCACCCACAACGGCGCCATCAGAGGACCGAAGACGACCATCTGGTTCAGCGCAAATGCAATGGGGCCCAGACGAACGTTCTTGCCGTTAATCTGATCGTTGTGCAGCAGCTCAAGCGTCGCCCATTGGTGGTGCATCTCCCACAGCAAATTGGGCAGAATCAGCACGACCAAGAGTGCCAAGCCGATCGGGAACCATTTCGAAGCGAGTACCTTTCTCTGGCTGGTCATCAGCAGCGCCGCCAGCAGACAGGTGAGGAAGAAAACCTCGTTCCACTTGTTTTCGAGGCCCAGGCCCGCCGCCACGCCCAGCAGTACCCACCACAACGCCACTGTACGGCCACTGCGAATGCCGCGATCGGCCAGCCGCGCCAGCTCCATCGTCGCCAGCGCCACCGTCATCCAGAAGACCGGCTCAAAAGTGCTCGTCGAAAAGTTCGAAGCGGTGGCCATCGCCATGGGCGCCAACAGAATCCCCGTCATTGCCAGCGCCTGCGCCCAGAGCGAAGCGCCCATTCGCCATGCCAGCAGCCCCGTCATCGCGACTTCCGCGGCACCCGCCAGCGAGGCAAAGGTCCGGAATAGGGCCAGCGAATGCAAGCCGAACAGCAACTCCGAAATGCGCGCCACCAAGGGAATGATGGGCGGCTGATCCACATACCCCCAAGCCAGATGCCGGCCGCACACGATGAAATACAGCTCGTCACGAAAAATGCCGTACCCCGCATGTTGGAACGTTATCTGGCCCAGCGTTGACAGAACATACTTCAGCAGGCCAAACCCTACCGCCAGCCACAATGCGCCCTTCACCGATACCGCGGTAAATTCCTGCGGCTCGGCGATTCTCGTCTCAGTCGTCACCCCGGCCGTGCCTCCATCGCTGCGTACAAATTCTTCGCCAGCATCGAACCCTACGCATAGCTTATCCCTGGTGTTCCGCGATCATGTATCCCTGAACCCGAAAGAGCGAATTGGACGTTGATTGGTGCCAATTCGCCAATGCGCTCATCTTGCCAGATTAATACCGGAAAGTCGGCAAGGGTTTACCGATCCCCTTGGGGAACAACGTCAATCTGCGAGAACAGCCCAAAGCGCTCATCCAGCTTCAGTCTGGGGCTTCCGAGGGCATTAGTGTCGGCGAGCGCCTCTGGGAACTTTGCAGAATATTACCCTTCCGCAGCGCACAATCCCAGCATGGTGTATTGCTTAATCCATGCAGACCGAAGCGGACGCATCAAGGGGCCGATTCACGGTCGCGAGGCCCAAAAACACCCACAAGGAGCACGTAACCCCTTTGCCCAGAGGAATCTGCAAATAACTTCAATGTTATGAGGAATTTAAAGGCAGACGCTTGCCGCAATACGATGAAAACAAGAAACTTATTTTCAGGATACCGGGTGGGGGTATTCCCTGCGGACTATGCCACGAGCACTGCCCCGGTGCTGACCTCGCGCAACTCTTTGGTACGGCACCCGAGGCTAGATGTAATCCCGGAACAGCTCTGGCGACGGCGCGGGAATTACGGCCCGGCCCACGAGCATTCCGTCATCACCGGCAATCTTCGATCCAGCGGCAACGGCGGCCTGAACGCTCGATACATCGCCGGCCATCAGCACGAACCCCTTTCCACCCAGCGCCATGGCGAGGTGAATGCGCAGCAGCGTCACGTTAGCGGACTTGACGGCCGCATCGGCCACCTCGATGATGCTGGCCGCGGAAAACGTCTCTACCACTCCGATGGAACGTAATTCTCTCGGATCGACATCCACGGCATTCGAGATAGCCGCCAGCACCGAGGGGTGAACACGTGTAATCTGCCGCCGCTCGATCAACGATGCACCGCACGCCGCCGCGCCGGCCAACAACGCCGCCTGCACCGAGGTCACGTCGCCCGAAACAACAATGAGAAACTTTCCGGAGCAGATGCTGCGGGCCATGAGTAATTGGATGTTGCCGGCCTTCAGCATCGTATCTTCGACCCCGTATCCAGTGGCCACGCTTGAAAGCTCGATCAATCCGATTGAGTTGATTTCTGACACCTGTTTGGCTCCTTATTTTGACTCCGCAACGAAGTCGGTCGCTTTGAAGGGGCGCGGTTTTAACCACGCCATTCGCGCAATTTAAATGACCTCGGGCTTTAGCCTCCGAGGGAAACGCGTTCTACGCCTCGATCCACACCGCATCGCTCTCAACCTTCACCACGCCGTCGATGCTCGCGTGAATTCTGGCGCCGAGTTTGCCCAGATCCGGCACCGCCAGCAAATCGCCCGTGCGAACGCGGTCGCCGCTCTTGACCACGGGAACTGCAGGTGCTCCCGCATGCTGCTTCAGCAACACATTCACCTGGCGCGGCGCAAACAGGTGCTCTGAAAGCGGCCCTGTGTTGTTGAACTCGCCCAGGCCGAGCCGCGCGATCAGCCGCCGCATCGGCACGCGGCGAAACTCCGCCATGGGATGCGGCGTGATCGATTCGGGCGTTCCCTTGAACGTCAACCCGCGCTCCCGTGCCATCGGTTTGTTCTGCACGCACACCGTCTTCGGGTCCAGGTCCTCAGGGCACGCAAACATGGTGCAAAGATTGCATTCGCAACAGTAGAGAGTGGCTACCATCGCGTCGGCTCCGGTGGCAAACCCAAGCGACCGCATCGCCGCATGCGGCTCGATGGGATGCCCGAGCAAATAGCGCGGGCAGAACTCAGTACAGAACCGGCATTGGTCGCAGGCCGAACGCCCGATCTTCGCCACATGGAGCCAGGGTGCGTTGTGCCGCCGGATCAGGCTATGTTCAGTGGGCAGCACCACGATGCCGCCCGTGGTCTTGGTGACCGGAACGTCGAGGCTCGCAGCCGGCTTGGCCATCATCACGCCGCCCAGCAGCACCCCGAAATCGGCGACCGTCGTCCCGCCCGCGGCTGCGATCACTTCGCCGATCGTAATGCCGACTGGGACACGCAGCGTCACCGGCGTCTCCACGGCTCCGGCCACGGTCAGATATTTATGTGTCACTGGCCGGTCGAGGCCGATGTTCATCAGCGTTTCCACATTGGCTACCGCAGCGTCTACATCCTTCGGTAACCCGCCTGGAGGAATTACGCGCCCCGTGACCATGTGCACCAGGATGAATTCGTCGCCAGCCGGGTAACAATCCGGCAGCGGCACCACCTTGATTCCCGTTCCCGCCTGGCTCTCGAGGGTTTCGATGATGTCGTGGTACTTCTCCTTGATGCCGACTACGCCCTCGCGCGCACCCACCATCTCCATGGCCATGCGCATACCGTGCAAAAATGGCACCGCGTGGTGGTGCAGCAGTTCCTTGTCTTTGTGCAGCAGGGGTTCGCACTCAGCCGCGTTGGCAATCAGCAGGGAGGCCTTGGTTTTAAGCTTCACTGCCGTGGGAAACCCGCCGCCGCCCGCGCCCACTATCCCGAGTTCTTCCACACGATCGAGCGTTGAACTGGCTCCCGGCTCATATCGCGAGTTGCTCGCTTTTGCCGTCATTTTTTAGTTCTACCTCAGAATCTGTCAAAATTGCGATTGACTCTGGAATTTACTGTATAGTATCATTCATCTTCAATCAATATCAGTCAAGAATGAAATGTCTAATTCCAAATATCGGCAGCACCTCGTTCAAGTTTCAGGTCTTGGACATGCCGGGAGAGACCGTTTTCGCCCAGGGCCGGGTGGAACGGATTGGTCAGCCTGGAGGCGAGTGCGCCGACTACCCCGCCGCCATCCGCAAGTGCATTTCCGAGATTGCAGGACCGGGCAAGCCCCTGTCGAGCCTGTCCGAAATCGGCGCGGTGGGCTTCAAGGCCGTACACGCCGGCCCGCTGAACGAGCCGCAGCTAATCGGCGACGATTTTCTGGCAGCCCTGGAGGAGTTTTCGTTCCTCGCCCCGGCGCACAATCCTCCCTACATCACTGCTATAACGGCCTTTCGCCAGGAGTTGCCCGGCGTTCCGCTGGTCGCCGTAATGGAGCCGTTCCCCTACCGTTTCATGGACGAGTCATCGACCACCTATGCGGTCCCCTACGAGTGGCGCAGCGAGTACGGCATTCGTCGCTACGGATTTCACGGCGCCAGCCATCGCTCCGCCAGCGAGCGCGCCCAGGCTCTGCTCGGCCGCAACAATATCCGCCACATCTCCTGCCATCTTGGCGGCAGTTCCAGCGTGGCCGCATTTCGCAACGGAGTGGGTATCGATGTGAGCATGGGCGCCTCACCGCAATCCGGTCTGCCCCAGAACAATCGCGTCGGCGACATCGACGTCTTCGCCGTGCTGCACATGATGAAGAAGCTCAGCCTCGACCCCGACCAGATGGCGGCCCTGCTCGGCAACCGCTCCGGCCTGGCCGGTATCAGCGGCAAGAGCGGCGACATCCGCGATCTCACCGAGGCAGCGGCAACCGGCGACTCGCGTTCGCAACTCGCGCTCGATGTGTTTGTCCGCTCCATCCGCCACTATCTCGGCGCATTCCTGCTTGAGCTCGGCGGTCTCGACGTAATCACCTTCTCCGGCGGCATCGGCGAAAACAGCGCCGAAATTCGCGCCGCAGTCTTGAAAGATCTATCCGGCTTCGGCATCGAACTCGACGAAAACAAAAACAATTCCGTCATGGGCGAAGGCGCAATTTCGACCGACAACTCCGCGGCTAAAGTTCTGGTAGTTCCCGCCAACGAAGAGATCGTTGTCGCGCGCGAAACAGTGGCCGTAGTCGACCGCGCCAACGCCGCGGCACACGCATTGGCGGGGCAAGCAAAGTAACGCAGTACAGGAATTCTTATGGCAAGCACAACACTCGCGAACTCCGTTGGCTCCATTTCACGATCCACGGTTGAGCAGATCGTACGCCAGGTCGCTCTCGAATACTTGGGAAAACAGAAGGGCGGAACGGCGCCGCTTCTCACCGTGCAATCGTCGTCGCGCCACATGCACGTCTGCCGCGAAGACATGGACATTCTCTTTGGGCCGGGCACGGAGCTGACGTTCGACCGCCCGCTCTATCAGGAAGGCAACTTTGCGGCAAAGGAAACAGTCACCATCGTCGGACCGCGCAGCCGCCTGATCTCCAATCTCCGCATTCTCGGCCCCATGCGCAAGCAGTCGCAGGTCGAGCTCGCATTTACTGACGCCATCATGCTCGGCTTCAACGATATTCCCGTTCGCCTTTCCGGCGATATCGCGGGTACACCGGGCGCTATCATCATCGGGCCCAAGGGCGTGGTCGAGCTGAAGGAAGGCGTTATTCGCGCCGCGATCCACGTGCACATGAACCCCACAGAAGCGGCCTATTTCGGCGTTGCCAAGGGTGACCGCATGAAGCTCCGCATCGGCGGCCAGGCGGGCCTCACCTTTAATAATGTCCACGTCCGCATCGACCCAACATCCAAACTCAACGTCCACATGGACACTGACGAGGCCAACGCCTGCGGTCTGCACCTGACCAAAGACATCGAGCTGTTCAAGTGATGCACGGTTCAAATAACGCAACGCAAGAATTGAAGTAACGCTACTGAAAAGAGAGGAAGCGATGAAACAAGCGCTTGGAATGATTGAGACAAAGGGCCTGGTTGCGCTGTTTGAGGCAACCGACGCCATGCTCAAGTCCGCAAACGTAACCTTCGCCGGCTGGCAGACTGTTGGTTCCGGCCTGGTGACCGCATTTGTGGAAGGGGACGTGGCCGCCGTGAAGGCAGCCACTGACGCAGGCGCGGAAGCAGCAGGCCGTATTGGCGAGGTGGTCAGCGTTCAGGTGATCAGCCGCCCTCACGATGAACTGCCGTCTTTCGTGCAACAGAACAGCAAGACGGCCCCTCGCAAGGCTGCGCAGTAGGCAGAGGAGAGCACCCCAGGAGAATTTATGAGCGAAGCAATTGGATTGATCGAAACCCGTGGCCTCGTCGGACTCGTCGAGGCATGTGACGCGATGGTGAAAGCCGCCAGCGTGGAGCTTGTCAAGACCGTGCAGATCGGCGGTGGCTACGTTACCGCTATTGTGCGCGGAGATGTGGGCAGCGTGCGCGCCGCCGTTGACGCCGGTTCAGCGGCCGCCAAAGTCATAGGCGAGTTGGTGTCGTCGCACGTCATCGCGCGTCCCCACGATGCGCTTGTCGAAAGCATGTTGAAGTAACAGGGAATCGGGAGAACGCAAATGGCGAATGAAGCGATTGGAATGATCGAGACCAAGGGCCTGGTGGCATTGGTCCAGGCAACAGACGCAATGCTGAAAGCAGCCAGCGTCAAATTTGTGGGCTGGAACAAGGTCGGCAGCGGTCTGTGCTCGGTCTATGTAACCGGCGACGTGGGCTCGGTCCGCGCCGCGGTGGATGCCGGAGCCAGCGCAGCGCGCGCAGCCGGCGAGGTTCAGAGCGTGCATGTAATTGCTCGCCCGCACGACAATCTCGGCACCGTATTGCCTAAGTAGTTGCTACCGGCGGGGACCGCTCCGCCGCGGCACGCGAGGTGAGCCGGCATGTTCATAGCAAAAGTTATCGGTAATGTTGTCTCCACGCAGAAGAACGCGAAGTTCCGCGGCATGAAGCTGCTGCTCGTCCAGCCGTACATCAGCAAAGACGGCAAGCTGCAGAGCTCCGGAAGTTCTGTGGTCGCGGTTGACAGCGTGGGAGCCGGCGTCGGCGAGTGCGTGTTGTTTACGCAGGGCAGTTCCGCTCGTCTCACGCCCACAACGAAAGATGCGCCCATAGACGCAGTGATCGTCGGCATCGTCGATGCGGTCGAAGTCGAGGGCGCGCTATTGGAGAAGCCGTAATGCAGATCCAGGAACAAGTGATCGCGGAGATCGCCAAAGAAGTAGTGGCGCGGCTTCGCATTCAGTTGCAGCCGCAGCTCTCCTCCGCAGCCTCGGCTACGCGTACCGCCCCTTCGCGCGATGGAGTTTTTGCGACAGTGGACGAGGCGGTGAACGCAGCCTATGAGGCACAGAAGAAAGTTGCAGTCATGAGCTTCGACGACCGCAAGCGGATGATCGACATCATTGTCCGCATCTGCAACGATCGCCGCGAAGAGTTGGGCCGCATGGAGCTCGAGGAGACCAAAGTCGGCCGCCTCGACCACAAGATTCTGAAGCTCACAAACATGCGCTTTGTGCTGGGAGTCGAAGAGATGCGCAGCGAATCCCGCAGCGACCCCACCGGCCTCTGCATCATCGAGCATGCGCCATGGGGCGTCATCGGCATGATGCTGCCCGTCACGCATTCGGTGCCCACCATGGCGTCCAACGCCATCAACATTCTTGCGGCTGGCAACACCGCCGTCTTCGGGCCTCATCCCTCGGGCGCAAAAGTGGCGCGCTATGCGCTGCAACTGTGGAACCGCGAAATCGAGCGCGAACTGGGCGTCGCCAACGTTGTGACCACCACCGCCGAGTCCAGCATAGAAGCCGCCGAACAAATCTTTCATCATCCCAAAGTCGCGCTGCTGGCTGTCACCGGCGGCTCAGCCGTCGCCAAGGCCGCGGCCATGTCGGGCAAGCGCGTCATCGCGGGCGGACCGGGCAATCCTCCAGTTGTCGTGGACGAAACCGCCGATCTGGACCACGCAGCGAAGTGCATTATCGAGGGCGGCGGATTCGACAACAACCTGCTCTGCATCGGCGAAAAGGAAGTCTTCATTGTTGCTTCGGTCGCAGACGCCTTCATCGCCGCCATGCGCCGTGCTGGTGCGTTTCAGTTGGACCGCGAAGCCATCGACCGGCTTACAAAGGCGGCATTCACCTTCGAAGGCGGCGGAGGGGGCTGCGCGCAAGCGCACGTCAAGAAGGATCTCGTGGGCAAGGATCCCGCTGTCCTGGGCGAAGCGGCAGGCGTGCGTGTGCCTGCCGGAACTGACATGCTCTTCGGCGAGACCGATGAGAATCATCCCTTTGTGACTGAAGAGCAGATGATGCCGTTCATTCCTGTAGTGCGCGTCAACTGCGTTAACGCGGCTATCGCAGCCTCAGTCAAGGCTGAGCACGGATATAGGCACACGGCCATCATTCACACCAAGAACGTCGATAACGCAACCCGCATGGCACGTGCCATGAACACCACTCTTTTCATTCAGAACGCCGCGTCTGCGGCCTCTCTTGGCGTTGGCGGCCCTGGATATTTCAGCCACACCGTTGCCACCCCCACCGGCGAAGGAGTCACCACTCCCATGACGTTCACGCGTCAGCGCCAGATGGTCGTCGGCAATGCATTGCGGATTATCTGATTATGTTTCTTGCGCGCATCGAAGGCACGGTAGTTGCGGCGGTCAAGCATCCGACTTTGGATGGCTGCCGATTCCTTGTTGCGCAACGGCTTGAAGCAGACGGAAGCGCTGCCGCGGAGCCAATCGCAGTGGTGGATTGGCTCGGCGCGGCCCGCGGAGCCACGGTCATGGTCTCGACCGACGGAGACATCGCGCGAGAGAAGCTGGGTAACACCACGCCGGCGCGCATGGTGGTTGTAGGAATTGTGGATTCGGTGCAATCGCCCGGAAACATGGCAGGAGGAATCGCATGAGGCTTGGCATCGTTCGCGGACACCTCACGCTCACTCCGGCTGTCGAGTCCTATCGCGGCAGAACGCTCGTTGTATTGGAACCGGTAACGATGGAGAACTTGCGCGCTAAAAATGGTTTAGGCGGAGGCAAGTCTCTCATTGCGATTGACGAACTCGGCGCTGCAAAAGGTCAGATGGTCGCCTTCACTGAAGGCCGTGAAGCCGCGAATCCATTCTGGCCGGGCTCTGTGCCGGTGGATGCGTATTGTTCCCTGATTGTGGATTCGATCGACGTACGGTAGTAAGAGATTTTCATAACGGCAGACAGTCTTCATAAAGGATCTGAGGTGCGGAAGTGAACAACGAAGAGAAGAGTATCGATATTTCAAGCCGCAGGGTGGTGTCGATGCGCGACGTGCAAGAAGCTGTCGCCGCGGGTGCAACCCGCGTTGTCATCGCCGAAAACTGCGTTGTAACGCCGTCGGCTCGCGACTTCCTGCAGCAGCGCAATGTCGTCCTAGTGGCAAATGGTACGAGCGGAAAGGGTAGCGCCGAAGTCCCAGCATCGCCCGCCACGCCCATCATGCCCACCAGTTCGGCGCAGGGCCGCCCTGCCCCCAACCCCCGTCTCTTCTCAACGCCCGAAGCTGAAGCTATCAAAAAGGAAATTTGCGCCACAGGCAAGAAGCTTTGGTTGCGCCAGTTCGTCGACGGCAATGGTGGCAACATCTCCTATCGCATCGGTCCCAACGAGGTTCTTTGCACGCCGACGCTGGTGAGCAAATATGACTTGAACCCCGAAGACATCAGCTTGGTAGACCTTGAAGGCAATCAGATTGCGGGTAGTAAGCCGCGCACCAGCGAGATCTTCCTGCACCTTGAAATCTATAAAGCAGTGCCGGAGGCGAAGTCCTGTGTCCACTGCCATCCGCCGCATGCAACCGCTTATGCGATCACGGGAAAAGTTCCGCCCAATCTCGTGATTCCGGAGTTCGAAGTCTTCGTCGGCAAGGTTGCCATCTCGCCCTACAAGACTCCGGGCACGGCCGAGTTTGCCCAGACCGTGATTCCCTTCGTGAAAGACCACAACACCGTGCTCCTGGCGAATCACGGCATTATCTGCTGGGGCGACACCGTAACCCACGCCGAGTGGTACGCCGAAGTGCTTGAGACCTATTGCTGGACCCTGATGCTGGCCTCGCAACTGGGTGTTCCTATCTCCCGCATCTCAGAGCAGCAAGGCGACGACCTGCTGGCCATCAAGAAGAAGCTGGGCCTGCCCGACATCCGCTTCGATACATCGCGGATGAAGGAATGTCAGCTCGCCGATCTCGAGATGCCCAGTTCGATCGCGCTCACTCCGACTCCGTGCGACGGCTACAGCGGTAAGTCTCCCAACGCTGGTACAGACGCGGATATTGAGTCTCTGGTCAGGTCCGTGACCGACGCGGTGATGGATGCAATCGGGGGGAAGTAAGGCGAAGTCAGTTTAATTCGATGTCGAACGGTGCTGCGCTGACAAAAGATGAAAGCTGCTGAACGGCAACTTCGAATCCGCCAGATGTTTGAGTCCCGGGACTTTCTTGACCTGGAAACTCTTTGTCGCGAGCTGGACGCCTCCGAGTCAAGCGTTCGCCGCGATCTTGACATCCTGGAAGAAGAGAAACTGCTGCGCCGCGTTTACGGAGGCGCCGTCTCCCTGCAGCCACCTCTGGCCCGCGCTTTCGACTATGCGGTCGAAAGCGTTCGCCTGAGCGACGAGAAAGACCGCATTGCGCAACTCGCGGCCGGTCTCATTGAAAACGGTCAGACCGTAATCCTCGATGGCGGCTCCACAGTTGCGGCCGTGGCCCGCGAGCTTTCCTCCAAGTCGCTACACATAATTACCAACTCCCTGCCCATCGCCGAGAGCTTCGAATCGCTGCGCAACATCGAGCTCACTCTGACCGGCGGCTATCTCGATCCGCGCCTCCGCGTCATGCTTGGCCCATTTTGCGAGCAGATGCTGGGCGCCCTTCGCGCCGACGCCCTCATCATGGGCATCGGCAGCATCACCGAGTCTGGTTTCAGCAACAACAACACCCTCGTCGTCGGCTCGGAGCAGAAGATGATCGAGATCGCCGGCAAGGTGATCATTGTTGCCGATCATACCAAGTTCGGCCGCGGAGGCATGATTCCCGTCGCACCGCTTAGCGCCGCCGATATCGTCATATCCGACAAGGACCTTGCTCAAGAATATGTTGACCTGCTCCGCGCCAACGGCATTGAAGTGCTTCTCGCATAGCCTCAGCTGCACTCCGCATCAGTCCTCCCTGCGTGGAATTTGAGAGAATGAATGAACGTGCCGATTGAGTATCCGGCAGAGGAGACCCGATGCGGATCGAAGCGCACGACGTTCTCATCGTCATCGACGTGCAAAACGATTTCTGCGCCGGCGGAGCGCTTGCCGTTGCCGATGGAGACGCCGTAATCGCAGCCATCCATCGCATTGCCCCGCGGTTCGAGCACATCATCCTCACTCAGGACTGGCACCCGCCGCGTCACTCCTCTTTCGCCTCATCCCATCCCGGCAAGGAGCCCTTCGAGCAGATCGAACTTAGCTACGGCCTGCAAACCCTCTGGCCCGAGCATTGCATTCAAGGCAGCAAAGGCGCCAAGTTCCACCCTGCGCTCCACCTGCCACAGGCAGAACTCCTACTGCGCAAGGGATTCAACCCACGGATCGATTCCTATTCCGCCTTCTTTGAGAACGACCGCGTAACGCCCACCGGTCTGGCCGGCTATCTGGATGAGCGCGATCTCAGCCGCGCCTTCTTCGCCGGGCTCGCCTATGATTACTGCGTCGGCTACTCCGCTCTCGATGCCCGCCGCCTCGGCCTGCCCGCATTCGTCCTCCGCGATGCCTGTCGGGCCATCGACCTGCACAGTTCAGTCGCCAAGATCGAAGCCGAGTTTGCACGAGCCGGCGTTTCGGTGATCGATAGTGCAGCGCTTTCCGGCTGAAACGCGAAATATGTGGCTTCAACCGTGCCTTCTTTTCAATCGTGCATCAATGCGCTATTCTTAAAGCACCTAATAAGGTGCTCCAATGGGAGGCGTTCATGCTCAATATCACAACCGACATCGAGTCGCTGACGGCTTTTCGCAGAGCCTCAGGCGAGTTCATGAAGAAGCTCAAGAAAACCAAACGCCCCCTGGTGCTAACCGTAAATGGCAAGGCCGCGGCCGTCGTGCAAGACGCCAAGGCCTACCAGCGCTTGCTCGAAATTGCCGCGCGTGCCGATGCGCAGGAAGGCGTCCGTCAAGGGCTGGAAGACGCGAAACATGGACGGACCAGGCCGGCCAGGCAGTTCTTCAGCGAGTTCGAAGCCGATCATGGCCTATCTCGTTAACGTAACTGCCCGCGCCGAGCGTGACTTTGCTGCCCTCTACGAAGGGATCGACGCCCAGAATCCCCGAGCGGCTTTCAAATGGTACTCTGGGCTCAAAGAGGCCATCCTCACCCTTGAAAAGCTGCCATACCGCTGCCCGGTGACGCCTGAGAAGAAACAGCTTCGGCGCCTCCTGTACGGCCGTAAACCGGACGTCTATCGTGTGATCTATCGCGTTCTGGAGAAGCAGAAGCAGGTCGAAGTGCTTCACATTCGTCACGGCGCAAGGCGAAAGTTGACGGCCTCCGATCTTGGATAGGAAATGCCGCGCCCTGCCTCCGCCGCGTAGAATCGCAGCAGGTTCCGCAGATCGCATCCGACTCTATGTCCCGCAACTTCTATATTCTGGCCGCTTCGCTGCTGCTCTTCGCGCTGGTTTCGGCGGGGATGTCGCTGGTGCCTTCGAGCTTTCAGCCCGGCTTGCCGGCCAACGCCTCCCTGTGGCGCACCGTGGCTATGTTTCTGCTGTTATTTGGCTTGCTTGCGGCACTCATCGGCGTAATGAGCCACCTTTTCGAGCAGGTAGACAGGCGCAGCGAAGAGGCCCGCCAGGCGGCACGGCGGAAGCGGCGCAACGGCCACAATCGATAAAGCCACGCCTTTCCCGTTAAAATATGGTGTGGGACACATTCCCGAACAGGATCGAGCAGACGCCGATGTATGAAGTCACCGTGGAGGCAGGTTTCTCCTCCGGACACTACCTCCGTAATTACAAGGGCAAGTGCGAGAACCCGCACGGGCACAACTACAAGGTCCGCGTCACCTTGGCGGGGACCGAACTCGACGAGGCTGGCCTGCTGCTGGACTTCAAGCTGCTGAAGCAGGTGCTGCGCCCGGTCATCGACCGCATCGACCACATGATGCTCAACGATCTGGAGCCCTTCACGGTGCTCAACCCCTCGGCCGAAAATATCGCCAAATATTTTTACGACCAGACCAGCGAGCAGCTCACCGGAATGACCGCCGGACGGGTGCGCATCAAGGACTGCACGATCTGGGAGACAGACACCACCACGGCTACTTATTACGAGTAGTCGCTCACTCTCTCGCTATACCCAGGCAGGCCCGGAGTTAGTTCATCTGCCCAGACTTGGACTTCAGATACTTGTCGAAGGGAATCTCGAAGTAGAACAGCTCCTTGCCATCGGCGCCGCGCAGCGCGTGCAGGTGCAGCTTGGCGCCCTGCAGCGGGTGGCTCAGGTCTGACACGTCGTAGAACAGGAATCCGGCCCGCGTGGTGTGCGCCTCCACCACCAGCGCCGCATACTCGAAGTTGTCAAAGTCCTGCTCGATGTCCTTGTTGCTTGCCTTGGGCTTCAGTTTGATTTTGGGCAGCGGGCCCGGCAGCGGGACGCTCTTCCCCTCACGTTCCTTGCGCGTCATCAACCGCTCCACATCTTCCGGCTCGGCAGCCTGGATCCGGTCGCCCGCAGCGGTCTGGAAGAGAATCCGCGCATCGCGCAGGGAGATTGGTTTGTCGCCCTGATTGGTGACGATCAACCGCACGGGCATGACGCCGTGGCTGAGATAATCAACCCGGAAGATGGACTCTTTTTCCTTCGTATCGTAGGGTTCGGCGGCGATGGCCACCTTTTCGTCGGCATGCACCTCGACCGCGGCAAATGTCGTGGCTGGCTGCACGGCAGGCGGCGTGTGGTCACTGGCCACAACCGGCAGAGCCAGCCAAAAAAGATAAAGCGGAATTGCCCGCAAGGCTTTCATCGTGCTCGACTGTATCATTCTAGGTTGGACTGCTGAAAGGCGCGTCCGTCACGCATGGTCCTGTTTTTCTACAACCTCGCCCTGCTTGCTGCCATGGTAGCCGTCGCCCCCTGGTGGTTGTGGAAAATGGCCACAACGCACAAGTACCGCGTGGGCGTGGCCGAACGCCTGGGCCGGGTCCGGGCTATGAAGCGGGAGCCTGGTCGGCCAGTTATTTGGCTCCACGCCGTCTCTGTGGGCGAGGTACTGGCAGTCAGCCGGCTGGTTGGCGAGCTCGACCGCGCATTCCCTGGGTTTGATCTGCTCATCTCCACCACCACCCGCACCGGCCAGGAGTTGGCCAGCCAGCGCTTTGGCGCTGACCGCGTATTTTACTGCCCGCTCGACCTGCCCTGGGCCGTGCGCGCCTACCTGAATGTCCTACAACCACGCCTCTTGATCCTGGCGGAAACCGAATTCTGGCCCAACCTGCTCAGCGAGTGCTTCCGCCGTTCTATCCCGGTCGCTGTGGTGAACGCCCGCATCTCAGACCGCTCCTGGCCGCGCTACTGGCGCCTGAAGGGACTGTGGCATCCTGTTCTCAGCCGGATTACCCGTGTACTGGCGCAGAGCGAAACCGACGCGGAGCGGCTCAGAGCCATCGGTTGCCTGCCGGAGCGGGTTTCCGTCGCCGGCAACCTCAAGTTCGATGTTCGAGCCGCCCAGGAGGCTGACGCCACGCGGCTGGTTAAGACTCTGGCTCAGGGGTTGCGCATCGTCGTAGCCGGCAGCACGCTTGATGGCGAGGAAGCCGCCCTCCTCGAAGCCTGGCCGCGCCTTCTCGCCGCCGACCCGCAGCTTGCCATTGTCTTAGCCCCGCGTCATCCAGAGCGCTTCGCCGCCGTGGCCACGCTGCTCGAGCAATCGGGCATTCCCTGGGTGAGACGCTCAGACTGGCGCTCGCAGGCGGAAAGCTCGATCGAGGCGATTCGTCCGGGACAGATTGTGCTGCTCGACACCATCGGCGAGCTTGCATCGGTCTACTCTCTCGCCGCACTTGCCTTTGTGGGCGGCAGCCTCATCCCCGCCGGCGGCCACAACCCTCTTGAACCGGCTCAGTTTGGCGTCCCTATCGTGATGGGCCCCAACTACGTAAACTTCCGCGCCATCACGGAAGACCTGCTCGCGCACCACGCCCTCCGCATCACGAAAAAAGAAAACCTTGGCTCGACCCTGATCGAACTGTTACAGGACTCCGGCGGGGCCGTGGCAATGGGCGAACGCGCCCGGCAAGTCTTCGACCAGCAGGCCGGAGCGACGGACCGATGCGTAGCCGCTATTCGCGAGTTGCTGACCCCGCCCGCCGCCCAGGAGCGCAATTCATGAAGCCTCCCTCTTCAGCGCGCCGCCTGCTCCTCCCGCTGGTTCCGCTTTACCGGATTGCACTCGCGCTCCGCGAACTTCAGCTAGGCAGCAAGCTCGAGCCGGTCCGCCGCCTGCGCTTTCCGGTTGTCAGCATCGGCAGTCTCTCCGCCGGCGGCTCAGGCAAAACTCCGCTCACCATCGCGCTCGCCCAAGCTCTCACCCGCCGCGGCCTGAACGTGGACGTTCTCTCTCGAGGCTACGGCCGCCGAAGCCAGGCTGCCCTGTGCGTCAACCCCAACGGCGCTGCCGAAGAGTTTGGGGACGAGCCTTTGCTCATCGCTAGCGAATCAGGAGTTCCGGTCTATGTCGCCGCGCAACGTTACGAAGCCGGCCTGCTGGCCGAAGCGGCCGCGGAACAACCGTCCTCGGAAATTGAAGCTAGTCAGACGCGTACCGGGGAAGGGGCATCCTCGCTGGAAGGTACGGGCTTCAGCCCGTACATCAGTGCATCCAAATCGCCCGGGGCTTTAGCCCCGGAGGAAATCTTTTCGGGAAGCCTTCACCTTCTCGACGACGGCTTCCAGCACCGCCAACTCCGCCGCGACGTGGACATTCTGCTGCTGGATAGCCAGGACTTCCAGGACCACCTGCTTCCTGCTGGAAACCTGCGGGAGCCGCTTAAAGCAATACACCGCGCCACTGTTCTCGCGATTCCCGCGGGCGACCCTGAACTGGAGGCGAAGCTGAAAGCCTCAGGCTGGCAAGGCCCCATCTGGCGCCTGCATCGCCGCATGGAAGTCCCACAAATTGCCGGCCCTGTCGCCGCCTTTTGCGGCATCGCCAGGAGCGAACAGTTTTTTGAGGGGCTTGTGGCGGCCGGCTTGCATCTTGCCTCGCGCATTGCGTTCGCTGACCATCATCACTACAAGGCCCACGACCTCGACTGCATTCAAGATGCGGCCCGCAGCATCGGTGCCACGGCGATCGTGACTACTGAAAAAGACCGTGTGCGCCTGGGCAAGCTGGGCAAATCTCTTTCTCTCAAGACCGCTCGCCTGCGGATTGAAATCGAAAACGAATCCGCTGCCGTAAGCTGGCTCGAAGACCGATTGGCTATCTCGCCGCTGCGCAACTCATAACATCGCTCGCCAACCAGCAGTTCCGCAATTACTTCACAGTGACTGGTTGCAGCCACGCCCCGTCTCCCGCCGAATCCCAAACGGCAAACCGCACCCACTTCTTGCCAGTCGCATCAAACGGAATCCTGAAGGTCTTTGTCCCGAAAGCTTCGGTATTGGTCAAAGGCATGATCTTGCGATCAACCTTGGTCCCGTCGCTCCAAACCAACTCGGCGAAATCAAGCGGGAAGGTGTACTCAATGCTGGCCGTGTAGATGCTCTTCGCCCCCGAACCTTCAATACCCCACTTATGAAACAGAATCTCGCCCGTTGTGCCGAAGAAGTTACCGGAACGAATTCCTTCAACGACCGGTGACCAGCTCTCGTTATAAGTCGGAACCCTGTCAAGCTTCAAATAATTGATGGCCAGGAATGGATAAGTGTCATCGGCGGGAACCTTCATGTAAGTGTCGCCTTCGGCCAGCATGAACTTTGGCTTGGGCGCCCAGTTACTCATCTCGTCGTTTAACACGAAGCAGCGCTCCTCGCACAGCCGCTTCTGCGACTGGTCAACGGGCAGCGATTCCCACGATTCGCCGATAAACCGGTCGCTGAAAAAGAAATCCTGGTCCTTGTACATATCGGGATACATCGCCGAACTCTTGGTGCGCGGGTGCGCGGTCCACAGAATGCTCTGCTCCGCGCTCACCATCTTCATCACATCGTCGATCGAGCCCAGGTGATAGACATGCCCATACACCGGATCGTTTTCTTCAAACGACTGGTCTGCGGGACGCGGGTCCTTATGCGAGAAGTAAACCGGCTTGGACGTCATCATGTACCAGTGACCAGGAATGAATGCATTCACTTCCTCGGCTGGCATCACGAGAAAATTCTTATCGCTGAGCTTGCGCGCGCCCTCGAAATAGAGCTTCTGCTCCATGAATCGCTTGGGGCCGGGATCGGTTATGTCCGAATCGTCGTGGAAGTCTCCAAGGTAGACGATGTTGATTCCAAGTCCGCGAAATACCGGAACCCACGTGGGGCTGATGTCGGAGGTTTCATGGTCGCGAATCGCTTCGTTGAGCTCGAGATGAAAGTGGCCAGTGACGGTCTTGAATCCGGGTACGGGCTTGTACACATCGTCGTGCGTGTAAGCCATCACGTCCTGCTGCGTCGTACGGTCGCCATTCGGGCTCAGATAGTAGTAAACGGCCATATGCTGCAGAGTTCCCGGAGGCGCATTGTAGAGCGCGTAGTTTTCAAGCTGTTCGCGCGCCACGCGCACGCGCCGGTTCCACACTTCTTCTGTGACTCCCCACGGCGCGTAGCCCTCACCATGTTCCGGCTGCATCACGCCCAGCGAAAATGACTTGTCGTTGTCTTTTCGGTAATAAACGTAGCCAAGATTGACCTCATTCTCGCGCGCAAAAAAGAATTTGTGCGGCGGCGGAAAAACCGCAAGCGAACCCGCGCCCGCATCCAGAATCTCCAGGCGGTTGCGAGCCTTCAGGCCGACGGGCTGCTCGTTTGCTTCGCCACCAAACTGATACTTCTGCCAAACCTGCGAGGTGTCACGCCATACCAGCTTTGTGTTGTCCTTGATGGCGAAGCCCTTCAGCCCGGCCTTGTAGATGTAAGCCACATCGGGCGCATCGGTTTTTGCAATTGCCTCTTGCCTCAACAGGCTTGAACCCTTGTAAACCGTAAACTGCAGATCTCCCGCAAACAATCCGAGATCAAGTCCATTGAATACCACACTAACCCGGTCGCCATCGCTGGTTAGTTTGCAGCTATCAGACTCATAACTCACATTAGCCCGAGTTATCTCGCTCGCCGAGCGAGCAGGAACCGTAAGGTGACTGTGTCCGGGAACCACCAGCGGCGCATCCCAGAACACGTTCCACTTATACCGTTCCTCATTCTCCGGCGTATCGAGGTTCAGATTCTTCAGGATAGTGCGCTCGGTGATTGAAATGCGGCGCTTGCCCGTAGTTACCTCAAAGTCCGGAGTCAAGTCTTTGCCGAGCACGATCCACGTGCCGCCGGCTTTCTGTGCGGCAAGCTCTTCAATCAGCGGCTGACCGTCGCGCATCGCAAACCGCGCCCGCAACTGCTGGCCCTTCTCCCCCGGCCACAGTAACTCGACCGCGCTGCCATTCGCCGTCACCTTGACGCCGTCGACGCTCTTATACCCCTGCATGTTGCAGTTCAGTGTCTGCGCGCTTCCGACGCCGGCAACGATCGCCAGACTTATAGCAATACCCCATAACTTCATCAGTGTCCTCTGTGTCCCAAGTTTTATAAACACTCTTACACTTTCAGGAAGATCTTCTTCCGATAAAGTATCCACACCGGAATAAAACAGATCGCCATAAACGAGAACGAGTAGGCGAACGAGGCCCAGCCTGGATCGGGAATCTGGCCGCAGATATGAATACGCGCCCATCCAAGAGCGTTCATCTGGCGTCCGCCTGATGGAAAGCGCACGAGTTCCACAATCCCGGGGAGCAGTTCACTGACCATGTAGGCCGCAATGGCATTTGATCCGAAGACAAGCCACGGCCAGACGGCTCCTCGTGTCCAACCCTTTTCTTTCCCCCAGCCCTTTATCTCGACTGCCCAGAACGCCAGCGCAAACACCGTCAGCGACCAACCCGCCGCCGTCAGCACGAAAGAACTGGTCCACATCTTCTTGTTGAGCGGGAACCAAATCGACCAGAAATAGCCTGAGGCCAGACAGGCGGCGGCACCGACGGCAAGACCGATTGCCTTAGTCTTCACTTCTCGCTGCCCGCGAAGCCAGAGGCCGGTAAGCAGTCCCAGCAGTGCGGTGCCCAGCGCGGGAATGTCGCTAAGCAGTCCCTCTGGATCGCGCAGGCTGTGCGTGGTGTAGTCCTCGTAAAGGTGACCAGGCATCAACTGCCGGTCAAACCAGGCGACGATGTTCTGATCTGTGTCGAGGAAGGGTACGTCGCGCCCAGGCATTCCTGCCCCCGGCACCGGAACCCACCGCACCAGCACCCAGTAGCCCACCAGCACCAGCGCAAGTGCCGCAACCTTGGTCCACACTCGCTTGTCCCACAAGTAGAAGAGGCCAACCACGAGGTAGCAGACGGCGATCCGCTGCAGCACCCCATAGAACCGCATGTGAACGAGGTGAAAGTACGGGAAGCTGTTGACCACAATCCCAAGCAGATACAGAATGCAGGCCCGCTTTGTGGTGTGCCACGCCAGTTGGGCTCGCGTGGCTCCCTTGGCCAGCCTCGCCTCATACGCAAACACAATTGACGCGCCCACCACAAACAGGAAGGTGGGGAATACCAAGTCGGTCGCCGTGAGCCCGTTCCATTCAGCGTGGTGCATCTGCGCCCATGCCGAGCGGCCCCCGTTGTTGTTCACCATGATCATGAACGCGATGGTGATGCCGCGCAGAATGTCGAGCGAGAGCAGCCGTTTGACAATCGTGGGAGCAGGTGCCGGGTTGGTCATGACGACAGGGATCTCCTCTGAACCTTAAGCTTTGATTGCACCTACCCTACGCCGCCAGGGCCTGCTTCGCCAAGAGGAGTTCGCCGACACGCCCCGGCATCTCTGTCCTTTCCCCTGCCGACGCTGCTACACTCGCCCTTCAGGGAATTCTCTTGAAGTTTCATACGCAATGATCCGGAGGCTGCCTGTGCCCGATTTTCAACCCTTTGTTCCTGCCGGTGAAGACCGTCCGGAATTCACCCTGCGCGCCGTTTTGCTGGGCGCAGTCTTTGGCATCATCTTCGGTGGCGTCACCGTCTATGTAGGCCTTAAAGCCGGCCTCACTGTGGCCGCATCCATTCCAATTGCGGTCATCTCCACCAGCTTGCTTCGCCATAAAGGCCGCGCGTCTGTTCTTGAAACCATCATTGTGCAGACCACTGGCAATGCAGGCCAATCGATCGCCGCCGGCGTCATCTTCACCCTGCCGGCTCTGATCTTCCTCGGATTCGATCTCGAATACTTCCGGATCTTCATGCTGGCGCTTATCGGCGGCTACCTCGGAGTGTTGTTCATGGTGCCACTGCGGCGTCCACTGATCGTCGAGGAGCACGGAACCCTGCAATATCCTGAGGGAACGGCATGCGCCGATGTGATTAAGGCGAGCGCCAGCGGAGGCTCGACGGCCAGCCGCGTTTTTTTTGGCCTCGGCCTGGGCGCGCTCTATGCTGCATTCCAGAACGAAAATCTTTTCGGCGCATGGCCCGGTACGCCTGAGTATCGGCCTGACTTCGGCCCCGACCACGTACTCAAGGGCGCCTCCATCAAGGCCGACGCAACCAGCGAGTATCTGGGCGTGGGCTACATCATCGGTCCCAAGACGGCGGGCATTATCTTCTCCGGCGGCGTCTTTTCCTGGCTAGTGCTCATGCCGCTCTTGTATTTCTTCGGCAAAAACCTGTCCACTCCCATCTATCCGGGCACCGTGCCCATCGCGCAGATGGATCCTAGCGATCTGTGGGCAACCTATATCCGGCCCATGGGCGCCGGGGCAGTAGCCGCGGCCGGGCTCATCACCCTCTTCAAAACGTTGCCGACAATCATCGGCGCGCTGCGTTCCGGGTTTAAGAATATGCGGGGGACAGGCTCCGCTGAAAGTGCCGCGCCCCTGCGCACGGAACATGATCTCTCGATGGGATTTGCGGTAGTCGGCTCCATTGCCCTCATCGTTCTCATGTTTCTGTTCCTTACCTTCAAGCCGGTTCCTGGCGCGCAGGTGGGCCTGCTAGCCAACCTCGGCGCTGCACTGCTCATAGTCATCTTTGGGTTTCTCTTCGTCACCGTCAGTTCCCGGATTGTCGGCCTCATTGGCAGTTCCGCCAACCCCATCTCGGGCATGACCATTGCCACCCTAATGGCCACTTCGGCCATCTTTCTGGTCAATGGGTGGACTGCGCCCGCGTTCGGCGCGCTGGCCATCACCATCGGCGGCGTGGTTTGCATTGCCTCGGCTGAGGCAGGCGACACCTCGCAGGACCTGAAGACGGGTTACCTCCTGGGGGCCACTCCTATCAAGCAACGTTTCGCGTTCCTCATCGGGATCACCGTCTCCACCATCGCCATTGGCGTTACGCTCAACCTGATGAACCAGGGGTTGCAGGAGTTCAGGGAAGCACCCAGGACCTGGGACCTGAGCGCGTCGCATCCCGGAGTAGCTGTACAGCAGGATCCGCATGGACTGATGGATCAGTTCACAGTGAAAGGGCCGAATGCTTCGACGCTCCACTACAAAAGCGAATACGTGGTGCTGAACGCGCTTGGCTCCTCGGAGTTGGCCGACGGAAAATACCTCTACTCACCGGCCAGTGGCCGCATTGAAGTGCAGTGGATCCCCGGCATCGGCAGCGAAAAGGCGGCCGCACCCCAGGCCCGACTGATGGCCACGGTCATCAACGGAATTCTGAGCAGAAAATTGCCCTGGGGATTGGTGATGCTGGGCGTCTTTCTGGTTATCGGCGTCGAGTTGCTCGGCGTGCGGTCGCTCTCGTTTGCTGTGGGCGCGTATCTGTCGATCGGCACTACGCTGGCCATCTTCACCGGCGGCGTTGTCCGCTATCTGGTGGACTCGGCCGTGAAGAAGGCCGGCGGATCCGACGAGGGCGATGTATCGGCGGGGTCGCTATTCGCATCGGGGCTTATTGCCGCGGGCGGCATTATGGGCCTGATTGGAGTGGCGTTCAAGTTCTACGAAACCACATGGAACAGGGACAACCCCATCGGCCTGCCACACACTTTCCTGTATAGCAACGGCGTCTCCGTCGTAGCGTTTTTGATGCTGGCGTTTTCGCTGTATTACTTTGCGAGGAAGCCGCTAAAGAAATAACCCGCCTGACTGAAGAGAATTAGAAGTCCGCCAATGCATCGAAACGATCTATCATGAAAACGCTATGGCAAGGCTAAAATACGACGTCTTCATTTCGCACGCCACAGAAGATAAGGTTGCCTTTGCCGAGCCGCTGGCCATCGCGCTCCGAAGGTGGGGACTAAAAGTTTGGTTCGATAAGTTCTCGTTAAAGGTCGGGGACAGCCTGCGCGCTTCAATCGAGAGAGGTCTTTCACGATCCCGCTATGGAGTGGTGATCTATAGCCCGCATTTCCTCGCTAAGAACTGGACCAAGGCAGAACTCGACGGTCTTTTTTTGAGGGAGATGGACGGCAAGAAGGTCGTCATTCTTCCAATCTGGCACGATATTACCTCGACCGAGATGAAGAAGGCCCTGCCAATACAGGCAGGCAAAAAAGCGCTTAAGAGCTCTGAAGGTGTCGAGTCAGTGGCAAGATCGCTTGTGGAAGTGATCCGCCCAAAGCTGCTCAAATTGGAGGTGAAAAAAGGCCTTGCATACGAGGCTACAGACAGCTTCATCGATATTGCCAGGGCTCAGCACCCAGGCTATGACTTTATAGTACATTCGGGAGATTCTGATGCCCCGATCAAACCGGGAACTCTTGCTAGAGTCACGAACAATTCTCACCGAATCGACATCCGAATCTCAAATCCGGCGCTGGTACGCGAACCACCGAAACTAAAGCTCGCTTTCGAAGGAGAAGGCGCCAAGAAGGCCGCTGAATTGTACCGCACAGGAAAACCACAATCTTGGAAAGCTGGGGAATGCAGGTATCTAAGCGGGAATATTCCATTTATGCCTCCTTCGCTCGAAGGCGGCGTCCTCATGGCTGCAGGGCCTGGTTCTTCCAGGGCACCGCTGAAACATGTTCGATTGGAGATCGGCTCGTCAGATCCGGTGGTTTTCCCTTTAATGGAGATGCGCCCTACCAGGGCTGGGGTGGAAGAAGCAGAGGCGACCATTGGGCATAAGAACTCACCGTTGGCCATCTCGCTGGTACTATCCCTCATTGGCTCCCGTGGAGTCGACTGCAATCTCGCCACAAGCTTACTAGGGCACAGCTTCTCACAGTGCGAGAAAGCAATCAAAGCAATCGACGGACTGCGGAAGGGCGACGTTCTGCGCATCATCGACATTGAGACGGAGAAAGTCTTCATGGAAGGTCCTTGCTTGCTGGAGAATCTCTCAGAGGAACCCTTTCCAACCGACCTTAAGTCGCTAGTCTCCCTGGCTGCTCAAATTGAACGGCATTTTTCAATCAGATTGGATTTCCCAGAGTCCGTTACCGAAAACGACAGCGAAACCCTAGCCATTCTGGACTGCCTGCTGAACGAGCGACTGTACGGGTCGAACCTAAACGCCAAAGCGACAATCGAGAAAGCGGAGGAGGAGCGTGGCGCGGCGCAGCGGCCCCTTGTGGCCGGAGAACCAGTTTGTATCTTTCAAGAACCGACAAATTACCCCGGCTACTTCGCCCTCTTTGGCAAACAAATTCCTGCACCAAATTGGGGATTGTATACAGAAAAGTGCGTCTCAGAAGGTAAGGCGGAGTGTCTTCTAGCATTTGATCAAGCCATGCCCGGAGATGAATTTCGTGTCGAGCTGAATGCGCAGACTCCGACATTCGTCCGTTGGAAGCATTCATTGAAGTTCGTAACGCCCTCGTAATCGCCTTTTGATCGCCCATGATCGATCAAAAGGCGATCGGTAGCGAACCTACGCCACAACCTGCAACCGCACCCCTTCATGCTCCTGCAAGCAAGCAATAATATTGAACAGATTAGCCGCTGTCGGATTCCCTCTCGGCCCGAACATCTGGTGCAGCGTCTTCACATGAATTCCGGTTTTTTCCGCAAGCGCGGGGAAGCCTAGCGTGGCATTGATGAAGTCGCGCAGTATCTCGCGGCCCAGGGCCGCTTCGCCCGCCAGCAGAGCCTCCACTGCATCGCTAAGCAAACCGCGGCGAAACTCCTTATCGCTCTGCACACGCGCCTGCACCGTCTCCCGAAAATCCCGCGTCAATGCCATGGCTCGCTCCTCTTCTGCCGCTTGAAGTCCTGCCAGCATTCGCCGGCTAATGCAATGTCGTCCTGCTGGCGCTTTTTTGTGCCACCGCAAAGCAGGATGACAATCTTGTCACCGTCTTTTCCGAAGTAGACCCGGTAACCCGGACCAAAGTCGATGCGGCATTCAAACACTCCGCCGCCGACGCCTTTCACATTTGAGAAGTTCCCAAGACCCAACCGGTACAGCGCAGTGGTCACTCGGCGTGCCGCCTCGGAATGGAGCCGGTCAAACCAATCGCCGAACAGGTTTCTTCCATCAATTCCGAGGTATTCCCGGATTTCGACCATCTACTAGATGGTAGCATATATTCTCCCATTGCTCAAGGCCCGATCCTTTGCGTTCTCTGCGAAAGGTGGGATGCATGATGCCACGGGTGTAGAGGAATTTCCTGTTAGACTGGCCTGCATCATGCCACGCAGGTTTGCAATCTTATCTATCCTTGCGGCTACGCTTTGCGGCCAGGCCTTTGCTGCGCCCGAGCAGTGGGTCGAAGTCAGCAGCCAGCATTTCGCCGTCATCACTGACTCGAATGATAAGCAGGGCCGACACGTCCTGGATCAACTTGAACGGATGCGTTGGATGTTTCACGCCCTGTTTCCCAAGGCGAACGTGGATCCCGCCCTCCCGATCACGGTAATTGCGACCAGGAATGAAAAGGGATTTCAATCGCTCGAGCCCGCGGCCTACCTGGCAAAGGGACAGCTACACCTTGCCGGCTATTTCCTCAGGACTCCGGATAAGAACTACATCCTGCTTCGCCTGGATGCTCAGGACGAGCACCCTTTTGCCACCATTTATCACGAGTACACGCACCTGCAGTTCAGCGACGCGCTTGAATGGATGCCGCTCTGGCTCAACGAGGGGTTCGCAGAGTTCTTTCAAAATACCGAGATTCGCAACAAGGACGCATTGGTGGGCGTTCCCAGCGTCGATGATATTCTCTATCTTCGCCAGAACCGGCTCATGCCCATCGATACGCTGCTTAAGGTTGACGCTAACTCGCCTTACTATCACGATGAGCAGAAGGGCTCTGTCTTTTACGCTGAGTCATGGGCGCTTACACACTATCTGGAATTTACTGACCACGAAAAGGGAACGCACCAAATCGTTACTTACCTATCGCTGGTCAAACAGCATGAGGATCCGGTGGCGTCCGGAGAGAAAGCCTTTGGCGATCTCAAGAAGCTGCAGTCCTCCCTTCAAAGCTACATTCAGGCGAGCAGCTACAAGCAGTTCATCCTCTCAAGCGCCGCGGCGCCGCTGGATGAAGCGTTATACAAGAGCAAGACTCTGACCCAGGCCGAGGCTGACGCCATCCGCGCGGATTGTCTCGTCTATGTCAAGCGCACTCAAGATGCCCGATCTCTTCTGGATGCGGTACTCAAGGCCGATCCCAACAACGTCCAGGCGCACGAAACCATGGGATATCTTGCGTTTCAAGAAGGCGACAGGGAAACTGCCCGCAAGTGGTTCGAGCAGGCGGTCAAACTGGACTCGCAAAGCTATCTGGCTCATTACTACTTCGCTGTGATGTCGATGAACGGCGGAGGCTCACTGAATGACCCGCAGATCGAGGCCAGCCTCCGCGCAGCGGCGCGGCTCAATCCGAGCTTTGCTCAAGCCTATGATCAGTTGGCGTCTCTCTTCGCCATGCGGCAAGAGAACCTGGACGAAGCGCACTTGCTGAACCTCCACGCCGTTCAACTGGACCCTGCCAACCTGGGCTACCGCATCAATACCTCCAACGTGTTGATGACCATGGGACGGTACAACGATGCAGCGGAGGTCCTGCGCAATGCCGTGAAGTTTGCAAAGAATCCCGACGAAGTGAACATGGTTCAAAGTCGACTGAAACAGATCGAGTCGATCCAGGCACTCGGTGCGCAATCTGGCGTAACGGTCACCGCTCAGCAACAAGACGAGGTTACCGTGGAGACGGCTGAAAAGGTGGTTGCCGTCGATCCAACGCCGAAGCACCCAACGGATCCCCCGAAAGGGCCCAAGCATGTTGCAGTCGGCATCATTCGCGGAGTAAAGTGCGGCTATCCCACAATTATTGAATTCCAGGTAGTCACTGCCAAGAAGCAAATCTCGGTCTACTCCAACGACTTCACCAAGATCGACCTCTCGGTTTTCGGCTTTACGCCCAAAGGGGATGTGAATCCCTGCTCGGATTTCGAAGGGATGAAGGCCGAGGTAGAGTACGTTGCGACTTCAGACAAGACAGTCGATGGGCAGGTGATTGCAATCCTGTTGAGAAAATAGTCCGGGTTGTCCCGCTTTCAGCTCCTATCGTCCCCAATCTGCGCATTCGGTTCCAAATCAGAATTTGCACACCTCCACCGGCACAGGGTACCGGGGCATTGGGCCCAGAGGTCCGGACCACTTTAATTTCCACCGCATACCCAGTAAGTACTAAAAAAACATTATTCTTGACATTCAGAAAAGGGTGTCCCAATAATCACATACTGGCCCGGCTCTTCCCTTCATTCGCCCGGTCTCACAAAACTGATTTGTCACCCAGCAAGCGGAGGTCACGCCATGCGCCAACTGCGCCACTGCGCTTTATGGAGCGTATTCTTCTGCCTCATCGCTGTTGCCTCCCATGCCAGCACGAAGAGCCGCGAAACAACAATCGCCACAATTGAGAGTCATGCAAAGGCACTCTATCAACAGGGAAAGTATTCCGAGGCCCTTGCCGCCTATAAACAAGGGGCCAGCCTGGGCAGCGCCAGGAGCCAGACATACCTTGGTCTGATGTACGCAACCGGGAAGGGAACCACACAGGATCCCAATCAGGCATTCAATTGGATCAGCAAGGCGGCGGAGCAGGACTATGCAGAGGCGGAAAATCTTCTTGGCGTAATGTACCAGAACGGCTCCGGAACTGCGCAGGATTACGCGCACGCGCTCACGTGGTACGGCAAAGCTGCACAACATGGCAATCCGAACGCCGAAAATAGTCTCGGCATTCTCTACAGCCAGGGCCTTGGCACAACCCAGGACAATCCGAGGGCGCTCGCCTGGTTCAACAGGGCGGCGGATCAGGGATTTGCGGCTGCGGAAAATAACCTCGGCTCCATGTACTTCCGCGGCCAGGGAACGGCGGTGGACTACGCGCGGGCGTTTGCATGGTTCAGCAAAGCCGCCAATCAGGGCAATCCGAACGCCCAACATAATCTCGGTTGGATGTACCAGGAGGGCTCGGGCACAGCGCAGGATGACGCGCAAGCGCTCGCATGGTACAGCAAAGCTGCGCAGCAGGGACACGCACCCGCCGAAGACAATCTCGGACTTATGTACTACAAGGGGCTGGGAACCCCACAAGATTACGCACAGGCGCTCATTTGGTTCAGCAAGGCCGCTCAGCAAGGGTCGGCAACCGCGCAAGGCAATCTCGGCTACATGTATTTGCATGGCCTTGGGGTAGTGCCAGACTGGGTACAGGCTCGTACATGGCTCGTGAAAGCAGCCGATCAGGGGAACGAAAATGCAAGGACATGGCTGTCGTTGCTGGATTCGCAACCTGCGCCGCAGTCACTTCCAAACGTGGCGAATGCCGCAGACGGCGTAACTGGGAAATCAGAGGGAGAGCAGGCTGCCGCAAAGCTGCCAACTGGTGGCGGACAAGAGTAACGAGTTGCAGGATTAAGGCTGCGCTCCGTGCGGGACCAGCAGGTTGAGCGAGTGCGGCACAACTTCGATTCGCACAGGCAGCAATCCCAGTACTTCCCCGTCCGCCTCCACGAAGAATGACTCGCCTGACCCGCTACTGGCGCGGCATTCGATCGACTCAGTTTCAATGAGTTCAACTTCGCGAGCGAAGGTGTGGCGCCGTGCGATCACCGCGAGCAGAAACAGAAGATAGCGAAAGCGGCTGCGCGTCTTGAAGGCCAGTAGGCTGAGGCAGCCGTTACGCAGGCTGGCGCCCGGAGCCAGATGGCGCAGAACCCCTCCAAACGAGCGCACACGCACTGCCAGCAGCTGCGAAACCTCCACCACGCGCTTGTCGCCGCTCCCGTTGGCTGGAAGAACGGCCTCGAACAGCGGAAACGTGTGTGTAGCCCAAACGCGGAAGGCCTCCACAAGGTAGAGCACATAGCCGAGCCGTCGCTTGAGCCGCGCGTCCATCCGCGACATCAGCAGTGCGTCCGCTCCCACGCCGGCAGCAACCGTGAAATAACGCGAGGCAGGGTTGCCGGCATTGTCGTGGTAGTGGATGCGCCCCACTGAAACTCTCGCTGGAACTGCGTCCAACAGCGTGCGCACGACCTTCGCGGGAGAGGCAATCAAACCCAGATCCGCAGCCAGCGCGTTGGCCGTTCCTAACGGAATCACTCCGAGCACAACATCTGTCCCCACAAGGCTTTGCAGAATCTCGTGAACCGTGCCGTCGCCCCCGCAGGCGAGGACCGTGTCGCAACCCTTACGAACCGCCTCATGCGCATGATCTGTCGCGCTTCCAATCCCAACTGTGACGAATGCCTCGGCTGCGATTCCTGCTTCACCGAGCACTGCCATCGCTTCCTCAACGGCCGCCTTGCGCCGTGCGGAATGTTGTCCTGAAGCTGGGTTGTAGATCAACGCGACACGTTGCATGGCGGATCACACCTGAAGCGGTTTTGCTCAAAGCTGGGCAAACCATCCTTGCCCTCTCTTCTATCTTCGCAGACCGAGGTGTGGGAATGGATCTAATTAAAGCGCAATCTGCCGGATATAAGCCTTCAGAACCGTCAGGCACCTTCTCGGGACTCGACCCGTCGATTCTGTGCTGACGGCTTTTCCTAAATTTCCAGTGATAGGCGGGATTCTCACAGCCTTTTCTGCATGTCAGTGCGGGCTTTTTCCAGTCCCGTTTGTCCTACACTCTTTGATATGGCCACGGTCCCCGACCTTACTCTCGACTCAGGATTACCGGCGAATATCGACGCCGAAAAGACCATCCTGGGCGCAATCCTGCTCGACAACGCAGCCCATTCCGAGGCCGCCGAAAGAATCGAGCCGGACGACTTCTCCCTCGACTCGCATCGTCGTATCTTCATGCGTATGAGCGAGTTGATGGACGCGCAACGCGCCGTCGACATCGTCACGCTGTCCCATGAACTGGCACGCTACAAGGAGATCGAGGCCGTCGGTGGGGTCGCCTACCTGGCCTCGCTTACTGAGGGTTTGCCGCGCCGGCCGGTCATCGAAGAGTACGTCCGGATCGTCAAAGACAAGAGCCTGCTGCGCAAGCTCATGCTCATTTGCTCTTCGGCAATTGCCCGCGCCGCCGACCAGAGTGAGGACGCGATCGGAGTGCTGGACGTAACCGAATCCCAGTTGCTCGAAGTGAGCGAAAAAGGACTGGCCCAAGGGCTCGAAAGCCTGGACAAGATTGTCGCCAACTCCTTTGGAACAATCGACAATCTCTACAAACAGAGCCGTGAAGTTACCGGCCTGGCGACGGATTTCACCGACCTCGACCGTCTGACCAGCGGCCTGCAGAAGGACGAACTGATCATCATCGCGGCCCGTCCCTCGATGGGAAAAACCGCCCTGGCCATCAACATTGCCCAGAATGCTGCCGTGAACCACAAATCCATCGTGGCCATCTTCAGCCTGGAAATGAGCAAGGAGTCGCTGCTGCGCCGAATGTTGGCCTCGCAGGCCTGGGTCGACCAGCAGATGCTGCAGAAGGGCTTTCTGGGGCAGGAAGAGCATGGCAAACTGCAAAAGGCGCTCGGCGAACTGGTCGACTCGCATATTTTCATCGACGATTCGGCCGGGATCTCTCTGGCCGAAATGCGTGCCAAAGCGCGGCGGCTCAGGCAGAACGCCGGGGGTCTCGACCTGGTCGTGGTGGACTACCTGCAACTGATGTCGGCGACGCTGTCGGGCGGGCGCAAGGGTTACGAAAACCGCACCCAGGAAGTCTCTGCCATCTCACGCGGCCTTAAAGCTCTGGCCAAGGAACTGCACGTTCCAGTGTTGGCCCTGTCGCAGCTTTCCCGCGCCAGCGAGCGCCGCGGCGAAGACAAGCGCCCGATGCTGAGCGACCTGCGCGAATCCGGATCCATCGAACAGGATGCCGACGTGGTGGCCTTCATCCACCGCGAGGCCTACTACAACCGCGACGAAGAGCTGTCAGAAGCCGACAAGGCGAAATCCGAGATCATCGTGGCCAAGCAGCGCAACGGCCCAACCGACACCGTTTATCTGAACTGGCTTGGCAAGTTCACCCGCTTCGAGAATCGGGACTCGGGACACGGCGTTTAATCTCAGGGTTCATTCATAATCAGCGCGATGCGACCTGCCAGCATTTCACCTGGCGACTCTCCGGCCCCCACCTCAACCAGGTCTACCGGGAATGCACTGTTGTGCGGTCGCAGAACCAGCCGATTCAAAAGAAATTCCACATACCGCAAGGTCAAGTGGGACCCATGCCGAACCGCGTATACGTTGGGCCTGTTGGGGCGGTAAGGTGCAAGTTGATTGTAGTGGCGATCGATCAGCACGATCGCTTCCGGCAGCACCAGCGGATCCATCGCCAGCGCGTCGGCAGTCGGTATGCGCACCGCGACAAATCGCTGCCATGCGCGTCGAGGGCTCGAAACACGCGTATGAAGAGACTCGAGAACGCCGGCCGGCAAACGGAGCATGGATTGAACCGCGGAGGAGCGGATATATGGCTCAAAGAGCGCGGCCGCATGAGAGACGACCGGCACTGAGCTGCTTTCTCCCTCGGCGTGCGAATCGCCGGCACGGTTGATTACGGGCAGAAGATCGGCAGCCGTCAGGTGCTGGACAGCGAGAATTCGATCCATCGCCTCAAGGGACAGTTGGCGCCGGCTGTGCAGGAAGTTGGAAATATGCGCTTGCCCAAAACCGGTCTGGCGAGCCAGCAAAGAGACACTGAGCGTCCCCCGCTGTATTCTGCGCAAAAGTTCCAGGCGTAGACGTTCATGCATCTGGGTAAAATTCATTGTGGATAATTCGCCACCAGCAATGGCACTGACGGCTCTTCAGTTGCCCCAGGAAAAGCCATCATGGTCAATTGGCCTTCATTCTCAGCGCTTTAACATCGAATGAAAAGCATATGAAGGTAAAACTGCCTGGGGACGTTGACGCAAGAGATACATATTTCTAGATTGGCTTTACTTAATCTCGCACTGGTTTGTGGGAATTCTTAGGGAAATGCTTCCTTGACTTGAAATTGAGCAGGACGAAATTCTGCCCTTTTCAGCAGCCAATGAACATCCTTCGGCGGACGTGTGTCTTTTCCGAACATCGCCCGGCGGATTTGTTTCCTGTTCCATCTACCTCCCATCGCGCCCCCAGAGGCGCCGGGCGGCAAGCAAGGGCGAAAATTGCAGGATCTGCGTGCTATGAGCATGACAAAAAACGAGAGAGCGAAGGCGGCAATCCCCCATCAGGACATGAGAAATCTGAGTTGCCCTGCCTGGTTCTCTTCACCCCGCGGAACAACAGATACCAAAAAATCCGTCGGGAAATGACACGACTACGGAGAAATAGTCATGGAATTGCGCGTGCAATTGAAAATTTGCGAGGGGTGCGGCTGTCTTTGGTACCGTGCCCAGACTCAAGGAAGTGTTTATTGCCGGGAGTGTGAAACTAAACTGCAGGACTTTCCGTCGCCGGAAAGCCGGAAGCGACGCGGGCGTCCAGCCCGCAAGCCGCATGCTAGGGCCTGGACGGCGGTTGAAGCAATGGGAGGTGCGCAATGAGCGCAGCCCTCCAGTTGGCGACGGTTTGGGGAGCAAGCAATCAGGAACTAGCATGGCAGGCAGAGCGGAGGAACTGGGGACGAAAGCCGGCGGCACGGCCTGAAACAAAGCCGGCAAAAGCACCTGCTTCCGAACCGGTTGTCAGCCTGGCTTTCTACCGGAGGCATACAGAGAGCATGTTGCGGCGCTATCTATACGCTTCAATGCAGGTAGGCAGGGCTCCGTCGATTCTGGGTGATCCGGTATCGCGAGGATGGGCCTCAAGCCGGCCGATTCGCACCTTCGAGGACGCGGTCATCTTCGTCCTCGACTTGGAGAAATGCCTGGAACAGCTTGGCTCGCTCGACCGCCAGTTGCTGAGCCGGATCGTGCTTCAGGAGTACACGCAGGCCGAAGCGGGAACTCTGCTGGGAATGAGCGTACGAGCCGTTTCCTACAAATTCCCCCAGGCGCTCGACCGGCTCACGGAGAAGTTGCTGGCATCCGGACTACTGGTTTTACCGCATTGATACCGCAATAAGTGAGACAACCGAGGGGAGCGCCCAAATCGCTCCCCTCGGTTGTCTGTTCAACTCCTGAAAATCGTCCACAGTTTCGATGTATACATCACGGCTGTTGCTCGACCAGATCTGGTTCAACGTAAACAACGCTATGGACGTCGCGCCATTTTCTCGCTATGGTTGACGGGGTAAAGTCCAACCGTAGCGGACCGTACTCCAATCGAGTACAACCCCCCATCAGGAGCCGATCGAATGATTTCCACGTTCCGCATTTACGCCTTCACTCTGCTGCTGGCCTCAGCCGGATTGGCCGCGCAGCAGCCGGCTCCGCAACCGACAACCGCCACCCAATCGCCCAATCGCGACACCAGCTACATCGACGCCGATGGCACTGCGCATGTCACGCGCGTCGTCCCGGTGCCGGCCACCATCAGCCCTGAGGCGCAACAGGTGCTTGGCCGCGCCACGCCCGACCAGGGTCCGCCCGAGTCGCTGGCTGAACGCCGCACCCACACCGACGCCTATACCGCCGGCGCCCGGGTGGCCTGGAGCAAGCTCTGCCCCAACCAACTCGTCGAGGCCAAGATCGCCGGCGTTTCGGTGCGCATTGTCACGCCGGACGGAATGCCTGAAGCCAAGCGCGACAAGGTGTTACTCAACCTGCACGGCGGTGGCTTCAATTCCGATTCAGGTTCGTACACAGAGTCAATTCCAATTGCCGGCTACACCAAAATCAAAGTCGTCGCGGTGCTCTATCGCCTGGCGCCCGAAAGCCCCTTTCCCGCCGCAGTCGACGACTCAGTAGCCGTCTACAAGGAGCTGCTGAAGACTTACAAGCCCGACCACATCGTCATTTACGGAACCTCGGCCGGAGCCATTCTTACCGCCGAAGTCGCCGTCAAGCTGAAACAACTGGGCTTGCCCATGCCTGCGGCACTCGGCATATTCAGCGGCATGGGCGACTTTGCGCGCCCCGGAGACTCGGCATCCTTGTATTCTCTGCGCGGCCTTTCCGGTCATCTCGATCCGCCAGCACCCGGCGCACACAATTCCGACTATGTAACGACCACCAATCCCCGCGATCCGGTACTCTCGCCCATCTACGCTGACCTGCATGGCCTGCCGCCAACGCTCTTTGTTACCAGCGGACGCGACATGCTGCTCAGCGGCACTGTCAACCTGCACCGCGCTTACATCAACGCGGGAGTAGATGCACGGCTGGTGGTGTTCGACGCCCTCACCCACGCATTCTGGTATGACCCCAAGTTGCCCGAAGCAATCGAAGCCAACCACATCATGGCCGACTTCTTCGTAAAGGAATTGAGCGAGTAAGCAGCCACCCGGTCAGTGCCTTGCGCTAACTTGCTAACCCCGCGTAGCGTGGCGTGGGTTTACTTGCCGCGTTCGTACATGCGCCCAGGTTGCCTCAATAGCCTCCATCCTGTTGATGTGAGTTTCTATTGCATGCATTCAACAATTACTATTGGCTTTGCAGTGCACACCTTATGTTGATCCGTTCCAGAGCGCCGTTACGTCTAGGACTGGCCGGCGGCGGCACAGACGTTTCTCCTTATTGCGATGAATTCGGCGGCGCGATTCTCAACGCGACCATCGACTATTACGCCTACGCGGCCCTCGAGCCTCTCGAGACAGCCACCATCGAGTTTGTCTCTGCCGACCAGAACGAGAGCGTCTCCTACCCCGCGCAGGCAGTACTTCCGAACGACAGCCACCTCGATCTGTTCAAGGCCGTCTACAATCACGTCGTCCGCAACTTCAATGGCGGCAAGCCTCTCAGCCTGCGCATGAGCACGCGCGTTGACGTACCTGCTGGTTCCGGTCTTGGCTCGTCGTCAACCCTCGTTGTAGCCATGCTGGCGGCCTATGTGGAATGGCTCAATCTCCCGCTCGGCGACTACGAGCTGGCGCACACAGCTTTTGTCATCGAGCGCGTGGAAGCCGGACTACAGGGCGGCAAACAGGACCAGTACGCCGCCGCATTCGGCGGCTTCAACTTCATGGAGTTTGGCCAGAACGGCCACGTGCTCGTGAATCCACTGCGCGTCAAAGACTGGGTCGTCTCGGAACTTGAAGCCTCGCTGCTGCTGTATTACACGGGAAATTCGCGCACCTCTGCGGATATCATCGAAGAACAGTCGCGCAATGTGCGTGACAAAAACCCGCTGGCACTGGAGGCCATGCACTCCATCAAGGAAGAAGCCTTTCGCATGAAGGAGTGCCTGCTTCGCGGCGATTTTCATCGTCTGCACCAGGTCCTCCGCAGCAGTTGGGAATCGAAGAAGCGAATGGCCAGCCAGATTACGAACGAACACATCGAGCGCCTGTACGCCAGCGCCCTCTCGGCCGGCGCGCATTGCGCCAGAATCTCCGGAGCGGGCGGCGGCGGATTCATGATCTTCCTCACCGACCCCATCCACAAAGACAAAGTTGCAGCCGCCCTGCGCACCAATCACGATGGCGGCATGGCCTACGGATGTCACTTCACGGCCGGAGGAGTGCAGGCATGGAGGGTGCCATAAGCTATCTCATACAAAAGAAACTGGCCGAGGGATTGGCTATTCTCGAAGCTGTAAAGGCAGACTCCGCACTCCACGCCACGCTGGAAGAGGCGGCCAAGGCAACCGCGTCCGCGCTGAAATCCGGCCATAAGTTGATGGTTGCCGGCAACGGTGGCAGCGCGGCAGATGCGCAGCACATGGTCACAGAATTTGTCAGCCGCCTTTGCGATGACCGGCCCGCAATGCGCGCTGTCTCGCTCACAACAAACTCCTCTATCCTGACCGCGGTCGGAAATGACTATGGCTTTGAACGCCTCTTTGCGCGCCAGATTGAAGCGCTCGGCCAGGCGGGCGACGTGTTTATGGGCATCTCAACCTCTGGCACTTCACCCAATGTGCTCCGCGCTCTCGAGCTTTCAAAGCAAATGGGCATCACCACCATCGGCCTCTGCGGAAGAACCGGCGGCAGCATGCCGCCGCTGTGCGACTACTGCATTCGCATTCCCTCCGATGTCACCATGTATATTCAGCAGGCGCACCTGGCTCTCGAACATATCTTCTGCATGATCGTCGAGCAGCATTATTTCAGTCCCAATCACGGCGCTGCAACCGTGCCGAAGGAATAGCCGACAATGGAAGCGATTGTTCTCGCTGGCGGTCTCGGAACGCGCCTCGCGACCAAGCTTGAAGGAATTCCCAAAGCCATGGCACCGGTAGCCGGCCGGCCATTTCTTGAAATCCTTCTGAGTCAGCTTAAGCACACCGGCTGCTCGCGCGTGCTGCTCTCCGTGGGCCATCTCCACGCGGCCATCCAAAATAACTTCGGCTCTTCCTTCCGCGGAATGCCCCTCGATTACGTGATCGAAAATGTTCCGCTCGGCACCGGGGGCGCAATCCGCAAGGCGCTGTCTTATGCCGCGGAAGAAAATATCCTCGTGCTGAATGGCGACACGTTCCTGCAAGCCGATTACGCTGCAATGCTGCAGTTCCACGCCGCCGAACACGCCGCGGTAACCATTGCAATCACACGCCAGCCCGATCTATCCCGCTATGGCGGAGTGCTCGTCGAAGGAAAACGCATCGTCGGCTTTCAGGAGAAGGGCCACTCAGGTCCTGGCTTCATCAACGCGGGTGCATATGTTCTGCGCAGAGAAATGCCATGGCCGCCAATTCTCTCGGAAAAATTTTCCTTCGAAGTAGATTTTCTATCCCTGGAGATCAGCCGGCTTTCTCCCCTTGCCTACGAAGTCGAAGGATTCTTTCTCGACATCGGTGTCCCCGAAGACCTGGACCGCGCGCAGCGAGAACTTGCGGGCTTCGAACTGTAAGCGCAAGCTCCGACTTCCTTACCACACCTTGATATTCAAATCGCCCTGGCCAGGACGCTCGAACGGCCCCGGAGTTGGATTCGATTCGCTCCTGCTCTTGCCCGAGTAATCGGTGTCAATGCGAATCGGTAAGCCGTCAGGCTGTTCATACGGAAGATTGGGAATGACCGTCCTCCCCAGCAACTGTGTAGTCACCAGTTTGCGCGTCTGTTCATCGGTCCATGCCTTGTCAAATTTGATTTCGAGATAGAGGCCGGCGGGCTTTGAGACGAGTTGGATGCCCGGATCAAAACCCGGCTTGACGAGAGGGTCCGCCTCGTCCCTGGAAGGCTTGGCTCCATGTAGATACACGTTGCCACCCATCGACATCGGCAATGGGGCGTTGTCATAGACGCTCAAATCGGCACGCTGCACAAACAGATTGTTGTAGTAGCGGTCATCGCCGCGCGGGTTGTCGTGATATCCCCCAACCGCGGTGGAATGCGCCTTGAGGAACGGCGTCTGGCGGCTGTCGAAGGGAAGCATTTTGACGGCGCCGGCGAACAGGTTGTGCGCGTAAGCGCCACCCTGCGAATTGTCTGTCAGCGACAAGGACGAGAACAAAAGATTGTTGTCAATAAGGAAAGGTCCATGATCCACTTCGACAAAAATATCCTCATCGTTCTCGTAGAAGAGATTTGTAGAAACGTGAGTGCCTTGCGCCATCCAGTCCAGCCACAGGCCCCGGCAAGTGCGGTAAATGCGGTTGCGAAAGATCTGGACGTCAATGGCGCCGTGGAACTTTATTCCCGCCATCTCCGCGCCTGTAAACGATCGCCGCACGTGAATGTCGCGAATCGTGTTGTGCGTGATTTCGCTGAACGCAGCGCCCATGCTGCCTACGATGCCCGCCTGCCCGCAGTCCGTAATTGTGTTATTGCGGACAACGTGATGGCCGATGTTTTCTTTAGTCCAGCCGTTTGCCAAGGCGCGGTCGATGGTTTTTACGTAGCCCTCGGCGGTGTTTGCCGACGTGTTATCCCACTGATCGCCGTATTTGCCGAGGGAGATTCCGGAACAAATGGAGTTGCGTACCAGGTTCTTCTCGATGATCCAGCCTTTGCTCCAATGTGTGCCGATTACGCCGATCTGCTCGGCCGTAGGCGGGGCCCACGGGGTAGCCGCATCCTCAAGCGTGAAGCCGCGCACGGTGATGTAATTGATGCCGGTCTTTTGCGGATAGAAAACCGTCTGCCGCACATTGATTTCGACCGGTTGCTGATTGGGATCGATGCCCTTGAACTGCGCCCAGATCGTGGTGTTCTTGCTGTCTACCTGGCCGAACCAGAGTGCGTCGGTTCCCACGGGCTTCATCACATCGTCGAGGCTGGCTGCCTCAGTGAGCCAATTGCCGCGAAGGTAGACCGCGCCGGTATGATGCTGGCGCCCGAGAGGATTGAACCAGTCGCCGTGGATGAGATCGCTGTAGGGATTGAAGGCATCGAAGAAGGAGTTGGGGATTGTGGCCTTCCAGACATCCGCCTGGACCTTGACCCAGTTCCTGACCGGTTCAGCGCCTGTGATTACGGGCTTCTCGCCGGGCGCGGCCTGGTAGACGATGCGCTTTGCGTCGGATGTGCCTCCGCGCGGCGGGCTGACGCGTTCGCGGTAGAAGCCTTCATGCACAGTGATCACATCGCCCGGCTGTGCGAGATCGGCCGCATGCTGAATGGTGCGGAACGGGGCCGCTTCTGTACCTCGGTTGGCATCGCTGCCGTTGGTAGCAACATGGAACGTGGCGGCCTGAGCTGCGATAGACAGCGAAAGAGCGGCCAGGACTGCGATGAAGATCTTTCCCATTCCTTCCTCGTTTCCGTTTCTGCTCGCCAGACCGAGGTCCTATTGTTTCCCGCTACTCCACCGCGTTCCGCGCAATTACTTCGCGATACCACTCTGCACTGCGCTTCGGCGTACGCGTCTTCGTCTTGAAGTCAACGTAATGGATTCCGAAGCGCTTGCTATAGCCGTCGCACCACTCGAAGTTGTCCAGCAGGCTCCAGAGGAAGTAGCCCTTGATGGGGTAGCCTTCGGCGGCGGCGCGGTGCACGTTGGTGATGTGGTTGCGGAGATACATCACGCGATCGGTGTCTTCTATGTGGCCAGCAGCGTTCGGCGCGTCGTCGGAGGAACAGCCGTTTTCAGTGATGAAGATGGCTGGCGGATGCCAGAGGTCGCTCACATTGCGAATGGTCCAATAGGTGCACTCGGGAGTGACGTTGATCCAGGGCGAGGTCATATGCGGGTACGACGCGGGCCGCGGCACAATCGCATATCCCTGGGCTGAGCCGTCGGCACTGACGTAGTCCGCTGTGTAGACGTTGAGGCCTACAAAATCCAGCTTACTGCCGATGGCCGCCATGTCGCCGGGCTCCACTTTGGGCGCATTGGCTCCTTCGCGCGCCAGATAGGCGTCGGTGTACTTGCCTTCCATCAGAGCGGTCAGGAAGGGTGCGTTTTCGTTGCGGGTGGCCTTTTGGGCAGCTTTAATATGCTCCGGGCTCTCGATCATGGGCACGTAGACGCTGGCATTTTCCGCCAGTCCCACTTGCGTTCCACTGGGAGTGTTGGCGCGAATAGCCTGCACTCCAAGCCCGTGCGCGAGGATACCGTGATGACGCACCTGGTTCACCTGCGCGGCGGGCAGCTTGAGCCCCGGCGCGAAGCGGCCATCCTTGTAACCAAGGTCGGTAAAGCAGGCGAACTCGTTCGTTGTCATCCAGTGGTGCACGCGGTCGCCGAGGTGTTTGGTAACGTAAGCGGCATAATCGGCGAATGCCTTTGACGTATCGCGCGATTGCCAGCCGCCTGCCAGCGCCTGTGGCAGATCCCAGTGGAAGAGCGTGATGTACGGCGTAATCTTGTTGGCCAGCAGCTCGTCGACGACGCGATTGTAGTAGTCCATCCCCAGCGGATTGGGCTGGCCCTTGCCGCTGGGAAAGACGCGCGACCAGGAGATCGACATGCGATAGGTGCTCACGCCCAGATTCTTGAGCAGCTTCACATCTTCCTTGTACAGGTGGTAGGAGTCGTCGGCCACGTCGCCCGTGTCTCCGTTCACGGTGATCCCCGGCGTATGCGAGAAGGTGTCCCAGACCGACGGCCCGCGCCCATCGTCCTTTGCCCCGCCTTCAATCTGGTAGGCCGCCGTGGCGCATCCCCAGAGGAAGCTCTTGGGAAATTCCCGGCTGACGGGATGAAGCTGGCCGAGCGCGAATTTCGGAAGCGAGGCGGTGGCGAGTGTGGCGGCGGTTGCGGCCACGCCCTGGGCAAACTGACGGCGCGTGATGTTTTTCATGGATGAGTTCACCTTTCAATCGCCCGAAGCAAAACAGCCCCGGCATGCGGCAGGAAAATAGCCGCGCGGCTGCATGCTCTTGCGGGATCAACTCGCGATTATAGCCGAGCGGCTGGCAGGCAAAGGCGGCGCACCGGATGTTGACTCTTGAGTAAACCAAGTGCTCACGTGCGCAGGCGCAAATGTGCATGCATACATACACAAAATTCCGACAAAACTGGACAATCCGCAGAGCGGACGGCGATTTGTAACCTTCTGAGCGGCCATTTAGGGGTCAAAAGGACTGTTTTGAGCCGATCTGGGGCTCAAAAAAGGGCGGTTTTGCGTGATTTGCATTTTGATGTTAACTCCATTTATTTGGTAGGTTTGGGGAGAATTTTCAGCGGAGATGTGCATGCAAAATACGCTTATTTGCTCGATTTCGAGAAACTGCGATTTTTCGGAACTGCTGGTTGGCAATTGGGGCGAACCCCTTAAGGGAGACATTTTTCCGATGGCACAGTTGCTGTTCAGTGTGACTGTTTTTTCAAAGCGTTGCTTCTCCTTGGTACGAAACGGAAACATCATGAGAAGAGCAAAGAACATTACCGTCGCCGTAACGGAACGCGCCTACTTCGAAGCGCGCGTCTATGCTGCCAAACATCGAATGTCGGTATCGGGCTGCGTGGAGTTCATCCTCGCGAACCTGCCGTTGCTGTCGCAAGCAGTTCGAAATCTCGTAGCAGAGGCCCCAACTTCGGCTCCCATCCCTCTCGCTCACCCTACCAAAGGCGGCAGTAGTACCCCATCCCCCGGCAAGAGCGATCCAAATTCCGTGAAAAAGTGAAGCCGCCCACAAAGGCTTCAAAGCACGTAAGTTAAAGCGCAAGAACGGACCGAACCCTCAAAACCTGTGAAAAAGCGAAACAGTAAAGCCTCTGAGGAAATAATTCAAAATAAATAATTTACGGCATAGCCCAACTCCGCTCTGCAGATACTGTGAAACAGTGAGGCTTAAACCCTGAGTCGCTCAGATCCGCCGCAGCCGCTCACAGGCCTCATCAAGCTCCGCGTCCTGCTTCGCAAAGCAGAATCGCAGCAGATCCTCACCGCGCCCCGGCCTAAAGAACGCCGACCCCGCAACCGCAGCCACCCCGGTCGTCGCCAGCAGATTCCGCGCTTTCTCCGCAGCCTTCTTCCCCGGCAACCGGGTCGCCCGCGCCAGCACGTAGTACGCGCCCGGAGGCACCGCTGCTTCCATTCCTGCCGCCGCAAGCGCGCTCAGCAGCCGTTCGCGCTTCCCTTGGTGGTCGGCCGCCACCTGCTTGTAAAAACTTGGCGGAAGCTGTTCGAGTCCCGCAGCCGCACCATGCTGGCAGGGTGCCGGAGCGCACACATAGGTCAGGTCGTGGAAGTGCGCCATAGCCGGCATCCATCGCGCATCGGCCGTCGCGTAGCCCAACCGCCACCCCGTCACCGAAAATGTCTTCGAGAATCCCGACAGCACAATTGTCCGTTCCCTCATCCCCGGCAGCGTAGCCGGCGAAATATGCTCCGCGCCGTCGTACACAAAGTACTCGTAAATCTCATCGGTAATCAGAAACAGGTCGTGCTCAATGCAGACCGCCGCCACAACCTCAAGCTCAGCGCGGGTAAAGATCTTGCCGCTCGGGTTGGCAGGAGTGTTCAGCAGAATTGCCCGTGTCCGCGGTGTAACGGCAGCCTTCAGCGCATCGGCATCAAGCGACCAGTCGGGCTCAGCCAGCGGCACCAGGATTGGATTAACGCGCATCGACTGCAAAGTCACCGCGTGGTAACCGTAGAACGGCTCGAACAGCAGCACGTCGTCCTTCGGATTCAAGAGCGCCATGGCCGCGGCATGCAGGCCTCCTGTCGCGCCCGACGCCACCATCACCTCGCACTCCGGGTCGTAGCTGAGCCCGTAGTCGCGAAGCTGCTTGTCCGCAATAGCCTTGCGCAGCCGTTCAATTCCGTCGCAGCGAGTGTAGATGTTGTTCCCATCGTTGATTGCCTGGATAGCGGCAGCCTCGACCACCGCGGGCACGGGTGTGTCGCATACGCCCTGCGCAAGGTTGATGCCACCGATGCGGTCGCACTCGGTCGTCATGGCGCGAATCTCCGACTGCAGTGCACCTGGGGCAAGTTGGCTGAGGGCAAGACGAGAGGTAGCTGGAACTGTAGGCATCGAGGAAGGTCCTTATTCCGACATCTTACATTTTGAGGCCCGGAAAGGTGCTCTGTCCGCGGTGTTGAAGGATCAGATACAGTTGCATCTTTCGAGGCCGCGATCTGGAACAAATACCAGCAGAACAACGCAGCGTACCCTGAGCAGGATGCACTATTTTTTACCGCATCGAAACCTCGGGCACCGGACTACTTCGCTGGCATCTTCGATACAGGCTTCTTGACGGGCGCTTTGGCAGCAGAGGCTGTATCGGCGAGAGCCTGGTCGATGAGCTGGTAGAGCTTGCTGCGGTCCAGCACCTCCACAAAGGGTGCGCCCTTGCTATTCGCGGTGACCACCCAGATCGTTGGCGTGTGCTCGATGCCAATGCGCTGGCCCAGTGCATAGTCGGCTTTGACTTCGTTGGCGAGCTTGCCCTGGGGATCGATGGCAAACGGCAGCGCGAGTCCGTGGCTCTTCGCGTACGTTTCAGTGTATTGAGTCAGATCGCCGCGCGTCTGGATTGAAATCTGGTTGGCGAAGATATAGTCGCGATATTCGTCGCCGAGCTTCTTGCTCTTAGTGTCGAACCAGCGGGCGTTGACGGCCGCAACAAAGCTCCAGTTGTGGAACGGGAGCGGGAAGTCGTGGCGGATCAGCGGAATATTGTACTTCGCAGCCGCATCGCGGACCAGCGGGTTCGCGTTGGCGCAGTCGGGGCACTCCATGTCTTCAAATTCGATCATGGCCACGCGGGCGCCGGCGGGCGGTCGAAGTGCCGTGGGGTCGTGAACCGGAGTTGTAGGCGGAGCGCCAAACTGCGCCTGCGCGGTGGCTACCATTAGCAGCGCGGTTCCGGCGAGGCCAAGAAACAAGCCAATGCGGTTGCGGCGATTCAGGGTGGAAGGGGCAAGGGCAAACAAACAAGACATATCGATTGGACGGCTCCCTATCTTCATTGTAACGGGAGATATGCGGGAAAAACGCGGCTATTGTCGTTCACGACGGCGGGCGGCCATCCATTGGCGCCATTTGTAGTCGGCAAAAATTGAGGCTACGACCACCAGCAGCACGACAATGGCCAGCAAAATCTTCATAGCACTTTCATGATCGCACGAGTCAATTGCTGTGAAATCAATCAAGGGCCCAGATCCAGGGCAATCGCATGAATCCATTTTGTTAATCTGGCTGATTATGATTTCTATCGCGTCGGAGGCACAGCGGTCGTTAGCCCCGCGCTTTAGCGTGGAGAATGCGGTCAACAATAACCATTCAGCCCCGCAGGGGCGATGCAAACCACGATTGTCGCTTCGTCTTTTTTGTTCATGCGATTGCCCGGCCCACAGATCGTTTACCTCGCCTCAGTTGATTCGTAATACACACGAATCGGCGAAAGTGGGGCAGAAACCAGCCCCTTGCTTTACCCTTATCGCTGCAGTATTTTCACGCCTTCTGGGGAATTCTACTTGCGCATCGTTCTTTCGAATATCGGTACCCTTGGCGACGTCAATCCGCTGGTTGCGATTGCGCTCGAATTGAAGCGGCGTGGACATGTGCCGGTGATGGTGATGCCGGCAGTATATGAGTCGAGGATCAAGCCGCTCGGCCTCGAGTTTCGCTCTATCCGGCCAGACATCGACCCTACCAACAGCCTCCTGGTGGAGATGATTTACGACATAAAGAAGGGCACGGAGATGGGGCTGCGGCAGTTCCTGTTTCCAGTGCTGCGGCAAACCTACGACGATCTCCTTGCCGCCGCCACCGAGCCCGAGCGTGCCGACCTGCTGCTGCTCGGCGAACTCAACTATGCTGGGCCGCTGGTCGCCGAGGTAACTGGGATTCCCTGGGCAAGCTACGTGCTGGCTCCCCTTTCGTTCTTTTCCGCATTTGACCCGCCGGTTCTTCCCCCGTTCCCCCAACTGGCGCGAGTGGATAACGTGGTCCCGGGCTTTGGGCAGGTCATCAAGCAACTCGCGCGCTTTGTGAGCCGGAAGTGGCCGCAACCAATTTACGATCTGCGCCAGGAATTGGGATTGCCGAAGGGCGCGAATCCCCTCTTTGACGCCAAACACTCGCCGAACCTTGTGTTGGCCCTGTTTTCGAACGTGCTGGGCGTGGAGCAGAAGGACTGGCCGGAGCATACGCTCATCACCGGCTTCTGTTTCTACGATGCGGACGCCGGGGACGCGGCGCTGCCGCCTGTATTGGAAAAATTTCTGGCCGTGGGCGAACCGCCGGTGGTGTTTACGCTGGGGTCAGCTGCCGTGCTCGCAGCAGGAGATTTCTACGAACATTCGGCGCAGGCGGCCATGCAGCTTGGTGTACGGGCTGTGCTGCTCATCGGAACGGACCCGCGCAACCGGCCTCAGCAGTCGCTGCCTGACTCGATCTGCGTGGCGGAGTACGCGCCCTATTCCGCCTTGTTTTCGCGCGCGGCGCTTGTGGTGCACCAGGGCGGAGCGGGAACGACCGCGCAGTGCCTGCGCGCGGGCAAGCCAATGCTCATCATGCCTTACTCACACGACCAGCCCGACAACGCGCGTCGCATGTGCCGCCTCAAAGTGGCGCAGTCGATCGAAAAGGGAAACTACACGCCGGAGCGGGTTGCGCGCAAAATCAAAGCGATGATGGCCGAGCCGAAGTTTGCGCTGCAGGCGCAGAAAGTGGCAAAGCAAATTGCGCAGGAGGATGGCGTGCGAAGAGCGTGCGACGCCCTGGAGCGGCTGTACCTGGATACCCGAAAGACTGGTTAAAGCTTGTGCAACCCCATCCTTGAATCAAACAACGATGCAAGAATGGGGTGCCTAGCTGTCACAGGGCCGGCTCATTCACCGCCCCAACCCGTGCTTCTCTAACGCAACAACTCTGAAGCTGCCCATAGAACCGGGGCCTGACCGTGAAAGTCCCCGGTTCGGCGCCTGCGCGCCAGGTAGTAGTCCAGACTGTTGAGCTTGTTGGTGCCTTCGCACACGCTCGTTGTGTTGTCGTTCTGGTCGATGTAGCCGACTACCGCGAGCCACCCCTTCCGCGCTGCGGGACCGTACGCGCTTGCATCGAGCCAGCCGTTCTTGACCCCGGTAATCATCGCAAACGTGAACATCGCAGAGCTTGAGGTCTCCGGCCAGGCTTCGTCGTGGTCGATGAGTTGCCGCCACATCCCGTCTTTGCTCTGGTACTGCAGCAGCGCGGCCATCATCAGCTTGTATCCCTTCAGGATGCGCGCCCGCTGCGGATGGTCCGCGGGGAGGTCACGCAGCATCTCCGCCATTCCTGCTGCCACCCAGCCATCCCCGCGCCCCCAGAAGAAGGGCACATCCGGAGCATGATAGAAGAGGCCGTTCGGCTGTTGCAGCTTATCGAGATAAGAGACCATCTCGTTTGCATCGCGGTCGAGATACTTCTTGTCACCCGTAGCCCGATAAGCCTCCAACTGCAGGATCGTCAACATGTACATGTCGTCGATCCAGTAGCGCGTCTCCGCCGAAAGACCATCCGGCTGCGGATTCTCCCATTGCCGGTCGGCCCACCAGGTCCCGTAGGCCAGATACTTCGGGTCTTTAGTTTGGATCGCAATCTCCAGGGGTACGGCGCCAAAGATGGAATCGTCCACGTGATGGCGGACCGGTATCTTGGCGGCCTCGGCTTCGCCCGGCATCAGCGGCTCGAATTTCTTGATCAGCCGGTCGCGCAGATCGTTGTCGTGGGTCAGTTGAGCAAAGGTCAATCCGCCGTACCACGTGGCAACTTCGCCATAGAAGATGGTTCCGTTACCCTGGTGGGGGCTGGGGATAAAGTGTTCGGCAACACGCTTGCCTACCTCCTGCGGAGAACTTCCCGCGGGCCAGTTGCTGAAGTAGTCCTGCTGGGCCGAAACTGTAGCAGCGCCAGCCGGCAACAGCAGGCCCAGGGCGACGATCTTGATGAAGACATTCATTTGCAGCTCCTATTGCATTTGTTGGTTGATTGAATCCGGACCGCGTCGTCCCGTGACAATTGGGCGCCACCCAGGACCATACACGTCAGTGCCAGCGCCCGGCCGGTTATGCCCGGGACCTTCCGCACGCCGGAGTAGTGATTCTAAATTCGCCTGCAATTTGATAACACGGCGGGACGGCGCGTCAAACTGTCTGAGAAGGCTGTGAATTTCGACATTTTTCCGCGGGCGGCAACCGGAAAATGAACGGCTCTGCGCTGCACTCATTGCCCTCAGGTCTGTTCCCGCCGATTCTTGAACTCCGAGCCATTTGCCGTAACGGCACTCCGATCAAGTAGCTTTGCCGCCAAGGGAAACACAACATCCTCTTCGATGCGAATGCCTCCCGATACTGCTGTTGCAGCTTCTTCGTAATTGAATGCAGCCGCACCCCTTCGCAGTTGTTCAATCCGTCTTCAGCAATCCATTTGGAGTAGCGCTGCGCAACCCAGTCGTGCAGCGCGCCTGCTTCCTGATGCTCGCGGCTGGCGTCGAGTCGCAGAACGCCTGAAAAACTACACCTGTCGGGCAGCCAATTTCAGCACGCCGAACGATTCGGGGGCGTGAAAAGTCGGCTTGTGCGTGGGCTGCCAGGCAATCAGCTTGAGATTCGGTGCCCGCCCCTGGCCCCGATAGAAGTTGATGCGCAACTCGTTGCCGGCAACAATGGGGCGGCTGTCAATGGCTGGCCACGGAATGCGCATGAAACCATACCACGTCTTCTTAGGCGCATCTATCCTTGCCGCAACCTCGCAGCCCGATTTCCAGACCCAGCCAACCTCATGGGGAGGATTGTCGAGGTTCACGTCCAGGTCGACCCACTCGCCCTGCGGAGAGACCTCGAACTCTTTGTATCTGCGGATGTTCTTGAAATCTGAGCCAACGAAAACTTCGGCCACATCCCAGTTCCAAAGCTCATACGTTTCAGCTGTGAGATCCGGATCAGGATTCAGGTTGAGCGCCTGATAAGGGCAAATGAAGAGGAGGTAAAGGTTCTTTAGCGTCCACCGGATGAGGATTTCGGTTTCATGGCAGGGAACGGGATTGCCCAGATTGTCATTCGCGGCAATTACAGACGACGCACCAGCCCAGAATTTGGAATGGGGGTCGGTATCCGGCTTGGAGTCGTGATCGGCAAACCCCGCAATTGCTTGATTGGAGTGGCCGGAACGGGCGGTTTCAGTGTTTTGAGAGTCGCTTTCCATTCGATCCAGATCCTTTCCCATGCTCTTTCACGCGGTTCCCGTCCCCGCTCTGTGTGGGATTCTCGTCTCCAGAAAAGGCAACGGGCGGCCTTGTTGGGGCCGCCCGCAGGATACAGCATCAGAATCCCTTACGCAGTAACCGGTTCAGTAGCGATCACCTTCACCGGCGT
>DASYZU010000021.1:0-95085 GCA_035945795.1 Occallatibacter sp.
GGCAGCGCGATTCCGTCGTCTGGCCAGAGATTACGAACGCCTCGCCAAGACGTTGGCAGCGCTGCACTATCTCGCCTTCGCCATCCTCATGCTCGCAAATCTGGCCCGGCAACTCTTGCAAAGTTAATAACAGGCTCTAGACGGCTATGAATCGAAGATGAATTCTGGGGCGGTTTCAAAAAAGCACTCCATTAGGAGTCGAATTCCACTATCAATCTGCTGGATCGATACACGGAATAGACGGGCTGCGGGAGAGGAACTGAGTTTTGTCCAAGTTTAGAAAGGAAATCTCGCGGGGCTAAAGCCAAGTCGTTTATTGATGAATTTTCGGCACGACTAAAGTCGTGCCCTAACACTTCTTGCCGTATCGAATGAGTCTTTTCGCAGCATGTGAAACCCCGACTCCCTCCGCTGAGGCGCGATTCATGTAGCATCGAAACCAGATGCGGCGTGGGGTTTCAATCTTCCTGGTGCTGTGCTTTGGGCTTGGGCCCCTGACTGGGATGCTCGAGGCCAGCGACGAGTCGCGTCTGCCGGCGTGCTGCCGGAGGCACGGAGCGCATCACTGCGCGATGGCCATGCAGATGGCAGCGATGATGGCGTCCGGTTCGACGCCTACGCTGAACGCGCCGCCGACCTGTCCTTCGTTCCCCGGATTCGCTGCGGGGCCTTGCATGTCCAGACATGCGCTGGCAGTGGACGTTGCGAGCCTGCCGGTTTTATCGGCGCGGGCGCACTCGCCTGCCGCAAGCCGCGCCAATGCGCGGATGAGACCGATCCGTACACACTCTGGGCGCGGACCTCCTGCGTTGAACCTAATCTGACAATTTCGTTGAATGCCGCTGTCCTAGTTTTGCGGGGCGACGGGCTCAGTCCTTTCCCTGGCTGAGCGGACTGTTGCGCGCCGCTATTTGCGGGCTGCGATGGCCACTTGCGTTTGAGTTGGCTTTTCCTTTGAGGTCGTTCATGCGCCGTCTTTCTTTATTTGTGGTTGCGGCATTGCTCCTAGCCGCTTCGCTTCCCGCTTACGCTACGGTGTTTGCCACCGTGCATGGGGTGGTTCACGATCCCGGACATCGGCCTGTCGTTGGCGCGGAGGTGACGCTTCAGGCGGCCGATTCGGACTTTATGCTGCATGCGGCGACCGGCGCCGATGGCGCGTTTGAGCTGACGCAGACTCCTATCGGTGTGTATCGGCTGACCGTTGCCGCACCGGGTTTTGCGACCGTGACGCAGACATTGACGGTGGCTTCGGGGACGAACCCGGTGCTGCACATTCCGCTCGCGCTCGGCGCGGCTACGCAATCGGTGGTTGTGAATGGGTCGGCGAGCGCCGCCGATACGGTGACGCCATCAACACTGATTACGCGGGCGATGATCGACGAGACTCCGGGAGCGAGCCGCACCCTGGGCATGGAGATGATTACCGACTACGTTCCCGGCGCGTACATGTCGCACAACATGTTGCACATTCGCGGTGGACACCAGACAAGCTGGCTGATCGACGGCGTGGCGATTCCGAATACCAAGATTGCATCGAATGTTGGGCCGCAGATCGATCCGAAGGACATTGATTCACTGGAGACGCAGCGGGGCAGCTATGCGGCCGATGTGGGCGACCGCACAGATGGAGTTTTCGACGTGCTGCCGCGCAACGGCTTCGAGCGCGATCGCGAGGGTGAGTTGCTGGTATCGGCGGGGAACTTTTTTACCGGCGAAGCCGGGCTCTCGCTAGGCGACCACACGGAGAAGACGGCGTGGTACGCGAGCGTATATGGTTCACGCGCCAACTATGGGCTGGCAACCCCGGTTGCGGCGATCTATCGCGACGCGACAAATTCGCAGAGCGTGTTTGCGTCTGTGATTCGCAACCAGACAACGAAGGATCAGTTGCGGGTGAACGCGCAGTACCGGCGGGATTATTTTCAGATTCCATACGATCCCGACGCGAACGATTGGGAACAAGCGAGCCAGTACTACGAATCGTACGGATTGCGCGACGGGCAGATGGAGCGGGATTCGTTTGCGATTCTCGATTGGACGCATACGCTTTCAGCGAAGGCGGAGTTTTCAGTGGCGCCGTTCTGGCACTTCAACCAGGCGAACTACGATTCACACGCAAACGACTTCCCGGTGGCGACTACATGGTACCAGAGGTCGAACTACGTGGGCGAGCAGGCGGACATGCGCGCGGATGTGGGACCGAACAACTTTTCTGGCGGGCTATACAGCTTCTATCAGGGGGAGAGCGATCTGTTTGGGCTGAAGATCAACGACAAGAGCTTTGCGACGAATAGCGTTCCAAACACTGCGGCTACATCGAAGGCCGGGCTGGTTGAGTTTCATGTTTCGGATCAATTGCGCGTGGGTCAATACATTACGCTGCTGGGCGGGATGCGGTTTTCGATTTACCGCGGCGGCTTCGACGAGAACGCGGCTTATCCACGGATTGGGGCGACGGTGAGGATTCTGCGGCTGAACTGGGTTCTGCGTGGATTTTATGGACACTTTTTTCAGCCCGCGCCTATCGAGACGGTTTCGAATTCGTTTCTGAATTACGTGACTAATCAGAAGGGTGAGAATGCCTTTGAGCCGCTGCCTTCAGAGCGCGACGAGGAGCACCAGTTCGGCATTGAGATTCCGTACCGAGGATGGCTGCTGGATGTGGACACCTTCAAGAACCGCGTGAAGAATTTTCTCGATCACGCAAATGTTGGCGAGTCGAATATCTACTTTCCTATCGCCGTGGATGGGGCGCTGGTGAGGGCGTGGGAGATGACGCTGCGTTCGCCAAGCCTGGCGCGGCTGGGGCAGTTTCACCTGACCTACTCAAACCAGATTGCAGAACAGCGCGGAGACGTGATTGGCGGGTTCGCTTGCAGCGATCCTGCAGACTCGGTCTGCAATCTGGGTTTCGATTACGCGCCGGTGGATCACGACCAGCGCAATGCGCTGAATGCGGGATTCACTGCGAACTTGCCAGCGCACACGTGGTTTGCGACCAACGTTTATTACGGGTCGGGGTTTACGAATGGGCAGGCGGGGTCTAGCGTGGGACCTTACCCGGGAGAATATCTGCCGGTGCATACGACGTTTGACATTTCGGCGGGACATCCGCTGGGAAAGCGATGGAAGGTGTCGGCGTCTGTGCTGAATGTGACCAATGATCGCGTGCTGCTGGATAACTCGATTACGATTGGCGGGTTTCACTGGAACGATCCGCGGATGATTTCGGCGGACGTTCGGTATCGGTTTCATTTTTGAGGGGCTCGGATTTGCATATTTTATCGGCGAGACGGTTATGATGGGAAACCATGGCTAGCGTTTTGGAAAACTCAATTTGAAGGACCGACAGGAGACGGTGGTGCTGAATGCGCCGGCGAACTTTGAGGGGGAGCTTGCGCGGGTGCCAGTGATGACGATTCACCATAGCCTGACGTCGGTGGCGGAGACGGGATTTCTGCTGGCGTTTGTGACACGCAAGAGCGCAGTGGAGCGCCGGCGGCGCAGATTGCGTCACGCACCAAGGGTGATGCGGTTGTGTGGATTGCGTATCCCAAGGGGACATCGAGGAAGTACAAGTGCGACTTCAATCGCGACACGGGATCGGATGCGATGAACGCGGCTGGGTTTGAGACGGTGCGCGCGGTTGCTATCGATGAGAACTGGACGGAGTTGCGGTTCAGAGGTCGGAGTTTATCAAGGGGCGGAAGTAGCATTGCGATTGGTGGCGCGCGCTTCCACCCTAGCGGCATGAGTCAGAAGTCCTTGTCATAATTCTTCAGCCTGTGATCGCGTGCCTGCATTGTCAAATGCAGGTCCTTCGGCTCCGCTACGCTTCACTCAGGATGACGGATTTCTGGGAGGATGCGCTTTCGAGCCGCACAATCCCAGGTCTCAGAAGCGAGATTTGCGGTACCCGGACTCGTGGTTTTGGGACACCCGTTCAGCGGACGATATCTTATTCGACCTGGAATAGGCCGGGGAGGACTTGACCGGCTTTGCCTTCGACTACATGGGTGAATGCGTGGGCGTTGAGCGGCGGTTCGGGGCCGATGTAGACAGTGCGGGCTCCGCTATGTCTGGCCCAATGGACGAAGTTGGCGGCGGGATAGACGGAGCCGGAGGTGCCGACGACGAGCATCATTGTGGCTTTGGCGATTTCTTTTTCGATGCGGTCCATCTCGAGAGGGATTTCGTCGAAGAAGACGATGTGGGGGCGGAGGCGGCCGCCGCATGAGCAACGCCCGACTTCGGCGAGGCTGGTGTAGATGGCGTGGTCTTCGACGGGAGGCCGGCCACAGTCGCGTTCGCAGTGGGCTTTGGTGAGTTCGCCGTGCATGTGGATGAGACGGATGGAGCCGGCGCGCTCGTGCAGATCGTCTACGTTCTGGGTGCAGAGAAAGAAGCGGTCGTCAATGCGCGTCTCAAGTTCGGCGAGCGCGAAGTGGGCTGGGTTGGGCTGGGCGTTTGCGCCGGCGGCGCGGCGGGCGGAGTAGAACTGCCAGACGAGTGCGGGGTTTCGCTGCCATGCCTCGGGGGTGCATACGTCCTCGATGCGATTGCCGGCCCAGAGGCCGTCGTCGGCGCGAAATGTGGGGAGACCGCTCTCGGCGCTGATGCCGGCGCCGGTTAGGACGAAGACACGGTCGGTGGAAGAGATGGAAATCTGTGTCATGGTTTTGTCCCGGTCAATGGACGAATGGAGATTTGTGGTATTTCGCCCTTTTCGCAAAGTGCGCGAAAAGGATGGGGTACCCAACTGAAAATTGACCTCTGACATCCGCTCTTACGGCTCGAGGAGGATTTTGCCTGTTGTATTGCGGGATTCGAGGTCGGTGTGTGCCTGGGCCGCTTCGGCTAGCGGGTAGATGTGCTCGGTGCGGAGCCTGAGTGCGCCGCTGGCGGCCCAGCTGAGGACGTCGCCGGCGCGCTGCTCGAGTTCGGCGCGGGTAGCGATGTAGTGCCACAGGGTGGGGCGGGTGACGAACAAAGATCCCTTGCCGCTGAGCTGGATGAGGTCGAAGGGCGGGACTGCGCCGCTAGAACCGCCGAAGAGGGCTAGCAGGCCACGCGGCCTGAGGCAGTTGAGGCTCTGCTCGAATGTGGTTTTGCCGACGGAGTCGTAGACTACGTCGACACCCTTGCCGCCGGTGAGGCGCTTGACTTCGACTTCAAAGTCCTGCTCGGTGTAGAGAATCACGTCAGAGGCGCCGGCCTCGCTGGAGAGCTCGGCTTTGGCAGGCGTGGAGACGGTGGTGATGACGCGAGCGCCGATTCGCTTGGCGATCTGGGTGAGCAACAGGCCAACGCCGCCGGCACCGGCATGCACCAGAGCCGTGTCTCCGGCCTTGAGCGGAAAGGTGGAACAGGCGAGGTAATGGGCAGTCATGCCCTGGAGCATGGCCGCGGCGGCCTTTTCAGGAGCCAAGCCGGCAGGAACCTTGACCAGTTGCGCAGCGGGCACAAGTGCGTACTCTGCATAGCTGCCCAGCACGGAAACGGAGGCCACCAGATCGCCGGCTGTGAATCCCGTTACGCCAGGGCCGAGTTCTTCGACTGTTCCCGCGGCCTCGCTGCCAGGCGTGAGGGGAAACGAGGCCTTGTACTGGCCCTTGCGGAAGTAAATTTCAATGAAGTTGACGCCTGTGGCTTCTACTCGGATCAGCACCTGGCCAGCGCCGGGATGGGGAATGGGCAAGTCGGCCAGTTGAAGAACCTCCGGCCCGCCCGTCTCGAGAATCTGGATGGCTTTCATGTCAGGGTAAGCATGAACCTTTAGGGTCGGGTGGGGCAAGAGGATTTAAGGCAGGGATCAGGGTGCAGGGAAAAGCTGGCTCGCTGCTGAGGTTACGAATGGATGATTCGTGAGTGAGAGCAACTGATGAGTGACAGGGCGCTTGGCTCTATCTGATCCCTGAAATCTATTCCCTGCTCTTAGAAGTTATCTTCCTTGCTCTCTGACAGCAGGCTTTGCTCGTCGGCGGGAACCAGGCGTACCAAACGATCAACTGTGTAGGACGCGGGATGCTGGCTTGTGTAGTAGTGACGCACCTGGAGTTCGCCGAGAAGACCGATGGCCAGCAACTGGATGCCGGATACGATGAGCACCGAGCCGATCACAAACATGGGGCCGTGGTGACGCATCACGTCCATGCCCGGGTTGAGAATCTTCATTCCCAGCAGGATTGCAGCCATGCAACACCCCCCCATGATGCCCAAGAGGCCAAAGCCGCCGAAGAAGTGGAGTGGGCGGCTCATGTACTTGAGCAGGAAGCGGATGGTCATGAGGTCAAAGAAAACGCGGAAGGTGCGACCGATGCCGTAGTGGCTCTTGCCGGACTCACGATTGATGTTGCGGATGGGAATTTCGCAGATGGAGGCGCCATACCAACTGGCCAGTGCGGGAATGAAGCGGTGCATCTCGCCGTAGAGCGGAATGTTGTGAATGACCTCGCGTCGATAGGCCTTGAAGGTAGTGCCAAAGTCATGGATGTCGACGCCGGAGAGCTTGGCCATGAGCCAGTTGGCACAGCGTGAGGGAATGCGTCGCATGACGAAGTTGTCAATGCGGTCCTTGCGCCAGCCTGATACGACGTCGTACCCCTCATCGAGCTTTTCGATGAAGGCGGGAATGTCGTTGGGGTCGTGCTGCAGATCGCCGTCCATGGCCAGGATGAATTCGCCGGAGGCATGGTCGAAGCCGGCTGCGAGGGCCGAGGTCTGGCCAAAGTTGCGGCGCAACTTGACCACCAGGATGCGGCTGTCGACCGCGGCTATTTCTTCGAGGAGCTTGTAGGTACGGTCCTTGGAGCCGTCATCGACAAGCACCATCTCAAAACTGTCACCCACCTGTTCCATCACCTGCTTCAGACGGGCATATAAGACGGTTACGTTCTCCTCTTCATTGTGGAAAGGCACAACAATGGAGTACTTCGCCATAATATTTCCTTAGACGCAGACTTGATAAGAGAAGATTACATATTATTTCGTAATTTCGTAAACGTTTCGTAAAATTGGCCGGTGCTTTGAGTTTAGTACTTTCGCAATCCCGGCCTGCCCCGAAAGCTGCTGCGCTTTCCGCGTTGGTGAATGCAGAATCACCGGAGCGAGACGGCGCTTTCCTCATAGAAACTACCCCTTCCGGCACCCACGGGTATATGTGAATTCGGGAGATTCCCTAGCGGTCGAGTTCGTCGAGCATCTGCTGCATCTCACTGATAGCATGATTGTTACCGGTGCGCTTTCCCGAAGCAATGCCGGCTTTCAGGCACTCGATTGCTTCCAGAGTCCGTGCTTTGTTAGCGAGTGTTTGCGCAGCCATGAAGTAGCCGGCGGTGTAATCCGGATCGTTGGCGAGGAGGGTGGAAAACTCTGCCAGTGCACCGTCGGTTTCGCCGCGGCCGGCAAGTTCCATCGCCAAGCCATAGCGTGCAAAGCTGTTCTTCGGGTCGAGTTCCAGAATTTCTTTCAGTCCTGCAATCTTGTCCATTTTGCTCGAGTCCGGCCGTAACTTTCCAAGAGCGGTCGCGGGGGATTTGCGTAATTGGCGGGGATTGCAGAAACTGGAACAGTGGGCCAAGCCAGTTCCCCAGAACTGGAACACCCGCCGACAGTTCAATTGTAGCTGGAGACCGAAGGAACCAGGCAGCGGACGAAGCGGGTGACGGGAGCGGTTGCGGCATGAGCAAGGCAATGAGCAACACTGGGAGCGAGGCAGGGACGAATCCGATAGTGCGCACGGTGGCCAGCACGCAGTCGGAGATGACCGAGATCATCCTGCCCAACGACACCAATACGCTGGGCAACCTGCTGGGCGGGCGGTTGATGCACTTTATCGATTTGACCGGCGCGATGGCCGCCTACCGGCACGCGCGGACGCACGTGGTGACGGCCGCGATGGATCACATTGATTTTATCCGGCCGGTGCGACTGGGCGACCTGGTGACGCTGAAGTCGAGTGTGAACCGGGCGTTTACCAGTTCGATGGAAGTGGGCGTGAAGGTTTGGGCGGAGAATACGCGGACCGGCGGAGTCGTGCATGTGGCCAGCGCCTACCTGGTGTTTGTGGCGATCGATGAGCACGGGCGTTTGCAAATCGTTCCGCAGTTACAGCCCGAGACGCTGGATGAGATTCGCCGCCATGCGGATGCGTTGCGCCGGCGGGAGCACCGCGAGGCGGAACACGAACGCCGGAAGGAAGAGCGGCTGGCTACCGCCGCACAGGAAGACGCGGAAGAGGGGAACGGATGAGCGGACGCTCGTAACGACCGAAAGGCGTCCCTCCGGGCATAAATGGGTGGGTTAAAACCCACCCCTACGAGCCCCGGCGTGATTTGACCGGGTTAATGTACGGGCTGAAGCCCGTACCCTTCATTCAGAGCAAGATGCTCAGATAGATTCAAAGAGCAAGGGTTTCAAGAAAAGGAGCAATCAAACTATGGCGCATTCCTCTGCCATGCCTTCGCCGGTAGCTTTACCCGGCGTTTCGAAGATTATCGCTATCGGTTCCGGCAAGGGTGGCGTGGGCAAAACCACAGTCGCGGTGAACCTGGCCCTCGCACTCTCAAAGCTGGGACAGCGCGTGGGGCTGATCGACGCCGACATCTACGGGCCGAACGTGCCGCTGATGATGGGCTCGACGCAACAGCCACGCGTGGGCGCAGGCAATCAGATACAGCCCAACGACACGCATGGGATCAAGACCATCTCGATCGGCTACATTTCGCCGGGCGACAAGCCGCTGGTAATGCGCGGGCCGATGCTGCACCAGATTATCCGGCAGTTTTTGCAGCAGGTGGATTGGGGCGAGCTGGACTATCTGATTGTGGATCTGCCGCCGGGCACGGGCGACGTGGTCATCTCGCTGGTGCAGACGGTGCCGCTGACGGGCGCGGTAGTGGTGTCGACACCCAGCGACGTGAGCCTGGAAGATGCGCGCAAGGCGTTGGAGATGTTTGCTCAAGTGAACGTTGAGGTGCTTGGAATGGTGGAGAACATGAGCCATTTCACGTGTCCACACTGCCACATGGAGATCGACATCTTCTCGAGAGGCGGGGCGGAGCGGACGGCGAAGCAGTTCAATGTTCCTTTCCTGGGTTCGATTGAACTGGTACCTGCGATTCGCGAGGGTGGCGACCGCGGGCTGCCAGTGGCGCTGGCGGGGCCGAAGAGTCCGCAGGCGGCGGAGTTCTACGCTGTGGCAGAGAAGCTGATGGAGCGCGCGGAAGAAGCCGCGGCTTCGGCTACGGATGTGATTGAGATAAGTTAGACGTCGGGGAGACCGGCAGGCGGAAAACATAGATGGCCTGTTGGAAATTATTTAGAGGATGACGGAAGATCTCAAAAGGCCGATCCCCCCGGGGCTAAACCCCGGACTCGTCTTGCTGGACTTACGTATGGGCTAAAGCCCGCTCCCTTCACGCAAAACCAAGTTATTGGAAAGGTTTCAAGGCAAAAAGAAGGCGAGGCGTGAGCCTCGCCTTCTTTTGTTGAGGTTGGAATTTACCGCCAGTGACCTTCGACCATAACCCAACCGCCACGGTGGTGTTCCCAGCGATTTTGGACCCAGCGTTGATGTTCATGGGGTGGGCGCTCATAGCGGCCTAGGTTCCAAGCGTAATGGTCGCGATCGTAGCGATGATATCCGCCGATCCAGACGGAACCTCGATCCGGAGGTGGTCCGTGACGCTCGTAAACGGGAGCCGGCGGCCCAACACGAACCATTACCTGAGCCATTGAAGCTGCAGGGGCCACTGCGATTGAGAGCAATACTGCAAGTGCAATTTTCTTCACCGTAATTCACCTCGAAGCTGGTTGAGTGTCTCCGGAATACTTTGCGTACTCTGGCTATTCACACACATCAACGTGGGACGACGGGAAGAGTTGCGGATTCGCCGAGAACCGCGCATGTCTCCTTGTACCACCCAGCAATTTCAATGCGATGTACTGCTTTGCTTAGTGGCTTTGAATTCGGCGTCGATGAGATTTGTGCGATGGCAGCGAGATAATAGTTTCACTTGTGTAGGGGATATCTGAGCAGGCGTTGCGAGATTGAGGATTCCCTCAGGGGCTAAAGCCCAAATTCATTTTGGTCGATTATGGCGCGGCTAAAGCCGCGCCCTTTCAAAACATCGATTGATTCAGAGATCCCCTGGAGATGGAACACAGGAGCGATAGCCGCGCTATTGAACATTCGGTTTATTCGCCGGTCTGCTCGGCGTCTTTTTGGGGGAAGATGTTTCCCATGCGGCGAATCTGGGCTCCGACGCCGCGGAGTTTTTCTTCGATGTGTTCGTAGCCGCGATCCATGTGATAGACGCGGTCGAGGATGGACTCGCCGTCGGCGACCAAGGCAGCTAACACAAGCGATGCCGAAGCGCGCAGGTCGGAGCACATGACAGCGGCCGCGGAGAGGCGGGCGGGGCCACGCACGGTAGCGGTACTTCCGTCCACCTTGATGTTGGCGCCCATGCGCACCAGTTCCTGCACATGCATGAAGCGATTCTCGAAGATGTTTTCATGGATCTGGCTGACGCCTTCGGCCTGCGTGGCTAAAGCCATGTATTGGGCCTGCATGTCGGTGGGGAAGCCGGGATATTCTTCGGTGGAGATATCGGCTGCGCGGAGTGGGCCGCCGGGGCGCACACGAACTGTGTCGGGACCGAGGATGTCCACTAGAACGCCCGCCTTCTGCAGCTTGGCGATCACGGCGCCGAGATGATCGGGTTTGCAACTGGAGACGATGAGATCGCCGCCGGTGATGGCGCCGGCAATGAGAAAGGTTCCCGCCTCGATGCGGTCGGGATTGATGCAGTAGCACGCGCCATGGAGGTTGGTTACGCCCTGGACACGGATGGTGGAAGTGCCGGCTCCCTCAATGTTGGCGCCCATGGAAGTAAGCAGCGCGGACAGGTCAGTAACTTCGGGTTCGCGGGCGCAGTTTTCCATGAGGGTTTCGCCCTCGGCGAGGACTGCGGCCATGAGCAGGTCTTCAGTACCGGTGACGGTGATTTTGTCAAAAACCAAGTGCGCGCCGTGGAGGCGATCGGCGCGGGCTTCAAGGTAGCCGTGTTCCTGGGTGATGGTAGCGCCCATTTTTTCAAGGCCCTTGATGTGGAGGTCAATGGGTCGGCCGCCGATGGCGCATCCGCCTGGCATGGCGACGCGTGCCATTCCGGCGCGGGCCACGAGGGGGCCGAGCACGAGCGAGCTGGCGCGCATGGTTTTGACAATCTCGTACCGGGCGACGGGATCGGAAAGGGTGCGGCAACTGATAGTGATGCGATCGTTCGCGCGGCCCTGGCGCGGTCCGATTTCGGCGCCCATGGAGGCAAGCAGCTTGCGTTCGGTTTCGATGTCGCGGACCTGGGGAATGTTTTCGAGGGTGACCTCGTCCTCAGTTAGGATGGCCGCAGCCATGCAAGGCAGTGCCGAGTTCTTGGCGCCGGAGACACGGATAGTACCCACGAGGGGGTTGCCGCCACGAATTACGAATTTATCCATAGAACAAAGGAACTCCGTGAAGTGAGCAGGGGATTATTGCTCCTGACGGTGGAGACAGCAGCCTGCAAGCTTAAGTTGAATGCAAACTGCAACATCAGAATTGTAGAGAATCCATTGGCGACACACTTCCAGCCTTTAAGTGTAAATGTGGTGCGGCAGTGACCGGCGGAGGAAGTAGTGGGTCAGTTGGAAGGCGGCATTCCCTCAAGGGCTAAAGCCCGCAAGAACATTTCACGCTTACATACGGGCTAAAGCCCGTACCCTTCAAAACTTCTCAACTTCAGAGGCTAAGTTGCTTTTTATCGGTGACTAAACAGGCTGCGTTATGAATGCGCTGCCTGTTCAAAGGTTGCACTAGTTTCCGCTATTGCCCGCGGGGACCAGGTAGAGCGGCTCGGTGAGGGAGAATAGCAAGGTTGTGCCCTCTTCAAGGTTCGCCTGGGGGTGGCTGATGAGCAGGTGTGCTGTGACGAGACCGGCTCCGACGAGGCTGCCGGCAAGTGCTCCGGCAGGTCCTCCCAAGGCCGCTCCTGTGATTACGCCCGCCCCAACTCCGCCGCCGTACTCGATGCCGTTGCGCTTCAGATGCGAGCCGGGGTTGATTGAGCCTTCACTTCCAACACGGGTTCCAGAGCCGGGAGTTCCGGTGACCTGCGCATACAACCGGTAACGCGTGCCGCCGGGCATGATGACGGTGTTCGGGGCCAGTTGCATGGAGCCATGACCACCGAAAGAGCCGGTGGAGACATTCGTGATTTTGCCGTCAATCTCAGCGCCGGCGGGGATGAGGACCTCGCCACCCTGGAGGACATCAGAGGCGACACGGGTGCGGAAGCTATCGCCATTCTGGCTATCGGACGTGGAAAGGCGCTCAAGCAAGCGGGTGCGAATTGTGGTGCCTTCTCCAAGTGCTCCGGGGCCGAGCGGAGCCGGATGCACGATGTCGCCGTCCGGATCTTCGATGACGTTACGCTTATGCAAGAAGCCGCCACGCCTGGTCGTTGGGGGCGGCACCTGCAGGTCGGGTTGGTTAGGGGCGATCTGAACAAGCCCGTCGTCAGTACCATCCGCGGGAGAACTGAGCGCGGAACTGGCAGGGGTCTGTTGCTGCGGGAGCTGGAGATCAGCCACGGGTTGCGCATGGTACTGGACGGGCGCAGGTTGGTTCAAATCCGAATGTGCGGGCGAGGGCTTTGGCGCCGGTGCCTCGGCAGGGGTCGGAGGTGCGCTGGTGGTGATGGTGTCGTCGGGAGGCGGGCTCGAGGTGCCCTGGTAGGTGCCGGACTGGCTGGCCTGCTGAGCTCCCAGAGTGGCCGTGAGCGCGGCGGCGGTTGCAACCATCAAAGCGCCTGCAAGAATCGACCTATTCATGTGAGTCTCCATTTTCCGGGGCCTATTTAGTTCTAGCGAGGGTCTCCGAGGCGAATACTTCCTTGGATGGTTAGACCCCAAATTGGAACGAAGCGTTGTCCCGGACTTGCAGGTTTGTAGCTTCCGGCACAACACACCCATGATAAGGCTAGCGCGGGCCGGTATCGGCGGCACGGACAGCTGCGGGAGAGGTGCCTTGAGGGGCACGAATCAGCAAAGTTAACCTGGCTTCGGGGTTGCGTAATTCCCGTTCAGATTTCCAGCCGGAAACCGTGTGCGGTTCCCTGAATCAGCCAGCACGGCCGGTTGTGACCGCCGCCACAAGGGGCGCTGAGGCCGGACTTGTTAGAATCGGAACGGTATATAACCAACTTTTTTGCGCAGGACGGAGAGGGGATTCAGCACGTGCAAGAGCTTTTGAATTCGATTCAGAGCACCGCCGGAAAGGCTCTTGCCGTGGATCGCCGTCCCAAACTGAATGACCGGCTGGAGCACCGCATTATGAGGAGCGAAATGACTGAGATTATTGCTATTCGTGCCCGCGAAGTACTGGACTCACGCGGAAACCCGACCGTGGAAGCGGACGTAATTCTTGAAAGCGGTGCAATGGGCCGCGCGATTGTGCCTTCGGGCGCGTCGACCGGCGAACATGAGGCTGTGGAACTGCGTGACGGCGACAAGACGCACTACATGGGCAAGGGAGTGCTGCAGGCCGTTGCGAATGTGGAGAGCGTGATTGCGCCTGAACTGGAAGGTATGGACGCAGCCAATCAGCGGCTGATCGACCAGACGATGATTGCGTTGGACGGGACACCGAACAAGGGCAAGCTGGGTGCGAATGCGATTCTGGCGGTTTCAATGGCATCAGCGCGCGCCGTGGCGCAGACGCTGGAGATTCCGCTCTACCGCTACCTGGGCGGCGTGAATGCCAGTGTGTTGCCAACGCCGATGTTGAACGTGCTGAATGGCGGAGCGCACGCGGACTCGAACGTGGACTTTCAGGAGTTCATGATCATGCCGGTGGGCGCGGAGCGCTTTTCAGAAGCGCTGCGCTGGGCGGCCGAGACCTTCCACACGTTGAAGGGCGTGCTGAAGAAGAAGGGCTACAACACGGCGGTGGGCGATGAGGGAGGCTTTGCTCCGTCGCTCAAGTCAAACGCCGAAGCGATCGAACTGATTCTCGAAGCTATCGAGTTGGCCGGCTACAAGCCGGGCGAACAGATTGCGATTGCACTGGATCCGGCGTCGAGCGAGTTCTACGACAAGGAAAAGAACAAGTACGTATTCAAGAAGAGCGACAAGCGCGAGTTGTCGAGCGAGGAGATGGTGAGCTTCTGGGATAACTGGAGCCGGCAATACCCCATCGTTTCCCTCGAAGACGGGCTAGCCGAGGACGACTGGAACGGATGGCGCCTGCTGACGGACAAACTGGGCAGCCGGATTCAGTTGGTGGGCGACGACCTGTTCGTAACCAACGTGAAGCGGATACAGCAGGGCATTGAAGAGGGGGTGGGCAACTCGATCCTGATCAAGGTGAACCAGATCGGCACGCTTACCGAGACCCTGGAAGCGATCGAACTTGGCCGCCGCTACGGTTACACTTCGGTGATGTCGCACCGCTCAGGCGAAAGCGAAGATACGTTCATTGCCGACCTGGCGGTTGCGACGGGCGTGGGCCAGATCAAGACCGGATCGGTGAGCCGCACGGACCGCATCGCCAAGTACAACCAATTGCTGCGGATTGAAGAGGAGCTGGGTTCGGGCGCCGTTTACCTGGGACTGGAAGGGCTGAACTACAACGACTAGCCGCAAGTTGATGCTGGTCCAAGCGAAATAAGGTTGATCGCAGGTCTCACCTCTGAGACCTGCGATCAACTCCAGCCTCATCGGCAGTCACGCTTTCCCCTCTAATTCCGCAATCAAGCCGCTCTGAACAAAAGGAATTTATTCGTGCCTAAGCATCCTCTGGTACTAACCATTCTCGACGGATGGGGTTATCGCGCTGAAACTGCGAACAACGCTATTGCGCTGGCTCTCAAGCCTACTTATGACAAGCTGCTGCGGGAGTTTCCCAACACGCTGATCAGAGCTTCGGAGCATTTTGTTGGGCTGCCGGACGGGCAGATGGGAAACAGCGAGGTTGGGCACCTGAATATCGGCGCGGGACGCATTGTGCACATGGACATTACGAGGATCGACGCGCTGATTGCTTCGGGCGAGTTCGGAAGGATCCCTTCAATCGTGAAGGCGATGCAGCGGGCGCGCGCGGGCGGACGGCAACTGCATCTGTTCGGACTGGTGTCAGACGGCGGCGTGCACTCGCACCAGGAGCACTTGTATGCGCTGCTGAGGATTGCGCGCGAGTACGGCGTGGAGCGGGTGTTTGTGCATGCGTTCATGGACGGGCGCGATACCGGGCCGACCTCAGGTGCGGGCTTTATTGCGCAGCTTGAACAGAAGATGCGCGAGTACGGCGTGGGCAAGTTGGCAAGCGTAAATGGCCGCTACTATGCTATGGATCGCGACAAGCGCTGGGAGCGCGAGCGGAAGGCGTTCGATGCGATGGTGACCGGAAAGGCCGAGGGCGGTGCTTATCCGAACGCAGTGGCGCGGATCAAGGAGTGCTACAACAGCGGAACTACCGACGAGTTTCTGATTCCTTTTGTGGTGACGGATGCGGCGGGCAAGCCAGTTGGTCAGATTCGCGACGAGGATGTTTGTATCAACATCAACTTTCGCGCCGATCGCGCGCGGCAGATTACGCGGGTTCTGGCGCGCGAGAGTGGGCTGAACAAAAAGGGCGGACGGGACCTGGAGGGATGGGAGTCACTGGACGAGACGATTCCTCGCAGCGAGATTCCGAAGGACCTGCTCTATGTATGCATGACGCAGTACGACAAGCTGTATGAGCTGCCGCTGATTATTCTGCCGGAGTCGATGGACAACATTCTGGCCAACATTCTTTCGCAGAATCAGCTGCGCAACCTGCGCGTGGCGGAGACGGAGAAATTTGCGCACGTAACGTATTTCTTCAACGGGGGCATCGAAATTCCCTTCCCCGGCGAAGACCGGGCGCTGATTCCGTCGCTGAAGGTGGCCACGTACGATCTAGCGCCGGAGATGAAGGCGGAGGCGATCGGCGACACGATTGTGAAAGCAGTGAACGACACGGCGTTCGATTTGGTGGTTGCAAACTTTGCGAATGCGGACATGGTGGGCCACTCCGGCCAACTGGAACCGACGATCAAGGCCTGCGAGGCCGTGGACGCGCAACTTGGGCGTATTTACAAGGCGATCAAGGAGAAGAACGGGAGCTGGCTGATTACCGCCGATCACGGGAACGCAGAGATGATGGTGGACCCAGTGACCGGCGGGCCGCACACCGCGCACACGACGAATCCAGTGCCGATGATTTATGTGGCCGAAGACGGCCCGCACTACCGGCTGCGCACCGATGGTTCGCTGCGTGACATTTCGCCGACGCTGCTGACCCTGCTTAAGCTGGGACTGCCGAAGGAGATGACGGGCGGGGATTTGCGTGTTCCGATTACGAAGTAACTTAAGCTGCGAAAACAGAAAAAGGCGAAGCCGCGATGGCTTCGCCCTTTCTGTTTTTGCAGCTTGCTCTTACCGCGGGCGCAGTGACTTGATGGCTGCGGGAAGGTGCTGCTCGATCAGTTTGGCGCGCTCAGAGGCAATGCCGCCCAGATAGGATGGCGCGGGAGTGGCGGTGAGAACAAGCGCCAGCGCGATTATCGAAAACAGGAGTCCGGCGATGCCAGCTGAAAAAAGCATGTGGTAGGTGTCGGCGACGTCGAGTCCGAAGGTTTTGAAGGCTACGTGTTCCAGTGGCTTGATGTGCTTGAGGACCGCAAGGGCGAATAAGAAAAAGAGAGCCGAAAGAGAGGTTAAAACTGCCAGGGTTCCGTCAAGACTACGGTGGAACTTTTGACGCGCACTACAGTGGGCACATTCAACAAAATGAAGTTCGTAGTCCTTGCGCATCTCGGGAGAGATTCCTGAGATGTCGTACCGCCAACTTGCCAGGATGGCGCCAACGACTCGGTCAGTACATTTGGTTCTTACCATAGACATTAAGACTCACCTTGCAAAGGATTTGTTAGACCGCTAATTTTTCGGCCGGCTTACGTGGCGATAAAGGGCTCTGGAATACAGGATGCATCACCGGCCTTAACGGATTCAGTGGCTCCCTGGACTCCTCTGCCTTGCCATGGCGGATCAATCAACGGTCATGGCACTATTCCCCTGCCAAAATCCTGCTACAGAGAGATGCCCGTGTATTACCAGTGTAATGCACCTGGACTAAAAATAAATAGCCGAAAGCGGTTCATTTTGAGCAGCGAGGAGCAGGCGGTTGGCCAACAGACAGGCCCGGCCGTTGAGGGCACGCTGGGCCGTAACTCGGGCCAGTTCCGGAAGGTTATTGCTTTCAGATAGATGCGCGAGAATCACGTAGGCAGCCAGTCCATCGTAGCTTTTCTCAAGAAATTCGGCAGCCGCCTCGTTTGAGAGGTGACCAACGCGCGAGAGTACCCTTTGTTTAACTGCCCAAGGGTAAGGTCCGTCCCGCAGCATTTCAAGATCGTGGTTGGATTCGAGCAGCAGCAGGTCGACGCCCTGGAGCTGGGCCTTGACGTTGGGCGGGATGTAGCCAAGGTCGGTGGCAAAGCCCATCCTTACCCCTTCGGCACGAAAAACAAAGCCTACCGGGTCGGCGGCGTCGTGGGGGATGGTGAAGGGACTCACGGCAATGTCGCCGATCTCGAAGGGCTCGCCGGCCTGAAAATACTCGACGGAGGGAAGCCAAGTGGGGTCTTCCTTACGAGACGGAGGCCAAGTTGAAGCCGATTGAGGGTCTGGTTTGCTTGCCGGCTCAGACAAGACAGCGATGGGCTGCGTTTCGGCTTCGAGCTCGGCTTCGAGTTCTTCATGCTCGCTGTCTTCGACAGTCGCATCCAGTTCCGCCTGACGCTCGGCTGCCTGCTTGCGGCATTGCTCGAGCCACTGAGCATAGGTCATTTGCCGCCGCGGCGTAAGCCAGCGCATCCAGGCACGATGGGTGGCCTCAGTAAAGTACACAGGAATGCCCAGCTTACGGGCGGTAACGACCAGGCCGTTGATATGGTCGGTATGTTCGTGGGTGATGACGATGGCGTCGAGGGTCTCCGGCTCTTCGCCGGCCAGCTTCATGCGCCGGAAAAGCTCTCGGCAACTGAGGCCGCAATCGACCAGGATGCGGGTGCTGCCGCCGGAGACAACTGTGCAGTTGCCTTTGGAGCCCGAGGCCAGCACCGTGAAGCGCACCATGTCTGAGCATACCGCGAATGGTTGTGCATCCACCATTTTCAAATCTGCAACGGGTTTACTGCTTGTTGACATGTGATGGTCAATATGGAACGATTCTTCAAAATGTAAGCAGCAAATGTCTGCAAACTGGTATATGGAGGAAGGGCATGGGCATCGCTAGGGATAGGGAAAGGGCACGATGAGATTAGCCGTCTTTCTGATTTGCAGCGGTATTGGATACCTGCTGGGACGTTATTTGCCTGACCCGTTGGCAGCCTACGTTTCCATTCTGGTCTCGTATCACCTTTTCCTTGCCTGGCTCTTGATTACGGCAGATCACGAAGCAGGTTTTTCTTTCCCGATCCTGTCAACAGTCGTGACTCACCTAGCCTGCCTGGCGCTTCTTATTGGCCTCGCAATGGGTCAGCGCTATGTTCCATTTCTTGGTTTGGTTCGCATTTTCGTTCCGGGGCTGGCCCCGTTTGAATGCGATTGGCTTTTCAGCGGGGGCAGGAAAAAGAAGGACCCTTCGAAACTTCCCGAGGCCGCCCAGGCTGTGGCCACGGGAACTATCACTACTGTGGCAGCAGCACCTGCAACGGCTGAACCCGAATACACTTTCGATGACCACGACGAGTGGCGTCGCTATCTCGCCAAACCGCATCGTCCTTTTAAGAAGGCCGGACTCAGTCTCGGAGACGAATTCAAGCAATGGCATGCTGCCCGGGCGCAGAGCCGGGCAACAGCTTCTGAAAATCAGAATCCCGATTGAAGTGAGTCTGAGTTTATTCGCGTGCGAACGGCCTAAGTTGCGTCCGGGATTACCGCAGGAATTTCGATGGAGATGAGGGTGCCGCGGCCGGGGTTGCTTACCACATTGAAGTGGGCCTGGTTGCCATAGAGAACATCGAGTCGCTCCTGCACATTTTTCATGCCGATGCCGGCGCCGTCGCGGCGCAGAGCGGAGGGTGGACGGTTGCCCATGCCCACGCCATCGTCGGCCACCTCGATGAATACACGATCGCCTTCGAGGCGGCTGCGCAGTGTGACGGTACCGCCGTTGATGCGCGGTTCGAGGCCGTGCTTGATGCTGTTCTCGATGAGCGGTTGGAGCAGGATGCTAGGGACCAGGACTTCGAGGGTGCGCGGATCGATTTCTTTTTCCACTTTCAACTTGTTGGCGCCGAAGCGGACGACTTCGATGTCGAGGTAGTCGTCGGTAAAGCGGAGCTCATCGCGCAGGGGAACGTAGGTGTCATGATCCTTGAGCAGGGCGCGGAGAATGTTAGCGAGCTTGACGGTCATTTCGCGGGCTAGCTCGGGCTGGCTGCGCACCAGGGCAGTGATGGAGTTGAGGGTGTTGAAGAGGAAGTGCGGGTTGATCTGGCGCTGCAGAGCGTCGAGGCGGGCTTCGAGCAGCAGGCGCTTCTGCTCCTCGAGCTTGAGCTCTATGCGCAGGGCGTTCCACACCTTGAGGGCGATGCCGACCACCATAGGCGCGCAGAGCCAGACCAGCACCTGCAGACCCCAGATACCGCTATCGAGCGCGAACAGGCGGTGAGGATAGAGGCGCGCCAGCCACTCGCGGCAGATCTCCAGGGCTGCGATGAGAAACAGCATCATGATCTGGCGGTCTATGCGGGGCTTGCGCAGGTTGCGGCGAACCCAACGCCACAGGCTCAGGTCGATGAAGGGGGTGAAGGACCAGATCTCATCCATCTCGACGAACTTGCCGAGCAGGCCTGCGGCCAATCCAAGAGCGGCGTTGAAGAGGGGGGTGAGGTATTCGTGGTGGAGGACGGCGGGGACAGACAGGACGACGCCGCCCAGCATTGCCCATCCGGGACCGACCAGCAGGCCGAGAAGAATGACGGTTTCAAAGGAGATGTCGGCAGCCAGAAAATTTGGCACTTTGGTCCGCACCCAGACGCCCAGGGTGAGGGGCACCAGAAAAAAAGCCATCAAAGCAGCGGTCTGGCTCTTGCTGCGACGCTCGGCAAAGAGCAGCCGTTGGAAGGTGCGCGACCGGGCCAGGGCGCTGGCGACGGCCGCGGCCACGCCCAGCTTGACCAGCAGCGTGATGAGAATGAGCGTATCCGTCACCACATCAATGTATCGCATTGGGGACAGGGGTCAGGAACTTGCACGCCGTAGAATAGAACCATGGGATTTGAGAGCGTGAAGAAGATCGCCGAGGCGGATTTCCCCACGCGGTGGGGTACATTCCGCATTCTGGGCTTCGAGGGGTCTACGGCGTCGGCGCGGGCCTGCGACGAGGCTGCGGCAGGCAGCGAAGGTAAGGGTGAGGTGGAAGGGCTAGTTGCACTGGTGATGGGCGATGTTCACTCTTCGCCGCCGCTGGTACGGATTCACTCACAGTGCCTGACTGGGGATGTTTTTGGTTCGCTGCGGTGCGATTGCCGACTGCAACTGGAGATGGCGCTGAGACAGATTGGCGAGGCAGGGGCGGGCATTCTGCTGTACGAACAGCAGGAGGGCCGGGGCATTGGGCTTATGGCAAAACTCAAAGCCTATGAGCTGCAGGATCACGGCATGGATACGGTGGAGGCCAACGTGGAGCTGGGCTATGCTGCCGACTGCCGCGCGTACGAGCTGCCGACCGAGGTGCTGAAGCTGCTGGGCGTGAAGAGCCTAAAGCTGATGACCAACAATCCGGAGAAGGTGGCGGCGCTGGAGTCGGCTGGGATTATTGTTACGGAGCGTGTCTCTGCGGAGGTGGAGCCGCAGGAAAGCTTTGCGGCCTACCTGAAGACCAAGCAGGAGAAGATGGGGCACATTGTGGAAATTGTCGTGACCGAAGATCAGGCGGAGTGAGGAGGCTTCCAGCTTTCAGCTTTCAGTTCTCAGCTTAAAAGCAACCGCAGATCTTTCGACTCCGCTACGCTCAAGATGACAGCATTCTTTGGCGGGATGATAGACCTTCTGTTTTTGAATTCAACCAATTGGAATTTGCTATATCTCCGGTGCTATGTCAGCAGCGCCTTGAGCACCTTGGCTGTGGTGACGACCTGGCCGGTGTGGCGCTGGGTGTGGTCGGCTACGTGGACGAGTGCGCCACCTATGGAGGTTGGCAACTGCTTGCGGCCTACGCCGCGGAAGGTGTCGAAGTTGGCGGTGGCCAGGACGCGCACACGGTCGGCGGCATTGCTAAAGGAAACTTCGACCTCGGCCAGGAGCGCGGCCAGGGACTCTTCTCCGCTCTGCTCGGCTTTGAGAGCTGCCAACTGTTCTGATGTTAGTTGATTCCCTTCCGCATAGCTCAGGAGACGATCGGTTGAGCGGGCGATGTGGCGCAGGTGGAAGGCCACTGAGGGCAGGCCGAGGGGCTGAGTGTGGACTTCGACGTCGGTCAGGCCCTCTGTCCATTTGGTGAGGTCGTCTAGGGCAAGGTCGAAGGCGTGGAGGACGGCGCGACCAACGGACGGGACATCGGCGTGGGTTCCGCGGAGCCAAGGCTCGATATAGGGAGCGGGCACTGGGGAAATGCTCATGGGGAAAATCTCCTTTGCCGCATGGAAGATGGTCTTGTTTGCCTACTTCCTGCGGGAAGTCGTTGGGTCAAAGAAACGCTGGTCATTCGCTCCTCAGGCCGCTCCAAGATGCCACTTTACTGCTTGAGAATCTGTACTAGATCGCTGTCCGGACAGTTTCTTCCTAACGTGCTGTCGTAGGCAGTAAAGCAATAATAGAAGTTTACAAAAAGCCAGGATGAGCCCGATCTTTTCAATTCCGCAATCTCGTCGCCTTGCAGGATACTCGCCTTGCACCGATCCCCGGCTACCGAAACACGATTGACGACGTACAGTCCTTGAGCATCCTGGTTACCCCAAAAAGGATCGAAGTCCAGATTGCCAATCTGGTGAGTCACCTGTTTCTTCTTCTCGTCATCAGAAAGCAATTGGGTTAGTTCGGGGCTCAAAACGGAAGGCTTGCGCTTCAGGACAGTTTCGACATTGGGCAACTTATGCAAGTCAAAGTCCAGATGGTTGGCTTGCTCGGCAAACCGGTTCCAATACCAGTCGTAAAAGTTCTGCACGAAGGCCTGGCAGGATTGCTCCTCTGGGCTTGGAGCGGGCGTGCCTGCCGGCTGCGGGGGAGCGAGCTGCTGGCTTTGTTGAACGGGAGCCGCCGTCTTTTTATGGCAGGAAGTGATCGACAGGGCAAAGATCAGCAGATATGGAATCAAGATGCCCGCAGGGAGTTTTCCGCGGGCATCGATAGTGCGAAGCGATCTTATTGCAGAACGAAGAGGAGTACCCATGGGATTTGCTGCCGGAACCAGGCCTCGGACCCAGTGAATTCGTACTTTTGAGATTTGTGCATTCCCTCCCTTTCGCCAGCAAAAAGGCGAAAGGATGGGGCACGGAGATGATGCAAAAACAAGCGGTCAAAGACCTAGCCGTTGCTTTTGACGCGGACTACGGTGATCTTTTCGAAGCCTTCTTCAAAGACCGGGGGTTTGAGTTTTTCGGCCATCTTGCGCATGATGTCTTCGCTGACCGAGCGGTCGCGCTTGCGGTTGCGCTCGAGGCAGACTTCGAGGGGCACATCGAAGAAGACCGCCTGCACTTCGTAGCCGAAGCTCTTGGCCATCTTGATCCACTGGCGGCGCTCGTGGATGGAAAGATTGGTCGCGTCCACGTAGTTTGCAGGCATGCGGGCGATGAGCCGGGCGCGCAGGAGCGAACGGAGGGTGGAAAAGACCAGGCCCTGGTAGCGCTGCTCTTCGACATCGTCGAAGAGGATGTTACGCAGTAGGTCGCTGGAGAGCGGGGTAATGCCGCGGCGGCCGAACCAGGTGGTCTTTCCCGAGCCGGGCAGGCCTATGGCGAGTACAACGAAGCCTTTGGGAGCCTGGGGCGAGCGCTCGGCGGCCTCCGGCGCGTGCGCAACCGGCATCTCCGGCTGGGTTTCGAGTTCGAAGCGTCCTGAGCCTTCCGGCTCATTCCATGCAGGCTGGGCGGTTCGCTCCTGCCTGGGAGGGCGTGGCGCGGCGGCTGGCCGTGGCTGCGCAGCGTGCCTAGCGGGGACACTGGGGCTGGCGTCCGGGGTACGCTGGGCACGGGGCTGCTGGGCGGGGGCCTTGGCGGGAGGGTCGTCAGGATAGAACGGAACCAGCGGAGCTGGTTGATTCGATGGGAGTTCCTGGCCAATCTTACCTGTAGATTCGGAAGTATTAGGAGCGCGTCTGGAACGTCTTCTCATGCCGAGTTGAACACCTTCGTAGTGATACCGGAATAACATACTTGCGCCGCGTGCTGCAAATGGTGTGCACTCCGTCACATACAGTTCCCCACTGTGGAAAGCATCCTAGCGGTGAGCGGTTTGATATACCGAAACGGGCGCGGAATGGGATTGAAGCGTTTTCATTTCTGCACCGTTGCCCAGAATGATACGATCAAGAGTTTGGTAGAATCGCCATTTTGGCACATTCCAGACGCACATTTTCTGAGCACAAACCACAGCCTCAACCACGAAGGAGAAATCACACATGGCAGTAAAGGTTGGTATCAATGGCTTCGGCCGGATTGGCCGTAATGTCTTTCGCGCCGCGCTTGGCAACCCTGAAATCGAATTTGTTGCTGTCAACGATTTGACCAGCCCCGCCACGCTGGCCCACCTGCTGAAGTACGACTCAATTCTGGGCAACCTGAAGAACGAAGTCGTCGCCGGCGGCGACTTTATCGCCGTGGACGGCAAGAAGATCAAGGTCTATGCCGAGCGCGATCCCGCCAAGCTGAACTGGGCGGAAGTGGGCGCTCAGATCGTGGTTGAATCCACCGGGTTCTTCACCGACGCGGCCAAGGCGAAGGCTCACCTGGGCACGACGGTGAAGAAGGTCATCATCTCCGCACCGGCCACGAACGAAGACATCACGCTCGTGCTCGGCGTCAATGAAAACAAGTACGACGCAGCGAAGCACAATGTGATCTCAAACGCCAGCTGCACGACCAATTGTCTGGCACCGGTGGTCAAGGTACTGCTTGCACATTGCGGGATCGTTTCGGGTATCATGACTACGATTCATAGCTACACGAACGACCAGGTCATTCTTGACACACCGCACAAGGACCTGCGCCGCGCCCGCGCCGCCGCATTGAGCATGATTCCCAGCTCGACCGGCGCCGCCAAGGCTCTGAAGCTGGTTATTCCGGAGACCTCCGGCAAGTTAGACGGCTTTGCAATTCGCGTTCCTACACCGAACGTTTCGATCGTCGACCTGACCTTCATCAGCGAGAAGACGACCGACGCGAAGGCCGTGAATGCCGCTCTGAAGGCTGCCGCCGACGGCGAGCTCAAGGGCATTCTTGGCTACGACGAGAACCAACTGGTGAGCTCGGACTTCAAAGGCGACAAGCGCAGCTCGATTGTGGACGCGCCGCTGACCAAGGTAGTGGGCCAGAGCGTGAAGGTTCTGAGCTGGTACGACAACGAGTGGGGCTATTCCAACCGCGTGGTCGACCTGATCGGCTTCCTGGAAAAGAAGGGGCTGTAACGAAGACAGTGGACAGTGGGCAGTGAACAGTGGACAGAAGAACGACCGCTGAACACTGCTTGTAGTCCGCTATTTGCTTTTGACTGAAGAGACCATGCGACAGAAGATCACGGGCGGTTCTCCCTTCGAGCCTATCATCGGCTTTTCCCGCGCGGTGCGCGTAGGGAACGCTGTACATTTGTCTGGGACAGGCCCGGTGGGCGCGGACGACCTGGATGCCGCAGGACAGACGCGACGCGTCTTTGCGATCGCGGCTGATGCTTTGGCGAAGGCCGGCGCGTCGTTTGACCACGTAGTCCGCACGCGCATGTACCTGACCCGCACGGAAGACTGGGAAGCCGTGGGCCGCGTGCATGGGGAGTTTTTCTCCGAGGTGAGGCCTGCGGCTACCATGGTGGTTGTGGCTCGACTGCTCAATCCCGCTTGGCGCATTGAAATCGAGATGGACGCCGTGATTCCCGACTCGAAATCCGGCTCCGAAACCAAAAAGTAACCGAACGTCAAGGACGATACCAAGGAAGGCACAGTCCCATGCCCAAGCTCTCCATTCGCGACATCGATTTGGCCAACAAGCGGGTGTTCATCCGCGTCGATTTCAACGTACCTCTGACCAAAGACGGCTCGACCATTACCGACGACACCCGTATTATGGCCACACTGCCAACTATTGTTTACGCGCTCCAGAAACGGGCCAAGGTGATTTTGGCCTCGCACCTGGGCCGGCCCAAGGGAAAACCGAATCCAAAATACTCGTTGCGCCCAGTGGTTGACAGGCTGCGCGAACTGCTGGACAAGAAACTTGGCGAGAGTGTGAACGTCGCTTTTTCGCCGGACTGCATCGGCGACATAGCCAGCGAAATGGCCCGCCAGCTTGAATCCGGACAGGTGCTGCTGCTGGAGAATCTGCGCTACCACGCTGAAGAGGAAGCCAACGATCCAGAGTTCTCGAAGGCGCTGGCTTCGCTGGCTGAAGTCTACGTGAACGACGCCTTTGGCTCGGCGCACCGCGCGCATGCTTCTACCGAGGGCATCACACATTATCTGAAGCCATCCGTGGCAGGGCTGCTGATGGAGAAGGAGATCACCTACCTGGGCAAGGCTCTGGAAGCGCCGGAGAAGCCGTTTGTAGCCATCATCGGCGGGTCAAAGATCTCGGGCAAGATTGACGTGATCGATAACCTGCTGGACAAGGTGGATACGCTGGTGATCGTTGGCGGCATGGCCTATACGTTCCAGCGCGCGCTGGGCGTGACGACAGGCAAGAGCCTTGTTGAAGAAGACAAGATTGATATGGCGAAGGCGGCTCTCGACAAGGCAAAGGCGAAGGGCGTTAAGTTGCTGCTGCCGGTCGATAACATTCTCGCCGACAATTTTGCAGCGGACGCCAAGACGCAGCCGTGGGATACGTCAGTCAACTTTCCGGCCGATTGGCAAGGTCTGGACATCGGTCCCAAGTCGATCGCGGCGATTGAAGCTGTGGTTTCGACGGCGCGGACGATTGTGTGGAACGGACCGGCGGGCGTGTTCGAATTTCCGCGGTTTGCTGTGGGAACGAACGCAATTGCCAAGGCTGTGGCGGCCAACAAGGCGGCTATCTCGATCATCGGCGGCGGCGATTCGGTATCGGCGATCAACCAGGCCGGCGTGGCTGACCAGATCACGCATATCTCGACCGGCGGCGGGGCTTCGCTGGAGTTTCTTGAGGGCAAGAAGCTGCCAGGAGTTGAGGCGCTGACGGACAAGTAGCTCTTCCGCACTCCGGACCAACAAGGCCCCGCATCGAGCGCAGATTGCGTGCTGGATGCGGGGCTTTTTATTATGAGAGGTGCTTGTCGTCAGGGAGGAGAAGAACAGTGGGATATTACACACGTGTCCTGTCGAAAGATGAAGAGTCCCCTCCCTTCGAAGAGCTCGCGGAGTTGATTCAGGGACAGCACCCTGAGTACAAACTCCTGATTGAAGAAGGAACGGAAGAGGAATGGGAGACTCTTCTACTGGCTGGGATCGACGAGGTCGAGGTCGCACTGATTGAACGCAATCTTGTGTTAGACGGTTCTGCCGGCCAGGATGAGATTGCGGACTTCATTGAGGATCTGCGGGATTGCAGGCCGAAGAGCGGCGTTCAATGGCTGGAGAATTATCTGGCTGCCGTGAAGACGGTCTACGCGTTCCAACACCTGCAGGGTGCGGAGACGGTGGAAGGCGGCAATGCCCTGCATGCGCTGCGTTCGGCGCTTTGGGAGCGCGGGGATGCGATCATCCAGGCGGACGGAGAAGGATTCACCAACGAGGACGGGTACCACATCGTGTGGCAGTTTTCCGACTCGGTTTCAGGGCCGTGGAATATGGGCGTGCTGCAAGACGGTGTGTGGCATCACTTCACGATGGACCTGGGCGATCCCGATCATCGGGCCACTTTCCTGAAGGGTGCGGTGCCAGGTGATTTGACCGCGGTTTTGGGATCGGGCTCGTAGAACCACCCGCCAGCTCTTTCAGCGCCGCAGTTTCTTTTATTCACCGCTGTGCCCGCCGTCACCCGAGCACCTGAATTCCATCCGCTAAAATTGACTTGAGGAAAAGAAGAAAAATGCCGCGTAAAGCACTGATTGCTGCCAACTGGAAGATGTTCAAGACGCCTGCAGAAGCGAAGGCGTTTGTGGATGCGTTTCTGCCGCTCGTTGCAGGACACACGCGCGACGAGATTGCCCTGTTTCCCTCGCCTGTTCTGCTGCCTACGGTGATTGCTGCCGCAAAGGGCTCGAACGTGGCCGTCGGATGCCAGAACATTCACTTTGCCGAGGAGGGCGCTTATACCGGCGAGACCTCCGTGGGACAGCTGCTGGCCGTGGGTGGGACGCATACACTGATTGGCCACTCCGAACGGCGGCAATATTTTGCCGAGACGGACGAGATTGTGAACAAGAAGCTGCACACGGCGCTGAAGCATGGCGTGGTGCCCGTGGTGTGCGTGGGCGAAGTGCTGGAGGAGCGCGAGGCGGGCAAGACTGCTCACGTGCTGAAGACGCAGATCACCGGGGCGTTCGCGGGCGTTACGGCAGCTGCTGCCGCGCCGATTGTGATTGCGTATGAGCCGGTGTGGGCCATCGGTACGGGCAAGACCGCGACGCCGGAGATTGCTGTCGACGCGCACAAAATCATTCGCGCGGAAGTGGCAAAGTTGCTGGGCGCCGACGTGGCGGCGGCGATGCGGATTCTTTACGGCGGCAGCGTGAAGCCGGACAACGCAACTTCGCTGATTGGTCAGGAAGAGATCGACGGAGCCCTGGTGGGCGGCGCCAGCCTGAAGCCGGACTCGTTCACGGCCATCGTAAAGTACTGACGCCGAGCTAGAAATCAAAAGGCCGTTCGGAGAGAAACGTTCTCCGAACGGCCTTTGTTTTGCTTCGAGTCCGCGTATTCGCACCCTTGAAACGATGAGGCTGTTTCATGGATGGGCACCCAGATTTAGTGAGGAGTTACAGCGAAGGGTAGAAGCTCGCGATCCAGCCCTGCAGCAAGGCGGGGAAGCAGCCAAGGACGACAACTGCGGCGGCAATCGCGAGCAGGACAATCAGCGTGGCTGGATGCGCCTTGATGGGGGTTTCGTCCGCGGCGGGCATGACGTAGGCGCGCTTGAGGACCTGCAGATAGTAATAGAGGGAGACGGCGCTCATGCCGACGGCCAGAGCGACAAGTGCAAACGGAACACGGCCTGCTGAAAGGCTGAGCACTGCGGCGAAGAGGTTGAATTTGGCCCAGAAGCCGACCAGAGGCGGGATGCCGGCGAGCGAGAGGAACAGCACAAGCATCACTGCGGCCAGCAGCGGGTTGCGCTTGTGGAGGCCAAGGAAGGAATCGAGGCGGTCGCTGCCGGTGGCACGCTCGATGACTGAGACTACGCCGAAGGCGCCGATGGTGGTGAGGCCGTAGGTGAGGATGTAGTAGAGGACGGCGTTGGTGCTTAGGAACGCGGGACCGGTTGTGCTGAGGAAGAAGTAGAAAGGATTTCCCTGCCCCGAATATGTAGGATGCACACCGATTCCGAGCAAGATATAGCCGGCATGCGCAATTGCCGAATACGCCAGCAGTCGCCGCACACTCACTTGTGCCAGGGCGGCCAGATTGCCCAAGACCATCGATGCCGCAGCCACAACGAGCAAAATTACAGCCAATGGCTGCCATGTCAGATACTCATTGCGCAAATAGTGTTCAACAACTGCTGCTTGCCCGGAGATGGGACCGCCGGGCGTGAGCAGGTTTCCACCAATGGTCAGCAGGAGCGCAAAGCTGGCAACTTTTGAGACTGATGCAATGAAAGCTGCTGCCGATGCCGGCGCGCCTTCGTAGGTATCCGGCGCCCACAGATGAAATGGAACGGCGGCCACCTTGAAGCCGAGACCAGCAACAATGAGAATCCAGGCGATATAGAGAAGCGGACTCGCTCCCGACTCTCCAATCGAATATTGAATCCAATACAGGTCTGTGCTGCCGCTAAGTCCATAGAGATAGCTAAACCCGAACAGAAGGAACGCCGCAGACATGCCGCCGAAAAGGTAATACTTCAGTGCTGCCTCGGCACTCATTCCAGAACTCTTGGCAAATGCGGTCAGGATATAGAGACCCAGGCTCAGCAGCTCCAAGCCGACAAAGATCACCAACAGATCGCGCGCGCTCGCTACAAGTAATCCGCCTGCGGCAGCCATCAACACTACGGCAACATACTCTCCAACATGTCGTGTGAAATCTGAATCGATCAGCAAAAGAAGTGTCAACGCGGTCAGCACGAGAATTCCTACCTGTGCCACAGCAGTGCCCCCGCCAATCGCGAGAACTAGAGACTCGCCCACATTTAACCCGAATCCAGTCTGAACACCGATTCCCCACAATGCTGCGCCGCAGCCGGCGACACCGAGGAGCGACGCAATGGCGACGCGGGTCTTGAGGGCGGCTTTGCGGAGGAAGCCGAGGTCGACGACCAGCACGAGGAGCACCGCGATTTCGAGGGCTGTTTCCGGTAGTGTTGCGCGGAAGAGATCGAAGTAGTTCATTGTCCCCCTCCCGCAAGCAAAGCTTTTACGGCCGGCTCGATGGTGTCGAGAAGAATTCTTGGATAGAGGCCAACGAAGAGGCTGACTCCGGCGAGCATGACTACGCCTGTGATCTCTGGCCAGGTGATGGCGCCGAGATCGTGCCAGCCAGTCTTCGGATGCTCATCCGGTGTGGGCAAGTTGTCGCTGAAGAAGGCTTTCTGCAGGGCACGCCAGGTGTATGCGACGCCGACCACGATGCCGACACCGGCGGCGATCGTCCACCAGGGCTTGGCGATCCACGCACCGACAAGTACTTGCAACTCGGCGACGAAGCCGGAGAAGCCCGGCAGGCCCATGGAGGCCATTCCAGCGATGACGAAGGCCCAGGCAGCGAAGGGCAGGCGCTTGGCCAGATGCATGGTTTCGAGTTCGGCTAGCTGTCTCGTGTGGGTGCGGTCGTAAACGATGCGGCCGACGATGGCGAAGAGCAAGCCGGCAATGACGCCGTGGGAGAACATTTGCAGGACTGCGCCGGTGAGGCCGATCTGGTTGAGCGTCATCAGGCCGAGGAGCACGAAGCCCATGTGGCTGACGCTGGAGTAGCCGATGACGAATTTGAAGTCGGTCTGCGCCAGAGCGACCAGCGCGCCGTAGACGATGCCGATGACGGCGAGGATCGCGAAGACGTCGCGCCAGGAACTGATGCCGATGAAGGAGAATCCCCAGGGGTCGAGACCGTGTGGGAAGAGCCAGATTCCGACGCGCAGACAGCCGTATGCGCCGAGCTTCATGACTACTCCTGCGAGGAGCATGGAGGCGGCGGTGGGCGCAGCTACGTGGCCGGTGGGCGCCCAAGTGTGGAAGGGCCACATGCCAGCAAGAATTGCAAAGCCGGTAAAGACGAGCGGAAAGCACCACATCTGAAAGTTGACCGGCAAGCCGGCGTGGGCAAGATCGATGAGGCTGGTGGAGTGGCTACCCGAGGTGGAGTAGGCGGCCAGCAGGCCGATGAGCACCATGGCCGAGCCGACGAAGGAGTAGAGCGCAAGCTTCATGGCTCCATATTCGCGGCGCGTGGAGCCCCAGATGGCGATGAGGAAGTACTTGGGAACGATGGCGATCTCGTAGAAGACAAAGAGAAGGAAGAGGTCGAAGCTGAGGAAGACGCCGTAGACGCCGCCGATGAGCGCGAGATAGAAGGCGAAGAACTCGTTGGTACGATGTACGACGTTCCAACTGAAGAGAATGCCAGCGACGGCGGCAAGGCCGGTGAGCAGCACGAGTACGCGGCTGATGCCGTCGGCGGCGAGAAGGTAGTGGATGCCCATGGAGGGCACCCACGGAATGTCGACAATGATCGTGCGGCCTTGGCCCATGCCGGCGGCAAAGCCTCCGACTGCGTGCAAGAGGCCCAGCACAGCGACGGCTAGCGCAAACCAGCGCGCCAAGCCTGCCTTGCCCTTGGGCAAGAGGGCCTCGACAAGCGCCCCGGCAAACGAGAGATAGATCGTCCACGCCAACATCTAAAATCTCCAGTGAGCCAGCAGATTAACTACCGTTGGGTTCACGCTGTCCACAATAAGTTGAGGCACTAGGCCGATGATCAGCATCAGGACGATAACCGGAATCATTGCCATTCGTTCGCCATGGTGCAGATCAGGAAAGCCGACGCAATGCTCGGGCACGGGGCCGGTGAATACTTTTTGAATGACGGTGAGAATTACGGCGGCGGTGACCAGCAGGCCGAGGACGGAAACCGTTGCAGCAACCCAGGCTAGCGGAAAGACGCCGCGGAAGATGAGGAACTCGCCGACGAAGCCGTTGAGGCCGGGCAGGCCGAGCGATGAGAAGAGCACGATGCCCATGAGGCCGGCGAGCACCGGAGCGGGTTTGCGGATGCCGCCGAACTGGTCGATGCCGCGATGGCCGCCAGTGCGCTCCTGGAGCATGGCTACGAACCAGAACAGTGCTGCCGCGGTGACGCCGTGGTTGAACATCTGTAAGATGACGCCGTTGAGCACCGCGGCTTGGCTGGCTTGCGCGGCTGCTCCGGCCGCGGGAACGGCCAGCGCGAAGATGCCGAGCAGGCAATAGCCGAGGTGGTTGACCGATGAGTACGCGAAGACGCGCTTGAGGTCTTTCTGTGCGGCGGCGGCCCAGGCGCCCATGACCACGGTGGCGACGGCGAGAACAAGAAGCGGCGTGCGCATCTGCGAGATCTGGTGGCCGAAGAGCGGAAGCGCGATCCGCAGCAGACCGTAGACGCCCATCTTCGACATTGCTCCGGTGAGGAGCATGGTGACTGGCGAAGGCGCTTCTGCGTACGCGGCGGGCAGCCAGGTGTGGAACGGGATCATGGGCACCTTGACCGCGAAGCCGGCGAGGACACCAATAGCGAGCCAGATGGTGACCGGGCCGAGGTGCGTGGTGACCATCTTCTCCAGTGCGCCGGTGGAAGCGAGCTGGGTGAGGTAGCCGAAGTCCATGCTGCCTGTGGAGAGAAAGACGGCGAGGAACGAAAGCAGCAGGGCCACGGAACCGGCCATGGTATAGACGAAGAACTGTGTGGCCGCCGGGCCGCGGAGCGTTCCGCCCCAAAGCTTGATGAGGAAGAAGGCTGGGATGAGACTAATCTCCCAGAACAAGAACCAGTGGAAGAAGTTGAGCGCGGTGAAGGAACCGAAGAGGCCGGACTCGAGGATGAGGACCAGGCCAAAGTAGAGGTTCGGCTGATGGTGTACGCGGTGGGCCGCATCGACCGACATGAGCGTGACGATGGCCGCGAGCACCAGCATCAGCGCTCCCAGGCCGTCGACGCCGAGGTGATACTCGATGCCAAGCGACGGCGCCCAGGAGACGCGTTCGACCATGCCCATGCTTCCATCGAGAGGCAGGCTGCTCCAGATGAAGAGGGCCAGCGCGAGGCTTGCAATGGTCGTGAAGAGTGCCACGGCGCGCGCGTGTTTGCCGGAGCAGAGCGCGATGGCCGCTCCTGCGAGGGGAAGCACGGTCAACAGCGTTAGTACGGGCAATCCGGTCGTCAATGCGGGCGTCGATTCGATCATGACCGGGCGCTCCAGATCAGAATTCCAACCAGCGCAACGACGGCGAGCGCCAGGATTCTCAGGTAGGTTTGTACTCGGCCGCTCTGCACACCTGCCAGCATGCCGCCACCTGTGGAGAGCTCTTCGCAGCCTTTGTCGAAGCCGCCGTCCACTACGTTGGTATCGAGAAAGCGGTTCAACTGCGCCCAAAGGCCGAAAGCAAACGCAACGCCGGTGACCAATCCGCCCCAGACGCGGCGGTCGAACCAGTCGGCAACGCGCGCCCACCACGCGTAGAAGGCAATCACTGTAGCTCCGTAAAGCTCATCCACATAGAACTTGTCGCGCAGGACGGCCCAGAGCCAGGGCACAGACTTTTCAAGAGCATCCGGGGTTTCGGGTTCCGGGGATTTGTTGCCGTAGAGCGACCAGCCGAGGCCAAAGCCGAGGAATACGACCACGGATGAAGTTGCCATGAGGGCGAGCAGGCCGGGCTCGGCAAAACCGTGCAGGCTGAAGCCGGCAGAGCGGCCTTCAAGAAAGGCCCGGAACCACGGCCAGGCTGGAGTTCCGATCGCGCCTAATGCAATGGCGAAGAAGGCCAGGATCGCCAGTGGGATGGTCATGACTGAGGGGCTTTCATGCACCGATTTGTGCCTGCGATTGTAGCCGAAGAAGACGTAGCTCACTTGCCGCGTCATATAGAAGGCGGTAAGCAGCGCGCCGAAGATGAGCATGTAAAACGGCGCCTTGGCCACGCTCCAATGCTGCGCGGCTTCGAGAATGCCGTCCTTGCTCCAGAAACCGGAGAAGACGAGCGGGAATCCGCAGAGAGCCAGCATACCGATGGCGTAGGTGATGAACGTGAGCGGCATGTCGGACTTGAGGCCACCCATGCGGCGTATGTCCTGTTCTTCGTGGACGCCGTGTATCACGGAGCCTGCGCCCATGAAGAGCAGCGCCTTGAAGAAGGCGTGCGTGATGAGGTGGAACATGCCGACTGCGACGCCGCCGATGCCGAGGCCGGCCATCATGTAGCCGAGTTGCGAGACGGTGGAGTAAGCGAGGATGCGCTTAATGTCGTTCTGCCCTACCGCGATGAGCGCTGCGAAGACTGCGGTGGATGCGCCGACCCAGGTGACGACGGTGAGGGCGGTTGTGGTTCCGCCGGTGAGGGCGCTAGCCTGCATGAGCGGGTAGACGCGGGCGATGAGGTAGACGCCGGCGGCAACCATGGTGGCCGCGTGAATGAGCGCAGAGACAGGCGTGGGACCTTCCATCGCGTCGGGCAGCCACACGTGGAGAGGAAGCTGGCCGCTCTTGCCTGCGGCTCCGGCAAAGATGAGCAGGCCGATGGCACCGGCGGCGGTGAGGCCAAGGGCCGCGGGCTGCGCCAACAATCCGGTTAGGGCCCAGCCTTCCATGGATCCTGCGCCGTGGTTATAGAAGAGCAGAGTGCCTGTCTCGGAGAAGAGCCAGACAATTCCGAGGAGGAAGAAGATGTCGCCTACGCGCGTGGTAAGGAAGGCTTTTTTCGCGGCTGCGGCGGCAGAGGGCTTGTGATACCAGAAACCGATGAGCAGATAGGAGGTGAGACCGACCAACTCCCAGTTCATGAACAGGAGCAAGATGCTGTTCGAGATGACGACGCCCAGCATCGCTCCCGCGAAGAGGGACAGGAAGCAGAAGAAGCGGGTGTAGTTTTCGTCGTGGGCCATGTAGCCGGTGGTGTAGATGAAGATGAGCAGGCCGACGAGGCTGACCATCACCAACATGATTGCGGAAAGCGGATCAAGGATCCAGCCGAGGTCAACGTTGGTTGTGCCGAACTGGAGCCAGGTGAAGTTGACGGTCTCGCGGACAGTGAGGCCATGCGTCCATGCGGCGACGACGTGCGCGAATGCGGCTAATGAGAGGAGGAGCGAGATGCCGAGTGAGCCGATGGAAAGCGTAGCGGCGAGTTTGCGCTTCTCCTGTTTGAGCAGCGCGATGACGCCGGAGGCCACGATGGGCACAGCGGGGATCAGCCACAAAATCTCCGTAATCGGAGAGGTGGCCAGCTGCGGAGTGAATGAAATTGTTTCTTGCATCAATCCTTCACCCCTTCATCCTGTTCATCTGGTCTAGATCGGTGGTGTGCGCGTGGCGATGGATGGAGATGACCAGGCCCAGTCCTACCGCAGCTTCAGCCGCGGCTACGGCAATTGAGAAGATGGCGAACATCATGCCGGTGAGCGCTTCAGGATGCGGCCCGTAGCGCCAGAAGGCAATCAGATTCAAATTGGCGGCGTTGAGCATAAGCTCGATGCCAATGAGCACGAGGATGGCGTTGCGGCGCGTAAGCGCACCGGCTAGGCCGATGGCAAACAGCAAGGCGGCGACCAGGAGATACCCTGCAAGCGGCGTCATCGAGCACCGTCTTTCTCGTGCATGGCGACGATGACTGCGCCAATGGTTGCGGCGGTAAGCAGCAGAGCGACGATTTCAAGAGGGAGAACGTAGCGGCCCACAAGCGCAACGCCTATGTCATGGACCGTAACGGCGGGAACTGCTGTTTCGTTCGAAAATGCGCTGACGCTCTGGAGGACTGCCCAGCCGAGCACAGAAAAAACTGCGGCAGCAATCACAAGGCCGGCGAGCCAGTTGCGGCTGTAGACTCCATCCTTGGGAGTTTCAGAGCCGCGAGTGAGCAGAATCGCAAAAACGATGAGGATGGCGACCGCGCCGATGTAGACAAGAATTTGCGCGAAGCCTGCAAACTGGGCGTCGAGTTCCAGGAACAGGAGCGCGAGTCCGGCAAAGGCCGCGGTGAGTGCGAGGGCGCAGTGCACCGTGTTCTTGAGCATCACCGCAGCGAGACCGCCGGCGACAGCGAGAGCCGAAACCAGATAGAAGACGGGGCTCATCGGCTGACCATCCTTTCAATGGCGGTGGAATCCCACCCTAGCCGCAAAAACAAAGACGCGGCGAGGGTGGGGCACCCAGTTTCGTTTGAACGATTGAGCGTTTCGGTGCCTGAGCGCTCCGCATGCATTTTCTTTCCGCAAACATTATTCGGCATAGCGGTATCTCCTTGGCCCGAGGTGTTCCCTGAACATACCAACGCGACCCATGACGACGTAGGCGGCAATCAGGATCGCCGAACAGACTACCCAACGCTCCCATCCATCGCCCATGAATCGCCAGAGCGCGGTGACCATCAGGTTGAGCAGGGTGAAGGGCAGGACGAACTTCCACGCGAAGTTCATCAGCTGGTCCTGGCGCAGGCGTGGAAGAGTTCCGCGCATCCAGATGAACACGAAGATGGAAAGCATGAGCTTGGAGAAGAACCAGATCCAGGACGGGATAAAGGTGAGGAACGAGAACGGGGCGGACCATCCGCCGAGAAAGAGAGTGGTTCCGAGGCCGGAGATGGAGAACATAGCCAGATATTCGCCGAGGAAGAAGAGCGCGAATTTGAAGCCGGAGTATTCAGTGTGGTAGCCGGCGACCAGTTCCGACTCGCCTTCAGGCAGATCGAAGGGGGAGCGGTTGGTCTCCGCGGTGGCCGCGATGGCGTACATGATGAAGCCAGCGAGTCCCCAAGGCGTAAAGATGTACCAGTGCGGCAAGCCCCAGGTGTATTGGTTCTGCGCTTCGACGATTTTGGTGAGCGAGAGCGAGCCGGCAATCATGACTACGGCTACGCTGGAAAGCAGCAGCACCACTTCGTAGCTGATCATCTGGGCTACGGCGCGCATGGCTCCGAGGAGCGAATACTTGTTGCGGCTCGACCAGCCGGCCATGAAGACGGATAACTCAGTGGCCGCGCCCATGGCGAAGAAGAAGAGCAGGCCGGCGTCCATATCGACGAGCACCATGTTGCGGCCCATAGGGAGCACTGCAAAGCCCATGAAGACCGCGACCACCAGCACCAGTGGGGCGAGAAAGTGTACCGGGGCATTGGCGCTGAGCGGGACGATGTCTTCCTTGGTCAGCGACTTGATGCCGTCGGCTATCGGCTGCAGGAGTCCAAACGGTCCCACGCGATTCGGTCCTAGCCTGTTCTGCATCCGCCCCAGGCCCTTGCGCTCCATCCACACGGCCATAGCAAACAGTGCCGGAAACAGGCATACAATGACCACCACGCTGAGCAGCACCGCAGCCGCCTGCTGTAGACCCGCGGGCAGAAACGCCACCAGCCAGTGCTGGAGGAGAACAAAGATCTGGTCCATCGTCGCGATCATGGGCTAGTCTCCTGCTCCTTCAGGTATGGCTGCTGGCTTGGGTGGCGGTGGTGCTGCGGGCGGTGCGGCGGCTTTTGCAGCGGCTGCATCGGCGGTTACCTTGGCCTTGGCGTCGGCCTTGGCCTTCTCCGCGGCCAGGCGGGCGTCTACTTCGGAGGCTTCGGTGGAATGAATCTGGTGGTAGTACTCGTTGGACTTGGCGAGCTTTTTGCGGTCGAGCAGCAGGCCGCCAAAGCGGTCGTTGGTGGCCAGCTCAAACTCGGTATCCATCTTGATGGCTTCGAAGGGGCAGACTTCAACGCAGATCTGGCAGCTCATGCAGACGGAGACGTCGATGTCGAAGCGGGTGGGATAGAACTGCGGCTTGCCGACGGCATCAGGCTTCTTATCTTTGGACTTGTCTATATAGATGCACTTGGGCGGGCACTCTTTTTCGCATATCTGGCAGGCCACGCAGCGCAGTCCAGCTTCCCAGTCGGCGGTGTCGTACACGAGGAAGGGGAAGACGCGTGCATTTTCGACCGGAGCGATCCGCTCTTCCGGATATTCGACCGTGGTGAGCCGCTCCTTGGAGACAAAGCTGCCGGCAAAGTTTCTTGCCGTCTCTGCCATGCCCTTCAGTATTCCCTCGCCCAGCAAATGAACCCTCCGATATGCAGCTTCTAGCTGCTAGCTTTCAGCGCTTTCTTTCCGCAAATAACTTCGGCGGCAAGTCCGAATTATGATTCGTCAGGTGTACAGAAAGATGTTCCTGGCGAAGCTGGTTTTTCCTCAGGAGCTAAAGCCCCATACTTATTTGGCTCCTTTGCGGCACGGCTAAAGCCGTGCCCATTCAAAACTGCAAACGCACATGGGTCCTGATCCCCAGTCCCCAGGTCCTACTTCATCGATCCACTTCTCCCAGCACAATGTCGACGCTGCCGAAGATCAGGACTACGTCGGCTACGTTGGTGCCGAGACACATATCTTCGAGCACTGTCAGGTTAATCAAACTTGGCGGGCGCACCCGGTAGCGATAGGGGTTTGGGCCGCCGTCGCTGATGAGATAAAAGCCCAGTTCGCCCTTGGGCGCTTCGATGCGGCCGTATGCCTCCCCCGGCTTGGGGCGGAAACCGCGAATCTTCGCTTTGGGATCCATGATGGGGCCGCCGGGAATCTCCTTCAGCGCCTGATTCAGGATGGTGATGGACTCCCGCATCTCCAGAACTCGCACCATGTAGCGGTCGTAGACATCGCCATGATCGCCGAGCGGCACGCGGAACTTGAAGCGGTCGTAGATGCCGTAATGGTCGACTCTACGGATGTCGTAGTTGACGCCCGAGCCGCGCAGCATGGGGCCGGTAACGCCCGCGTTGACGGCCAGCTCGGGGCGCAAAACACCTATTCCCTGGCAGCGTGCCATGAGGATTTCGTTCCCGCTGAGCAGGTTTTCAAACTCATCAATAAAAGAGGGCAGACCGGCTACCACTTTTCGCGCAGCATCGAGCCAGGCCGCGGAAACGTCCACGCGACAGCCGCCGAAGCGCATGTAGTTGCACATCATGCGCGAGCCGGTGAGCACTTCGAAGAGGTCGAGAATCTTTTCGCGCTCCTTGAAGGCGTACATGAGCGGCGTGCCGCTGGCGCCCATCTCCTGAATGAGGAAGCCGATGGCGGAGGCGTGATTCTGAATGCGAGTGAGCTCGGCGAGGATGACGCGAATGTACTCGGCGCGCTCAGGGACCGCCTGGCCGGTGAGCTTTTCGACCGCCAGTGCGTAGGCCCAGTTGTTGGTGAGCGAACAGAAGTAGTCCAGCCGGTCGGTATAGGGCATCGAGGCCAGGTAGCTGGTGCCCTCGGCAATCTTTTCGTGGTTGCGGTGCAGGTAGCCAAAGACGGGCTTGAGGCGGATGACGCGCTCGCCGTCCAGTGCCACATCCATGCGGAAGACGCCGTGTGTGGAGGGGTGGTGCGGGCCCATGGCTACTTCGAGCAACTCGCCTTCACCGTCCGGGGAAATGACGGGCGGACGGTTCCAGCCTTCTTCCATCTTTTCTCGAAGGAACGCTGAAGTGCTCATTGTGCGGCACCCGTCCCTTCCTGAGCTGCGCCCTCGGTTGCTGCCTTGTGTGCTGCTGCCCGCGCCAGCACTGCGTCGTGCGGGGTGGGCTCGTATTCGTAGTCGTCCGGATCGACGTAGTCGCGGCGCATGGGGTGGTCTTTGAATCCCTCCCACATGAGCAGGCGGCGTAGGTCCGGATGGCCGGTGAAGACGATTCCGTAAAGGTCGAAGACTTCGCGCTCCTGGAATTCGGCTGAGCGCCAAATGGGCGTTAGAGACGGCAGTTCGACTTGATCGGTACGATTCACGGTGCGCATGCGCAGGATCACCGGTCCGTGCTTTTTCGCTATGGAGAACAGGTGGTAGACCGCTTCGAGACAGCCGGGCTGGATATGTTTGCGGGGCTCTTCGGCGGTTTCTTCGACTTGTTGCGCGGCGCCGTCAACGGTCTTCGTGACGGTGCGTGTGACTTTCACCTTCTCGGTGATTTCCTTGTCGGGCCAGTCGATGCCGGTCAAGTTGGAGAGAAAATCGAGGGCGAGTTCCGCATCGTCGCGAAGGAACTGGGCGACTTCGACCGCGTGGCTGGGCGCGAGGCGGAGCGAGTGTTGGCCGCTGGGGCTGGGGTTGGGGACAATCTCCACCGCCGCACCTGGGATGGCCGCTTCAATCACCGACTTGATTTCTTCTACCGTCTTCATCAGCGAATCACCACCGGTACTGTCCAAACGCCCTTGTTCGATGAGGGTTCAAGATCGTGCTCGCCGGGCTCGGGGACTGGAAACTCGCCCTGCGCCTCCGAGTCCAGATGGCGTGGGCGACCCTCGCCGGTGAGAGGCTGGCCGTCGATCTTCTTTTGCAGGGTAATGAAGGCCTGGAGAAGCGCCTCAGGCCGTGGGGGACAGCCGGGAATGTGCACATCCACGGGGATGTAGCGGTCAATCCCTTTCAAGACGTTGTAGCCCTGCTTGAATGGGCCTCCGGAGATGGCACAGGCACCCATGGCGATGACGTAGCGGGGCTCGGCCATCTGGTTGTAAAGGCGCACCACCTGGGGCGCCATCTTCTTGGTGACCGTGCCGGAGATGATCATGAGGTCGGCCTGGCGCGGAGAGGGGCGGAAGACTTCTGCGCCGAAGCGGGCCAGGTCGTAGCGGGCCATGGTGGTTGCGATCATTTCGATTGCGCAGCAGGCGAGGCCAAACTGCATGGGCCAGATGGAGTTGCGACGCCCCCAGTTGTAGAGCTCCTCGATGGTCGTAACGAAGACGCCCTGCTTGCCCAGTTCGATCTTCAGTCCTTCTTCTACCATGAGTCGCTTTACTCCTTGAGCTTCTAGCTGCTAGCTTTACCGCTTCTGATCCGCACCTTGCTTCTCCCCGAAAGTTTCCAGCTAAGAGCTAGAGGCTGGAAGCTGTTTCTTACGCCCACGTCAGGACGCCTTTGGCCCAGGCCCAGGCGAGGCCCTCAATAAGCATCAATACAAATACCAGCATGGCAGCACAGGCCGCCGCTCCCAATCCCGTAAACGCTACCGCAAAGGGCAGCAGGAATACAGCTTCCACGTCGAAGATAAGAAAGATGATGGCGTACAGGTAGTAGGCGGAGCGGAACTGCACCCAGGCGTCGCCTTTGGACACCAGTCCGCACTCATAGATGGAGTTCTTGACTGCGTTCGGTTTAGCCGGCGAAAACGCCTTGGACCAGAGCCACGCCAAGGCCAGCGGGGCGAGCCCAAAACCCAGTGCTGCCAGGAATAAAACCGTCAAGGAAAAATAAGGATTTGACGCCATCTTGGAAATAAGGTCCTTCTTATTCAACGTACCAGTTTTGGGACAGTTTTGGCTAAGAAGTAGTGTACCCCCCTGACGCAGTCCAAGGCCAGATTTTCGCCTCTCATCCCACCCTGTGAACCGTTCGGCTGACTGTTCGCACGGGAAGTCTGTGTTTGCGGCGTTGGGGCGTAATTCGGTGGTTGCGGGCGGGATTCGTGGCCCGGCAAGCAGCGGCAGACGCCGTTTCAGCAGACCTGGTGGAAGCCTAATCCCATGAAGGAGGCGGCCTTGGCCAGCGTGGCGGCTACATGGCCTACACCGACTGCGCAGTGGTGAGCGGGGCCCTGCTGGTTCCAGGCATTGACGAAGCCGCGGGCGCCAATCGGGAAGCGATAGCGGCTGTTGGTGTTGCCAATCTCAAGGATTTCGCCGGCTACGCACTCGCCTTGGGCTACGACGAGCTTGAAGCGGCAATCGCGGTCCTCGACCACCGAGAGCAGCGTGACGGGGCCGTATTTGACGCTCATCTCGACAGAGAGGCCGCGGCCCACCTTGCCGTGGTAGACCTTGAGCGGGCGGACCTTGGTTTTACCTTGGGCGATGGCGATATGGCCGGGGCCGTCGTGGCCCATGAGCACGAGGTCGTCGTTGAAGTCCATGGCGTAGTACTCGGTAAACGAGCCGCCCGCGCCAAGCAGATCCATGATCTTCATGGCCATGGCGTTTTTTACCTCGTACTCGCCAGCCACGGGAATGTGGCGGGCGGTGAGCAGCGAGGTGCCGAGGATGATGGAACTCATGGTGTCTTCGTTGGCGGCGACGCCCGAGCCCTTATAGTAGTAAGCCATGAGGCCAAGATCGTGACGGACGGCAAAGGCGTCGAGAGCGACGGATGTGCGCGCTGCTCGGCGCAGCTCTTCGGGTGGGCAGTCGGACTGAACGTCGAAAGCAGTGTGGAACTCCTCGACGCGGCGGGCAAGATCGCTCTCACTGACTTCAGCACAGAGCGCGCTCAACTCGTCCACTTCAAGCAGTTCCATGTGAGTACCGAAGGCGATGGAGACCAGGGTCACGTCAGTCATGATGTCCAACATGCCGCTGTAGTAGTGGCCCATGAGGCCGAGACGCGCGGATGCTAGGGCGGAGCAAACGCGCGCGGCCGCAAGCCACTGCTCGATCTCTGCCCAGGTGGCTTCTTCATTGAGGACGCCGGTGACCTGGCGAAAGGGAATCTGAGCGCGCATGAGCAGGTTGGCGATCTCGGGTACCGGACATGCGGAACAATGTGCGAGCCACTCGCCGGTCATGGCGGTGCGATCTTCGAGGCGATTGAATGACTTGTAATCGATAGCGGCCTCGGGCTGCAGGTTGAGCACCAGAACCGGCACTCCAGCACGCTGGACGAGAGGGAGGACGGTGTTCGAGAGCGCATAGGTGGTGACGTAAAGAAAGAGGACGTCAATGTCTTCGCGGCGGCACTGGTGGCCGGCGTTACTGGAACGCGCGGGCGTGTCCACCAGGCCCAGATTGATTACCTCGACGCCGGGGCGCGTGAGCCGTGCCCCGACTTGCGCGACGTAGCCCTTTAGTCGCTGTTCCAGCCCCGCAAACTGGCTCCAATAAGCTTCGAGGCCGATGCCGCATAGGCCTACACGCAGTGGTCTTTCGTTCTTCATCGTCTCTGTCTTTTCCGCCGTCGCGTTTACCAGCTAACCATGGTTACGGCAAATGGTTCCAGTTCGATCTTTCCATCCGCCGGTTTCACGCTGCGAGCCGGACCGTCGCCAGTCTGGAGATCCACCGTGCGCACTGCTGCCTTATCCGCATCGGGAAGATCGACCGAGACAGGCCGATTGCGTTTGTTGGCAAGAAGCAACTTGCGACCCCGCGGAGTGAGAAACGCTTGAGCGGCCACATCGTTCGTACCGCTGGACGTATCTACAAGCTGATCGCCTGGATGGAGAGAATCCTTTATTAGTTTCAGAACCCAGTAGCGCGCATTGGGCTGGTTGGTCCGCCAGTCCATTATGCTTACACTGGGAAACTGCGTGGGATATCCAACCATTTGCGACATGCCGATGAGATCGATTTGCATACGCGAGAGCTCGATGTAGAGATAGGCGTAGAGGGCACCGCACAGATTCCAGTAAGCTTCCGGCGGCGGCACGTCGTCCCCGGCCTTGTTGTCGGTAGGCAGGATCACTCCAAGCTCATCTAAATCGGTTTTTGTCTGGGGTGAGAGGCGCTTCCTAATTGTCTCGGCAAACCGCACCGTATTCAAGAAGCCCTTTGCCTGGTCGAAGAATGTGTACTGCCAGTTGTCCAGGGTCTGCTCTTTGGACGGCGATGCGTAGAAATGATACGAGATGTAATCGAGCGGCACGCCGGTCTTGTGGTTCGCGGGATTGAGGAAGTACTCGAAGTAATGTGGATTGTCACTGGGGGCGGCGAGCGCCATGCCCATGAACTTCGTATCCGGTGAGACCTCGTGAATCGCGCTGACGATGGCGTCGTAGCGCGCGGTGTACTGCTCGGCGGTCATTTTGTGCTCGAATTCCACCTCGTTGAGCACTTCCCACACGGAGAACTTGTAGTGAAAGCCGGAATCGTGGCGAACGCCGTTTTCATCGCTGAAGCCGCCGTTGACATACCAGCTGACCAGGCGCGCGTAGTAATCGCCAAGCTCCTTGCCGGTGGGATCGCGCAGCTCAGTGCCCTGCGTGTAGTCCCACACCACCTTGTTGGCATCTGCGGGATAGGTGACGGGCTTGTCGGTCTTGTAGAGCCATGCCGGACTGGTGCTGAAGTTCATTACAGCGGGGTGGCCTTCGGTAGCGGCCAGGAAATCCTTGGTCATGGGGTCGATCAGGCTGAAGTCCCAAGATGTCTTTTGCGGCGTGGGCGGCTCGAGCTCGGCTACGCCGAGTTTGGGATAAGGCAACCACGGCACATAGCGCACGTAGTCGGCGCCCAGGTCTTTGACAGCTTTGTAAGCGGCAACGCCCAGCGGCTCACCGGGCCGAAGCGGCGGATTGACGACCACTTGAAGGGTGGGCATAGATTTGGAGACCACCATGGTCTTGTCCCAGTGGATGGTGAGTTTGGGAGTTTGCTGGCTGTAAAGCGATGCGGAGGTTCCAAGGAAAACAAGAACCGCCACAAGAAGGCAGGAGAGACAGCGCGACTGCAGCTTGGGGGCTGCCAGTCTGCTTAGGGCTTTTTCGCTCATCGTACACACTCCGCTCGCAATAGTAGCACCGGGAGTGAATCACGGTCACAAGAAAATTACGTATTGGATTGTGATTCCGCTTGTCGGCGACTAATCTCCATTGAACCCATTCCCGCGGTAGGCCAAACAGTACCGTGAAAATGAGCATACGGCGTTCGTTCCTGGGCGGCGACACTTCTTCTGCAGCCTGCTAATCGTCGTCGTCCTTACCGGAATTCTTCACGTGGGCTTTCAGCATGGCGGGCACCGGCTTGTTCCCCATTGCGTCCTTCCACAGAATGACGTTCAGCTTTTCAGTGGGGGCACGGTCGGCGTGACGGAAGTCCATCTTCGAGCTTTCTGCTGCGCCCACGGCGTTTTTGGTGTTGGCCGTGTATATGAGGCCGTTGTCGCGATTGGAGTAGTCCGCCGTATAGGCCGGCTGATCGCCGGGGCCAGTAAACAAGCTTGAAATGAGCGAGCTGAAGGCGTCATTGTTGTTCATGGGCGGCAGGCCCAGCAGCGACTCAATAGTGCGCAGAGTGCTTACGGTGGAGTAGAAGCGGCTGTCGACAAAGGGCGCACCGTTGGGGCCGTGCGGAGAATACTTGCTGATGACCATCCCCAGGCTGCGGTGCGCGTCCACGTGGTCGGCTCCGGCCTGAGCATCGTCTTCGAGGATGAAGAAGGCGGTATCGTCCCAGAACGGCGAGTGCGAGATTGCCTCTACGGCCCTTCCAACCGCAAGGTCGTTGTCAGCAACTGAAGACTTCGGGGTGGGCCCGCCGGGCGTTGTTCCCGCAGTGTGGTCGTTGGGGAAACGCAGCATGACGAAGTCCGGCATGGTGTCTTTGCCGCGCTCCTTGTCAGCGATCCAATTTTTCAGGTGGCGCTCGAAGACTGCGAACCGAACCTGGTCAGGGATGCGGAGATTGAAGTCAGGATACTCGGCGGCAAAGTGCCCCACCAGTTCGGGCTTGGTGGCGATATTGGTAGCAATCAATGGAATGGCCCACGGCCACTTGTTGATGCCGCCGCCCCACTCAGCAGGCATGGGTTCGCCGGGAGCAATCGCCTTGCGCGCGCAGTTGGCGCCTTCGAGCACGGGCCCTTGCTGGGGATTGGCTGTCTTGACCTCATTGCAGAAGGTAGAGGAGATGAACTCGGCAAAATGGTAGTAGGTCTTGCCGTGGGCAGCGATATCGCCCCAGAGATATCCGCTCCGCGGTTCGTTGACGTCGGGAATTTTCTGTAGCAGCGGATAGCCGTCTGCCACTACACCTTCGTAGTCGTAGGTGCGCTGGCTGCCGCGATAGGACTGCTGCCAGGTTTTCTCAAGATAGTCGGTGCCGATGGCCGCATTCGACCAGACGTGGCCGTCGCCGGACACTTCGCCAGAGTCAAAGAAGTTATCGAGCACGCCGAACTGCAGAGCGAGATTATGCAGGTTGGGCGTGATCGCCTTTCCAAACATTGTCAGGCTCGGGTCACCGTTGCCTATTGGCTTTCCGTCCTGGCTCAAGTCGCCGAAGACCTGATCGTAAGTCCGATTCTCCTTGATGATGTAAATCACGTGCTTGATGCGGCCCTGCGCTCCGCCAGCAAAAGTGACTCTTTCCGCAGCCGCCTTCATGCGGTTTGACTCGATCACAGTGGGGGTCCACTGGGGGAGGTTCTTCGCAATATCCGTTTCATCGAGAATAGACAGAGAGCCGTACATCAGCGAGCCAATGTAGGTACTGGCGCTTTGTCTCCCTCTGCTCTGCGTCGAATCGACCGGCCGCTGGGGAAAGTTGTTGGGGCCAGTACCCTTGCCCTTATCGGTGGCGACATAAAGCTTTCCGCCGGATGCGGCAGGAATGAAGGCCATCGAAATGGGCATCAATTCTGTTGGCACGAAGCCGATGGGCTCAACCATTCCTTGCTTCGATACCTTCGCGGTGAGTTTGTTTGTGTCGATGACTGCAACGGCATCGCTGGCCATGTTCGCAACGTATAGCCGGCTGCCGTCGCTATTCACGGCAAGAGCCGCCGGCTCGGCGCCGAAATAGCTCTGCTTTGGAAGACGGGTATCGAAGTAACCCTTGACGGAGAACCGGCCTAATCCTGTTCCTGGGCCAACATTTACTGCAGCTACAGCATCCCGATTGGAGAGTGCTACGTACAGGGTCTTTCCGTCGGGCGAGAACTCGAATGCACAGGGATGCGTTCCCGGAGCGACGGGGCTGGACGGCTTGAGCAGGGCCAGTTTGCGGCCCACAGTCTTCTTGGCCAAGTCAAGCTCTACGATCTCCGACGAGTTCCACAGCGCAACAAACGCACGCGATCCATTCTTTGAAACCGCCAGTGCAATGGGATAGGCGGAGGGGACGGCGTCGCTCTCTGAGAGATCGAAGCGGTTTTCGATTGCGCCGGTCGCGGCATCGAGCAGCAGAACGTCGTCGGAGAGATTATCGGCGACCAGGAGTTTTTCAGAGCCGGCGGAACCAACCACCGCGATTGCGGCCGGAAAGGGGACGCCCTTGTCGCCCTCATTTTTGTCGAGCAGCTTTGTTTTTCTGCCTGGAGCCAACTGCTGCAGCGGCAAGGAAATCATGCGCTCGGGCACGATTTTTCCGTCACTGAAGCTGTAGATCAGCACGCCGCTGCCAGTGGCATTTTTCAGGCCGCCGAGCGGGTCGGTAAGCGAGGCCATGCTTGCGTAGATATGCTTGCCGTCGCGGCTGAACGCCAGACCTGAGTAGAGCGTCTGCTTGCCCGTCCTTGGAGCCGTGCGGTCGTCCGGGAAATCCGTCAACGCGCCCGTCTGCGTGTCCAGCACCGCGAGCGACTGTTCATACTTCGATTCGAAGGTTCCATATCCGGCATTCACAGTGACCACGTAACGCCCGTCGGGTGAGGCGGCCATGGACACGGGCAGGCTGTTCAAGCGCTGCGGATGCCCGGGAATCTCGCCGATCAACTGCTTGCTGGTGGGCAGATCGATCGACTGCGCCGTAAGCGCTAACCTTCCAAGAAACACAACCGCCCCGGAAATTACCAACAGAACCTTCGTATTCATTTATTTACCTCGGAATGAGCGATGCTACGTTCGCAATTTTGCGCTGAATCGTGCAACTTGCCGTCGGCGAATTTTTCTTCAAACAGGATTGTACATGCTGTGTGTGAATGTGGTTTGACAGCAGGATTTCCTTCTGCCGATGTAGAGAGGCTATCCAGTTCAACGGATTGGAGCCGGGAGAGGCGGACTCTGCTCGTCCGTTCTCCCCGGCCTGCATTGGGCCGGGGAGAACGGACTATCTTTCATGAGTTATTAAAACAACACGCATCTACATCTATGGATAGATGCCACGGATTTGCACGGCCTCGGCGACGCGGCCGATGCCGAGAATGTTGGCGGCAATGCGCATGGGAACATTCCGCTCCAGGTGGATCTTGAGAACGTCGCGGAAGGACGTCTTCATCACCCGCTCGAGACGGTTGTAGATGTCCTGCGCTTCCCAGAATAGGTGCTGCTCATCCTGGACCCATTCAAAGTACGAGACTGTTACGCCGCCGGCATTGCAGAGGATGTCCGGAATCACGAACACACCCTTGTTTTGCAGGATTCTGTCGGCCGCGGGGGTGAGAGGACCGTTTGCTGCCTCGGCGACAATCCTCGCACGTAGCGTGGCTGCATTGTCCTCGCGGACCGCGTTCTCCAGCGCCGCGGGCACCAGAATGTCGCAGTCCAATGCCAGCAGTTCGGCCGGAGAAATCGGCTCGCTTTCCGGGAATCCTTCCACGTGCCCGACAAGGGCCTTCATGTGAATGAGCTCGGGAATATTCAAGCCATTGCGGTTGTACACGCAGCCGGTTGAATCGCTGACCGCGATGACCTTCGCTCCCGCTTCATGGAGCAACTGCGCCGCGATCGAACCAGCGTTGCCAAAGCCCTGCACCGCAATGGTGGCGCCCTTCAACGGAATGTGCAGATGCTCGCAGGCGCACTCGATGGTGTAGAACACTCCGCGCCCGGTGGCTTCATTGCGGCCCAGCGAGCCGCCCAGGCTGATGGGTTTGCCAGTGACCACACCGGGAATTGGATAGCCCTTGGTCATGCTGTAGGTGTCCATGATCCAAGCCATGGTTTGCGAATTGGTGTAGACGTCCGGCGCGGGAATGTCCTGCTCCGGTCCAATCAAGGGAAGAATCGCGCTGGTGTAGCGGCGCGTCATCCTTTCCAGTTCGCCTTTGGACATGTGTTTCGGATCGCAGGTGATTCCGCCCTTGGCGCCGCCAAAGGGAATGTTCACCACGGCACACTTCCAGGTCATCCAAGTGGCCAGCGCCTTCACCTCGTCCAGCGTTACCTGGGGGTGGTAGCGTATGCCGCCCTTGGCGGGCCCGCGTACCTGGCTATGCTGCACGCGATAGCCTTCAAAGCGGTGAATCTGACCGTCATCCATGCGCACCGGTACTGTCACCATCAGGATCCGCTCGGGATACTTGATCATTTCCCGGGTATCGGGATCGAGTCCCATGGCGTCGGCAGCTGTATCGAAGTTCTCCAGGGCAACGTCATATGCGTTCCCTGTTCTCGTTGTCATCAGCATCTTCTTTCCTCCTTGCCTGGCCCGAGCTATTGCGCGGACTGCGCACTAGCACTTGCTCAGACGACACCCGTTTCCGCCAGCAGAACAGCTTCCGTCGCTGTCGACTGCTGGGCGCGATGGACCGGAACCAACCACTTTCGGTATGCCGCTAAATGTCCTCGTGTTGCGTCGAAATAAATTTGCTGCAACTGGCGCGCAATCGGGCCGATGGCAGCATCCTTCACTGGCCGATTATCGACGCGCACGATCGGCGCGATTCCTACTGCAGTCCCAGTGAGGAACAACTCGTCGCACATGTAAAGTTCGCTGCGGTCGATTGGCCGCTCCACAACCTGGAGGCCGAGTTCGCGCTGTGCCATTTCCATGATGGAATCGCGCGTGATGCCTTCAAGCACGTTTTCAGTAACGGACGGCGTGACCAGCTTTCCCTTGCGCACCATGAAGATATTGCAGGTGGCGCCTTCGGCAACGTGGCCGCTCTCGTTGAGGAAGATTGCTTCGTCGAAGCCGTTGCGGCGCACCTCATCTGTGGCCAGCGCGCTGTTTACATAAGCTCCGCAGATCTTGGCGCGCGCGGGAATCGCATTGTCTTCGATGCGCCGCCACGAACTCACGCCCGCGTGCAGCCCATTTTCAGCGTGCAGATAGTCGCCGAAGGACAGTGCGATAATGGCCCACGCATCCTGATCGTCGGTGCTGACGCCGACTCGTTCCGCGCTCTTGTAGGCGATGGGCCGGACGTAGACGTTGGTCCGGAACGCATTGCGGCGCATCAACTCCGTGGTGATAGCGCACAACTCCTCGGGCGACGCTGAGACTTCTATGCGCAGGATGCCGCAGTTCAGCTTCCAACGCTCGTAGTGCTCCCGGGGGCGCATGACAAAAAGCTCTTGAGCGGGTTCATCCCAGTGCGCGCGGAGGCCTTCAAAAACGCCTGTTCCGTAGTGAAGTGCGTGGGTAAGTATGCCTACGCGGGCCTCACACAACGGCATGTATTGCCCGCCAAAATACACGATCAGGTTTGGATCCGCATCGGCTTTCAAGTCACACCTCCTGACACGATTCCCTAAAGAGTTCCCTGCCCCGCGCCAGCGCGCGTTCGTCGAGGGCAAACCATTTTGTATTTTTGACCAGACGGCACAGTGCGGCATCGATGCTGGCCTGCGGCAGCCCTCCCGCAATCTCCAGCAGCGCACCGAGCATAATCATGTTGCAGGCGCGCGCGTCGCCGAGCTCATGGGCCACTTGAGTGAACGGAAGGGCAAGCACACGCACGTCCTCGCGCACGCAATCGGCCGGGAACTCATCACCGTTGTAGATTATCCATCCGCCCGAACGCACGCTCTTGTCGAACTTCCTGAGCGACGGTTCGTTCATCGCCACCAAAATATTGGGCGCCGTTATCAGCGGCGAATCGATTATCTGGTTCGACAGCCGCACGTGACAGTTCGACGTGCCTGAGCGCATCTCCGGACCATAGGACGGGAGCCACGAAACTTCAAGGCCCGCATCCAATCCGGCTTCAGAGAGGACCTCACCCAGGAGTAGAACGCCCTGGCCGCCAAAACCAGCCACGCGCACATGGAGGTCGACCGCCTTAGCCTGTTCGCTCAGAGCCGCACTCTTTTCGGGTGACTCTTCATCGGCAACGCCAAGAATCGCTGGAATTGCATCGAGCGACGGCATGGCTTCGGCCTGCTGCCTAGGCACCTTGTCTCTGGTGCGATCGCAGAGCACACCGAGAGGATAGGTCTTCTCCATCACGTCGCGTACCCAGTGCTGCGCGTCTACCGCGGACATCTTCCAAATGGTTGGGCAGGGCGCGAGCACCTCGATGAGCGAGAAGCCCAGCCCCTTCACCTGGTTTTCAACTCCGCGGCGCACGGCGCGGTTTGCCTGCACAATTTGTTTGTTGTCTCCCAGACCCACGCGCTCGATGTAGACAGGCCCCTGCAGCGTGGCGAGCAGTTCGCTAACCTGCATCGGGTAGCCTTCAGTAGTTGCGCTGCGGCCGCCGGGAGTGGTTGTGCTTTTCTGCCCTATTAGAGTGGTGGGCGCGGCCTGCCCGCCAGTCATGCTGTAGATGGTGTTATTGACGAAGATCACGGTGATGTTTTCACCGCGATTGGCCGCATGCAGAATTTCTGCTGCGCCGATGGCAGACAGGTCGCCGTCGCCCTGGTAGCCGATGACGATGCTCTCCGGCCTGCTGCGCTTCATGGCAGTGGCCACAGCCGGGGCGCGGCCATGCGCGGCCTGTACGTTGCCCACGTCGAAGTAGTAATAGGTAAACACCGAGCAGCCAACGGGGCCAACCAGAATCGTCTTGTCCTGGATGCCCAGCTCGTCGATGGCGCGGGCCAGCATCTTGTGGACAACGCCGTGGCCGCACCCTGGACAGAAGTGCGTCTGGTGCTGCAGTTCCGGCTTGCGCTCGTAGCGCTCGTAGAAAGACTTTGCCCTGCCTTGAACCACCGTGTATTCCTGTACCAATTCGCTATACATTTGCAAGCCGCTCCTCATCCAACTCAATCGCGGGCTCGGATCTCCGCGCCAGTTTGCGCACCAGGTTGAGTACTTCTTCGTGTGACGGCACATTGCCTCCAGCGCGGCCAAGGAACTCGACCGGCCGGGCGCCGTTCAAGGCCAGTTGCACATCCTCCACCAACTGGCCATTGCTCATCTCCACAACGACGAAGACGCGGGCAGTCTCGGCCAGTCGCCGGAAATTGGATTTCGGGAATGGATACAACGTGATGGGCCGCAGCACACCTACGTTGATGCCGTCGGCTCGAGCCTCCGCGGTGACGGCTTTAAGAATCCGGCCCACGATGCCGTAGCCAACGAGAACAACCTCCGCGCCCTCCGTCTGCCACTCCTCGGCGCGGGCTTCAGCGTGCTCCGCGCAGCGATACTTCTGCTCCAGATGGCGAACGTGGGCTTCAAGATCGTCAATATCCATAAAGAGCGAAGTGATCAGGTTGCCGCGCGATTCGGCAGTACCGGCGACGGCCCAGTCAGGCTGTTTCGGCACGACGACAGTCTGCGGAAATTCGACCGGCTCCATCATCTGTCCGATGAATCCATCGGCCAGAAGTACAACCGGGTTCCGATAGCGGTCTGCCAGTTCGAAGGCCAGCGCGGTGAGATCGGCCATCTCCTGCACGGAGTGCGGCGCCAGCACGATGGTGCGGTAGTTGCCGTGGCCGCCGCCCTTCACGACCTGGTGGTAGTCACTCTGCTCGGCGGCAATGTTGCCCAGGCCCGGCCCGCCGCGGGTAATGTCGGCAATGACGCAAGGCAGTTCCGCACCGGCCATATAGCTGATGCCTTCCTGCATCAGGCTGATTCCAGGGCCGCTGGAGGCGGTCATGCAGCGCACCCCGGCAGAGGCCCCGCCGTACAACATATTGATAGCGGCTACTTCGCTCTCGGCCTGGAGGAATACTCCTCCTGCACGTGGCATATATTCTGCGGCAGCCTCGGTAATCTCACTGGCCGGCGTGATGGGATAGCCATAGAACGCACGACATCCGGTGAGAATTGCGCTCTTGACGATGGCTTCATTTCCCTTCATTAGTTGCTTGCGCATTAGCTAACCCCCTGAGTGCCAGTGCTCATCATGGGTACCGTACCGGTCTTTTGCATCACCGCACGCAGCACAGTGATCGCCCCCGGCTCGGGACAGGCCATGAAGCAGATTCCGCAACCGGTGCAGCCCGCGCCCGCGTAGGCCGCAGTGCGATAGCCGTAGCGGTTCAGATGCTCGCTCATGGCGATCACTTTGGGCGGACAGGCTTCAATACAAAGCCCGCATCCCTTACACTCATCTACATCGATCCGCAACAAGCCTCGATCCCGCTTGCCGACATCCGTCATTCCCTGCTCCTCTTCGACGTGCCGTCTGCCTCTCAGACAAACGCGACCGCCGTCTTTTCGCGCTCAAGATAATGGACGCGCACTGCAAAATCTTCCAGTTCCTGTTGAAAGCGCGGATCGGCAATAGCAATGAGCGCTTGAGCCCTTTCGCGCAACGTTTTTCCATGCAAGTAGGCGATGCCGTGCTCGGTAACCACGTAGTGCACGTCTGCACGTGACGTAACGACACCTGCGCCCGGTTCCAGCGTTGGCACGATTCGCGACACGTTGCCGTGCATCGCCGTTGCAGGCAAAGCAATGATGGGCACGCCACCCTTGGAACGCGCTGCTCCGCGAATAAAATCCAGTTGACCACCGAAGCCGCTGTATGGCCGGGTTCCGAGCGAATCGGCGCAGACCTGGCCGGTGAGGTCCACCTGCAGCGCCGAATTGATGGCGACCATGCGGTCGTTCTGCGCGACAACGAACGGATCGTTGGTGTAGCAGATCGGCCGGAATTCGAAGAAGGGGTTCTCATGGATGCAGTCAAAGAGTCGCTGCGTTCCGAGCACGAAGGCCGCCACAGCCTTGCCCTGAAGGAGTGATTTCCGCTCGCCATTCAGCACACCTGACTCGATAAGATCGACAACGCCGTCCGGGCACATCTCCGTGTGAATCCCAAGGTCGCGCTTCTCGTCAAGGCACTGGAGCACCGCCTCGGAGATGCCGCCGATGCCGGTCTGTATTGTTGCGCCATCGGGTATCAATGAAGCCACATTGCGCGCGACGCGGAGGTGGGTCTCGGTGCAAGGCTCCGCATGGAGTTCGAGCAGCGGACGCGATGTCTCCACAACAGCGGAGATCCGGCTCACGTGGATGAGTGTGTCGCCATGCGTGCGCGGCATCCGCTCGTTGATTTCGGCGATGACGGTCTTTGCGCAGCGCGCGGCATTGAGGGTGCAGTCCACCGTGGTTCCCAGGCTCACGAATCCGTGTGCATCAGGAGGCGAAACCTGCATCAGCACTATATCCAGCGACAGAGCGCCGCTTTCAAACAGGCCTTCAATCTCGCTGAGGAAGATGGGCGTGTAGTCGGCTCGACCGGCGGCGACCGCCTCGCGCACATTGGCGCCGAGGAACAACCCGCGGTGGCGAAAATGCCCTTCGAACTCCGGCTTTGTGTAGTCCGCGTTGCCAAGCGTCATCATGTGGACGATCTCGACGTCGCGTACCTGGGGAGCTCGCGCCACCAAAGCGTCTACAAGAACTGAAGGTGTGCCGCACCCCGACTGAATCCAAACTCGATCTCCGGATCGAACTGCATCCAGCGCCTGCGCTGCGCTCATGCGCTTGCTCCGGTAATCCTCGCTCCAGGACATCTTCAATTGCCTCCGAATGCGCATTTTTTGTCCGCGCATCCTCCCCGGTCCGGCGCTTTTTTTGACTAGCTGTCCAGGCCGCGGCTTTTGTCCTTTTTCCGTTTAGAGCCCATATCTCAGGCCCTGCAAATATTCCATCAAGCCCGCGCTATTCTGCTCCTTGCAAGAGGGGTCGGCTGTGATGGGTGTCACCCAAGCATTTGTGCGCACCGGCAGCGACAACGGGGATGCATGTGGTAATTAGTTTTGGAGTTCTACCGGCCAATCAAACTTAGGGTTTACAGAGAATAAGTATTTTATTTTGAATTAACTATGATCCATGCTCGGGATGATCCGGGAGCGGAAGGCGCAACGATTTGAACCCTGGCAATTAAGCAGGAGCTGCCAGACACGGGATGGCTGCCTAATGTCTTGAACAATGGGACGGCTACGCAAGGAATGCACCGCTTCTGGTGCACCGAACTGAAGCATGCATGGGGCGCGAATCCCATTCCTGGGGCGGGCCGTTGTCGAGGCATACATTCAGCCGGCATTACAGACGCCGCCTTTATTTTTTGATGAGTTCAATTTGACGATGGTCTGACAATCCGATTTATGAAGCCAACATTGCCCCTGATCGAGTATGCTGTTTGGCATAGTGCTTCCCCAGAGCCACATTGACGAATTGCGCACGGCAGTTGGCGCGGACGGATTGATCACCGGCGAGAGCCAGTTGCAAACTTATGAATGTGACGGCCTGACCAACTTCCGCGTACTGCCCGGCGCCGTTGTGCTGCCTCGCAATACCGGAGAAGTGCAGGCGGTGGTCCGCATTTGCGCGCGGCACAAGATACCTTTCGTGAGCCGCGGGGCAGGCACCGGCCTGAGCGGCGGCGCGCTGCCGGCTGCCGGTGGCGTAGTGATAAGCCTGGCGCGGATGAACCACATTCTCGATGTGGACATCGCGAACAGATATGTTGTGGTGGAGCCGGGCGTCATCAACTCGCAAGTGACTCAGCGTGTGGCTGCGCAGGGATATTTCTACGCGCCTGATCCCTCGTCGCAGTCGGTGTGCACCATTGGTGGCAACGTGGCGGAAAATTCTGGCGGGGCACATTGCCTGAAGTACGGCTTTACCGTAACGCACACGCTGGGGCTGGAGGTAGTTTTGCCCAGCGGCGAACTTGTGCAACTCGGCTCGGCAACGCTAGACGCGCCTGGATACGACCTGACGGGTGTCTTCGTCGGCTCAGAGGGCACACTGGGCGTGGCCACCAAGGTTACGCTACGCATCGTCAAGCGGCCTGAGGTGGTGCAGACGCTACTGGCGGCATTTGATTCTCCGCAAGCCGCGGGCCAGACCGTGAGCGATATTATTGCCGCGGGAATGCTGCCCTCCGCGCTGGAGATCATGGATGCGCTGGCCATCGAAGCGGCGGAAGCGGCCGTGCATGCCCACTATCCCGTCTGCGGCGGCCTGCTGCTGGTTGAACTGGACGGGCCTTCAAGCGAGGTGGACGTGCTGATGGGCCAGGCGCTGGAGATTTGCCGCAACAACAGCGCTAGGGAGATTCGCGTGGCGCAATCGGACGCGGAGCGCGCGCTGGTGTGGAAGGGGCGCAAGGCCGCCTTTGCCGCTATGGGCCGCATCTCGCCCAACTACATTGTGCAGGACGGAGTAATTCCGCGCACTGCCCTGCCGAGCGTGCTGAGCGAGATTGACCGCATGGCCTCCGCGGTGAACCTGCGCGTGGCTAATGTCTTTCACGCCGGCGATGGCAATCTGCATCCGCTGGTGCTTTACGATCGCGCCATTGAGGGACAGGAGGAGATTGCGCTCGATCTCTCCTATCGCATTCTTTATCTCTGCGTGGATTGCGGCGGATCTATTACCGGCGAACACGGCGTGGGCAAAGAGAAGCAGGAAGTGCTCGGCTACATGTTCTCTGAGCCGGACCTGCAAACCATGCAACTGGTGCGCTGTGCTTTTGATCCGGATAGTATCTCGAACCCGGATAAGGTTTTTCCGCGGCCGCGGCTGTGCGCGGATGTCCCCGGCCCCTACACGCCGCATCCGCTAGAAACAGCCGGCATCGCGGAGATTTTCTAATGAGCACGACGACTACATGGACGCGGGAAGAATGCCTGGCTCACCTGGCCTCGATCGCCGGACAGGAACACACCAAACTCTGCGGCGAATCGGTCGCCGTTGCTGCGGCAGACGCGCAGCAGATTGCGGAGATACTTCGCTTTGCCGATGCGAGCGGCATTGCCGTGACGCCAGTCGGCAGCGGCACCAAGCTGGACTGGGGAAATCCGGTAGAGGCAGGCATACGGCTGGATCTCAAGCGCATGAATGCTCTGCGCGAACATCCCTGGCAGGATATGACCTGCACCGTTGAGGCCGGCTGCAACTGGGCGGCGATGCAGGCGGAACTGTCGCGCCACGGACAGATGGTCGCGCTCGATCCGTTGTGGCCGGAAGAGGCTTCAGTGGGCGGCGTGGTTGCTGCCAACGATGGCGGCGCGCTGCGGTTGAAATACGGCGGCCTTCGCGACCTGATTATTGGAATGACGATTGTGCTTGCCGATGGCACCATCGCAAAGACCGGCGGCAAAGTGGTGAAGAATGTCGCCGGCTACGATCTGCATAAGCTGATGATAGGCAGCTTCGGCACGCTAGGCGTGATTACCGAGGTGAATTTCCGCCTGCATCCCGTTGAGGCGAATGTGCGCACCTGGACCGCGACTGCGAAGGATGCGGCGATATTTGCCGAGCCGCTGCGGGCGCTGCTCGATTCGCAGATGACTCCCTCTGCGGTGCAAGTTCGCGTGCGGAAGCAGGAATGTGCGCTCGATGTCCGCATCGCGGCGCTACCCGAGTGCATGGACGACTATGCGGCGCGATTGCAGAAGATCTTCGGGCAGGTCGAATTGAGTGAGTCGACCGAAAACGTCTGGCAGGCGCGGCAGGAACTTTTTTCGACAGAGGGCGCGGTTGTTCTTAAGGTCTCGCTGTTGCCCAGCGATGTTTGTCCCGTAAGTTCGGAGTTGCAGCAATGGACGCCTAGAGAAGGAACTGAGATTTCTGTTTTGGCCCAAGCTGCGGGCTTGATGACGGTGGCGCTAAAATCATCTCCAGACGCGGCGATTGCGCTCATCCAGCATCTTCGTGGCAGGCTGCACGGCTCCAGGGGCAGCGTGGTTGCGCTGCAGGTTCCGGAAGCGTTGCGTGGCGGCCTTGACGTGTGGGGCTGCGATTCAAACGCGCTGCCGCTGATGCGCGAAATCAAACGCCGCTTCGACCCCAACCGCATTCTCAACCCCGACCGTTTTGTGGGAAACATCTGACATCTATGCCGCACACCATCGCGCACAAAGAAGATCGCCCTTCAAGTTTCGACGCGTATCATCCGCCGGAGAAGCAGTACATCGACGATTGCGTGCACTGTGGCTTTTGCCTGACTGCATGCCCGACATATGTGCTGTGGGGCGAGGAAATGGACTCGCCGCGCGGACGAATTTACATGATCAAGAAGGCCGCAGAGGGCGAAGCGCCGCTGAATGGCCGCTTTCGGCAGCACATGGACCGCTGCCTGGGCTGCATGGCCTGCATGACCGCCTGCCCATCGGGTGTGGAGTACAACAAGCTCATCGAGCCGGTGCGCGCGCAGATTGAGCGCAACATACCGCGCGGTTTGGGCGAGCGGCTCTTCCGCAGATTGATATTTGCGACGTTCCCGCATCCCGAACGGCTGCGCCTGCTGGCTCTGCCGTTGCGTGTTTACCAGAAGAGCGGCTTGCGAACGCTGGTGCGCGCAATCGGAATTCCGAAACTGCTACCGAAGCGACTGGCGGCTATGGAGTCGTTGCTGCCGGATGTGTCGGCACATCCATTCGAAAGGCTGCCTGAAGTTAGCCGGACAAAGAATGCACCGCGCCGACGCGTGGGAATGCTGAGCGGGTGCGTGCAGCAGGTCTTTTTCTCGCATGTGAACGCCGCCACCGCGCGCGTGCTGGCTGCGGAAGGATGCGAGGTGGTGGTTCCGCGCGAACAGTCTTGCTGTGGCGCGCTGATGGTTCACTCAGGATTGGAAGACGAAGCTGCAGAACTGGCCAGGAAGATGATCGCCGTCTTCGAGGCTGTGAAGGTGGACACCGTTGTCATTAATTCTGCCGGCTGCGGATCGACCATGAAGGAATACGGTCATCTGCTGCGCGACGATCCGGCTTGGGCCGCGCGCGCCGCGGCTTTCTCGGCAAAGTGCAAGGACATCTCCGAGATCCTTTGCGATCTGGAGCAGCAGTCGCCGCGCCATCCACTGAAGATGCGCATCGCCTATCACGATGCCTGCCATCTGCAGCATGCGCAAAGCGTCCATGATCAGCCGCGCAGTCTGCTGGGAGGAATTCCGAGGCTGGAAGTGGCTGAGATTCCCGAGGGCGCGCTCTGCTGCGGATCGGCCGGCATTTATAATCTGCTGCAATCGGAGACGGCAAACCAACTCGGCGACCGCAAGGTGGAGAACCTGCTCACGACGGGCGCGGAGGCCGTACTTTCGGCTAATCCAGGCTGCCTGCTGCAACTGATGAACGGCCTGCGCCGGCGCGGACTGAAGGCGATGCCCGCCTTCCACATGGTGGAATTACTGGACGCTTCTATCCGCGGCATCTCTGCCGGAGAACTGCTGCGGAGAGACAAAACTTTCCATATAGAGGCAAACTGAAAGCATGATTTCTGACACTCGTAAGTCCGAATTGCATTCAGCGGCCGGGCTTCTGCTCGAAGCTCGCTGCACAGGCTCGCCCCTTGCCGATCTGCCCGCATCCCTGCAGCCTGCATCTCTCGAAGAGGCCTACTATGTGCAGGACGCAATGGCCCGCGTGCTTGAACCTGATGGCGTACGCGCGTGGAAGGTAGGAGCTCCAGCGCCCGATGCCACGCCGATGTTCGGGCCCATGATTTCCGCATGGATCGTGGGCGACGCCAGCGTACTTGCGGAACCGCGCCACCGTTTTCGCGGACTTGAGGCCGAGATATCATTCCTGATCGGCAAGGACCTGCCGCCACGCGCGGAGCCGTACACGCGCGAAGAGGTTGTGGCTGCCATCGCGAGCTGCCACCCTGCTATCGAAGAGTTAGAGGCCGGGGTTACCGACCCGTCGAAGGTTGCTCGATTCACGATGGTCGGTGATTTGCAGATGCATGGAGGGTTTGTCCACGGCCCGGCTGTGCCGGGATGGCAGAAGATCGATTTCGCAAAAGAGTCGGTGACCCTTTCCGTAGATGGCGATGTAAAGGTGGAACGCACAGCCTCGAACACTGCCGGGACCGATCTGCTGCGGCTCGTACTCTACCTCGTCAACGAGGGCGCGACGCGCACCGGCGGCCTGAAGCGTGGAGACTGGATCACCACGGGAAGCTGGACCGGCAACACGTTTGCTTCTGCTGGCTCGCAAGTGAATGTGCGCTTCTCCACCGCGGGGAATGTGTCGTTGCGTTTTGCTTGAGGATGCAAGTTGAATTTTGAGTTGAGTAAAGGCACCTGGTGCCTAGTCATTCTGTTCGTTGAAATTTCATGAAGAGGGAGTTCCTCACATGCCCCATTCCGTCGCCGTTACCGGTGTTGAGTTCCTGGCTCCCGTCAATGAGAGCTATGCGAAGATCCTGACGCCAGAGGCTGTTGCCTTTATCGTGGATCTGCAGCGCACCTTTAACGATCACCGCAAAGCGCTGCTCGACGCCCGCCACAAGCGGCAGAAGCGGCTTGATGCCGGCGAAAAGCCCAATTTTCTTGCGGAGACGAAGGCAGTCCGCGATGCGGAATGGACTGTGGCGCCGCTGCCCGCGGATATCCAGGACCGCCGCGTGGAGATTACCGGCCCCGTGGACCGCAAGATGATTATCAACGCGCTCAACTCGGGCGCGAAAGTGTTCATGGCGGATTTTGAGGACTCGAACACGCCTCTTTGGAACAACCTGATCGAAGGCCAGATCAACCTGCGCGATGCCATCCGGCGCACTATTTCTTACTCCGACCCGGCAACGAAAAAGCAGTACAAGCTCAACGACAAGACTGCTGTGTTGTTTGTCCGCGCACGTGGCTGGCACCTTGACGAACGGCATGTGCGCGTGGATGGCGCGCCGATGTCCGGCTCCATCTTCGACTTCGGCCTTTACTTCTTTCACAATGCCAAAGAGCTGCTGGCTCGCGGCAGCGGTCCGTACTTCTATCTGCCCAAGTTGGAGAGCCATCTTGAGGCGCGACTGTGGAACGACATCTTCATCCGCGCACAGCAGAAGCTTGGGCTGCCGCAGGGCACCATCAAAAGCACGGTACTGATCGAAACAATCCTGGCCAGTTTCGAGATGGACGAGATTCTTTACGAGCTGCGCGAACACTCCGCGGGGCTGAACTGCGGGCGCTGGGACTATATCTTCAGCTTCATCAAGAAGTTCTCGAACGACCCGCATGCGGTGCTGCCCGATCGGGCGCAGGTCACCATGGCAACGCATTTCATGCACAGCTATTCCAAGCTGGCCATCAAGACCTGCCACCGGCGCAACGTCCATGCAATGGGCGGAATGTCGGCCTACATTCCAATCAAGAGCGACCTGGAAGCCAACGACAAAGCGATCGCTCAAGTAAAGGCGGACAAGGAGCGCGAGGCAAGCGACGGCCACGACGGCACATGGGTGGCGCATCCCGGCCTGGTGCCGGTGGCGATGGAGATCTTCGACCGCCTGATGCCGCAACCCAACCAGATTTCAAAACAGTTGCCTGATTACAACGCTACTGCTGCGGATTTGCTCGAGATTCCTGCGGGACAGATCACCGACGCCGGTTTGAAGCAGAATGTGGCGGTCGGCATGGGCTACGTGGAGGCTTGGTTGCGCGGCATCGGCTGCGTGCCTCTCTTCAACCTGATGGAAGACGCTGCAACCGCGGAGATCAGCCGTGCGCAACTCTGGCAGTGGGTCCACCAGAAGGCTAAGCTCAGTGATGGAAGAACCGTGGACATTCCGCTGGTGGAAAGCATTATCGCTGGCGAACTCGATAGACAGAAGGTCGCGGTGGATGCCGTGCGCTACGCCGCCTACGAGAAAGCAGCGGACCTGATGCGCGAACTGGTCCGCGCTCCGCAATTCATCGAGTTCCTGACGCTGCCGGCATATCAGCGGGTGCTGAAAGATGAGAAATTTGGCGCGGCAGCTTAATCGACTGGCTTAAAGCAGGGGCCGCTCTTATGCAGATCGCCGGCACATCGCTGGCGATCTGCGTGACACGTTTCTTCAGGCCGCGAGGCTTTTCAGCAGCCAGTAGTGAAAGCCATCCACGATAGCCATCAGCGCCGCCTGGTTCAGATCGCTGCTGACCCCCGCAGTAATCCACGGTTCGTGACCGTCGGCGTTGAAGCTTACGGTGACGCGGACATGGGCCGCCGTGTCCTGCGCGGATACGTCGATGGCTGTAACAGTGAAGGTGCCCAGGCGCATATGCGCGATCGCCGGATACCACTTCTCTAACTCCTGCCGCATTGCCTTGGTCAGTGCGTCCACGGGACCGGCACCTTCGGCTCGCGTGGTAACCACGGATTCGCCGATGAACAGCTGCATTGAAGCCTGAACATACCTGTTTCCGGTTTCGTCGGATTCGTCCAGAACGCGCCAGCTCTTCACGCTGAAGCGATCTTGCAGGGTTCCGAGCACTCTCATGCAAGCCAGCTTGAAAGAGACTTCGCTGACAGTGAACGCACCGCCGTCGATCATGCCCTGGTTTGAGTCCATGAGAGCCTGCGCCTGGACGGAATTGAGTGAGACACCAAGCGCCTCAGAGAGCAGAACGATGTTGGCTCTTCCCGATTGCGCGTTGACGCCGACGACCGGGTTGGCACCAACCTTGGCGGGCTCGCACCAGAGATAGGCTCCCGGATTCTTACGTTCGCTGCTGCCGTGCATGCCGGCCCAGGTACCGAAAGCGCCGGGGCCAACGATGGGAGTGCCGTGCGGCGCCTCAAGACCGAAGGCCGCGTAGGCCGAATGCGCAAGGCTGGTGAGTCCAATGAGCTTTTCGGGCGCCACGAATTCAGCTTCACCCCTCAGTTGCATGCCGCCGACAACAGTGGTGAGGTTTACGTTGCCACAGCGTTCGCCGGTGCCGAGAAGTGTGCCCTGAATCTGAACTGCGCCGGCAAGAATCGCAGCACGGCTATTGGCGACTCCAAGGCCGCGATCCGTGTGACCGTGAAATCCGAAGTTAGCTTCGGGGTAACTCCGGATCAAGCCGCCGATCACATGAGCAACCTCTTCAGGACTGGCGCCGCCGGTAGTGTCGCAAACCACCATGCGGCTGACCTTCTGGTCAGCACACTGTTCTACGATCTGCTCGAAGTAGTCCAGACTCTGCTTTTTAAAATCGGAATCACAAGGATTGCCGTTTTCACGGCGGCCGCAAGCGGCGTCCATGGCGTGTTCAAAGTCAACGAAGACTTCCAGGCCGTTGTCATGCAGGCACCGAATGGTTTCCGAAATCATCAGCAGGTTTTCTTCCGGCGTAGTTTCCAGGGATTTTGTAATATCCAACAGCCTGGATTTGACCACGACTACCGCAACAGAGACACGTTTCTTATTGGCGACGATGAATTTCACGTCGGGCCAATCTCGAACTCTAGCGTCACGGCCACGGGTTCTGCCGAACAACGCGAGTTGCATGGCGCCCGTATCGACCGATTCGAGAGCGCCGGTCAGATCGGTAACAAACTGGTTGGCGCCGGCAAAACCAATCTCTGCATAGTGGACGCCAAAGGCGCCCATGCGCTGCAGCAGCATGACGGCGTTCGGCACCGAGATTTCGAGGTTCGGCTGCTGCATTCCGTCGCGAAGACTGGTATCAAACAGTTCTATTTTTCTTGCTTTGCTTTCTGTCATTTGCCCCTGTTCACGATTGCAAAGGCACTCCTTGGCGGGGATTCTTGCGCAGGGAGTTTCTCTCTTTCCATCATATCTAAATTTGTGCCTGCACAGGCGTATAAGCCTCCGATCGGCTTATTGGCGCACGATTCTATTAATACGGACGATCAATCTACCAGAGAAGCCGCAATAATGGGAACAAAGAGACGCGCCCGGTGTCTAAGAGAGTGAGATCCCTTCTCGATCCACCCGAGTATGCTGGGTTCCATGGCTAGTGTGGAGTACTGGAGGTCCATGCTCGGACTGAACGGATGCAAAAGTGGTTTGCCGTGTGCCGCTGGGTTGATGGCCGCGGCTTTTGGGGTTGCTTTTGGCATGTTGGTTGCGGTGCCCGCCCACTCCCAGTTAGTTCATCCAGCTGATGGGCCGACTCCGACATTCGAGGTGGCGTCCATCAGGCCAAGCCGTGCGGATGGAGGGTTTGAGAACTATCAGCTTTCGAGTGCGCGCTTTCATGTGGAGAACGCGCCGCTGACAGCTCTCATCCGGTTTGCTTTCGACATAAGGTCGGACGATCAGCTTCCGAAGGAGCCGGCGTGGATCGCTTCTGAGAAGTTCGATATCGATGCCAAGGTTGATGATTCCGATGTGGAGGCGATGAGCAAGCTGCTTCCAGACCAGAAGCTTGAACGATATCGCTTGATGATGCAGGCGCTGCTTGGAGAGCGATTCAAACTGAAGGTAAGCACACACATGAAAGAGCTTCCGGTCTATACATTGATTGTAACGAAAAGCAGCGCAAAGCTGACGGCATCGGATGTATCGCCGGAAGCGATTGCGCGGCGCGTGCCTATTCTGGCGGGAGGTTCAAAAGGTGAATTGCATGCGAGTTCCGTGTCGATGGCGATGTTCACGCAGTGGTTGTCGGGGCGAGAGGAGACTGACAATCGCGTCGTGATTGATGCAACCGGACTGAAGGGCGGCTTCGATTTCACTTTGCACTGGACACCGGATAGCGCCCACATGGAACAGCTCAATGGAGCTGGCGCCGCACAGGGAGGAGCGAGTGTGGCGTCGCAGGATTCTGCACGGCTGTCGATTATTACCGCGCTCCAGGAGCAGCTCGGATTGAAGCTCGAGCCACGTAGGGCTCCCGTTGAGGTTCTTGTCATTGATAACGTTGAGCGGCCTTCGCAGAATTAGCGCTGGACAAGCAGAACTTCGCGATTTGTGACCAAAAAACTCGGAATTACTGAAACAAATCAAGAGGGGCGTGCGTCTTATCCGTGTATTCTTCTCAGGATCAAATAAAACAAGTTGGTTTGTATCTCTGTAAGCCAGGATGCCGGCCGCAGAAGAGGATTATCCGCATGATGAGTGTAGGTGCTGAGTGTAAACCGAATCGCCGCAGAAAGGTGCTGGCAGGTCTGGCATTTTTTGCGGCCGGATTGATTACAGTTTTGTCTGGTGTGGTCTACGCCGCCCATGCCGATGCCCAAACCCCGGCAGCACCGGCAGCAACGCCGAATCGCGATATTGTTGGCACCTGGCAGGGGACGCTGCACGTTCCTGCATCAGCCAATCGTCCGGGGATCGACCTGCGAATCGTGAACAAGATTACCAAGGGAGACGATGGCAAGCTGAAGGTAATGGACTATAGCATCGATCAGGGTGGTCAGGGGATCGCTGCTTCATCGGCCAGCTTCGAGGACAGCGTGTTCAAGTATGCGATCGAGGCGATCGACGGAAGTTATGAAGGAAGGATGTCTTCCGACGGCAAGTCGATTGCCGGAAATTGGACGCAGGGTCCAAATCCGCTTCCGCTGCTGTTGGAGCGGGCGACACCGGAGACTGAGTGGACCATACCACCACCGCCGGTGAGGTTGCCGCCAATGGCTGCCGATGCGAATCCTAGCTTTGAAGTGGCCACGATCAAGCCAACCAAGCCCGATGAGCAGCGGAAGCTGTTCGGTGTGCGCGGGAACCACTTCTCGACGATCAACACTTCGCTGACCGATCTGATTACGTTCGCCTATGGAGTACAGCAAAAGCAGGTTGTGGGCGCACCGTCGTGGATGGATACGGACAAGTGGGATATCGAAGCGCAGCCCGACGTAGCAGGCGCGCCCAACAAGCAGCAGGTGGCGACCATGGTTCAGAAGCTGCTGGCCGACCGTTTCAAGCTCACGTTCCATAAGGACACGAAGGAACTGGCGGCGTATGTGCTGACCGAGGCTAAGGGCGGCCAAAAGATGAAGACGGGCAGCGACGATCCAAACCAGCTTCCCGGATTGTTCTTTCGGGGGTTGGGCGTGCTGACCGTGCAAAACGCGACTATGCAGGACTTTGCTGGACTAATGCAGTCGGCAGTTTTGGACCGGCCGGTGGTGGATCAGACTTCGCTGCCAGGTAAGTGGAACTTCCTGCTGAAGTGGACGCCGGATGAGTCGCAGTTCGGCGGCATGGGTGTAAAGGTGCCTCCGCCGAGCGACGCGCCTGATGCGCCTCCGCCGCTGTTCACGGCTATCCAGGAACAGATCGGACTGAAGCTGGACGCGGGCAAGGCGCAGGTTCCCGTCCTGGTAATCGACAAGGCCGAAAAACCTTCGGACAATTAACTTCGTCATCGGAGGAATAAAACGCCGGGTCTGCGAGAGCGGAGCTGTTAACCGGACCGCAGGCTCGAACGTTTCTAAAGATGAGGTCACATTCTGCTCCAAGAAAGAATGCCAGTGCGCGTTGCGGGTTGGCAGCGCAAGAGGAGTGGAGTGTGCCCATCTCACACGAAGGATTGCCGACAACATGACTAATCGAATGGCGTTCACGAAGATTGGGAGAAGAACACGGATTCTGGGCACAGCAGCCTCGCTGGTCGCCGCCCTTCCGATGATGATCGGTCAGACGAGTCCAACAGCGAGCAGGGGTGGTTCGCAAGACAGCGCCGGGGCATTACCCTCCGCAACTTTTGAGCTTGTATCTATTCATCTGGACAAGCCAATCACCGATGGCCGTGGGTCTATGCAGGTTGGATTCACGTCGAATGGAACCTTCACCGGGCGTGGACTGCCTTTGAAAAGGCTCATTTGCATGGCCTATGACGTAGATGATCTGCAGGTGTCCGGTGGGCCAGATTGGCTCACGTTGGACCGATACACCATTGAAGCGAAAGCGGACAGCGCTGGGCAGGAGGCAATCCAGAAGCTTAGCGGCCCGCAGGTGCGGCTGGTGGCTCAGCGCATGGTGCAGGAACTTCTTGCCGATCGATTCAAGCTCAAGATGCACCAGGGAACAAAGGAACTCCCAGTCCTGGCACTTGTGGTGGCGAAGAATGGGCCGAGACTACACGAGTCTGTCCCCGGAGACACGTACGAAAATGGTTTGAAAGACCGCGACGGACATGGGCACCAGGGAATGATGCGATTTAACAATGGAAGACTCATTGTGCAAGGAGTTCCGCTCGACCGGGTGGTGGCGCAACTCACGGAGCAACTTCATCAGATCGTCCAAAACAAGACAGGGCTGAAAGGCAATTACGATTTCACGCTGGAATGGACACCCGAGGAAGACCACGATCGCGGGCCTTCAGTAGCCAGCGGCGAAGGCGGCGGTGGACCTGCGGCGGACGCCTCCGGCCCATCAATCTACACCGCGATTCAAGAGCAGCTTGGTCTGAAGCTTGAACCGCAAAAAGGCGCTGTGCCTGTTTTTGTCATCGATCACATCGAGAGACCTTCAGAGAATTAACCCCAGGTTGGAGTCAACGGATGGCGCGGTTGCGCTTGGTGAACATCTCGCTCTGCTGCGCACTGATATGGCTCTGTGCCTCGATCTCATCGTGGGCCTCGGAGTATCACGGACAAGTGTTGTTTGACGGCGTTCCGGTGCCGGGCGCGACGGTGACGGTTACGCAGGGCGATAAGCGGTTCACAGCCGTCACCGATCGGCAGGGCCTGTATGAGTTCGCCGACCTTGCGGACGGCCAATGGAAGATCGAGATTGAGATGAGCGGATTCTCGAGACTCGACGACAAAGTATCAGTGGCGCCCAATGCTCCTCAGGGCAATTGGGAGTTGAAACTGTTGGGGCTGGAGCAGATGCTTGCCCAGGCGCAGGAGAGCAAGCCGCTCAAGACGCGCCCTGCGGCCGAAACGAAGGCGGCCTCAAACGAGGAAGCACAGAAAGCCGCGGACACGAATGTGCCGACTGCACTGCCAGCGCCAGACGATGCCGCGGATAAGTCCGCGGATGGGTTGCTGATTGTTGGCAGCGAGAACAATGCGGCGACTTCGCAGTATTCACTCTCGCCGGCATTCGGCAACCGGCGGCCGGGCGCAAAAGGTCTTTACACCGGCAGCGTGGGCGCCATTGTGGACAACTCGGTCTTCAATGCTCGGCCTTACTCGCTGACGGGCCAGCAGACTCCGAAGGACTTTTACAGCCGTGTGACCACGGTGGTTACGCTGGGCGGCCCGTTACGCATTCCCCGTCTTATGCCTGTTGGGCCGAATTTCTTTGTCGCCTACCAGTGGACGCGCAATGGCGATTCGGCGATCCAAACCGGACTGGTGCCCGATGCGGCAGAGAGAAGCGGTAATTTGTCGGGTGTGCTGAATGCGCAGGGTCAGCCTGTAACTATCTACAATCCTGCTACCGGTGTGCCATTCACAGGCAACATTCCAGTAAGTTCTCAGGCGTCGGCACTGCTGAATCTTTATCCGCAACCTAACCTGGCAGGTAACTCGCGCTATAACTACCAGGCCGCAGTGCCGAACAACACTCATACAGACTCGCTGCAGTCGCGCCTAAACAAGACCATCGGGCACCGTGACCAGTTATTCGGCGGATTCGCATTTCGTAGCTCGCGTGCAGACAGTACCAACCTCTTCAACTTTGTGGATGCTACCAATTCACTAGGCATCGATACGAACGTGAACTGGTCGCACCGCTACCGTCACCAGACCTTTGTGCTGCTGGGCTATCACTTGACGCGCTTACGTACTGGCGTGCATCCCGCGTTTGAAGATCACGTGAATGTTTCGGGGCAAGCAGGCATCGGCGGCAACGACCCGGACCCGGCGAATTGGGGTCCGCCTGGGCTTACGTTTTCCAGCGGGATAGCCGGACTCAGCGACGCCAATAGTTCCTTCAATCGCAACCGAACAGATGCGATGTCGGTTAACGTATCGACAAACTATCGACGTCATAACTTCGTCTTTGGCGGCGATTTTCGGAGACAGGAGTTCAACGAATTCGGACAGCAGAACCCGCGTGGGACGTTTGCGTTTACCGGAGCGGCCACGCAGGTGGGCGGGAGTTCTTCTTCCGGCGGCGCTTCCACAACCACGGGCTCCGACTTGGCCGATTTTCTGCTGGGAATTCCGGACACGAGCGCGATTTCGTTCGGCAACCCCAACAAGTACTTTCGACAGTCGGTCTACGACCTCTACTTTACTGACGACTGGAGGATGCTACCGCAGTTGACCGTCAACGCCGGCATGCGCTGGGACTACGGCGCGCCCATGACGGAGCTGTTTGGAAGGCTCGTGAATCTTGACGTTTCGCAGGGATTTACTTCGGTGGCGCCGGTGCTGGCCAACAGTCCGAAAGGCTCAGTGAGCGGGATTTCCTATCCAAGCTCTCTGGTGCATCCGGACAAGCGCGGACTTGAGCCGCGCATCGGCATCTCTTGGCGACCTATACCTGCATCGACACTGGTGGTCAGGGCTGGCTACGGAATCTACGACGATACATCGGTCTATTTAGGAGCCGTGGAGAGCATGGCGGAGCAGGCGCCGTTTGCGACCAGCCTGAGCGAGGCCAACAGCAGCGCGTGCAAGCTGACGCTGGGCAACGGATTTCAACCGTGCGTTGGCGGCGCGGCAGACACTTTTGCGATCGATCCGAATCTGCGTGTGGGCTACGCGCAGAACTGGCAATTGTCCGTGCAGCGGGATCTGCCCTGGGCGCTGGTGATAACGGCCACTTATCTGGGAACCAAGGGAACGCACGGAATGCAGGAGTTTCTTCCCAACACTTATCCGATTGGCGGGACGAACCTGTGTCCAACCTGTCAGACGGGCTTTGTCTATCGCACTTCGGGTGGTTACTCGACGCGCGAGGCCGGGCAGTTCCAGTTACGACGCAGGCTGCGCAGCGGATTTACGGCGAGCGTGGATTATACATGGGCAAAGGCGATGGATAACGACGCTCAGATTGGCGCGCAGGGCCATGTGACGGCAACCACTGCAAGCACAAGCCAGGCGGGAGCGGGACCTACTGTCGCGCAGAACTGGCGCGATTTGCGCGCCGAGCGCGGCCTCTCAACCTTCGATCAGAGGCAGCTATTGAACTCTCAGCTTCAGTACACGACCGGGATGGGAATGGGCGGCAGAACGCTGATGAGCGGATGGCGCGGAAGACTGCTGAAGGAGTGGACAGTGGTAAGCCAGATTTCAACCGGCACCGGTCTGCCGGAGACACCGATTTTTCTAGCGGCCGTGCCAGGCACAGGTATGACCGGCACGATTCGACCGAACTTGACGGGTGCGCCGATCTATAGTGCGGCTTCGGGCTACCATCTGAACGTGGCTGCATTCTCTGCGCCCACGGCGGGTGCGTGGGGCACGGCGCGGCGGAATTCTATCACCGGGCCCGATCAGTTCAGCTTGAACGGGTCCATGTCGCGGACCTTCCGGCTGCGGAATCCATTCAACCTGGATGTGCGGATCGATACGATCAACCTGCTGAATCATGGCGTCTTTACTGCATGGAACACGGTGGTGAACAGCACTACCTTTGGACTGCCGGGATCATCCAATCCCATGCGTAGCCTTCAGGTGACGGGGCGGTTGAGGTTTTGACGATGCAAAAGCGCAAGACAAGGCTTGAGGTACTTCTGTTGCTGACGACGCTGACCGTGGGCATAGACGCCGGTGCGCAGAAGATTGGCTCCAATACGGCACCGGATCAGACCGGCAACTTCAAGCTGACTCTGAACTCGCAGTTGGTGGTTGAGACAGTTGTGGTGAAGAACAAACAGGGCGACTTCATCAGCGGGCTCACGTCCAAAAACTTTACAGTAACCGAAGACGGCGTCCCGCAGACGATTAAGTTTTGCGAGCATCAGCAATTCTCAGAGGCGGTCAATCCGCTGCCTCCAACGCCTATTAACGATGAAAACATCACAATCTACAAAAAGCTGACACGAACGCAGATCGCGCCGGAAGCTCCGGAGAGCAATAAGTACAAGGATCGCCGTCTGCTCGCGCTCTACTTTGACATGACCGCCATGCAGCCGCAGGACCAGATGCGCGCACTAACCGCCGCTGAACATTTTGTGCGCACGCAGATGACCGTCGCAGACCTAGTCTCGATCCTGGAGTTTAACGGCGGGTCGGTTGCTGTATTGCAGGATTTTACGGCCGACCGCAACCGGCTGCTGAGCATTCTGCAAACGCTGATTGTGGGTGAGGGGCAAGGTTCGGCGGACTCTATTGATGACTCTGCCAGCGCCGACACTGGCGCCGCATTCGGGCAAGACGACAGCGAATTCAACATCTTCAATACTGACCGGCAACTCTCTGCTTTGCAGACCACGGCCAAAATGCTGGAACAGATGAGCGAGAAGAAGTCGCTGATCTACTTTGCCAGCGGTCTGCGCCTGAACGGCGTGGATAACATGGCGCAGTTGCATGCGACCATCGACGCAGCGGTGCGAGCTGGGGTTTCATTTTGGCCCGTTGATGCGCGCGGGCTGGTGGCGAGCGCGCCGCTTGGAGACGCGACACAGGGCTCGCAGGGCAATGCGGGCATGTATAACGGAATGGCGGCGCAGGCTTCGACCGACAGGTTCCAGCAATCGCAGGACACGATGTACTCGCTTGCAGCGGACACAGGTGGTAAGGCGTTGTTTGACAACAACGATCTGACGCGGGGCATCGTGCAGGCACAACGCGCCATTTCGGACTATTACATTGTGGGCTATTACACCACAAACACCGCGCAGAACGGCCACTTTCGGCGCGTGAAGATTACGGTTGACGCTCCATCAGACGCCGGCCTCGCCTATAGGGAGGGCTACTACGCGTACAAGGAGTTCGCTAAGTTCACTGAAGTGGACAAGGAGCGGCAACTCGAAGATGCTCTAATGCTCGGCGACCCGATTACTGACCTGACCATTGCGATGGAGATCGATTATTTCCAACTCAACCGCGCCGAATATTACGTGCCGATCATCGTCAAGATTCCTGGCCGGGAGTTGGCGTTGGCCAAGCGATTCGGAGCCGAGCACACGGTAATCGACTTTGTCTGCGAGATCAAGGATGAGGCAGGCGGCTTCACGGTCAGCAATGTTAGGGACAACGTGGACATCAAGCTGAGCGACGCAACGGCGCTCGAGTTAGCAAAGCGGCCGGTCGAGTACGACTCTGGATTCACTCTTCTGCCTGGCAGGTACTCGATCAAGTTCCTTGCACGCGACGACGAGACTGGAAGAATTGGAACCTACCAGTCGGAATTCATCATCCCCAATCTGAACAAGAAGACAAAGCGCGTTCCGATCAGTTCAGTCGTGTTAAGCAGCCAGCGCGTGAATACCAGGGATGCGCTTTATAACGCAACAAAGGCCAAACAGCAAACCAAAGACGATGCAAAGAATCCGCTGGTGCAGGAAGGGCTCAAGCTGATCCCGAGCGTAACTCGCGTGTTCAACACCGGGCGCGAAATGTACGTGTACCTACAGGCCTATGACGGCAGTTCGGCTGGCACGACGGACGCCGCCAATGCAGCAAAACTTGCTTCACCGTTGATTGCCTTTGTGAGCCTCTATCGGGAGGGTCAGAAGGCATTTGAATCGGCATCTATCGCCGTGAGGCCGGAGACAGAGAGCCGGCTGGGCACAGTCCCGCTCAGTTTCCAAATTGGCCTAAGTGACCTTGCACCCGGCGAATATCGATGCCAGGTAAGCGTGCTCGATCCTTCCGGACACCGAGTGGCGTTTTGGGTAAACCCGATCATGCTGGTGAAGTGAACCGAGGGATCTGTATGCACAACGGTTGGTACGCAGCTTTTCTTGTCGCCTTGTTGCTTGCTTCGGTGCGCCTCACAGCTCAGAAGACTTCTGCATCTCATTGCTGGGCGATCGCTATCCACGGGGGTGCGGGCGAAGATGAGTGGGAGCACATGGATGCCGCAACTGCGGCCGCCTACCATGATTCCTTGTCCAAGGCACTCGCTGCTGGATCGGCTGTACTGAAGCGCAACGGCAAAGCGCTGGATGCAGTCGAAGCGGCGGTTGAGGTGCTCGAGGACGATCCGCTCTTCAATGCTGGACGCGGCTCGGCCTTTACAGCCGATGCCACTCATGAGATGGACGCAGCGTTGATGAATGGAGCGACGCTCGAGGCGGGCTCCGTCGCCGCTGTACACTCCACGCGGCATCCCATCGCGCTGGCTCGCGCCGTGATGGAACGTACTGCCTATGTCATGATGGTCGGCGCTGGAGCTGACGCCTTCGCACGCGCACAAGGGTTGGAACAGCAGCCGCCCTCCTTCTTCTTCACCGAAACGCGCTGGCAGGAGTTTGTTTCCATCATGCGCGCGAGCGGCCGTCCGGTTCCTCCGCGGCCGCAGGGTGCACCGCCCGAGGTAAAGCCAATTGCAGCATCAGGCGCACATATCTTTGCGCATCGCTTTGGAACAGTGGGCGCCGTCGCCCGTGACAGCGAAGGACATCTTGCAGCGGCAACTTCTACAGGTGGTATGCAGGGCAAGCTTCCTGGGCGTGTTGGCGATTCGCCGCTGATTGGCGCCGGCACTTACGCGAGCGATCGTTCCTGCGCGGTTTCCGGTACCGGGGTCGGAGAATACTTCATCCGCCTCACCATGGCACGAGATGTCTGCACTCTGGTGCAAGAAGGGCTCACACCGCGGCAGGCAGCCGACCGCATGATTCACAGGGAGTTGCCCGCTCTTAAAGGAGGTGAGGGCGGCGTAATCGTGCTCGCGCCGACCGGTGATCCGGTTTGGAGTTCAAATACCCTGGGCATGTTTCGCGCACGCGAAGAAGCGGATCGCGCGGCGGAGATCTACGTGAAGTAATTGTGCAGCGCTCAACAGCTGAGCCTGCAGAATCACCTGCAAGAGTCGCTGGTCAGGTGCTGCGTGCATTCCCGGCAGGTTGTTTCATTTCGCGGCTACTTTTTAGTCCGCGCCTGTCCGAGAGGAATAAGTTCAATATCGCGGACGCGGGCTGGCGCCGTACCGGGCGGAGTAGCCGTGGCGTAAAAGGCCAGGCCCTGGCTGGTGGCGGCGGGGTAAATGAGGTTGGTAAGGACGGTTTCGCCGTCTTCGGCAAAGACCTCGATTGAGTTATTGTCCACAACAATCTCGATCGGAATTCCTTCTGTTTGTGAGTGCTTGAGGGGCGCTGACACGCGGGCGGGAAAGTCCGGGGACCAGTCAGTTTTTCCAGAGTGGGTGCGATCGACAAAGATATGGCCGGTGGCCTGATCGATACCGACTAAGGTTTCTTCTGTGGCTGGATCATCGGGATTGGCAGAGCTGCGGCGGAGGCGGACGCCGGCTTCAGATGCGTCGCCGGGGTCGAGGGTAAAGCGCAGCCGATAGACGCTGCCGGACAATTTCTTAGCAGCTATGCGGTCATTGGCCTTTTCAATTGTCTGAAACGCCGGGGCGCCAAACATCGCCAGATAGCGTTTGTCGACCGGCAATCCCAGAACGGGTTCCTGGACCAGCATGAGCGGTTCCTGGGATGGGGTTGGGGGTTGATACGAAGGAGGCTCGCGCAGGTACAGATGGCGGGCAAGAGTCATCTCACCTCGACCGGGCAAGGAAGGCAGCTTGGAAGCGTACTTCCAGTTGCTCATCCAGCCAATCCAGGTGCGGTCTTCGGCGGAGGGGAGGTTTGAGAACGAGGTGGAGGCGTAGAAGTCATTGCCCCAGTCGACCCAGTGGGGACCGGAGCCGGGATGGTCTTCGATGAAGCGAGAGCCATCGAATTGGCCGATGAAGTATTGGTCGGCTGAACCTCCTACCGGTCCGCCGGGATTGATGTTGACGTTGAGGAGCCAGCGGGTGGCAACAAACTTGTCTTGTTCGTCGTAGATGGGGAGTTCGAAGAGGTCAGGGCATTCCCAGACGCCCGAGGCGGCGCCGGCGGGGCCGAATTCACTAGCCAACTCCCATTGGCGGAGGTTATGAGAGCGGTAGAAGCGGAGCTTGTGCTGGTCGGGGAGCGAGACGACCATAACCCAACTCTGCGAGATCGCGTGCCAAAAAACTTTGGGATCGCGAAAGTTCTTGAGGCCTATGTCGATGACCGGGTTCGCTGAGTATTTCGTCCAAGTTGCGCCTCCGTCGCGGCTGAAGGCGATGTTCTGGGTCTGCTTGTCCTGCGAGGCGCCGGTGTAAATAGCTACCATACAACCGGGGGTTTTCTGGCCTGGCTCGCCACAGAGGCCGCTGGTGTTATCACCGTCCACGACCGTCGAGCCGCTGAAGATGGCAACGCCCTGCTCTTCGGCGAGTGCTACGGGGAGCTGCCTCCAGTGGACGAGGTCGGGTGAGGCTGCGTGCCCCCAACTCATGTGGCCCCACTGATCTCCAAAGGGATTCAACTGAAAGAAGAGGTGGTATTGGCCGTTGAGGAGGATGGGACCGTTGGGATCGTTCATCCAGTTGGGCGGGGATGAAAAGTGAATCTGCGGTTGCCAGGGCGTAGCGGCGATTGACGCTTCTGGAGCGGCCGCCGGCTGCTGGGCGAAGGTTTGCGCGGCGAAAATAAGTGCCGCTGTTAGTGAGAAACTGAATCCGACTTTTGCCGGGGCGCGGAGAGGAAATTCCGTGGGCATTCCTCGATTTTACTAGGTTGACGAGAGGTTATCGCGTTCGTCGAAGCCAGGGCCGCACAAGACGATGTAGCGTGACTTTGCGGCCCTTCAAGGGATGGATTGTATCCATTTCTCGACTACTGGACCCGCACACGCAGCATGGTCACGCTTTCATGAGGCAGAGTGATCGAAAGAGGGCCTGCGCCGGGAGCAGGAATTGTGCCTGGAATTGGTATAATGTGATTCGGTTCCACCTCGTCATTGCGCTCGTAGCGGCTGACCGTGCTTATCCGTTGAACCCGGATTGGAGCTATCGCATGCCACTTACCGAGATCGAAGTCAGTGGGCACATCCTCATTCAAACTGCGATTGACACAGAGGAGCGTAACTGTCTTGCCGTCTGAACTGCGCGTTGCGACGATATCAATATAAGGAATGTCCTGCATCTTATCCAGCGGGCGTACGCCGCCAGCTACGTTGTAAGCTCCCGAGTTAGTGCTTACTGGCAGAACCGTATCCCCTGCCACGGCTGTGTACATCTTGAAGGTGTAATACGCGGGGACCGCATAGACCTGCTCGCGCCGCTTCCAGATGCCGGCAAACTCCATGATGCCGGTCATGTCGGTGATCTTGATCTGGGAGCTATGCCGCAGCACAGTATTCAGAAAGCCCGCTGCCATCACGGCTCCGCCCTCATTCATCCAGCTAGGGCTTTCGTCGGTGAAGTTCCGTTCTCCGGATCCCTTGCTGTTGAAGAGCCACTCCGTAACTGCCAGGTGAACCTTGCCGCGGAGATCTGCGTGTTCGTCCACCTGCACCTGCACCTTGTCGAAGTACGGGCCCACCGCATAGGGCAGCGCGTAGGCTGCCGCAGCAGTGAAGTCGGGCGTCGCCCCTGCCAGTACAGGATGATTGGTGCCCAGAATGAAGTGCAGCGAGAGATCGTCGAATGTGCCCGCGGGGTTGCCAAGCTGCGACGCGTTCCACTTCCCGTCCGTCATTGGTCCCAATCCGGTAGCGATGATCGTTGCATCCGGCGCGACTGCGTGGACAGCCTTGCTGAATTCCAGCGTGCGCGGTCCAATCTCGTCCACGGTCTTGTAGCCCACCTGCCATTTTCCATAGAGTTCATTACCCAACTCGTAGAGGACCGGCCCTTTGTGATGCTCGCGGATATAACGCACCCAGTCGGCGGCTTCTTCAGGCGTGCCACTGCCCATATTCAGATCGAACTGCGGCTCCGCGCCAATCAGGTCGCAGAGCTGGAGAAATTCATCGGTGCCGAATTTGTTGTACTCGGGAATGCCCCAAGCGATGTTCTCCATGGTGACCCTTTTGTCCGCCGGCCCGATGCCGTCTTTCCAGTGGTAGTAGGAGCTGAAGTTGCCTCCGAAGCGCAGTTCGGTAACGTGCATCGCTTTCGCCATCGCCACTTCGTCGGGATCCAGGATACCGAGAGCATCCTCGGGCAGCACCGAAATCTCGTCCACGTCCACTTGTTCAATGCCTTCCACTGCCACGGCAAAGTCCACGGCCTGCAACCGACGCACTGCTCCGGGACTCAGCTTCAGCGTCGTGTTGTATTTGGTCCATTCAGTGGCGGTGGCATCCACGCGCGACTCCGCAAGAGCCTTGCCCGTCTCCGGGTCGCGGAAGAAGACTGTCAAACCAGTCGGCCCGCTCAGATGCTTTGCATAGAGTGAAACCTTGTAACCAAGCACCCGCTGCACGGGCAGGTACACCTTCTGCATGATGCCCGTCTGCTCGTTGGGCGTGCCCAGGATTTCAAGCGATTGCCAACTGTTGGCGGCATCACCTACATGCAATTCGAACCGGTTTCCAGCGGCGATGTTGAGGGGCTGCCAAGGTAGAGGAATTCCGGTCTGGTTTGTGCTTTCGATCAGATCGGGTTGCTCGCGAAAGAGTTTCTCGAGGTTGGTGTGGTTCCACAGGCCTGATTCCAGGCTGCCGTTCTCAAGGATCTCGGCTACCACTCCGCCATTGATCGAGTTGCCAATTGGCTCGAGAAAACTGCCAAAGATCGTGTCGGGAATGCGCTCCGCTCCTTCTTCGGCACCGACGTTCACTGTCACTGTCGGCGGCATGGGACGAGAAGTAGTGATTTGCGCGCAGGCCGGAACCGTTCCAAGCACAATTGCAACAAAGCCAGGCCAGCAATACACAAGATTTCTTAGCACAATCAAATTCCTCACAGGGTTGTACCTCTAATTTCAGGTGCGAAGGAAGGCGGTCCAGTTCACAAACGGTCGTGAAGCAGATATGGCGGAGCGATCATCGTTCCGGTGCGCTCGGGTCCCTGCGGCGTTTCCGGCATCGGCCAGGGCTGCACACCAGCTCGCGTGGCCCACTCCGCGTAGTCTGCCACCATCTTCTTCACGCGATCAGGATATTGTTCGGCAAGATCGTGCATCTCAGTGCGATCCGCTTCCATGTCGTAGAGTTCCCAGGAATTCGGGAACCGCGAAACCAGTTTCCACTTCCCTTCACGGACAGCATGATTGCCTTCGTGCTCCCAGAAGATAGAGCGGTCAGCAAGGCCGCGGCCATTAAAGACAGGCACGAGGCTCTTGCCTTCGAGTGGCGGCGGCGTGGTTCCTGCTTTACTTTTCGCTGGATAAGAAACTCCGGCTATCTCAAGACAGGTCGGCATGAAGTCGATCTCGTGCCCGATTGCGTGTGTAAGGCCTGTGCTCTTGAGGCCGCGTGGCCAATGCACGATGAAAGGCGTTGAGACGCCTCCCTCGTGAGCAAAGTGCTTGTACAGGCGGAACGGAGTGTTGCTCGCGTTGCCCCATGGAATTCCGTAGCTGGCGTAGGTTGTGGCGGACCCGGGCATGATCGACGGATCGTTGCCGGGAATAACAGGCAGGCCATCCTTGGTCACCTCCGGCATACTCGCAGAACGTGGCCGGCCCGGGCCAATGCGGCCGATTTCTTCGTAGTTGCCGCCGTTGTCCGACATGACGCAGATCATTGTGTTTTCAAGCAGTCCAAGCTCGCGCAGCTTGCCGACGATCTTGCCAACGTTTTGATCGAGGCTGTCAATCTGCGCGGCGTACACTTCCATCCTGCGCTCCTCCCACTCATGGAACGAGGCGCGCTCCCAGGCTGGGACGCGGGGATCTCGAGGTGTAATTTCCCATTCGGCTTTGACGATGCCACTCGTAAGTTGCCGTGCGTGACGCTCTGCCCGGAGTTTGTCCCATCCTCCAGCATACCGGCCCTTGTACTTTGCGATCAATTCTTCTTTCGCCATCAACGGCCAGTGGCCTGCGGTAAACGCGGCGTACAAGAAGAACGGCTTGCCCAGCTTCGCCGCATCGTCGATGAACTGCGCGGAGTGATCACCGATAGCATCCGTCAGATAGTAGTCTTTGCCGAGCTCTTTAACATCGATCGGCTCATTGTCGCGGGTCAGCGATGCGGGATCGAAGTAACTGGCCGCGCCGTTGATAATCCCGTAATAGCGATCGAAGCCGCGCTGCAGGGGATAGTTGTGCTTGCCGACGTTCAACGGGGTCAGATGCCATTTGCCAGTCATCAATGTCGTGTAACCACCTGACTTCAGCGCCTCGGCAACGGTGACGCAGCTCTCACTCAAGTCGCCGGCATATCCCGGATATGGATAAGTCCCGTGATCGGAGGTCATCATTCCCATGCCGGCTTGTTGAGCGTACATACCCGTGAGGAGGGCCGCGCGAGAGGGGCAGCAGCGCGGGCTATTATGGAAGTCAGTGAAACGCAATCCCGCGCGAGCCAGCTCGTCGAGATGCGGCGTTTCGATCTCCGAACCATAGCAACCGATGTCAGAGAAGCCCATATCGTCCGCCAGGATGAAAACGATATTTGGCCTCTGACCCGCGTCGTGGCGGTCGGCCGGCAGCGCTTCCGCTGGAAACGGAAGCATGGCGCTTGCCCCGGCACAAATGCTTGTTTGCAGGAATTCCCGGCGTGTTTTCATCGCTGCTCCACGGGTGTGTTTGCTTCTATTCGCAAAAAACACCGCAGCCATCATACAAGACGGCTGCGGTGGCTGGTATTCCGTTTCCTCAGAACGTCAACGTGCCGCCAAGCTGGACGATACGCGGGTCCTTTTGTGTGGATGTAACCTTTCCAAATGTTGCGCCGGTCACTCCGCTGTTGGGGTTGGCAAACTGAGCGTGGTTCCAGGCGTTGAAGAACTCTCCGCGCACTGCGAAGCGGATGTTTTCGTGGATGGCGAAATCCTTGTGCACGCCCATATCCCAATTGTTGATTCCAGGACCGGTGAGAATATCAAAGCCGGAGGTGCCATAATACCAAGTTGAACCGCTGGTATTGTGGGGATCCGTCGCCGGGTTCACAAAGCACGGTGAGTTGACTGACGCCACAGTACCCGTATTGATCCAATACATGCCATTGGCTCTCAGGTTCTTGTTCTGCAGTTCGTTTCTGCCGTTGCAATACCGGTCTGCCCTGATATTGGCAGGGGACCAATTGGTGTTGTTCGGAGCGGATATCCAAAATGGAAAACCCTTCTGCATGGTGGCAATCGCGTTCACACTCCATCCACCGACGACGCCATCCAAAACGCGGTTCATGTCTGTCCCGAAACGCTTGCTGCGGCCTACCGGCAGCTCCCAGACCGCGCTGACTACGATCGATTGTGGCACGTTGGACGTGGTCGGGCCCCAATCGCAGCGGAAGCAGCTTTTGTTCTGATTCAAGGTACCTATACTGCCTTCCGTCGCATCAGAGAGCGATTTCTGCCAGGTGTAGTTGCCCAGGATGCTAAGGCCATTGGTAAACTGCCGCTGGAACTTGACGAGCAATGCGTTATAGCTTCCGTTTCCGATGTTGTTCACTTCCTGCATGTAGGAGTACTTGGGATACCAGGGATTCTGTGCGAGGTTGTACGTCTGCACGCCCGGCGACGAACCATCCCATGGATCCCAATTCTTCTGGAGGTGATGAGCTTCGTTTCCGATATAGGCAACGTCGAGCATGTAGGCCTTACCGAAGGTATGCTGAACGTCGAGATTCCATTGTGAAATTATCGGAGAGCGCTGATTCTCCGCGAGGTACTGTATCGCGCCGGTTATGGTTGGTACCAATGCTGGTGTAATGGCGCCGACTGCTACTGGCGGCATCGCATTCACACCGAGGACGTATGTCGGACTTGGACTTGAGGTGGAGTTACTGACCTGGTTATTGACCGAAATGTACTGCGATACAACCGAATATTGTGCAGTGATGTCGTATTGCGTGGTGTAATAAAAACCCCAGCCAGCTCGAACCACCGTGTTCTTGGCGAACCATGGTTGCCACGTCAACCCAATCCTGGGGGCAAAGTTGGTTGTCGTCATATTAAAAACTTTGGGATTGGCTGTGCCCAGCGCGGCAAAGGTCTCCAGGCCGGTCTTGAAGTCGAATGAGTGAATCAGGTTCCTGTTAACTGTGTCGGGCGGGTTGGGAGGAGTATTGGCGAACCATGCGAATGCCAAGTTGGCCGTCAGGCTCTTGCTCAACTTCCAGGTGTCCTGGATGTAAGGCTCAAAGGTCGTCCAACGATAGTGGGTCCTCGGCATAGCGATGGACTGTGCGCTGGTAAGGTCTCCCAGCAAAAAATCAGCGAACGCGCTGCCGGTTCCCGCTACCTGCGAGACGGTCCCATTGGAATTAAGCTTGGTCTGTGTGGTGAACACATTGTTGAAGTTGAAGACGCCACGTGCGTTAGCATTGGCGCTGGATTGCACACTGCGGGTGTAGGCAAGGTCGGCGCCAAATTTGACCTGATGGTTTCCATGTAGCCAGTTAAAGCTGTCGTGAATCTGGTAGATGTTGTCAATGTCGCCCAGAAGACCGGTCGAGGTTCCGAAGCCCGCGTACCCTGCGATACCGATGCCCGGAACACCGTCTGCATCTCCAGTGCCTGTGATTCCCAGTGTATTCTGGATCCCGGCGATCGAGCGGCCCTGAGAATAGACCGAGTCGCGAACGAGTCCGAGACGGAGCGAATTGACCATAGTTGGTCTTAGTGTCCATGTCCAGCCAAGGGCCACAAATTCCGTGTCCAGTGGATAGGCAATGCCCTGCGATGGGAACAACCCGGGCGACGTGCCTGGTGCATTTATCCACGATCCTTGACCGAAGAGCTGATTCTTCTCATTAAGGCTGTAATCGATGCGTGTTGTGAGCTGATCGGAATTCAACGTCACTGCCGGGTTACCACTGACGTTATTGGAAGTGCCAATGCCTGAGCCGGGCAGATAAAAGGCTAGCAGCCCCTTTGCAGTGCTATTGATGCGGTTGCTTGGAATCTTGTTGCCGGTAAATTGCTGGCGAAGCCCCGTAATCGGATCGTAGGTGGTGGGGTCATAGATGGGTGTGGAGAGAGCAGAGAAGTCCCCACCGAACATGGGCTGTGTCGGCGTGTAGGCCGAAGCAAAGCTCGACTGAATCTGGCGGTAGCCTTCGTAGTTGCCAAAAAAGAAGAGCTTGTTCTTGAGGATTGGCCCGCCAATGGTGGCGCCGAACTGATTCTGATGATAGGGCCCATTCGGGGTGGTGGCAAAGTAGTTGCGCGCCTCCATCTGATTGTTGCGCACATATTCATACGCGTTGCCATGAAACTGGTTCGTGCCGCCCTTTGTGACGACATCGATGATACCGGGATTGGTGCCCATATCGGGCATGAAGAAACCATAGTGCACCTCGAACTGATCGATCGCATCCATGGAGAGGTTCAGAGAAGTATTTCCGGCGCGGGTTCCGATCGTCTGGATGCCGTTCACCATGTACATAGTGAAGTCCGGCTCATTCCCGCTGATGTTGATCGACATGCCGGGATGCCCGGTCTGCGAGATCGCACCATTGGACGCGCCTGCATTTGACTGGGTGGCGCCTGAGAGAAGACCGAGTTGCAGAAAGTTTCTACCGTTGAGAGGAAGCTGCGACACACTCTTTGGACCGATCACGTTGCCCAGGTCGTTGGATTCGGTCTCCAGCAGATTTGCCAGTCCATGTGCCTCAACCGTCACGCTTTGCGCGGTGGAGGCTACATTTAGAGTTACGTTCTCAGTGGCGCGCTGGCCAACTCGGACATTGAATTGCGACATGGTGTAATCCGCAAAGCTCGGCTTGGAAACTTGCAGAGAATAGATACCAATCAGAACCGATGGAAACGAATAGTTTCCGGTTGCGTCGGTTTGAGTCTTGAGCACGACTCCCGTTTGAACGTTGGTCAGTTTTACGTCTGCGCCAGGCACCATCGCCCCAGACGAGTCGACTACCGTTCCTTGTATCGAAGAACTGATGCCCTGGGCTCGTGTGGCCTGCTGCCCAATGATGAGCAAAAGCAAGCTGAGGAGCACGGATAACACTCGCATTCTTGAATTCATTACGACCCTCCCAATTAAATCAAGCAGCGCGGCGAAACGCACCACGGCTGTTGCTCGTGTAGTGCAGCGCGAGTTTGTATCGTCGCGTCGCCCTGTTCGGAGCAGGACGGATGGAAGATGTTCATGGCTCTTGATCCTTTCCTGCCCCGGATTTTCTGCGGCTGTCTGGGTTCATGGTTCCAGCGACCGGTCATTCGAACATGAGCACACCCTCAGTGTGGTAAAACCGGCTGCCGGCACCGGGGTGTTGACTGTTATGCCCATTCACAACTGTCAGATTAGCCCGGCTTGATTGCCTTCGAAGAAAGAGAGCCTCTTGGGGATCGCCGTCGCATTATGAAATCGCTTACATCGAACCGTACCACAATCGTGCTTTTGTGCGGCCCACACCTATTGGCAGCTGGTGATTGAAAAGAGCCGACCGAATGTAATGGTTTACATACGGAAGGAAAACATTAGCGCCGCCCAAGAACTCTTGTCAAGATATTTCTTGCCGCGTTCCCGTTACTTCGTGATGGACTGTAGAGTTGGTTATTGCAACTCTTTGATCTTGAGTTGGTTGTGGCGGGACCTGCCTAGCGCCGCGTGAAAGTTGCCTCTCAGCTTCTGCGCCGTTTCCGGTCCGCCGGCGGAGCAGTTGAGCTACGGATGACGAGGTGAGGCTGCACGGGTTCAAGCACCTCGATCTCTCTCCCCTGCAACGTTTGCTGCAAGCAGACGAATGCGCGGGCGGCCACCTCATTGCGAGGCAGTCGAATCGTACTCAAAGGAGGATGAACCATGCTGGCGATAGGCAGATCGTCAAAACCAATAATGGACAGATCCCTAGGAACACGGATATGGGCGGCATTCGCTGCCTGCAACGCTCCAACCGCCATCAGATCGTTCGATGTGAGCACCGCCGTGGGACGGGGCTGGCACGACAACAGCTTTTCCATCGCCGCGCGGCCGCCTTCTACGCGCATGCTCCCAATGGCAATCCACTCGGCGCGCACATTGAGTCCATGGCTCTTCAACGCAGCTCGAAACGCATCTTTGCGGCCGCGCGCCGAGTTCAGCGTCTGTGGGCCAGCGATAAAACCGATATTGCTGTGGCCGAGCGATAATAGGTGCACCAGCGCTTCCCCAAATCCCGCCGAGTATTCAACCAAAATGTTCGGGTACTTCCCTGCCAGTTCGCGCTGGTTCATCAGCACCAGCGGCACACCTGCAACCGCCGCTTGCCGCAGGGCAGCCTCTTCCACCTCCGACGTCATCACCGCAATCGCGTCTACATTGCGCTCAATCATGCGCCGGATACAGTTGTTGAAGCGCTTTGGATCGTAGTTAGTATGAGTAAAGATGACTTCGATTCCCTGGGCAGCAGCGAGAGACTCAAACGCGTCGATCAGCTCCGGGAAAAACGGATTGTTGATATCCGAGACGATCAGGCCAAAGAGGCGTGTCCGGCCCACGCGCAGGCTGCGCGCGTTGGTATTGGGGACATAGTTCATCTCCACAATGGCTTTCCGGACGCGTGCTGACGTCTTCTCACGCACGCCAGGCAAGCCGTTTATCACCCGCGACACGGTGGCCGTAGATACACCGGCGCGTTTGGCAACTTGCAGAATGTCCATAAGACAGGCGTACTGGCTTTCAAAGTATACCCCAGGAAAATTTCGCCTGTGCACGCCTACCTCACTCTACCCTGCGGAGGAGGCACTTCACCTCGAGACGTTGTACCGCCTCGCCGGAAAGGCGTCTCTTAAGTGAACAACAGCCCGGGTTGAGCTCGATCGAGTTCGCCGACATGGGAGCGCAGGAGTTGTCGCCGTCGCATAGGCTGCGGAAAATTCCTGATGTAATCCTTTACAATAACTCTTTCCAGCATTACTATTGCCTACGCATATATCCTCTCCGGGCAAAGGATCACCAAACTCCATGAACCGGCGCAGTTTCTTTACCCTGTCCGCTGGCGCTTTAGTCGGCAATCATCTTCTTAATGCCCAATCCCCGGCTGCCGCCACCCGTTCGCCTCTGCACTTCACGCAGCAGACAACCGGCTCGGGACCATTCGCGCTGACGGCGGGCGGCAAGCCGCCACACATCTTTCTCATCAGCATCGATATGGTGAGCCCTGACCTCTATCATCCGGACCGGCCGCTTTCGAAACATGTGCAGATACCAGCCATCCGGTCGCTAATGAAGGATGGGTGCTTCTTCTCAAACGCTTTTTGTACTGTGCCTCTGTGTTCTCCATCGCGGTCCTCCTATCTGACCGGCCGGTACAGCTATGTTCAGGGCAACGGAGAACATGCTCCAGCGGGTTTTGAAACCGTGCTTCGGTCTGACGACATCATCTTTCCTGAATATCTGCGCGCCGCCGGCTATGTTACCCGCCAGTTGGGCAAGTGCCACGTGGGAGCAAGGAAGTTCCTTGACGCGTTTGGCGAAAACGATCAGCCATGGGATCAATGGTCGCCTCCGGTCTTCAACGACGACAACTTTCTCGCCTACCAGCGAAGACTCGGCGTGAAGCCTCAAAAGTACTCTCGCGAAATCGTCTTTAAGCAGCAGGACCGCACTACCGCCGGAAACTCCGAGGGTGGCTGGATTGTGCAGCAGGATGGAAAGCCGTTCCCACTGGAGGCGCAATACAGTTACTACCTCGGCCAGAAGGCGATTGAAACCATCGAGAACCTGGTCGACAACAAAACCGCGGAACGGCACCCAGTCTACTTGCAGCTCGACATCTTCGATCCTCATCAGCCCTTTTCCATCCCTGCCGGTTTTGAAGAGCGCGAGAAGGAACTGCGCCGCGTGATGACCGTGCCTCAGTCCTGGAAAGATGCCAGCAAGCGCAGCTTCCAGCGCGCTCCAGACGAGCCGGATGTTATCGATATCTATCGCCGGTACTGGGGCATCTACGATGAGGAGCAGTTGCTGAACTACCGCGTTGCCTATGTTCTGCAAATGGAGCTCGTGGATAAAGTGATTGGCATGGTCCTTGCAAAGCTGAAGGAGTGCGGGCTCTATGAGGATTCACTCGTCGCGCTCATCTCCGATCATGGCGAGATGAATGGCCGCCGCGCCCTGGTGGACAAGGGGGTGTTCCTCTATCCCGATGTGCTGCGCGTGCCCATGGTGATGAAACTTCCGCGCCATGCCCCCGTCACGCGGCCGGTCATCGAATCGCCCGTTTCCCTGCTGGACCTCTCACAGACATTGCTTGAAGTGGCTAGCATTCAGGCAGAGGCCAAGTTCGATGGCACATCGCTGTTGCCCCTCATGCTGGGCGGTGGCGAACTGGACGATCGTACACTCCTCTTCTTTGGAGGCTGGCATGTAGGCGTCAACTTCGCCTGCGGTCTGCAGCATCGCTTCCCCGACGGACGGCATTTTCTCTATTCGTATAACTGCTCGGCTTCGGTCGATGAGCTCTACGACATGAACAGCGACGATGCATCCAATCTGATTGACCACCCGGAGTATGCGGCCGTCCAGGAGGAGATGATTCATCGTCTCGGGGTTGCGCTCAAATCCGATCCCCGCTGGGGTGGCTATTGGACGCAGTTTCGCCTGGCCCGTTTTACATCTCTCCCACTGGTCGAGGGCGACATGCAGTTGCTTGCCTCACACGCGTAATATCAAGACCCTGAACCTGACCGGGAGATGGCTGGAGCGTAGAAAGAGCTGACGTTTGCTCATGACTGTGCGCTCCGGCCACTCGCTGCATGGCAAAGATCAGAAACAGCCGCGATAGGCGCATTGGCTCTCGGGGACGGCTTCCCGATGACAATGCTACAATTCGGTCGCTGCTGCACATCGACGTTTCGCGCCAACAAGCGTACTATGAACTTCGAATTTGAACGCGGAGATCTCCATGAAAAAAGTGATTACGGCCGCCTTGCTGGCCTGCGCCCTGCTGGGAATATCACCTGCATTCGGCCAGGTAAAGATGACGCGCGATCAAATGCTTTTCTACACCTCGGACTGGAAGGGTGATCGATTCCCAGACGGACGTCCAAGGCTTCCGGACATGCTGCTCAAGCGGGCAGTGGAGATGTCCATTGAAGACCTATGGGATTTTCTGCGTGCGCATGGCTACCAGAATCAGTTTGAAGCAGGCTGGCAGGCCCTTCACATTGAGAAGTCATTTGCGGGCCGTGCACTCACGGCGCAATATATGCCGACGCGCCCGGACATGGCCAAGGCCATTACTGCTGAAGGCAAGGCGGAGGGACGGGTTGGCGGAAACAATATGTGGCCCATCAATGAACTGCAGATTGGGGACGTCTATGTCGCCGACGGCTTTGGAAAGATCATCGAGGGCACGTTGATCGGATCCAATCTCGGCAACGGGATCGCCGCACATACACATACAGGCTTTGTATTCGACGCCGGCATAAGGGACCAGGAAGAAAACCGTGCGATCCCCGACTTCAACGGATTCTATCGGGGTTACGACCCTTCCGCGTGGGCGCAGATGGAGTTGACGTCGATCAATGCGCCGATTCGCATTGGACGGGCAGTTGTGTTGCCGGGTGACCTGGTTCTGGCCAAGCCGGAAGGGGTGCTGTTCATTCCTGCGATCCTGGCCGCAGAGGCGATCAGCACAGCGGAATTCACAGCTCTCAAGGACGACTACAACTTTGAACTGAATCGTGAGGGCAAGAACGGTGCTGAATTCGAGGGTGGATGGACCGTTAAGAAATATGACGGCCTGGCGAAGTGGATCGACGCTCATCCCGACAAGCTGAAGATGTCGCGGAGCGAGTTTGACGCTCTGTTAGCCAAGTCAAAGGAGCACGCGGATCGATGAGCCGATCAGGCTTCGCCGGTCTCAACGGCGATCGGCTAAGCTAAGTTCACCCGGCTCGTTCAAGAACAAGGGCCGCCTGCAGCATGGCCTTCGCGTAGGCGATGTCGTAAAGATCGCCCGCATAGCCACCGCCGCCCGGATAGCCTTTGATGGGCCCGCGCGCACGGTCATAATCCAGAGCGCGTGGATGTTCCGGGTATAACTCGCGCGAGTATTTCTGCTTTACCAGCTCCCGCATCACCGCGAACATGTTCACGTCGCCTTCGTCGATAAAACCCTCGTCGTACTTCTCATATGGCTTCATCACATGCGGATTGCGGTAATGCATATGGTTGATGCGATCTCTGGAAGCGAAGTAGCGGCAGACCTCGACCGGATCTTCTCCCATTTCCTGCGTGACGCCGCAGTCGAATGTCATGCCGTTGGATGGGCTATCAACGATTTCAATCAGGTGCTTCCATCCCGCGACGGTTCCCATGATCTGCTGCGAACCGCGGCTTAACGGGAATGGGGGATCGTTGGGATGAAGCGCCAGCCGCACATTTGCTTTTTCGGCAACCGGAACCACGGCCTTCAAAAAATAAGTTATGTTGGTCCACATCTCGTCGAGGGTGTGCGCGCCCTCTTCGGGCTGCGGGGGGAGGCCCTGCATCCGGTCGTAGTCCACGCTTGTCAATCCCGCGCCACCCCTGCCAACTTCTTCGTAATAGCCTTCCATTGCCCGGTGCGCATAGAAGTTGTATTCGACGACGGGGATGCCAACCTGACCCGCGGCCTGAATCGATTGCCGGACCTTCTCGATCTCCTCGTCCCGGCCCGGCCGGCCGTAGATGGTGTTCGGAAACCCGCCTATCATCAGGTTGCCGAGCACGACGCCGCTAGCTTTGAGTTTGTCGAACATCGGCTGCAGCGCACTCACCGTCCACGGGAGAGCCGGACCGCCACTGAGCACGTGATAGACGCCGAGCTGGACAACACTGCGAATGGCCTCATCGGTGACGCCATCGCCGAGGCTGATGGCGCAGGCAATCTTGGGCGTGGCGGCGCTTTCCTGCGGCATGCCGTCACCAAGCCACCATGGCTTCTTGCCGGACTGCGCCGCTACCACTGGAAGGAGCGCAGGTGCAAGTGCTGTCGTCGCCATTCCCTTGAGAATGCCTCTTCGCGAGATGCCGGATGTCATGTTCGAACCCTCCAGAGAATTGAAATGTATTGCGGCTAAGGATTCTTCCACAAAGCGATCCTCTCCGTCTACCGAAGACGCGGATTCAACAGAGAATGAAGCCGCACAGGTCGGCATGCAAACGTGGAGATTCATACCGCGAGGCAACAATCCTCAGAGAGTCCATTGACAGTCTTTGTATTCTTGTAGTATTGTCTGGCTCTCGACAAAAAAATGCCCGGTTGCGTTGGCATTGCCAGGTGTGCAGTTTAGTTGATGTATTCGCACGACAACTAAAGAGCACGCCAAATCACTAAACTGTCGCGAGGTGCGCGATGCTGCTAGGACTTCAGAGCCAATTCGCAATGACAAATAGATTGGCCTCATCTCTTGTTTTCGCGTACCCGCAAAACGTCAACCTGAGATATGTTGCCTTGCCCTACGCTTTTGCCTTACCCGCGCTCTCAGCATGCCCAGCTCGCGTCCGACTCCTCGGAATCAGAGCCGAGTTTTAGATTTCAAAAACCAATTGAATTGCCCCCTGCAGAACATTCCACCTTCAAGAGAGGCTTAGTTGAAATGAGCAATAAAACAATTCGCATTCTCGTTATCCTACTCGCCATACCGCTCTGTCTCTGTGTTGTTGGAATGGGACAGGTAACAAACGGCAGCTTCCTGGGAACCGTTCATGACCCAACTGGGGCAGTTCTTCCCGGGGCAACCGTGACGGTGACGGACGTGAGGAAAGGCACCAAGGCAACCGCTAAGACGGATGCTGTGGGCGCGTACGCATTTCCTTCACTGATTCCCGGCACGTACAGCATTTCCGTAACCATGCCAGGTTTTAAACGCAGCATACAGCCCGCCGTTCCTTTGGATATCGATCAGAAGGCTACTCTCGATTTCATGCTGGAAACTGGCGGAGCCAGCGAGACCGTGGAAGTGACCGCCGCTCCACCGCTTATCAAGCTTGAGAGCTCGGAATTAGGTGATGTTGTCGGCGAAAAGCAGGTGCAGGATCTGCCGCTAAATGGCCGCAACTTTGCGCAGCTTGTTTACCTCGTACCTGGCGTTACGACCGGCCAGGCTGGCGAGAACCTGTCTGGGTCCAGCTCCTTCAATCCGCGCGCCGCATCCGACTTCAACGCCCTGGGAAGCCAGGCCAACACGAACGCATATCTTGTTGATGGCATCGTGGACAACGAGTGGACCTTCAACACCGTGATGGTTCAGCCTTCGGTCGCGTCAGTCGGAGAATTCAAAGTTCTGACCGGATCGTATTCGGCTGAGTTCGGCGGCGGCTCGGGTGTCGTTTCCACCTCGACTCGGTCGGGATCGAACAATATGCACGGCGAGATCTTCAACTACCTACGCAACAGCACTGTGGATGCGCGCAACTATTTTGCGCGTATAGGAAGTGCGGTGCAGAAACCCGCATATCGCCGTGGCCAATTTGGAGGTGATGTTGGCGGGGCAATCAAGAAAAACAAGCTGTTTTACTTTGCTGACTATTACGGCCAGCGTTCGCTCAAAGGCATCTCGAACCTGAACAGCGTTCCCACTGATGCCGAGCGCACGGGCGACTTTAGTAATTTCACGAATGCGGCAGGCCAAGTCATTCCCATCTACGATCCGCTTTCGACGATACAATCCACGGACAGCAACGGGAATACGGTGTATATCCGCAAGCAGTTTATGGGCTGCGACGGTGCTCACCCCAACGTGATCTGTCCGGCCCGGCTCGACACGGTGGGTCTGAATGTGGCCAGCATTTATCCTGAGCCGCAAACAGGCGGCAGCGTTAATAACTATGTCTCGACATCGAACCAGATTATCGACGACAACGGCGGGAACGTGCGCGTGGACTACCATCTCAGCGACAGGGACTCGATGTTTGGCCGCTGGAGCTATGAAAGTTTCATCGAGGCGACTCCCAACCCGCTCACGGGCGGTCAGGGCACATGCTGCCTTCCACCAAACCCGATCGCGGCCAAGAAGTTCGACCTGGGCCCCTATGTGGCGGGCACTCAAAACACCACGCTGATTGCACAGGGCCTGGCCCTCGACGAGGTCCACTTCTTTACGCCGACCACATTCAACGAGTTTCGTGCAGGTTATGCCCGAACAAATCCTTTCACTTTTCAATCCGATTACGGGCACAATTCGGCCACGTCGCTAGGTATCCAAGGCCTGAATATTTCGCCGTATACGACCGGACTGCCTAACATCACCATCGGCGGTTCGTGCGGCGCCGAGTTCACCTGCATACAAGGCGGTCAGGCGTTCCTACCAGCTCACCCGCGCCAGACAGACATTCAGATTGAGGACACGATTTCCTTGACAAGGGGATCTCATGGGCTGAAGTTCGGTTTCCGTTATGTACGCGTTATGGCGTCGCCTTTTACCAACACAACAACCCGTGGCGGAATGACTTTCAACGACAACTTCACCAACAGTGGCACGTCGTCCATTGGTGGATCGGGACTGGCTGGAATGTTGCTGGGTTTTCCCAACTCCGGCAGCCGTAACTTTCTGGAAGTTCCCTATTACGTCACGAACGATCAATATGCTGCGTTCGCCCAGGACGACTGGAAGGTTACGCAGCGCCTGACACTGAACCTTGGCGTCCGGGAAGATCTCTTTACTCCGGACACCGAAAAGAACAACAAACTGGCGAACTTCGACAACACCAAGATGGCGTTCGTCTTCGCGGGCATGAATGGCACGAGCAGAAGTGCAGGCATCAAGATGCGCTACACGAACTTCGGACCGCGCATCGGCTTGGCCTATGATTTGAATGGCAAGGGAACCACAGTTCTGCGCGCCGGTTTCGGGATTTCCTACTTCCCGGATCCGTTCTCGGCTTCGGATGAACTGGGGCAAAATCCTCCGTATACGATTTCGCAGACCTTTTCCAGCCCTGCAACTTTTCCGCTCCCGGCCGCTTTTGATCCTAGCAATGTGTGCTCTCCCACGAACACGTCGACGAATTGCCAGCCGGTTATCAACAACCCATTCCCGCAAGGCGCGGTACCACTGTCTTATGCCACTCTGACGAATACGGCAGCGCTCAATGCGGCACATCCGGCGATTGTCGCTCACGCGATGACGAACCAGACGCCAAGCATGCAGACATACACATTCGGCATCGAACGCCAGACCCTGGGCGGCGTAGCTGAACTCGCGTATGCCGGCAGCCACAGTGTCCATCTGACCTACGCCTACAACCCTAATGAAGTTGGGTTGATCCAGCCCAATGGTCCCACTTCCCAGACGGCACGCCGGCTCATCCAGCCTCTCAACAATATCTCGGCCTGGGTACAGGAAGACCCAATCAACGCGTCAAACTACAACAGCATGCAGGTGAAATACAGCAAGCGTTACACGCACGGCCTGATGGCGTTGATCGACTACACATTCAGCAAGTCGCTGGACTACGGCGGTTCGGCCGCCTCCGGCGGTGGTTCGGCAGGCAATCCGCAGACGGTGACAAACCTCAAGGCAGGTTACGGCGCGTCGGGCTTCGATCAGAAGCATCGTCTCGTAAGCAGCGTGAACTACGACCTTCCATTTGGCGCCGGGAAAAAGTACCTCAACAGCGGCATGTCCTCGCACATCTTCGGTGGCTTTGAAATGGACGCCATCACAACCTACGGCTCAGGCGCCCCGTTCACGGTGACACTGAATAACGGCGTCAACAGCGGTTCTCCGAGCTGGCCAAACCGGATTGGCTCTCGCGGCAAGATTGATCACGGCAACCCGCAGCGCTTTTTCGATGCAAACCTTTGTGACGCCGGTGTATCTTGCGCAGATGCGTTCCAGAAGCCGACTCCCAATACCTATGGCAACTCGGGTCGTTCGGTTCTGTATGGTCCGGCGACGAAGAACTGGGATATCTCGCTTCAACGGAGGTTTACGTTGCACGAGGATATGAATTTGGTTTTTAGATTCGACGCATTCAACGCATTCAACACACCTAACTTCTCCACACCAAATGCATCTCTGGGCGCTTCAACAGCCGGACAAATTCTTGGCACGGTGAATGATAACCGCGATTTGCAGGCATCGGCGACTTTCCACTTTTAACAGCGGACAAGCCTGACTTCTGACAACGGGCGGGTCTGCCGGATTCGGTAGACCCCCTCAACCTTTCAAAAGAATTACGTTCCAAAGATGTATTCTTACCTAGAGAATTTGGAGGAAAATGTGCGAAGCGATCGAAGAGGGTTTCTGAAGGCCCTCGCTGCCGGGACGGCAGGCGCCTGCCTTTTGGCTGAGCCATATCGCAGTTTAGCCGAGACGCTGCGCAAGAAGATAAAGATCACAGACGTGAAATGCATGATCGTCCGCGGAACCTGGGACTGGAACCTGATCAAGATTGAGACGGATGCAGGCATCTCAGGCATTGGCGAGGCCTATTGGGGACCGGGCGTTAAGGATCTTGTGCTCCAGCAACTGAAACCGCTGGTTGTGGGCGAAGATCCGATGAATGTAGACAAACTCTATACAAAAATGCTGATGCGGAGCGCCGGCGCAGGAGCTATCGGCGGGGTAACGGTGACAGCGGCGAGCGGCATCGAGATCGCGCTCTGGGATTTAGTCGGGCGCATTCTTGAGACGCCGGTCTGTAACTTGCTGGGAGGACGCTTTCGTGACCGCGTGCGCTTCTATCGCACCCTGCAGGCGCCGGAGAATGCAAAGGAAGTCTCTGCGTGGCGCGACCAGGCTGCCGAAGCAAAGACAAACAACAAGTACGGCTTCGCTGCGTTCAAATTCCAGGGCGATAACATTCCCGTCAGCGCGGACCCGGACTATTCCGAACCTGGGCACGATCCGTATGCGCGGAACCTTACTAATCGGGACATTACGCGAATTGTGACGAAAATGGAGGCGGTGCGCGGCGAGCTTGACAATGTGATCGACTTTGCCATTGAGTGCCACTGGAAGTACGACACACAGGACGCGATCGAGTTGCTGAATGCCTTGGAGCATGTTAAGCCGATGTGGCTGGAGGATCCATTGCCGCCGGAGAACACCGATGCGATGGCGAGGTTAGCGCGTGCAACACGGACACCTATCTGCACGGGCGAAAATCTTTACACAGTACAGGGATTCAGAACGCTGATCGAGAGACAGGCGTGTGCTGGCGTCCATATCGACATTCCCAAGTCGGGCGGGCTTATTCAGGCCAAGCGCATCTCCGATCTGGCCGATCTCTATTACATCTGGACAGCAGCGCACAACCCCGCGAGTCCGATCGGTACCATCGCTTCGGCTCATGCCGCTGCTTCGATGCGCAGCTTCAGGATTCATGAGTTGGCGAAGTGGGTGGATTGGTGGCCGGACCTAGTGGTGCACGAAGGACCGTTCTGGAAAGATGGCTACTTCGCCATCGAAGATAAGCCGGGATTGGGAGTCGAAATCAATCCCGACGTGGCCAAAGCGCACCTGGCTCCTGGAGAGACATGGTGGGGATAAGACAACGTAGCTCCGAACGGGAGGAATTGGCCGTTCAAACCGTCGAGCGACTACCCCTGGCGCTGACTGGATTAAGATGAGATTGCTGAAATTCTGAAAGGGAAGAGTGAATATGTCGATTGATAAAAGGCCCACGGTGAACCGTCGCAGCGTACTCAAGTCTTCATTGGCCATGCTGGCAGGTGGAGCTCTTGCCCGGACCGCAGAAGCTGCGGAACCCGCGATCAAGAACGTAAACATTGCTTCAAGCCCGTCAACACTGAAGATTACCGACATGCGCTATGCGGTAATCGTCAAGCCGGGGCCGAGCCCGTGTGTATTGATCCGCATTGACACCAACCAGGGCGTCTATGGCTTGGGTGAAGTGCGTGATATTGCCGGCCCACAGTACGCAATGGTGCTCAAGAGCCGCATTGTCGGCGAGAATCCTCTGAATATCGACTATCTATTCGAGAAGATTGCTCAGTTTGGTGGTGGCGCGCGGCAGGCAGGCGGGGTTTGCGCCGTGGAGATGGCGCTCTGGGACATTGCAGGCAAGGTCTACAACATCCCTGTCTACCAGATGCTCGGCGGCAAATGGCGAGATTCGATTCGCATCTATGCCGACACGGAAGAGTCTGAATCGCCGCAGGAGTGCGGGGAGCGTGCCAAACAGCGCGTGGCGATGGGTCTGACTTGGATAAAGATGGATTTCGGCATTGGCCTCCTGCGCGGCCAGCCGGACATGGTGATGGAGCCTGCCGGTCAGAGCGCGTGGGAGTTGCGCAATCAGCCTCATCCCTTTGTCGCGACCGAGATTACCGACAAAGGCATTGCCCGGATGTGCGAGTTTGTTGGCGCAGTACGCGACGCGGTCGGTTATGAAATACCATTCTCGATCGATCATCTAGGCCACATCGGCGTCAAGTCTGTGATCAAGCTTGGCAAGGCATATGAGAAGTTCAACTTGGAATGGATGGAAGACGTAATTCCCTGGTACTATACCGATCTCTTGAAAGAGATCACGGATGCAAGCCCAACGCCCACACTGACCGGTGAGGATATTTACGAGATTGCGGATTTCGAAAAGCTCTGCAGCAACCACGCGGTAGACAAGATCCATCCCGATCTTGCGACATCCGGCGGCATTCTTAGGACGCACAAGATTGGCGATATGGCCTTTCGCTACGGCGTGCCAATGGCGATGCACTTTGCCGGGACCCCTGTGAGCTGCATGGCAAACGTGCATTGCGCCGCTGCCACGCGCAACTTCCTTGCGCTGGAGAATCACTCACTCGACGTGCCTTTCTGGCAGGACCTGGTTACAGGCATCGAGAAGCCCATCATCAACAAGGGCTTTATCAAGGTTCCGGATACTCCCGGCCTTGGGATAACGTTAAACGACGATGAGGTGAAGCGGCATCTGAAGCCCGGCACAGGATACTTCGAGCCGACTCCCATGTGGGACGAAGCGCAATCGTGGGACGACGCTCTCTTCAGTTAGTCGCTGTGACCGGATGCACGAATAACTAGAGCGTGTTTCAAAAACATTTGCGCAGGGTGATCCAGAGACAAGCGAGATGGAAGAAGGCGCGGTAGACGGTGAGCAGATGGTCGTGACGGACCAATACGCGGCGGAACTGACCCAGCCAGGCGTTGGTGCGTTCGAT
>DASYZU010000022.1:0-2260 GCA_035945795.1 Occallatibacter sp.
AACTGTGACGGCCCGAAGCTGATTTTCTGCGCGACGGAATTCACGAATTGCGGGTTGACCTTCGAGGAGTCCATTACCGTATCCTGTACTTTTTCCACGGGACGATGGCAGCGGTGGTTTCGCACGGTCTCGTGAAAGAGCGTGTGGCCCCGTCCGGAGAGATCGATCGCGCCGTGCCGTAGAGCGCAAGAAGCGGTTTGAGGCGAATCCGCACAGGCATACTTACCAGGAGAGTTGACATGGCTAACCCGGATTTCTCACAGTGCGCGCCCAAGGTAAGCGAGCCGTGGTTCGTGCAGGAGTTTCCGCGGCAGAGCCGAAATCTGTCATACACTTCCGTAACGTGTATAGTGCAGATCGTCTGATTGGCTCGCCGAGCGGCTGCCAAAGCGCTCGGAACACAATGTTTCCGCCACACCAAGACAAGGCTCCGCCCGCCCCGCGCTGGAGAATGTATCTTCAAGGGATGGTTGAGGCGGAGAGCTCCCGCCGGCTTCAGGCAGTGTCCACCAGATTGGCGTAGACACGCGCGAAGATTTCGCGGAAGGGGTAGCCGGCAGCCAGAGAAAGACAAACCCGCCGCACCGTCACCCGGATCTGAGCGCCGATTTTCAGCAGTCTCAGCCGAATCGTCTGGCATTGGGCCTGCGCCATTTCCGTGCCCTTCAGACCGAGCCGCCGCAGAGCTTGCATCAACTGGTAGGCGAAAGTGGAGAAGTACAGACGCAGTTGGTTACTCCGCATCAGCTCGGTCGAGGTGCGGTCGGCAAAGAGCGCCAGTTGCTGTTCCTTGATGCGGTTCTCCATTTCCCCGCGCGCACAGTAAAACTCCTCGTATAATGCCTGCGCCGCGAACTGCTCGCTGCTCAGCGAGGTCACCACGAATCGTGGATTGGCTCCCTTGTCCAGATGCTCCGCCTTGGCCACCACACGCCGCTCTCGCGGCCAACTCTGGCGGGTCTGGTAGGGAAACTCGCTGAACACGCGTGCCGCTTTCTGCTGCTGTTGGAACTGCAGCTTGGCCTCGTGCAACGACCGCCCGATGATCTTCAGCAGACGTTTGTTCTTGGCCAAGCCGAACACATATCCCACGCGGTTGTCTTCGCACCAGCTCATGATGGCATCCCGGCTGAACCCACCATCGCCGCGCAGCACAATTTCCACCTGCGGCCACTTCGCCCGGATCTGCGCCACAATCCGCTTCACCTCTTCCAGCGCTCCCGCCGAGGCATCGATGTTGCTACTCCGCAGCCGCGCGCACAGCACGAACTCCCCACAGATGATGTACAGGGGCAGGTAACAGTACTGGCGATAGTAGCCGTGAAAAAACCGCCCCTCCTGGTTACCGTGGATCGGATCATCGGTGGCATCCAGATCCAGCACCACTCGCTCCGGCGCCTGATCGTGCGCTTCCAGGAATAAGTCGGTCAGCAGCCGATCCATGGCTTCGGCCGAATAGACGATTTTCTTGTAGCGCGCCTTGCCATCGGCATCGGCGGGCGTCAGCTCCAGCCGGTTGAGGGTGCTCTTACCGGCGCCGGCCTTGCCTTGATCGCGCCGGCGGCGGCGGTCCGTGCCTTTTGGATCAGCCTTGCCCACCAACACCGCCATCAGCGGATCGGCGCGCAACTGGTCATGATCGTTCAGGTCCTCATATCCCAGCGCCAGCCCATATAGCCTTTGGGCCACCAGCTCGGCTACTTGGTGTTCGACCAGGTCCGGCCGGCGATGGTCGGTGAAGCAGGCCGCCAGCCGTTGGGTCAGACTCACCCGCCGATCCACCTCGCGCAGCAACATGCCACCGGCGTCGGTGGTGATGTCGCCGCCATCGAACTTGGCAACTACCTCCCGCCGGTACAGGGAAGCAAACCCGAAGCTGGATTGGTTACACTCTGTCATAGCAGAAGCCGTTGCCTCCTTGGCCGAAACATCTTGTCGCAAATATGTTTATGCCATGAAGTGACGGCTTTTGCCACTCTATCGGTGAGAAATCCGGGCTAAAGGGTAGCTACTTCCGCCTCTGCCGGTTTGCCCGCAGCCACATCCGCCGAATCAGCGTGGCCCGGATAGGTCAGTATCGAGCAAAGCCGGGCGCGGTTGGTGCTGTGGCGCCGGGCTCACTCTGACAGAGACGCGGGGCGTTTCGGTTTGCCGGCGCCAGCGCGAGTAAGACGGGCTCTATGTCGATCCGGTTCGCCGGCCGCCGCATGAAGTCGGGAAAATCGTCCACAACACTCCTCACCGCAAAGCAAACGTCATC
>DASYZU010000023.1:0-6193 GCA_035945795.1 Occallatibacter sp.
TGCCCAGGAAGTGAACCGCCTGCATGGCGGCGATGGATTGTTCCAGAGCTCGCGGGTCGGCCAGGCCAATGTCCTCAATCGCCATGCGTACCAGGCGGCGCGCGATGTAGAGCCGGTCTTCGCCGGATTCCAGCATCCGGCCCAGCCAATAGAGGGAAGCGTCCACGTCGGACGAACGGACGGATTTGTGCAACGCCGAAATCAGATTGAAATGCTCTTCGCCGGCCTTATCGTAGAGCAGCATTTTGCGCTGCAGGGAGTCTTCGACAGCCTGGGAGGTCAAGTGGCCGTGCTCTGAGGCGGCCGCGGCCAGCTCCAGGATGTTGTATGCGGTGCGAGCGTCGCCGTTGGCATAGATCGCGATTTGCCGCAGCAGCTCCTGGGAGGCTTCCACCTTCACTACCGCAAGCGCCCGGTGAAGCAGCCCCAGGATCTCGTCCTCGGTGAGCGGCTTCAGCATGTAGACTTTGGTCCGCGAAAGCAGCGCCGAGATCACTTCGAAGGAGGGGTTCTCGGTGGTGGCGCCGATCAGAATGACGTCGCCGCGCTCGACGTAAGGTAAAAATGCGTCCTGCTGGGCCTTGTTGAAGCGGTGAATCTCATCGACGAAGAGAATGGTGCGCGAGTGCATCTCCGAAGCCTGCGCAGCCGCGGACATCACCTGCTTGATCTCCTTTATGCCGCTCATGACGGCGGCGAACTCGATGAAGCTGGCCTTGGTAGTTTCAGCGATAATTTTTGCAAGCGTAGTTTTTCCCACGCCCGGCGGTCCCCAGAAGATCATCGATCCTGCATCATCGCGCTCGATCTGTACGCGCAATGGCTTGCCGGGGCCGACCAGGTGTTGCTGACCGCTCAACTCCTCGAGTGTGCGTGGCCGCATGCGTTCGGCGAGCGGTGCAGTGCGGAGTGTGCCTCTTGGTCCTTCGGGTTCGCCGTCGAAGAGGCTCATCGCGGGCCTCCCCTCTGGCCGGTTGGACCACCACTGCGTTCGAACCGTTGGCGCGCGGCCTCGTAGAGCAGCACACTGGCAGCGACCGAGGCGTTGAGGCTCTCGACCGGGCCGGGGCAGGGAATGGTGAGGCGGCCAGTGGCCTGGGCGGCCAAATGGTCGGATACGCCGTTGCCCTCGTTGCCGATGAGGAGCGCAACCGGCCCGGTAAGGTCAACCAGATTGGCGGGCTGCGCAGCTTTCACGGTTGTGGTCCAGATTTTCACGCCAGCTTCCAGCAATCGCGCAAAGCAGTCCTGAGCGCTGACCGCGAGTATGGGAAGGCGAAAGATGCTGCCCGCAGAGGCGCGTACGGCTTTTGGGTTCCATGCGCTGACGGTTCCGGGCAGGCAGATGACTCCGTCCGCACCAAAGGCCTCGGCGGATCGCAGAATGGCGCCAAGGTTGCCGGGGTCCTGGAGGCCATCGAGCACAACGACCAACGCAGGACTTTTTCCTGTCCCGCCAAGCACGTGCGTGCCGACGATGTGCGCCCAGGTCCAATCGGGCGGCTCAACGAGGGCGGCAATCGACTGCGGCGCTTCCGTGGTCAATGCGGAATCTAGCAGCTCTTTCGGCAGCGCCAGAATCTCGGTCTCCGGCGGCAGAGCCAACACTTCGCGCATGGCGTCGGTACCCTGTGCCGTAAAGACGCAATCGATGCGCAATCCAGCGCGCAGGGCCTCTTTGAGCAGGTTCGGCCCCTCGATTCCGGCCAAGCCGCAGCCTTCCCGGCCGGGGTAGGCGAGCGCCTTGCGCAACTCCTTGAGGCGAGCATTCTGCTTACTCTGTACAATGCGAATAGGCATCGGTAGGAAACCATTCAGTGCTGTGCCGATTCTAAGCCGTTTTCCCGAGGTCGAACGGGCGGTGTTGCAGCTAACTTGCACCATGGCTGGTGCTGTGATAGTTTTCGACTTTACAGCGTCTTCAATTCAGGAACCAAGGCAGGCCTGATTGTCCGCGGAAATATTGCGCGTCCATCCCGACGAACCCCAACCGGACCGGATCGACTACATCGTCGCCTGCCTGCGCAAGGGCGATGTCGTCGCGTTGCCGACCGACACCTTCTACGGCTTGGCTGTAGACCCGGTGAACCTGGCCGCCGTGGAACAAATCTACAGAATCAAGACGCGGCAGAAGCACAAGCCGCTGTCGCTGCTTATTTCCGGCCTTTCCCAGGCCTACGAGCTGGCGCGCGACACCGACCCGCAACTGGATAAGCTGGCGGATCGCTTCTGGCCCGGCCCACTTACGATCATCGTTCGCGCCGGCACAAAACTGCCGCTGCGCTCCACAGCCAACACCGGCAACGTGGCCCTGCGCGTGCCGGACGCCGCCATTCCCCGGGCAGTTGTTGAGCGCTTTGGGCTGCCGATCACGGCAACATCAGCCAATTTGCAGGGAGCTCAGGAGTGTGCTCATGCAGCCTGCGTCCGCGACCAGATCGGCGAACGCATTCCGCTGATCATTGACGGCGGGCCCACAGGCCACGCGCAGCCCACGACCATCGTCGATCTCTCCCTCGGCCCGGGCCGCTGGGAGATTCTGCGCGAGGGCGCCATTCCTACACACGAAATCGTCATGGTCCTGCAGCGATAAGCCAGCGGTAAGGATAAGATGGTGCGCATGATGCGCGGAGCAAGTTCGAAGCAACCCAACTGGACGTTGCGCGCCTTGCTGTTGGTGTTCCTCACCCTGACTCTGGGGGCTATGGGTTGGTGCTACTGGGTCTACGTGCAGATTGAAACCTGCGCCAACCAGGACCAGGCTGCGCCGTCTGACGCGATCGGCGTCTTCGGCGCGGCGGAGTACGATGGACGGCCTTCCCCGGTGTACCGCGCCCGTCTGGACCACGCACTCGACCTCTACCAACGCAGGATCGCGCCGCTGATCATCACCCTGGGTGGGAATGGGGGCGACCAGTACAACGAGGGCGCCGTGGGCCGAGAGTACCTGGTGGGCATGGGCGTACCCGAACAAGACATCATCGCCGAGACGCATAGCCGCAATACCGAAGAATCAGCGCGTCGCATTGCTGTAATTGCGCGCGCCAACGGATTGCACCGGCTGGTGATCGTCAGCGACGGGACGCATCTTTTCCGGATTCATGCTATCTGCGCCGCCGAGGGTCTGAATGTACTTACCTCGCCTCGCGCGACTGTGCCGATTGAGGGGGGCTCAGGGGAAGTGGACCGCATTGCGCACGAAATTCTCAGCTACACGTTCTGGCGGCTGCGGCTGCACTAGAGCGGAGCTAAGAACCAGACGATGGATTCCTGTGGCACCCACCCTTGCGCCAGAAAGAAGGCGCAAGGATGGGGCAGGACCTTGCGCGGAAAGGGGAGGATGCCACGAACTTAGCCTCTCAAGAATTGGGGAAGAAGTACCAGCAGGCCCAGCGCGAATCCTGCTGCGCTGGCGGTCGATAGGAAGTTCACTGCGTCGTTGTTCAGCCAGCCGCGTTCTTCCAGGGTTGCTCCCAAGAGGCTGTCGAAGAGTAGCCCGAAGACTCCGCCCGCGCAACTGACTGCGAACATGGTCCGGTCGCCACGGAGCGCCAGGGTTCCGGCGGCAGAGGTGATGACTGCGGCAACCACCCCTCCCAGGGTTCCGGCCAGGCTTACTGCGCCGTTCCGTCCCGGCTCAACCTGACGCAGGGTGGTAATCATGCGTGGCCGGCCGCCGAATACCTGCCCAACTTCAGACGAAGACGTGTCCGCGGCGGCTTCAGACAGCGCCGCGAGGCCCACGGAGAACATCAGCATCGGCGAGGCAGAGGCGCGCGTGAACCACTGGGAATCAACGAACCACGACTGAACCAGGTCACTGGACATGAGGGCTGCAACACCCAGGTTGGCTGATACCTGGGCTGCGGAACGTCCATGCCGATCCTCGGCGGTGCCGAGCTGCTCCTTTTTCCCTCTGCCCAGTAAGGTGGAAAGAAAGGCGAGCATCGCGACCGCCAGCACGGGCATCAATGCCGTGTGCCAGGGCGTATAGGGAAACGTGACTGTGGAAAACATGAGGCTTGCAGTGATGGCCGTGCCTGCTGCGGCTCCCCACGGAGTGGCTGCCCGCAGCTTCCAGGTGACCAGCCCCAGCAGGAGGCTGGAACCCACCGTCCAGATGGCCACTGAGGGTGCTTGCATGGCCCACCAGTGGCTCTCAAGCACCACTCCCGCGCCCGCAACGGGCATCACGACGAGCAGCACGAGCTTCGATTGCCATACCTGCTTCATTTCAGCCACGCTCCATCGTAACCTTTGCCGGGCGGACGATTCCCCATCGGGCCTGGCTGCGTCTTAACCCTATTTACCATTGTCAAACGCAAAGCCAGACTGCAGGAGGCAGGAGAAGCTCCTAAGCGGAATATGTCCAGCACCTTCCCGGCGGCGCTTGAGGAAGCCCAGGGCATGCCTGTCCCCATCCGGCTGATTTACAATCACGAAGTAAGCAGGAAAGATCTGAATGAGGCTTTTTCCCATGAGTTCAGGCCGGGCGCGCGTGCGTTTGGTTCAGGCGGGCGCGGCCCTAGTAGCTGCAGCCCTGATTGCCGGTTGCGGCAACGCATACCGGCCGGTAGTTACCCCGATTAACCCCAGCGGACCCGCCTCGCAGCCTACGTCCTATGCCGTGGTGGTTTCGTCGCCTTCACCCACTACGGCCGGAATTGTCACGATTATCGACTACTCCGGTGATACGGTGATGGCGCTTGCGCCCATCGGTCCCGGACCAAGTGCCTTTGTGATGGACCAACTCGGCGCCACGGGATACACAGTCGACAGCGACGGCACGCTGGCCAACTTTCCCATTACGACCTCATTGCAGGCCAAGATGGTGACTTACTCCACGCTGTCTGCTGCGGCGCAACCCGTCAATCTGATGGCGCCATCGTCAGGACTTTGGGCTGCTGATCTCAATGGGAACGTCGCCGACGTTTTCGCCTCAAGTCCTGCTGCCTTCAAGCTTGCCATTCCGGTTGCGCCTACGCCGGTAACCATCGTTGGAAGCTCCACCCTCCAAGGTCAGCGCGAATACGCGATCAGTCAGAACTTTATCGATCTAACAGGCGTGACCTGCAATACTTCGCCGACTACGGCTCCCACTGGCGTGGCCACTCCGATTGAGCTCTCCAGCAATACGGCCGATACGCCGATTCCGCTGGGCAAGTGCCCCGTCTACAGTGTGCAGAGCCCCGATCAGAAACGCCTCTATGTGATGAATCGGGGCGACGACACCATCAGCGTCATCAACAGCCAGAACAACACCCTGAACCGTTGTACGCCGTTCGTCAACCAGAACGGCCAGCCGGTCAGCTGCCATCCCACCCTGCCGCTTTCTACAACAGCGGTTACGGCCACAGGCATTACGCCGCCCAACGGGACCAGCGGCATGCCCGCCCAAGCTGGCCCTGTTTATGCCGAGTACAACTCGGCTCTGAACCAACTGGTGGTGGCCGACTATGACGGCGGGACGATCAGCATCATCGACGTCACCCTGGATGAGTACGGAAACGATAGCCCGACCTTTGGGACCACATATACGATTCCGGTGGGCAACAATCCGGCCAGCGTGACCGTTTTGGCCGACGGCACCCGCGCTTATTCAGCCAACCAGATCGACGGGACTGTGACGATCGCCAACCTGGCCAGCCACACGGTGGAGAAGACGCTGGCTGTGGTGGGTCATCCGCGCACTGTGGCCTCCACGCAGAATTCTCTGTACGGCAAGGTTTATGTCGCCTCGCCCGACAGCCCATATCTCACCATCCTCGCCACATTGACTGACCTGGTTGATACCACGGTGCTGGTGGAGGGCAATATCGTGGACGTGCGAGTGAGCACTCAGAACGGGTCCAGCGGCAACAGCAACATTGTCAGCCGCAGCGCCGGTTACGGCCAACCCTGCAACTTGCCGCCAGCGCTGATGGTTTCAAAATATGGCGCGAACTACACACTCAAGCAGTGCCAGACGATCCCGTAGAACGTTTTCTGGAAGTTTGAAAGAATTGAAAGATCAAGAGGGCAGCTCTTCACAATGGAGCTGCCCTTTTCGTTGCTCTGGGGCTTATGCTTTTGTCCGAAGAAGAAAATAGAGCTCTGACAGTGCGATAAGGCGACGGTTCTAGAGCCTGTTATTAACTTTATTCCTTTGTTTGCTTTTGGATAAGGGATTCAGTTTGGTTTGGCTGACGATGGA
>DASYZU010000024.1:0-14912 GCA_035945795.1 Occallatibacter sp.
ATCGATAATCGCCACGGTGGGGGTGGCGTTTCGTCCCCCTGCCTTGCGTCCATGTTCGCGGAGCGTTTGTCCCACACGCTCCCACACACCGCTGTCGCGCCACATGCGGAAATACTCGTGAACTGTTTTCCAGGGAGGCAAATTACTCGGCATCTGACGCCACTGGCAACCGGTCTTCACCACATACAGTAGGGCGTCCACCACCCGGCGCTGCTCATGCTTCCGCGGCCGGACTCCAGCGGGACGCTCACCGCGCGGCTCGTTCAGCAGTGGCTCAAGCCTGGACCACTGCTTGTCCGTCAAGTCACTCGAGTACATGACCCTAAGCTATCGACCGCATGTCTCGCCGCATATTCCTTCCATGGTTCCTCTCGCTAGTTTCTGGACAGATTCTTAGAGCATTGAAAGGGGGGGGCTTTTCTTGAGGAAAAAGCCACTTAGCATAGTGCCTTCGGTCTACACCAATTCCGAAAATGCTATAAGGGCAGGCTCAATGGCGTAAATCACGTCGGCCCTACGGGACGACTGGATATGGGGAGTTAACTGACCCAGCATTCCACTGCGCTCCATGCAGGGCTACTCTCGTCGGCTACCTACGGGAACCGTGAGCAATGGGCAATTGTGACTCTCGGCACAGACTGAGTTGACGCGGCGTACCAAGCATGGATGAGCGATGGTATTCCGCGCAGATTCCGGGTCATGTTGTCCATAAGCTTTGCCCTGACCTGTGTGGAGTTCATTCCGGAGTGGGAGCCAATGCAATTGAGCAGGGATGGTGTTCGTCTCACGCGGCGGCAGTTTGTGGCTGCAGGAGCGATGGGCGGCGCGGCGCTTGCCGTGGGCTGCGCTGGGAGCAAACAAGGGAACTGGGATTTCCTGAGCGATGCACAGGCCCGTACGCTGATGGCGATCTGCGATCAGATTGTTCCTGCGGATGATTTCCCTAGCGCATCGCAAGCCGGCGTGCTCACCTACATCGATCGTCAACTTGCCCGGCACTACAGGCGCCATAGGGATACTTACCGTGATGGGCTTGAACAGGCCGATGGCATGAGCAGAAAGCGTTTTGGCCTGGACCTGGCGGCGTTGGCTGCGCCGCAGCAGTTTGAGATGGTGAGCGCGGTCGAAAAAGAGAATTCCATATTCTTCAATCTGGTGCGCAGCCACACGCTTGAGGGCTACTATGGCGCGCCGCGGCACGGCGGCAATCGCAACGCTGTGAGTTGGAAGATGGTTGGCATGGCAGAGCCGCCTGTTCGCGGACGCGCGCAGTACGACCAGAGAAAGAGCCCGGCCTAATGAAGAGAGTGAATGCGGTTGTTGTGGGCTCCGGTGCGGCCGGAGGCATTGTAGCCAAGGAACTGTCGATAGCGGGCCTGAGCGTAGTCCTGCTGGAGCGGGGCAAATGGTACACCGCAAACGATTGCCGCAAGGACGACCTGCGCAATCAACGCACCACAGTGCTGGGCAATGCCTTCGGGCCTGAGGATGAAGGCAATCCGCGCGTTGTGTTCGATCCTAAAAGCGGGCCACGAACCTTGCTGCCCAGCGAAGGCGGCTACCAGAACAATGCTGCCTGCGTGGGCGGCGGAACGCTGAGCTATGGGGCCATGGCCTGGCGCTATATGCCGCAGGATTTCCGCATGCGCTCAATCTATGGAGCGCCGCAGGGGAGTTCGCTGGAAGACTGGCCCATCTCCTACGACGACTTGGAGCCCTACTACGACAAGGCCGAGTACGAGATCGGTATCTCCGGAGATTACTCGGGCAGCCCGTTTTTCGGTCCGCGCAAGCGCCCGCTGCCGATGCCGCCGCTCCCGCCCAATCGCGAGTTTCAAATTCTGGAGCCGGCGGCCAAACGCCTCGGCCTACATCCCTTTCACATTCCCATGGCCCGCAACAGCGTGCCCTACAACGGCCGCGGCCCGTGCATGCGCTGCCGGTGGTGCGTGGGATTCGCCTGCGAAGTGGATGCAAAGAATGGTTCGGAGAACACGGTGATACCCACGGCGCTGGCCACGGGAAATTGCGAGTTGCGCACCGAGTGCATGGCGAAGGAGATCCTTACCGACGACCGGGGACACGCGCGCGGCGTAGCCTACTACGACGCCGATAGGCGATTGCAGGAGCAGCCTTGCGACATTGTCATCGTATCTGCCTGTGCAATTGAATCTGCCCGCCTGCTGCTGAATTCCAAGAGCCGGTTGTTTCCCAATGGGCTGGGTAATCAACATGACCAGGTTGGCCGCCATCTGCAAGGGCACCACTACACGGGAGCCATCGGATTTTTCGACTTCGATACCTACGATGATGTGGGGCCGGGCGCCAGTATTGCCGTTGCCGACTACAACCATGGCAATCCGGGCCTTTGTGGTGGGGGCATGCTGGCCAATGAATTCATCCGGCTTCCGATTCAAATGATCGAGCGGATGCCGGTGAACACGCCGCGCTGGGGACTCAAACACAAGCAGGCCATGCGCAACTTCTACAAGCGCAACATCGCGGTGATGGGGCCGACGCAGCCGATTCCAATGGCCGATGCCAGGGTAACGCTCGACCCGGAGGTTCGGGACAAGTGGGGAATGCCGGTGGCGCGCATCTCTGGCAATGTGCATCCGCATACGTTTGAGATCGGAGTGATTCAGGCGCAGCGCTCTGAGGCGTGGCTGAAGGAGGCCGGGGCGGTGAGCACGCTCCTCAACGCGGGCAAGCCCACGATTGTATCCGGCGGCCAGCACCAGGCCGGCACCTGCCGCATGGGCAACGATGCGCAAGGCTCGGTGGTCAACAAGGACTGCCAGGTACACGACGTGGACAACGTCTTTGTGATCGATGGGAGCGTGCATGTGACGAACGGAGGCTTCAATCCGGCGCTGACCATCATGGCGATTGCTTACATGGCCTCGGAGAAGCTGGTTCGCAATTGGAAGGGTACAGGATTCCAATCATGAAGACCTTCCTCAGGTTTACGACGATCGGCCTTGGTGTAGCGGTCCTGCTTGCAGTTGGCGGCACGTTTGGCGCGTCGTGCTACTATACGTCGCAATACGGGAAGGGCTGCGCAAGCTGCCACGAGATGGCCAACTACGTCAGCGTCGTGCATTCAGCACCGCACCGGACAACGGGTTGCATCGATTGCCATGAGGCGAGCCTGGCTACTAAGCTGCGGCACATGCGGATTCATATCTTCGGGACAATTCCAGAGACGATCCGCTTGCGTGACGTGGATGTACTGGCGATGACGCCGAGTTGCCAGAAGTGCCACCAGCACGAATATGCGAACTGGCATGCGGGCCCGCACAGCGCCACATACAGCCAAATATTTGCCGATCCGGTGCACAACTCGAAACGCATACTGATGGACGATTGCCTGCGTTGCCATGGCATGTACTTCAACGGGGCAATTCGCGACGTTGTGGAACCGCTGGATATGAAAGGGCCATGGCGCGTGATTCGCTCAGGATTCGCCGACCAGCCGGCGATGCCCTGCATGACCTGCCACCAGGCCCACAGCAAAGGCGAGCAGGAGACGAGGCCTGCCTCGCGCATTTCGGTGGCGGGTGCGGCCGTGCCTGACTCATTGGCCTTCTATGATCGGCGGGAGACGCTGCACTTTGCTGCTGTGGCGCTTTCGATTCCGCAACTGCATGATGGAGCCCGCATGGTGACGGTCAGCCAGGATCCACGGCAGGCGCTCTGCTACCAGTGCCATGCGCCGCGCGAGCCGGAGACGGGTTCCGTTGCGGCAACGAATGCGTGGGGGCCGCAGGTGGGCTCGGGCGACGATCGTACGCCGATGGGCGTGCACGAGGGGATAAGTTGCATTGCCTGCCACGATAGGCATAACGAGAACACGCGTGCTTCGTGCAAGACTTGTCATCCGCAGATGTCCAACTGCGGGATTGACGTGGAGAAGATGGATACGACGTATGCGAATTCCGGGAGTGCGCACAACATTCATTGGGTAAAGTGCACGGATTGCCATCAGCATAGGATTCCGAAGATGACACAGAACAGAGATCAGTGATCAGGGATAAGATAAAGCGGCCTGGTTGAGATTCCTATTGCGCACCACTTTGTGCAGACTTGAGGGCGCGGCTTATATCCTCTTACAGAGGATTGCGCAGGAATGGCGACGGGTGCGGGCAAAACTCGCGTGGATGTTTTGCTGGTGGAGCGGGGGCTTGTTCAGAGCCGTGAACGGGCGCGGGCTTATATCCTCGCGGGGCGCGTACTCGTCAACGAGCAGAAGATCGATAAGCCGGGGACGACGGTGGCGGGTGATGCGCCGGTGCGGGTGCTGGGCGACGATCCGCCTTACGTGAGCCGCGGCGGGCTCAAGCTGGCGGCGGCACTCGAGCACTGGAAGATAGCGGTTGCCGGAAGGGCCTGCCTGGACATCGGCACATCGACCGGTGGATTTACTGATTGCCTCCTGCAGCATGGCGCGGCGCAAGTGACAGCCGTCGATACGGGATTTGGACAGATCGCCATGAAGCTGCGCAACGATCCGCGCGTTCATTTGATGGAACGGACAAATGCGCGGCTGCTTGAACCAGGCTCTCTCGCCCCGGGAGCTCTCGCAGCGGTGCAGGCGAGCCCCGAACTCACGCTGCTTGTGATGGACGTTTCGTTTATTTCAGCCACGCTGCTGCTGGGGCCGGTGCTGGCGGCTGCGCCCTCGCTTGCTGAGGCCGTTGTTCTGGTGAAGCCGCAGTTTGAGGCTGGGCGCGAGAACGTGGGCAAGGGAGGCATCGTTCGCGATCCGGAGGCGCACCAGTTGGCGGTGGACAGGGTTGCGGAGTGCGTCCGGTCGTTGGGTTGGGAAGTGGTTGGGACGATTCCTTCGCCGATCACAGGCGCGGCGGGCAATCGGGAGTTTTTGCTTTCTGCAAGGCGCGGCTAATTAATGAAGGCCGCTTGGACGGGGTCTTGAATCCGGGTAGTGGGTCATATTGAAAAAGCAAGTCCTCTGGAACTAAAGCCCACATGAATTATGTGGAGTTAATGTACGGGCTAAAGCCCTTACCCTTCAAGCTGACCAACTACCAGAATCCGCAATCGGATTCGCCCGAGGGTCCGATCCGTTACACTGGACCGCATGGTTCGGGTCGCGATCGTTTGCAAACCGCACAAGGAAGAGCTCAACCGGCTGTTGCCTGAGTTGATCAAGTGGCTGCGCCAGAATGGCTACGAGCCGCTGCTGGATTGCGAGGGCAGCCATTACACCAACACTGTGCCGGTGCTGGATCGCGGGGAGATGCCGGCGTGGACGCCGGAGCTGGTGATCGTTCTGGGTGGGGACGGGACGCTGCTGGCTGCGGCGCGCGTGTTTGCTTCAACGGGCACGCCGATTCTTAGCGTGAATCTTGGTTATCTGGGCTTTCTTACAGAGGTTCGACTTGCCGATCTGTACTCGACGCTGGATAGCTGGTGCAAGGGCTGCCACGATCTGGATGAGCGGGCCATGCTGCACGCCTCGCTGTGGCGCGAGGGCGCTGAGCACTCCGGCTATGAGGCGCTGAACGAGATTGTGGTGTCAAAGGGCGACATTGCTCGCATGGGTGATTTTGCAGTGGAGCTGGACGGCAAGCTCGTGGCTCGGTTCCGCGCAGATGGTGTGATTGTTTCGACTCCTACCGGCTCTACAGCGTATACTCTGGCGGCCAATGGGCCGATTCTGACTCCGGATGTGGATGCGATGGTTGTGACGCCGATCTGCCCGCATCTGTTGACGCTGCGGCCGATCGTGGTGCGGGGGGATGCGCGGCTGGTGGTGAGGGTGGAGGGGATTCCGGATCTGGCGCTGCTGACTGTGGACGGGCAGCAGGCTGTTGAGCTGCATCGCGGCGATGAGATACGCTGCTACCGCTCCACAAATACCGTAAAGCTGGTGCGGCTCAGCGAGAGCGGGTTCTTTGAGGCCTTGCGGAGCAAGCTTAGCTGGGGAGAGCGGTAGAAAGACAGTGAACAGAAAGCCCCTCGGTTTGGCTTCGTGCTACCCCACCCTAGCCGCAAAAACAAAGACGCGGCGAGGATGGGGCACCCGGTACGCGGCACCTGGTTCACAGTATCAAAGACTTGCAAGGGTGGCTCGGCGCGCTAGTGTTGCAGTTCGCTCAGGAGTACTTTGGCTTTGGCAGCCAGGGTGCTCGCGCCGTCTACGTCACCGGAGGCGAGGGCGGCCTTGGCTTGCTTCAGGAATTCGCGGATGTGGGCCGCGGTCTTCTGTTCTTGGTCGTTCAGGCGCTGGCTGATATCGTTCAGGCTGCGTTCAATCGACGCGATTGACCCCTCTGTCTGGCGGCGCTGATCAGCGGGATCGCCCGAGGAGAGTTGGCCGATGGCGTTGACCGCCGGGGTTCCGACGGAGGTTTGCTGGACATCAGGGATGGGATTGGCCGGCGCCTTTTTGTGTTTTGCCGGGGGCTTGGGAGTCTGCGTCGGCAGCTTGGTGGCGGAGACGGGCTGCTGAGTTGGAATCGTCACTTCGGGAGGCGGCAGCTGGGTTGGCGGCGGAACCGTGGAATTGTCAATCTTGGGCGCAAGCGGCTGGGACGGCTGCTTGGGGGTCTTGTGCAGGAAGCACCCGCTGATGAACAACGGCAGCACCCACGCAACAATCCTGGCAGGTAACTTCATCCCGCAAGCCCTTTCTCGATTTCAGCGCTCGCCGTCTGCAGATGCCGGCGTCCCCAGTCCGTGGCGGAGAGCGGAATTCGCAACCGGAACTCCGAGCCATGGCCTGTCTTTGATTGTACTTCTATGCTGCCGTGGTGTAACTGAATTATCCGGTAGGTCATAGCTAACCCGATACCGCTTCCCTCGCTCTTGGTGGTGAAGTAGAGGTCGAAGATCTTATCCCGGATGTCGTCGGGGATGCCGGAACCCTGATCGGCGATGCGCAGAACCGCTGTCTTTCTGTCTTCTTCCAGAACCACTTCGAGGTTACCGCCGCCGGGCATGGCCTGTGCGCCGTTCAAAATCACATTCAAAACCGCTTGTTTGAACAGGTCGGCGTCGACGTTGGCCACGAGCGGGTAGGAAGGCATGTGGTTGATAAGGGTGACGTTGCGAGTGGACAGCTCGACTGTGGCCAGGGAGAGGACGTCGCCGACGACAGAGCGCAGGTCCTGTTCGCGGAGATCGAGTTCGACGGGGCGCGAGAAGTCCACAAGCATTTGGACGACGCGGTCGAGACGATGTATCTCCGTGTCGATAACTTCCAGGTGCCGGACCGCGGGCCCGCTGGCGTCGCCGAGCTTGGTTTTGAGTAATTCGAGGTGGACCACGATGGCATTGATGGGGTTTTTTACTTCGTGGCCGACTCCGGAGGTGAGTCTGCCGATGGCCGCCATGCGGCGGGAAAGCTCAAGCTCGGACTCGATGGCTTCAGCGGATTCAAGGTCGTGCAGCATGACCAGCGCGCCCAGTCCCTGCTGGGTATCTTCGTCGTGAATGAACTCAAGCGAGGCCTGAATACGGCGACCGGTTTCCGTGCGAATCTCTTCTTTGACGAGCGCGGCTCCGGCATCGAAGGCTTCGCTGAGGATCCGGCCCAGGGCTGTCGAAGTATCAAAGATATCGTGAGCGCGGAGGCCGAGAATGCTTTCGCGCGGAATATCGAGAAAGCGCCGTGCCGCCTCCGACACCAGGACTGCGCGTCCGTCGCCGGTGAATAGCAGGATGCCGTCCTGGAGATTGCCGAGAATCTGATCGAGATTCTCCGTCAACGCGGAGAAGACTTCTTCGACATTGCGCATGCGCTGGCCGATGCGCTCGATCTTAGTGGATACCTGTGCGGCCGTGTCCTGATTGGGCGCAACTTTCGGTTCGTTCGCAGTTTCGCCTTGAGCGGTCCATCTATCGAGCTGGCGGCTGATCTGCTCCATGGGTTGCAAGGCGAGGTTGCTTAGCAGAAGCGCCGCCAGCAAAGCCGTAAGCAGCGCAACGCCCATCAATGAGAGCGCCTGGGATCGCCACGGCGCGTAAAAGGCAAGCAGCAGCGTAGTACGCACGCCTACATGCACGGTGGCAAAGGGCGCGCCATTGTTGTCCAGAGGCACAATCACGTCATAGACCCTGGGCGGGCCGAAGACCGTTCGCATCAACTGTAGGGAACTGATTTCGAGGAGCTGTTTGTAATCCGGCCGGACAGGCATCGGCTTGTCTTCATACTCCGGATCGGTGCTGAGAAGCGTGATGGAATGGCTGTCGCCGATGTTGATGTCGTACACGGTGAGCGAGTAGAGGTTTACCGACTGGACTACGGCCTGTAGTTCCTCGTTGTCGCGTACGGCATTGGTCATGAGGGCACGCAGCTGGCTTGGGTCGTTGGGATTGACGGTTTGGTCCCTGAGCCCGGTTTCGAGGGCGTTTTGGAGGGCAAACCGGATCTGTTCGGCCACCATGTGGTTGGTGTCGTAGGACTGCTTGACGGCCGCGTGCAGCAGTTGGCTCGCGTAGACGAGCGAAACCAGCGCGGCGATGAGGAACACCAGAGCCGTGATAGCCAAAACGAGTTTGGTCTTGAGACGCATGGCTCAGCTAACCGTGTCCTGGCGGGCGCGGCTGTACTCCTTGAGTTTGTTGTGGAGGGTTTTTAGGCTGACGCCCAGGATCTCGGCGGCGCGGGTCTTGTTTTGTCCTGTGGCTTCAAGGGTGCGCAGGATAAGCAAGCGCTCGGCTTCGTCGACCGTGGTGCCCACGTGCACAGGAACCATGCTGGCATCGGAGGCAAGGGTGGCCTGCTGCTGCGACTTGCCGAAACCGGGAGGCAGATGGCCTGCATCCAGAGGCGCGCCATCGAGACAAAGAATGACCGCGCGTTCGATGGTGTTGCGCAGCTCGCGGACATTGCCGGGCCAGTTGTAGGCCATCATGCGATCGAGTATGGAAGCGGCGACGCCGGAGACGTGCCGGTTGTGCTTCTCATTCATCTGCTCGAGCATGGCCTGGGCCATGGCAGGCAGATCTTCTATGTGATCGCGGAGCGGCGGCATATGGATGTTGAATACGTTGAGGCGGTAGTAGAGGTCGGCGCGCAGGTGACCTTCTGCGACGGCGGTGTTGGGGTCGCGATTGGTGGCCGCCAGCACTCTCACGTCCACATCCTGCTCGGTACGGGCGCCGAGGCGCCGGAACTTCCGTTCTTCCAGGACCCGGAGCAATTTTGCCTGAGTACCAGAGGGCATCTCGCCGATTTCGTCGAGCAGCAAGCTGCCTCCAGCAGCCAGTTCGAAGCAGCCGGCGCGCCGATCGACCGCGCCGGTGAACGCGCCTTTCTCGTGGCCGAAGATCTCGCTCTCGATGAGGGTTTCAGGAATGGCGGCGCAGTTGACGCCGACGAAGGGCTTTGCCTTGCGGGGGCTCAGCTCGTGAAGGGTGCGGGCTACTAATTCCTTGCCGGTGCCGCTTTCCCCGGTGATGAGGATGTGGACGTTGGAGGGGGCGATCTGCTCGATGAGGCCGAAGATTTCGCGCATGGCGCGGGAGTTGCCGACCAGGCTGCCGAGGACTCCGCTCTCGCGCAGGCGGCGGCGGGCAACTTCAAGCTCGATTTCGGTCTCGCGCTGGCGGGTGGCGTTGGCCAGGATGGTGCGCAGGCGGGTTGCGTCGACCGGCTTCTGGAGGAAGTCGTATGCGCCCAGCTTCATGGCTTCGACGGCGAGTTGGATGGAACCCATGGCGGTGAGGACAACGACGGCGAGGTTGGAGCCAAGACCGGAGCCTTCTTCGCCGAGTTTGGTGAGCAGGCCAATGCCGTCCAGACGAGGCATCTTGAGATCGGTGACCACGATGGCCGGATCCCAGGCGACAACTTTTTCCCAGGCTTCGAGGCCGTCACGCGCGGTCTCAGTGCGATAGCCCCAGCCGGAGATCAGCTCGGCTAGGCCCATGAGCGCGTTGGGCTCATCTTCGGCGATCAGAACTTTCACGGCGTTCTGCATAAAGGTCTTCCGGTTCCTAAATCTTATCTATACTATGCACCCTCGGCGGGCTCACCGGCTTTTTTCAGTTAGCTCGGCCCAGCGGGCGTAAAGTGTGTCGTTTTCGTGCTGCGCGGCATCCAGTTCGATCAGGGCTTCCTGGAGGGCGGCGGCGTTGGTTGAGATTTCGGGGTGCTCGATGCGGCCGCGGGCGGCGGCCAGGCGGGTGTCGGAAATTTCCACGCGCTGCTCAATCATGGCAAACTCGCGGGCCTCGAGGTAGGAGAGCTTCTTTCTAGCACCGGGGGCGGGAGCGGCTTCGGCGGCAGTGCGCTGGGTGGGGCTGGAACCGTCGGAGCGACGACGGGATTTGTCCTGTTCCAGGCCGTCCTGAGCGAAATCGTCCTGTTCTGCGAGCCAGTCTTCCCATTGTGCGTAGTCGGCAAAGCGGCAGGCGTGGCCACGGCCGTCGAGGCCAAGAACGGTGGATGCGACGCGGTTTAGCAGATAACGGTCATGCGTGACCAGGACAAGCGCGCCGGGGAATTCGAGGAGATTATCCTCCAGAATTTCAAGCGTAGGAATGTCGAGGTCGTTGGTCGGCTCGTCGAGCAGGAGGACGTCTGCGGGTTCCAGCATTAGTTTTGCAATGAGAACCCGTGCGCGCTCGCCGCCGGAGAGATTGCGGACGGGCTGGTTGAGCTGTTCGCCGGTAAACAGGAAGCGGGCCGCCCAACTGGCTACGTGGACGGTACGGCCCTGATAGATGATGCCGTCGCCTTCGGGGGCGAGGGCACGCCGGAGGGTAAGGTTTTCGTCGAGCTCGCGCATCTGGCTGAAGTAGACCAGGCGAAGGGCTTCGGCGCGGCGGATGGAGCCTTCGGCTGGCTCGAGTTCACCGCGCAACAGGCGCAGGAGGGTGGTTTTGCCGCTGCCGTTGGGCCCGACGAGTCCGACCTTCATGCCTGCGGTGAGAATGAAATTCAGCCCGGTGAACAACCGTTGATTGTTTTCACTTTTTGGACGGGCTTCTGTGGAAGCTTCGCCGGTTGGCACATCGCAGGCGACGTTATCGAACTCGACGAGGCGTTTGCTCTTGCGCATGCTGGCTTCAAAGTCGATGCCTGCGGAGTTGAAGGTGGTGCGGGCGTCCATGGCGGCCAATTGACCGATCATTGCGTTGGCTGTGTCGATGCGCGCCTTGGATTTTGTCGTGCGGGCCTTGGGGCCGCGGCGCAACCATTCGATTTCAGTTCTCACGCGGTTGCGAAGGCTCTCCTGCTGGCGGCTTTGCGATTCGAGATAGGCCTGCTTCTCTTCGAGAAAACGGCTGAAGGCGCCATGCACGCGGAACAGTCCGTCGGCGAAGACGCGATTCAGCTCAATGATTTGGCTGGAGGTGCTTTCGAGGAAATAGCGATCATGGCTTACTGTCACGGCGGCGAAAGAGGAGGAAGATAGCAAATCCTCAAGCCATTCGATGCCGGCTAGGTCGAGGTGGTTGGTAGGCTCGTCGAGGAGCATTACCTCGGGATCGCCGACAAGGGCTTCGACAATCGCGAGGCGCTTGCGCCAGCCGCCGGAGAGAGAGGCGGCCTGGGCATTGAGATCGGCGAAACCGGCGCGTCCGGCAAGCTCGCGCAGGCGGCCTTCGCGCTCGCCCTCATTGACATGGGCGGCGGTGAGCGCTTTCTCCAGCACCTGGCGAATGGAGAGGCCGGGGGCAAAACGGGAGTCCTGGGGCACGTAGGCGGCGCGGGCACGCTTGCGGACGGCGAGCTCCCCCGAGTCGGGCTCGACCTGCCCGGCGAGCAGAGCCAGCAGCGTGGACTTGCCAGCGCCGTTGGGGCCGATGAGGCCAATGCGGTCGCCATCCTCGACGGTGAGGGAGATGTTGCGAAACAGGGGTGTGGCGCCGAATTGCTTGGTTACGGATTGCGCGTTGAGAATTGGAGGCATCCCCTTAAGACTACTGTGCCTTGGTGCTTTGGGGTGCGGCACGCCGATGGACTGAGTATTTGTGCAGTTGGTCACAGAAGAAGCGTGAGGCACAGTCTTTGGGCTGCGAACTCCGATACAATGAACGGCGAATGCAGGGAGTATACGCAGTTATGAATAAAATTCATTGGTATTTGACGAGGCCCCTCTTGTTGCAAATTTCCACTTTGATTACTGCAGGCGCGATTGCGCTGACACCGGGAGCGGGTGGTGCAGAGGCCGCTCCTACTGCCTTTGGTCCATCCAACCCGTTCTATGCGCCGAGCACATTACCTTTTCATGCGCCGCCGTTCGACAAGATCAAGGATGATGACTACCAGCCAGCAATCGAGGCTGGGATCGCGCAGAATCTCGAGGAGATTCGCGCCATCGCCGACAATCCGGTGGAGCCGACATTCGAGAACACTTTCGTCGCGATGGAGAAGAGCGGCCTGCTGATCAACCGCGTGATGCAGGTCTTCAACGGCATAACCGGCGCGAATGTGAACCCGGTGCTGCAAAAGGTCCAGGACACGGAGGCGCCGAAGCTGGCTGCGATGCAGGATGCGATTTACCTGAATCCGAAGCTGTTTCAGCGGGTGTCAAAGATCTATGAGCAGCGGCATGCGCTGAAGCTCGATGCAGAGTCGCTGCGCCTGGTGGAATACTGCTACCAGCAATTTGTTCTCGCCGGCGCTAGGCTTTCCGATGCCGACAAGGCCGAGCTTAAGAAACTCAATGAAGAGGAAGCGAATCTTACCACGGCATTCATCTCCAAGCTGCTTGCCGCCACCAAGGACGCTGCTTATGTGACGAAAGACAAGTCGGCGCTGGCGGGGTTGACCGATGCGGAGATAGCCGCCGCTGCCGCTGGCGCCAAGGAGCGCAAAATGGAGGGCTGGGTGCTTGCACTGCAGAACACGACGCAGCAGCCGGACTTGCAATCGCTGACCAATCGCGGTACCCGGCGTGCGCTGTTTGAGAACTCATGGACTCGCGCTGAGCGCGGCGGCGACAACGACACACGCGCCACCATCGCGCGGCTGGCGCAGTTGCGTGCGCAGAAAGCGAAGCTGCTGGGCTATCCAAATTACGCGGCATGGAAACTTACGGACCAGATGGCCAAGACGCCGGAGGCGGCACTCAAGTTCATGGATGCGCTGGTGCCGGCGGCAACGGCCAAGGCGCAAGGCGAGGCGAAGGACATCCAGGCATTGATCGATACTCAGCAGGGGGCGCAAAAAGGCGGATTCAAGCTGCAGCCATCGGACTGGAACTTCTATGCCGAGCAGGTGCGCAAGGCTAAGTTCGATCTGGACGAGTCGCAGACCAAGCCTTATTTCGAGTTGAACAACGTGCTCCACAACGGCGTGTTCTACGCGGCCGAAAAGCTCTACGGAATTACATTCAAGCAGCGCACAGACATTCCGGTATATAGCCCCGACATGCAGGTGTACGAGGTGTTCAATGCTGACGGCTCGCCGTTGGCCTTGTGGTACTGCGACTACTTCAAGCGCGACAACAAGAACGGCGGAGCGTGGATGGACGCCTTTGTCGGCCAGTCGAAACTGCTGGGCACGTTGCCGGTCGTCTACAACGTGGCCAACTTTGCCAAGCCGGCGGCAGGCGAGCCAGCTCTGCTCAGCTTTACCGATGTGACCACGATGTTCCACGAATTCGGGCACGCGCTGCATGGCATGTTCGCTGATACCAAATATCCGAGTCTCTCCGGGACTGCGGTGCCACGTGACTTTGTCGAATTTCCCTCGCAGTTCAATGAACATTGGGCGAGCAATCCGACGGTCTTCGAGCACTACGCGAAGCATTACAAAACCGGTGCGCCGATGCCGACGGATCTGGCAACGAAGATCAAGAAGGCAGCAACCTTCAACCAGGGATACATGCTTACCGAGTTGCTGGCCGCTGCAGAGCTCGACATGCAATGGCACACGCTGGGGACCGATGCTCCGCTTGAGAATCCGGATGCGTTTGAAGCTGCTGCGCTGAGCAAGACGCATCTCTCGCTCAGCGCTGTTCCACCGCGCTACCGCTCAAGTTACTTCATGCACATCTGGGGCAACGGCTATGGCGCAGGCTACTACGCCTATCTTTGGTGCGAGATGCTGGACGACGATGCCTACCAGTGGTTTGAGGATAACGGTGGGCTGACGCGGACCAACGGCGATCGGTTGCGCAAGATGATACTTTCGCGCGGCAATACCGAAGACCTGGCCAAGGCGTTCAAGGCATGGATAGGCAGGGAACCCGAAACTGGGCCGATGCTCAAGGCGCGCGGGCTGGAGCAGGCAGCGCCTGCAAGATAATCCTTCCCGCATGGGCGGTGATCGCTGCCCATGCGGGCAAGGTCCTAAACTGGAATCATGCTGGACTACGAGATCTCCGCGGCAGACGCCGCAGCGCTGCTGAAAGAAAAGGGAGCAAGACTCATCGACGTGCGCGAGCCGTGGGAGTTTGCGACGACGCGTATCGAGGGCAGTGTGCCCATTCCCATGGGCGAAGTGCCTTCGCGGGCTCACCAGGAACTGGATCCGGAGGAGCGGGTGGTGGTGGTGTGTCACCATGGCATCCGGTCGATGAACGTGGCCGTCTGGCTGCGCAACCAGGGCTTCGAGCAGGTGCAGTCGCTGCGGGGCGGGATCGATTCCTGGTCGGTTGAGGTGGATCGCACGGTCGCCCGGTACTGACACCTGCACAGATGGCTGTTAGTAAATGTCGAAAATCAATTTTCGTAAAACTCGTCAGTCCATGCAGGACACTGGAGAATCATGGCTTGTTGAACAAGCCATGATTCTCCTCAAGCGTAAGTCCTTGTTTGTTAGTCGATCCTGAAAAAGTAAATTCCAGACATATTGATATTGAGTCTGGGAGGTTTCATGGCTTCGTAGGAACTGAAGTCCGCTCCGGATGTGGATGTCCAGCAAACGGCGCAGGAAAATGCGCCCAAAAGCTCCGAGGAGCTTGTGGAAGTTCATGGCTGCGGCAGCC
>DASYZU010000025.1:0-10133 GCA_035945795.1 Occallatibacter sp.
CAACCTGTGGTCCAATCCGCAGCGCTCCCAGCAAGTCATGCGCGAAAAAAAGCGTCTGGAACATGTGCTCGCTACCGACGCCGATCTGGGCCGCCGCACCGGCGATATCTCTGCCTACTTCGATCTCGCCAAAGAGGGCGAAAATGTCGATAACGATTTACAGCGCGAAATTGGCACGCTCCGCGACCTCATCGACAAACTCGAAACCGAAACTCTTCTCTCCGGCGAGAATGACGCCCGTAACGCCATCGTTACCATTCATCCCGGCGCCGGCGGCACCGAATCCCAGGATTGGGCCGACATGCTCCTGCGTATGTACTTGCGATGGGCCGAGCGCCAGGGATTTGAGACCGTCCTCTACGATTACCAGCCCGGCGAAGAAGCCGGCCTGAAGTCCGCCACCTTTGCCGTGAACGGCGACTACGCCTTCGGGCTCCTGCAAGGCGAGATCGGCGTGCACCGCCTGGTCCGTATTTCGCCCTTCGATCAAGCCAAGCGCCGCCATACCTCGTTTGCCAGCGTCTTTGTCTCCCCCGAAATCGACGACAGCATCGACATCGTCATCAAGCCGGAAGACATTCGTGTGGATACTTACCGCTCCAGCGGCAAGGGCGGCCAGCACGTCAACACCACTGACTCCGCCGTGCGCATCACCCACATTGCTACCGGCCTCGTTGCCAATTGCCAGAACGAGCGTTCCCAGCACAAGAATCGTGAGCGCGCCATGAGTATGCTCCGCTCCAAGCTTTACGAATACGAGATGGAGAAAAAACGCGCCGCCACAAAGAAGATTGAAGACTCCAAGCTTGACATCGAATTCGGCTCCCAGATTCGCTCCTACGTTCTGCAACCCTACCGCATGATCAAAGATCACCGCACCAAGGCCGAAGTCGGCGATGTGGACCGCGTGCTCGATGGCGACTTGCAGCCTTTCATCCGTGCCTACCTGCTGGCACGCCGCGGAGAGAAGCAGTAACAAGAATGAAACCACAGAGGACACAGAGAACACGGGGGAATAGCAGGCTTGGCCCACGTTTCCTACGTGCATTTCTATTTGCCGCCGAAAAGCATTCCGGACAAACCCGCAAGGCTTCTACCATCCCCTACATCGCGCACTTGATGGGCGTAGCCTCGCTTGTGCTCGAGGCCGGAGGCGACGAGGATCTCGCCATTGCCGCCCTTTTGCACGATGTGGTCGAGGATTGTGGCGGAGCCCCAATGCTGAAGCAAGTCCGCCGCCGGTTCGGCGCGCGCGTCGCCAAGGTAGTGGATGGCTGCACCGACGCCTACGTCGTTCCCAAGCCGCCATGGCGCGAGCGCAAAGAAAATTACATCCGCCGCTTGAAGAAGGAAGGCCCCGATACCCGCCTGGTCTCGGCCGCCGACAAGCTCAACAATGTCCGTTCGATCCTCAGCGATTACCGCGCCCTTGGTGAATCCATCTGGTCACGTTTCAACGGCGGACGCGACGGTACACTTTGGTACTATCGAACCTTGCGCGACGTCTTTCTACAATACAAGTTGAACCGCATCACGCGAGATTTGGAACTCGCCGTCAATGAACTGGAGTCGTTGACCGGGACCACGCCCTCGTCGCTCGCCGCTAACGGAATTTATGCAGCGCATGATTGATCAAATCCGCGCTTCCAGGTTGCCTTCCAACATGATGCAGTTTGCCGCGCGCGGGGCCCTGCAGGTCCCGCCCGCCGAGAATATCGAAATCCTGGTTTACCTGGCCCGTTACAACAAAGTGTTTGGCGAGACCGCGCGTATGACGCTGGCTGGCTGGGACGAAAAAGCCTCGTTGGCCGTCGCCGCCGACCCGCAGACTTCCCGGGAAGTCCTCAGCTATTTCATCTCGCCCGACAATGTGCGGCCGAAGTTGCTCCCCGCCCTGCTCGAGAATCCTTCCGTTCGCGAAGAGCAAATCGTAAAGCTCGCCGGATCGGCTCTGCGCGAGAACATCGACATCATGCTTCGGAGTCCGCGCGTGCGCTCGTCGCCTCCTGTACTCGAGACCCTCCAGTCCAGTCCATATCTGAAAAAGGAAGAAGTGACAGAGCTGCAGGAATGGCTGAGCGCATGCCGCGCGGCTTCCCCGGTAGGCCCAACCGCAGTTTCAGCCGAACCGCAAGGATCTGCGGGCGCCACCTTTGCCGGTACCGGCGGTTCACCCGGCTCACAAGGTGCGGAACAGGCCTCGTCTGAGCCCGAATCGCAACCGGCCCCAGATTCCACATTCGGCCCCGACGACGATACCGTATTCTCTTATCTCAAAGAACACGCCGACGACATCGCTGCCGAAGGTGAAAAGCCATTTCAGGCGATTGGAGGAATGGTTGATCTCCTGATGCACGATGATTCCCCCTCGGATGAAACCGCCGTCGCACCGCCCGCTGCAAGTTCCGCGGCGGTTGCCCCCGCAAAGCCTCGCATCCCCGCCCTGCCGAAGGCGCCCGGACTCGATCCCAACAAGCGGGTCAATACAGTCCAGAAAATTAATGCTCTCGACGTGAAGGGCCGCATCCAACTTGCCCTGAAGGGCAACAAGGAAGAGCGCTCCATCCTCATCCGCGACGGCACCAAGGTCGTCGCCTTGGCCGTGCTTGAGGCGCCCAAACTCTCCGACGGCGAGGTCGAAAAATTCGCCAGCCAGAAGAATGTGCTGGAGGCTGTCCTCCGCCAGATTCCTCTCAAGCGCCGTTTCATGAAGAATTACATCGTGGTGCGCAACCTGGTCGCCAATCCACGCACCCCCCTCGATCTTGGCCTGGGGTTGATGAAGAATCTGCTGACCGCGGACTTGAAGAATCTTTCCGCTAACAAAGAAGTTTCCGAAACCATTCGCAAGCTCGCGATGAAAATGTTTAAACAGAAATTGGAAGTTGCGAATAAGAAATAATCGGGAGATGCCTGTGGCTTCACTTCCGCAACCTGACCCTATTGCCGATTTGTTGAGGCGCTCGAAAACGATTGCCGTCGTCGGACTCTCCTGCAATCCCTTGCGTCCCAGTCATGGCGTTTCGGCTTACATGCAGAGCCACGGCTACCGCATCATTCCCGTCAATCCGAAGATTGATGAATGCCTGGGCGAGCATGCCTTCCCATCCTTACTTGATGTTCCTGAAAAGATCGACATTGTGAACATTTTCCGCCGCTCTGAGTTTGTCGAGGAAGTCGTCGACCAGGCTATTCAGCTCAAAGTTCCCGCCATCTGGATGCAGGAGGACGTGATTCACGAGCGCGCGGCAGAAAAGGCGCGCCGGGCAGGGATTTTCGTAGTGATGGACCGCTGCATTCTGAAGGAACACCGCGCCCGCATGCGCTAGCTCAGCGGTTGACTCCCACAAATACAACCGTGGCATCGTCGCGCACGCCGGCCCCATTCGAAAACGACTGCACGTCATCCACGATGCTCAGCGCTGAAGCCTCCGGCCGGATCGCATGTTCTACTAACCGGCAGAGCCCGTACTCTTCATCCTGGGCGTTGCTCGCCTCGGTGATCCCGTCACTATAAAAAATCAGCTTCGTTCCCGGAGACAACACGACCGTCGTCTCCGAATAATCTCCGTTGGTCAAGCCCAGCGGCAGTCCACGTTCTACATCCAGGAACTGCTCGTTCCCGGCGCTGATCAATAGCGGCTGAAGGTGCCCGGCATTGGCAAACACCAGCGTGCGCGTCGCCGGGTCAAGCACCGCATAAACCAGCGTCACGAATTTGCCCGCTGGAAAATCGTTTACCAGCAATTGATTCAGCTTCTCCAGCACTTCGCCCGGACTGCAGCAGGCCTCGGCGAGCGACCGCAACATCCCGCGCGTCGCCGACATCAGCAGCGCCGCCGCCGTGCCCTTGCCCGAAACATCCGCCAGCACGATTCCCCATCGCCCATCAGGAAACGGAATGAAGTCGTACCAGTCGCCGCCCACCGCTCGCGCCGGAACGCTGCGTCCCGATACCACGAAGCCTGGAATGTACGGCGAACTCTTTGGCAGCAGCGCCTGCTGCATGGCGCGCGCTTCTTCTGCGTCGCGATCCAGCACCACTCGCTCTGCACGCTCCACCTGCAGCCGCTGCGCGTTGTAAACAGCTACTGCGACGTGATCGCAGAGAGCCTGCAGCAACCTCACCTGCTTTCTTGGCAGGCCGTTCATCTCGGGATGCGATGCCGTGAAAACTCCTACGAGTTTCTCGCCCACACGCAACGGAATCGCTACTTCCGACCGAATGCCGCTATGACACGGAATGTAATAGGGGTCTTTTCGCACATCCGGCGCATATCGCGTCTGCCCCGTGCATGCTACGTAGCCCACCATGCCTTCCCGCCCAATCTTCAATCGGTATCCCTTGCCGTGCGCATCGCATCCATGCACTCCGGAGAGAACCATCTCACCATGCTCTTCATCATGCAGGTACACGCTCGCTTCCAGGCAGCCAAAGGTCTGCGTCACTTCGCTTACTACGCTGTCAATGAGCTGGTCCAGATCAAGGATGGAAGTTATTTTTTGCGCAGCCTTCTGCACGCGCTGCAGGTCTTCGATCAGTTCCGGCGAAAGAACTCTCGCAGATATTTCCCTGCCGGCGAGATTGGGAATCGAAGCCATAGCCGTTCACGCACAACTGCGCTGATGGCTAAAAGATGCGGCGGAACGGAGTTACGATTCTTTTTTCCCCGCTCCCCCAGACCCCGCCGCGCGCGATCGCTGCCGTTTTACCTCTTCCATCCGCTCGCCTATGCGCTTCTCGATGCCCTCATTGGTTGGCTGGTAATACACGCGGTCTTTCAGATTGTTGGGCAGGCACTGCATGTCGGCCACTTTGGATTCCAGATCGTGCGCGTACTGGTATCCGCGCCCGTAGCCCAATCCTTTCATCAAGCGCGTGGGAGCATTCCGCAGATGCAGAGGCACCGGTTCCGCCGCCGTTCGCTCCACATCCTGCAGCACCTCTCCGTACGCCGTATAGAGCGCGTTCGATTTCGGCGCCACCGACAAATAGACCACTGCCTCGGCCAGCGCCAGATTTCCTTCCGGCATGCCGATGAAGTCCACCGCATCACGGGCAGCCATGCAGAGCGGCAAAGCATTCGGATCGGCCAATCCAATATCCTCCACCGCCATGCGCACCACCCGACGCGCAATGTATAGCGGATCCTCTCCCGCCTCCAGCATGCGCCCCAGCCAGTACAAAGCCGCATCCGGATCGCTGTTGCGCACCGATTTGTGCAACGCCGAAATCAGGTTGTAATGTTCTTCGCCCGCCTTGTCATAAAGCAGAATCCGTCTCTGCAGCGCGTCGCGGACGATATCCTCGGTGATCTCGGCGTCTTTCTTCGCCAGTCCCGCCGCCACTTCCAAAACGTTGTACGCGCTGCGCGCATCCCCGCTCGTGTAGCTCGCAATCGTTTTCAGCACCTCGTCGGACGCGCCCAGGCTCATCTCGCCCAATCCACGCTCGCGATCCGTCAGCGCTCGCCGCAGCAACAGCACGATCTGTTCTTCGGTGAGAGGCTGCAGCACGTAAACTCGGCAGCGTGATAGCAACGCCGCATTGATTTCGAATGAGGGATTCTCCGTCGTCGCCCCAATCAGCCGGATGTTCCCCTTCTCCACATGCGGCAAAAAAGCATCCTGCTGCGCCTTGTTGAAGCGGTGAATCTCGTCGATAAAAACAATCGTCCGCGTCCCATACTGCCGCGCCCGCTCCGCCTCGGCCATCACCTGCTTGATCTCTTTGATCCCGGCCAGCACCGCCGAGAACTCGATGAACTCCGCCTTCGTCATGTTCGCGATGATTTTCGCCAGCGTCGTCTTGCCGGTTCCCGGGGGACCCCAGAAGATCAGCGATCCCGGATCGTCGCGCTCAATCTGAACCCGCAGAGGTTTGCCCGGCCCAATCAAGTGCTCTTGCCCGACAAATTCATCGAGCGTCCGCGGGCGTATGCGATCGGCCAACGGACGCGTCGCATCCGCCGCGCCAGCATTCGGAATGGGTTGAAACAGGCTCACAGATTGCTCCCAGCATAACGCATGCGTAAACCAAAAAAGACACCAAGGATTACGAAGGCTAATTCGGAACAATTTTCCTTCGTGCCACTTCCTGTCCTTTGTGGTTAACGCTCTTGACTCAGTTAGCTTGCGAGAACTTTCGCTACATCCAGGAAGTGGAGTGGTGGGGCGTCGGGAAGCGCTCCCAGTTCCGCCGCCCAGCGATAAAATAAGTGCAGTCCCTCTAAACACGCGGTGTCCAACTGATAATGAATGTTCTGGGTTAGATATGCGCGGACTGCATTCTCGCTGAGTCCCACTCGCGGCGCCCACTCCCGCGCGATCTCCTCCAGGCTCGATTTCTCCAACCCATGATCCCGTGAATCTCGAAAAACCGCCGCCAGATCCAGCGCCGGATCAGCTTCCCGCAGAGCTTCTCCCCGCACCGCCCAGAACGCAAACACAAACGGCTTGCCGGTATGACGAATCCATTCCTCCGCCAGGTCCAGCGTCTGATAGCGCGAGCGATCCACCTGCAGCGCCGGATCTCCGATCAGCAGCCCCGCATCGCACTCCGCCAGCATCTTCTCCACATCCGGCTCCATCGCCATGAACTCGCGCCCGCCGCCCAGCCATCTCTCAAAAAGAATTTTGGTCAGTGCCACCGACGTCATCGACGACGTATCCAAAGCTACGGTCCGCGCCTTCTCGACCGGCACTTTGCTGACCAGCAAGATCGACCGCACCGCCCGCCGCGAGGCGATCGCCACATCGGGCAGAATCTGTAAGCCGGGAATTGCCGCATACGCCGCCGCCGGAATGATCCCAATGTCAGCCTTAGCATCCGCCAGCGCGCGCGCGCATCCGGAAGGAAGTGTGTAGGAAATTTCAAAATGGGAAGCCAATTCCTTGTTCGGGAAATGCCCCCCTTCATGCTCGAAATCCCACATTAAAGGCGCGGTATTCAGGTAGGAGATCGCGGAAATTCGCAGCTTTCTCATGCTTTCCACAAGTCTAACAAACTCACGGTGACATGTGCCCTTGACAGCCTTCTCCACCGCTCATTACAGTCCGCCTCGGAGTACTCTCTTGTCCAATCTCGTCGTTTCCCCCTCCGCCACTTACCTCTCGGAATGGCTCGCCTTATCTCTGACCCCCGGCTTGGGGCCCACCAAGGCGCGAAAACTGGTCGAACACTTTGGATCGCCGGATCACATTTTCGCCGCCTCCCTTACCGAGCTGGAGGCTACCGCCATTCACGCCGTCTCTGCCCAATCGATCGCCACCGGAAAATCTGCCGAGTTGGCCCGCGAGGAACTCGCCCGCGCCGCTTCCGCCGGCATTGCTCTGATCTCCCTCGAGGATCCCTCCTATCCCCCGCGCCTCAAAGAAATCTACGATCCTCCTCTTATCCTTTATGTACGCGGAGCCGTTGACGCCCTGGCCAAGCCCGGCGTTGCCATGGTCGGAACCCGCCATCCCACGCCCTATGGCTCGGGCATGGCCGAGCGCCTGGCCTGCGATCTTGCCGCTCAAGGACTGGTCATCATCAGCGGCATGGCCCGCGGCATAGACACCGCCAGCCATCGCGGCGCCATCGCAGCCAAAGGCAAAACTGTCGCCGTTTTTGGCACCGGCGTCGACGTCATCTATCCCAAGGAGAACTCCCGCCTCTCCGAGCAGATTGTTGCCTTGGGCGGCGCCTTGATCTCAGAATTTCCCTTGGGTACTTTCGCCGCGCCTCAGAATTTTCCCATCCGCAATCGCATTCTCAGCGGCATGTCGGTGGGCGTGCTGGTCGTCGAAGCTGCCGAGTACTCAGGCACCCGCATCACCGCGCGCTGCGCTCTCGAGCAAAATCGCGACGTGTTTGCCGTTCCTGGCAACGTCACCAACAAGAACTCCTGGGGACCGAACACCCTCATCAAACAGGGCGCCAAGCTGGTCGCGACCTGGGAAGACGTTTGGGAAGATCTCCCGACAGAAGTACGACTTGCCTTGACTCCTCCCGCCTCTCCTGAATCCTCCGCCTGCTCCTCCGCATCTCTATTTCCAGAAGACGGGCTTCCTCCTCACGAAACGCGCATCCTGAGCCTGCTCAAGGCCGACGAAGCTACGCACATCGACGAACTAGTCGAAAAGCTGGAAGCGGAAATGTCCTCCTCCGAAATCTTCGCGGCCCTGTTCGAGTTGGAGCTAACCGGCAAAGTCCGGCAGATGCCGGGTAAGAATTTTGTAAAAAGCTTCTAGCTGCTAGCTCCTAGCTTCGAGCAGACACAGAAGAGAAATATGGAAGACTTCAAAGATTTAAAGGTTTGGAACAAAGCGCATGAGCTAACTTTGCTGATTTATCAGCGGACGCGAACATTTCCAAGAGAGGAAATTTATGGGCTCACCAGTCAAATACGACGCGCGGCCGCTTCTATTGGCGCAAACATTGCCGAGGGCTGCGGCAGAAGATCCGATCCGGAGTTGAAGCGATTTATCCAAATCGCTCGCGGTTCAGCAAATGAACTTGAATATCATCTCTTGCTGGCGCGCGATCTAAATCTCTTGAGCGCGGACGACTTCAGCAACCTGGAGGCGAAGATCTTGGAAGTTCAGCGAATGCTAGCGGCTTTATCACAGTGTTTACGGCGCCCAGTCTTCTCTAGAAGAGGCTGTTACGAAACTCATTCGCGGGGAACTAGGGTGTCGGTTCTAACTAAACATAGCTTTCGTTTTGCGGGTGGTGCTGCGAGCTGTGGACTTTCTGAAATTTAGGTTGTGGCAAGGGCGGTGGTCAACGTTGTTCCATTGATCAGTCGCAACATGCGTTTCAGGTTATAAGCCATTACGGCCAGGCTGATCTCAGTCCGGGTTCCTTCCAGCCCGCGCAGAATAAAACGCGGATGGCCGAAGATGCCATATTTGAGAACCGCGAAAACACGCTCCACTGTGCATCGGCGCAAGCGCATCACCGCCGGCGTAGCGCGTTGTTGCATGCGCTGCAGAACCGCTTCATGGATGTGACGTTTGACCGTGCGGCGCCGACTTACTGTACATTGCGGCTTCAGCGGACAGGCTCCACATACTTCGGCCTTCGCGAGGTAAACTACAGCGCGTCGGTTCCTGCCGTCGCTGCGCAACTTGTGGCCAGCCGGACAGATCATGGTGTTGGTCTCTTCCTGGTAGTGGAAAGCGGTGCGGTCAAACAGCTTGCCATCGCCTTGCGTGTTGACTCCGCGCTGCGCCGGCACATGCGGCAGAATACCTTGGCTCTCACAGGCTGCTGCCTGTTCTCCATTGGAATATCCCGTATCCGCTACCACCTTAATCGTCGAACCCGACGCACCTACGGCGTGTTGCGCGGCTTCAGCCATGGGCAGCAGACTGCGCTTGTCATTCGGTTCGGCGATCACTGCTTGCGCCACAATCAGGCCATGCTCGGCATCGACCGCAGTCTGCACGTTGTAGGCCGGAAGCATTCCTTGCGCCGTCTTCATGAAGCCCGCTTCTGGCTCCGCATGACGGCGCATTTTTTCCAGCGCTGCTGCTACCGCACTATTTTCAAGCCTTGGTTCGTCCTCGCGGTCCGCCATCTCCAAGCCTTCCAGATAGCGCTCCATCGCCGTCCGCTCCTGCACACTGTTTACGCTGCTCACCGCCCGAAACTTCGACCCGTCGATGGCAATCCATTCTCCCCGTATGAGTCCCACCGCACAGGCTAACTTCACCAACTCCGCCCCCACCCGCGTCACTGCCTCACGATGCATCCGCCGGAACTCGGCAATACTCTTGTGGTCGGGACACAGTCTCCCCAGCAGCCACATCACTTCCACATTGCGCTGGCACTCGCTTTCCAGTCGCCGCGACGAGCGTATCTGCTGCAAATATCCGTACAGATACAACTTCAGCAGATCCCGCGGATCATATCCCGGTCGTCCCGTCTCCGCCGCCTCGGCGCGCACAAAACCCAACCCCTGCATGTCCAGTCGCTCCACAAACGCATCGATCACCCGGCAAAAATGATCCTCAGGAATCATTTCTTCCAGGCTCACCGGAAACAGAGTCCCTTGCGTCCGTGCATCCCCTTCAATAAATCCCATGCCCCGCATCTTGCCATCAACATGCTTTACCCGCTAGTAGTTTCGTAACAGCCTCTAGAA
>DASYZU010000026.1:0-48006 GCA_035945795.1 Occallatibacter sp.
GGCAGGCGCATCTGCCATTTGAGCTGGTATACGGCGGGCCCGACGGCGCGCACAACAAGATGGAGGGTAATCTATTGCAGGTGTTGGCTCTGGCCAGCGCCGTGGCGCGCCTGCGCAAATCCAAGGTCGGAGTTGTGGGCACTCATGTGCCGGGCTTTATCGATCTTGCCGCTGATCCGTTCCTGATCCGAGAAACCTTTGGCATGCAGCTCCATTCTTTGAGCCTTCCGCAGTTTATTGACCGCGTGGGCAACGTGGAGGAGCAAGCAGTCCGCGAGGACATCCTTGAAGTACGCAAGCTCGGACTGACAACAAATGACGATCCGCCGGATGCGCAACTGGCCATGAGCTCGCGCTATTTTCTTGCGATGAAGGACCTGATGCGGGAGATGAACCTTGATGCGCTGGCGCTCCAATGCTGGCCTGAACTGCCGAACGTTCTGGGACAGTGGCCGTATCTTGCCGTCTCAAGACTGACGACGGCGGGGAACGCAGTTTCGATTGAGGGGGACGTAGACGGTGCCATCGGGAGCTTGATCAGCTGTCGGCTCGGGATCGGGCCGGGGTTCCTTACCGACTGGCTGGAACATGATGCTTCAACTGTTCTCTTCTGGCATCCGGGCATGGCGCCACTCAACATGTGCAATTCCGTGGGCGGAGTGGAAGGACCGTCACTTGGAGAACACTTCAACGGGGCGCGGCCCTTCGTGGTAGATGGCCAGCTGCAAACCGGACACCCGGTGACTGTGGCCCGCGTGTGGCGATGCGATGGCAGATACCGTATGACGGCCTTTGAAGGCCATTCCATTGCGCCGAGGCACCGGGTTTCCGGTAATAGCCTGCTCATGGAAGTCAGCGGAGATCCCGTGCCGGAGCGTTTCGACAGGCTGATTCATGCGGGGATGCCGCATCATGTCACGCTCTACTTCGGCAATCATTTGGATACATTCCGCCGCCTAGCCCGGCTCTTTGGCGTCGAGTGGTGCGGGTGAGCGCCAGAAATTGAACCGCGCGATGGAGTTGCGCATAACCACCGGAAGTGACAAAATGATCGGTTATAATCGATTGAACGCGATGAGGTTTGGAAGTTAGCAATAGAGTCTAGACGCGAGGTGATTTTCCGTGAAGGCTAGAGTTGCACGGCACGAAGTTCGGGAAGAAATCCAACGCCGAATTCTTTCTGGTGAAACCAAGCCGGGCGAGAGGTTGAGCCAGCAGGGATTGGCCCGCGAACTTGGCGTGGCCCAAGGCACCGTACGGGAATCTTTATTGGAGTTGCACTGGCTTGGTCTGGTGCAGTCGGTAGACCACATGGGCGTCTTCGTGGACAAGCTGGATGTTGCCAGCATCTCCGAAGCCTACCATGTGCGCGAGGTGCTGGAAGGCCTGGCTGCGCGCCTCGCTTGCGGAAACGCCGGTCGCGCCGATATTGCCGAGCTTCGCACCATGGCGGACAGAATTTATCGCCTAGCACAGGACAGAGACAACGAAACTGGTTCCCTCGATCGCAGTTTTCATTTGCGCATCACGGAACTGTCTCGAAACAGTACCCTGACGCGGCTATCGCAGGCTTACCGCGTTCTTGGGATGACGGTGCGCGCCTTTCGCGATCCGGCAGTCATCTATGCCGAACATCTTCGGATTGTTGAGGCGATTGAGCACAATTTTGCGGACGAAGCAGAACGGCTGGCCCGCAGCCATGTTGTGGACGCGAGACAGACGATCGAGACCATGGCGAATCAGGGCACATTCGTTCCTGAATGGGTCAAGTAGCTTCACGTCAATTGCAGTACTCGGTAGGCGGGAGAAGAAGTGGAAAACAATGAGGCCGTCTCATACGGTTCCTATTTATCTGGTAAGTGGTTTACGGACGGAGATCGATTCCAGGTCGTCAATCCGGCGACCGCCAAGCCGATAGCCGGGGTTTCCGTCATAGGCAAGGGAGAACTACAGGACGCTTTGCGATTCGCGGAAGCGGTACGGCCAGCCTGGAGCGCGATGTCCGCCAAAGATCGCGGGTGCCTACTGCACAAGGTGGCGGATGAGATTGTTCGCCGCAAGGCAGAGATTGCGCGGACCATCACGCTTGAAAACGGGAAGCCGCTGGCGCAGAGCGAGGGCGAGGTCGGGATGACCGAGGATCACCTGCGCTGGTTTGCGGAGGAGGGACGGCGGGTCTACGGCCGCATTATTCCACCTCAGGTGAAAGGCAAGCGGCATCTTGTAGTGAAGACCCCCATCGGCGTGGTGGGGACGATTGCGCCTTGGAACTTTCCCTTGGTTCTAGCGGTGCGCAAGATTGCGCCGGCCATGGCCGCCGGTTGTCCTGTGATTCTGAGGCCCGCCTCGCAGACGCCACTTTCGGCGGTTGCTCTGGCACAGTGTATGGAAATGGCGGGGGTGCCGGCTGGCGTCTTTCAGTTGGCGATAGGCGACGCCGCCATGATTTCGGACGAGCTTCTCGCCAATCCGATCTGCAGAAAGATCAGCTTTACCGGCTCGACGCGCGTGGGACAGTCGCTGATTGAACGCGCCGCGAAAACGGTCAAGCCGCTCTCTCTCGAATTGGGCGGGCTGGCACCGGTGCTCGTTTTTGACGATTGCGATCTGGACGTCGCGGTCCGCGAGACGATCATTGCCAAGTTCCGCAATACAGGGCAATCGTGCATCGCGGCAAACCGAATTTATGTGCAGAAGACGATTTACAAGGAGTTTGTTGAGCGGTTCTGCGCTGCTGTTGGCAAGCTGAAGACTGGCCCAGGATTAGATCCAGGCGTGGACGTGGGCCCCGTGATCAATCAGAGCGGTCTGGACGGCGCATTGGCGCAGATCGAAGATGCGGTCAGAATGGGTGGAAAGGTGGTCGCCGGCGGCGGGCGTATCAAAGATCTGCCCGGCTTCTTCATGCAGCCCACGGTTATTGAAGGGATGGCGGATGACTCCGCCTGCATGCAGGAAGAGACATTCGCACCCATGGCTCCGATCATCAGCTTCGATACGGAAGAAGAGGCAATCCGCCGAGCGAACGATACTCCTTATGGTCTGAGCGCGTATGCCATGACGCGCGACATTGGCCGCATTTTCCGTCTCAGCGAACATCTTGAGGCAGGAACCATTGGCATCAACGATGGAGCGCCGACAACCAGCCAATGTCCGTTTGGTGGAGTGAAGCAGAGCGGCTGGGGGCGCGAACTCGGCGTTGAAGGACTGGAAGCATTTGTAGAAACAAAGCATGTGTCAATTGGCGGGGTCCAGTAGCCGAGTCCGCCCAAGCGAGAGAAAAAGGAGAAACCTCAATATGATTCATTTCTTGATCCACGAAGCAGCTGACAATGTCGGCGTTGCGGTTGTCGATATAGCGGCCGGAACCGACTGCGCAGGAAGAAACCTGACCAGCAATGAGCCGCTGAAGGCTCATTCGGAAGAAGCGATCCCGCTTGGGCACAAGCTCGCATTGAAGGATTTTGCTTTGGGCGAGACCGTAACCAAGTACGGATGTGTGATTGGCACCATCGTTCAACCGGTCAAGGCTGGACACCTTGTTCACACACACAACCTTAAAACGAAAAGGTGGGCATAGCCATGGAAAAGCGGAAGATTTTTGGGTACAGACGCGAAAACGGCCGGGTTGGCGTTCGCAATCACGTGGTTATACTGCCGGTTGACGACATTTCTAATGCGGCCTGCGAGGCCGTGGCAAACAACATCAAGGGTGCGCTTGCGATTCCCCATGCGTATGGCCGCCTGCAGTTTGGCGAGGATCTGGAGCTGTTCTTCCGCACCATGATCGGAACGGGCAGTAATCCGAACGTGGCCGCGGTAGTCGTGATTGGCATCGAGGCCGGCTGGACGAAGAAGATTGTGGACGGGATCGCGAAGACTGGTAAGCCAGTGGCCGGATTCTCTATTGAAGGGCAGGGCGATATCCGCACCATTGCTGAAGCATCCGTGAAGGCGAAGGAGTATGTGCAGTGGGCGACCGAACTGCAACGGATCGAATGTGATCTCAGCGAACTCTATATTAGCGTGAAGTGCGGCGAATCGGACACGACGACCGGGCTTTCAAGCTGCCCGACGGTTGGCAATGTGATCGACAAGCACTGCGCCACAGGCGGCATGGCCTCCTTTGGCGAGACGACTGAACTGACCGGCGCCGAGCACATCGTCGCCGCCAAGGCTGCCAACGAAGCGGTGCGCAAACAGTTTATGGCGGCCTTCGATGACTATCAGAACCTGGTATTCAGCCAGAAAAAGGACGACCTCTCCGAATCGCAGCCGACCAAGGGCAACATCGCCGGTGGGCTCACGACCATCGAGGAGAAGGCCTTGGGCAATGTGGAGAAGCTGGGCAAGCACACCAAGTTTGTTGGCTGTCTGAAACCGGCAGAGGCTCCGGATGGCCCCGGACTGTGGTACATGGACACCTCAAGCGCTGCGGCGGAAGCCGTACCGCTTTGGGCTGCGTCCGGCGCGGTTGTCCACCTGTTTCCTACCGGGCAGGGCAACGTGATCGGCAATCCGATCGAGCCGGTCATCAAGCTCAGCGGAAATCCGAAAACTGTCGTCGGCATGAAGGATCACATCGATTTGGATGTGTCGCCGATTCTGCAGGGCGAGATGACGCTCGATCAAGCGGGAGATTTGCTTCTCGACATGATCGTCCGAACGGCGAACGGGCGGTTGACCGCGGCTGAAGCACTCGGGCATCGCGAGTTTTCGATGACGAAACTCTACCGAAGCGCGTAGACACTGCCGTCGACCGCCTTTCGCTAGATCACATTTATCGAGACGATACTTCTATGACACGATTTAGCCCAGATGAGTTGCGCAAACTGACCGTGCGGCTCGCCACGGCGGTCGGCGTACGGCCAAAGGACGCGGAGATATTTGCGCGTGCTCTGATCGACGCCGACCTCCATGGCGTTTCGACGCATGGAATATCACGATTGAATATTTACCTCCAGCGTATTGAGAGAGGATTGATCGATCCGAAGGCCGAAATCTCGATCAGGCGCAATGGCGGCAGTGTGCTTGCATTGGATGCAGGCAATGGCCTGGGGCAGGTGCAGGCCATGAAGGCGCTCGGCATGCTTTTGCCGTTGGCTAAGCAGAATGGCGTGGCGGCCGCGACCATCCAGAATTCTCAGCACTTCGGTGCGCTGTCCTATTACTGCAATCGAGCTGCTGACGAGGGAATGATTCTGCTGGCCATGACCAACTGTGAGCCTGCAATGTCGCCGGCGGGAGGATATGAGGCGTTCTTCGGTACCAACCCGATTGCCGCTTCTTTTCCGACGGGAAAATCCTTCCATGTCAAGATCGACCTTGCCACATCCATTGTGGCTCGCGGAAATATCATTGCGGCACAGAAGAAGAAGCAGAAAATTCCAGAGGGCTGGGCGCTCGACAGGCGCGGCGAACCAACCACCGATGCCCAGGAGGCATTGCTTGGCACTGTGCTCACCATGGCCGGTCACAAGGGCTATGCGCTGGCCTTGATGGTTGAGGCTTTCAGCGGAATATTGTCGGGCGCGGCGATTGGCTCATCAATCGGTTCGATGTACAAAGACCTCGACAGGAAGCAGGATGTCGGTCACTTCTTCTGTCTCTTCAACATTGCCGCATTTATAGATCCGGATGAGTTCAAGCGCCGCATTGATGAAACGATCGACCGCATCAAGAACAGCAAGAAGTGTCCCGGCGTGGACGAAATACTGGTGCCGGGGGAGCGATCTTCGAGAAATGCGGCAGCAAACTCAGCGATGGGAGTGAACGTCAGCCCCGAGACGATCCTGGAGCTTGAACAGTGGTGCCAACGGTTGAGCGTGCCGTTTGGCTGCGCTGAAGTGAGTGTATAAGTCATGCCAGATATTCTGATCACAGAAAACATCAAGGGCGCCGCAGTGGACGCCATGTCTTCGAGATTTGAGGTCGCTGTACTTCCCGATCTGTGGAAGAATCCGGCCGAGCTGTTGCAGCGTGTCAACGACTTCCGCGCGTTGATAATCCGCAATCAGACTCAGGTGAATGCCGCGCTTCTGCAGGCCGCGAAAAAACTGGAGGTGATTGGCAGGGCCGGAGTTGGCTTGAACAATGTGGACGTTGCTGCCGCAACTCGCGCCGGGATTCTGGTTACCTCCACTCCGGACCAGAATGCGATCAGCGTGGCGGAGTTGGCAATTGGGCTGATACTATCCCTGGCGCGCATGATTCCTGCTGCCGACGCTGATACGAAGCAGGGCAATTGGAATCGTTTGCGCTTTCTAGGAACCGAGATTTACGGCAAGACAATTGGAATTATTGGAGCAGGTAAGATCGGCTACCTGACTGCGCGCCGGGCGCAAGCTTTCGGCATGAAAGTGCTGGCTTACGATCCCTTTGTGAGCAAGGACAGCATTTTGCTAAGTGAACTGAGCGCTGAGCTTGTTTCCCTGGAAGACCTGCTCGAACGCTCCGACGTTGTCTCGTGTCATCTTCCAGCGACGCCGCAGACTACGGGGCTCGTAAATGCGGGATGCTTTGCCCGGATGAAGCCAGCTGCCACGTTTATCAACACCTCGCGCGGAGAAGTCGTTGTCGAGGGAGATCTTCTTACCGCCCTGAAATCAGGGGCAATTGCCGGAGCCGCTCTGGATGTGCGCGCCAGCGAACCGCCGCAGCCAGGAGAACTCGAAAAGCTCCCTAACCTGATTCTGATGCCCCACGTTGCGGCATTCACACATGAAGCTCAGGACCGCGTGACAAACGCCATTTGTGAAGATGTTTGCAGGGTCCTTGAGGGCAAACCCGCAATGAATGCAGTGAATGAGATTGAGGACGAATAGTAAGCAGCAAGAGGCAATCCCGCGCCCGCATGGCCGGAACACGATGCGCTTGAGGGTCAGGAATGCCGCGTCACTCACGTGCCTGACTGGCTGAGTTGTCTAATAGCTTCCCGGTGATTCGCCTTGCCCAATTTGTAACTCAATTCCTGAGCACACCCGCCGAACGATACTCGGCTCCACCCCATGATGTGGTCACAGTCGGAAGTTCCGGAGTCGCGGTGAGCAGTTCCACCGCGCCATTGCGGAGCAGGACGGTGTCTTCCAACTTTGCGCCCTGGATGTTCGGGTTCCAGGCAAACGCCTGCTGCGACAGAACTTCTTCTGTGCCGCCCGGGCGTGCGACCCATTCGCGTTCGAAGTATCCCGTTGCTCCGCCCTGGTGATGCATCCGCTCTTCGCCCGGATATCCGAGGACCGCATACGCCTCAGCAGCGACGGTGAACAGAGCATCGCTCGTTATCCCTTTGCGGGTGGCGGCAAGAAGCCGGGCGTTAACCTGAGCGACTGCGGCAAAGCGTTCGTCGATCTCCGCCGCCCCCGCGCCGAACTGCACATAGCGCGTGATTGCGACCGTAAGTCCCCAGCGCCGAGCGCAAAAACCCAGCATCCCCAGCCGTTCCAGCACGCCGTCGCGTGGGACTGAATGGCGAAACGCTAATACCCGCGCATCCACCGAGGTCAGGTAGACGCTGGGCATGATCCCTTGTTCGATCAAGCGCGCTGCGAGCATAGCCTGAAGCAATCTCTCGCTCATCCCGTGCTGGTATTGCCTTAGTACGCCGACCGTTGTCTCAGCAGCATGACGTCCGAGCCAGCGATACCGGGCGACCTCGTTGTCTGTGAGCTCATAGCGGAGGCTCTGCAAGGGCAATAGCTTATAGCCTTGCTGCCCCATGTCGCCCGCTACCTCACCGTTGCCAATGATTTTCGCGACCGAAGCACGGACATCATTCGCATACCATGGGTTGACGATCGGCTGAAATGGAAGCCCGGTGAACTCCTCTTTGGCGAGTCGCTCAGCTTCGTTGTTGGTGGTCAGATAGTATGCCCCACCCTTGCGTGTCACAAGCAGGCTCGCTACGCCTGACTCCCGCAGTATGCCCACCCGCACATCGGCGAGCCCGGCTGTTGCCCAGGCGATGTTCTCGTGCGCTGAAATCAGGACGGCATCGATTCCCTTGTCCGAGAGGAAAGCGGTAACCTTTTCGAGCTTCCGGTCGACTTCCGCAATGCGGTCTTCATTGATGCTGAATAGATCTTTTTCAATTTCGGATTTCATATTGGACCATCCTTGAGTTCATCGCGCCACTGCATCGGCGGGCCGGTCCAGGGTGCGATACTTGCGGCCTATGGCGAACAGCGCGATTGTACCTACCATCGGCATGATCGCGACCAGCGCGAAAGCCGGCGCGTAGGAAATACGGTCGACAAGGAAGCCCGTCAGCAGGGGAAACAGCATCCCGCTCAAACCTGCGGCGATCCCCATCAGACCCGCGGCGCGTCCCACCTGGGGATCCGGAAACAGATCTGTAACTGCAGCGAACATATGCGCTGATAGAAAATTGTCAGCGGCAATCGCCAGGCAAATCATCACCATTGCCGGGCCGATGTTTTGTATGAAAGGTACCGCAAGGCTTGCGGCGCAGAGCAGGGCGCTGCCATACATCGAGAGGCGCCGCGTCTTCCGCACCGATAACCCTCTCCGCAGCAGCACGCCCCCTACCCATCCGCCGGCTACGCCACCCACGTCCCCCATCAGGAACGGAATCCAGCCCACAAATCCGATCTGTGCCATCGAAAGGTGCCGTGCGCTGTATAAATAGCTGGGAATCCAGTACCAGTAAAACTGCATGACCGGCCCGATAAAGAACCGGCACAGCATGACCGCCCAGGTCGACGATAGACCCAGCAATTGCCGCGACGAAACAGCGGGCTGTCCAACCGGGGCTACCACTTTCGGTTCCTGTTTATACACCAGCCACCAAAGCGGAATCCACAGGAAACCCGCCAGTGTCGGAACCAAAAACGCTGTGCGAAACCCATAGTGCTGCAGCAGAAAGACGATGAGCGGCGGCGCGATGGTTGCCCCAATGACGCTGCCGCCATTGAAGATGCCGATCGCAAGTGTGCGGTCCTTCTTGGCAAACAGGCGCGTCACCGTCTTGATGCCACCTGAATACGCGCCGCACTCGCCCGTGCCTCTCCAGAATTGCGAGAGGCCAAGTCCAAGCCCCGATCCTGCAAGCATCAGCGAACCTGTGGCAACCGACCACCAGCACACGACTATCGACAGGCCCAGCCGCGCACCCAACCGGTCCATCAGATAACCCACTGGGAACTCGCCGGTCATCATGCCGAATCCCAGCGCGGAGACGATCCGGCCGTACGCCTGGTTCGAGAGATGGAACACCGTTCGCAGTACCGGCGCCATCACTGAGAGTGATTGGCGAGCGACGAAGATGATTACTGTGAGGAGGAAAAGCAGGCTCAGCACCGCCCAGGGATGCCTGCCTCCATGGGCGTTCGGAGTGGTCAGGTTGTCATCGCTGCGCATCTCGTCAGTTTGTGGCAATGGTCCCCCAACAAAACTGTTCACAGGCCGCGCCCCGACGGCAATGCCCGCCGCCGCCTCCGGCCTTCATGCAGGCTCTAGGCCTGCATACTGCGCGCCTCGTACCACGAATGCGCGGACTCCAGCACCTTGTTCACATTCATCACGTTCTGCGCACCCGTGGTGTTCAGCCACTCTTCGAGTGCGGCCGGCCCCTGCTTCACGTAGACGGGAACGCCATCCTGCCATGTGGCCCTGCCGGCCAGCACGCCATGAAACTTCACGCCGCTCTCGGCCACCAGTTCCAGCGTCTCCACGAATACCTCACTCGAAACTCCTGCCGATAGATAGACAATCGGCTTGTCTGTGAGCGACGCTGCCGCGCGAATCAGGTCCATTGCCTCGGTTCGTGTGTGCAGCTTCTGGCCCTTGTACGCCTTTGTCCCCTCGACGTGCGCCATTTGGATCGGAACCTCGACCTTCAATACGTCTGCTCCGTACCGCTCTTTTGAGAATTCCTCCATTGAGTTCAGCACGATCTCCGGCTTCCTGCGGGCATACTCGATCCCCGCCTCACCCTCGCCATGCACGTCATATCCAAGGAACTCCAGGAAATAGGGCATATCTACTGCGCGGCACTCGGCTCCAATCCGCTCCAGCCAGGCTTTCTTCTGGTCGTTCACCCACTCCTTTTCGAATGGCGTGTAGTAGACGAGAATCTTGATTGCGCTCGCGCCTATCTCTTTCAAACGCAACGCAGACCAGCCGTCTCTTAGCGAAGGCAACCTCTCCGGCCGGTCTGGGCTGTATCCCGCATGCTCGTACGCCAGCAGCAAGCCCTTCCCGTTAATGTGCTTCACCGCCTCCAGGCCATATTCCAAATCGAGCAGGATCGACGAAGCATGCTTGGTGAGTGTCCTGGCCACCAACTGCTTGAACTCCGACATCATTTTAGCCGGTGGCTCACTCACCCCAAGTTCTCGCGCCAGCATGTTCTTTAGTAGCCCGCGTTGATCCATGGCCACTGCGGCAATCACTCCCCGATCGTCTGATACGGCTTTCAGTCCTGCAATCTTTCCGGGCGTTAGCTTTATCGGCATCTCTTCTCCACTTATTCCTGGATCTCTCGGACGGGTGAGCGCCTTATGCGCAAGCCAATCCAGTAACCGCGGCGCAAAGTTGCTCGCAACTGCCCAACTTGTCCCGGCTAGTTCCAAAAACTATATCCAACAGCATTGGTCCATGTCAATCGATTGTGAATGATTGAAAAGGATATTCTAATCGGCATTAGGCATCTTTTCCCGGCAAGGAGCACACTGACATCGCTGGTCACGGCTCCCAATTTTGTCCGCTGTTGACAGCGTCAAACGATTGAAATAGATTGTTGCTGCTCTTGGATGTTTCCGATTTGTGTGCCAAGGCGTCCAGATCCCTCTGTATGGGAGCTTTCCTGTGCGTATCCTTATGGCCTTGGCGCTTCGTCTTTTGTTCAACGCAGTTAAGTGGAGAGTTCACAGTGCAGACGAGAAGAGAGTTCCTTTGCAGTGCGGCAGTAGGCCTTGCCGCGATTGGGCTGGAGCCGCTGGCATTTGCGAAGAAGATGGATCGGCCGCTGGGTGTCCAGCTGTACACCGTGCGGAGCCTGATGGACGATCTGCCGGGGACGCTGAGGGCTATCCGCAAGATGGGCTACAGCAATGTAGAGACTTATGTGGCTGAGTACAAGATGAGCGCCAAGGATCTTCGTGCAGCTATTGTCGATGCGGGCCTTACGGTGCCCAGCGCACACTTTGGATACAACGATTTCGATTCCCGATTCGATTATTCGAAGGAACTTGGGGCGGAGTGCATTGTCTGCGCCATGGTCCCGTTGACGATTGCGAACTCCGCAGATGGATACAAGCGTGGGGCTGACCAGTACAACGCATGGGGCGCCAAGGCGAAGGCGATGGGCATGAAGTTCGGCTTCCACAACCACAACGTGGAGTTCAAAGAATACGGCGGCACAACCGGGCTCGAAATACTGTTGAAGAATACAGACCCCTCACTTGTGCAGTGGCAGATGGACTGCTATTGGGTGACGCAGGCCGGGCATGATCCGGTGGCGATGCTGCGCCAATATGGTCACCGGGTCCAGTCGCTCCACGTGAAGGATCGCATACGGAACGCGCCGATCTCATTGGATACAGGATCAGGCTCCGAATACTTTACTGAAGTGGGCCTTGGCACACTGGACTGGACAACGATTCTGCGTTTGACCGGCAACGACCATGTTCCTTATTTGTTCGTGGAGCAGGACAAGACTGAGCGGCCGCCGCTCGAAAGCCTGCAGATCAGCTACGACAATCTCGTGAAACTCCTGAACAGGGGGTAATCAATTCACAGAAATAGACGGACTGGCCAAACGCTTCAAGCTGGGCGCCTCGACTGGACTGCGGTGCAGACGAAGGACGGAGAAGCCGCAAAGTAAATCTACGCACTGGAAAAACCAGAGGGGCAGCCGGCATCGCGGACGGCCCCTCTTCCTTGTGGCGGACCAGAAGGTCCACGGTTTATGGCAGGAAGTAGCGGAATGAGGTGTAGACCTCGTTGTCGATGCCTTTCGCACCGTTGCCGGGGTTGGTCGTGCCGCCCGCGCCGGACCAGAGGTCGCGAATGAAGTGGCTGTACTGGATGCCCTGGCGAAGCTTGCCCTTTGGTCCGTTGTAAATGTAGTACCAGTAGCCTGCCGTGAACTCCTGCACGTCCTTGTTGTTGCCCTTGCAGTTTGCCGGTGTGCCGGGATTGAAGCCCCCCGTACCATTAGCGTTTGAGCCGGTGGCTGCGACTTCGACATTGCAGCCCGACATGACCGTACCCGGCGTACCGTAACCGACAGCCGTCGATCCGGTCCCCACGTAGTTACGACCGATATAATCGCCGCCGTAGTTCAGGTACATATTCAGGCGCGGAGTGGGATTTAGTTCCAGGGTGCTGAGGGCAGAGAAGCCGTGCAGTGGTGAAAGGCTTCCGTCGGGTCGTATCGTCACGTCTGCAATGGTGGAGGAGCCGTAACGACCCACGCCCTGACCCCACAGACCCTTGAGGCCAACCGTAACCTTTTTGTTGAAGAGCGGGCCGCGGAATCCACCGCCTATGCCCGCGCCAATCTCATTGTTGTTGTACATGCTCCCGGTTGTCGGATAGATGCGATCACGGAAGAAGCGGCTGATGCCGAACAACTCCCAGTGTCCCCAACCCGGCTCGAGAACAATTTTGGCAATGAAGTCCGGAACGGGGTTGAACGAGTAGTTCGCGGTGGGGTTGTAAAGGCCGCCGGCGTTGCCTGCCGAGCCGATCAACAGGTTGGTCGGCAGGTTTGACCCAACAGGGTTCAATGTCTCGGCGTTCTCGGCTGCTGCACCGATGAAGAACTTCTTGCCGAAGTCCTTGCTTACGCGGAAGCTGTATTGGCGGGTCCACACGAAGCCGGCTTCGTACTGCGAGTCGATTGTGGACGGCAGAATCTCAGTTCCCCTGGTAAGGCCCTGGGTGGTCTCATTGGCCATCGACCATCCCTGGCCTCCGTTGAAGTCCCAGCCATTTGTCAGCTTGACATCTGCCCACAGTTGACGCTGGCGCAGCACGTAGCTGCTGCTCTGATAGTTGTTTGACGTGATGCCACTGCCCAGCCAGTCAGCCTCGTAGTAGCCGGTCAAGGCCATTTTTTCGAGCTTGCCTGCGGCTCTGAGGGCAACGCGTGACTGGCGACCCGTGGCCTGGAACTCGGTCAACTGTGCCGCGTCGGCATACTGTAACGGAACACCGGTGAACTGCGTGTTAATGTCGCCGCCGGTGGCCGCGCTGCGCCACACAGTTTCTGCCGCTATGAAGCTGCCCGCAGGCGAGAGTGTGATGCCTTTGTATTGCAGCACCTCCGGATTGGCGATCACCTTCTTGATGGCGGATGTCTCATCGGAGACTGTAGTGGCAAGAGAGACCTGGTTGCCTTTGAGGTCGTTCACGGTGCTGCGCAGCGTCGATACCGCCGCCGTGTTTTCGGTAGCGGCCTGCTGCTGTGCTTCGACCGCTGCCTGAGCCTTGGCCGCAGCGGCCTGTGCATCAGCCGCTGCCTGCTGCGCCTGTTTCAATTGTTCGTCTCTGTCAGCAAGATCGCTTTTCAGGCTGTCGATCTGCCCCTGAAACTCTTGGCGCAGCGATTGAATCTGTCCCTCGACCGTCGGACCCTCTGGGGCTTTGGCGCTCCTGGTTGAAGCGTGCTTCTTCGCCTGCGGTGTTGGGCCGCTGGCGTATGCGTAGGAAACAACTAAACCGGCCGTCAGGATTGCCGCGGCGGCAGCTTTCAATTTGAATTTCATTTGGCCTCTTACGTCCTTTCTAATCATGTTGGAACGTGACTGTGTCTACTCGCACCCGAGCGCACCATGTTCCCGCATCCCGACACGAACTTTTTCATGGCTCATAGCCTTGTTCCCAACATCTATAGGTGAATCCAGCCGCCGCGGATCAGTTCCAGCGATCCCACTGCGACGATTATCCAGAGAGTAATTCCCTGAAGGAGCGGCCGCACACCGACTTCGCGAATAGTTTTCATTGAAAGCCCGGTACCAATCAGATAGAGGGTGACTGTCAGGCCGATGATTCCAAGATGCTTGAGCACTGGATAGGACGACTGAAAGATGTGAACGTAGGTGTTTGCAACGGCCGCCAGGCAGAACAAGAGGATGAACCAGGGCCATTGGATGCGTGCCTTGCTCTTGCTTGCCAGTGCGGTTCCGATTGATACGGGCACAATCCACAGAGCACGCGCCAACTTGACGGTTGTGCCGACTGCAAGTGCAACTGCTCCGAACTTTGCCGTCGCGCCCACAACAGAACTTGTGTCATGAATGGCAAGTGCCGACCAGAGGCCAAACTGGGTTTGCGTCAAGTGCAACAGTGTCCCAATTACAGGGAACGCGAGCAAGGCAACAGAGTTCAGCACGAAGACAGTTCCAAGAGAGACGGCGATCTCTTCCTCGCCGGCATTGGTGATTGGTGCAACCGCCGCAATGGCGCTGCCGCCGCAGATGGCGGTGCCGGCGGAGATCAGAAATGAGACTCTACGCTTTACGAGCAGGAGTTTTCCGAGCCCCCAACCCAGGAGCAAAGCCACGCTGATGCTGACTGCGGTATAGATGAATCCGGACCGTCCCACTCGAAGAACCTGCTGCAAATCCATTCCGAATCCGAGACCGACTACGGACGCCTGAAGGAGGAATTTGGATAGCTGTTTGGCCGCCATGTGATACGGGTGAGCGAAAGAGAATCCAAAGACCAGACCGCCGGCAAGCGCCACGGCGGGCGACACAAGGCCGCTGGCAGCGATAATCAATCCAATGAAGAATACGTTCTTGGACATACATCAAGTGTCACTGAGACACGCGATTGCGTCCAAGCAGAAGTAATGATGCCCTATTTGCTCATCTTATCAGTCGCGGCAGATTATGGCCGTCTTGCCGGAGCCGATATTCTGCGCGCGCCGGCACGCGAGAAGAGAAATCTTCGAAATTCAAGGGCCAGGCCTGGAGGCTCCGGACCTGATGCATATGCGACGAGAAAATTGCGCTTGATGCTCAACCCTGCGACGTCGACGATCTTGAAGCTTCTGCCGAGCCGCAGATCCTTGGCAATCGCCCAGCGCGAAACGAATCCGACACCCAATCCCGCTTCCACAGCGGACTTAATGGCTTCGGTTGAATCGAGTTCCATTACAATATGCAGCGAACTTCGTTTGACAGCCTTCCGTTCCAGTTTCATCTCGATCACCCGGCGGCTGCCGGAGCCGCGTTCCCGCATCAGCAATGGGATTGCGGCAATATCGGAATAATTGACAGAAGCACGTTCGGCCCATTCGTGAGCGGTGGATGCGATCAATACAAGTTCATCTTCAAGAAACGGCTCGGTTTTGACGTCGCGGCTTCGCGCCGGGCCCTCGATCAACCCCAGCTCTATCTTCTGGTTCTCCACTGCAGCTACGATGTGCTCTGTGTTGCCGCTGATCAGGGTTGGGTGAACATGGGGATGTTCCCGACAGAACTCGCCCAACAGGCGTGGTAAAACATACTGCGCGATGGTCGTGGAAGCGCCCAGAGCAAGTTGCCCGGCGTGGTCTCCACTGAGGGCTGCAATATCGTGTTCTGCCTGAGCGAGAAGCGCGTTGACCTGCCCAGCGTACTCGAGAAGAACTGTTCCTGCCGGCGTCAGCGTGATGTGCGCTCCGGTACGATCGAACAGTTGGACTCCAATATCTTCCTCAAGCGCTTTGATCTGAAGACTCACTGCGGGTTGCGTGAGGTAGAGCTCTTCCGCAGCCTTGCGGAAGCTGAGTTGCTCCGCAACCGTGCGAAAAACGACCAGGCGGAAATTATCGAGACTCGCCATTGAATGATTAGAACATCTCCGCTGGGGTTACATGTGAGTGACGCTACGATCCAGGTCCGACCCGTTCCGTCGATGAGGTGATCCAGGTAGAGGGGCGGCTGGGGCGGTGCGGCGGGGGGCATAGCTGTCCGCGCGTTGTAAGCAGATTCTGAACAAGAATGGTCCAAGGGAGGCTGGCTGCGTGCAGCATTAGTCTGTGTTTTTCTTGGGCTTTTTCGTTGGCATGGTCCTGTGTTGCGGGCCATTTTTCCCTCATAACCCAAAAGTCAGCTCAGAGTCTCTTGGCCTCGGGCCTTCGTCAATGAACCAGCTTGGCCGCAGTCAGAATCTTGGTACAACTTCGGTACAGCTGAGCGTGAGAAGGAATGGCTGATAAGCCGGTAAGCAGCACCAAGAAAAGTACTTAGACTTTTGACGTTCAGAGTTCGGGACTATGAACTTATCCGTAAATAGTGACAAATTGGGTCCGTGTGGTCAAATCTTTTGTCGGCGTGGATTGTGATGCGGCGAAGATAAAGTCATGGCGCAGATCAAGTCGTGGACGGTTTCGGATGATTTGTGGAGCAAGGTAGAGCCGCTGATTCCAGCACGCCGGCGGGAACCAGGGCGAAAGTACCAGCGCAAGGCCGGGGCGGGACGCAAGCCGATGGCTTCGCGACAGGTCTTCTCGGCGATTGTTTACGTTCTGCGGACGGGTATTCAATGGAAAGCATTGCCCCGCGAGTTCGGTTCGGCTAGTGCGGTGCATCAGTACTTTCAGAACTGGTATAGGGCAGGCTTTTTCCGGAAACTGTGGCAGGCTGGCCTGGCCGAGTATGACGGGATGCACGGCATCGCCTGGCAGTGGCAGTCCGCCGACGGCGCCATGGGCAAAGCTCCGCTGGCTACCGAATGCGTCGGCCCGAATCCGACTAACCCCGGGAAAAAAAGGGCGCAAACGCAGTCTGTTGGTGGACGGCCGTGGGCTCTCGCTGTCGATCGCCGTCAGCGGCGCAAATCTTCACGACTCCAAGCTGTTGAATCGGACGCTGGCACAGGTCGCCGTTCCGCGTCCTGAAGTCACTGGGTGGAAAAACTACCAGTATCTCTGCCTTGATGCAGGCTACGTGGGCTATCCGGTCAGCAAGGTCGCCCGGAAACATCACTACCATCCTCGCGTGAAATCTCGCGCCGAAGAGCGGCTCATTAAGTATCGCTACCCGGACTCCAAACCGCGCCGCTGGGTGGTTGAACGAACTCACTCCTGGCTCAATCGACACCGTAAACTGCTGGTCAGCTTCAAAAAGACCGAAGCCAGCTACACACCGTTGCTGCAACTTGCCGCAGCCCTCGTCTGCTGGAGGCAGACTATTATTATTCACGGATAGGTTCTTAGGCACAGCTTTTCCGCAGCCCTCTTGAAGCTGCGCTGTGCTGCAACTTCTCGGAGGCCCACGATACGGGGAGTTTCGAGACTCGCTATTGGACGATTGGACCTATCCCCAATTTGTGCAGCGCTTCTGGTGCTGTTGAGTAACCTTTACATGACGGAAAAGTCACTCAGCGGGAATAGCCGCTCCTTACTGTGACTGGAAAACCACTTAAAAGGCTCTCAAGAGAGGATGCCATCTATCTACCAGAGCAGATGAATGGGAGACGGGGATGCGGCTTATGGCCAAAATGGCGCGAGCATTCAGCACCCGGTCCTGGTGGTCATCCCAGCTGCAACGCTGGCTTGCCCACGGCCAGCTCGATCTTGATCTCCGGCGGAGTCAGGAGCGTGTTATGAACCAGGCAATGGTGCACTGAACGCGTGACTCCCTCAGTCTGCTCTTCGGTGAGCGGAACCGGGCAAGACACATGAATGCAAAAGTTGCCAATGCGGGCAGGCTGTTTCAGCTTGTCGGCGGTTACCGAAACCTCCACGCCACGGTCGTCGAGGTTCCGGGTCCTGAGATATTGCACCGCATAGAAAGCCGCGCAGGAGCCTAGTGACGCGAGCAGAAACTCAGGGGGTGTCATTCCACTGTCTTCACCCCCATTTTCTGCCGGCTGATCGCAAAGAATCGAGTGTGACCGCGAATGAATGGCGAATTTAACCTGATCGAGATGCGTAATCTTCACTTCCATCATGATGCTCCTCTTCATTAGAAGAAAGACACGACAGGAGTGATTCGTTACAAAAAAGCGGCTGTTTATTTAGCGGCCGGCAAAACCATCATGCGCAGGTATTCCCGTGTGAGAATGGCGCGCAATCGACGTGCGACAGCCGAGTTACAGGGGATCTCCATGGAGCGGCAGCGATCGATGGCTGCGCGCAGGTCACGCAGAAATGCCACGCAGGACGGGCATGTCTCGATATGCACCCGCATCTGGTCGCACGTAACAGGCTCCACTCTGCCATCCAGATACTCAGAGAGGTTAGCAAACAAATCGCGGCATTCATCGGGACGTCGCCCACTCTTGGATCGGGTGCCTTTGGGCCTTTTCGCGTGCGACCGGGCGTTATCCGAATCTCCAGGAGTGCCACTCAGGAACTTGTTCATCTCCTTGCGCACACTTAAACGAGCCCGATGAAGACGAATCCGCACCGTCCCCTGCTGCAGATCGAGAACCTTCGCCACCTGCTCGGTGGTCAGCTCTTCCATATCATGGAGCACGAGGACAATACGCAAAGGTGCCGGGATGCGCAGGATAGCCTGATGCAACAGATAGTGCTGCTCGGCGTGGAGCAAGTTGCCTTCAGGGCCCTTTCCGGCATCCTGGAGCAATAGGCCCAACTCTTCATCGCTCGGCATCAACTCGTCAAGCGAAAGAATATGCGTAGGGGTATGTGAAGTCTTGCGGCGCATGCGCCAGCAGCGGTTTCGAGTGACGGTGTAAAGCCAGACGGCCAGTTCCTGCGGGTCGTGTATCTTTGCCATGTGCTCAAGGGAACGGAAGAGCACCTCCTGCATGGTGTCTTCGGCATCTTCAGGATGCCCGCAGATTTTCATGCTGAAGGAATAGACCGTGTTCTGAAGCAATCCGATCGCTTCTTCAACAGCTTCAGGGGTGTTGAGGCGCAACAGGTCTGTGGCTTGGATCAGTTCAGGTCGCATCGCATGGGGTCATCGAGATCAATACCAGTATATGCCCTCGTGCGTAAGCGATAGCTGATCCTCCTGAAGGTCCGCCTGTTCACTGCGTTTAGCATTCCGAAATGAACTCACTGCTCATTGGGACGCTCAGTGCCGGCCGCTTGCAATGCGGCCTCAATCATTTCGAGGCAGATCGGCGATACTTTCTTCAGCCAATCTCGCTCCTCGTCGCTTGCGGGTTTCGCGTCGGCGGTTAGCCATGCGCGCAACAATGTCAAAGCGAGACCCATCTCGGCGCCAGGACGGCTTTCCTCCAGCAGGAACATCTGGCGGTAGACCTCATCCTTGACCCGCTCGCCGCGAATATGCTGAGAACTAACCGGCCAGGAAACCCCCTTTCGCGCCGTCATTGCAGTTTCTCCCCTTGAACGAGCCAGGAATATCGGCCCACATTCACGTTTGCCGCCTGATGGAATCCGGTGGAACGCAACAAATTCACGGCATTCGATGCATCCAGTCGATGATCCAGCGGCGGCCCGGTCTCCCGTTCAACATCCGGCCGCCAGTCGATGATCGCAATGCGCCCTCGATGCTTAAGAATGCGACGCGACTCCTCAAGAACAGCAGAGCGATCTGCGAATTCGTGCCAGACATTTGCCAGAAAGACGAGGCTGCAGCAGCCCTCCGGCAATGCCGTCGATTCCGCCTCTGCGTGAATCAGTTCGACATTGGATACGGATCTTTCATGCAGCTTTTGCCGCAGATGCGCGAGCATTTCTGCCTGCGCATCAACGGCGTAGACTTTCCCTTCCGCACCGACGGCCTGGGCCAGGGGTAGCGAGAAGTATCCTGTGCCTGCGCCCAAGTCCGCCACCGTATCCCCGGAACGCAGGGTCAGCACACCGAGCACTTCCGCAGGAGGAAGCCACACTTTGCGAGCAGGATCGTCGAGTCGATGCGCCTCGGACGTGGGAAACCGTTTGTCGTGCATATCGCTCCTACTTGGCGCCGCAGTCAGCATCTTTCATGCCCATGGCACGAAAGATCATCATGGCAGGGCACCATTTTGTAAATGCCGATTGCAGCAGGTTAAGTCCGACGAAAATTGTCAGCCAGAGCCAGTAGGGTGAAACGTAATGCGCAAGCGCAAGTGACAACAGCACAACAACTCCTGCCATCAGGCGTAGACCGCGTTCGACTGTCATAAAGAATCTCCTTGTTCGGTTTCAGGTTGATGTCCAGGCCCGGCTTCGCGCCGCGAATGAACCATGTAATAAAGCACTGGAATGGTCGGCCACGAGAGGAAGGTCGATGCCACAGCTCCCGCAATCAGCGATAATGCAAGTCCTTGAAAGATGGGGTCCGCAAGAATCGCGCTAGCACCCACAACGACCGCTGCAGCAGTCAGGAGCATAGGACGGAAACGAGTTGCGCCTGCATCGATCACCGCTTCGGCCAGCGGCATTCCCTGGCGGATACGAAGTTCGATGAAGTCGACGAGAATAATCGAGTTGCGCACGATGATGCCGGCGCCTGCAATGAAGCCGATCATCGATGTCGCCGTGAAGAATGCGCCCAGCATCGCATGAGCCGGCATGATGCCCACCAAAGTGAGAGGAATGGGGGCCATAATTATCAGCGGAACGATGAAGGAACGGAACCAGCCCACCACAAGCACGTAGATGAGCACCAGCACCGCGGCGAACGCCAGGCCCATGTCGCGAAAGACCTCGATCGTGATATGCCATTCGCCGTCCCATTTCATCGAGTAGTGGTCCGTGGACTCGGGCATCACGGCGTTATAGCGGGTCAGCGTGTATCCGGCCGGAAGGGTTAGATGGTCGAGCTCTTTGTTCATCTTCAGAATGGCGTAGACTGGGCTTTCCACTGCTCCAGCTACGTCCCCTGTGACATAAACAACGCGGCGCAGGTTCTTGTGATAAATGCTGCGCTCGATCGTTTTGTGTTCGACGATGACCAACTCCCGCAACGACACCATCCCTCCGTCCGCGCCGGGCAGGCGAATATTGTCCAAGCCCTGCTCGGAAGAGCGATCCGCGCGGTCAAGTTCGACAATTGCCGGCACAGGCTCCCGTGCGGCCTGATCGTGCATCAGGCCCACCTGGGTTCCCGAAATAGCTAGTGCCAGGGCATGGGCCACGTCAGAGACCGCGATGCCATGCTGCGCCGCCTTCACCTCATCCACACGGATATCCAACCGCGGTTGTGGGTCTTCGACATACCAGTCCGTATCCACAATGCCTGGGGTGTGTTGGAAGATTGACTTGATCTGTTGCGCAACTTCAGTCTGGCCAGCCAGATCCGGACCGTAGACCTCTGCAACCAGTGTCTGAATCACCGGCGGCCCTGGCGGGACTTCGCTGACTTGTATGCGCGCTCCGTACTGCTTGCCGACCGCGTCGAGCAACGGACGAAGCCGCTTTGCAATGGCATGGCTCTGCACGCTGCGCTGCTTGACAGGAAGCAGGTTCACCTGTATATCTGCCTGATTCGGCTGGCGGCGCATGTAGTAGTGGCGCACTAGCCCATTGAAGTTATAGGGCCCGGACGTTCCCGTGTAGGTCTGATAGTTCAGAACGTCCGGCTGCCGCGCAAGTTCTTCGCCCAGCGCCTGTGCCACGCGCGCCGTCTGTTCCAGCGGCGTGCCATCGGGCATATTGATGACAACCTGCAGTTCGCTTTTATTGTCGAACGGCAGCATCTTCACGCGCACCAATCCGAGGGGCACCAGCGCTACCGAGATCAGAAGTAATATAGCCACGCCAATGAAAAAAAGAACGCGATTCCGCGGGGACCGGATCAGCGGTGTCATGATGCGCCGATAGAGCCTGGTCCGCCAGTTCTCTGTCTCCGGTTCCAGGATCTTGGCGCCTTCAAGATGCTTGCCTAACAGGCGAAGTGCAGCCCAGGGAGAAACTACAAATGCAACCATCAGCGAGAAGAGCATGGCCGCCGAAGCGCCCACGGGGATAGGCCTCATGTAGGGGCCCATGAGTCCGCGTACAAAAGCCATCGGCAGTACCGCAGCAATCACGGCAAACGTGGCCAGAATGGTGGGGTTGCCCACCTCTGCAACCGCCTCTACCGCAACGGCGCTCATGGATCGCCCGTGATTTTCCGGCAACCGGAAGTGCCGCACTATGTTTTCGACAACAACGATGGCGTCATCCACAAGAATGCCGATCGAGAAGATCAAAGCAAAGAGCGTGACGCGGTTGATTGTGTAGCCCAGGAAGTAAAACACCGACATTGTGAGTGCCAGTGTGACAGGAATAGCCAGCAGCACGACACCCGACTCGCGCCACCCCAAGAACAGCGCTACGAGAAGAGTCACGGACAACGTGGCCAGCAGCAGATGCTCAAGTAATTCGTCCGACTTGTTCTTCGCCGTCTCTCCATAATTCCGTGTAGTGGTCACCGTCACATCGTTGGGTATGGTTACGCCCTGCATCTCATGCACGCGCTTGAGCACGGCATTTGAGATATCGGTTGCGTTGGTCCCTTTGCGCTTGGCTACTGTGATCGTCACTGCTGGATACTGGCGCGCTCCCTGTTGCGCTGTGGCGCCTGCGTTCGTCGTCCCGTAGAGAACATAGTCCGAAGGTTCCGCGGCGCCATCGACAATCTTGTCGGCTACGTCGCGCAGGTACACCGGACGTCCGCGAACCACGCCAACAACCACAGCCTCCAGATCTTCGCGCTGGGAGAAGATGTTGCCGGCGTCGACGCGTACCTCCTGGTTGTTATCAGAGAAGTTCCCGGCCTGTACGCTTGCGTTTGCGGCCTGCAGATGTCCGACAATTGCCATCGGCGACAGGCCGTAGGCATTGAGCTTTTCCGTGCTCAGCACCACCCGCATGGTGCGGGGAAGACCGCCGATGATCGATGTTTCCGATACGTCGCCAATCTGCACAATGTTGTGCTGCATCTCATCTGCGATGGCGCGCAATTGATAGCCGTTGTAATGCTCGCCCCACAGCGTCAAGGACAGGATCGGAACATCGTCGATGGAGCGGGCCTTGACGAGCGGCTGCGAAACCCCTGGCGGCATGCGATCGAAGTTCGAATAGAGTTTGCTATAAACCTTGATCAGCGCTTCTTCCTGCGACGTGCCAACCAGAAAGCGGACAATTACGAGGCTCTGTCCCGGCCCCGAAGTCGAGTACACATATTCGACGCCCGAGATCTGATGCACCAGGTTCTCGATCGGCAACGTTACGCGCTCTTCCACCTCGGCCGGGGATGCGCCCGGCATCGCGGTGGTGATGTCCAGCATCGGAACAAGAATCTGTGGCTCTTCTTCGCGGGGAATGATAGCAACCGCGAAGATTCCGATGGCCAGCGACGCGGCAATGAATAGTGGCGTCAGCTTGGAGTTGAGAAATGAATGGGCCAGTCGCCCGGCGATTCCAAGATCTTGCGTCATGGCTGGACCCCAGTGCTGGTCTCAATGCGCTTGCCGGCAAGTTCGCGGTCTGCTGGTGCGTCAACCAGCTTTTCGCCCGAGGAAACGCCCGACAGAACTTCGACGAGATTGCCTTGTGCCGCGCCCAGAGTTAGGTAACGGAGTTGTGCTATGCCCTGGCTATCGAGAACATACGCACAGGAGAGCGAGCCTCGCGAAACGACGGCTGAGCGCGGAATTAGTATCGCCTGCTTTGCACCATTGGCAAACTCGGCCGTTCCATACATGCCGGCGCGCAACTGAGTTGAAGAAGGCAAGTCGATCTTGACGAGAAAGCTATGACTCGATGGATCGGCAGTAGGGACTATCTCGGCCACGGTCCCCGGCAGGTTCGTCGATGATGCGCCATCGATCGCCACCTGCACCGTCATCCACTTGTGAATCGCGGCAATTGCCGACTGATCCACCGACGCTTGAAGTTGCAGGGCCCCGGCCTGATCTACCTGGAGTAACGGCACGCCCGGTGCGGCCATCGTCCCCGGATCGGCCATCCGCGCCGTCACGATGCCGGCGAATGGCGCGACGAGCCGTGTATAACTCATCATCGTGCGCGCCCCGCTCTCCTGAGCTCGAGCCGCGTCGGTCTGCGCACGCACCGCCTCAACGCTCGCCGTCGCTGCTTCGGCCCGCCGCGAGACTTCATCCATCTCCTGCGGGCTTACGCTCTTCTGCGACTCCAACTGCTTATACCGGTCCAGCGTACTTGTTGCCAGCGCGGCGTTGGTCTGCGCGGCGGCCTGCGCATTCTGAGCTGCCTTCACGCCCGCCTGAGCCTGCTCCACTGACGCGCGCAACGCTGCATCGTCGAGTACCACCAGAGTTTGTCCGGCCCGCACGCTGTCTCCTTCGTGCACCAGCACCTGCTGGATGCGGCCCATTACCTGTGCGGAAACCACCGCGGATTGCTTGGCATGAACTGTGCCCGTGGTACGCAGGCTCAGTGGCACCTGTTGCTGCTGGCTTTCAACAACCCGCGCTTCCACGGTCTGTACGGTCGAAGGTGTTGTGGCAGATTCACCGCCATGGCAACCGGCGACCAGCGCCGCAGAAGCGGCAAGCAAACTTGCCCATAAGAGATTCTTCATTGCAATTCCTCCGCAGCATCGGGAGTCAGAGTCCCGGTCGCGTATAAAAGCTCGCTATAGGCCATGGCATTTCCGTACACGGCATGCCAGTAATTGGATTGACTCTGCCGCTCGGCATCCTCAGCCCGCAGCAGATCAGTGATGGTGGCAAGGCCCGCGCTGTAGCGATTCTTCAGAATACGAAGACTCTCCGCCGATTCGTCCATTGCAGCCCGCGCCGTCTCTAGCGAGAGTTCCGCTGTCTGCCGGTGAATGTGCGCCTGGCTCACCTGGAGCCGCAGGTGCAGTTGCGAGGCTGCCACTTGCGCATCGATCTTCTGTTTCGCCGCTCTCTCCCGAGCCAACTGAGCGCGCTTGCCCATGGGAAGTATGTCGACGGTGATCTGCACGCCGGCAACCCAGTTGTTTCCGCCCGAGCCCGCAAAGGATGTGCGGTCTTCTTCCCAGTTGCCGTAGGCACTCACGCGGGGGCCAAAGTCGGATTTTGCCGCTCCCAATGCCGATACCTGCGCCGATTGCGCCTGCGCCAGCGCGATTAAATCAGGCCGCGTCTTTGTGGCCGTAGTCATCTCCGCTTCCAGCGCGCCCTGCGGAAACGTATGCGGCTCAATCGGCTTGAGCGCGGTTGCCTTCAGCTCAGGGGCGCCCATCGCCTCGCGCAACGCCACCCAGGCCAGTTCCAGGTCTCCCTGGGCCGCAATCAATTCCTGTTTGCGTGCAGCCACATTCACCTGGGCCGACATTCGATCCGACTCCACCGCTAGGCCTGCCTTCACGTGCTCGTCCACAGAATTCAGTAGTGACGCGGCAGTCTCCTGCTCGTGCTGGGCGACATCAACCGCCCGCTCTGCGTAGAGTACCTGCTGGTATGCCGCGACAACCCGGAACACGATCTGCTGATCGACAGCTTTCGAGGAGGAGGAGGCGCTTTGTCTGAAAAGATCGGCACGGTGGATCTCCTTCTGTGTCTTGAACGAATCGAAGGCTGTCCACTGCCCTGAGAAGCGTGTCGAGAAGTTCCCAATTGGTTGCGGGAAATTCAACGCATTCAGAGCAAAATCGGCCTGCGTGAATTGTCTCTGCCGCAGCCGCGTTCCAAACGCATACACTGGATCGTTGCCGCGCGAGATGTCTTCAGTAAAGCTGAGTTGCGGAAGAAGCTGGGTGCGCGCCAAGCTGGCCGCCGACTTGGCATCAAGATTGCCGGCGCGCGCTATTGCTGCCTCGGGGCTTTGCCCCAGAGCCTGATTGATGGCTTGCTGGAGCGTTAGCGGCTCCTGCGCGCTGGCGGCCAATCCCCCCAGGGAGAACAGGAGAAAAAGGCTCATAGATCGATATAGTCGAGAACTCATCGGGTGGGATGTCCTTGGGTGCTGCTTTCAATTGATTAAATACACGGAATAGCGAATCCGTTACAAAAAGTGTCGAATTAAATTCGACTGCGACCGTCGTGCCTGTTCTGATACGGCCTCCCGGACTGGGAATCTGCCTGGGTTAAAGGTAAGATGTGTTGGTTTACCGCCTCGCCAATGCGCAGTGAAGCGTGGTATTTGGAGGAATCAGGGCGGAACTGGCAAGCAGGCTGCCATGTTCTCCTGAGCAGAGCCCCTTGTTGAGCCAGTTGACGAGCGCGGGAAGGTTTCGGTCAATGCGGCGGATGGAACACTCCTTCTCATAACCGCGGAGCCAGAACTTGCGCCGCGAGAACTGATCGTCCTGCCGCCATGGCCAACCTTCAAGGTTTGACCGGTCGCGTGAAAAGAGGTTGCCGGAAAGGTTCCACCGGAAATCCAAGCCGCTTCCACTCGCCATAACCGCCGCGCAAAGGACGCACACGCTCGATGCCCAGCTTGTGCAGGGTCATGGCAGTTCTGGCGGCGGTGGCCTCGCTGGGACAGGTGCAGTAGAGCACAATGTCGCGGTCGCGGGGAATTTCGTCGCTGCGAGCGGCGAGGGTCTCTGGAGAAAAGTGGACGGCGCCGGGAAGTGTATAAGGATCCGGCAACAGTTCCAGCGGGTGGCGCAGGTCTACGATGAACATCTTCTCGCCGGCATCGAGTTGCCGCTTCAGTTTTTCAGGCTCTAGGCGTCCGGCAAATAGTTGTTTGAGAATCATTTGCCTGCGGATTACGCGCCAAACGATGAACCCTAGAATCCCCAGTGCCAGCAAAACCCCGGAGAACCTACCCGCCCAGTCCAACAGGCGGGGGTCACGCCTGAGCAAGTCGCCAAAGAAGCGCCCGACAGCTAGAAGCGAACCGAGCCAAAGCGCAGAACCAAGACTGTCGAAAAGAAAGAAAAATCCGAAGCCCAAGCCGCTTTGAGCGGCTATTGGCGAAGCCAGCGTTCCCAATCCCGGCACAAATTTGGCAATCAAGAGTGTGATGGCCCGGTGGCGAACAAATGCCTCGCGCGTTCGGCGAACGCAGACCGCAGGCTCGAACGAAAGCTTGCACAGCAAACGCAGTACCTGCTGGCCATACTTGCGGCCAACTAGGAACCAGGCGATGTCGGCTGTGAGAGAACCGACCAGCCCGGCCAGCAGCGTGAATGCAAAGTTGAGTTCGTGCTGGGCAGAGAAGGCTCCGGCAGCCAGCAGAATCGGTGCGGCGGGCAGCGGAATCCCGAGTTGCCCCACCAAAACCCACGCGAAGAGGAGCAGGTATTCGTACATTGGCAGGAGACTCTCTGGTAATGCCATCTGTTTGCTTTCCTGTTTCGCTTTCGTGGATCGAGACCACTCGCTCCAGTCGGCCGGTTAGAAGCAGACGAGAACTGAGGAGTAGCCTCGTTCCACCGATGAATCGTAAAGCGTGTTCAATTCACGTGTCCATCGATTGGGCCTTTTATACCGGTATGTGCACTTCCGTGGTGATCTCCAGAGCAGCGAGAACTTGCCGGCTCCTTGCGCCAACACCTCGAGCGAGCATGGAAGGAGGCTCGGGCAAGATCTCGATCCTCCTGAGACAGGTTCCATCGAAGCAGGAGGTTTCATTCTTGCGATCGGTGGGTGGAGGCGCACCATGTTTTTCTGCGGGCGTTTCTTCTGGTGATCAGCGCGGCCGTTATACCTCCCTGGCTTTCTTTGCAACCGGTTTGCGCGTCGACTTTCGCGCATCACGCACAAAGCGGGTCATGGACTTTGAAAGATTATCGAGCACGGCAGCCCATTCCTCGAGGTGGCGCTCACCTTCCTTCGTAAGCGTGTAGACGCGGCGCGCCGGCCCCCCCTGACCTTCCTCCCACGCGGACTTGACGTTGCCGTTTGCTTCCAATTGCCTAAGTGTTCTATAAAGAACGGCCTTGTCGATCTCCGCATCGGTGAGAGCGTGCTCGTGCAACTCTGAGCAGAGGTTGTAGCCACAGGAACGGCCCTTGGCCCTGAGGAGAAGCAGAACTACCGGTTCCACAAAGCGATAGAGATTGCCCATACCGCAGGAACAGGGATATTCCTTGCCATGGCGCACACAGATTTTTCGTGGCATTGCTGCTCTCCGATGGTTTCCTTCCAGTGAAATTTGACAGCTTTTAGCTATCACTATACACCACCTAGATGTGAGATACATCTATTGCATTGTGTGACCGGTGTTACTGGCTGCCGGGGCTGCTGTTATGGTATAGGTGTTTCTTGCACCTAATGAATGACGGCGACGGGGCATAGCTGGATAAACTGGCCCGTGCCATTCCTGGGAGCGATCCATGGCTTGCGCCTGAGCAGATCAGACAGCGCGTGACGAGTAGATTTTGGCACGTAGTCCATCACTTGTCCTGCTTCAGCAACTAGCTTTTTGAGGAAAGGAAGAATACCGATGAGAATTGCCATCCCGATGTCCGGGAATTGCTTGGAACAGCACTTTGGACGCTGCGAGAAGTTTGTGATGGTTGACGTTGCACCCGGAACCAAGGACGTAGGCACGGTGACAGAGACTCCGGCGCCGGAACACCAGCCGGGTTTGTTGCCGCCGTGGCTCAGGGATCACGATGTGACCCTCGTCTTAGCGGGTGGCATGGGGGCTCGTGCACGCTCGCTGTTGCAGGAAGCTTCGATCGAAGTTATTACGGGAGCGCCTTCGGAGGACGCGGCTACGCTTGTCCGCCGGTACCTGAACGGGGCGCTGACGACGATTGAACGCACCTGTGATCACGTCTGCAATCACTGAGTGCGTTTTGCGGAACTCGTGAATAAGCTTCGAGAGAACGGTCATGCTGCAAGAGAAAAATGAAGTCACGCAAGAGAATCGGACCGGTATTCTTTCGGCGCGGTCCTGCTTTGCCTGCGGGCCGGATAATCCCCGTGGATTGCGTCTGGTGTTTCAGACTAACAAGAACGGTGACATGACTGCCGAGTGGATTCCGGAACCGGAGATGGAAGGCTACCAGGGCATCGTCCATGGAGGGATCGTGAGCACCGTTCTTGACGAAGCCATGGCCAAGGTCGTGGATGCAACAGGAGCGGAGGCCCTCACGGCCGAACTGCGCGTCCGCTTCCGGCAACAAGTCTCGTCTGGGAGTCCGGTCCGTGTGCGGGGATGGATCGAAAGCCGGAACAAGCGCGTGATTAACGCGGAGGCCGCATTGATCGGCGCCGCCGGAGCTGAACTTGCCCATGCCTGGGCGGTGTTTCTCGCGGTGAAACAGGAGGGAAGTCCAGTTGTCGCGAAGGAGCTTTGATCATGGTTTCCGTTCCGGTTCTGCAGCCTTCGCCCGTGTGTGAGCCTTCGATGAACCCTCTTACGAAGGCCGCGCTGCACGGAATTATGCGCGCGCAGGTATCTGTGGACCGGGCTTTCATTTGCCTCGATCCCTCCTTTCAAATCCTTCATGCCTCAAGTCTTCTCGACCGATATCTTGGCCAGGAGGCCTCGGCGATGTTGTGTAGCCGCTCCGTGGAGGGTCTACCGGAAGGAGACCTATTCGGCCCGCGCGGGACGAGACAGGAAAGTCTGATTCTGCCGTCGATCTCCCGATGTGGCAGAACCGCAGGGGCGGTACAGTTAGATCATCGCCACACTTGGCAGAGTGCTTAATGACAGTCTCCAGGCCCAACCCGCGCCGTCTCTTTTTGAAAGCCGCGCTCGCGCCTCTGGCCGCATCTGCAGCGTGGTTGATGAACAGCCTGGCAAAGCGCGCCGGAGTGCTGCCGGAAAACGCCGAGACAACACTCACCGTTCCGCTGACCGCAGGCAACGGTGTCCGGTTCTATGACCGGGCTATCGTGATTTTCGGAGGCGAACAACTCGCGGTCTTTTCTTCCACCTGCCCGCACCTGGGCTGCCGGATCAACCGGACGGAAGGCAGCGAGATTGTATGTCCATGCCACGGTTCCAGGTTCAACACGCGCGGCGAGGTTCTGCGCGGTCCTGCAAGGCGCGGGTTGCAACCGTTGCGGTTTGAACTGGACCAGACCGGTGCGGCACTGCGCATCACGCTTGAACGGCTTTGAACTCGAAATGAATAGTCCGGCGCAAGTCGATGGCAAGTTCTGGCGGCGCATTCCGCTGGGAATGCTTGCATTCGCGGCCTTCGTTGTCTGCACCCTGACCGGCATCATGCTGGTTCCGGCTTACTTGCCTGGCGCGGCGATGGACTCACTTGCTCTGCTTCTGCTCAAGAATCCCGTCGGCGTCTTTGTCCGCAGCTTGCACTACTGGTCGGCGCAGGCCTTCCTGGTTCTTACCCTTGCACACGTGGTGGATCATCTTCTGCAGCGCAGCGAGGCGAAGGTCTCTTTCGGTGTCTGGCTGCGGCTGAGCCTGACCGTCCCGGTAACGATCGGTGTCATGCTCTCAGGGTTTCTTCTGCGCGGAGATGCGCCGGCCATTCAGGCATTGCAGATTTTGCGCTCACTGCTCGGCTTCGTCCCTTTGATCGGAATCGCTCTCTCGCGGCTGCTGACCGGCTCCGGTTCCGATCTGATCACTGTTTATCTACATCACGCGTGCACGGCAACACTCATCATCTGGCTGGTGACAATCGAGCACGCGCGGCGCATCCTGCCACGGACGCTTGCAATCTGGTGTACGCTGCCGCCGCTTCTAACGCTATCTCTGCTCCTCGTGCCAGGACTGGAATCGCGCGTAGCCTCGATTGAAAAAGGGCCGTGGTATCTGGTTGGCCTGCAGGAGCTTCTGCACTGGCTGCCGTGGCCGCAGTTAGCCGTCTGGCTTGCGCTGCTCGCAATGTTGGTGCTGATCCTGCTGCCGGTGTTCTCACCGCCTCTGCGCGTTTGGCTCAGGTGGGCCATGGCGGTCGCAACTCTTGCGTACGCGGTCCTGACGGTCGTGGGAATTGGATTTCGCGGCGACGGGTGGAAGCTGCAATCGCTCCGTTCAATCTGCACCGATCAAGCGCACTTTATTTCCTTCAGAGCCTATCTTCCTCCAGATGCCTTGCTGGTCGCAAAAACTGTGCCCGTAGTCGCCGGCCGCCGCGAGGGCTGCCTCTCATGTCATCAAGGCATGACCGGATTCGTGGCGGCGCATGAGCCGGGAACGCTGGGCTGCGTATCCTGTCATCTTGGCAATCCGTTCACGCTCAACAAGGCCCTCGCTCATGTCGGCATGACACTGACGCCTGGAAATCTTTCCGTCGTCAACCGGAGTTGCGGTGCCAGTAACTGTCATGGCGACGCGTATGTGCGGGTGAAGAGTTCTCTGATGAACACCATGAGCGGCGTGGTGTCGGTCGACAAAGTCGCATTCGGAGAGAGCGCTGATCTTGATGCCCATTCTGACATTGCGGCGCTCAAACATTCACCGGCGGACACGCACCTGCGCAACCTTTGCGCCTCCTGTCATCTCGGACAGGACAAGACGCAGCCCGAACCCATCGACGAATCCAGCCGCGGGGGTGGTTGCTCCGCCTGCCATCTCCGCTATGACTCAGGTGCTGAGGCTGAACTGCAACGCCGCGGAGGCCCATCGGCGCCTTTGCATCACCCGGAGATTTCGGTGCATGTGACTGAGCAGGCATGTTTCGGTTGTCACAGCCGCTCCGGCCGCATCGCCACCAACTACGAGGGCTGGCACGAGACGCTGCTAGATGGGACAGCAGCGACGGCCACCGCCGGCTGGCCGTCAAAGTTCCGCATCCTGGCCGACGGGCGCGTCTTTGAAAAACATCCTGCCGACGTGCATTTTGAGAAGGGCATGACGTGCATTGACTGCCATGTCGCCGCCGAGGTGATGAGCGATGGTGCTGCGCACGCGCACGAGCGGGATGCAGTGAAGATCTCCTGCGTCGACTGTCATGAGGCTGGCGCGACCCCGGCGAAGGACTTTCCGCAGCTCGATGCAGAGACGCAGCAGATTGCCGCCATGCGCAAGCTGAACGAGCCCGGCCGCAAATTTGTCGTTTCACAGTCGGGCTCTGCCACCTACGTAAATGTTTTTCTGGGGAAGGATGGGCGGCCTCAGGTCGCGCTCATTGAATCCGCTCAAGTTCTTCAGCCGAAGTCTGTCGCAGCCGTGTGTGCCCGCTCAGGCTCGATGCATGAACGCCTGGAATGTGGCGCGTGCCACACCGCCTGGGCTCCGCAGTGCATTAGTTGTCACACCAGCTTTGATCCAAAAGCGCAGGGTTGGGACCATCTGGCCGGCAAGTTCGTCAACGGCGCGTGGCAAGAGGAAGCGGCAGACCTTCGGGGCGATGCGCCGCCGCTCGGTGTCGAGCATGGCGCAGGATCGCACGGCAAAAGAGAAGAGCGGATCACGACCTTTATTCCAGGAATGATTCTGGATCTGAAACTTCCATTCGGACAAGTGAAGAGCTTAGGTGAATTTCACCGCCTTTTCGCGCCTGCTGCGCCACATACAACAGCGGCGCAAGGCAGAGACTGCCGCTCCTGCCATGCCAATCCTGCGGCCCTCGGCTACGGACGCGGGCAGTTGAAGTATGAGGTCAAAGGTGGCGTCGGGAAGTGGCTCTTCACGCCAGCGTATCCTCGTAGCTTGCAGGATGGACTGCCGCTCGATGCATGGATCGGATTCCTGCAGGAACCCAGGGCCGGAGCAACGACGCGGAAAGACGCCCGCCCATTCAACTTGGAGGAGCAGCGAAGGATCCTGCTTGTCGGCGCGTGTCTGGATTGCCACAGCGAAAAGGAAGGTCGCATTGCTACAGTCTTCGCAGACTTCAAGGACTATCGGAAGAAGCTGGGCACGCAATGCCGCCTGCCTGACTGGGCAGACGCTGAGCTGCACTGAAATGGAGCTTCTGCTCTTTGATTTCTTTGACCAAAGTGATGAGGTATTTTCGCAACGGAAGTGATCTTGATCACTGTATGTATGTTACACCTAAGTGTAAATTATATTTAGGAGAATGTTTACGATGAGCAATCTGTCCCGCCGTCGCTTTTTGAAGATTAGTGCCGGCACCATTGCCGCCGCAGGCGCACTTGAGGGCACCGGCCGTCTGATCGCGGGAGCAGGCAGTGTTGCTCAAAGCGGCCTGCGCACCGTTCCCACCTTCTGCAATGTCTGCTTCTGGGAGTGCGGCGCCATCGCCAGTGTGCGCGACGGAAAGCTCTGGAAGGTTGAAGGCAATCCCCTGGATCCGCTCTCACACGGACGTCTTTGCCCTCGTGGCACCGGTGGAATCGGGGCGCATACCGATCCCGACCGCTTACGCTCGCCGCTAATTCGCGCAAGCGAGCGTGGCGAGGAACGATGGAAGGAAGTGACCTGGGACGAGGCGCTTGACTTCGTTGCCGGAAGGATGCAGAAGATCAAGGTCGTCTACGGTCCTGAGTCCTTTGCTGCATTTATCCACGGCCTCGGAGGCACATTCTTCAAGCACACCCTCAGAGCTTACGGCACCGGCAACATTGCCGCCCCGTCGTTTGCGCAGTGCCGCGGACCGCGCGACGTCGGCTTCACGCTTACATACGGAGACGATGTCAGTTCGCCGGAGAGGACAGACATTGAGAATGCGCAGTGCATTGTGCTCATCGGCTCGCACCTGGGTGAGAACATGCACAACACCCAGGTGCAGGAGTTCGCCCACGCCGTCGGCCGCGGCGCCAGCATCATCGTCGTCGACCCCCGCTTCTCGGTTGCGGCCAGCAAGGCAAAGTTTTATTTGCCTATCAAGGCCGGGACTGATCTCGCCCTTCTGCTTGCATGGATGAACGTGATCGTTGGCGAGAAACTCTACGACAAGGAATACGTCGACAAATACGGCTTCGGCTTTGAGCAGTTTGCAGCAGAGATTCAGGCCTCTACACCGGAGTGGGCCTACCCGGAGACAGGCATCGATCCAGACACAATTCGCGCTACAGCGCGCGAGATGGCTCGCTACCGTCCGGCGACTCTCATTCATCCCGGCCGTCATTCCAGTTGGTATGGCGACGATGCTCAGCGCAGCCGCGCCATCGCCCTGCTCAACGCGCTGATGGGAAGCTGGGGGCGCAAGGGCGGCTTGTACGTGCCCGCGAAACTGGACGTGCCAGCCTATCCGCATCTGCCTTATCCGCAGCCCGGCAAGCCGGATGCCGACCGTCCTAACAACAAATTCCCCTTCGCCAACGAAACCATCAGCACCGGCATTCGCGAAGCCACGCTGACCGGCGAGCCTTATCCGGTCAAGGGCTGGTTAGTGTATGCCACCAACCTGATGAATTCGCTGCCCAACCAGGCGGAGACTATTCGCGCCATTCAGCAACTGGATCTGCTGGTGGTGGTCGATACAATTCCAAGCGAAATCGCCGGCTGGGCCGACGTGGTCCTGCCCGAGTCCACATATCTGGAACGGTACGACGAGATCCATTCGGAAGCATTCCGGCAGCCGTTCATCGCCTTGCGCCAGCCGGTGGTGGAAGCGCCCGGCGACCAGAAGCCAAATTGGTGGATTGCCAAAACGCTTGCCGAGAAGCTGGGCCTGGGTGCGTACTACCCGTGGAACGACATTGAAGAATACCTCGCCGCGCGCCTCAAAGCCGGTGGTTACAGCTTCGACGAGTTAAAGCGCAACGGCGTCATCCTGGGCAAACAGCCACCAATCTATTTCGAGGATGGTGCGCCCGCGGTGTTCGACACACCGTCGAAGAAGATCGAATTCTATTCCGCGCAGTTGAAGCAGACCGGATTTGATCCCGTGCCAAGGTACACAAGGCCTGAGGCCGGACCGGCGGGTTCGTACCGGCTACTGTTTGGCCGCGCGCCGATGCACTCCTTCAGCCGTACGCAAACTAACCACCTACTCATTGATGTAATGAGCGAGAACGCCGTGTGGGTGGATGCGACCGAAGCCGGCCGCCTGGGTTTGAAGAGCGGTGATTACGTGCGGCTTCGCAACCAGGACGGCCAACTGAGCAACCGCATCCAGGTAAAAGCCACCGAACGCATCCGCCCCGACTGCGTGTATATGGTGCATGGCTTCGGCCACACCTCCAGGGAGCTGCGTTTGGCTTTCGGCAAAGGCGCCAGTGACTCGCAACTGATCACGCGCTACAAGACCGATCCGCTCATGGGTGGCACAGGAGTGAATGTGAATTTTGTAACCATCGAGACGGAGGCCTGACGATGTCGCGCTATGTCATGGTGATCGATACACGCAGGTGCGTGGGCTGCCATGATTGCGTCGTGGCCTGCAAAACCGAAAACGGAGTGCCGGAAGGCTACAGCCGCGACTGGATCGTAGAGGAGGCACACGGGAAATACCCCACAGTGCAACTCGAGCTCCGCTCCGATCGCTGTAATCACTGCGACAATCCGCCCTGCGTTTCGTGCTGTCCGACCGGTGCAAGCCATGTGCACGAGCGTGGTGGCGTGGTACTGGTTACGCACGATAAATGCATCGGCTGCAAGGCATGCCTGGCCGCCTGTCCCTACGATGCGCGCTTCATCCATCCGGACGGATATGCGGACAAGTGCACGTTCTGCATCCATCGCGTGGAGGTGGGCCTCGACCCCGCGTGTGTTTCCGTCTGCCCGACCCACTGCATGCACTTCGGCGACATCGGCGACCCACAGTCCGAAGTCAGCCAACTTCTCAACTCGCGCCCGCACCACACGCTGATTCCGGAGGCGGGTACCAAACCGTGCATCTTCTATCTCACTTGAGTGACTATGATCGCGCTGACCGAACTCACCGTCTTACGGCACAATCCGCTGGTTGATCCGACACTGCATGTCTGGCAATGGCAGATTCCGATTTATCTTTTTCTCGGCGGGCTGGTTGCCGGATTGATGATTATCGCAGGAGTGCGGCTGATCGCCATTCGCCCCAAGCAGCGCGAGGCTCTGGTCTGCTGCACGATCGGGCCGCTTGTCGGGCTGGCCTTTCTCAGTCTCGGTATGCTGGTGCTGTTTCTCGATCTATCCCACAAGCTTTTCGTCTGGCGGCTCTACACCACCTTCCAGGTCACCTCACCAATGTCCTGGGGTTCATGGATACTCCTGCTTGTGTATCCGGCTCTGCTGGGCAACGCGCTCGCGCATTTACCCGAGGCTATTCCCGCGTTGGCCAATCGTTTTCCCGTGCTGGTGACGTGGAGCGATTTCATTCTTGAACGGGAGCGGCTGGTTCTGGCCATCGGTATTGCCAACGTGCTGGTCGGCATTGCGTTGGGCATCTACACGGGGATCCTGCTCGGTACTCTCGGGGCGCGCCCGCTTTGGAACAGCGCGCTGCTCGGCCCGCTCTTTCTCTTCTCCGGTCTTTCGAACGCGGCAGCCGTGCTGCATGGCATCCTAGTGGTCACCACGCCCGACGAAGAACGCCCTGCCTTCGCCGACTTTCTGCTTTCATCATTGGCGCGACTTGTGAAGGCGCGTCCTCTCGACAAGAAAGTGGCGCCCGTACTGGCTGGCGCCGACAACAGTTTCCTCACCATTGAACTGTGTTTGCTCTGCCTGTTCCTCATCGGGCAATCGAGTTCTACCGGCGCTCATCAGCAGGCGGCCGGTCTGCTTTTGACCGGATCCTACGCCGCGGCCTTTTTTGTCTTTGTTATAGGATTGGGGATCCTGCTTCCGCTTGTGCTTCAGACACTTGAACTTAACAAGCGCATTCAACGCACCCTGGCGCCTGCGATGCTCGTGGTGTTTGGCGGACTTGCACTTCGCTTCATTCTCGTCTTCGCCGGTCAGGAAAGTCACTGGTTCCAAGCTCTGAACTAAGGGAAGAATCTTCCATGAATACTGTTGAACGCACTCCAAAGCCTTATTGGAATTCCTACTGGGCCGGATTCAGTCTCGGCCTGGTGCTGCTGGCGTCGTTTGTCATCATGGGCCGCGGTCTTGGCGCTTCCGGAGCCTTTACCACTGCCGTGGCTACAGCCGCTCATGAAGTTGCCCCGGCGCACGCCGAGAACAATGCCTTCTATGCCGAATATCTTGGCGACGGTTCGCGCAGCCCGCTCAAGGACTGGCTGGTCTTCGAGATACTCGGCGTGTTTGTCGGTGGATTCTTATCCGGCGCGCTCGCCAACCGTCTGAAATTCTTTGTCGAAAAAGGCCCGCGCATTACCATTGGGTGGCGTTTGCTCTTCGCTTTCATCGGCGGCGGCTTAATGGCCATCGGCGCGAAAATCGCGCTGGGCTGCACCAGCGGCCAGGCCCTGACCGGCGGTGCGCTGCTCAACGTCGGCAGTTGGGCCTTTATGTGGTGCGTCTTTGGCGGCGCGTACGCTCTGGCTTACTTCTTCAGAAAGCAGTGGATCTGACATGAACGCTCCCTTTTACAAGTTCGGACTCTTCGGCGACGAGGCCAGTTTCATTATCGCTTTCATCATCGGCATCTGTTTTGGCTTCTTCCTCGAGCGTGCCGGGTTCGGCAGCGGCCGCAAACTCGCGGCGCAGTTCTATCTCCGCGACCTGAGCGTTCTGAAGGTGATGTTCACCGCCATCATCACGGCGATGACCGGGCTCTACCTGTTGTCGCGCCTAGGCATGGTGGACTTGTCGCTGGTCTATCTAGTGCCGACATTTTTGGTGCCCCAGGCCGTCGGCGGTCTTCTGCTGGGTTTCGGTTTTGTCATCGGCGGCTATTGTCCGGGGACCTCGTGCGTTTCCGCAGTAACGGGCCGCATCGACGGCATGCTCTATTTGGCCGGTATGATCGCTGGCCTGGTAGGTTTCGCTGAATTCTATCCGTATCTCCAGAACTTCGCCCACATGACGCCGATGGGACAGATTACGTTGCCCCGGCTCTTCAACCTTCCCTATGGCCTGCTTGTCTTCGCCGCCGTCCTTATGGCTTTAGGTGCATTCATGGCCGGTGAGTGGGCAGAAAAGAAGGTCGGCGGCAAGGCGCCCGATCCCAAAGGATCGCTCATCGGCCAACCGTGGCGGCTTACTCCAGTTCGCGTACTTGCAATGGGTTTGTTGGCCTTCGGTCTTGTTGCTGCGGTTGCCGGCGACCCCTACCGTGGCAGCCACACAACGATCGACACTAAGGATCTGTCGCTCCGTGCCGCCAAAGGTGCCGATTCCATCCAGGTCACCGATCTTGCGGGTTGGATCATTCAGGGACGCAACGATTTCAAGCTTGTTGACCTGCGCTCTGAAAAGGACTTCGCCGCCTATCACATTCCCACGTCTGGGAATGTCCCGTTCGCCTCTCTGACCCCTGATCTCGCGGCACACAACGAAAAGATCATTCTTTGCTCGGATGACGGCACGGAGGCGGCCAAAGCGTGGTTCCTGCTGGAGGCGCAGGGCTACCGATTCGTTTACTCATTGGACGGCGGGATGCGCGCGTGGCAGGACACGGTGCTGTTCCCCAAAAAGGTAACTGGGACCGACACGGCCGCATCCGAGAAGCAAGCTCAGGTGGCGAAATACTTCGGCGGTGCACAGCAGGTTGAGGGTGCTGCCGTGTCAACTGTCGCTGCTCCGGCCTTGCCTCCACCGGCGCCCCTGGCAGCTCCAAGCGCGATCGGTGCAAAACCGCAGGCTGCGCCGCAAGCCAGAAAGAAGAAAGAAGGCTGCTGAAGTTTGACGGCGGCGGTTGTTCGGGTTTTTTAACAACAGAATTCCATATTCAGGGATCCGACGGCATGAACAAGATTACAATTCGGCACCTATTCATATCTCCTGGCCACAATTTCTTTGGCCATCACGGCGAAGAGGCCGGGAAGAATCCCCTGCACGAAGTGGACGAGATCGAGTGTGTAGCGGGACATGGCGTTCGCGGCGATCGTTTCTTCGATTACAAGGAGAACTATAAGGGGCAAATTACATTCTTTTCGAGCGAGGTATTTCAGGACGTTTGCCGTTCGCTGGGCGCAGACAGTAAATCCGCCAGCGTCACTCGGCGCAATGTCATTACGGAAGGAACGGACTTGAACTCTCTGGTTGGCAAACGCTTCAAAGTGCAGGATGTCGAGTTTGAAGGCGTTTGCGAATGCAAGCCCTGCTACTGGATGGACCAGGCAATCGCGCCCGGCGCAGAGGCAGCATTGCAGGGGCGAGGCGGGCTGCGGGCAAAGATTCTTACGGATGGAAAACTCCGCGTCGACATTTGAATTCCAACGCCTTCAAGCCAGATGCAGCGATGTCAAGGGATATTGCCTGAAGAAACATTGTTATCTACTGTCGTTGTTGCCGTAGTCCCAGAGCCAATGGAAGTTGTAGTGAAAGGGTTGCGCGTAAACGCATGCCTCGACGCCGGGCCCTGCCACAATTCGTAATCAACGCCGAGCGGCACAGGCTCGACAGGAACATGACCAATCGTGTCGCGCCATTTGTGCAAAGCTATCGCGACAGATACGCCTCTCCGATCATACCCTCGCGCATGCGTTCGCGAGCTTCAAGCAGAACGCCGGAACCGCCCGCTCCATGTGGCACCATGGGTTGTACTTGCGCGCTACGGCTACTATCTGGCATGCCTCAAACATGTTGTACGAGCATGGCTTTTCGACGTAGACATCCTTGCCTGCCTGGCAGCCCCAGATCGTTTGCAGCGTGTGGTGATGGTTGGGCGTAGCGATAGAGATGGCGTCAATCGACTTGTCTTCCAGCAGCTTTCGCAGGTCACTGTAGCCTACGGGCCGCTTGCCCGTTGCCTTCTACACGATTTGCGTTCCCTTTGCAAACACTGACTCGTCTACGTCGCAGAGAGCAACGATCTGTGTATTGGGAACTTTGGGATAAGCGTCCAGGTGTGCTTTGCCGCGGTTATGAAAGCCCACACATGCAATCCGCACAGTGTCGTTGGGACTTGCTGGTGCAATCCTCCCGGCCGCCGCGGTGGCAAGCGAGCCCATCAGGAAATAACTCCGGTTCACGGTCGTGGCAAGCCCTCCTGGTGCTCAATGCGCTGGCTTCTATTTCTTCTCTGCCACATACTCCTTGTAAAGTCCGGGGATATCTGCGGACAGAGTGTCGCCGTCATGGATCACTACGCGATACTGGAAATGGACCGGGCGCCCGCATTCCACAACCGTGTCGCCGTCGTGCGATTGATTGTGGAGGAAGTCGTGCAGGCTGAATGGATTAGCAGCATCCAAGCCATAGGCCCGAGTGTGCCAATAAGTTGGATAGCGCGGATTCGAAGGTGTGTCGAAGATTGCGACTCCGACCGTCTTTCCGTCGACGGACCCGTCATAATCTACCCATTCGGAACGTTTACCCCAGATATTCTTCGCAATCACCGCTTCCTTGGCATTCACCGTGCGTCCGCCTTTGGCTGAATCTTCAGTCATTGAAGTTGCAAGGCGGATTCCGAACGTACCTTCCTTGGTGTCGCCGAACTTGAGTGTTGGCGCAACCGGATAGACTGTTATTCCGTAATCGATAATCCGCAGATTCGACCCGACGTGGACGGTAACCGTGCGTGTCTCCGTCATGATTCCTTTGCCTGCGGGGTCGAGCTCCTGGAATACCGCTTCGATGGTGCCGGAGTCCTTACAGCCCTTGATTTCTTCCACGCTGATCAGCTTCATGCTGGAGATCTTCGGGCAGTTGGGGATTTTCGGATTTCAGTGTCTCAGAAATTGAAGCCGTTGATATAGCCATGCGCAAAAAACAAACCACGGTGATGTGGATGATCCGTGGTTTCGCCGTCGGATTGCTCCATGGGAAAATGTCGCGTAACGACAAGGCCATCTGCCGTACTCAGTGGCCAGATGTATGGCTTTTGTCCGGCGACCGCGAGATAGAACGTCGTATAGAACCTACCGCCGATGTCCACTTTGATCTGATCCGGCGTTATCTGCGTGAACTTTACCTGTGCACCAAGTGGCAGTGCCATCGCCAGAAATGTGACCTCAATAAGCCGTCTCATCCGGGCTCCCCTTCTTTCTTTGCGGGTGCCTGTTTTCGTTGAAAACCAGTATAGGCTGGAACGCTACGGGGTGAACCGGCTCGAATGCCAGCTCACCAGGGGTTGGTTCCCAGCGGTTCGTAGTGAACCCAGTCAAAGTCCACCGCGCCAGGGTCAGTGGCCAGGGTGGTGTAAGCGAAGAGAGCGGGTCGCGATCCCTTCCACCAGGTGAATCGGATATGTGTAGCCGCTCCAATCTCGTGGAAGACTCTGCCGTCATCGAGGCTGAAGGAGTAGCGGGCCTGATCGCCTTCGACACGCACGCGAAGCTGAACGGCCGCTCGCGAGAAAATTGGCCCGGCTTCGCGATCCTGAAGATGAAAGAAGTTCAATTGCCGTCCGTCTCTCGATTGCACGATTTCAAGGCCGCTTGCGGATGCCTCAAACATGGTCAGGCCGGTATGCACGCCTTCCTTCATCGATGTCAAGTCGAGGCGGACGGTGAATTCGAAAGCGTTGTCCTGCATGCATTGCGTGAGAGTATTGCGTGCGGAGATCAGGCTCTCTGACTGCATGGGAAGCAGACGCAAATAGCCAGGCCGCGCGCTCAGCGACCAGTGAGCATCGTCTGGATTATGATTCCATTCCCATTGCAGTCCGAGTTTCGGGTCATTGAAGTCGTCGGAGGTTTGTGGGTGCTGTTGCGAAGGTATGCGAGGGTGACCCGGAATAGGGCCGGAAGCCATGGGCTGTCCGATAGACGCGCCGTCCGGATCGTCGCCTATCACTGGCCAGTCGTCCTGCCAGCGGACCGGCTCGAGGTGAACAATTCGGCCATGCGCGCCTTTGGACTGGAAGTGAACGAACCAGCCTTCACCGTCCGGAGTTTCGACATATGCTCCCTGGTGCGGTCCATTGATGTTGGTCGAGCCCTGTGCGAGCACCACACGATGCTCGAATGGGCCGTAAATATTGCGCGACCGCAGCACGGCCTGAGATCCCACGCCAACACCGCCAAATGGCGCAAAGATGTAGTAGTATCCGTCGCGCTTATAGAGTTTGGGTCCTTCAAGAACGGGAAGGTGCTCGGAGTCCTGCACAATGAGCTTTCCTGCATCGAGCACGTGTTTTCCATCCGTCGACATGCGATGAAGGATAAGTGGGCCGGCGCCGGTTCTGGAGTGGATCAGATAGGCCTTTCCGTCGTCGTCCCAGAAGGGGCATGGGTCTTCAAGGCCGGCCTGTGCGATCACTTGAGCCGGGGCACTCCACGGTCCCGTGATATTCGCCGCAGTGCTGACGAAGATTCCCTCGCTTGGTGTCGGGAAATAGACATAGTACAGCCCATCATGTTTCCGGATCGATGGCGCCCATATGCCTTTACCGTAGCGATTGCCACCGACCATGCTATAGCGAGGGTCCATGTCCATTCGCTGAACTACGTGTCCCACAATCGTCCAATGCACAAGGTCGGTAGATTGCAGAATCGGAATGCCAGGCACAAAGTGAAACGTTGAGGCGACAAGATAGTAATTCGCACCATCCCGGATCACGTCCGGATCGGAGTAGTCGGCGAAGAGGATAGGATTGTGATAAACAGCTTGCGCCGTCTGCGCTGCTTGCGCCATCGCAGCCAGGGCTGTTACTGAGAGGCACACCGCCGTCAGTATTCTCCCTAACCGCCTGTTTAGTTCCCATCCTGCTGTATAAGTCATTGAGTAGCCTTCACGTTCTGCTCACTTTACATTCATGGATGGGAGCAGCCCCCAGCCGTCGCATTCTGCACTCGGCTAGCGATGAACTGCCGCAATCTGCGCTTATCTTTACGTTTAGAAATCAAAATCGCGCGATCAGAGGCGAGCGCGGAGTTCAGCCGCGCTCGCCCGTCAATTCAGAATAAGAGCTTCAGCGACAATTGCGCGATGCGCGGATCGTTTTGGTAGTTCGAGTTCTGCGGAGCCGTACTTGTAATCCGCCCAAACGTTGAGTTGGCGGTAGTGCCCGGATCGCCGAAGTTCGTGTGGTTAAGGACGTTGAAATACTCTGCGCGGAACTGCAAGTAGGTGGCTTCCTTGATGGTGAATTTGCGTGCAAGGCTCGCGTCCCAACCCGCATACTGTGGTCCCACAATCGAACCCTTCTTGATGGCTCCATAAGTTCCTGCCGCATTGTTGGCAAAGCTGGCAGGATTGAGATAGGACTTGCAATGGGTTCCCGCAGCGCACGCCGAGCCGCCATAGGCGGGGCCTGTCTGCACCGCCCGATCGCGCTGCTGTCCTGATCCGGAGTTGTTTGAGGAACTGGATACGACTGTCAGCGGATCGCCACTGCGGAACTGGAACAGACCCGATGTATCCCAGCCGTTGAGCACATAATGAAGCACGCTTGGCACGTCACTCCTGACCTTGGGGATCGAGTAAACGTAGGATGCGGAGACTACGTTTCTGTGATCGAAGTCCGAAGGACCGTAGTCGAGACTCTTGAAGTTCGAAGCAGTGATTGGATAGACGTAAGAGTTACCTGATCCGATGGAAGTAGCTGCAGCATTGAAGGGCATATTGTCGAGCGCCTTTGACCAGGTGTAGTTGAAAAGCAGTGTCAAGCCATAGCGCACACGTTGTTCGGCCGACATCTGCAGCGAGTTGTAGTTGGTGTTGGCGCCGGTGTTGGCTGCCGTAATGGGTTGGCTATAGCAACTGTTATTGACCGAGCAGCCCGTCTGATTGTAAATGCGTGTCCCGTTCACGAAGGGGTTCAGCTCAAGCGGTACCCATTGGTGCCTGCTTTGTTCGCCTACATAAGCAAGGCGAAAGGACAGGCTGCTGGATATCTGCTGTTCCAGAGCGAGATTCCAGGAGACGGTGCGCGGATCCTGGAAGCCGCGGAATGGGTCGTAGGTTAGGAAAGGTTGTGGCGGAATCGCGGAAGTTGCGGGAGGCGGCTGCGGCGCCGGGAATGGATTGGGAGTTCCGTAGCTTCCGTACGGGTCGGCAAAAGTAATCTTGGCGCCACCCGTATTAAAAACATCTGCATTCGTGATGTACGGCGACGTATTCGTGTAGATGTTGAAAAGAGTGCTGTTGATGCGGCTGTCGAAGAACAACCCGGCGCCGCCACGGAGACTGGTTTTGCCAGTGCCAAAGACATCCCATGCAAAGCCCAACCTAGGCATGAAGTGGTGGAAGGAGGATTCCACGCCATTCCTGTTGAATCCAGTGTCGCCGGCAAACTGGAGGCCGGCGGGCGCAAGAGGATACACGGACGAGTGCGTTCCGGCCGCCCAGAGCTTGGGGAAGAAGCTCCCCATCCGCCCTTGGCTCTCGCGCCATGGCACGAACGGTTCGTAGCGCACGCCATAATTCAGCGTCAGCCTGTTGCTGAGCTTCCAGCTATCCTGAGCATAGGCTCCGTTGAATTTGCCGCGGGCATTGAAGAACTGGCCTGACGCCTGCGAAAACTCGTAGACATAGCCAAACAGGAAGCTGGCCAGAGCATCTCCAGTGTTATTTGCATTGAACGTGAAATTGCCTGGCTGCCGGAACAGATTATCGACGTCCACCTTGCCTATTTCACCGTGGTAACCAAAGGCAATATTGTGCCTACCCAGTAGAATATGCACGTCGTCGGTCAAGGTGTAGTTGGCTCTCCGGAAAAATCCTTGCGGATTGTCGCCGATATTGAAGTAACCCGTCGCTTGAATCTGATTGATTTGCTTGAATGCCGGCTGCCAGATGTTTACGCCAAGGTCGGCCACGCTTATGCCACCCGCGAGAGGACCGCGGGATGCATTGTCGATCTGGTAGCTGATGATGAAGTTGTTTAGGAAGTGATCGTTGAAAATGTGCGTCTCGGAGATCATGGAGTTGTAGTAGTTGATCTTCGCCTGGTCGGCATAGGTCAACAGGTTTTTCAGATTGAGGACGCCGTTCAGGGCATACGCATCGGAGAAATAGCGGACGGTTAGTCTGTCTCTTGGACTAAGCTCCTGGTCGAAGCGGGCTGTCACCTCGCCGAGATTGTAGAAGGAAGGCCGCTGAAAGCTCATGCTGCCATTCGCATTCAATTGCGAAGGCGAGGGAAGATATTTCAGCAGCGCCAAAGACACCGGGCTATATGCGTTGGTATTCACCGTAGTGGTGTAGGTGCTGCCGGTTGGCGTGCAGGTCAGGATTGACGCGGAATTCAGCGGGTTGGTGAGACATTTGCTTTCACCTGCGAATGTGCCGCTAAGCTGCGCGGCAGTGGGCAGCGTTGCGGCAGTCGAACTCACAGCCGCTGTGTGATTGATGGTCTTCTGGTACCCGAAGAAAAAGAACGACTTATCGCTGTGGAAAAGGTGAGGAATGTTGGCCGGTCCGCCGATGGTGCCGCCAAACTGATTCCGCTTTAGCGGATCCACCGTCTTGACGCCGTTGACGTAGCTGAAGTAATTCGCGGCATTGAAGACGCGGTTGCGAACATACTCGAACAAATCGCCGTGATACTCGTTTGTGCCGCGCTTCGTAATGATGTTGACGACGCCGCCGGCGTTCTGGCCGTACTCGGCGTTGTAATTGCTCGTCTGAACGCTGAACTCCTGCACGGCATCAGGCATCGGAAAGGGAGCGTTCACGTTTGTGTACTCGTCCACGTTGTTGCCACCATCGAGCATGTAGTTCGTCTGCCCGACACGCGTGCCGTTGGCGGAAATAGTAAAAGCGACCGGAAAGGTTTTGGTACTTCCCTGGTCTGCCTGGGCGGACGGCGCAACCGTCACACCAGCGACTTCAGCCGTCAGAGCAGCCAGGTTGCGGCCATTCAAGGGCAGTTCGTTTACCTGGGATGTGCCGATGACTTGCGCCAATGTCCCAGTAGTGACGTCGACCTGAGCATTTTCGGCGCTCACAATGACCGTCTCGGTGGTGCTGCCCGCCTTTAGTACGATGTTGGTTGTCAGCGCAGCGTCCGCGCGGAGTTGCAGATCTTTCACCGCGTAAGTCTGGAAGCCGTCATGGCTGGCAGACAGGTTATATACCGATGGAGCCAGCGACGGAAAGAAATATGTGCCTTCTCCGCTCGATGTAGCCTTTAGCATCAAACCGGTGCTGGATTGCGTTGCCGTTACTATGGCGCCAGGAACGACTGCCCCGGTCGCGTCTGTCACGGTGCCGCTGATGCTGCCATATCCCTGGGCCAATGCCCCTTTGGGTACGAACAGAATTACCGTGCAAACGACCACAAAACCGCTGATCAGATTGAGAAAAGTCTTCATTTCAGCCTCCTAATCCTTCTTGCCGCATCTGTCAGCCCGACCTGAATTACCTTGCCGCGTGAAGATCACGATCAGCCGGGCGGGCTGGATTGTCGTGCGAGCCGGTTGTATAGAGAAAGAGAGACAGGTGGATAGACAGATACCGTCCATGACCGTCAGAAATTGGATGTATACTGCTCATTTTTTAAATAGTTAGATGAAATTGATGAGACGGAAAGCAGACAGATCAGGAGTTGGATCTTTATTCTGCCGAAACCGCCAGAACCTTCGGTGGTCCTGGGGTCCCGTCGGTCACCGTGGTGCCAAGGACGATCTGGAGGTTCTTGCCGGCTCCGCTGAGCTTCGTTTCATTTGCAATCGCCTTCATCAGGTCTGGGTCGGTAAGAAACTCCCCGGCGGCCTGGGTGCCGTAGGTATAAAGTCCTCCGATCACGACCACCACATGCCCGGTTTCCGAGTCCCGAATGCGCGAAATCAGCGCGAAATCCTGCAACTTGGGGCTATTGGCGCCAACGACAGGGTCGCGAGGCTGATTTGTGGCCCAACTCCAGTTGCGCGATGACGAGTTCTTTGCATCCCTTATATAGATAAGATGCTTATCGGCGTCCAGCGCCAGACTGTAGCGCAACTGGCGCGTCAGACGCAGGCTCCACTCGTTGTTGAAGGCTCCGATCAGTACGACTGCGCCCTCTCTGAGGTCCGAAAATGAGCTCGTGTTGCCTCTCCGGAACACCACCGTCTTCTTCCGGGCCTCCAATACGCCAACCACCCTTGCAATGGTCACCGCGTCTGCGAAAGGAACTGTCTGGGATGAGTCGGAGCTGAGGATCGGCGTGGGAGCATTTTCGTTCGCGTCCGCTTGAGAGGGCGTCGGCGGTCCATTCGGATGGTCGCCCACCGCCAGCAGAACCGGCCCAGGTGTGTCCAGAACAGGCTTCCAGAAGAGATCCTGCGGGCTGGTGCCGTTAAGCCAGCGATACCCAATGAGCGCGGCAATCACCATCACTGCGGCGAAGGCAATGATCCTGTACCAGTTGGCTCTTCGATGTGCCGCTTCTCTTTCCGAGCTCCGCATCCCAGGCAGCAATACTGGGCCAAGCCCATTGTGCGCACTGTGAGTTTGAAACGGACTGAAACTTGATTCGGATTCTGTGCCGGGGTCGCCAGCTGAGTGAGTGCCTTGGCCGGGAAGGGAGAACTTGGGGATGTACGAACCCGGCACGAGGTCCATCCGTAATTCGTGCCGGTGCTTCTCGTCGACGTAGTAAGATGCAAGTCTTTTGCGGAGTTCGGTGGCCGCAGTGCGAACAATATGATCCAAGTTGGTGTCATACGATGGATCCCGTCCAAAAACTTCAACCCCAATCGTACGTTCCTTGATCTGCTCTGCCGACCCGTTCAGTGTTTGCTCGACGACATATTTGAGAAACGCAACGGACCTTTTGCTGGAACGGAAAGCGTCATCTCGAATCAGCAATTCAAGTTGGGCCCGGATCATCTCCGCAGTCAACTCGGCAGTTGCTCCGTGCTCGACTTCCTCTTCAATCATCGCAATTCCAGTGACAGCGATTCTAGCACGCATGCCTTGACAAGACGCGATTTAGTGGCAAAGTGGGCTCGCTTCACGGCCACCGGTTTTTTTGTGACGTCAGGGATCAATCAGATGATTGAAGGATATCCCGGGGGTGCCTCTCTAGGCCTTTTCAGCGGCTGTTTTGGTTGAAGATCAATAGATTACGATCAGTCGTTTCATCGATATGAAAGAGCCAGAAGGTTCAAACGGACATGATGTACGGAACCCGGTTTTGAGAGGCAGGTCGGAGTCCTTCCCGGTCTTGCTCTGGCCGCATCTGCCGTTCGCGAGTCGGAAGGCCTTGCAGCCTGCTCCTCATAGCCAATATCGATTGCTACGCCAACTGGAACGTGATCGTAATGGTGGTCGTCAGGTCCAGCGGCCGACCGTCGCGCGTTGCCGGACGAAAGCGTATCTGTTGCGCCACCCGGCGCGCTTCCTCGTCCAGTCCGTGGCCCAGTCCATGCACCACTCCTTGTACTACCACTTGGCCGGTGGCAAAAAAGGTTACACGCAGCACCACATCTCCCTGCACTTTCAGTTGCCGG
>DASYZU010000027.1:0-33170 GCA_035945795.1 Occallatibacter sp.
GTCTGGCCCGACTCTACAAGCCGGACCGCCTCCTGCTTGAACTCAAGCGTGTACCTGCCTCGTTTCCCATTCCGCATCTTCGTGTCCCTTTCGCTATTAAATCAGCTCGCTAAGGGATACGTTTTGCGGGGGCAAGGTCAAGGGTAAATTGAGGCTAAATGCGCCTAATTAGGCCCTATTTGCGGCCTATTTGGGGCAAATTGGCGGCCAGAATGGTGCCGATTCGGGGGTGATTTTTCGGATTGGCCGGGACTGTGGGGTGTGGGCGGCGGATTCTGACCTGGATGGGGGCGTCAGGGTGGGTCGCGCGATTGACAGTCGGCTACCCCACCCTTCGCCAGAGAAGAGGCGAAGGATGGGGCACCCGGCATCGGCCCGCCACGTGCGACGTGATTCGCATCACTTGCGCGCCAAAGCTTCCGGGATACGTTCAACCTTAGCGACACCCTACCCCAGACCGGCTTGGGGTTCCTTGGAGACAAGGGGCTTTCATGTTTGCGGGGCTCGCAGACTTCTTTATAGGATGGCTGATTATGCCTACGTTATTGCCATCGGCCCCTCGTGCGTGGAGTTGTTCGGAGTGTCAGGCTGCATTTGACATGGATCCGTTGGACGAACATTCGCTGACTCAAGTCCAGATCGAGCGAATCAACCACGTATTCGAATTGCACTGCCAACACATGCATCGGGGCTTGTCACCGCTGTCCAGGTTGGAGTGCAACGATTAGTTTCGCGGCCCCGTCGATGCACGGTTGAGAGTGAATCGGCCGGCACGAGGAGCCAGCACGAGGATGGCGGCGCACTGTGGGCAGGTCCGGGCGGCTGCCCGGTAAGCTGCACCGACAGGTGCGGCGCTTGCGGTCTCCAAGCAGTCCAATATCCGAACAGAAAATCGACTATCTCAGCCATAGCTATTCTTGCCAAAATAGGCGAATGGACTGGTTACGCGGGACCCTCACGAAGTTACGAGTTTGGTCGAATGCACTGGGGGCGAAAGCACGTGCAGGCCTAAATGATTGTGAGAATCGATTCGCATACCTTGGAAGGATAAATATCCCATATTCATGGACAGCTTCGTTCCTCCAAGGATTAGCGATCCTTAGTTGTGAAGTGATCTACCTTCTCGGTCCCCCGCCAGGGGTTTCCGTCGCCTGCCTAGCCATGGCGGCGGTAGTGATGACTTTCCGTATCAATGCTCGAAATTTTGGTCGCCTCGAACAGGTAACGTGGATCGTCCTTTCTGCTGCATTCCTATACATTGAGATCTCCTCTATCACCCTGGACAGAGTCGAGAATGTCTCGCGTGATCTTCGTAGCCACGCTGTGGAGAGAGCTGGGTTTTTTGCAGTCATAGAGCAAGGACGCGCTATAAATAAAAAGCAAATGGAAGAACAGGAGGAGGAACAGCAACAATTCAAAGCTCTACTCAGACAGGGCGGGCGCTCAATCAAGGACCTAGGGAAGGTCGCCAGTAGGGTCTCAGAAGGGGTCTCATTTGCGAGCGGTGGAGATACGTTTCCCGAAATATTTCCCTATGAATTGAAGACAGACGACGGAAGGCAGAAAGTAGGCTTCGGCTTATCAAAGCGCGGGCAGTATCCCCTCTTCGATTTAAGGCTAGATGTTGGTCGCCCATATTCTGTTTCGAAGGAAAATAATCAAGAAAAGGAATTTGGAACGGAATGCAAATTTCCGGAGATCAACGGCAATTGGAGCTTCCCTCTGTTGGCCGCATCAATGGAAGGAGAAAGCTCCGCGTATTTTACAGCAACTATGTTTGCGAGAAACGGAAGATGGGATGAGGTCTTTGATGTTCGCAGGGTTGACGGCAAGCTCGTAAGCCGATGGGTCTTGTTTCAGACGACACAATTCTCCGGACCGCAGTCAAAGGTGCTTTCGGACTTAGCAGATCAGAACTTTCCGCCAGAGCATCGCCACGATGCACTCCAACCATTTCCGAATGGCGTCCTTCCAATTCCCGATATATCCCAGCGGGCGAAGGTAATTCCTGACGAGGTTCTCGGCAAAAGGGAATGCACAGGTTTTTGGTGATCCGCGAAGGTTCGTAGAAGTAAACGCCGGGTAGTCCAGGATTGAGGTCGCGCCCGGATCGTCGCAGACTCGTCATTGGCCTTTTCGATAGCCGGTGTCACAGCATGTTCGCGCGGTCTAAGAGACGGGCGAGTTGGGCGAGGGCGGAGGGGATTTTGTAGGACACTGCGCGTTCGCTGCATCGAGCGATCTGCGCAATGACTCTTTGCGGTTGGTGCTCACGGAAGGCAAGGAGCAGAATGGTTTGGGCGTCGGTGTCGAGCTTGGAGAATTCGCGCTCGAAGCCGATGCAGCGCACCAGAGCGGCGTCGAAGCGGTTGGTGCTGGCGTGGCTTGGCTGGCGTCCGGGCGAGGTGTAGTTGCGCGCTCGGCCGCAGCGAAGTGCGGTGCGCTCCTGCTGCCAGTGTTCGAGGCGGATGCGGGCGAGGGTGGCCGCGGGTTGCTTAGCCCAGCGTCGATTTTGTGGCGCTGGCGGCACCCTTCGACTGAGCTCAGGGCAGACTTTGAAGTCGTGCCCTGATACAAAGCATTCGAGTGGGGAAACATCCAAAAGGCATACCTCAGGGCCTAAAGGCCCTATTGATTGCATGCCACCGATGCCGGGGTTAAAACCCCGGCCTACCGCCCGAACGAGTTTTTCCGCAGCCTTTGATGTTGCGCGCTGATACAAAGCCACCGAATATGTCCTAGTCCCGGTTCCTACGAAGACTCACTCTGTGATGTGGCGTTTCATCGGTGACACTGCAACGGAGTTGCTCAGGGTTTTTCGGCGTGAAGGGTTTGCGGGCGGAGAGCGGCGTCGAGTTCCTTGCCCATACGGATGACTATGGGTGGGAGGGCGGCGATGTCGGCGGAGGTTGTGCGGAAGTTTACGATGCAGGCGCGGAGGGCGAACTTGCCGTGGATTACGGCGTTGGAGAGATAGGCTTCGCCGCTGTGCTGCAGGCGGGTGAGCAACTCAAGATTCAACTTGTCTAGGTAGCTCGCTACTTCTTCGTTATACCCGTCCACATCTTTCTCTCTGGAGACGAGATCGGTGGGCACGTAGCGGAAGGTGGCGATGCTGAGGGATTGGGTGAGCGGCTGGAGCTCGGGGTAGTGCGCGAGTTGTGTGAAGAGTTCGCGGGAGAGGCGGATATCGTCGGAGATCATTTGGACGTAACCGTCGCGGCCAACCTGCTGCAGCGCGAGCCAGACTTTGAGGGCTTTAAATCCGCGTGAGTTCTGAGGGCCGAGGTCGACGTAATTAATTGCTTCGACGCCAAAGTGGTAGTAGACGGGATGATAGGCGAAGGCGTCGCGCAGCTTTTCAGGGTTGCGAACCAGGGCGCAACCTGCTTCAAGAGGGGCATAGAGCCACTTGTGCGGATCGACGGCGACCGAGTCTGCCACTCGCAATGCCGCGAGCGCGGCGGGTGCGTCGGGCAGGACAGCCGCGAGGCCGCCGTAGGCTCCATCCACGTGAAACCAGAGATCGAATTCGCGGCAGAGGTCGGCAAGCTGCGGCAGGGGGTCGATTGCGCCGGTGCTGACGGTGCCGGCGGTGCCTGCAACGAGGATGGGACGGTCTCCGGCTTCGATGTCGGCGGAGATTTGTTCGTGGAGGGCGGCAACGTCCATGCGGAGTTCGCTGTCCGCGGGGATCCAGCGGATGGCGTCGGTGCCGAGGCCGGCAATGTCCGCGGCTTTTTGAATCCATGTGTGGGTTTCTTTTGAGCAGTAGACGCGCAGGGTGGGGCCGTTCAGGCCTTTGGTGCGGACGTCCCAGCCTGCTTTGGCCTGGCGGGCGGCGAGGAAGCAGGCGATGTTGGCCATGTTGCCGCCGCTGACAAAGAGGCCTCCGCAATCGAGCGGGTAGCCGAGCATTTCGGCGACCCAACGGATGGCCTGGGCCTCGATTTCACTGGCCATGGGCGAGAGCAGCCAGGCGCCGACGTTGGGGTTAACCGCGGCGGCGAGCAGTTCGCCGAGAGCTCCGATGGGCGCGGGGGACGAGGTGATGTATCCCCAAAAGCGAGGGTGACCGTTGAAGAGCGAGTGCTCGAAGAGCAGGTCGGCGGCGCGATTGAGCAACTGGGCAGGGTCGGCGCCGTGCTGGGGGAGCGTGCGGTCTGCATCGAGAGCCTGGCGAATGTGGGAAGGGGATTCTCCGCGGGTAACCTGGCGGTCGGGAAGGGAATCGAGGAAAGTGGCGATGCGGTCGATGAGCTGAGCGCCAAGTGCCCGGAACTCCTGGGAGCTGATGGCCAGGGGCGACACGCGTTTGGCGGGGTTCTCCTGGTTTTGCATGGTGAGCCTCGCGGAGATTTTAGTCCATTGCGGGTACGTTTTTTTGCTGTCGAATTATTGACCGAGTTGAGTAGAATGCACGCATCCCCAGGAGGGAGCAATGTATGGGACGCAGGTATGCCAACATTCTTGAAACGGTGGGCAATACGCCCGTGGTGAAGATCAACAAGCTGGCGCCGCCCGATGTGAACCTTTATGTGAAGGTGGAGGCGTTTAATCCGCTGGGCTCGGTGAAGGACCGGCTGGCGCTGGGCGTGATTGAGGATGCGGAACGGACGGGGAAGCTGAAGCCGGGACAGACGGTGGTGGAGGCGACGAGCGGAAATACGGGAATCGGGCTGGCAATGGTGTGCGCGGCGAAGGGCTATCCGCTGGTGGTGACGATGGCGGAGTCGTTCAGCGTGGAGCGGCGCAAGCTGATGCGGTTTTTGGGCGCGAAGGTTGTGCTGACGCCGGCGTCGGCCAGGGCCGTGGGCATGGTGGTGAAGACTGTGGAACTGGCTGAGAAGCACGGCTGGTTTTATACGCGGCAGTTTGAGAACGAAGCCAATGCCGATATGCACTCGAAGACGACGGCAAAGGAGATTGTGGAAGACTTCAAGGGCGAGCGGCTGGACTATTGGGTGACGGGGTTCGGCACGGGCGGCACGCTGAAGGGTGTTTCGCGCGTGCTGGCCAAGGAGCGGCCGGAGACCAAGATTGTGGTGTGCGAGCCGGATGACGCGCCGATGCTTTCAAGCGGAGTGGAGCAGCAGCGGAATGCGGACGGATCGGCGGCGGTGGGGCACCCGTCGTGGAAACCGCATCCGATGCAAGGCTGGAGTCCGGACTTTATTGCCAAGCTGACTGGGGACGCGGTGGATGCGAAGGTCATCAGCCAGGTGTTGCGCATTGCGAATGCGGATGCGCTGAAATGCAGCAAGGAGCTGGCGAAGAAGGAAGGGATATTTGTGGGGATTTCGTCGGGCGCGACTTTTGCAGGGGCTCTGCGCGTGGCGGCGGAGGCTCCGAAGGGATCGACGATTCTGTGCATGCTGCCGGATACGGGCGAGCGGTACCTGAGCACTCCGCTATTTGCGGATGTGAGCGTGGACATGACGGAGGAAGAGAAGGAGATTTCTCACTCCACGCCTGGATGCTGGATGCCGGAGCCGGTGACGCAGTAAATGGAAAGGGGCCGCGGAAGTTTTCTGCGGCCCCCTTCGACTTCGATCGAGGTTTAGGCTGCGACCTGAATTTGGACTGCAGTCTGGATTCGGGCTGCAGCCTAGAAGTGATAGAGCAGCACGCCGTAGCCTACGCCGGCGGCGTCGGCGCTGTGCGCTACCTGGAAGGCCATCATTTTGCCGTCGGTGGAGATTACGGGGTTGGAGGCTTTCCAGCCGTCGTAGTCGTTGAAGTGTGTCATGCGGACGAAGTCTTTGCCGGTACCGTCGAGGCGCAACTTCCACAGGTCGATGTTGCGGGGGCCGTGGTTGCCGCCAATCTGCGCGACCTGGCGGTCCCCTTCAACGGCAGTGTACTTGCCGTCGGGAAAGATGCCTTCGCATTCGTTGTAGGTGCCGGGGGCTTTCGAGAAATCTGTAACCTGGCCGGTGGCGAGGTCGATGCCCATGACCCTGGCTAGCGTTTCGCCGCCGGGGGCGAGTTCACTTGCTTTCCTGACATAGCAGGTAAATGTCATTTTAGCGTCGTTGTCGTAGAAGTCCTGGGCCTCGAGAATGCAGCTATCGTCGTGGCTTTCGTAGACCTGCTTCTTGTTTATCAATTTCGGTTCGGGACCGGAGAGATCGACCTCGGCGGTCATGAGACGCGAATAGTTTTGCGGGAGCTCGGGATGATCGTGGGGCGTCTCGGAGAACGAGATCATCATGCTGTGCTTGGAGATGGCGGCGCCTTCAGACATGCGGTTTCCGAGGCGTACGGGCTTCGATCCCGGTTTGCTGCTCAAGTACCAGAGTTCGTTGTCGCGCTGGCGGCTGACGGTGATGTTCTCAAATTTCTCGGGACCGATGAGGATGTAGTCGCCGTTGGAGAGGTGCATAACGCGCAGAAACGCGGCGGCGGGGACGTTGCAGGTAAGGCAGCGGATGATGCGCGTCTTGAGGTCGATGACGAATGCATCGCCGAAGCTCTTGTCCATGAAAGCGACGCGCTGATTGTCGGGCGAGAAGTCGGCGCGCTCGCCGAAGTGGGTGAGCATTTCAATGTTGGAGGGCAACGCTTCAAGAGGGCTGCCTTGTTTCCGTTGCGCGGAGAGAAGACAGGACGACGAAACCAGCAAAAGAATGAGCCAACGATTCATGGAAAACCTCGTGCAAACTATACGCTGGTATGACCAATGGGAGCAACATCAATCAGCATGATAGACTTCGGTTGCATTTGAACGCGACATCTCGTGGAGGTCTTTCCGGAATATGTTCAAGCATTGGCTCAGTGTTGTTTCCGTTCCCGTTGTTTTGTTTCTCGCAGCGAGCGTGCCCGGCAGCGCGCAATCAGCGCAGCATCCGCAGTGGGTGGGCACGTGGGCTGCGTCGCCCATGCTGGCTGAAGGCGGCTTTCGGGTGCGGCCCTTCGCCGCAGTTACGCTGCGCGAGATTGTGCATATTTCGAATGGCGGCGAGCAGATTCGCGTGCGGTTTACGAATGAGTTTGGGCTGGATGGACTCACGATCACCGATGCGCATGTGGCGGTGAGCACGGGCGGAGCGGCAATCAAGGACGGCACGGACCGCACTATCACCTTCGGCGGCCAGGCCGCTGTGCGCATTCCGCCAGGCGCGGCGATGTACTCCGACCCGGTAGCTCTTGCGGTTGCGCCGCTGTCCGATGTTGCAGTCAGCTTCTATCTGCCTTCGCAGGTGATGCGCGGTGAGACCTACCATGCGTTTGCGGACCAGGATAATTTCGTGGCCAATGGCGATCAGAGCGCTGCCGCAACGATTCCGCAGCCCGCCACGCTGCAGTCGTGGTACTTCCTCGACGGCATCGACGTGCCCGCCATTGAAGGCTCGCGCGCCATTGTTACGCTGGGCGATTCGATTACCGACGGCGCTCACTCGACACTGAATGAGAATCGCCGCTGGCCCGATGTGTTGGCTGCACGGCTAAAGAAGGAGCATGGTTTGGAGCAGGTGGCGGTGCTGAATGAGGGCATCGGCGGCAACCGCGTCTTGAACGATCAGGCGGGGCCGAGCGCACTGGCGCGGCTGGACCGCGACGTGCTGGCGCAGAACGGCGTGCGATCCGTGATTGTGCTCGAAAGCATCAACGACATCGGCCGCCTTGCGCATCTTACGGCGCTCGAGGACGACGTCACGGCGCAGCAACTGGAGCATGGGCTTGCGCAGATTGCCGATGCCGCGCACGAGCACGGCATCAAGGCATTCGGCGCAACGCTCACGCCTTATGGCGGGGCCGGGTACAACTCCGAAAGGGGCGAGCGAGTGCGCGAAGACGTGAACAACTGGATTCGCTCGAGCGGCACGTTCGACGGCGTGATCGACTTCGACCAGATTACACGCGACCCGCAGAATCCCGATCGCTTTAACCCGGCCTACGACTCAGGCGACCATCTGCACCCAAGCGACGCCGGATACAAGGCGATGGGCGAGGGGATTGATTTGAAGCTGTTCAAGTAGGGCCTGGTAAAACCAATATTGCGAACAGGTCCCAGCAGCGTACCGCGTGCCGAAATAGTCGCGGATAAACGGCGTTATCATGTTTTTGAAATGTCGTTTCCGATCAAAACCTGTGTCGTCTGTTCTGAAGAGTTCGAGTTGAGGCCCGGCAAACCCGGCTTCGCCAATCGCTGTCCGGCGTGCAGCGAGCCCGAGGCTACGGATTCAACCGTTGCCGGCAAAGTCGACCCTGGCGACCGCAAGACCGCCAGCGAGATGAACGAAGCCAGGCGGAAGGTGATGCGCGACATGCTCTACCGCAAGGACAGTTGACGGCTTTCCAGCTTTCTGGATAATGGGCATCGTGGTATCCCACCCTTGCCGCGATAAGGCCTCGGCAAGGACGGGGCACCCAGACATTGGCCAATCCAGAAAATGCTCAGACGTAATTGCCGAACTGTAATGCGAGCATCTCTTCGATCTGCCGCTTCAATTCGTCCATCTGCTTTGGGTCAATTTTGAAGTCTTCGGAGTTGAAGTTTTTGCGGAACTCATCCATTTGCTGGCGGACTTGCTCCATCTGCTTGGGATCGAGTGTAAAGTCCTGTAGCGTGAAGTTCTTGCTGAACTCGTACATCTGCTTGCGGAGTTGTTCCATCTGCTTCGGATCGATTTTGAAATCTTCAGGATTCAGGCTGTTGCGCAAAGCCTCAGCCGCTGCCGCCGCTGCAACTGGATTCTGGGCAAACTCCTGGCTGAGTTCGGCCATTAGCGGGCAGTCGCTGGACGGGAAGATATTCTCAATCTCCATCGAGCCTTTGTGCTTTGAGTCCACTTGCAGCGTAAGCGTCAACTGCTTTTTGTCACGCAGGACGGTGACCTGTACCGGCTTGCCCTGGCTAGAGCGAAGCGCGCGGTCCCATCCGGCAAGATTCGTCACTGGCTCCGAACCTACTTTGAGAATCACGTCAAAGGCCTTGAGGCCCGCCGCGGCGGCTTCGCTCTTGCGCGCCACCTGCTTTACCATCAGCCCGCTGGGTACACCCAGGTACTCGGCCATCTGCGAGGTCAGCGGTTCAACCATCACGCCCACATTCAGGCTGCTGCCGAAGAACGGCAGGTGAAATCCTCCGCCCGCCGGCGGCGCATCGCCGCCACCGGAAAGAATGCCCATACTCGGCGGCGGAGCAGTTACCTCGCCGCCGGTGCCGATATTGTTCCACACATCGTGTCCCAGCACCTGGCGATCGGCCAGTTCCACGGCCATGGTTTGAATATTGCCGTCGCGGCTGATCTCGATGCTCACCTTGCGGCCCGGAGGAATCTCCTTGAGCAAGCGGCGTAACTGCTCGGAGCCCTCGACATTTTGTCCGTTCAGTTGCAACACCACGTCGTTGACCTTGAGCCCGATCTGTCCGGCTGGAGCATCGTGGTCAATGAGTGTGATGATTGCGCCGCGTACCTCTTTGAGCTTGAGCACCTGCGCTTTTTCCGCGTCCACGTCCGCCAGTTCCACGCCCAGGTAACCCTGCGAACCTGAAACCAGCAGCGGAGTGGAGCCATCCATAAGTTGCCCAAGACCGTTTGATTGCGCCAGGGCCGACTGAGGAACCATGGCCAACCCTGCGGCAACAATCACGGCGGGGATCACCGCTAGACCAAGACTCTGATACGGCCTCAATAAGTAGTTCATCTCTTCTTCTCCATCGATCGCTTCTTCCTTCCGTCGCCGCGCTCTTCGCCTTGCGGCGCGGTCACGGGAAGGCAAGACAGTGTTACTGAATCTCAGGAACCCGGCTCAAAACCTGCCGGGAAACATTCCGAATCTGTGGACTGTCGTCCGAAGTGGAAACCGAGTACAACACTTGCCGCACGCTGGTGTCGGCTTCTACCGGCTCCAAAATGTTGATGGACTCGGTGCGAATGCGGGGGTCGTTATCGTCAAGCAGCGCCTCAAGAACCGCATTGCGTACCCGCACATCCTGTGCCACATAAGGCTCCAAACCCTCCAGCGCCTTTTCGCGTACTCCGGCATTCTTGTCGTAGCGCAGGGCTACCATGAGCGCGTCGCGGATGCCGGCTGCCTGGCAACTGTGTCCGGCGCGGCACTCAGCCGCGAGCAGCCCGACCGAGTCGTCGCGTACTCCTGCGGACGATGAGCTCTCCGACGCCAGCATGAGCAACTGCCGGATCGCCGGGTCGTCCAGCGTGCCCTTGATCTGCCCCGGCACCAGCTGGTTATAGCTGACTTCGACCATCTCGCTGCCTGGCTGCCTCACGATGCTGGAGACGTTGGCAACGTTGGTGAGCCCCACTGGCGCCGCCTGCTGCGTCTGTACCTTTGACACCGTGACGGCAGGTACTGCCGTGGCGGCGTGCGCGGCGCGATTCTGCGCAAACTCAAAGCCGCCCAGGCTGCCCGCTCCAATGCCGGCCACCAGCAACAGGCCGGCGGCCACAGGCGCGGCCTGCAAACTGGCCACGCTGTTCATCAGCCGTTGCGCCAGCCGTTCATACCAGTGCATTGGCGGCAGCGAGTCCAGCGCCTCATCCAGCCGAAGGCGGCTCCGCGCTACGAGGTTTGCCCCCGGCTCTATCACGGGAAGCGCATCGGCCAGTACCTTGAGCGCCAGCACCTGCTCCCGCTCCTTGCGGCAGCTCGTGCAGTCGCCTAGGTGACGCTCCAGTTCGTGCACCTGGTCGTCGGGCAGCTCCCCATAAGCCGCCGTCACAATCCGTTCATGTGCAAGTTCGCAATTCATAACTACGTCCTTCCAGCCTCAATAAAGTTCCACAGTATTCATCCAAAACTCCGCCGCCAGCAGGGCGCTTACCTCAGCTCCGCCAACTGCGTTCTCAGCTTCTTTGTTGCCCTGAAGAGCGTGTTCTTGGCAGTTTCTTCCGTTGTGTGCAGCATCTCTCCAATGGTCCGCAGCCGCAGCCCCTGGTAGTGCTTCAGCTCGAATACCATGCGTTCCCGCGGCGTCAGCTTTACCAGCGCCGCCTGAATCTTTTCACCCAGCACCTTTCGGTCCAGCTCCTTGGCGGGATTTGAAAACGACCGGTTGTCAGAAACTGAAGCCAACAGGTCAATCTCGTCGCCGGAGTGGTCCACCATTACGGCGTGATCCTCGCGCCGGGTCTTCTTGCGCCGCAACTGGTCCAGGCAAAGGTTGGTTACGATCCGATAGATCCACGTATAGAAAGAGCACTCGAAGCGGAAGTTTCCGATGTACCGGAAGGCTTTGAGAAAAGCCTCCTGATAAATGTCTTCGGCATCATGCTCGCTGCCGGTGAGGTGCAAGGCCAGGCGCAATACCTGGTGCTCGTACTGCCGTACCAGCGCGTCGAATGCCACCCGCGAACCGGCCTGCGCCTCGCGGATCAGCTCCGACTCCACGGCGCGAGCCTGCAGGCGCGCCTCGTCGCGGCTTGCGCCGTCGCGTCCTGCTCCGCCCATCGCCCTCGTCGCAGCCATACCTGCTGAGGATTGTACCTTCCGCGCGGTGGGCCAGCCCAAAGTCGGCGAAATTCCAGCGGGGGAAACTGGGTAACTTACGCCATTTGTTGCCATCGAGTCTCCATTGCCGGAGGGAGGGGCTTTCTTCTTCCCAATCGGCGCCGAACACAGCCACAGCCGTTCCAGGAATCTTTTTCCAGTGGACCTTTCCCCAGAAAGAATCTGCCTCGTGGCTGCTCATCTACCCGCGGTTATGCGGAAAACGCCGCAGGAAGTGTCTGTACCGGAATAGACGCCGAACAGGCTGTTTTGTAACCCATTCCGGCGATTTGCCAGTACTTTGGTAAGACTGCAGCGCACAGCCAGCAAATCCCGCCGGCCCGGTGCACCCGGCTACACTGGAAAGCGATGACCGGAAACCTCTTTGAAAGCGCCGCTCCCTCTGAAAATGCAAGCGAATGGTTCACAGCCCACTGCGACGGTGGCTCCCGCGGCAATCCCGGCCCGTCCGGCTACGGCGCTGTTGTTGAAGACGCCCGAGGGCAGGTTGTTGCCCGTCTGAGCCGCTTTCTGGGGGTGCAGACCAACAACTACGCCGAGTACTCCGGCCTGCTGGCAGTGCTGGAATGGGCCATCGTGCACGGCACGAAGCGCCTCCGCGTCGTCTCCGACTCAGAGTTGATGGTCAATCAGATGATGGGGCAGTACAAGGTGAAAAGCCCGGGCCTGATTCCCCTGTGGCAGGAAGCCAGGCGGCTGGCTGCTCGGCTCGATGGCTTTGAGATGCGCCACACCCTTCGCGGCGGCAACAAGGAAGCCGACCGCCTGGCAAATGAGGCCATGGACAAAGGCATGGGCAGGCCAACCGGCAAGTCTGTGTGAAGAGCGGGGTCGTCGCCCTTTTCAAGGGCGAACTTCCCGGCGGCCTGTTGGTGAAGGGAATCCAGGAGTAGTCACCGTCTGGAGTCTGCGCTTCGCCTGAGTTGAGTGTGGATTAGAGCAAATACCTACCACTAAAGTGGTATGGGCGACTAACTCTGTGCGGGCGACTATAATCACCGAAGGTGCGCTATTCCCGCTTTTCCAGTGCGTGGCCGAGTTAAGAAAAAATTACACGACTGGGCAACTTAATTTTCAAATATGTGTCTCTTATGAAATATGCGTCGCTGATTATATATTGCGTTGGTTCTTCTCGATCGGCTTGAGAGTTCACTCTGGAGATAAGTTATGAATATGGAACGTGGTAATGACTCGTCCTACAGCCTTTGGAAATTGTCTCTCGTCCTGGGTTGTCTGCTGGTAGCTGCTCTCGTTGTGGCCTCGTGCACCAGCGGAAACGTCTCAACCGCCTCTGGTATGGGCAGCGTCAGCGTGAAGATCAGCGACCCTGCAACCTGCCAGGCGCCGAACGGACCATTCTCCCACGTTTATGTGACCATCACCGATGTCCAAGCCAACATGAGTTCCACGGCCGGCCCCACCGACAGTACCTGGGTTGATCTGACTCCCAACCTCCCTCCCATGCAGATCGATCTGCTGGGGCCAGTCAAAGACCAATGCTTCCTGGCCACGCTGGGCGATTCATTGCAACTCCAGGCCGGCACTTACCAGCAGATCCGCCTGATGCTGGCCCCGAACACCGCGACCGTCTCCGGGAACATGTGTGGCAGCGCCACCAACTGCGTGACGCTTACATCGGATAAATCCGTCCCGCCCACGCCCTACCCCCTGCTGCTCTCCAGCGAGGCGCAGACCGGGATCAAGATTCCTTCGGGACAGATCGCTTCAGGAGGATTCACGATTGCGGCGGGCAAAACCCAAGACCTCGACATCGACTTCCTGACCTGCATGTCCATCGTCCAGGAAGGCAACGGGCAGTACCGGCTGAAACCGGTTCTGCATGCCGCCGAAGTAGGCACCACTTCCGTCTCCCTGAATGGCAAAGTGACTGACGCAGCGGGCAACCCGGTTGCGGGAGCTATGGTAGCGGTGGAGCAGCCGAGCGGTACCGACACGAATGGCCACCCAATCGATCGCTTCCTCGATGCCGTAACCACCGGCTTGGACGGTACATGGGTCATCTGCCCGCTGGTGTACGGGGATACTACCAAGCCCTATGACGTGGTTGTCATCGGCAGCAGTTCGACCGGCATCCTGTTTGCCCCGTCCATCGTCACCGGAGTCGGCATCGGCGACGCCGTGGGCACTATCAAGCTGTATGCGTCGGCAAGCGCAACTACCGCCGCATTGTCCACCGCCACCATCACGGGCCAGGTTACTTCGGTCAATAACTCTCTTGCAGGTGTGGTCATCGACGCGTATCTCAGCGTCCTTGAAACGGTCAACAGCGTGGATTACACCATTCTGTTGCCGATGACCGCGACACAAATCGGCGGACCGAACGCGCTGGTCACCACCTCGTCCTCGCCCCAGACCCCGCCTTGCAACCCGCTGTCCGCCGACTGCATCAACTACTCGCTCCAGACCCAGGCGACCGGCGCGTACATCGGTGCGTGGTCCGCGGGCGGAGCCACTCTGGCTCAGCCAAATCTGTTGCCCGTTTACATGGTGGATGGAAACGCAACCGTCACCGGCTTGACGACCACCCCGGATTGCAGCCCGAGCGAGAAAATATCGTCGGCTGTCACGCTTGCAGGGTCGCCCCTGGCCGGAACAGCCAATCTTGCCTTCACTGGCTGCAGTTAAGCACAGGGAGGAGCACAACAAAGGGCCGGAACTCCTGGCAGGAGTTCCGGCCCTTTGCCGTTTTATACCCGTAAGGCTTAACCCTTCTTGCCCAGATCGTTCCTCCAGGAGTGTCCCCAGCGCTCCAGCAGATGGTCGGAGCACTCCGGTCCCCATGATCCCGCAAAGTAATTCGGGAAGACTTCCGGCTTCTTCGCCGCCCATGCGTCAAGGATGGGCGTGTACAGAGCCCAGTTGATCTCCACGCCGTCGCGGTGCGAGAACAGTGTCTGATCGCCCAGCATTGCGTCCAGCAGCAAGCGTTCGTAGCCGTTGGCGCTCGACTTGCCGAAGGCCGCCTCGTAGTCGAAGTCCATGATGACCGGGCAGACGTCCATGTTCGGCGTGGTGGGCACCTTGGCTCCGAAGCGCAGAGAAATCCCCTCATCCGGCTGGATTCGGATAGTCAGCAGGTTGGGCTGAATCTCCTGGCACGGCTCTTTCAAAGCCATCCGGCTGAAGATGAGCAGCGGCGGTTGCTTGAATTGAATGCTGATTTCCGTTGCCCGCTTCTTGAGTCGCTTGCCGGCGCGCAGGTAAAAGGGAACTCCCGCCCAGCGCCAGTTTTCAATCTCCAGTCGCAGCGCCGCATAGGTCTCCGTGCCCGACTGTGGATTGACCCGCTCCTCGTCGCGATAGCCGACGACGTGCTGGCCTTCCACAATGCCAGGCCCGTACTGGCCGCGCACTGCATTCAGGATCGGAACCGGCGGAATCGCCCGCCACACTTTCACTTTTTCCCGCCGTACAGCCTCGGAGTCAAAGCTCGAAGGCGGCTCCATGGACACGAAGCTCAGCAACTCCATCATGTGGTTCTGCACCACGTCACGCAGCGCGCCGGCCTTCTCATAGAACGGTCCGCGGCCTTCTACGCCGAGCGTCTCGGCCGCCGTAATCTGCACGTGGTCAATGTAATTGCGGTTCCAGACCGGCTCGAACATTCCATTGGCAAAGCGGAAGACCAATATGTTCTGCACGGTTTCCTTGCCAAGGTAGTGGTCGATGCGGAAGACCTGGCTTTCCTGGAAGACCGCGTTCACCTGGTGGTTGAGCTCCCGCGCCGAGTCCAGGTCGTGGCCGAAGGGCTTTTCGATGACAACCGATGCCACTCCCCGCTCCGGCTGGGCCATGTTCTGCGCACCCAGATTTTCGACGATCCCGGCGAAGAACTCCGGCGCCGTGGCGAGGTAGAAGAGTCGCTTGCCGCCGATGTTCCTTTGCTTGTCGATCCGATCCAGTTCAGCCTTCAGGCCCGCATAGTCCGCCGGATCGTCGAAGTTCAGCGGGAAGTAGCTGATGTGCTGCACAAAATCATCCAGGTTTGGATCGCTCGCATCCACGCCGCCAAACTCCAGAATCCCCGCGCGCATGTCCTTGGCGAACTCATCGCCCAGCGGCCGCCGCGCCACCCCCACAATTGCAAATTCTTTTGGCAGCAGGTTCGCCTGCCGCAGATGGAACAAGGCGGGCAGCAGTTTGCGCTTGGTCAGGTCGCCCGAAGCGCCAAAGATCACCAGAATCCCCGGATCGGGAATCCGCTCCTGGCCTTTCGGAACCTGCAAAAGATCCTCCGGCCTCACATTCGCATGTATCGTTGCCATCGCTGTCCTCCTGGAGTTTGCAGTTCACAGTTCAACTGCATGGCGCGAACTACGAACTGTGAACTAAGAACTGCCAACTAATCCTTTTTCACTGCATGTCCGCCAAACTCATTGCGCATGATGGCGAGCATCCGGTCGGTGAAGTTATTCTCCTCCCGCGAGCGGATGCGGCGCATCAGCGACTCGGTAATTACTGGCGCCGACACATTCAGGTCGATCGCCTCGATCACTGTCCAGCGACCTTCGCCTGAGTCCTCGACAAAGGCTTCGAGTCCTTCGAGTGTGGGGTTCTTGCCCAGAGCATCGGCGGTCAGGTCGAGCAGCCAACTGCGCACCACGCTGCCGTAGCGCCATATCTGAGAAATCTGGGGAAGGTTCAGGCCAAACTCTTCTTTCTTCTCCATGATGGTGAAGCCCTCGGCATACGCCTGCATCATGCCGTACTCGATGCCGTTGTGAATCATCTTCACGAAATGGCCTGAGCCGCCGGGTCCCACGTGTCCCCAGCCTTTGTCTGCCGCCGGAGCCAGTGTCTCGAAGATAGGCCGCAGATACTCGATCGGCTCCTTGTCGCCGCCGATCATCATGCTGTAACCCTCTTTGAGTCCCCACACTCCGCCCGAGGTTCCCACGTCTACAAACTGGAACCCTTTCGCAGTAACTTCCTTGTAGCGACGCATCGAATCCTTGTAGTTCGAGTTACCGCCGTCGATGAGAATGTCGCCGGGATTCAGCAGAGGCTCCAGCTTCGCAATCGTCTGGTCTACCGGCGCGCCCTGCGGCACCATGATCCAGATAGCTTTTCGCTCCACTAACTTCTTCGCTAAGTCATCAAGTGTTGAAACGCCAACATTGCCTGAAGCTGACAGACGCGCTACCGCTTCGGCATTGAAATCGAAGCCCACCACCTGGTGGCCACCCAGCCGCAGGCGCTCCGCCATGTTCCCGCCCATCTTGCCCAGGCCGATCAGTCCAAGTTGCATAACTCCTCCAATGCCGAACTGCGTCAAAATTCCCGGTAGACGCAGGTTAGAATCCCGCATGAGCTAAAGCCCACGTGATTTTTGAGCGGCTTTTGACGCGACTAAAGTCGTGCCCTGACACAAAGCCAGACGTGCCCTTCAACAGTTTGAGCTTTTCCGTGCCCTGCAAAGGCAGGCCATGTTACAAAGCAGATTCTTGAAACGCCCACTACATGACTCCCAAACTTGCTAACTCCCTGCGCAATCCTGCTTCGCCAACAAACCGGATCGCTTTCATCCCCGCATTCACCGCACCGGCCACATTCTCCATCCGGTCGTCGATGAACAGAATTCGTTCCGGTGGCCGGCCGAGTATATCCAGCGCTGTTTGATAGATGGCCTTGTCCGGCTTGCGCAGACCCAGGTAACACGAGCTCAATGCCACCTTGAGATAGTTGCGCAGGCCAAACTTCTCGAAGCGATACTCGTTGGTTTCGCGCGCCTCGTTGTTCAGCACGCCTAACATGTACTTATTGGATGCTGAAAGTTCCTTCAAAGTTCCCAGCGCGCCATCCGGCATCAGTTTGGACTGCGCGAGCATGAATGCAAAAAACTCATCCCGGGAAAAACTGCGCGGCTCGTTGAACACCGTCGCGTCGAGATAATCCCTGACAGGAATTGCGCCCCTCTCCCAGGCTGGATACGCCGCGTGGTGCCTGGCTTCAAAGCCAACCGGATCCAGGTGGAAGCGTTCAATGGCAAGCGCGCGCTCTTGTGTGTCCCAGCCGTTAGTCAGCAGGACTCCGCCCACGTCGAAGAGGATCACGTCGAAGGGGAACATCGGCGCCTTTCAGTGTGCGCTGCAGCAATGAATCTTTGATGAAGTTCCGAGCGGCCGGTGTATTCGCGGACCTCCCACGAATCGCCGCTGTCGTAGAGCTTTTTGTGTCAGGCCGGGTTTGCCGAGCCGTCTCCGCATTGGTACTTCGCTTCGATGGCCTGCACCTTCTTGAAGCGCCGCGTATAGCGCGGTTCCAAAGTATTGAAGACAGCGCCGACATAGGCATGCGCAATCTCGAAGGCCAGCGCCGAGCCGATAATCCGCGCACCCAGTACCAGCACATTCATATCGTCGTGTTCCACGCCCTGGTGCGCCGAGTACGTATCGTGGCAAATTCCGGCGCGGATGCCGGGAATCTTGTTGGCCGCCACACAGACGCCCACGCCCGATCCGCAGATGAGAATTCCGCGCTGCGCTTCGCCCCGCTTCAGTGCTTCGCCCACCTTTACGGCAAAATCGGGATAGTCCGACGGCTCCGTGTTGTAAGCGCCCAGGTCGATCACTTCGTGCCCGGCCTGGGCCAGGTTGGCGCGAACTTCCTCCTTCAGAGGAAACCCTGCATGGTCGGAGCTGATAACAAGCTTCACGATACGTTCCTTTCAGAACAGTTGTCGGAATTCAGTTGTCAGTTATCAGTCCACGAATCAGAAACAATCTGAATCCGCGATTCCGATAACTGGCCTCATAGCAAGTGAAAGCTGACAACTGATTACTGACAACGGTCTTACTTCACCAGCTGCTTTGCGCGCGCGGCTACGTTCTCCGCGCTGAATCCCAATTCCTGCATTGCAGTCGCTCCCGGCGCGGAAGCTCCAAACCGGTCGAGCCCGATCACGTCGCCGTCCAGGCCGACATACTTCCACCAGCCCAGCGTCGCTCCGGCCTCAACTGCCAGCCTGGGCACGCCCGCGGGCAGAACGGTGGCCTTGTAGGCTGCCGTCTGCTCTTCGAAGATCTTCCAGCTTGGCATGCTGACTACACGCGCGCGAATTCCGCCGGCCGCCAGCAGTTTGGCCGCATCCGAGGCGGGCCACACTTCAGAGCCGGTAGCGATCAGCACCACCTGCGGGTTGGCTGCATCTTCAAGCACGTACGCGCCCTTGCTTACTCCGGCATAGGCGTCGTGAGTGGCCGGGTCGATCACCGGCAGGTCCTGCCGGCTGAGCGCAAAGAAGCACGGGGTTTTGCGTTCCAAAGCCAGTCGCCACGCAGCGGCCGTTTCGTTCGCATCCGCTGGACGGAAATCCGTCATGTGCGGCAGTGCGCGCAACGCCATCAGGTGTTCGATCGGCTCATGCGTCGGCCCATCCTCGCCCACGCCGATGGAGTCGTGCGTAAACACAAATAGCGAGTGGACTTCCATCAACGCAGCAATTCGCAGCGCCGGTTTCGCATAGTCCGAAAACACAAAGAAGGTGGATCCGAAGGGAATCAGCCCACCGTGCGCCGCCATTCCGTTGACTGCCGCGCACATGGCCAGCTCACGCACACCGAAGAACACGTTGCGGCCCGCCGGGTCGATGTGGAAGTTTGCTCCGGGCTTGAAGATGGTCTTGGTTGAAGCGGTCAGGTCCGCGGCCCCGCCAAACAGTTCCGGAACATCCTCGGCAATGGCATTCATTACCGCGGCGCCCGCGTTGCGCGTAGCTACCGCTTTGCCCACGGGGAAGCTGGGGATCGTCTTTTTCCAGCCGGCTTTCAGCTCGCCCTTTTGAGTGCGCTCAAACTGCGTCGCCAGCTCAGGGAACGCTGCAGCATAGCCTGCGAACAGTTTCTTCCACGCGGACTCAAAGCCCGCACCGCGTTCACCGGCCTGGCGCCAGTTGGCCAGCGCGTCCTCGGGAAGATAAAAGCTCTGATCTTCAGGGAATCCGAAGAACTTTTTGGTGGCGACAACATCTGCGGCGCCAAGCGGCTCGCCGTGTGATTTACTGCTTCCCGCCTTGGGCGAACCGTAGCCGATGACTGTACGCACCGCGATCAACGAGGGTTTGCCCGTCTCGGCCTTGGCGGCTTCGATTGCGGCTTCAATGCCAGTCAGGTCGTTGCCGTCCATTACACGCTGCACGTGCCAGTTGTAGGCCTCGAACCGCTTGTAAACATTCTCGGTGAAACTGAGTTCGGTGGGCCCGTCCAGAGAGATCAGGTTGTCGTCGTAGAGAACGATGAGCTTGCCCAGGCCGAGTGTTCCGGCTAGCGAAGATGCCTCGTGAGACAGGCCTTCCATCATGTCGCCGTCGCCGGCCAGGACGTAGGTGTGGTGATCCACAACTTCAAAGCCGGGCCGGTTGTACGTCGCTGCCAGGTGCTTCTCCGCAATGGCCATTCCAACCGCCATCGCGAGGCCTTGCCCAAGCGGACCGGTGGTGGCCTCAACGCCGTCGGCAACGCCGAACTCCGGATGCCCCGGCGTGCGCGATCCCCACTGCCTGAAGCTCTTCAGATCGTCCAGCGTCAGGCCGTAGCCGGAGAGAAACAGCGTGGAATAGAGCAGCGCCGATGCGTGGCCGTTCGACAGCACGAAGCGATCCCGGTCCGCCCACTTGGAGTGCGCCGGATTGTGCTTCATCAGCTTGTGAAACAGAAGGTACGCAATGGGCGCGCAGCCAAGGGGCGCGCCGGGGTGGCCGCTCTTGGCCTTCTCCACCGTATCGACGGCAAGAAGCCGTAAAGTATCGATGGAGAGTGTATCGAGAGAGGTATCGGTAAGGCTGGGAGTCATTTGAGTTTCTGCGATGTCCTTTCACTGAACGGCCCGATGTAATTGAGCAGGATCGGGGGATCCTCTGACCATGTGCAAATGCCCACGCTGCATTCCCTCAGGGGCTAAAGCCCGCGTAGTCTTTGCGCAATTGCGGCGCGGCTAAAGCTGCGTCCTTTCAAAACACGGACCTGTTCGGAGCTTCCCTAATTTCTGCTCATCGTCAATCGGGATCAACCTTGACTTCCACATTGTATCCAAGCCAGGCGTCCTGCTCCGGCCAATGAAGGGTCCATTCCACAGCGCTGCTGCCTTTACCGGGCGTAATGTCCGAGCTGAACCCGGCGCTGCCCAGGCTGCGGCTCAACGATTTATGCGTTGTCTGCCAGCCGTCGTCCGTCCAAATCACAGCAAAAAGTCTCTCGTCGAGGATGCGCAAAGTGTTGCCGGGAGCTATTTTCTGGACCGGGCGCCGCTGGCTGTAAATTTCCACATCGCGGCGCCGTTTTCGCCGGCCCGCAGGCTCGCAGTAGCGTTCATACACTGGGTCAACGCGGTCGAAGATCTTGCCATCCACAGCCGAGCGCAGCAGCTTGAGGTACTCCGCGTGCGCCCACACGAGCGGCACCGCCGACCCCGCCGGCTGGCCGAGCCGCAGGCTGCAATTCGGACGGTCCGCCTCGTCCCACACCTGCTCCGGCATCATCTGCCCGCAGGTGGCAAATTTCTCATATGTCCTGATCAAATGCTCAAAGCCGTTGCCGGCCGCCAGCTCGTAGTGCGCCCGTTCGCCGGTGAGCAGCGGCCAGACGCGCCCCTGACCCCAGCCCTGAAACGGCCCGCCATCCGGCCTTTGCCCGTACCCGTCGCCGTTGTAGCGCAGCCAGCCGGGCCCTTGCGGCAGGTCGCGCTTCAGCACCGCATCCACCACCTTCAGCGAATCCACGATTAGCGGATCGTCTGCGCGGCGCACTCCGTACCGCACCAGTTCAAGGAAGCCCGCATCCACAATCTCCCGTGCCTCGAACTCCGTGCGCGTGCCCGGTGGCCGGTTCGCCAGCCAAAGCGTCTCCTTGCCGCAGCTCTCGTGAGCGTACGCTTCACCGCATTCCGGCGGACGGATGCGCATGTAGTGCCGCTTGATCTCCGGGTGCAGCACTCCGTTGTTGGTCACCGTCCAGTCCTCGAGATGTTTCTCGATCCAGTCGGCCATTTCTTCAAGAAACTCTGCCATCTCCGCCGCATCGTGGGCGCGCGCTACCTCGGCCGCGCAAATCAGCCCCGCAATTACAGCCGCAAGCGTCGAGGGTGAGTAGCCAGCATTCTCTTCCCAGCGCTCCTGGTTGGTGATCGGACTGTGTCGCACCAGAAAGCCGGCCGCCCGCTCAACAAATGGAAAGATCTGCATCTGGTCCAGCCCGTTGGCCTTCCACAGGCGCCAAGCCAGGATCAGAGGAAATGCTACCTCGTCCAGTTGCAGCCCGCTCCAGTACGGCGTCCCGTCGATCCAGAAATTCTGCGCAAACCCCCCATCCGGCTGTTGGGTGCATGCCAGGTAAACCAGCGCCCGGCGCGCTGCCACCGCACGTCCACAGGCCAGCAGCGCCGTAGCTGTCTGCACCATGTCCCGCGTCCATACCAGGTGATAGCCGCCCAGGTCGTCGTCGCTTTTTACCTGTCCCCAGGGAATCGAAGCGGAGGCGACAAATGCTCCAGAATAGGTCTTGTCTTCGTGCGCCAGCAGCACGTTGTGACTGGTTCGCATGAGCTTGCCGCCGTCGCCCGCCCTGGCCGCCAGCCACTCCGGATTCTCCGCTCGCCGCCATTGCTCGATGAATCGCATGCGATGCTGCTCGAAGGGCCTGGCCAGCGCGCTCACTGTTCCCTGCAATGCGGTGTGCCGTCCTTCTCCGATGCCGATCGCCAGGGTAAACTCCCGCGCGCCGTCCACTCCGGCGTTGCAGAGATTCAGTTCCCCCATCACTGAGATATTGCCGCCGGTTGCGGAGCCAAACTCCCAATCCATGCGGAAGTTGTCTTTCAGGTCGCGCCAGCCATCGCTCGTGCCCACAAACCCGCAGCTCACCCGCGTAAAGCCGCAACTGGTTCCCATGGCGAGCGCCCACGAGCCCTTCCATGCCAGCAGCATCTTGTGTCCAGCCACATCCAGCGCCCGCGCCGTGTTGCTGGCTCCGCCGTCATCCAGGTGCGGAGCCAGCAGCGCATAGACCTTGAGCCGCGGCAACAAGTCTTCGTGTCCCTCCAGGCGCACCCGTATGAGCACTACCGACCGATGCGGGTCGCAGATGATCTCCTTCGTAAGGCTATAGCGCCCCTCGGGATCGCTGTTCACATAGCGGACCCCAAGCGCCTCTGTGTCGATGTACTCAAAGGCCGAATCCAGGTCGCGCTTCTCCTCGTGGACGAACGTCTCCCCATCGGTGACGAGGAACTCCATGTCGCGAACCTGGGCGCGGTCGATGGTGGGGTGATAGATCTCGTTGAGGATGCCGTGCGAGCAGGTGAACCAGACCCGGCTTGAGGCCGAGTAGGCGGTCCCAACCGCATCTTTTACGCTCGAAGTCCAGCGCGGCTCGAGGCCGGGCGCGCCAAACGCCTCGCCCTGCTGCTCAAGCCAGCGGTAGTCCGCCTGATCGCTCATGGTCGCACACAACTTTTCGAATTGAAAGATTTGGAAAGCCGCATCAGATATTGGAAATCGTGGGGGAAATGCGCGCCAAATTGGGCAGCCGCGCAGAAAAGCCTTCCTCCTCTGCCCTCTGTATCGATGTTCCAGCCAGCCCAAAGGTTTCCTGTCGCACGCGATTCCCCATGAACGCGGCATTTATGGTCACTGTCTTTTGCACCCCTCTCTCCCTTTTCTGCATCCATCTAGAGAGAAGGCCCTGCTGCCGCTTGAGAAGAGCGTCGAGCAGACCCTCAGGCGCCCGATACCTTGCTCGCTGCCGCTTAGCGCAGGGTTTGACCCACACATTACAATTCAAACGGAGGAAATTCCCCGATGGCTTATGAACTCGCACCATTGCCCTACGACTACGCCGCGCTTGAACCCTTCATCGACGCCGAAACGATGAAACTCCACCACGACAAGCATCACCAAGCCTATATCAACAACGTGAATGCCGCCCTTGCAAGCCACCCCGCGCTTGCTGCCAAGTCCGTCGACGATCTGATCAGCGACCTGGCTGCTGTTCCGGAAGATATCCGCGGCGTTGTCCGTAACAACGGCGGAGGCCACTCCAACCACACCGCTTTCTGGAAGCTCATGGGTCCGGCCAACTCCGCCGGCATCGGCGGCCACCCCTCGGGCGCCATCGCCAAACAGATCTCCGCCGATTTTGGCGACTTTGACGCCTTCAAGAAGACCTTCAACGAGACCACCGCCAAGCAGTTCGGCTCCGGCTGGGGCTGGCTGGTCTTTACCGGCGGCAAGCTCAAAGTGATGACCACCGCCAACCAGGACTCGCCGCTCTCGCAGGGGCTTTATCCGATTCTTGGCAACGACGTCTGGGAGCACGCTTACTACCTGAAGTACCAGAACCGCCGGCCCGACTATCTCGCGGCTTGGTGGAACGTTGTCAACTGGGAAGAGGTCAACAAGCGGTTTACGACCGCCAAGGGCTGAAAAGAGCTGCTAACTGCTAGCTTCTAGCCTCTGGCTTTTCCGTGGGAATCGCGATTTCCTTGCCCGCCGCGGTATGGGATCAACAGTTGATTCTCCTGAATCGAAGCTAGGAGCTAGAAGCTAGAAGCTGTGGTTGCAACTCTTTCCTCTTTTTCGTGTCTAACTGCGCAGGAGCGACATAGACGCCCGTGCGTAATCTGCTTTATTTCTCCCTGGTGGGAGTTCTTGCCTTGATTCCAGTTGCCGCCTCGGCCCAGGCGGGCAGCTTTGAGGTGTCGCTGCTCGGCCATCCGGTGGGCACAGCCAGTTTCAACTTCATTCCTACTCGGGGCGGTTTTAACTCCACTTCGCTGGTTCGTGTCTCAATGAAAGGGCTCGAGTACGCCCTCTCCAAAACCGAGCAGCTCTCGGCCGACAACGAGCTCAGGCACGTTCAACTGAGCGCCACCGTCAACGGCACAGCCGTCAACCTGACCGCCGCGCCCGACTCGGCCCAGCTCCTGCTTAACGTCTCCGCCGGCGGGCGCAGTTCCACCGTCCGGCTGGATGCGCACCCCGGCGCCGTCTTTCTAACGGATTTCGACCCTGGCGCGCTTGAAACGCTGTTGGCACTCGGCGTGAGCCGCAACAACCGCGATCTTTGGGCCATCCTGCCCAAACAAGCGGGTACGCAACCAGGCTCAGTGGCACAAATCGAGTTGGCCACCTACGCCGACGAGCAGGGAACTCTGGATGGCAAGCCCATCACAGCTCATCATCTTGTCGCCACAATTGCCGGCGCCAAAACCGACCTGTTCTCCGGCCCGGAGAACCAGCTCCTGCAAGCCGAGCTACCGCAGCAAGGCTTTGCACTGGTCCGCAAGGGCTTTGTGCTCATCCCACCCGCAAAGCCCCAGGCGCCGCCAGCCTCCTGACGCGGAGAAGATACGACGCGAGTCTCGCGCTTACGAGGACCGGCAACGCTGGAGTGGGACTGTTAGCATTTCCCTATGTTTTTGCCGTTGCTCCGCAAGTTTTTGCCCGCATCCTTAGCCGCCGGCCTGCTTCTCTGTTCAGCTTTCGCAGTCGTCGGCCAGGATTCTCAAGCAGCCAGCCGCGATCACACCGCGCAGGTGCTGCGCAGTCTCAACCGTGGCCGCTTCCTCGGCCAGGTGGCTGTTTCACCGGACGGCAAACGCCTGGCGTGGATTCAGGGTGCGCACGAGGGCACGGAGATTCGCGTTGCTCGGCTCGATAATCTTGGAAAGAGCGAGCGCATTACCGCCGCCACGATGCCGGATCAGCGCTGCAGCGAGAGCGACCTCGCATGGTCTCCCGATTCCGCTGCCCTCGCCTTTTTGTCAGATTGCCTGAGTTCGGGCGATCAGACGGACCTCTATCTCTCTCGTCTCGACGGGAGTCCCGCTCGCCGCCTCACATTGTTGAGGGGTTACGTCGGGGCCCCGGCCTTTTCTCCGGACGGAAAGACCATCGCTTTCCTCTACGTCGAGGGAGCCACGCGCCCCGCCGGAGCTCTCGCCGCAATGAAGCCGCCCTCGGGGATCATTGGCGAGGATGGCGTTGAAATTCAGCGCGTCGTCGTTGCGAAGACTGACGCTCCGCAGCCCGCCGAGCCTACATTCGCCACGCCTGCCAACCTGCATGTGTACGAATTCGACTGGTCCCCGGACTCAAAATCCCTGGCTTATGTCGCCGCCGATCCTCCCGGAGAGAACAACTGGTGGGTTGCCAAACTCTATTCGCAAAGGTTGGGCGGCGAACCCAAAGCAATCCTCGCTCCCGCTGAAATCCCCGGCCTGCTGCATGGATTCCAGATCGCCGTCCCCCGCTGGTCCCCGGACGGCAAGGCCATCGCGTTCATCGGCGGCCTGATGAGCGATCAGGGCGTGACGGGCGGTGATGTCTGGATTGTTGCAGCAACCGGCGGCCAGCCCCACGACCTGACTCCGCAGCGGCCCAGCTCGCCGGCCTGGATCGTGTGGGACGGCAACCAGCACCTCTTTATCAGCGAGATTACAGGCGGCAACTGCCAACTCGTCCGCTTGCGTCTAGAAGGCGACGCCGCGGGAAACGACGTCTCCGCCATCGCCGCCAAACCCGTCTTCAGCTTTCCCGGCAGCGTCGGCGCCGACCGCCTGGAACTGAGCCTTTCCGCCACGGCCGATCACTCTCTGTTTGTCTTCCACGGCGCCAGCTTCAACCATCCAACTGAGATCTACGAGGACAGGCCGGGCGACCAGGCCGCCTCCGATTCGGGGAAGGAACCCGCCGGCCTCACCCAGCTCACGCATTTCAACGAAGGCGTTGAACCAGCATGGGGTAAGTCAGTGTCTCTCGACTGGACGAGCGACACCTTCCATGTTCAGGGCTGGCTCATGTTCCCCAGGGACTACGACCCGGCGAAGAAGTACCCGCTCATAGTGAAGGTCCACGGAGGCCCTGCCGCCGTGGTGCTTTCCAACTGGGGCCCGGACTGGGACCTCAGTCCAGCCGCTTTCTCCGCCCTGGGTTACTTTGTCCTGCAGCCCAACCCCCGCGGAAGCTACGGACAGGGCGAGGCCTTCACCCAGGCCAACCGCAAGGACTTCGGATACGGCGATCTCCGCGACATTTTGGCCGGCGTCGATACTGTTCTGGCGAAATACCCAGTCGACCCCAACCGCGTGGGGCTTACCGGCTGGAGCTATGGCGGTTTCATGACCATGTTTGCCGTTACCCAGACCAACCGCTTCAAAGCTGCGGTTGCCGGCGCCGGCATCTCCGACTGGCTCAGCTATTATGGCCAGAATTCCATCGATCAGTGGATGATTCCCTACTTTGGCGCCTCGGTTTACGACGACCCGCAGGTCTACGCCAAAAGCTCGGCTATCACCTTCATCAAACAGGCAAAAACGCCCACTTTATCCGTGGTAGGCGACCGTGACGGCGAGTGCCCCGCGCCCCAGTCTTTCGAGTTCTGGCATGCCCTCCGCGATTTCCATGTGCCTGCCCAACTGGTGGTCTATCCCAATGAAGGCCATGGCTTCGTCGACCCTGTTCACCGCGAGGACGTTTTGGAGCGGGCAGTGGACTGGTTCGCCCGTTATATGCCCCCTGCGTCCTAGGTCCGTTCCTGCTTCCCCCTTGCTCCCAATCCGCTTCTGGGGGAGTCTATCGGAGGAGAGAAGCGGACAAGACAACAGAGCAAGAAAACCGAACAGGCCGCTCCTAGCCAGAGCAGGCTGGTTCAAGCCAGAGGGAGGGCCGTCCTGATACACTTTTCCCTTGGAGTCTTTGAGAGCGTCTTTCGCCGGTCGGCTGCATGCAAGCGCATACCGTCGGTAGCCGGTAGTATGGGCGGATTTCACCCGCCGCAGGCCAGCCTACGGTTTGTAGTCGGGTTGTTTTAACTCAATTCTTCTCACGTATTCGGACAGACCGTTCCGCGGCTCGATAAAGCGGTGCGGGGAGGATTCATGCGGCGGTTTTTGACGCTTGTTTTTATGTTGTGCCTGGCCATTCCTGCCGGGATATCCATTTCCGGCTGCACACGCAACCCGGCGGGTAACTATTGCAATGGTCTCGGCTACGGCTTGAAGGACACTGACGTGGCCTCCATCACGCTCCAGCCTCAGACCACGGGTATCTCGCTGGCCTTCGGACAGACAACCCAGGTGCAGCAGCCCAACGCCGTTACCTGCAAGGGCAGTGGTGCCTCAGTCAATTCAAACCAGTACACCTACGGCACAACCAATAACAAGCTGGTCGACATTTCGCCCACCGGCCAAATCTGCGCCGGCACCTGGAACCGGAACACGGGCGGCGGCATCCCCGACTTTACCTACTGCAATTTTCCGAACCCTCTGCCGTCAACTGGCGGCCTGCCGTATACCACGGCCTATATCACTGCCTCGGCTAATTCGATCACTTCCAACCCGGTTGCAGTCTACGTGCATGCGCAGGTGAGCTCAATTGCGCTGGTTGGACCCCTGCAGTGTCTTTCCCAAACGCAAACGGCGCAACTGGATGCCCAGGCCTGCTACAGCGTCAATGGCCAGCAGGTGTTGATGTGCAAGCCCTCCACCGTTACGAATCCTGCCCAGTTTGCCTGCCCGCTGCCGGCCGGTGTTACTACTGTTCCCAACTGCACGGAGGCCATCGGCTTCCTGAACTATTCGGTGGCCAATTCCAGTGTGGCGACGATCAACACCAACAACAACCAGATCACCGCCAATTCGCCCGGCACCACCACGATCAACGCTTCGGTCGCTGGTTCGGGATCTTCGGCTGGTTACTTCTCCACCTGCCCGCCGCAATCCATCGCCGTCACGCTCTCCGACGGAACCACCAAGGGCACCATCACCCGCGGCGTACAGCAGAATCTCATCACCAGGATATTTGATACCAACAATCTGCCTGTCAGCGGCCTTTCGCTTGACTACCAGTCCACCAATCCCATCGACATCTCGGCGAGCAGCAACGGAAGCGTCAATCCGCGTTTCCCCGGCGTTGCATCGGTTTATGCCATTTGTCAGCCATCGGTGTGCAATCCAGCTCCGATCAATGAGCTTGGGCTTAATGGAACCGGCCTTTCCATCTCCTCCAGCCCGGTGAACATTACCACTCCCGGCACGATCAGCGACTTTGTCTGGTTCGCCGCGCCCGGCCAGTCGCAGTACTTCGTCCCCGTCGAATTGCTCTCCGGCACCGTCGGCTCCACGGTTCGCCTGCCCTACGTTCCCAACTCCATGGTTATGGATCAGGGCGGCAACGATCTCTACTTTGGTTCGGCCCGCGAGTTGATGGTTTACAGCACCAGCTCCAACACCATTGCCAGGCAGCCGGACACCAGCGTTCCGGGCGTGGTGCTTGCGGTTTCTCCCAATAACGCGCAGGTGCTCATCAACGATCAGGTGCGCCAACTCTTCTATCTTTACAACGCCGCGGCTGGCGGCTTTACCACCTTTGGCGGTCTCGGAAACGCGGCTGCCTGGACTCCGGATTCCAAGACGCTCTATATCACCGATAACGCCGCGCTGAATAACCCGCCGGCGATTACCGGACACACTGACACGCTGTACATCTACAGCCAGAACACCGGCTGGAGCACGTACCCGCTGCCGCCCAGCCCGCTGCCTCCTGGATCCATTCCGCCGGGCACGCTGCCGGCCAACGTGGCCGTCTCTGGCACACTGCAAACGCCGGCTCTCGCCATCCCCAGCGTGGGCGCTTATCTCAGGGGAACTCCGACGGTCGCCCACACCTGGTGCCCCGCCGGTACGGTGGGCAACTCCGCGAGCATGACGCTCTATCCGCTGGGCGACTCCAAGCCCGTGCAGTCTGACGTTTTGACTGCAACCACCGACGGCAAACACATTCTCGGCGCGGCTCTGCTCGGCGGCGGAATTACGCTCTCCGACCTCGCTGTGACGATTCCCAACACCGCGTGTCCCATCGCCATCTCCGGCACTACGCAGACGCTGTCGGCGCTGCCAATCACGAGCACAGTCAACCAGGTTTCGCTTGCCGGCATCAATGCGACTGCAATTAACCAGGTCGTGGCTTCGCCGGTGTCCAACCTCGCGTTCGTCACATACAACGGCTCAAGCGCAAACGCCCAGCTGCCCTACTACATTCCTGGCGCCGGTAGTGGACCGGGGATGGTTGGCTACGTTACGCTCAAGGGCGCTTCGGCCATTACCGCGCCCCTGGCAGGCGCCTTCACATCGGACGATTCCATCTTCTTCGTCTCTACCGCGGGCGATAACCAGATCCACTACATCAGCATCCCCGCCAACCCATCCTCCGCGACTCCGCCTACCGACTCGCAGCAGATCAGCCCCAATCTTCCCGCCTGCACGCCCGTCTCCGCGGGAGGCAACGATGCGGGCTGCACCTTCTCGGGCAGTGAAACAATCGTTCCGGCTACCGCGATTGCTGTAGTACCTCGCTCCACAACATAGTCCGCGATTGCAGACAACGAAGGCCGGCCTCGCGCCGGTCTTCCTGCTTTTCTCGCAAAACAGTGGGCCATCAAATGCACCGTGCCCCATCCTTTCGCCTTGCTTCTGGCGAAAGGATGGGAGACCACGACCCCTCCCTCGCCGACTCCCAGTCCCGTCTCCCCCGCACGATAGAATCAAACCATGATCAAGGGCATCTCCTTTCTTCGTCCCACCGGTAATGCAGCGGCCTATGACCGGCTGGCGAGCTTCTTCGCAGCCCTGGGCTTCGCTCCCGGCAAAGGGTGGAAGGAAGAGAATAGTCGAGGCGCCGCGTTTCTCGCGCCGCTCGGGAATCTCGAATTTGTTGACGGCCAGTTTCCTTCGACCGCAGATGTTCTCGTCGAGGTTACCGCGCTCGATGCCGTCTATCAGGCGGCCGAAACGTGGCTGCGCGCGCAGGGTGGTGAAGCGGCCGTCGGGCGGCTTTCGGCCATTGCGGAGACATACTGGAAGTCGCAGATCTTCACGGTCGAGCCTGAGCCGGGATTTGCCTTCAGCTTTTGGGCCTGGACAGATCCGGTAAAAGGCAAGCCTGTAGCGGTTGAAGGAGATTTGTCGGCTGCGGGGATGAAGTTTGCAATTGTGGTTGCGCGGTGGAACGCGGTCATCACCGAGCGGCTGCTCGAAGGGGCGCTGGACGCACTGCTCCGCAGCGGCGCCGCACGGTCAGAAATTCAAGTGGTCCGCGTCCCCGGCGCGTGGGAGATTCCGGCAGCGGCACGTACAATCGCCAACGCCGGACAGGTAGACGCCATCATCACGCTCGGTTGTTTATTGCGCGGCGAAACCGCCCACTACGAAGCCATCTACAACGAAGTCGCACGCGGCATCGGCCAGTCGCAGCAGGAGACCGGAATTCCGCACAGCTTTGGCGTGCTGACGTGCGAGACGCTTGAGCAGGCGCTGAATCGCGCCGGCATCAAGGCGGGGAACAAGGGCTTTGAAGCCGCCGCTGCCGCCATTGAGATGGTGAGCTTGCGCCGCAAGTTGCAGCAAGGCCCGGGCCCCCATGGGCAGGTCTTCGTCCGTGGTGTGGAAGGCGGTCCCGCTTGACCTCAGGTCAACAACATCACAGTTCGGGACGGCGCAAGTCGCGCGAGCTCGCCATGCAGATGCTCTTTCAGGCGGACATCGGCAAGCAGACCCCGGACCAGGTCCGCGCCACCTTCTGGAAGGCCGGCGATGATGTTGAGCCCGAAGTCCGCGGCTTTGCCGAAGACCTCTTTCGCGTGGCCGTCGCTCACCAGGAACAGATCGACGGGCTTCTCGTGGCCAACTCGAAGCACTGGCGCCTGGAGCGCATGCCAGCCGTCGATCGCAACCTGCTGCGCATGGCTGTGGGTGAGATGTTGGGCTTCAAGGGGACGCCGTTTCCTATCGTGATTAATGAGGCGCTGGAGATTGGGCGGCGGTATTCGGCTCCGGAGTCGATTAATTTTCTGAATGGGATGCTGGATTCGATTGCGCACGGGTTGCTGCCGAAATAGACAGTTCTGGAAACGAGAGACCACGAACCTCGGTCGTCTTTTTCGGACTTCCCGCTCGTTTTCCGTTTCTGGGTGTTAGAAATCTATGGATTCCCAGGTTCCAAAAGCGGGACCTGGGGCACCCAGCCCCTTTGTCATCCAAACATCCTACATCCCAGGTTTCAGAATTGAGACCTGGGATTCGAATGAACTCAGGCAGTTACTGCGGCTTCGCTGGTTGAATGGGCTTCGCCGCCGGTTGATTTTCGCGTGCCTGCGTGCCAACCTCTATCGCTTCGCTCATCGCCAACGGCAGTTCCTGCTGCTGAGGTTTGGCGGACTCGTAGGCGCGGACAATCCTCTGTACAAGTGCATGGCGCACAACATCGCCGTCTTCAAAGTGGCAGAAAGTTATGCCCTCTACGCCATCCAGAATGTTGATTGCGTCGAGCAAACCGGACTTACGCGGGTTGGGCAGATCGATCTGGGTGATGTCACCGGTGATGACGGCTTTGGAGTTGTTGCCCATGCGGGTCAGAAACATCTTCATCTGTTCGATGGTGGTGTTCTGGGCCTCGTCCATGATGATGAAAGCGTCGTTGAGGGTGCGGCCGCGCATGAAGGCGAGGGGAGCAACCTCAATAACATTCTTCTCCAGCATCTTGTCGACTTTTTCGGCGTCGAGCAGGTCGTAGAGCGCGTCGTAGAGCGGGCGCAGGTAGGGATCGACCTTCTCCTGCAGCGATCCAGGCAGGAAGCCGAGGCGCTCGCCGGCCTCGACCGCGGGGCGGACGAGGACGATGCGGTTGACCTTCTTGGCGTTAATTGCGGCTACGGCCATGGCGACGGCGAGATAGGTTTTGCCGGTGCCGGCCGGGCCGACGCCGAAGACCATGTCGTTTTGCTCGATGGCTTCGACGTATTTGCGCTGGTTGATGGAGCGGGGCTGGACGGTGCGCTTGACCCCAGCGGAGCGCTGCTTGCCTGAGTCGGCCAACGAGCGCAGCGTGGTGGCGGGATCGGCTACGACCAGGCGCAGCATTCCATTGAGTTCGCCGTTGTGCGGATTGACGCCCTGGCGGCGGAGGGCCTCGAAGTCCTGAAAGACGCGCTGGACTTTAGCCACTCCCTCGTCGGGTCCCTCTACATGCACGGCGTCGGAGCGAAGATCGATGCGAACGCCGAGTGAATCTTCCATGAGCCTGAGGTTTTCATCGCGAGTCCCGAACAAGGGCTCGAGGTTGGGCGTGATCTCCAGAGCGATCTTCAAAGGGGTCGTAGGCCTCCAGTGCGGCGTTGAATACGTGAAATATGCCGGGCGGAGCCGCTAGCGGACCCGCCCGGTGAAGCTGAAAAGAGATTATTGGCAGTAAACGCGCAAGGCGCAGGAAGGCGAAGCGAGAGAAACGAGGCAATGGGGTTCAGAAGGGTTTCGGAATCGCGGCGCAGGGGTGAGCCTAAGCTCTGGGCTGCCTCAAGGAACCGCGGGTTGGCGTAGGCGACCAAATCCTTTATCTGGGCTTGAGAGTAGCGCGGACGGGCCGAGTCGTCAATCGGCGGAGGGATTACTTTAGAGGAAGATTGTGCCTTTGGAGGTACCTCCCTTGGGTGAGAGACCGATGCGGAGCAGGCGTAAATGTTGGCACAGTTGAGATTACATAAATGACCTTGCCCTCAGAATGCGTATCTCTTAGCCGGCCTGGTTTTGAGGATTAGATTCATCCTCGTGGTCGTCGTGGCGGTGGGAATGTGGGAATCGGCTTGATCGATTTCCAAGGTTTGTGGAAAGGGCGGAAAACAGTA
>DASYZU010000028.1:0-1638 GCA_035945795.1 Occallatibacter sp.
TCCCCTGCGATCGCAGCAGCTCGAGCAGATTCTCGAGATCGAACTCGGAATGGTGCAGCAGCGGGTCCTCGAAACCGCCAAGGGGCGCTTCCTCTTCCGGCTCACGCAGCCTGCCCGGGAATTCCTGCTCCGCGAGGGAACGGACCTGAAATACGGGGCGCGCCACCTGAAACGGGCGATTGAGCGGCATCTGGTTTACCCACTGGCCAGCCTCCTCGCCACCAATCAGGTTACGCTGGGGGATGTCCTCTCTATTGACTGGAGTGCCGGCGCCTCGGTGTTGACGTTCCTGAAGGAAGCGGAGGGCGCGCTCGTTCCCGTGATTTCGCCCGAACCCGCCCCTCTTGCGGGCGCGGCTGCTGCAATTTCGGATGGACGGGAGCTGTCTTTTCCGACCCCTGTTACGGCGGCGGCTGAGGTTCCTTTACCGCTCCCTGGCCAACGCAGCGCGCCGACGGAGAAGGCTAAAAACGAGAAGGGATAAACGCTCCGCTGGTGGTCACCCTCTGTTCTCAATGCGACAAGTCTGAGAGCAAGTGCTCTTGCGAGAAGTATTGCTGCTTTTGCCAGTCGCAACAGGACGTGCATCTCTGCGTGGACGGATTGTACTATTGCCCCGATTGCCGCGAAGCGTGCGATGTGCGCTTAGCCGACACCGACGATCACCACTAGCTCACCCACTGAAGACGAGGTTCTCCGCCGCGTGAGTGTTCCTGCACACTTGGGTAGTATTCGAGTGCCCTGACTCGTTTACATCGGTGTGGCGAACGCGTGAGTGCGAATCAGCGCGAGCAGTTGGTCCTGCGTTACCGGCACATCCACCTTCAGGCGGTCTCCGGCGGGTCCTACGCGTACTTGATCCAGCGCGCCAGCAAGATCCGGATTCGATTGCGATTCCTGGTAGCGCCGGTACATCAGGCCAGCCTGCAATGCGGCGGACAGCAGATTCGCGTCGTCCGGCGAGCTGCAAACCGCTTGAAAGTGGGTATCTACGCCCTCTTCCGCGTTCACGCTGATCGTCATCGCGCGTATGCGCTTGATGATCGAGGCCGCTTGCGGAAACTGGTTGGCTTGGGGGATCAATTGCTGCATGGCCAGGTTTGCGTAGTCCTTGTTCAGCGCCGCCCAGATGATCCCCGTACCGTTGGCTTCATTGATCAGTGGGAAAAGCGTGCTGTTCGTCAGTAGGCTCTCGGCTGCCCCCGTGCGGACGTCGATGAGCTTTTCGAGCGCCGAGCGATGGCCGAAAGCCGCCGTGTTGGCGTCGATGAACATGAACAGGATGTCGTCTGGCCCGGAACCGCTGCCGAACGCGTAGAGATGATAGCCGTGAACCTCGATTATCGGCAGCTTCTGCTGTTTGAATCGAGCTTCGCTCGACGACGGGTCGAAACTTCCTAAAGCCACTCCCACCACTTGTTCGCCCTTCCCTTGCGCCGCGGCTACTCCGCCCCAGGCAAGTTCATCAACTTGCGTATCAGGATCTACTCCGGCGGAAGAGAGGAATTTCTCGAATTGGCGGAAGCGACTGGGGAGAAGCTGGTCGCGGAGCTGCGGAAACCATGGAAACTTGCGCGCCGACTTTAGATCGGCATAGGCGAACTCGCCGATTTCCTTCGGAAACATGCCGATCACGGA
>DASYZU010000029.1:0-14297 GCA_035945795.1 Occallatibacter sp.
CAACTACGTCGAGAGCAAGGATGGCACGCTTGTCGCCATGAATCGCTCCGGCTCGGTTGCCGTGGTTGACGAGCGTGGACGTGAAAAGGAGCGCTACCAGGTTGTGTACGGCGCGCGCCTCCGCGTTAAGGACGGCGAGCAGGTGAAGCTTGGCCAGTTGCTGGCCGAGTGGGATCCATACACCTACGCGATTCTGACGGAAATTGGGGGTACGGTTCAGTTCAAGGACCTGCAGGAAGGCATCACGCTCAACGAAGAGGTGGACGAAGTAACCGGCCTCTCGCGTTGGGTAGTGGCCGATTCTCCCGATGAGAAGCGGCAGCCGGCCTTCCTGGTGAAGAACGCAAAGGCTCACAAGCGCTACCTGCTGCCCCGCGGCGCCCACCTGATGATTCAGGACGGCGACGAAGTGGGTCCGGGCGACGTGCTGGCGAAGATTCCCAAGGAAAGCACACGTACCAAGGACATCACCGGCGGTCTGCCGCGCGTTGTGGAACTGTTCGAGGCGCGTAAACCTCGCGAGACGGCGATCATCAGCGAGATCGATGGCGTTGTGCGGTTCGGCGAAGTTGCCAAGGGACAGCGCAAGATTTACGTGACTGCGGACAACGGCGACGAGAAGGAATACTCGGTGCCGCGCGGTATCCACGTGAACGTGCAGGAAGGCGAGCGGCTGAGCGCCGGCGACCCGCTGATGGATGGGCCGCTGAACCCGCACGACATTTTGGCCGTGCTGGGCGAAAAGGCTCTGCAGGCTTACCTGGTAAACGAGATCCAGGAAGTCTATCGGCTGCAGGGCGTAGCGATCAGCGACAAGCATATCGAAGTGATCGTGCGGCAGATGCTCAGGTGGGTGCGGATCGACGAAGTAGGCGATACGAACTTCCTGTTGGAGCAGCAAGTTGATCGCTTCCGCTTCCGCGAAGAAAACGAGCGGGTGCTGGCAAATGGAGGCCGTCCTGCAATCGGGCGTCCGCTGCTGCTGGGCATCACCAAGGCCTCGCTTTCGACCGACAGCTTTATCTCCGCGGCCAGCTTCCAGGAGACGACGCGTGTACTCACCGAAGCCAGCATCAACGGCGCGGTGGACAACCTGCGCGGACTCAAGGAGAACGTGATCGTGGGACGTTTGATTCCCGCGGGCACGGGCCTGGAGTACTACCGCAACGTCCAGCTCTCACCGGAACTGGAAGAAGCGGCAGCCCGCGTACAGCAGGAAGTGACGGCCGAGATCGAAGCTGCTGAGCGTGAACTGGAGCTGATGCGCCAGGAAGGCGAAGCGGAAGAGATGGCTGCCGAGTAAGGTTGGCGGTATTTTCTTCGAACCATCAGAGGCCTGGCGCAAGCCGGGCCTCTTGTTATGTGCGGCATTCCGGCATGAGGTCGGAGTCTGACAGGAGGTCCCGCATCTCTCGCGTTGTCTTCTTGGCATTTTTTGCGTCGTACATGGCAGTGTCGGCGGCGCGCAGAAGAGCGTGATTGGTGGTTGCGTCTGTGGGGTAGAGGGCGATCCCCACGCTGGCCGATCCCTGCAGAGCATAATCCTGGACGGCAAAGACTTCGTCAAAGCATCGCTCCAGCCGCAAGGCGATCTCCTCGACATCTGATCCGCTTCGTACGACCGGAACAAGCGCGGCGAATTCATCGCCGCCCAAGCGCGCCAGAATGTCGCCAGGCCTTAACTGCCGCTTCATGCGCTGCGCCGCTTCCTGCAGGTACAGGTCGCCCACGTGGTGCCCGTATCGGTCGTTCACCTGTTTGAAGCCGTCGAGGTCAATGTAAATGAGGCCGAAGATGCCGGCGGTCTGGCGGGCCGTTTGAATGAAGTCGTCGAGGCTCCTCTCCAGCGAGAAGCGATTTTGGATGTTGGTGAGCAGGTCGTACTCAGAGCGGTGCAGCAGATCGGAGTAGAGGCGGCGAGTCTCAACCGCGAGCTTGGCCGCGCTGGCTCCCATCGCGAGTGCCTCAGGCTGGTCCGCGATTGGTTTGCTGGCGGAGTCGAAGGCGGCATAGAACGTTCCGAGTGCGCCTCCGGAGCGCGCGGGAATTTCGTTCTGGATGACGCGCAACGCGGAGAGACTAGGCGGCCGGTTTCCCAGCCGCGCTCCATCGGCGATTTCACACCAGCACGGGGCACCGCGCAGCCTGAAGGAGACCACCTCAGTGATTTGTTCGATGATCTCAGCCAGCGGCCGGGAGCCGTTGATGTCCTCCAGGATGCGCCTGCGCCGCCTTTCCAGATACGCCACCGCCGCGGTCTGCATGCGGACCCGGCGCTCAAGTATCCAGCTTCTGATGCCTATGGCCAACACTGCGGCGAGGAGCAGGCCGACGACGACGACTAGGTTACGCACACTCAGCCAGGGAGGTCTGGCGACCACCTGGATATCGTCGAAGGACCGCATGAGGATGTCGAAGGGCACTTCCCCGTTGACGGGAACGGAGTCCTCTATCAGGCAGATGCCAGTGACCCGGATTGTCGCGCCGAGAGGAATCTGCGGCATGCTCGGAAGGGAGCCCGGTGGCGGCGGATGGCGGTAGATCGCCGTAAACTCCCGGCCATCGGCAACCAGGACATATTCGTCCTGCATGGCTTCCCGTACCTCGGTTACAATGCGCCCCTCGATCGAGACCAGGTCGTACTGGTGGCCGCCGGGCTGGTTGTGGCTCCACGAAGCAAGCTGGCTCCATGTGGCCAGCTTTGGCAGGATCTGCGAGCGCACGTGGCTGTCTCGAATCTCAGCGTGCGCCAATGTTAAACGCGTGAGGCTGGTATCGGGAAAACCGGTTGCGTCTGCTACATCGCCAATCTGCAATGGTTCTGCTGTTTGGGTCGATACCCAAAGACTCCTGGTTCCGTTTTCCAGAACCACCACCGAGCCCGGCTGGTAATACGTGATGGTGCCATGAACCCTGAGCCTGCTGGTGAGATCGCGGACATGGTAGCCGGTGATGATCTCGCCCATCGGCGTTACGGGAAGGGACCAGGGATTTTCTGCAGCACGTTTGAGAATCTTGATGCCCGCGAGGGAGGAAACTTTGACTTTGGCGCCAATTTGCTGCATCTTACTGTCGAAAATTCTGGTGGCGGCGCCGGTGACCTCTACCTCGGCGTCGAGCAAGTTTCCGAGCGTATCAATATTCCGGGTCTCCAACTCGAGGTCGATGTAACCGCCGTCCATGAGCAACTGCATGCGAGCTTTCGGGGGCGACGCGCTTGTAATCAGATCCGTGGCGCGGATCACGCCGTGAACGGTCACCCTGCTGTAGTCGATCTTTTTTCGCATGAGATCGTCAAAGGTCACCGGCACCGGCCGGGGCAACGTGTTGTGGCCGATCAGCGTAACGTTGTTGCTCACTATGTAGGGTAGAAAGCCGGGTTGCATGGTTCCCCGGACCAGGACACGATCGCCTGCAGCAATCCTGGCATTGGTGGCGGCCCTCACAAGGATGGCCTCGTCGTCTCCTTGCACGTTCATATCGTGGGTGTCACGGTCGAAGTAGATTACGGTGGCTTCGAACTCAACGGGGATGTAGTGTTCGGCTTCGGCGTTGGTGATGTTGGCGACGGCGCGCAGCGTGGTCAAGGGGGTGGGTACCGCTGCCCAGCAGCTGGAGGCGCATCCGAGGATCGCCGCGAAAGCGGGAATCAATCTCTTCATCGGGATCAACCAGGAGGGAGGATGTTATGCATCCGGCCCTCATGGTCTTTATCGGCAGATGGTGGTACAGGAATCAGCCTGGTGGAGAGAAAGCTGTATCCCAAATGAGAGGGTTGCCAAAATGGGGAGCTGGGCAGGGAGTTTCTTACGCGCTGCGCTTAGATGCGAGTTCGGAAATCGGCTGGCCTGTTGGAGATTTCGACTTGGCCTTCCGGGCATATTTTGCCACGTACATAGCGGCATCTGCGGCGCTCAGCAGGCTGTCATTGGTGACTGCGTCGGCCGGGTAGAGTGCGATGCCAACGGTTGCCGAACCGCACAATACGTGAGTTTCTACAGCGAAGGGCTCGTCAAAGCAGCGTTCCATTCGGAGAGCGATCTCCTCGACATCGGAGTGGTTATTCACAACGGGAACCAGCACTCCAAACTCGTCGCCGCCTAAGCGCGCCAGCAGATCGCCGGGGCGCAACTGGTGCTTCATGCGTGCCACTACATGCTGCAAATACAAATCTCCGATGTGGTGTCCATAGAAGTCGTTCACCTGCTTGAAATCGTCGAGATCAATGTAGATGAGCCCGAAGATGCTGGCTGTCCGGCCCGCTTCATCAATGAGGCGGTCGAGATGCTTTTCGAACGAAAAGCGGTTTTGGATGTCGGTGAGCATATCGAACTCCGAGCGGTGCACCAGATCCGAGTGAAGCCGCGAAGTCTCGATGGCCAGGGTGGCTAATTCTGCCGCTGTGGACAGCGCCCTTTCCTCCTCGGCATCGGGAGCGGTGCGAGCGTCGAAGGCAGCAAAGATGGTGCCCAGCGCCGGTCCGGAATGAGCAGAAATGGCACGCTCGGCGAGGCGCAGGCCTGAGGCGCTCAGGTCCGAAGGACAGTTCCCCAGACTGGCTCCATTCTCGATCTGGCACCAGCAGGGCGCGCCCTTCAGGCTGACGGAGGCCAACTCCGTGATGCTCTCCAGAATCCCGGTGAGCGGCCGCGAGTTGTTGATGTCTTCAAGGATGATCCCGCGTCGTTGCACGAGGTAACCCAACGCCGCTACGTGGGCGCGCATGGTCCGGTCGACGTACCACGCTTTGGAGCCGAGTCCGAGCATTGCCAGGAGCAGCAATACCACCAGGAGGCCGAGATGACGAACCGTCATCCACGAGGGCCGGGAGAGAGCCTCAAGATCGTTTGGGGAGCGGAGCAGGATTCTGAAGGGCACGTCATGTCCTAACGGATTGGCATTATCCGTTGCGCAGATACCGGTTACACGAACCCTTGTTCCAACTGGAACTTCCCTCATGGGAGTTAGCGCGTCCGCTGTCTGCGCATGCGGGTAAACAGCGGAGAACATGTGGCCGTCGGATGCCAGGACGTACTCGTCTTGCGAGGCTTCCCTGGCTTCCATCACCACCTGTCCTTCGATAGAAACCAGGTCAAAGATATGTTTGCTGGAGGCCAGCTGTTGCCAATCCAGCGGCTCGGGAGGGACCGGCGTCCATATCCCACTATCCTGAACCGCGCTCCCATAAAGCATCAGAAAGCCATCACTTACGGCAGGGAAACCGGTCGCCACCGCAAAGTCGCCGACCCGCATTGGACCGAAGCTCTCCGTCTTGATCCACATACTCTTGTCGCCGCTCTCCAACACCAGAGCCGAACCTGGTTCAAAGAATGTAACGGTTCCACTGACCCTGACCCTGCTGGTGAGATTCTGCACGTGATATACGCTCAACACTTTGTCCATTGGCGTTAACGGGAGCGACCACGGGCTGACATTGGCGGATTTAAGGGTCTTGATATCCGCTGGGCTCGCAACGTTGAGCACAATCCCGGTCAGTTGCAGTTTGCCGTCGAGTTCGCCTCCGGCCACTCCAGTGATTTCGACCTCGGCGTCCAGCAGATTTGCGAGTGCGCGCTCGTCCAGGTTGTCCACGTGCGCATCCACATACCCGCCGTCGAGAAGGACCCTGAGGGTTGTGCCGGGCAAGTGGTCCGCCGAGGGCTTGTCCCTGTCAGCTGACTGCACTACGCCGTGCGCGGTCACCAGCATTGAGTCAAAGCGGCCCCGGACCAGTTCATCGAAGGTGGCGGGCACTGGTTTGGGCGACACGTCATGACCGAGCACGGTAATGTCGCTGCTCACTACAGTGGTGCGGTAGCCCGATGCCGTCGTTCCTTTGATCAGCACGCGGTCGCCGGGAACCAGGCTGGCACTGGCGGTGGGACTCACGAAGAGTCCATCGTTGGCATCCTGGACGAAGAGGTTCCTTCGATAATCACGAAAATAGGTAACCGTGGCCTGGAATGCGACGGGGAGGCCGCGGCTGGCCTCGGCATTCGTCAGCGACCGGATGGCGCGCACCGAAGTTAAGGGTGCGGTGGACGAGGATGCGGGTGCGTTCGCCCAGGAAATGGAGATGCATCCAAGGACGATCGCAAGCTGGGGCAGAACGTTCTTCATTTGAATTGGCCCGGTGGGGTAGATTCTCGATTCCCCGATCATTGAAAGCCTTCTTCGGCTTCGTCCGGAACACTCAAGATGCAGGCGAAATCGAAACGCTCGAACCTATCGCGCAAGGCAAAAACGTTGTCAACTGACACTTAGCGATCTTACTCTTTAGAAAATCTGTTTAAATAGCACTTTTGGAGTGTGGCTGACACTTTAGGACCGTGTTCAATTACAGCTGGAATGTGTTGCACGAAGCGTTCGTAGCGTATTCATCGCAGGGAGGTTACATTATGCCGAAGAACAGCGAAAGATCTCCCGTTTTTGCGAGATTTCCGCGCAGCGGCGCACAGGCGCAGCCTACACGGCGCATCCGTGTTCTCGGGGTGCCGCTGGACTTGGGCGCGAGCCGCCGCGGTGTCGATATGGGACCCTCCGCGATGCGTGTGGCGGGACTCGAAGCGCGCCTTGAGGCTCTCGGCCACCAGGTGGCTGACAGTGGCAACATTCGCGTCGAAATTGCGGAAACCCAGGCCTACGGCAGTAGCAATGCACGCTATCTGACCGAGATTGCGGAAACCTGTAGCCGTACCGCGGAGGCTGTGCTCAAAACTCTTGAAGAAGGCATGACTCCGTTGCTGCTGGGTGGGGACCACTCGCTGGCCGTTGGGTCGGTGTCCGGCGTGGCTGAGTTTTACAGGCGGCAGGGGCAGAAGATCGGGCTGGTGTGGATCGATGCCCACTCCGACATCAACACGCCGGAGACCTCGCCCTCGGGCAACGTGCATGGTATGCCGCTGGCCGCGTTGCTGGGGCTTGGGCCGGAGCCGCTTGCGAAGATTTACGGGTACGCGCCCAAGATCGACGCCGAAAACACGGTGCTGATCGGCGTCCGCGACATCGACGCCGCCGAGCGCGAGAACATCCGGCGGGCTGGAGTCAACCACGTCTACACCATGCGCGACATTGACGAGCGCGGCATGAGATCGGTGATGGAAGAAGCTCTGAGCGCGGCCGGCAGCGGCACTGCAGGCTATCACGTCTCGCTCGACATGGACTGGATCGATCCGGAAGACGCGCCGGGCGTGGGAACGCCAGTGCGCGGCGGGGCAACTTATCGCGAAGCGCACCTGGCGATGGAGATTCTGGCCGACAACGGGCGGTTGCTGAGCTTCGAGATTGCCGAGGTGAACCCTGTGATCGACGAACACAACCGGACGGCGGACCTGGCGGTTGAGCTGGCTTGCTCGGCATTTGGGAAGAAGATTCTGTGAAGGGTTCTACACTAGGAGAGTTGTAATTTTCGTATTCTGATCGGCGATTGAATAAACACAATGGCAAAAAGACTACGTGTAGGCATTCTGTTTGGCGGACGCAGCGGCGAGCATGAGGTTTCTCTGCTGTCCGCGGCTTCGGTTCTCAAGTCCATCGATCGCGAAAAGTTTGAGGTGGTGCCGATCGGCATTACCAAGGAGGGGCGCTGGCTGGCGGCCGGGGACGCGAACAACCTTCTGGAAGGCAACGACAGTGCGGTTGCGCGGCGGCTGCGGGCTGGCGATCCCGAGACGACCCCGGGGACAAAGCTGCTGCACGAGGGCATTCCCACGCTCATGGCGCCCATGCCCGGTCCGCAGGGCCCGGAAGGGAAAGCTATCGATGTCGTCTTTCCGGTTCTGCATGGCACCTTTGGCGAGGACGGGACAATTCAAGGGCTGTTCGAGCTGGCGGGGATCGCGTATGTGGGGTCGGGTGTTCTGGGCTCGTCGGCGGGCATGGACAAGGACGTGATGAAGCGGCTGTTTTCCCAGGCCCGGCTGCCCATTGTGAAGCATGTGACGCTGCTGCGGGCCGACTGGGAGAGATCGCCACTCAAGGCAGTGTCGCATGTGGAGGCCGCGTTGAAATACCCGGTGTTTGTGAAGCCTGCGAACCTGGGCTCTTCGCTGGGCATCAGCAAGGTCCACGACCGCGGAGAGCTGGGTCCGGCGCTGATGCTGGCTGCCCGTTACGACCGCAAACTGGTGGTGGAGCAGGGTGTTGGCGGTAAAAAGGCGAGGGCGCGCGAACTGGAAGTCGCGGTGCTGGGCAACGACTCGCCCGAGGCCAGCGTGGTGGGCGAGATCATTCCCGGCAAGGAGTTTTACGACTACGAGGCCAAGTATCTTTCTGAGGGGTCGGTGCCGGTGATCCCAGCCAAGCTGACTCGGGCCGAGACGAAGCAGGTTCGCGAGATGGCAGTGGCGGCCTTTCGCGCCTGCGACCTCTCCGGGTTGGCCAGGGTGGATTTCCTTATGGAGCCGGATGGCAAGCGGCGGCTTTTCCTCAATGAAGTGAATACGATGCCGGGGTTCACCCGCATCAGTATGTATCCCAAGCTGTGGGAGGCTACTGGGCTGAGTTACAGAAGCCTGATTACCCAGCTGATTGAGTTGGCGCTGGAAAGGTTTGAGGAAAAGAGGAGGACCACGTACAGCAGAGAGTAGAAAAGCAGTTGTCAGTTTCCGAACCCAGGAAAGTGGGAGCAAAGGATTATGCCTGGGAACTGTAGGCAAGTGTTTGGTGTCTAAAGATATAGCACCAGTCCGTCTCAGGGCGACCTGGTCTGCCATGCGAGCGCGAAAGGGAACTGAAAACTGACCGCTGACAACTGACCATTGATCTGTTGCCGTATTCTAACCCTTGAGGACTGAGCCCCATGACTTTGCTCGATGCTCCGAAGTTTGACGAAGTTCGCGACCGCCGCAACCGCACGATTCTTTTCGGGGCCGTGGGGTTGTTTTTCGTTCTGTGGACATCATGGTGGCTGGTGTCGGGGCGGCCCGTGGACTGGCCTTGGAACTGGAACACCCACCTGCTTGGCCGCATGGCGGTGAACAACTTCCTTGGCGCTGTTGAACAGAACGATCTGCCCAAGGCCTACGGCATCTGGCTGCACGACAAGGATTGGCAGCAGCATACGGGGCAGCCCAGTTCCTATCCCTTTACGCGTTTCCAGCAGGACTGGAGCCGCACGAGCCCTGACAACGAGTACGGCGTGATCCAGACGCACAAGATTGCGGCGGCGCGGGTGTATGGCAATGTGCTGCTGGTGGCGGTGCTGATCAACGGACGAAAGAGCGGGGCGCTGAATTTGACCTACGATCCGAAGACGCACACGCTGAACTTCTCGCCTCCGGGCGAGGAACTTTACCTGGGACCATAGACGCGGCGGGTCAGCGGAATGAACTTAGGGGCTATTCTCTTGGCAGAGGATAGAGCCCATCGACTTTTTTATGCGGCAGGAGACTCGCCACCGGCAAGTTCCGCGAGGGTCTTCTCCAGGCTGGCTACGTCTTCCACGTTCAACGACTTGAGGGTTGGATCGATCTGCTTCAGAAGGCCACAGAGCACCTTGCCTGGTCCGACTTCGATGAACAGCTCCGCGCCAGCGGCCTTGAGCGATTGCATGCAGTCGACCCAGCGGACCGCTCCGGTTACCTGGCGGGTGAGCGCATCCTGCGCGGCTTCCGAAGTCGCCACCAGGCCGCCGGTGACGTTAGCGGCAACGGGAATGTGCGGATTGGCCAGCGTCAGCGCGGCCAGCACGCGGGCTACCTCTTCCTGCGCGGGCTGCATCAGGGCGCAATGGAAGGGGGCGCTTACGGGGAGCATGACGGCGCGGCGGGCTCCTTTGGCCTTGGCAAGCGCCGAGGCCTTTTCTACAGCCGCTAGCGCGCCCGAGATGACGGTCTGGCCGGGAGAGTTGAGGTTGGCTGCCTGAACGACCTGGCCGGTTTCCGCGGCTGCTTCGGTGCAGGCGTCGGCAACTTGGGCGGCGTCGAGCGAGAGAATGGCGGCCATGGCGCCCTGGCTAGCAGGGACCGCCAGTTGCATAGCCCGTCCGCGAGCCTTGACTGCGCGGACGGCATCGGCAAAGGCGAGCGTTCCGGCGGCTACGTGTGCCGACCACTCGCCTAGCGAATGCCCGGCGGCCAGGGCCGGCTCAATGCCGTAAGTTGCCAGTATGCGAGCTGCCGCCACGCTGACGGTAAGAATGGCTGGCTGGGTATTTTCAGTGAGGCGGAGGTCCTCTTCAGGCCCTTCGAAACATAGCTTCGAGAGCGGAAATCCGAGCGCCTGGTCGGCTTCGGCAAACGTCTGTGCGGCAATGGGAAAACGCTCGGCCAGTTCACGGCCCATGCCAACGGCCTGCGAACCCTGCCCCGGAAACAGAAACGCAATTTTAGGTGTCATTTCATGTTGATTTTATCGTGTGGGGGCACGGGGTTTGAATACGTGGTTTTGGCAAGTCGGGGTGAACGAATTGGGAGGTCGAATATCGTCCTGATCTCTGGTCTGATGAGGAACTTCTGGATTGCTGTTGACACGACCGAAATCTAAATCCTTAGCACAAAGACGAGGCAGGAGCCGTCGTTGAATATGTTGCCGTTCGGTCAACGATGCTCATGGCCTACTCAAGGGAAGGACATACCGGGCAGAATCTTCAATTCGCCGGTGTAGCGATGACAGTTCGAGTAGGTGGCAAACATGCGCCCCGTGTTTTTGGCGTCATGCGCGTAGAACCGCGACGGCAGCCAAAATGTCTGCTCACCGAGCTTCTGCGGAGCATAATCGATTCCACCAAAGTAGACTTCGGTGTTCCTCGCCGCCACTTCCGGCGCGATGGTCCGCTCGGTGTGAAGAATGCGCCCGGTTTCAGGGTCGGCGATCACGATCCGGTGAAAGCCTGCCGGAAGCCTCGCGCATGAGGGGTTCGTAGATTTCGTTTTAAGCGTCATCTCCAGTCGGACTGTGTGGCCACCGTCCCCGGAAGTAACAACGTAGTCAAAGCACTCCCGCTGTTCCCACCGTTTGAAACCTACGAGACTCGCAAAGCCGCCCTCGACAAAGTACGGCATTTGGGACGTCTGGAACGTTGCTTTGGGGCGACGCCCGTCGATGCTCTTGAACTCACGCTTTTCGATAAACGGATCGTATGAGTCCTCAGTACGAACCTCGCGAAGGGTCGATTGGATCTTCACCTCCCATGTGACCTTACCCTTCTTGTTGAGAGCTTGTGACGTAATCTGCTCGTTGCAGGAGAGAGATGGGAGCGTCGCTTGGTACTGCTTTGCGTAAGCACCGAGTCGATCGAGGAGAACGTCGAGCGAGGGAAGGCCCTGGCACCCAGCCACAACAGGAAAGATAAAGACCACCAGCGTAAAGTAAGGTTTCATCGGTTAACGTTCCAGCCTCATCCCACAAAAGAATTCAATTCCAGCGCTTCTTGTCGTCTGGGTCTTCGTCGATCTGGCGGCCGTTGCCGTCGAACCGGACGGTGCGGCCTTGGGATTTCATGTAGACCTCAAATTTGCGGGCGGCGCGTCGGCGCTTCCAGCGGTAGTAGCCGTTGCGCAGGCCGTACCATCTCTCGCTGAGCATGAACGACATCCCGCGCCGCGGCGCCATGCTGACGTAGAACCATCCGGCCAGCGCACCACCGAGCTGGGCGAAGGCATACATGCGCTGCTCCCCGAAGAGCATTGCGATGGAGATGAGCGCGTAGATGACCACCATGTAGCGTGCCTTGATGCCGATGGTGAAGAACAACAGGAACTCCGTGTCGCCGTAGAGCGTGCCGATGGCTGCAAGCAGGCCGAAGATGCCGCCGAAGCAGCCAAAGAGCGCAACCAGCGGCAGTGCATAACCCAGCGGGCCGTGGAGGGCGTAGATTGCCGTCGCGGCCGCGGCGGTTCCCAGCACGGATACGGCATAGAGGCCGTTGATCCAACTGGAGCTGTGCATCTGCTCAAGAAAGCCGGCCAGAAACCACAGCGAGAGCAGCTCGAACAGGGTGCCGATGAGGCCCACATGGATGAGGCTGTAGGTAAATGGCTGCCAGATCAGGCCGTGGAGGAATGCGTAAGAATCGAATCCGAGCAGCTTGAAGAGGTTACCTGCCGTCTCCGCGGACATTAGCTGGGCGAGAAGGAAGGCAAAGTAGGCGGCCAGGTTAACGAACACCAGGGTGCGTGTGGTGCCACTGAAATCGGGGAACGAAAACGGGCTGGAGCGAATCCTGCTCATCGTTATCCTCAGGGTAAACGGTCAGGCAGGTTGGTGTCATGGGTGGCGAGTAAACCGCTGCCAGGGACCGGTGTCTTTCAGCGTTGTCCTTCAGCATCAATAGCCTGCACCCCAAAGGTGCCTCGGAACCGTGGCAGATCTGGCTCCGTGCCGAAAATGCGATGCGCAGACCAAACCTTATGAGGACCTTTACGTCTCTTCTACGCACGGGTTGGATGGCGCGGAGTTTGCCCGCGATGGCCGGGCCCGGTGCTGCCGCGGACGCTGGTGTGCCGGGGTGGGCAAAGGCAAGTCGAGCGAGGAAAGGAGATGGCTGATTGTCCGCGTTGGGGGATTCGGTTGAAGGCTCTTGACCTGAGGGCGGGTTGTCCCTAAAACTAGCGATGTTGTACCGCAAAATGTCTTGATCCTAAAATACGAAATGCTCCAGAAAGAGAGGAGGCTGCCATGCCCAGCTGCCCTGAATGCGAGAATGAATTAGACGTCGAGTTGGATGAGGTGGAAGAAGGCGACGTTGTCGCCTGTGACGAGTGTGGAACCGAGTACGAAGTGGTCGGTGTTGAGCCGCTCGAGTTGGCGCGCGTAGATGGCGAACTCGATGAGGAAGACGAACTCTACGCAGAGGAAGAGGAGGAAGAGTGAAGATTGACCGCACGATTTTGCTGGCAGCGGCGGCATTTGCCGCGCTGGCAGCAGGGGTGGTTTCCATTGGGTCGCGGGGTGCACTGATTGCGCCGTCAACTGCCCATGCACAGAACCTAGGCGAGCGTGTTGTGTCGGGTGCGGTGCTGGATGATGCCTCCGAGCCTGTTGTAGGCGCGACCGTCTTCCTGAGGAACGAGAAGACCAAGGCCATTCGCAGCTATACCTCTACCGCCAAAGGTCATTTCTATTTTGCCCAGGTCAATATGGTCGAAGACTACGAACTCTGGGCGGAGAAGAGCGGCAAGAAGAGTCCGACCAAGACCGTGAGCGCCTGGGACACGCGCAAAGCGTTCGTCAGTGATCTGAAGCTGAAGTAAATTTCTGTAAAGCAGGTTTGCGGCAGGCGCTTTCTTCCCTTTGGCGGCGCCGGAAGCCGGGCGTAGATTAGGCATGAAGCCAGTGGCCGGAATCGGTCGCCGGCTTCAACCGTCGAGTTTCTTCGCTACCAGTTCATTCAGTAGAGCCGGGTTGGCCTGACCCTTTGAGGCGCGCATTACCTGGCCCACAAAGAAGCCGGCCACGGTCTTCTTGCCGGTGCGGTACTGTTCTACTTGTTTGGGGTTGGCTGCGATGACCTCGTCGATCATCTTCTCGATCGCTGATGCGTCGGTTAGCTGCTCCGGCTTCTCGCGCTCGTAGACGGCGCCAAAGTCCTCGCCCTTTTCAAAGGCGACATCGAAGAGCTGTTTCAACTGCTTGGAACTTATCTTGCCCTCGTCGAGCAAATCGGCGGCCTGCACAATACCGGCCATCGATACTGGTGACTGTTCCTGATCGATTCCCAGGGCATTCAGGCGTCCGCCCACTTCGCTTAGAAGCAGGTTGGCTACGCGTCGAGGATTCTTCGCGGATTTAGCCGCGGCTTCGAAGCGGTCGGCGAACTCGCGCGAGGCGGTCAGTGTATGCGCGTCTCTTGGGCTCAGTTCGTACTCCGCGACCATGCGCGCGCGGCGTGCCTCGGGAAGTTCAGGCAGTTTTTTTCTCGTCTCGGACAAGAATTCCGCCGACACGATCAATGGCGGCAGATCCGGTTCGGGGAAGTAGCGGTAGTCGTGCGCCTGCTCCTTTGAGCGCATGGAATAGGTACGGCCTTCGTTCGCGTCCCACAGTCGCGTTTCCTGACTGATGCGGCTGCCGGACTCGATGACTTCGATCTGGCGCTCGATCTCGTACTCGAGAGCAGCGCGGACGAAGCGAAAGCTGTTCACGTTTTTGACTTCGACCTTGGCGCCGAACTTTTCTTGGTCTCGGGGACGGACGCTTACGTTAGCATCGCAACGAAGGGAGCCTTCTTCCATGTTGCAGTCGGAGACGCCGGTGTAGAGCAGGATTTCCTTGAGGCGCGTGAGGTACTCGAAGGCTTCGTCGGGCGTGCGAATGTCGGGCTCGCTGACGATCTCGATGAGCGGAGTGCCGCAGCG
>DASYZU010000030.1:0-39330 GCA_035945795.1 Occallatibacter sp.
GAACGGGCCGCAGAGACCAAAACCGGGGTGCCTCAAAGCCTAACAGACGACTCGAACCCGCCCACGACGGGCAACACAGCCCTCGCCGATGCCCTATGCTGACCGGCGCATTAAATAGGGCGCTTGATCAGAGGCTCCATAGGCCACGACCCGTGACTGGCAAGATTTCCAGGCGGGCCGTCCGGTAAGATGATCTCAGGAAACACAGGCGCTGGATTGGGAATGCGCGAAGGCAAATAATGATGAGCGACGGCGTGAACATCAACGGCAAATCTCCTCGGATCGCGGCCATGTGCATCGTTCCGGTCGCGGGCCAGGACAGCATGTTGCTCAACCTGAGTGGCGCGCACGGTCCGTACTTCACACGCAACCTCGCCATTCTCACCGATGAAGCCGGCAACACCGGCGTAGGCGAAGTGCCGGGCGGTGAAAAGATCCGCCAGGTGCTTGAAGAGTCCGCGTCGCTCGTGATCGGTCGCGACATCGCTTCCTACAACGCGATTCTGAACGACGTTCGTCAACGCTTTGCCGATCGCGATACTCAGGGACGTGGCCAGCAGACCTTCGACCTTCGCATCACCGTGCATGCGCTCACCGCCATCGAGTCCGCGCTGCTCGATCTTCTCGGCCAGTTCCTCCGCCTGCCCGTTGCCGCGCTTCTGGGCGAGGGCCAACAACGTACTAATGTGCCCGTGCTTGGTTACCTCTTCTACGTCGGCGACAGCGGAAAAACAAATCTGAAATACAGGCGTGCCGGCGACTCAGCGAGCGGTTGGTTCCGTCTTCGCGACGAAGAAGCTCTCACGCCCGATGCCGTAGTGCGTCTCGCCGAGGCCGCCAAAGCACACTACGGCTTCAACGACTTCAAACTCAAAGGCGGCGTTCTCTCCGGCGCAGACGAGATGAAAGCCGTCGAAGCTCTCGCCGCGCGCTTTCCCGAGGCGCGCATCACGCTCGACCCCAACGGCGCGTGGTCGCTCAGCGAAGCAATCGCGCTCTGCAAGGGCAGGCAGGACGTGCTGGCTTACGCGGAAGATCCGTGCGGCGCCGAGCAGGGTTTCTCCGGCCGCGAGATCATGGCCGAGTTTCGCCAGGCCACCAACCTGCCCACCGCGACCAACATGATCGCCACCGATTGGCGGCAGTTGTGCCACGCAATCCAGTTGCACGCCGTCGACATTCCGCTCGCCGATCCGCACTTCTGGACCATGCAGGGCTCGGTGCGCGTGGCGCAGGTGTGCCGCGACAACGGCCTAACATGGGGCTCGCATTCCAACAACCACTTCGACATCTCGCTCGCCATGGTGACGCACGTTGCCGCCGCCGCTCCCGGCGCCATCACTGCCATCGACACACATTGGATTTGGCAGGACGGACAACATCTCACTCGCAATCCTTTCCTCATCCGAGACGGCCTGTTGAGCGTTCCCGATCGTGGCGGCCTAGGCGTGGATCTCGATCTTGAGGCCATCGAACGCGCGCATGCGCTCTACAAGACCATGGGCCTTGGCGCGCGCGACGATGCGATCCAAATGCAATTCCTGATTCCTGACTGGAAGTTCGATCCCAAACGTCCATCCCTGGTGCGCAGACCATGAGTAACGCCGTCGACCAAGCCGCAAAGACTTCCACACAGCCACGCTACATTCGCGTCGATGCGCGAGACAATGTCGCGATTGTGGTGAACCAGGGGGGGCTGCCAGCAGGCAGCATTTTTTCATGCGGGCTTGTCCTCGCGGAGCCCGTTCCCGAAGCGCACAAAGTCGCCCTCGCCGATCTCGCTGAGGGCGACCCTGTCCTTCGCTATGGCGTCGTCATCGGGTATGCAAAGCAGCCGATCATCCGCGGTAGTTGGGTGCACGAAGGCTTGATGACTTCGCCGGCCGCGCCTCCGCTCGCAGATTGCCCGCTTGCAACATCCGCGCCAGAGCCTCCGCCGAAGCTGGACGGCTACACCTTCGAGGGCTATCGCAATGCAGACGGCTCGGTGGGAACCAAAAACATTCTCGCCATCAGCACTACAGTGCAATGCGTTGCCGCCACTGTGGACTACGCGGTCCGCCGCATCAAGACCGAGGTGCTTCCGCACTACCCCAACGTGGACGATGTCGTCGCCATCGCGCATCACTACGGCTGCGGCGTGGCCATTGATGCACCCGGCGCCTCCGTTCCCATTCGCACCCTGCGCAACCTGAGCTTGAATCCGAACTTCGGCGGAGAAATGCTGCTCGTCAGTCTCGGTTGCGAAAAGCTGCAGCCCTCCCGCATGGTTTTAGCCAGCGCATTGAACGTGCTTGAAGAAGACTCATCCGTCGCCGTCCTTCAGGATGCGGTCCACGGATTCGAGGACATGGTGAGCAACATCATGGCGCAGGCCGAGAAGAAACTGAAGAAGCTCAACCAGCGTCGCCGCGTCACATGCACCGCATCCGAGCTGGTTGTAGGCGTGCAGTGCGGCGGCTCCGACGCCTTCTCCGGCGTCACCGCAAATCCCGCGGTGGGCTGGGCCACGGACCTGCTGGTGCGAGCAGGCGCAACCGTGATGTTCTCTGAAGTCACTGAAGTTCGCGACGCTGCGCATCTCATCACGGCGCGCGCCGCAACGCCCGAAGTGGCCAAGGACTTCATCCGCGAGATGGCCTGGTACGATGCGTATCTGCAAACCGGGGGCGCCGACCGGCAAGCCAATCCTACGCCCGGCAACAAGAAAGGCGGCCTCGCCAACGTCGTTGAAAAAGCGATGGGCTCGGTTGCCAAGGCGGGCAGCACCGCGTTGATGGGAGTCGCTGCTCCAGGCGAGCGCGTGACGCAGAAGGGACTGGTCTTCGCGGCTACTCCGGCCAGCGACTTCATCTGCGGGACGCTACAACTGGCGGCCGCGATGAACATGCACATCTTCACCACTGGCCGCGGCACGCCCTACGGCCTCTCGGTGGTCCCTGTCATCAAAGTGGCTTCAAATAGCGGGCTCGCCGAGCGCTGGCACGATCTCATCGATATCGACGCGGGAAGAATCGCAACCGCCGACGCAACTGTCGAGGACGTTGGATGGGAGATCTTCCGCCTCATCCTCGAAGTAGCGAGCGGCCGTAAGAAAACATGGGCAGATCACTGGGGCCTGCACAACGAGTTTGTGCTTTTCAATCCGGGGCCTGTGACTTAGAGGCAGCGGAGTTGGCGGAGTTAGCAGGGACTGCGGCCATACTTCTAACTACGCTAACTAGCGCGAAACGCGGCTAGCTACGCTACTTGCTCATCGTCAGCGGCTCGCCCGCAATCTTCAGGTGTACGCGGAATATGCCTTCGCTCCCCGTGATGTAAAGCATCTTGTGATCCGCACCGGCCCAGGTCACATTCGCCACGCGTCCCGGCATCAGGATCGTCCCCAGCGCCTTGCCCTCAGGTGAAAAAATCCACACGCCGCCGGGGCCCGCGCTGTAGATATTTCCCTCGACATCCACCTTCATGCCGTCCGGATTACCGGGCCGCGTATCCGCAGTGTCATCGTAGAGCAGCTTTGCGTCCGTCAGCGTTCCATCCGGCTTTACGGTGTAGCGCATCCAAATCTTCTTCGGCTGCGAGTTATTCACGTAGAGATACTTCTCATCCGGCGAGAAGGCAATTCCATTCGGCCGCGTCAGGTCGCTCACCAGCAGTTGGAGTTTCTCGCGCGCGGGTGGCGCGCCGGGCCGCTGGTGGAGAGCATTGGGAATCCGGTAGACGCCGTTGACCTCGAGCTCCTTGGCCGGATCGTTGTCTTGCTGCGTGCGCAGGCCATAGGGCGGGTCAGTGAAGTAAAGCGAGCCGTCGGACTTGTAGACGAGATCGTTGGGGCTGTTGAGCTGCTTGCCCTTGTAGGTGTCGGCGAGGATGGTGATGGTCCGCTTGGGGCCGAAGGACTCGATGCGGTAGACATCGCGCTGCGCGTGGCCGGCTACGGTGAGGCGGCCAAGCGTGTCGAGCGTCATGCCGTTCGATCCCGACTCGGGGCCGCCGTAGGGAGCCGTTCCCTTGTAGCCGCTCGGCTGCAGAAACATGCTCACGCCTTTCCCCGGCGTCCAGGTGCGGATGCTGTTGCTCGGGATCTCGGCGAAGAAGAGCCGGCCCCCTGCCCACACCGGACCTTCGATCCAGGTAAATCCGGTGACGATGCGCTCGAGCTTCGCTCCGGCCGGAATCATCTTGTCGATAGACGCATCAAGCCGATCCATCTTGAGCGGTGTCAAGTTATCGGCGCTCACGGCACCGGCCTGCAATGGGTCGCTTGCGGCGAAGGAAGTTGCTGGAGAGAGGATGAACGAACTCAAAATCGTGACTGCAATCAGGGCGAGCAGAGGTTGCCGTGCAATGCGCTTCATTGGAATCTTCCTGTCGAGAGGATTAAGCTCGGTCATTCGGATGCGCCCGAATGCCGCGCCTGTGGTCTGGGATAAGTCTCGAAAATCCAGCGCCTTCATCTTTAGCTTCGTGGCAGATGCATGTCAAGGGAGAGTCGACAGGGAAGGAAGTCGAGCGTGGTTCACGCCAGTTTGATATCGCAGATGTGCATTGGTGTCGATCGCCGTTTGCGGCGCCGACCAATCGGAGCTATCTTCTTGGTGCGCGGCAGAACAAGCGCAGGTGCGATTTCAACCGCGCGAAAGGACCCTCGTCATGCCGCCTGTAAAATTTCGCCTTCGGCTCGATTCCGCATTTAGGCTTCTGCTGTTTGCGTTCCTGGCCCTGGCCTGCCGTCCCCAAACAGCTTTCGCCGCGTCCAGGGTGATTACCGATGCGGACAAGGGCGCGCTGGTTCAACTCAAGACCGGAGACATTATGGAAGTCCACCTGAAATCGAATCCCACCACGGGCTACACGTGGTATGTCCATCCGAAATCGACGCCCCTTCTTAAGCTGATCGGCCAGGCGCAGACCCAGGCCCCTGAGCCGGGCGTAGGCCGTCCCATCTTCCAGATATTCAGATTTCAGGCCGTAAGCGCCGGCAGCGGCGTTCTCCTGCTCCACTACGTCCGCGCCTGGGAAAAGCCCGTACCGGCAGAAGAGCAATTCGACCTTCACGTGTCGATCCGCTGAGGGCCCGGAGACGGCAATTTACGCCGGGCGATGAGGGCAAACGGGGCAGGTGCAGGAGTGGGGCCTCGCGTCCCCCGGGCACAACCCTGTAAAAACGTCAGCAAAGCGCATACAATTCAGGATTGAAATGGCTAAACCGAAAGAAAAGGTTTTTGAAGTTGCCTGCCCCGATTGCGGCGCGATGCTCAGGATCGATGCAGATACCGGCCTGTTGGTAAGCCACACCTCTGCTCCGCGCAAGCGTATGTTCGAGGATTTGGAGACTGCGGCCAAGGCGATGCGCGATCAGGAAGAGCGCAAGGAGTCCATCTTCCGCCAGTCGGTGGATGCGGAAAAGAACAAAGCCGATCTGATGGAAAAGAAGTTTGCCGAGGCCCTGCGCAAGGCCAAGGACGCTCCCGAGGGCAAGCCGTTGCGCGAATTCGACCTGGACTGAAGAGGGAACCGCTCGACGTAAGAATCCAGGGCGTTTTCTCACTTCAGGCCGATGTTTCAGGAAATTTTCCACTACCCGGCGGTTTCGGGCGATACTCAATACACCGTTCCTCCCCCGGCGGTTGGCCGCGGTCTCGAACGGAAGGAGAACAAATGGTGGTCCTGCCGCTTTCAAAACTGCCAGGCAATTATGACGAAGAGCTGAACGCCCCCAACGCCAACTCCGCCCTGAAGGAAGACTCTGTGAATTTCGTTCGGATTGCTGCTGCCGCTACCCTTGTGGCCAGTGGTGCGTTCCTGCTCAGCGGCAGGCGCCGTGCCGGACTTTTGGCTGCTGCCACGGGAACCTCCCTCGCGCTTCTCGATCAAAAGGATGTGCTCGGCAGCTGGTGGAGAGTTCTCCCCGGCTACATTGGAGAGGTTCAGTACCTGCTCAGCCAGGTTCAGGGCACCGTCGATGAAGTCGCCGCCCAGCGCGAGAAACTTGGGAAGGTTTTCAACAAGTAGCGTCTTCTTGAGGCCACCCATTCCTGCGAATAGGCTCTATATCCCCAACTGACGGCGCCCAGCCTCGCTGATGCGGTGAGCTGTCCATTTCGGCTCCCAAACCAGATCCACCTCGACCTTGCCGATCTCCTGAATGCCGGCCAGGCGGTTGTGTACCTGCTCGAAGATGAGTCCGCTCGCCGGGCACTGCGGCGTGGTCAGCGTCATGGTCACCTTCACCCATTGCCGAGGCCAGGTCGGCGTCGAGTCCGGGTCCGGACCGGTCGTAACCGCGTAGATAAGCCCGAGGTCCACGAGATTCAGCTTTACCTCGGGATCGAAACAATCGCGCAGCGCGGTCAGAATGTCGGATTCGGAGAGCATGGTTTTAGCTTCTAGCTCCTAGCTTGCGGCTGTAGCCAGGCGGCCGCTTGGGTTGCTGTCAAAGTTTCTGAAGATACACGAGTTCGCTTGATGGAGGTTGAAAGCCAGACTCCCCGAGGAACGAGCTAGCAGCTAAGGCAGTTCCCCTGATGGTGATGGGTTAAAACCCATCCCAACCAGCCCGCGTTCATTTTGACGGATTTAAGTACGGGCTATTGGTTCCTGCAAAAGAATGTCCTTGCGCCGTACCTAAGGGACTCAGTAGGGAATTTGTGGAATTCCGTTTCCCCACGCTGAAGCGCGGGGCTCGCAAACTCTGCGCCTCCGGCGCGGCGGACAGGACATTACTTATGCGGTGTTCAATAAAGCCCGTACCCTCCAACTAAGCCCGTACCCTTCAAACTGACCCACTACCTCTCTCTGGAATCCTCTATTTACAACTGTAGTACTAGCAGCTGTCTTTTAGTTTTTCCGCTCCACCAGGTACCGCGCCACGGCCTTCAATCCATCCGCGCGGCTGCCGTAGGGCTCCAGCGCCGCAAAGGCCTCTTCAATCAGCAGGGCGGCGTCGCGTTCACTCTGCTCTACGCCGTAGACGGCTGGCCAGGTAGCCTTTTCCGTGGCCTGGTCCTTGCCCGCGGTCTTGCCGAGCTGAGCTGAGTTTACAGTCATGTCCAGTACGTCATCCACAATCTGGAAGGCCAGACCGGCCTTGAGGCCAAACATGGTCAGGCGGGCCACGTCTTTGAGGTCGGCCCCGGCGTACACACCGCCGGCCACTACGCTCACCCGGATCAGCGCGCCAGTCTTGGCGCGGTGAATGGCCTCCACCAGCTTGCCCGTGGGTTTCTGGTGTTCACTCTCAATATCCAGCACCTGTCCGCCAATCATGCCGTCCACAGTTCCCACTGCGTGGGCAATGAGCGAGATAATCTGAACCGTCGCCGCAGGAGGCGAGTCAAGGCCGGCCAGCACCTCGAAGGCGCACGTCTGCAGCGCGTCGCCGGCCAGAATCGCGATCGCTTCTCCGAAGGCCACGTGGCAAGTGGGCTTGCCGCGGCGCAAATCGTCGTTGTCCAGCGCCGGCAGGTCGTCGTGGATCAGCGAGTAGGTATGCAGCATTTCAAGAGCCGCGCCTAGCCGGACAATTCCCTCGGGCATCGTGCCGGCAATCGTAATTCCGGCCTGCATGGCCAGCACCGGCCTGAGCCGTTTACCGCCGGCAAAAACCGAGTGGCGCATGGCCTGGTGAATCGAGGAGGGCACCGTCTTCACGCAAGGAAGCAAGTCTTTGAGGGCCCGGTCGGTCAGTTCCGCGCCTTCTTTTAATAGCGATTTGACATCGACGGTCATTTCCCTCATTTTAACCGAGTGCGGCTCCGCTTTCGCTCAATCCAACACAGGCCAGCGAACATCAGCACGCTCAGGCCGCTCAGCCAGCGCGCGAGGATGACGTCCGGGGTCGTCGTCCAATCCACGGTCAGGTCCACCCGGCCCTGCGGCACAGGCACGGCAATCAGTCCATCAGCGCGCCGGGGAAGGGAAGCGACGGCGAGCCCATTCACCTTCACCTGCCATGCCGGATAGCGTCGCAGGCGCAGAACCATGTAACCGGGATGGGCAGTGGCGGCAACAATCCGCAAATGCTCGGGCCGGGCTCTTACCAGCTGGACCGCCGACGCAAACGTGGCCTCGCAACTTTCCTGCGCAGCATCCCATGCAGGCGGCGAATCCGGCGTCTCCGTCGCTTTGCCCAGTACGGTTTCGGGATCGTTCACCAGGCAGGCCTGTGGCAGGTCGGTGGCGAGCAGAGAATTATCCGCGCCGAGAGGCTCATACTCGTTGGTGCCGATAAAGCCCTGGCCTGAACGATAAGTGTCCAACATGCCCGGCACCGCGTCTTCATCCTCGCAACTCTGATACAGCACCTTTCCTGCAAAAACGGTCATCCCAAGAAAGACCGCAATGCATGTGGACGCGACGGCAACTCGCCGCCAGGGACGGACGGACTCACGGGGCCAGACAGCCGCGGCAACGAAGATGGCCATCGGAGCCTCCAGAACGACCAACCAACGCCATGGAAACTGCAGGAACCGTAGATCGGGCAGCAGATTCCATAGCGGCCGAGAGAAAGGGAACTGGAGGAAGAGAACGGCTGCAGGAATCAGTGAAAGGGGAATCCACCAGCGCCGATGTCCCGGCAAACGGCCACGCAGCCAACTCACAAGCAGGCCGCCAAGCGTCACGGCGATCATGATGACTACAATCATCGAGACCGTGTGCAACACCAGGTCGTGAGGCTGCAGCGCCGGGTCGGCGTGAATGGCGAACAGCCAATTGTTTTCCAGCGTCTGTCCGGGATCCTCAGTGACTTGGTGGATATCCACCCATCGTTGCTCCCAGGTTGCAGGGACGAGATAGATTGCCGCAAGGCCCATCCCGAGCAAGGCGCCTGCCGAGGCGCGCAGCACCGGTGCCCACGATCGATCGAGCAAGACGAGCACCAGCGCAACCGCGGCGAGCAAGTAGCAGGCCATCAGCCCGACAGTCGGGTTCGAGAGCCATGCACCCGCGACGGCCACAGCCAGCGGTGCGATGGAGCCATCGAGAGCACCTCTCCAGGCATTTCTCGTCAAACGAACTGCGGAAGAACTCAATCCAGAGGGAGACGGGGGTTTCAACCCCCGCATGAAGCCAGCAAAATCATTGGGGGCTTTAGCCCCGGAAGCCTGCTTTCCGCCAATCTCACGCGGAATCCCGAGTTCTTTAGAAGCCCACGAAACCGGACCAGATGCCGTGCCCTTGCGTATCGCATATAACAACACCAGCGGAATCCAGAATCCCCCTGCAAGCTCCGCAAACGCCGACCTCTCGTAAGCAGTAAACAGCGCATAGCCTGAAAACAGCGCCGCGCATCCGGCCAGCGTAGCCGCGCCTTCGCCAAGCACCTGCCGAGCAAGCACCCTTGTTGCCAGCCCCGTCCCCGCCAGCAGCAGAAACGTCAGCGCCACGGCAACCAGCGTCCACGGCAGCACCGCGCCCAGCGCCGCGCCCAGCATCCACGTAAGCGGCGAGTAGAACACGAACCGCGGCTCGCCCGCGCCATAATTAGCGCTCGGCGTCCAATGCGGATAGAGCAGCCCATGCCGCCATGCATTCAGCGCATCGAACCACGAGACCAGGTGAAAGTCGAAGTCGTGCCCGCAGGAGTTGCCCCACACCAATTGCGGCGCCACAGCCACGGCCGCAGCCAGCAGAATCACGGCCGGTCCGACACAACGGCGCCAGTGGGAGGCGTTCCCAGGTCTCAGAATCGAGATTTGGGGCACCCGGCCTGACCCCTGATCCCTGATCCCTGTTCCCTCGTTTTTCATGGCGCCAGCCGCAGCGTGTGCCGCGTCTGCGCCGCCACCGCTGCAGGCGAAAAGGGAAGTGCAAACGTCGTTCCTCCGTACCAATCGTTCCACTGGTCGCGGAAGTAGGGGCTGTACGGGTCGCTGCTCTCGCCGAGCACAATGTTTTCCGTTGAGCCGTCGATATTGCTCCAGTCCATCGTGAAGCGTTGCGACGGCCCAAAGTCGCGACCCACTTGCTTCACCGTGGTGGTGTCTCCGCTCTGCGCTTTGGGGCCGGTTCCGGCGATCCGGGCGACAAGCGGCAGATAGGTTGCCAGCGGATGTTCGAGATCGACAACGTGCCAGTTACCGTAGTGCCAATCGGCCACCTGCGCAGGGGCCTCGCCCTCATCCATGCCTTTGCGCACCGCCGCGGTCAGCAAAGCGTCCCAGTTTTTGTAGCCGGGCGGCAGCCAGTCCGCCTTGGCGTGCATCACAATCTCTTCCTCGGCAAAATTGGATTCCTCCCAGTGGTAGCTCGTGGCGTCCTTGCCCAGCTTCGGCTCCAGAATCAGCGGCCACAGCGCGTGGCGCGCCTGGGTCACAATCGACGCGGCAGCAGAGTCCGTCGTCAGCTTGCCATCCCAGGTCCGCATCAGGTCGGCAGCCTTGCGCAGACGCGCATCCACGCCGTTCGTATGGTCGATTGCGTAGGCCAGCCTCTGCCCAAACTCCTGATCCATCTCGCTATAGACGTCGGTTTGCACCGCCAGCATATCTTTGGGTGTCAGTCCGTTGCGGCCGTCCAGAGATTTGTAGATGCGCTCGGCGCGGTAGGGGTCGATCCACTCCAGCGCGAGCAGGTAGGGCGACTGTTCCGTGGTCACCCGCGAGTTGGCAGTGGCCAGAAAGCCCGACGGCGGATCGACGGCATTCGGCATCGCGTCAAACGGGATGTATCCCTGCCAGTCGTGTCCGCTGTCGCCACCCCCAACTTGAATCGGCTTGCTAACCAGCCCCCCCGGCCGCAGCGGAATCTTTCCCGCCGCGTGATACGCAATGTGCCCCTGGTCGTCAGCGTAGACCACGTTCTGCGTGGGCCAGCTCCACGTCTCGAGCGCCGCAGAAAAATCCGCCCAGTTCGCCGCTGTGTCGATCTCGTAGAGCGGAATGGTATTCAGCGTCGTATCGTAGAGCGTCCACTTGAGCGCAAGCGGACGCGTCACCTTCGGCAGAATCGGGTTCAGCAGCGGCCCATGCCCGGTCAGCTGGACATCAAGCGCTACGTCTCGCCCGCCGCGCACGTGGATCACTTCGTGGTCCATCGTCAACGGCGTCCAGGCTCCATCCGCGCCCTGGTAGTTGCCCTTGCTGTCGAGCTTTTCGAGGTAGAGGTCCTGCACATCGCCCATCAGCGCGGTAAAGCCCCAGGCCACGTGCTCGTTGTGCCCGGCAATCACAAACGGCATACCCGGCAGCGTGACGCCGGCGGCGTGAAACCCCGGCGCGCTCAAGTCGGCCATGAACCAGATGTTGGGCACCGTCAGGCCCAGGTGCATATCGTTTGAGAGCAGCGGCTTGCCGCTGGCAGTGTGCTTGCCCGCCACCACCCAGTTGTTCGAGCCCGCCACGCAGCCTTCGCAGTCGGGCAGCCCCATCACGGCCAGTAGCGCGCGCGGGTCTACCAGTGCAGGCAATGTCGCCGCAGGCATGCCTGCGGGCGGCGACGGGTCTTTGTTGCTGGGGTGGAAAACCGGGGCGGCTTCCGTACCAAGCGGCGTCGCGCTTGCGGTGGAAGGCTCATCCTCCTCCTCATCGTTGTCGTTTTTCGCCGGAGCCGGCTCCGCATGCGGCTGGCTCAGGTCCAGCAAAATCCCGGTGGGCGGACGATCGCGCCACGAACCTACCGGGTAGAGGTCGGCCTCCAGACTGGGTCCCAGGCCGGTGTTGCCCAGTATGGCGGCGATCCGCTCCCTTGAGAGCTTGGTCGGCCAATGCGTATCCAGCATCTGCACCATCATCAGACCCACGCTCACTGAATCCACGCCGCTCCAGGGCTGCGGTCGATATGCGAGCAGCCGGAACTCCGCCGGAAGCGAGTCCCGATGTTGCTCAATGAATAGATTCACGCCGCGCGCGTAGTCATCCAGGCGCGCATGGTCGGCCGCAGGTAGATTGGCATACACACGCCGTGCCGTATTGCGAAACTGCAGCACCCGTTGCGCCTTGTCGTGCTCCACCAGCGAGGGCCCCATGATCTCCGCCAGCTCGCCGTTGGCGTTGCGCCGGTACGTATCCATCTGCCACAGCCGGTCCTGCGCCGTCACATATCCCTGGGCCACGAACAGGTCGTCCTGGCTCACCGCTTCGATGTGAGGCACTCCGTGGCCATCGCGCCGCACGACGACCGGCGCAGCGAGACCGGCCAGATGCACGTCACCATCCAGTGCCGGGAGCGCGGCCTTTTCTGCGGAGCGGAGCCACAGCACGCCCACGCATACGGCCAGCATCGCCAGCGTAAGCAGGCCCAACACTGTCCAGAGCACAATCCGCGGCCAGCGCTGTTTGCGTTTGCGGATTGGTCTGGCTGCACCGGTAGCGCGCGCATCATCGATGGGAAGAATGTCGATCATAGGTCAACAACAGGATACCGCTGCGAGACGCGAGGCTCAGTGCAGTGTCAGCGCACGATCTTCGCCGCAAAGTACGAAGGGGTTTGATGCAAGCCTTGGAACTATTAGTGAGGACTCGACTTTTTGTGCGGATAGCTGCAACTGCTCGGCTAAGCCCGAGCCATCCTGGACTCTTCAGGCGCTCTGTTGCTCCATGACTGTTAGAGCCGCCCGTCCGCGTCCGTAAATCACCAGCAACGCCATCAGCAGCAGCAGAATCACGCCCAGCACCAGCAGGCTGCCCTCCGGCCCAGCCATGCCACCGCTCCAAAGAGGGTTGCCAACCGGGCTCGTACTCAGAAAGTGCCCCTTTGAAGCGAGGCCGCTGTCCGCAGTGCCGTAGAAATAAGTTTCAGCCCAGTCCCAGGCAGCGTGGCAGCCAATGGCCCACCAGGCCGAGCCGGTAACCCACACGCTCACGCAGAACACAAAACCGATCGCCGCCGCAGCGAAGACCCCGATCCAGTTCTCGCCGTTGTTGCCGGTGTGCACAAACCCGAACAGCGTTGAAGTAACCCAGGCCGCCTGCCAGAACCCCGCGCCCATAGCTCTCGTAAGGTGCATGCGCAGACACGGAGCCAGCCCCAGCAGCGCCACGGCATACACTCCCCAAACGCCATTGCCGCTGACGGCCGGCAGCGGCTCCACCCAGAGGAAGGCGATAATGCCCACCTGGCCCCGGGATCGCGACAGCAGGTCCAGGCAAACAACGCCGACGATTCCGAACGCCCACCAGAAGTTGATGCCGCGCGTAAGGGTGAATTGCAAAAAGCAGCGGAAGATGCCTTCCTCCACGCAGCCCACCAGCAGGAAGGCGCAGCCCCATAGCGCGGCAAATTTCACTACGTTCGCTCCCGAGAGCGCGACGGGCCCGAAGTGCAGCCATCCTCCAAACGCGAGCGTCCCCACCAGCATCGAAAGCGCCAGAAACCCCGCCGCCATTCCGAACAGGAAATTCACAGGTCTCCGAGGCCCGTTCAGGTTGAACTCCACGATGCTCCGGTGCTCAAACAGGCTCACCATCGCCACCGCCCCCAGCATGGCAATGAACGGCACCAGCTCGCTGACCAACGCCGTGGCCGGCGAAAAATCGTATCTGGCAACAGGTGGATAAAACCCGACAGCCATGGCTCCGAGAATCACGGCGAAGAGACGGTACACGGCAAGGAAAATCGCCACCGACCAGCCCGCCCGCAGGCCCTGGCTGCCGATCAGAACCCAGTCCAGATTGCGAATTTCATGGGGATCGGGATCGGGGACCAGCCGAACCCCATTCGAGCCTCTGCCCACCGGCCGTTCTGTCCGCACCGGAGTCTGATTTTCAGGCTCCATGGAGCCTCCTTCAAAATAAAACAGGTTTGCGACCAATAACTTGTACTGATGGAAAGATACTCTACGAAATTGCGAATTGACCGGTTCCACGACGCAAAAGGCCTCTTTTCGCGCTTCCGCCGCCTTGACACAAGAAGCCGATCCCTTGATGCTTAACAGTTCCGGTTCTTTGCTCTTCCGGCCCAGGAGGAACTCAGCTTTTGCGGGTTCGCGTTTTCTTTCACGACAAATGTTTCGACGGAGCTTGCTCGGCCTCGCTGTTCACCCGCTTCCACCGCGAGTGCATCGACCCCAACGCCATTTATGAGTATCACGGCCTGGTCCATCGCGCCGGCGCGCTCTTTGACGAGAGCGAATTCACCGGCGACGAAAATGCCATCGTCGATTTCAAGTACTCGGCCTCTCCAAAAATCACATGGTGGTTCGATCACCACCAGTCGGCCTTCCTCACGCCCGGGGATCACCAGCATTTTCTGGCCTGCCAAAAGGATCCAGTCTGCGGCGCGCGCAAGTTCTTTGACCCCAAGTACACCTCATGCACAAGCTTTCTGGCCCACATTGCCGCAACCCGCTACGGCTTCAATACCGCTCCGGTAGCGGAGTTGATCCACTGGGCCGACATCGTCGATGGCGCGCTCTACGAGAGTCCCGAGTCGGCCGTTGAAATGGCCGCTCCGGCCATGAAGCTGACGCTGATCATCGAGTCCAATCAGGACCCCGAGTTTATTCCGCGCCTGATTCCGTTGCTCACCTCGCTGCCTCTCGCAGAGATCCTCAGCCAGCCCTTTGTGGCCGGTCTGCTGCCGCCGCTGCTCGAGCGCCACGGTCAGGCATTGGAGCTGATTCGCAGCCGCGCTGAAGAGCGCGACGGCACCATCTTCTTCGACATCACAGACCATCCACTCGAGGGCTTCAACAAGTTCATCCCCTACTATCTCTACCCGGGCGCGACATACTCGATCGGCCTCTCCAAGTCCAGCTTCCGCACCAAAGTTGCCGTGGGCTCCAACCCATGGACCAAGGCCGATCCGACGAAGATGGTGAACCTCGCCCAGGTGTGCGAACGCTACGGTGGCGGTGGCCATGCGCGCGTAGGCGCCATCAGCTTTCCTCCCGACCAGGAAGTGAAAGCCCGCGTAGCAGCCGCCGAGATTGTGACCGAATTAAGGGCGAACAACCCGCTGGCTTGAAATTGAATTTCAGAGGCTCTTCGGAATCTCCGCACGAGGAGAAGCCGTGATAGGACGCGGCTGGTAGGTCAGGGCTTCAGCCTTGACTCTCATACGCCACTGGTCCTGCTTAAACGACAGGGCTTTAGCCCCTGAGCGAATGCCTTGTTGGTCTTTGAGCTTGTCCTGCTGCGAAATCCGGAGAGATAAACGCAAGTGCGAACGTCTTTGGACTACTGCTGCATGACTGGGAATCTATCCCGTTATCAGATTGAAAGCGCGCACCGACGCGCCGTTATCTCTTGCCCCAAGGGCCGCTCACCAGCCACAACTCAACAAATACCATTACGTGAAGAAACAGCACTTGCCCCAACACGCGAAGCACCGTCACGCGGCCCCTCAGCCCGAACCTGGCCAGCAGACCCTCGAGTGGGAATTGGGCATACATAATCATCAGCGGCAGTGTTGAAGCCAGACCTTGGCTCAACCCTACCTCCGGGCGGTCGATGAGTGCGGCGAAGGGGAATACGACCCACATTCCCCACGGCCGGTACGGGACCACCAGCTTGTGCAACTGCGGAACGAAACAGGAGATAACAATTCCCATCGCAAGCGGCCAATACTCGGCCCAATCCATCACCGAGCGTTTGCGTCGCGTCTTCCGCCGCCGTTCGGCCAGCGCAGCCAGGTTAGCCTGCATCTCGCGCTCGTATTGCGCCTCTATCGCGGAAAGCCCGGCGGATTGGTTGCCTTGCGGTTGGGCGTTGCTTCCGAATTTGCTTCCAAAGAATTTCAGCATGATGCTAGGACCTCCCGGCAATGGGGCATTCTTCCCAGGGTTCCCCGATTATCGTCCATTTGTACCTATTATGGGTCATGAAAATCTGCAACTTTGGTGTTATGTGTCTCCTCTCTAACCAGCCGCAGAGCCGCCGGTTCCTCAGTTATGCCAAAATTAGAGCCCGAGGCCCCGCGGCAAGGTCCACGTCCGTGGGTTGGGAGTCGTCATGCTGATTCAAATGCGGGAGTCGCTGCGCCATCTCTTTTTCGGCGCACTTTTCCTCTGCTTTGCTGCGACTGCGACGTCTCAAGCCGGAACAGGAACGAAGCCGGACCGCCAGGGGATCGCGCGCGGCCTGTCGCCCAAGGACTTCGCCCTTGTCGGCCCACACTTCGCAGATTCGGATGTAACCCCACGCGAGGCAGATAACATTGCCGCGGCCCTGAAGGATGTGCTGGACCAGGACGTCGAAGACCGTTGGATCAGCACCGATCCCAAGGCCAACGTACAGAGGCGCCCGACGAACCGCGAGCGCAGGGAGATGCTGCAAGAGTTCCGGGTCACCCAGGTGGCGGCACTGCCCAGCAACGCACACCTCTATGTGATGAGAAACGCCCCCTACAATCCCGATTCCGACGGTGTGAACGGACGGCTGCTAATCGTGGAAACGTCGCCTTCGGCGGCAAGTCTGCTTGGGGAAAGTTTCGGATGGGGCGTAGCAACCCGGCGACAGCCCGGCCAGCCTTATCCAACCCTGGTATTTATTTCGCATTTGAGTGCGATGGATTCCGGCATGGAAGTCCTGGACTTCGAAAACGGAAGATATGTGAAGAAATAGCGCGGTAATCCCGCGGCCGAGATCTGAAGCTACAGCCCCAACTCCGGCGCCCGCTTCTTCATCGCCTCAATACAGAAGGCGATAAGGGCATCCAGTTCCACTCCCAGCTCCTCCGCGCCCTGGATCACATCCGCCCGATTCACACTGCGGGCAAAGGGCTTGTCCTTCATCTTCCTCCGTACGCCTGCCACCTCCACATCGGCGATAGCCTTGCTTGGCTTCACCAGCGCGCAGGCAGTCAGAAAGCCGGCAAGCTCATCGCAGGCAAACAGCACCTTGGCGAGATGCGTGTCGCGCGGCACGCCGGAGTATTGCGCGTGGCCCAGGATGGCTGTGCGCATCGCGAGCGGCCAGCCCAGCCGCTCCAGCTCGCGCACACCCACAAAAGGATGCTCCTCGGCGGTCGGATGGCGCTCGTAGTCGAAGTCGTGCAGCAGGGCAGTGGTCGCATAGAGCTCAATCAGCGCAGCACGCTCCTGGGCAGACTCGGGGCCGGTCAGTCCCAGCCGGTCGGCCTCAGCCTCGCCGAATGCGGTAACGCAGGCCTCCACTGCAAGAGCATGTTTGCGCAGGCTCTCGCTTTGTGTCCACTCGGTCAGCAGTTGCCATGCCTGCTCGCGTCCGTACACTCCATCACTGCCTGTGCTCATTTATTTTCACCCCATGGTTTATTAGCGTGGTTCGCGTTTTTCCTGGATTTTCAGGGTATCTTCCTGGGTTCTTCGGTTTGACCCCAAGTTTCTACTTGACAATTATGGTTCATTTCGTCGACAGTAGCCCATATCGCGGTGCAAAAAAAGCACCCCGGGGGCCCTGCTCTGGCGCTCCGCACCTGAAGCCTATGGCTACCACTCTCGTCAGCGTGGAAACACGCGAAGTAGTGCGGTGTGAGCATTGCAGGCTCATGCAATATAAAACCAGTAACTCCCTTTGCAGAAAATGCCACCGGCCCCTCGATATTGAGGAACCAGTCCAGCTCGCGCCACAATTGGTGACCAACCCACCCGTGCCTGCTTCAGCCGAGGCCGGATTGCAGGTTGCCGGGCAAGTGCGGGAAATTCGCCGCGCGCGCCACCTCAGCCAGCGACAACTGGCCGGGCGCATGCAGGTGCCTCGTACCTATATCTCGAAAATCGAGAACGGCAAGGCAATCCCCACGCTCGGTTCGCTGGAGCGCCTTGCCTCGGCTCTCGAGGTAAATGTGTGCCAGCTCGTACGGGACTCGCGCAGCCGCCGCGAAGAGGAAGTGGCCGCCATCCTGGCCGATCCGTTTCTGGCCGAGATTGCCAACTTGCTGCCTCATCTGGACTCGCTCCATCGGACGCTGATCTACGGCGCCGTTCGCGACGCCGCGACCGGCCGCCGCCGCTCCGCCTAGGGCCTTCAGCGCCGGGAGTCTCCTGCGCCAGAATGCCTGGCGACCGATGCCGGTTTCACCGCCGGCACGGTCCATTCTGGCCACGCTCCGCACCCTGGCTGCCGGGCGATTGCAGCCCATGGGCGCTTGTGCTAGGGTCGATGGTATTACTCCGCGGCTGTGGCTATCGAGGGTTTTTCGCCGGACGGAGATTTTTGAGGGTTAACGACCCTTGATTCGGAGCAGGCGTAAGCTCTCCCAGCGTCGATTTTCGATGCTCCCTGGGCGCCAGCCCTGGAAGCCGCAAATGTAATGTAGAGGCGACTCCTTTGTATTCTGCAGGCACGCTGCGCATCCATGAACTGACTGATGAGGAGCGGGCTATCTATGCGACGCTGAAGCCCGAGCGCCTGCCCGAGCATGTGGCCATCATCATGGACGGCAATGGACGCTGGGCAGGCCAACGCTCGCTCAAGCGCTTCCTCGGCCACCAGCAGGGCGCCAAAAGTGTGCAACTGGTTACTGAGACCGCCTCGCGCATCGGCCTTCCCTGGCTCACGCTTTATGCTTTCTCTCTCGAGAACAATCTGCGCCGTCCCCGCGCCGAGGTCAGCTTCCTCATGCGCCTGCTCAAGAGCTACCTCGAGACCAACCTGCAGCGCATGATGGACAACAACGTGCGCATCCGCTACATCGGCCGCACCCGCGAACTGGCCCCCGACGTCCAGGAAAAAATGGCCTGGGCCGCGGAGACCACGGCGCGCAACACCGGCACCACCCTCACCCTGGCCCTCAACTACGGCGGCCGGTCAGAAATGGTCGACGCCTTTCGCGGCCTCGCTGCCGAGATGAAGCTCAAAAACCTCAGTCCCGACCGCATCACTGAAGAAGACATTCACCGCCATCTCTACACGGCGCACATGCCCGACCCCGACCTGCTCATCCGCACCTCCGGCGAGATGCGCATTTCAAATTATCTGTTATGGCAAATCGCCTACACCGAGATTTTCGTTACTGACCGCTACTGGCCCGACTTCCGCGGCATCCATCTCCTCGAAGCTATCGCCGACTTCCAGCGCCGCGAGCGCCGCTACGGCGGACTCGGCGAAGACTGCGGCGAAGTAGAAGAAGACCCCGACCGCATAAAACTCGCCGCCGGCTGAGACAGTTGGCGAAATCTCATTCAGGCAGTGAATGTGACTACACGAGACGTGTTTGCTTTGAAGGGGCGCGGGTTTAGCCGCGCCCCAAGCGCCTCAAATTCAGCGTTGGCCTTTGCGGCTGTCTGACGACCGTTAAGGTCCCTTTTCCCTACTTGCCCCCAGTGCCACGCGAGGAGCCGATTCCCGTCACGAAATCCCATCCAACTTGAGCGGTGTAGCTTCCTGCTGTGCCGGCAGTGACATCGTAGAAGTTGGTTGGATAGACAATGTTCGTGTACATTTTCCCAAGTTCGTTGACCGAATTGGCACTGAACGTTCCCGCCCGATTCACAATTCCAGCCAAAGATGGCGCTGAAACGCTTGTTCCACCAAACACGAGCCACCCTGACATCCCCTGGCACCGGGTCGAGTCATAGACGGACACGCCAGTGTAGGGATCCGCGTCGAAGGAGAAGTCTGGAATAGAGCGCTGCGTTGCGCTCACACCAGCGATCCCGATCTGATACGAAGGAAGGGGCTCGTACTTCGATGGGCCTCCACCGCTGCCGCTCCAACCGGTCTCGCTCACGAACGTTCCGCGGGGACTATTGGGACTACGATTCAGCGTAGTGCCGCCTGCCGCAACCACATTGGGCGATGCGCTCGGGTAGATTGTTGCCCCGCCTGTGTCGCCGCTAGATGCAAAATACACAACGCCGCTGTTGGGGTTGTTGAAATAGGAGTCATCGGCTGTTTCACCTGAAAACTCGCTGCCTCCCCAACTCATCGAGACCTCACCTGAGCCACCGCTTTGCACCTGCTGGGTAGCCACATTGACGGCGGCAAACAGATTCGCGAAGCTGTTGGAGCCAGCTTCCACCAGGACAATCTTCGCCTGAGGCGCCATGGCATGTGCCCACTCAATGTCCAAAGCCGCTTCCTGGTTCCAGCCGCAATTTCCTTTGGGCTTTGTGCCGTTGGCATAAACCACTTTGAAGCAGCCATTGGACGTTGTGCAAGCAGGCAAACCCACAGTCGACGAGAAGACACTTAAGTCATTCGCCGCGGTCGGGTAATCGTAAGCGTCGACAATCGCAATCGTGCCGCTTCCGCCCGTGGTGAGGCTGGTCACCCCAGGCAGATAAACGGGATAGATCGTCGCCGGCGTGTTGCCGGTTGGCCCGCTCGAAGCTTGCGGGCTCGCATCCGGCCGCACCAGGATGAGATGGTTTGTGTGGGCGCGAATGCCAATATCCTCACCGTGCTCGATGGTCGAATCGGGCACCACGATATTGGCATGGGAATTCTGCACTGCCTGGGCGTTTTGTGCCAGAAGGGGCGTGGCCGTGACACCAAGACAAAGGGCTGAAAGCAGAAACGCAAGCTTCATTCTCATCGGTAGCCTCCAAGGGGGTAAAGAGGAAAGCAGGATACAGCTTGCCGGAAATTATGGGAAGTAAATTCTTATCGGCCCGGGGTTACCAACGGACAAACTTAGGCTACGTACACTTTCATTCTTGTGCAACGTTACGATTGGCATGTAATTATTGTCACAATGATCCAAAATATACGGCAACAAAGATCCGGTGTCAGTATCGATTTGGATCAAGGTTTCCAATTCTTTACCGCTCGAGGAGAAAATGACTCGAAGATGAATTCCCTCAGGTCGTCATTGCCTTTCGCAGCCGGGTGACCCAGATCTCGCGTTTGATTCTCCGCAGAGCGCCCGCTACAAAATTAACCTTCATCTCCTCCTTCCTGCAGCGCCCCAAACCGGTTAAACCGCTCAACGGTGTATCCTCAACCCTGAATGAAACGTGTAATTACCGCCGCCATCCTGATCCCGCTCGTCCTGTTTCTGGTATTCCTGGGACCGCGCTGGCAGTGGATCTTCACGCTGGCGGTCGCGGCGGTCGCGGTGCTGGCTGGGTGGGAGTACATCATCCTCACCGAGCAGGGCGGCTTCAACCCCCCGCGCATTGCCTCGATGTTAGCCATCATCAGCCTCTTTGTAGCCAGACTCTTAGCCGACACCTTTGCCTGGCTCCATCAAACCGAAGCCGTCTTCGGCATCCTGGCCCTGGGTCTGCTCGTCTACTGCACCTTCCTCAGGCCGGTTGAACACGTGATGGCTGATTCTTCTGCCTCTGTCTTTTGCCTGCTCTATGTGGGCTTTACGATGCTTGCCCTGCCCACCCTGCACGAGGAGGCCAACGGCCCTTCTCTAGTCACCTTTCTGCTCTGCGTAGTCTGGGCGGGAGATACCTTAGCCCTCTACGTAGGCCGCGCCTGGGGTAGACATAAGCTCGCGCCCAAGCTCAGTCCCAACAAGACCTGGGAGGGCGCGGTAGGCTCCATGGCCGGTAGCCTGCTCGCGGCCGGCGCACTGATGGGCCTGGCAGAACTGCTGCAGCAGTGGAACTCAGCCGTGCTTTCCTATCCCGAAGTCTTCTGGTACTGGCTGGTGCTGGCTGCGGTCGTCAATGTCGCCGCACAGGTGGGCGACCTGGCCGAGTCCGCGCTCAAGCGCTCCGTAGGCGTGAAAGATTCCGGCACTTTGCTGCCCGGCCACGGCGGCGTCCTGGACCGCATCGACGCCCTGCTGCTGGCCGCTCCGGCGCTGTGGTACGCTCAGGTTATTCACCAGATGTTCTAGGGTAATTTCCGTATCTTGAAGCGACTCGCCATTCTCGGTTCCACCGGCTCCATCGGCCAGAGCACCCTCTCCATCGTTGAGCAGTTTCCCGACCGCTATCAGGTGGCCTCGCTCGCTGCCGGGCGCAACCTCGACGAAGCCTTTGCACAAGCCGTCCGCTGGCGGCCGCGGATTGTCTCGCTGGCCACGGAAGAGCTCGCCGGGCAGCTTTCTTCCCGCCTCAAAGCGGCTGGCGTCACCAGAATCGAAGTGGCCTACGGGACTGCCGGAACGGTGGCATGCTCCACTCTCCCCGACGCGGATTTTGTCGTCTCGGCCATCGTCGGCGTCTCCGGTCTTGAAGCCACACACGCTGCCATTTTGGCTGGCAAACCCGTGGGCCTGGCCAACAAGGAGTGCATGGTCGCCGCCGGCGAAATCCTCACCGCCGCAGCGCGCGAACGCAATGTGCCCATCCTGCCCATCGACAGCGAGCACAACGCCGTCCACCAGTGCCTGCGTGTGGGTGCACACTCCGAGGTAAAGACCATCTGGCTCACGGCCTCGGGTGGGCCGTTCAGAGAACTTCCTCTAGCTCAGTTCGACGCCATCACCCCCGCGCAGGCGCTCAAGCACCCCACGTGGGTCATGGGCCGCCGCATCACCATCGATTCAGCCACCATGTTGAACAAGGGCCTTGAAGTTATCGAGGCCTGCCGCCTCTTTGACGTGCCGTCTTCACAGGTGCGGGTTACCGTTCATCCCCAGTCCACCGTTCACTCGCTGGTGGAATATGTCGACGGTTCGATCCTGGCGCAAATTTCAGTCACAGATATGCGCCTGCCCATTCTCTATGCGCTCGCCTGGCCGGAGCGGCCGGCCTCCACGCTTACCTTTGACCTGGGCGCCCTGCGCCACCTGGACTTTGAGCCGCCCGACCTAGAGCGTTTCCCCTGCCTTCGCCTAGCCTTTGAGGCCGCTGAAAAGGGCGGATCGCACTGCATTGCCCTTAATGCCGCTGACGAAGTTGCTGTAGAGGCATTCCTCGAAGGTCGTAGCTCCTTCATGGGAATCCCGCGTACAATTGAGGAAGTACTCGCGTCCACGCCGGAGGCTCACCCCGCAACAATCGCGGAGGTGCTCGCAGCAGACCGGGAGGCGCGTCAAACGGCTCGTGCCCTGCTCGCATAAGCCGATCAAGATTGAGGTGCCCAATCTATGCCCAGATTCCACGGTAAGGTTGGGAGCCCAAGCAGCCTCCAAGACCCCCTTTTGAGGATAAGACCCCACATCTATGCATGAATTCCTGATTTCAACCGCAGCTTTCATCGTCCTTGTGGGCGTAATGGTAATCGTCCACGAGTTTGGACACTTTGCCGTTGCCAAGCTCGTCAAAGTACGCGTCGAGGCGTTTTCCTTCGGCTTCGGGCCGCGCCTCTTCGGCTTCAAGTACGGAGAAACCGACTACAAGGTCTGCCTGCTGCCCTTGGGCGGCTACGTCAAGATGACCGGCGAGACTCCAGATCAAATCAGTGGCGCGGCTGACGGCGAATTCGTCGAAAAGCTGGCCGAAGACCCCGGCTCCTTCACCGCCCATCCCCGCTGGCAGCGGATCCTGATCGGACTGGCCGGGCCCGGGGCTAACTTCATCCTGGCTCTCGTCCTGATGGCTTTCTACTTCGGATTCATCAACGAGGTTCCATCGATCCAGGTCAATACCACGACCGTCGAGTGGGTCACGCCGGGTTCGCCCGCGGCCCTTGCAGGCTTCCAGGCCGGCGACTATATCCGCCATTTTGACAACACCAACAATCCCGATTGGGAAAAGATCTACGAACGCGCCAAGTTGAATGCCAACCAGCCGGTTCCGGTCACCGTCGAACGCGGCGGCACGGCCCTCAATCTCACGCTGAATATTCCCTCGGAAGCCAAAGAGGATGACTTCGACTTGAGTGATGCTGGTCTGCTGGCCCAAATTATGTCCGGGCCCATCGGCGTTCAGGATGTAGTGCCGGGAACTCCCGCGGAACGGGCCGGCCTCCGCGCGGGAGACCGCATCGAATCCGTCGATGGCCACCCCTTCCATTCCGTGTCCACGCTTCTGGCCTATATGCAGGCCGGGCAGGGCAAGCCCATTTCGCTCGGGGTGTTGCGCAATGGCGCCACACTGCAAATGGTGGCTCATCCCTCCAAGCTCGATTCAACCGGCTATAAGCTGGGCTTTGTGACTGTTCCCGTTCCTTTCCGCAATAGCCCGCTGCCTGTGGGCAAGGCTCTGAATAAGGCCACCACCTTCTGCGCCGACAACTCCTTCCTCATCGTCGAAGTATTGCAACGAATTTTTACACGCAGAATATCGGTCTCGCAGCTTTCCGGTCCGGTGGGCATTGCCCGCATGGCCGGTGATGCTGCAGAGATGAAGGGATGGTATCCGAAGTTCGGATTGGCAGGTGAGATCAGCCTCAACCTCGGCATTCTCAACTTAATGCCGTTCCCGATTCTCGATGGCGGCCTGATTCTGCTGCTGCTGATTGAGAGCGTCATCCGCCGCGATATCAGCATCAACGTGAAGGAGCGCATCTACCAGGCCGCCTTTGTCGTGCTGGTCGCCTTCTTCGTATTCATCATCGTCAACGACGTGACCAAACTGCCGATCTTCACGCACCTCAAGCCGTGAAATAGTGGACAGTGAACAGTGTTCAGTTATCCGTGCCCATCCTTTCGCGTTCTTCCTGGCGAAAGGATGGGAAGCTTCGAACCTGTCCAGCTTTCTGTGGAGTTTTCCAAATGCCAGTAACAACGCAGGTAAGGGTGCGCTATGCCGAGACCGACCAGATGGGCATCGTCTACTATGCCAACTACCTGGTCTGGTTTGAGATTGGCCGCGTCGAGCTGCTGCGCTCCCTGGGCCTTGCCTACAGCCAATTGGAAACCGAGCACGAGTGCATTCTGCCGGTAGTTGAGGCCAGCTGCCGCTATCGCTCTCCGGCCCGCTACGACGACGAAATCTTGATCGAAACCCGCCCCGCACTTCTGCGTGGATCAGTGCTCAAGTTCGCCTATCGCATCCTGCGCAAAGCCTCTGAAGGGAAACAGCCCACGCTGCTGGCCGAGGGCGAGACGCTGCATGTTGTCTGCGACGACCAGTTGAACAAGAAGCCCCTGCCGGATCACTACGCCGAGGCACTGCGGGCGTTGATGGCGAACGAGTAAAGCCCTTAATCTGGGCGCCCCATCCTTTTCGCGTTCTTTGCGAAAAGGGTGGGAGGCCACGCTATCCTCTTTGCCATGGAGCCCACTCTCAGCACCGCCCCTGAACTGCATAGCATCCTCGCCGAACTCTCCAGCCTCGAACCCATCTTTCATTGGCCGGATTCTGCGATGTCGCGGGCCGATCTCGAAAAAATGACAGTCGATGACTTCTGGGAGACCGGCGCATCCGGCCGCCGTTACTCCAGGCAATTTGTTCTGGATGTATTGGAGCAGCGCCGTGACGCCTCCCAAGTCGATGTATGGGAGACCAGAGACTTCCATTGCCGCAGGCTGGCTGCGGATGTCTATCTACTGACCTACACCCTGCTTCAGGACAGCACGCATCTCACGCGGCGGGCCACGATCTGGGAGAAAACTTCAGAAGGCTGGAAGATTGTCTACCACCAGGGAACTGTCGTCCAAGACGCTTAAAGCAAGGAATCCAGCGTTGAACTAGTTGATTTCGATCCCAGCCGACGGGAATTTGAACTGTTGTTCAGACTCCGTTCTCTCCGAGCGGAACTTGCGGCAAGCCTCAATTTCGCCAGGAACCAGAATCCGATAAAGCGTGCCATCCCGGTTCGGATCGCCTTCTTTTCGAATTGCGCCGATGCTCTCCAACGCCCGAATCGTCTCCTGCACCTTGCCGAGCGATATTGTGTTCTCGACAGCCTGAGAGTAGGAAGACCGGACGACTGCCTTGCTCAGGTGACGCGTGCTCACGCGGAGCAGTGGGTTCCCATCCTTGGCGATGGAATGCCGGAAAAGGTACCAGTAGAACGCGGCGTCGTAAGGCGTCAGCAGTGGTTGCAGGTCGTCAACAATCTCCTGAATTACGAGCGATAATTCCAGGGCAGAGAAATCGCGATCTCCTCCCGGAGTCCCGGCCTTCATCTCAGCTTCAAGTTCGCTCAGAAGTTGGCGTATCTTCTTAAGGCGCTCGTTCATGTTGCACAGAATTCTACCGCCGCCGCACGAAACCTGGCCGCAGAACTCTACTGATTGTTGATATTTTTTCTTGAGATACCGGCCGTTCAGCGCAGGACTTACGTGATCACGACGGCCAGCGCAAACCCGTCCAGGCCCTTCACACCAACCGTCTGCATTGCAAAGGCACACAGCCGCGGATTGGCCGCCATCATCTTCAGGCAGCGGCGCGTCTCCTGGATATCGGGATCGGCGCTTTTGGCTTCAATCACCATCCCTTGGCGCACGATGTTGTCCACCACGATCACCGATCCGCGACGCGACAGCTTCAAGGCCCATTCGAGATACTGCGGATTGTTCACTTTGTCAGCGTCAATGAAGATCAAATCGAACTTGCCTCCGCCCTCGGAAGCAAGCACCGGCAGGCTCTCCAGAGCCGGTCCCACACGCACATCCACCCGCCCAAGCAGGCCGGCGCGCTTCAAATTTGCGCGTGCCACCTCTGTGTGCTTCGGATTGAATTCCAGCGAAACAATGCGCCCGCCCCTGGGCAGCGCACGCGCCATCCAGATCGTCGAGTAGCCGCCGAGCAGGCCGATCTCAAGCACCCGCTTCGCCCGGGTCATCTGCACCAGCACATGAAGAAACTTGCCCTGCAGCGGGGACACATCGATTGCCGGCAGCCCGGCTTTGCGATTGGCCTTGAGAGCGGCTTCGAGATGCTCATCAGACGGAGCCAGAACGCCGCCCAGGTATCGGTCGACTGCGACCCACAAAGGTTGTCCGGTTTTTCTTCGCACCATTACTTCTCCCGCGCCACCACAAAGTCCGGCACCCACAGCAAGGCGCGCTTGAACTCGGAGTCGGCCAGCTGAGCCAAAGCCTGGCGGCTCTGCTCTGCGTAGCGGTCAGCCACGGTCCTGGCGTACTCGACCGAGCCGTTGCGGACCAGGATCTCCCGGATCTGCTGGCGGCTTGCATTTTCAAAGCTGCGGTCGTCCAAAACCCGCTGGATGATCTGCCGGTCCTTCGCCGTTCCGTGGTCGATGGAGTGGATCACCGACAGGGTCGCTTTGCCTTCGCGCAGATCGCTCGCCACCGGCTTGCCCAGAACCTCTTCGGTCGCCGTCAGGTCCAGCACATCGTCCACAATCTGGAAGGCCAGGCCAACTGTCCGGCCATAAGTAGCCAGGCTGGATTCTACGGCCGGGCTGGCCCCAGCCAGCACCGCACCCAACCGCATGGATACTGAAAACAGGCAGGCAGTTTTGCGGAAGATCAAGTCGTAGTACTCGGCCTCAGAGACGGCCTTGCCGAGCTTCTGAATCTGCAACAACTCGCCCTCGACCATCTGCTGCGTCAGGCCGATCAGCAATTCGAGCACGCGCAGATCTTTCTCTTCCAGGGCCACCTTGAAGGCCTGCATGTAGAGCCAGTCGCCGGCCAGAACACATTTTTCATTGCCCCAGGCGGTGTTTGCCGAGGGGCGTCCACGCCGCGTATCCGCGCCGTCGATAATGTCGTCGTGGACCAGCGTCGCGGTGTGCACCATCTCCACCACCGCGCCTAGCCGGATGGCGCCCAGGCCGGTGTAGCCCAGCGCGTGCGCGGACAGCAGCAAGAGCGTGGGGCGTATGCGCTTGCCGCCTCCTTCACGCAGGTATTCGGCGATCTCCGTGATGGTGCTTACGCCCGAGGCGGCGTCGCGGCCTAACTCCTGCTCGATCGCAACGAGGTCGTCCCGCAGCAGATCGAAGACCTCTCTTGCCGTCGCTGTTGCTAATGTGCTCAAAGTTCTCCGGTTCTCGTCCTGATTTTCTCCGCCAGTTAGTTTGTGCGGTAGTTGGTGAACTGCAACTCCAGGCCCAGATCTTTTGCCCGCAGCAAAGCGATGATCGATTGAAGCACGTCGCGGTCTTTGCTGGATATTCTGACTGTATCGCCCTGGATGCTGGCCTGCGCCTTCTTTTTTGAGTCTTTGACCAGGCGAACGATCTCCTTTGCCTTTTCCACGGGGATGCCTTGTTGCAAGGATATCTTCTGGCGCACACTTTTGCCCGCGGCAGGCTCCAGCTTGCCATATGTCATGTTCTTGAGCGAGACGCCCCGCTTCACCAGCTTTGCCGCCAGGATGTCCTTGACCGCCTCCAGATGGTACTCCCCGTCGGAGGCAAGTTGAATGGCATCGTTGCCCTCCAGCGTGACCTCGGAGTGGGAATCCTTCAGGTCGAAACGCTGATGAATCTCCTTGAGCGCTTGATCGAGGGCATTGCGGACCTCTTGCATGTCCACCTTGCTGACAATGTCGAATGAATTTTCCTGGGCCATGGCTTTCTAGTCCTCTTGTCTTCGGTCCACTGGTCCCGCTGCCGGCGGGCTCTGCCAGTGCAACTCTACCAGTTTCCCACGTCCGCCCTAAGCCGAAACAGCCTGAGGAAGTTTTTCGTGGTTGCAGCGGCGATTTCTTCGGCCTCAACGCCCAGCAGCCCGGCCAGTACCTGCGCTGTCTCCGCAACCCACGCCGACTCGTTACGCTTGCCGCGGTTAGGCGCTGGAGCCAGCCACGGAGCGTCGGTTTCCACTAAAACGCCATCCAGCGGCATCTGCGCGGCCACATCCCTCAGCGGCTGGGCCTTGGGATAGGTCAGGTTTCCCGCAAAAGAGACCAGAAAACCCATGTCCAGCGACCGCTTCGCCTCCTCCCAACCACCTCCGAAGCAATGCATCACACCGCCGAGTCCCGTGTGCCGCCAATACGTGTCCAGGGTCAGAAAAAGATGGTTCCACGCGCTGCCGGGTCCATCGCTCTTATCCCGGCAATGGATCAGGATCGGCCGCTTCCGCTCTGCTGCCACTTCAAGCTGCCTCACAAGCCCGGCCCGCTGCACGTCGTGCGGAGCGCCCTCGTGGTAATAGTCGAGGCCAATCTCCCCGCAGGCAATCACTTCAGGCTCGGCCAGCAGGCTGTCGAGTTTTGCGAGGACAGCGTCGTCCGCCTCATGCGCGTTGTGCGGATAGACGCCTGCGCTGGCGTAAAGCCGGGGAAGATTCGGCTGCCCGTTGAACTGCCGGCATATGTCGAGCGCCTGCCGCATCTCGGCCGGACCCTCGCCAACGCCAATGGCCAAAACCGCTCCCACGCCCGCCTCCCGCGCACGAGCCAGCATCGCCGCACGGTCGTCCGCGTAGCGCTCGCTGTCAATGTGTGCATGGGAATCGATGAGCATGATTGCTTCCTTATGACTTTGGGGGAGTTCTTAGATTAGAGCTTTTGTAGGTGAGCGCAGGTTCTAAAAACTTGATTCCATAATAAAGTGCAGCAGTCACTAGGAATCCGAACGGAATGCAGATCGGCAATGGTATGTCACTCACCCGCCTCAGCATAGAACCGAAAATCCACCAAATGGGGGCAAGGTGAACCGTCAAGCTGCAAGCCATGATTGTCCAAAAATCGGTCGAAGCCCATTTCTTGCGGAAGATCGAGAGAGTTGCTGAAAAGGTCGGCACCGTGCAGTAAATCGTAGCAAGCCACCTGTCAGGTAGCCCGAGATAGAAGACAATTAAGCATAGAAGGGCCGTCAAGGAAATATCGATCAGTGTTTCATTCCTACTTGGTTTCAGGCCTTCTTCTTAGCTTTGCTCATCTTGCGTCTCGTCTTGCCCCTACTTCAGCCGCGCGCCCAGCGGAACCTCTTCCAGGAATCCGGCCAGCACCGGCGCGCCATCGGGCAACGAAGCGGCCAGTAGCATTCCATTCGACTCCAGACCTCTCATCTTGCGCGGCGCCAGATTGGCCACAATCACAATCTTGCGGCCGATCAGCTTTTCCGGCTCGTAATACTGGGCAATGCCAGCCAGAATCTGCCGCTTTTCGTAGCCCAGGTCCACCTCAAGCCTCAGCAACTTGTCGGCCTTGGGTACACGCTCGGCAACCAGGATCTGTGCCACGCGCAAATCCACCTTGACAAAATCGTCGATAGAAATGTGCTGCGGCTCCTGCGAAGTCCCAACTGGCGCTGGCGCGGTAGTCGAAGCAGCTGGGGGCTGAGCCGCGGCATCTGCCGCAAGCAATGTCAGTGGAACCGCCGAAGGCGTGGAAGGGGCGGGAGCCACAGTCGGTTGTGGCGGCGCGGGCACAGGCGAAACGCCCAGTGCCGACGCAGGCGCTTCTGGCGCCGATTTCGATGCGTGTTCCTGCCCACCGGCTGCCTCAATAACGCTCTTGTTGTTCTCGTCTTCAATATTCTGCATACGCTCGACCGCATCCTTCTCCGCGCGTGGAAACAGCGGCGCCGGCTCGCCAAATTTCGTTCCGGCCTTTAATCCGCCCCACACTAGATTTACCAAAAACGATTTCTTTGCAGCTTCAGAAATTTCGCCCTGCCCAAGCTGTCGCCAAACCTTCGCAGCCGAGTCCGGTAGAATGGGATAGACCAGCGCCGTGATTACGCGAATCGCTTCGGCCGCCGTAGCCAGCACCCGCGCCTGCAACAGCGCGTGATCCGCATCCGAGCGTTCCGGTGGCTTCTTCCAGGGCGCATTAGCGGTCAGGTAACCGTCCGTCTCCGCCACCAACGTCCACAGAGCCTTCAGCGCTTCAGAGAAGTTCAGCGCATCAAACTCCGGCCCAAATGCAGTGATGGCTCGCGCTGCGCTTTCGCGAAGAGCTTTCTCCGCATTTGTCTCTACGCCAACCTCCGGCATTGTCCCGCCGAAGTACTTGTGCACCATGTTCACCACGCGGCTCACCAGGTTGCCGTAGCCGTTGGCGAGGTCTGCATTGTAGCGCTGTACCAGCGCATCGAAGCTGAAGCTTCCGTCCTGTCCGAATGGAATTTCGCGCAGTAAGAAATACCGCAGTGCATCGGCGCCGAGGACCTCCTGCACCGTCTCCGCGCGCACAATGTTGCCGCGCGACTTCGACATCTTGCCCTGGTCGAAGAGCAGCCAGCCATTGGCCTTCACCGATCGCTGCACGGGGATACCAGCCGCCATCAAAAAGGCCGGCCAGTACACGCAGTGGAAGCGACTGATCTCCTTGCCGATCAGGTGCATATCCGCCGGCCAGAACCTGGCAAACCGCGCCTGGTCTTTCGGGTCATCGGACCCGTAGCCCAGCGCAGTAATGTAGTTCGCCAGCGCGTCCAGCCACACGTACACCACGTGCTTCTCATCGCCCGGCACCGGGATGCCCCACGAAAAACTCGTCCGGCTCACCGACAAATCCTTGAGCCCTCCGCGCACAAATGAAATTACCTCGCGCCGGGTCGACTCCGGCCCCATGAATCCCGGGTTTGCTTCGTAGAACTCAAGCAGCTTGCGCTCGAACGCCGACAGCTTGAAGAAATAATTCTCCTCGCTCACCGTTTCCGTAACGCGTCCGCAGTCGGGGCAGGGCGTACCCGGCGGCCCGTCCACATATGCCTCATCGGAAACGCAGTATTGCCCAGTGTAGTAGCCCTTGTAAATAAACCCCTTGTCGCGCAACGTGGCAAACAGCTTCTGCACTCCGCGCTTGTGCCGCTCCTCGGTGGTGCGGATGAAGTCGTCGTAGCTGATTCCCAGCCGGTCCCACAGCCCGCGAAACTCAGCCGAGATCGCCGTCGCAAACTCTTGAGGCTTGCAGCCCGCCAACTCGGCCGACCGTTCAATCTTCTGCCCGTGCTCGTCGGTGCCGGTCAGGAACCATGTGTCGATGCCCAGCGCCCGTTTGCGCCGCGCGATGGCATCGCACACGATGGTCGAATAGGCGTGGCCCAGGTGTGGCCTCGCATTCACGTAGTAGATCGGCGTGGTGAGATAAAAGCGGTCTGGACTGGATGTTGAATTGTTCATGGGCGGGACTTTGCGTTCAATTCTCCGCTGACCCCAGCCGGAAATATCGAGGCAATCTACACTCCATCTTACGGCATCGGGATTGCCTTTGCGCTGGCCGTCGTAGAAACCTGCCGTGCCCAATCCTTGCGAGTTTTTTCGGGCGCAGGTGTGGGACAGGAAAAAAGCATAAGCAGCCTCGGCTCAAGGCGGCGAAGCCGCGGCCGCCCCACCGCAGGTGGTAAAATCACCTTGAAAATCAAGGATTTCTGAGGCATCCCGACGTGTATCTCGAATTGCAGAACAGGTTCGCCGAACATCTTCGCGGCGTTCTCAAGTCAAAATACGATCTCGATCTCCAAAACATTCCCATCGAGATTCCCCCGGACCTCAAATTCGGCGAACTGTCAACACCGATCGCTTACGAACTGGCACGCAAATTGCGTAAGGCGCCGAAGATGATCGCGCAAGAGGTCGTTACTGCGCTTGGCACGCTCGATGGCTTCGCCAGCTTTGAAGTGGCCGGGGCTGGCTACATCAATGCGCGGCTCGATCGCGCCACTGGTACGCGCCTTGTCTCGAGCGGCGCAGGCCTCGAACTCAAAGCGAGCGGCATCCATTCTCTCGTCGAACACACCAGCATCAATCCCAACAAGGCTGCGCACGTCGGCCATCTACGCAACTCCATTCTCGGCGACACCTTCGTCCGCCTGTTGCGCGCCGCCGGGCAAAAGGTCGACGTGCAAAACTACATCGACAACACCGGCGTGCAGGTTGCCGATGTAGTCGTCGGGTTCCTTCATCTTGAAGGCCGCTCTCTCGCCGACGTTCGCGCGCTGTTCGACGAGCTCAAGCAAAAGGGTGAGCGCATCGACTATTACTGCTGGGATCTCTACGCGCGCACCTCGCAGTGGTACGAGCAGGGAAGCGACGCAGAAAACGCCGAGCGGAAGAAGTTGCGCTACGCCACGCTGCATGAGCTTGAACGGGGCGGCAACGAAACCGCTTCTGCAGCCGAACTGATCTCGACCGCTGTCTTGCGCCGCCATCTTGAAACCATGCTGCGCCTGGACATTGAATACGACTTCCTGCCCCGCGAGAGCGAAATCCTGCACCTCAAATTCTGGGACTCTGCCTTCGAGCAGCTCAAGAAGACCGGCGTGCTCTATTTCGAAAACGAAGGCAAGAACAAGGGCTGCTGGGTGATGACACGCCCCGGCGCCACAACGACGCCAGTCCAAAATGAGAACGGTCCGAAGGACACCGACGAAGACGCGAAGGTCATTGTTCGCTCCAACGGCACGGTCACTTACGTCGGCAAAGACATTGCTTATCACCTCTGGAAATTTGGTCTGCTGGGCAAGGACTTCGGTTACAAGCCGTTTTTTACCTATCCCAACCACGAGTGCTGGATCTCCGCGGAAAAAGGCGACGAGCCCCACCCGCATTTTGGAGGCGCGCGGGCCATCTACAACGTCATCGACACGCGCCAGTCCGATCCTCAGGCCAACGTCATTCAAGCCTTGCGCGGAATGGGCCATACCGACCAGGCCGATCGCTACACGCACTTCAGTTACGAGATGGTGGCGCTCACGCCGCGTTGCGCGGTCGAACTAGGCTACGACGTCTCAGCCGAGGATCTTGCTCGTCCCTACATCGAAGTCAGCGGCCGCAAGGGTTTCGGCGTCAAGGCTGACGACCTCATCGACAAGCTCATCGCCGCCACACGTGCCGAAGTTGACGCGCGCCAGACCGGCAGCGACGACAGCGAACGCCAGAAGATTGCAGAGCAGATCGCCATCGGCGCGCTTCGTTATTTCATGCTCAAGTTCACGCGCAACTCAGTCATCGCTTTTGACTTCAAGGATGCGCTGAGCTTCGAGGGCGAAACCGGCCCCTACATTCAATACGCCGTAGTCCGCGCCCGAAACATCTTCCGCAAAGCCGCCACCACGCCCGAAGAAGTGTTGCTCAATTTCACCGCCGTAGATCCCGCTCCTTACCTTGCCGGCGAGGAGAACGAAGATATCTGGGCGTTGTGGCTGCGCGCCTCGCGGCGCACGCTGGTGCTGGAGCAGTGCATTTCGACCTCAGAGCTGGCCTATCTCGCCAAGCATGCCTTCCAGCTAGCGCAGGAGTTCAATAACTTCTATCATCGCCACCACATCCTCACCGAAGAGGACCCGGCGAGAAAAACATTTCTGCTGGCAACAGCGGCGGTCGCCCTGCGCGAGTTGGTTGTTGTATTAGGATGGCTCGGCATCGAGAGTCCAGCGGCGATGTAGCTGCATCGTTAGACTTCATAGGCGGAGACAGAGCTCACAGCTGAATCTGTACCTTCAACGATCGCGCCTTGTCCGCCGCAAATTCAAAAGCCTTCGCTGACTCGTCCGGCGCAAATTCACCGCTGTAGAGAGGTCGCAGATCCACGCGTCCCGATGCCACCAGCCTGATCGCCTCGTCAAACACATTCCCATATCGCTGCGATCCGATGTAGTTAATCTCTTTTCGCATCACATCGTAGCCTGGCAGCGGAATGTCTTCGGTGGGCACGGTGCCGATTTGCACAATCGTTCCGCCAGGCCGGATCACTTCGAAAGCCTGGCGGAGCGCCCTGGCCGAAGCCGATGCTTCAAAGATCACATCGAACCCATCGCCTGTCAGCTCACGGACTTTTTCAAAGAAATCGCTTGCATCCGGATCGAATACAACGTCCACACCACCCTCCGCGGCCATGGCGCGCCGCGCGGGGACAATCTCGGTGATCGCCACCGGAACCGCGCCAAATGCTTTCGCGGCAATCGCCGCCAGACGTCCTATGGTTCCTGCGCCTAGCACGAGCACGCGCTTGCCCGACACACCGCTCGACCGCTTCAACGCATGCAGCGCTACGGCAAAGGGTTCAATCATGGTGCCCAGAATGTCGTCGATTTCGTCCGGCAGCACGTGAATTTGATCGGCGCGCACCAGCACAAACTCCGCCATCGCGCCATTGGTTGGCGGCTTGGTGCTTGCGCTGCCCAGCATAATGGTCTTGCGGCAAAGGTTCCCCCGGCCGGCCTTGCAGTAATCGCAGAACCCGCAGGCGCGTGCGGGATTCGCCGTTACCCGTTGGCCCACTTTCACCGTGTCCACACCGTCTGCTACATCCATAACCTCCGAGGCAAACTCGTGGCCGAGAACAAACGGGCGATCGGGCACAGACGCGCCGCAATGGCCTTCTTCGTAGTAGTGCAGGTCCGATCCGCAAATTCCAACGCGGCGGTTGCGCAGCAGCACCATCCCGGCCTGTAGTTCCGGGCGGCGATGCGACTCGACCCGAATATCTCTGGCGCCGTAAAGCAGGGCAGCTTTCATCGCAGTGCTCATAACCTAAGGATACCCCCGCAACGCCGCGGCAATTCCGTAAATGCCGCGGCGGAAACTTTTGGTATTTGCCAAAGGCATGCCTTAGCGGCGACAATTCCTCGACGTGGTCTGACCAGTAGGCCACGTTCTGAACTTAGATTTCGCACTCCCGCATCATCCGGATTCGAGGTATTTCTTCATGGTTCGCATGCGTCACTCGCTCATGCTGTGCCTGTTCGCCGGCATCGTTCTCACGTCCCAAGTCAAGGCGCAGGTCGCCATTGAATACGCACCGTCCGCCACGGTCACTATTCAGCCACCGAATCCGCATGCATCCGAACCCGGCCTGCTCTTCTATCTCTCCGGCGACCAAAGCTTCAACGCCGACTATGCTGCCGGAGGAAATCCCGTTCCCAATTACGTCAAGGACGTGAAGATTCTTCCCGGCGGTGTGCATGGCTCTTACGTCGAGTGCAGCAACAATCAACTGCTCTCTTACTGGGCGCCGGGTAACATCTACTCGCAGCGCGGCACGCTCTCTTTCTACTGGCGCTCGCGCACGCCTGTTGACGAAACTGAGTTTCCGGTCTTCCGCGTCGGCTACGCAGACCACTCCAGTTGGGACATGGTGTGGCTTCGCATCGACTGGAACGGCCACGGCTTCGACGCTTTTGTCACCGACGTCAACCTGGGACGCACGCGCGTCTCCATCAAACTCCCCGAATTACTCAAGCCCGACGATTGGACTCACCTCGCGCTCGCATGGGACGAGACCAACGGCATTCGCTTCTATGTGAACGGCAAGCTCGCCGCCACCAAGGCCCCTACCGGCCTCTTCGATACCAACCTCGACCAGTTCGGCCCGCACTCGCGCATCATCGGCCCCACCGGCGTTGAAAGCTCCTACAGCTATGCACGTGGCGGCGATCTCGATGAACTGCGCATCTACGACCGCATGCTCTCGGACGACAACATCGCATCGCTTGCGAAAAATGAAGTGCCGCAGACAATTCCGGCGCTCGATCGCAAAGTTGCCGCCGGTACTGCAGCATCGCCCGACACGGCCGCGCCCGCTCCCGCCCCCTATGCATCGGGACACGCAGATAATTGGCAGCAGGAGTGGAATCTGAAGTACGGCTGGAACCGCCCCGGCGATACGCCAGTGATACTCGACTCCTCTTCAACCACCGTCCGCAAGGTCGAGATTCACGACGCGTTCGATCTGGCTCGCTGGTGGTGGAAAGCAAACGATGGCATCCGCGAAACCACGTGGCCCGGCGTCTACAATCGCTCCCGCCTCATCGGCCGCGACGACTTCTACGAGTTGCCTGACTGGGACTGCTACTCGCTCTCCGGCCAGGCCGTCACCTTCGACATGCCCGACGAGCCCTGGAACCATCTAGAAATTGCCGGCGGAGCGTGGGGCAACATGAGCCTGCTTGCGCACGACATGGAAAAGGGAACCGACTCTGAGAAAACTCTCTTCGAGCGTCCCCGGGGCCAGGAGATTACCTACCACCAGTTCGACAATCCCATCACCGGCCAAAAAATCCGCTTCACGAACGTCGAGCAGGAGCAGCCCATCGGCGAGCTCTCCGCATATTACGTTCACCCCGGCGCGGAGCCCACCGGTGTTGCCACGCTGCGCTACAAGCTCACCAGCAAAATCACGCCTGACGACAATCCATCCACAAAGCCGCTCGTGAACTTTATCGCCGGCCGTTTTCCCGCAGACGAGCGCATGACCATGATGGCCATGCCAGCGGGTGTGCCCGGCACAAAGCGTAAAGACGAGCAGTCAGGTTTGCCCATCGTGCACGTCCTTATTCCCGCCGACTTCCGCGCGCAGATGGTCGATGTCGGTCACGGAACCTCCTATGGATGGGAAAACATGGATGGCGGTCTCGACGGCATCGCCATCGATCTGCCCGCGCTCAAGATTCAGCCCAATGCCGACGGCGTGATTCCGCTGAACATTGAGATCAAGGATCCGCTGTGGCCCATGCGCGACATGCTCTACTTCACATTCGCGGTCAAACCCGGTGCGCCGCACACGCTGTGGCTTGACACGCGCGACCGCATTCTGCCCAACGGCAAGAGCCTCTATCTCACCATCGCCGCGCAGAGTGCGGAGTTCAACACATCTTCTCTCGAGGGCGCTGAAGTGCGCCTCATCTTCAAGGCGTATAAAGATGCGTTGCCGGAGCACATCACCGACCGCCTGACGCAGGTGCGAGACGAATACGCCAACATGGTGGAAGAGAGCGTGAATTCGCGCCGTCTCAACCTGTTCAACCGTTTCGATGCCGACATCAGCGACCTGCTCCGCGTCGATCCGCAAAACGATCTCGGCCGCAAATACTGGCACGAGAAAAATATGGAGCAGGTGCGGCCGCCGTTCATTCTGCCTCAAGCGCCGGCCGGCGTGCCGCAGTGGGCCTTCCTGCAAGTCGAAGACCTCGGCTATCTCAAGCGCCTTATCAACTGGTACATCGACAATCGCCAGATTTCGAACGGCGAATTCGGCGGTGGCCTCTCCGACGACAGCGACTTTACCGAGTGGTGGCCCGGTCTCGCCATGATGGGCTCCACTCCCGACAAGATCAAGGCATCGCTCTGGAAAGAGATGGACGCGATGTACGCGCAGCACATGTTCTTGAACGGTCTGGCCACCATCCAGACCGACGAGCTGCACAGCTACGAGGACGGCATCAATGTGCTTGGCGAATCCATGCTGCTCGACTTCGGCAGCCCCAAGCAGATTGAGCGAGCGATGGTAACCGCCAAGCGCCTGGAGTGGCTCACCGGCATCAACGCAGCCGGCCACCGCCATGTGCGGTCAGCGTACTTCAATGGAGCCAAGATGGCCGAGGGCGGCGTGTGGGGCTGGTCGAAAGAGGCCTCCTACATGGTCTTCCATCCCGCGCTCTCGCTGGTGCTTTTCAACGGCGCGCCGGAGACACGCAAGATGGTTCTAGAGTTGGCAGACGGCCTGCTCGCGCACTACAAGGCCGGCCCCGACGGCAAGTACGCGCTGCACGCCGAGGTGAATTTCAAGAGCGATGAGGATGTGCCTACCGGGATGCGTCCGTGGTTCGTCCTGTGGGCCGCCTATCGCTGGACCGGCGACGCCAAATACGTCAAGCCATTCGTCGACGCGCCGATCGAAGGGCTGCAGCTCGTCAACTCCGACGCGCTCGACATGCTCAATCTGCGCAAGACGCAAACCGATCCGCTGATCGCCGCCGCCAACAGTTCGTCACGGGCGAACGAGACCGCCTGGCAACTTGCGTGGCAGGCCAGCGGAGACAGTTCGTATCTCAACAAGGTTTATGCCTCGCAGATACAGACCGCCCACGAGCGCGAATTCATCAACACCAAGGGCAGCCTGTGGATCGATCGCATCTACTTCAACAACGGCGAACTGCAGCGCTCGCGCCTGGGCGGCGTCGCGCTCATGCGCAACTACTGCTACCCAGGCAATGCCGTGAGTTGGAAGTTTGATGCGCCCGCCAACGACCAGAGTGTGGCAATCCTGGTGCCCGAGGCCACGCCCGACCATGTCAAGATCATCGCCTACAATCTGGATTCCGTGCCTGTGAAAGCGCATATGACCGGATGGGAGATCGATCCTGGCCAATGGACGATGACGCAAGGTACACAACAGGGAATTGGCAACGCAGCGCCGGCTGCAGATGCTCCCGTGAAGGACGTTAGCACGCGGACCATTCCTTTCGAGCGCAGCAAGGACGTTGAGATAACCTTCGCGCCGCGCACCACAACGGTGATTGAGTTGAAGCTCAGTAGCAAGGGAACGCCGTATTGGTCTCGGCCTGATCTCGGCATCGATCCGGATGATGTGAAACTCGATGGGCAGAACATGACTGTCACGGTACACAGCGTCGGCGCCATCGACGCTCCAGCATCGAAAGTTGTCCTGCGCGACCACGCCGGCAAGATCATCGCCACCGCCGACGTGCCCGCACTGAAGGCGCCGGCTGACCTCACTCCCAAAACGGCTGGGGTTACGCTCGCTATTCCCGCAGGCGCTGACCTGAAAGGCGCCAGCGTGACAATCGAGTGCGGCGGGACAGTCCCGGAAATCACGTTGATGAACAACAGCGTGGTGCTGTAGAGGTACCCATCATCTGTCAGCTTCGTCTCTGCGAGGGAAATCCAACGGTGTTCCAGGTCTCAAAATCGAGATCTGGTGACCTTGCCCCCGCAAAACGTATCCCTTAGCGAGCTGATTTAATAGCGAAAGGGACACGAAGATGCGGAATGGGAAACGAGGCAGGTACACGCTTGAGTTCAAGCAGGAGGCGGTCCGGCTTGTAGAGTCGGGCCAGA
>DASYZU010000031.1:0-2663 GCA_035945795.1 Occallatibacter sp.
GGTTATTCAAGGTATGCAACTTCTCCCGCCGGGACCGCGGAGCCTCCTTACTCCACAGAATTTGCCCGCTGTCCGTTTCCAGACAAAATGTGTAGAGCCGGTCATGCTCGACCGCGGTCAAATAGACGTGCCCGCCGGCAATCACCGGGGACGAGTGCCCAGGAGGCAATTCCCGTCGCCAGATGAGACTCTGACCTCCAGAAGTGGGTAATGCATTTTCTAGCACTTAGGAAAAAGTGCGGGAAATGAAATGAGTCGGGCAGTTGCTGGAGAGGAGGGATTCAGAGAGACTGAGCGGATGCCTCAGTTGCAACTTCCCATATTCCCAGATGGACTGACAGCGATCACCAACGAGATCGGGTTCCGGTGTGAATCGGGGAAGGTGGTGTACTTCTATGGGCATCTGCCGGTGTTTCAGCATGACGCAGACGACGTGAGGAGTTTTCGGCTGTTTACCAGTCAGTTGATCGATCGAGGAACGGTGCGGCAAGCCGATGTAGTGAAGGCATTCGGAGTGCCGCTGATCACGGTGAAGAGATATGTGAAGGTGTTGCGCGAACAAGGGAGTAAAGGATTTTATGCTCCGCGAAGGCACCGATCGGCGCCAGTGCTAACGGGGGAAGTGCTGAGCCAAGCCCAGACGTTGCTAGACGCGGGAAAGAGCATAGCGGAAGTAGGGGCGGAAGTGGAAGTGTTGGTCAACACGTTGCAGAAGGCGATTCGAGCGGGCCGGCTAAAAAAAAAGAACTGACCTCTAGTGCCAGTGCCGCATCTAGTAAGAGCGAGCGGAGCGAAGTGGACAGCACGGCGCCGATGGGATACGGAGCGACCCGGACGGCGGAGCGAGTGGCGGCAGCCCTGGGCCAGCTAGGTTCGGCGTCAATCGAGTTTCCCGCCGCGCGGGACATACCTCAAGGTGGGGTCCTACTGGCTGTGCCGGCGCTGCTGGCGATGGGACTACTGCGGCACAGCCAGGAATTCTATGCGCTACCGAGCGGCTACTACGCTCTGAGCAGCATCTTGCTATTGCTGGCGATGATGGCCTTGGCCCGAGTGAAATCGGTCGAGCAGTTGCGCTACCAGACGCCAGGAGAGTGGGGCAATGTGCTGGGACTGGATCGGATACCAGAGGTGCGCACGTTGCGCGCCAAGCTGGAGATCCTGTGCCAGAAAGCCGGTGTGGCGGCGCAATGGAACACGGAATTGTTCAAAGAATGGATCGGGTTGGGAGCGGAAGCAGAGCCGATGTTCTATGTCGATGGACACGTTCGGGTCTATCACGGTGAGATGGCTCAACTGCCGCGTCATTACGTGGCGCGGCAGAAGCTGTATCTGCGAGCGACAGTGGACTACTGGGTCAATGCGATGCATGGGGAGCCGTTCTTTTACGTCAACCAGGAGATCGATCACGGATTGGTGCAAGCGCTGGAGAAGAATCTGGCGCCGTGGTTGGAAGCGCATGCGCCGGTCAGTGCCGACTACCAGCGGCGGATGGATGCCGATCCCTGGCTGCCGCGATTCACGGTGGTGTTCGATCGCGAGGGGTATAGCCCGGATCTATTTGTGGAGTTGCAAAAGCGGCGCATCGCTGTGCTCAGCTATCACCGCTATCCCGGCGAGGACTGGCGGGTGGAGGAATTCGAAGAACAGAGCGTGACCTTGGCCAACGGGGAAGCCGTGAAGTTGAAACTGGCCGAGCGTGGCACGCGACTGCCGAACAAGCTCTGGATTCGCGAGGTGCGGAAGTTGACAGAAAGTGGCGAACAGGTTTCGCTCCTCAGCACACATCTTCGGCTGGACGCACGGGCACTGGCAGCCTCGCTTTTTGCGCGGTGGGCTCAGGAAAACTTCTTCCGCTACATGCGGCAAAACTATGCAATCGATACATTAGTGGAGCGCGGGGACGAGGCGATTTCTGATACCGAGGTCACCGTCAATCCGGCTTGGCGGACACTCGACCGGGATGTGCGGAAGCAGAATGCGGCGTTGACCAAGGAGCGCACGCGGTTCGCTGGCGTGGGCTTAACCGAGCCGCTTTCCGACACTGAAGTGATTCACTACCAGTTGGGGCAAGCCCAACAACAGGAGAAAGTCGAAGGACTTCAACGCCAACTCGATCAGCTCAAGCTGAAGCGCAAGGCGACGCCTCATCACATCCCGGTCAAAGATCTGCCAGAGAAAGACCGCTTCACTCGGTTGCTCTCCGAGAGGAAGCATTTTATCGACACCATCAAAATGATCTGCTACCGTGCGGAAAACAGTATGATGTCGATCATCCGCGAAAAGATGGGTCGTGCCGACGACGCCCATTCCTTGCTGCGCCAGATTTACAATGCGGACATCGACCTGGTTTCGGACCTCCAGGCCAACACGCTTACCGTCAGGCTACAACATCTCGCTCAAGCCGCCCACGACGATGTCGCTCGTCACCTTTGTGATCAACTCAATGAAACCGAGACCCTCTTTCCCGATACCCAACTCAAGCTCCTGTTCAAAGTTGGCTCAGTGTGATTCCTTGAGATCAGGAGGTCAGAGACTCCCTCGAAAATCGCCGCCAGGTTGTTGAGTTCTCGTGGAGCGGGCTTTCAAGCCGGCCACGTCGGCTTCCATGCCGACGTTTTTCATGCTCCGTTGCGCGCTGCCGGCGCATGCCTACTCGTCTC
>DASYZU010000032.1:0-463403 GCA_035945795.1 Occallatibacter sp.
ATCGAGCGGACCAACGCGTGGTTCGGTCAGTTCCGACGACTCTTGGTGAGACATGAGCATCTTCTTGCCACCTACCGCGCCTTCTTCTACCTCGCCTGCCTCTGGATTACTCTCAGACGGCGTTTATGAAACAGCCTCTAGAAGCCAAATCCGCAAGCCTCAAGGTACAGTGGTATTGCCAACTCCTGAGTAAATACACTCCTCCCTCATGACAATCGAGCCAAAAAATCGCTACCGCATGGCGATGACAGCCGCATCCCGTTCTGGAACGTTTACTGTCACCTGCTGACCGTCAAGCACGACCTGTTGCTTTCCCCAGATATCTTCAGCCGACGTGAAGTTGCCAGCGTTGGGAGCAAGCCGAATCCTGACCGAGCGACTATCATGTGTCGGGTTAGTTACCCACAAATAAGTCCCCCCTGTGCCCTGGTGAAGTCTCGCCTGAACATTGGCGTCATTGACGCTTATCGCAGGAGTAACTCCAGCTAACTCCAGAAGGCTCGCAAAAAGGTCTCTCGCACTTGGAGAATGGTGCAAATAATAGGCGGCACCCGGGAAGGAGCCAATAAGTAGCGTCCGTCCCTTTCCGAATTGATGCTCAACGGCGGCGATCTTTCCATTCTCGTAATGACCCGCCGCAGTGCCGCCCTGCAGATCGTACTCCTGGCGAAAGTATCGACCGTAGATTTTGCTTTCCTTTACTTGAAGCATGAGTTGGTCCGAGATATCGGGCATAAACTCCACATGGCTTTCTCTCGCGCCAAATACTTCATTGAGCCCGTAATTCGGTTGGACGGTTCCCACTTGGCCATGATCGCCGAAGTATCCCGGCAGCCCTTCGCTTATTAAGATGCCGCCCTGTTCAACGAACTGGCGAAGCTTGCCAGCAGTCTCATTCTTCAACATGACCGGATAGGGCAAGTAGATTATCTTGTATTCACCCACATCATCGATCGAGACGAAGTCGGGTTGGATGTTTGAATCGAAGAACGCTCGGTAAGCCCCGCAAATAGAATGATCGTAGAATTCAGTGCCACGCTGTTGCACATAGTTGAAGAGTTCCGACTCTGGAACAAAGACGAGGCCCACGTCACCCTTAATAGGATTTGATTTCCATACATTTGGATGACTATTCGCCCACTGTGCGACCTGGCCTGCCATTTCAGCGCGGGGCGTCACCGAACCGTCCATGCCGAAAGGACCGAATGCTCCAAAAAGAGGGCCATCGAGCAGCGGGCGCCAGCGGCAGTATAAGATGCCCTTGGCACCACCCGCACACGTAATAAGATTCCAGATGCGGACGTCTTCCGCGTCAGGCACGCGCCCATCGTCCTTTGGTCGCCCAATAACCTGGGGCTGCATCCACAAGGGTCCGCCTTGTGCTTCGGCATGCCAGAACGGTTTGCCACGCGCTCCACCGCGAACCAAATCCATTGCATGAAATTGCTTCCATGGCTCATTTCCTTTTCTCGCGGCTATCCAAGTAAGGCCATAGATATCTACTCTTGACGCCGAACGCCACTCATTGTGCGAGGAGGTAGGCAGGTCATTGAGTGTTCCCGCTACACCGTGGGCGCTGATGCGATGATGTGGGTCCAGCTTGCGAAATAGTTTGATTCGCCAATCGTAGAGGCTATAAGCATTGTCGATGCGGAATTCGAGCCAGTCGAGACTATCCGGATAACCGGAAAAGGACCGTGGCGGCTCCACGTCGTCCCAAGTTTCATAGCTGTAGCGATGCCAGATTCTTCCCGCCTTATCCAGCGTCCCGTAACGAGTGCGCAGCCATTCTCTAAGTTTCCGCTTGGTGGCTTCGCAGTAACAGTACATTCTTTCGGGGTTTCCGCCAAAGGACGTGTTCTCGTTCCACAGGTCGTAGCAAAAAAGTGCCGGATGACTGCGGTAGCGCTCGATCAGTGTTACCAGAAAGGTTTCAGCGAGTGCTCGCACGTCCGGATTATCCAGGCACAGGCCGGGAAAGCCTCCTGTCGCGCTGCTCTCTGAGATGATGCTATTTACAACGGTGCCGTCGCTCGCTGAAAAGCGTGCATGAGGATACTTGCGAAAGGCCCATTCTGGAGCACAAGTAACCAACTCTGCGATAACGACTTTGATTCCATTCTTCGCCGCCAGGTCCATCATCCGGTCATAGTCCGACCAATCATACTTTCCCGGAGAGACCTCGATTGAGGACCACATGAACCAGTGCCGGAAGATGTTCATCCCGACTCGCGCAGCCGTCTGATGGTCCCGAGCCCAGTCTTCTTCCGGTGGATTCGATTTACGAAAATAGACGGCGCCATACGGAAACACCGGCCCTGGCACACTTGTCCGTTCGCTAATCGCGCCTTGGGATGCCGGCGCTTGCGGCATATTTGCAGCGTGCGCAAGAGCCGCGGATGCAGTCACAAGCGCCGAGGCCTGAATGAAGTCTCTGCGCGTAATTCCAAGGGCGTCAGTCACGTGATTTCCTCCGTAGGTAGCTTCTGTGAGTTAGCTATTGGCTGCCCGCAATTTGCACTGACCTGGTTTCTTTGGTACGGAAACCTAACATGTATATTTAGACAGCAAAGTCGAGCGCAATGACCTCATGGACATTGATCGTTGGGACCTCAACCACAGTCATGTCACCTTCTTCGTGATAGGGGACCTCGTTGCCTGCCACCAGCAAATGCACCTTCGTAATGCGGCGATCGGCAGGTACACGAACGTAGACCCTTTGAGTGGAGATTGGGATGACCTCGCGTAATGGTCCCTTCATCATCATGGGATTCGTGAGATTCACCAGGTGCACCGTCATTGAGCTCTTCTGCCCCCAGACGGAGATATCCAGGACTCCTTTGCCCTTTACCGATAAGGGAGCAGGCTCGTTGGTGGCCCAAAGCACTGCATTGCGCAACAGCTTTGCGTGGTCCACATCCAACACCTGCCAAAATGTATAGTCAATATCCCAGGGAAAGTACACAACGCGACCTCGGCCAACGCCACGCGCGAAAACTCCAGCGTCGCGCGTTGTCTCGGGCGGTGGAAAGCACTCTTCCATAGGCAAGTCAGGGTAAGTCGGAATCACTACGAGTGGCGCGTATGCGCCACTATCCGTCGGAACAACGTGAACTCTATGGATACCATTGATGATCCGCCCTGCATCCTCAAGTCCTGCCAGTAACGGATGATATTGCCCGGTTGCGGGATCTTTCTCCAGTGCGAGATACGAATTGAGCATGGGACCTTCGCCGCTGCCTGCGTAGGCGGCCCCAAAGAGCGAAGCGAGTCCGAAATCCTTACGCTGTACACCCCACTCGTCGTACAGCGAAGTCTCATAGGTCGCGATCACACTTCCACCGCGCTCGACAAACTCCCGAATCTGATTGCACTGCCCATTTGAAAGTGCCGCGATATTGGGAAGAATCAGTGTGCGGAACTGTTCCACATGCTCACGATCCAGCAAACCATCATGGACCATTTCAAATGGGATTCTCGCTTCCACCAATGCCTGGTAGAAGCCGAGCCCAGGCTCATTTACCTTGGCCTCGGCCTCCGGGCCGCCATAGAACTGCGCCGTTTGTTGAGAGTAAACCATGCCTACGCGAGCAAACGATTTTTCATTCCGAAGGTAACCCTCATTCGCGTAATGCCATTGGAAGACGTCTTTGACAACCGGGAACCAGCGCTGATCGAAGGGCTTCGCGTTGAACTTCGTGAAAGTCGGACGAAAGTCCTGGGCAATCCCATCTGCCATCCAGATGCGTATCTCGTCGCCGTTCTGCACAGAGTCTTTCCAACGGTACTTATCTTCCAGCCCAACGCTGGTAATTCCGGCGATGGCTTTCCGTCCCATCGTAGAGCGGAACTCCTTGGCATTCTTCCCGGCTGCCCAGGGAGGAGTAAGGCCGGCTCGGCCTTGACGATCGGCACAGGCAGTCGGCGCCAGGGCTCCGAAGGTCTTCATGTCGAGGTCACTCATCGCACCGCCCCCGCCATTCGCAAGGAAACTCGCCTTGGGGTTGATCGACTGAATCTTGTCATTCCAGACATGCCACAATTCAAACAAACGCTTTTGATGCCAGACAATGTATTCGCGGCGAGCTGGGTTCTGAGGATCGCTGGTTCGAGGAAGATCCAAACCTGAGAAGGCATGAAAGTTACTTTGGCAGTGTTCGCAGTAACACATGCCGTTGCCGGCCCATCGGTTGGTGAATATACCGTCCGGCATATACTTCGTCATGATCTCCTCGTGGACCGAGGTCATGAACTCAAAGTTGTAGGGCCCCAAGGCACAGGTCAGCCAGAAGTCAGGATCGGACGCGTGGCGCCGCTTCTTCCCGTATTCATCTATCGCGAGCCAGTCCGGATGTGCCTTATACACATCCTCGTGACAAGCATGGGGATCGGTCCGCGCAACCACGTTCATACCAAGCCCGCGGCATCCTTTGGCGATATCCCCAAAGACATCCATATCTCCAAGCCACTTACTCCGATAATGAAAAGGGATTTGTGTAGGATAGAACGCGACGCATCCGCCCGCATTCAAGATGGCTGCATCCGCATGGATCTCTTTGAAATAGTCCAGCCAAAATGCGAGATCGTAATTCCCGGGATCGTTCTCGACAAAACTTAATTGAGCCCAGCGCATCGGTCGGTCATACCACCCCAACTGCTTGACGGCAGGATTCCCGGCAGCGCCAGGGGCTACGGCAGCATCCGCAATTGGCAGCCCATCCAGGCCGGCGAGACAGGCAGCTGAAAGGCTTCCTGCCTGCTTGAGAAATGTTCTTCTTGTACTCTCCATTTGTGGCTCCTGGCAGGACAAAGACCTGAAATCATCGCTCGCAAGCGGTTGACAATCGGGATCCTACTGTCACGGATACAGCGTGTAAGTATGCCGATAGGGCTTCGATCTTCTCGCAAGATCAACGATGCCGTTCTCTGCACATGGCCTGATCAGAGGCCATGCACAGAGAGCCAGGTGCTTTAAAAGTAGAGTTTTGCTGCAAATTGAAGTTGCCTTCCCGTCGCAGAACCATTCACCAGTTTTCCAAAGTTCGGGTTCTTTGAATTGCAGATGGCGCCTGGAGCGCCAACACACGTAAGGGTTGTATTGCTCGCACTTGGAAGCTCGAACGTCGGCGTATTGGTGGTATTGAACGCTTCGGCCCGGAACTCGAGATACATGCGATGTGACTCTGAAAGATAGAAGTTCTTGAAGAGGGATGAATCAAGGTTCTTTGATCCGGGGCCGGTAACTGGGAAATGCCCACAGTTACCGAACTCTGTTACCTGAGCCCCCGTTGTGCTAGTTGTGTTCAGAGGGACGGTAAATGCAGCAGGATTGAAGTAACCATCTACCCCCGCGTTAGGAAGCTTCTTGGGAACTCCGGCAACGCAGCTCGCGACGTTATAAGTCTGAAAAGTAGGGGGAATCACATTCGTGTTGATATCGGTTGGAAAGCCGGTCCGCATCGAGAGGATACCGTTGACCACCCATCCTCCAAGCAGATAGTTGAGTGGCCCAGTCACATTTAGAAATTGCTTTCCCGAACCGAAAGGAAGGTCATAAAGCGCACTGACGCTGGCCGTTTGGCTAATATTCAGCGGAGCAACGCCTTTCTCTCTCGATAGGTCGTAGGTGTAGAGGGCTACAGACGTTGCAGTCTGGTTATACGCGTCGGGGCCGTCTCCGTTTGTCTCAATATTTTTTTGCCACGAATAGTTTGCAAGGAATTGCAATCCATGCGCAATCTGCTGTTGTGCCTTGAGGTTTAGGGCATTGTAGTTCTGCTTAGATATGTCATGGACTACGAGCACACTTGAACCCATGTAGGGGAATGGGCGATTGGCCTGAGTATTCGTCCCATTTAACGCATAGGAAAACGGCTCCTGGTTCGCATCGACGAAGAATGAGGCAAAGTGGGATCCACGGGCGCCGCTGTACGATGCCTCAAAAAGAAGCGTTGGATTCAACTGATACTGCAAGTCGAGGTTGTATTGCATTAACCTGGGCATAAGCGCGTCTTGTATGCTTTGGACTTTGATTTGGCCTGAATATGGACTCGCTGCCGTAAAGCCCGCCAGAGAGTCGGTGGCAGGGACCGTGTTGATTGGCGTGTTCATTGTGTATGGCGGCGCTACGGTGTGGGCGGCTGTAATGGTAGGCACTACGATCGTGGGAATATTGGGAGTGTTGCCGGAAAATTGAGTGGTTTGTTGGTTCTGGTCGCGCATGGCGTAGAATACTCCGTACCCGCCGCGCACTACCCACTTGGGGAAAGCCTGATACGCAAAGCCGACCCGCGGGCCCCAGTCGTTGTGGTCTCCGTGCGCCATTGCGCGGCTGTAGGGTGTTTGACCTGGAATAGCAAACTGGCCTGTTGTTATGTCGAACAGGGAACCCAGGTTATTTTGATCGATAGGCTGCGTGTAAAGCTCGTAGCGCAGGCCCATATTGAGCGTCAATTTACTGGACGTCTTCCAGTCGTCCTGAATATAGCCACCGAAATAGGCAGTGCGCTGACGCCCCTTGGCAATCATCGGGATACCATTGGTGTTGGATGGAAATCCCATCAGAAAGTCGGCGAGGGGAAGACCGGAATTGGGTGCATCGGAACTAGAGGAGAAAATGGCGCCATAGACAGACCCCGGTCCCCCCTTTAGCACGTCGAAGAGCGACTCGCGAATATCCACGCCCCACTTTACAGAGTGGCGCCCATGTGTCCAACTCATGTTGTCGGCCAACTGCCGAGTTTGCAGGGTGTTCAGGTTAAGACTGGCCGGGCCGATCGCGGTAAACTCTTCAGTCCCATTCGCCGCCGCACCAGAATACTTGAAGCTGATAGCCGGAAACTGCAGGGGGCTTGCAGGTAACATAGCGAGACCGATTGATGTGCCGAAGGTCGCGCCTGCCGATCCGCCGCCTGGCTGCGTGCCGTTGTTGTAGAGGTAGCCAGCTCTCAATTCGTTTATCAGAGTCGGAGCGAAGATATGGACGTCGGATACAGTAATCTGGTCATTATTATCCAATGCGGCAGAGCCGCCTCCTATCCAACCCGGGAAGGCACCTACAGCCGGCTGATAGTTGTTGCTCATGGAATAGGTCCCGAAGAGATGGTTCTTGGCGGTAATCGTTGCATCGATCCGGATATCGCCCTGGTCCGTAGTGGAGGACTGCGTAGGCGCATAGAAGAAGTTGTTAGAGATGGCGCCGGCGGGCCCGTAATTCGGAGCTGGAATGAGGCCTAGGATTGCCGTAGCTGTCGGATTAATTTGGCTGGCGGGGATTTTGTTAGCCCCCGTTTCTGTCAAGAAGGAAGTGGCAACCACCGTTCCGTTCGGTCCGATGTGACGAGTTGTTGGATCATAAAGGACGGTTGGACTCGAAGAAAAGTCTCCGGTTCGCCAGGCCATCGGTGGTACGCTCTCAACGGAACTCCCAGACTTAGTGGTCTCCCGCGTTCCCTGGTAATCGGCAAAGAAGAAGATGCGGTTGTGCAGGATCGGTCCGCCTACGGTACCTCCAAACTGGTTCTGGTGGAAGGGCGTTCTGGGCAGTCCGGCACGATTGGTGAAGAAGTTATTGGCGTCGAAAATATCGTTACGTACGAATTCAAAGAGTGCGCCGTGGTATTGATTCGTGCCAGCCTTGAGGGTTGCGGAGACAATTGTGCCCGCGGCATGACCGTATTCTGCGGCAAAATTGTTGGTCATTACCTTGAATTCCTCAACAGCGTCGACTGAAGGGACAATGGCATAGCCCTGACGCCCGATTTGCCCGGCGGTTGCAAAAGTGTTGTCGTCGATTCCGTTTAGCGAGACGTCGCCGCTGCTGAACCGCCCGCTTCCACCGACGAACGGAAGGTTGGTTGCCATCCCCTGCACGGGGGCGGTGTTTCCAACCAGAAGGCCGAGCGCGAACGCATTTCGTCCATTCAGCGGCATGCTCAGGACTTCATGGTTGTCGATCACCTGCCCTAGAGAAGAGGTTGTCGTATCGACGAGCGGCGCCGCGGCGGTGACCTCGACCGATTGACTCACCGAGCCGACTGCCAGCACGATGGTCAGATTTGCCGTTTGGTCAACTTGCAGAGTGATCCCATTGAGCGTTTTGGTCTGGAAGCCTGTGGCAGTCACCGTTATTGCGTACGTGCCCAGAGCCATGAACTGCGCATTGAAAGTACCCTGGTCATTAGTGTGAGTCTGCCGCGCCACGCCCGTAGCGACCTGCGTGAGGGTTACCGCAGCCTTTGGAACAACACCACCAGTGCTGTCCTTGACGACTCCGATTATGGTTCCGGTTTCAATTTGCCCTTGGGCAATGCTTAGAGTTAAAAGCACGAACAGCATCAAGCATGCTGCTTTGAATATCAACGACATGATGAACCTCCACGGAAGTCGATTCAAACTGGCTTCAAAAGAAACATGTTCCATTCAGCCTTCAAATGGAACATGTTTTATTTAGCGATAGCGGTCGATTTTGGGAAGTGCGAGCTTACAGGTCGCAAAGGTATACCGGTCCGACCATTGCTGTCAAGAACATCTTGAAACATTTTTTCTTGAGGCTCTTCGGGGCTCAGTTGCCTGAATGATGGAGCACGATTAGAATCCCGGCCGCGCCATCTGTGTCAGGACTACTTTCAAACAACGATTTGTGTTTCTGGACCGGATTATAGATTCGGTGATCGAATGAAAGTTCAATCGGCCGGCACCACGGCCTTGCCGATAAGGCAGGTTACAAGCCACCAAGGAGTAGCTGCGCGATACTCATCAAGACAATGGGGGTGGAGGCCATCTGAGGATCATTTCCTGAACCGAGGGTGCTCGTTTTTCGCCTTCGGTCGGTCTTTGCAAGGACTGAGGATACCCCTTGATATCAGGAACATACATTTGCCTCCATTGGGACTCACCGCTCCATCCAAAGGAAACCATTTTCCGCTCTCTTGGCACGGTGGTTTATGAATGAGAACTTGACAGCTGGTCGTTCGCGGGTCGTCATCCAGGCTGATCTATTTTCTTACTTTGCTCCGTTGAACGACATCAGTAACCAGCCTGATGGTCTCTTCCAAATGGAGGCGCATAGCGTTGCGGGCCGCATTTGGCTTTCGCCCTGCTATGGCCCGATAGATCGCGATATGACGCTTCAAGACGGTCTCCGGGACATCGGGCATGAGCAGCTTGTAGTGAATCCATTGCCGCATCAAATTACGCAATAGATGTACCGCATTCCTCAAGACCCCGTTTTGCGCTGCAGCTGAGACGGCCAAATGAAATGCCATATCAGCTTCGAGCGTTGAATCTCCTCGTGCGATGCTATCGCGCATAAGTTGTACTGCACGGCCAATCTCCTCGATCTGTTCAGACGATGCCCGCGTGGCGGCTAGTCCCGCCAAATTCTCTTCGATGATCGTTCGAGCCTCCATGATCTCCTGGAGTTCTTCATGATCGGTCCCGGTGAAAGCCCAGAGCAAGGGCCGGCTTAGGAATTCTGAGCGGGGACATACAAAAGTTCCATCTCCTACGCGGCTGTCCAGCATACCAACCAGTTCCATTGCCTTGAGCGACTCGCGAAGTGAGGTACGCGCAATGCCCAACTGCTGGCACAACTCACGCTCGGGGGGAATACGCTCACCGGCCTTCCAGCTTCCGCTCACTACGTAAGACAGCAGTTGCTCAAATACCGAGGCGGTTAGTTTTGTCCGTTCAACAGGAGTGACTGCTTTAAGCACACGTTTCATTTTGCAAGGCCCCTTTTGAGATACTTTGCCTCCCGATGCATGGCTCACTACAGCTGGGAAGAGTGATATCCAGATTATGCCCTTTTTGAGCACAGCTTGGCCCCAACTCCGCGGCCAGCAATTTCGTCATTCGTTCCGCCCTCGACTCCGGGCGTCACTCGCCGATAGTCCGCGATTATTGCCATGCAGATCGGCGGCTCTGCGTTCCGACCATCGTACTACGTACCCCGCCCAACAGCCCGCCAACCCAAAACATTGCTATTTATTGTGCTCTCCGTTACCTCGCCAATAAGCGTAATCGTGTGGTCTGAAGGTCGATTGCAACGCGAAAACGTCTCTTTTTCGCATCGGACGCCGATAGCGGATCGAGCACTTTTTCATCGCACTAAAGTTTTTACGAGAACAGAGACAAATGGATCGCTGCCATCGAGCAGTATTTGATGAGGCGTATCTGCGAGGATATAAGCGACATCATCCGTCCTCAGTTCCGCGCTTACACCGTGCAGTACGGAGTCGCCCCGGACCTCTCTTGTACCCTATGGATTCATAATTGTGCCACCAGTAATTATCGTTGCGTGCCCCTGGACTACGAAGAATGTATCTGCTGATGCCACATGAAGTTCCTTTCGTCCGCAGTAGCTGCCAACACGATAACACGGTGTTTAGGTAGCATGTGATCCCTTTATATTTCAAATTATTGGGTTCTTCGGGGAGAGGCAGTCAGATCAATTTAAGCCAGGCAGGCCGACATAACCGTCTTCGACCCGGACATACGGATCACCGACCTTGAAGTTGATCATGTAGTCGTCGCCGTGCAGCCACGACGGCATGTTGTTGGGGATCTCGTTGGCCTAGGGCTCGAAGCCTTCACGTTGAATGAAGCGGCGCAGGGGTTCTGAATATCCGAAGTGTTCCTTCATCGAAGGAGAAGGTCTGAGACCTGCACCCAGTTCCCATTCGTAATAATGACGGGAGAAGCTTTCTGTCTGGAGCCTTTGATTCTGAACTCCACAAAGGACATACTCATCGTGTAGTTCAAATCATCCATGTGGCCCGGCTAGCTTGACAGGCCGGCCCTTCAGTGTAATGAGTATATGAGCACAGAGAAAAAGTGTTTGGAGTCCTTCCACCTTCCTATCTCCCCGAGCTGCGCCGCGGAGTTTAGAGCCGCATGTTCAACCATTACATCTGCGATACGCGCAAGAGCGCCGGCCTTTCCATCGAGCAAACCGCACGCCTGTCCGGCATGGGGTCTACAAATGGATGGCCATTGAGGAGGGCCATGTCCCGCAGGACATAAACCGGCTGCGTGCCATGGCTGCCGCTATGGAGATCCGTTTCGACCAGATCGCCATGCTGGTCCTGCTCTGCCGGGATGCGTGGGAGCTCTGAGGCTGCGCGGCTGATGCGCTGTACTCATAACTATATAAGCTCATATCCGAGAGAGGAGGTAAGTGAAATCAGCAAGCCCGAAGAACAGAAGATGAAAAGAATGAACCTGAACGTCCCCGTCGAACTTCACAACAGCTTCAAGTCAGTCGTCGCCGCCCAGGGACAGAACATGACCAACGTGCTGCTCGAGTTCATCCAGAACTACATCACCAAGCACTCTCCGAAGCCGAAAAGGCGGCGCACATGACACGCGCCGCCCTCTATAAGATGATCTCGACCCTCGATCAGTCCGGAAAGCCAGCTTTTCGACCTGCGCCAGATGGCCGCACAGCGCGGATATGAGATCGTACAGGAGTATACGGACCGGATCTCCGGCGCCAAGGCCAAGCGGCCGGGACTCGATCAGATGATGACTGACGCTCGCCGCGGCCGCTTCGATGTTGTCATGGTCTGGGCTTCAGACAGGATCGCCCGGTCGGTGGCGGACCCATATTGTTCTCGATTGTTCAACTACTTGCCATCGAGATCTGTAGTATAGAGGTCGCCAGAGTGAATGTGAACACGAACGAGCGGTACGTTGTCTGGGGTGATACCGCAGAAAAAGTAATTTCCAGGGTTACCCGATCGGAAAGCCTTCAGATTGGTGATCTGTTCCAAGTTGCCGTCGGGTACATTGACGCGATATAGCGGTTGGAACTCTGCCATCAAGGCTTGGAAGTAGATTGATCGACTGTCTGCGGACCATACTGGGTCAGCTACCGAGGTATTGGCTAAAGTCGTCCAGGTGTGAGCTGCTACGTCGTACAACATCAGGTTTTGTTGATCGAGAGTTATTGCAGATATATAGAGGCCGTTCGGTGACCACCGAGGGCTGAAGAGACCTTCTGAATGAGGTAGTGGGACGATATGCCCGGTGCTGAGATCGATCACCTCGAGCATGCGAGGTCCATTCTCCTTGCCCATCACGTCGTCGACCCTGCCGAAGACAAGGTAACGGCCATCAGCTGACCAAGACGGGTCGGCAGCATTACGATGCTCCTGGAGCAAGGGTTCTGCATTACCTCCGTTGAAGCCTATCAGATAGATTTGCCATGGCTTACCCGGCTCTCTGGCCATGACGGCCAGCCGGTGTCCGTCAGGCGACCAGGTTGCGAGAAAGACTTGAAGAAAATCCGGCGTAAGCTGGATCCGTTCACTACCATCGACTCGGGCACGCCAAAGGCGCTGTCGATAGTCAATCCACGCAACCCATTGGCGGTCACGCGAAAAGTTTAATCGAGTTGCTCCGGAAAGGAAATCCGATTTCACCAAAAACTCTTGATGTCCCGCATCATAGCTATACAACTCAGAACGAGAATCAACTCCCAGGAAAAAGACCCGGTGGCCACTGCGGTCGGCGACAGGAGCCCTGTAGCTCAAGGGACCGTTCGTGATCTTTTCCAGGTTTGAGGTGGACAACCCTCCAGTTCTCCAAATATCTGTGCTACCATCCCGTGTGGCTTGGAAAATAAAGAACTGACCGTCGGAGGTCCAGGTTCCGCAACACTCATTTGCAAGAGCGTTCCAGTCCTTTACTACCCTCCTTGGCGTGGTGCTCCCGGCGGAAATCTCCCACAGAGAAGAGCTATGACTGACTGGGTCGATTACAGTGAAACGAAGGAGCCTGTGATCGGGGGACCAGCGCAACCAATAGGCCCTACCGAACGGAAGGCTTGCGAAATGCGTCGAGGCGCCATCGTACAGTCGAAGCGTCGTAAGCTGATTGCCAAGGGAGTAGAGAATACCTTTCCCGTCAGGCATCCACGTTGCATCATCTGCGAGAACATTAGAGACACGGAAGGCTGAGCCGCCGTGGATGGGCACGATCCAGAGATGTCGCGCGGATTCAGAGGGCAAATGACTTCTGACCAGCAGTTCAGTGCCGTCTGGGGAGATGTCTGCCAGTGAAGGGGATGCAATGTCGCTTGGAAGCTGCAGGGGTTGGACGTCATCGCCGCCTATCGCAATCCTTGAGAGAACAGCTTGGCCATTCTCAATGACGGAGGCAAATATATCCACGCCGTCGGTTGCCGCAGCGGGCAGGTCTTCCATGGAGAGCGTTCCAGGCGAGAGATTGCCGGTTTCCGTCACCGGCGAGATCCGCAGTGCTGCCGAGGACTCAACCATCCAAGAACCCCAGAAACGGCCAAGAAGAATGCCAATCACCACACAAATGGCGAAGGCGGAAGCAATGTATAGATGGCGCATTTTATGGGCAGGACGCGATGGCGCCACCGAAGTTGCCGGAGGTAGAGCAGCAGCGCTCGTCCCCTTTTGTTCATCCTTAGCTTTTATTTCCCGAGGCAACTCGAATGATAGGGCAGAGACAGACGCCACTCGGGCAACTTGCGTGACAGGAGCAATGAAGCGATAGCCTCGACGCGTGAGAGTCTCGATAAAACGGGGATTTGCGGCAGAGTCGCCGAGTGCCTCGCGAATTCGATTGATTGCGGTCCCAAGGGAGTGCTCGAACTCGACAACCGTGTCTTGGCCCCAAAGCCGTGCCTGAAGTTCTTCCCGGGTCACGATTTCGCCAGGCCGCTCTACTAGGGTAGCCAGAACCTTAAAGGGCTGACTTTGCAATTTGACATGGTGGCCCGCCTTCCAGAGCTCGCCCGTCTTAAAATCGGCCTCAAAGAGACCGAAACGGACTCGTGTTGTACCAGCTAGTGTAGGCGACATAGTCAATCAAGTTGTCTGGCCAATCGACCAAGTTGTTTGGCCTATCGACACGAAGCAACCCAGGTCATCCGGAATGGCAGAAATCTCATGAGGTTGCTGAAAGCATTGTATGCCGCTTTCCCCTTCCTTGTCTCTGAACTGTGTTATCGCGCGGCTTAACTCGGAAAGATTTCCATCATCTAATAGAAAATAAATGGGTTATTTAGGTAAGTCTTTTTTAGAAAAGAGTGAAGCTCTGTGCATTGCCGATTCGATCATAAAGGGAGTCTAGTGGTTCGAGTTCCCAAAGACCAAGCGGCACGAGCGCTGGCTACGGCGTTCTTTCTAGTTTCTGGAGAGTGTGTGGCATTGTGCGAGATGGCGTTTTATGAGGAAACGCCACATGAACTCACTGGCTTCGCTCTACACCTGGAAACGCAATATTGGGATACCAGGAGGCAACAACGATGTCACAAAATACAAATGAAGGACAGGCCATTTTGCGCTGGGCAGTCGCCTTGACGCGAGCTCTGATCCTGCCGGCGTTCGTTCTAGCATGCTTCTGCGGAAGATCGGTGGTTGCGCAGGATACTCGCGCCACTATCAAAGGCCGCGTCACGGATCCACAGGGTTCCGTTATTCGTGGAGCGGAAGTAAAGGTAGTCTCGGCCGACACAAACGTCGCGCGCACCACAGTCACAAACGACAGTGGCCTATGGCAAATCCAGTTGCTGCTTCCGGGCGACTATAACTTTACGATCACGGCTCCGGGCTTTCACATGGAGCAACGCCAGGGGATCACTCTCCAGGCTGCCGACGTGAAGCAATTTGACGTGCAACTAACAGTCGGAGCTGAAACCCAGTCCGTCACAGTCATTGCCGAAACGCCACTGATCGACACTACGGCAGCCACCTCGGGCACGGTCGTTACCCAGACCGAGCTTGAGAATCTACCCACGCAGTCCCACGTGCCTACGCTCTTCGCCTCGTTGGCTCCAGGTGTCGTACAGAGGGAGCAGGGCTCAAACGTGGCTCGCGCCTGGTCCAACGACGCCGCCTCCCAATACACCGCAGACGGTGGCCGCAACACCACCTATTCCAACAACTTTCAGCTTGACGGCATGCCCAACACCAAAAACGGCGGAGACATCAACTTTATTCCGCCCATGGATAGCGTGCAGGAGTTTCGCGTTCAGACTAACGCCTACGACGCTTCCATCGGTCGCCAGGCAGGCGCCACCATCAACATGCAAACACGAAGTGGCGGCAAGCAGTATCACGGCGTCCTGTACGAGTACAACCAGAACGACATTCTCAACGCGAACTCGTACCAGAACAACCTCGGCGGCCTACCGAAATCCCCCGTGCACTTCAATCAGTTCGGAGGCACCTTCGGGGGGCCGGTCCGGCTGCCAAAGATATACAACGGGGCGGGCCGTACCTTCTTTTTTGTCGCTTACGATAAGACCATCAACACAAACCCGCTGTCATCCACGCTCTCCATGCCCACGCAGCTTGAGCGCTCGGGAGATTTCAGCAAGTCCTTTACTACTCAAGTCGTCAACGGCACCCGCGTCGTCTACCCGATCAACATATACAACCCATATCAAGTCGATTCAAAGGGCAATCGCCAGATATTCAACGGAGCAGTTATCCCGTCTCCCCTTCTTGATCCCATTGCGCAAAAGATCCTCGCCTTTGTACCACTGCCCAATGCCCCAGGTGACGGCACGTCGACGGACTCCAACAACTTCGTCTCACCTGCTCTTCGCCGGGATACTTATCCTGTCTTCACCGTGCGAGTTGACCAGAATTGGAACAACTCACAGCATAGCTTCGTCACCGTCAATTGGGACCATCTCATAGAGACCACGGACAACTGGTTCAATACAATCGCTACCGGCAACAACCAGGTCCGCATTACCAAACGTGTCGGTATTGACCATGTTTGGACAATCGGTGACAACCGCGTTCTCTCCATGCACTACACGCTTAACCGGTGGGAGAATCCCCAACACAACAACGGCGCAGGCTACGATCCCACCAAACTGGGATTTTCATCTAAGTTTACTTCGCAACTTGCCTACCCGTCGTTTCCTTACATTAAGAACTTTGCGGGTAATTTCGGAGCCTCAAATGCAGGCTCGAACAACTTCGATACCGATCACACATGGGCAGGAACGCTTACCCAAATTTTCAAAACACATACCTTCCGCATAGGCAGCGAGTACTGGGTCCTGCAACACGCTGTGGCTAATCTTGGCAACCAGGGCGAGTTTGACTTCGGAAGCGAGTGGACACGCCAGAACGCGCTCACTTCAGGGGGCACCGGCAACGGCAGCACCTTTGCCTCCTACTTGCTGGGTCTTCCCAATGGCGGCAATGTGCCGGTAAACGCTACAGCGTTTTACTCGCAACACTATATTGCGAGTTACTTCCAGGACGACTGGCGCATTACAACCAAACTAACGTTGAACCTGGGCTTACGCTGGGATCTGGAGCAGCCGGTTACCGAGCGCTTCAATCGCTTGACCAATCGATTCGATCCTACGGTGACCAACCCGATCAGTTCTTCGGCTCAAACCGCCTATGCCAGTATTCTCACCAATTCGACATCCAACTCGGGTGTCCAGATCCTGCTGCAGGACTTGCCCAGTTCCGCCTTCAAGGTGATGGGAGCGCAGCTCTTCGCAGGAGTCAACGGTACACCGCGCGGCGCGATCAATCCCGACTATCATGAATGGCAGCCTCGCGCAGGCTTTGCGTACATGTTGACACCGAACACCGTTATCCGCGGCGGCTTTGGCCGTTTCACCCAAGCCAGCTTCGAAAACGGAGGACAGAACGGTTTTTCGCGCACTACAGCCTTGATTGCCACTCAGGACAACTACATTACCCCATACGATACTCTTTCCAATCCCTTCCAAAGCGGCGTGCTTGCGCCCACGGGCTCTTCGCTCGGCCCGCTGACCAACCTCGGCCAGGGCGTCAACTGGGAAGACCCCAACATCAATCGCATGTATTCCTGGGAGTATTCGCTGCACCTGCAACAGCAGTTTCGCAGCTGGCTCATTGAGGTCGGCTACTCTCACAATAAGACCTATGACATCCCTTGGAGCTGGAACCAAAATTTACCCAGCTTTACTCTATGGAAGCAATTGCAGCAGCCTGTCTTTGACGCAAATGGACGGCCCGGCGACATTCTCCCGTGGAATACGCAGGTCCCTAACCCCTTCTACCAACTACCCAATGTAACCGGCACTATTGCCAGCAGCAAGACCGTCACCGTCAACCAACTTCTCAATCCCATTCCTCTGCTAGGCAGCATGGGCGAAAATCGCCCCACCGGCAAGAATGGCTACGATGCTATGCAATCCAAGATCGAGCGCCGCTTTACAAACGGTCTCTCATTTATCGGCGCCTTTACATGGTCGAAGCTCTTTGAGGACACCGCATTTCTGGGCCCGCAAATTGCCGGACCTAAAATCGAACACAAGCTTGGCGGCGAAGACCGGCCGTACGTCCTCGCTCTTACCACCGTCTGGGATATCCCTTTCGGGCGGGGGAAGCGCTGGGGCTCTAGTCTACGTCGCCCGGTCGACCTGGTCGTCGGTGGATGGGAAATGACGGGAAATTACTCTGCCAACTCAGGCGTCCCGGTTGTCTTCGGGACCGACTCTTTCTATAGCGGACATAGCGCCGCTCTTTCCACTACCCAGCGCAAGCTGAATCGCTGGTTCGACACTAGCCAATTCGTCGCCTTTCCCAATAAGAACACTAACATCTCTAACTATCCAACATGGACCGGCATCCAGCAGATGCCTGGCGCAAGTTATGTACCATCTCCCAAAGACACCATCAAAAATGGCGTCTACCAGGATTTCGCTACATATATCCGCAACTATCCCACTCGTTGGGGCAACATTCGCCAGCAAGGCGTCAGTGAACTGTCTTTGGGTCTCAACAAGAGTTTTGTCATCAACTCCACAACGCGCTTACAGCTTCGCTTCGATGCGTTCAATGCTTTGAATCAACCTCGCTTCGGAGCACCAGATAGCAATCCCAACGACTCTAACTTTGGCGTTGTACCTCTATCTCAGATTAACCAGGCGCGCACCGTCGAACTTGGCGGCAAGTTCTACTTCTAGCTCTAGAAGCAGAAGCTCCTGCATAGCGTCTGCCGTAAGCTTTCGACGCTAGCTTTTAGAAGCGGACCTGAATTTCAGGTCCGCTTCTGAATAAATGTACGCAAAACAGACCCTTACAAATCGAGGCTAAATTCATGGATGTATCGAGGCGGCATTTTATTTCCGGTTCGGCAGCGACACTTGCCACCTTGGCAGCTAGTGCCAAGTTTCTTCGGGCCGTGCAGGCGAAGTCGCTTTTCAAAATAGCTGTCATCAGCGACGAGATCTCTCAGGACTTCGACCACGCCTGCTCCGTAATCGCAAATGACTTCGGCCTGAAGTGGGTCGAGATCCGCGGAATGTGGGGCAAAGGCCTCCAGAATCTCAGCGATGACGAGCTTGATCGCGCCCAAAAGATTCTCACCAAATACAAGCTCCGCGTTACCGACATCGGAAGCCCTCTCTTCAAGATCGACTGGCCTGGAGCTCCGCGCTCGCGTTTCAGCCCCAAGAAATCTTCCACCCAGTCGGCGGACTCACAGTTCCAGCAGCAGCGCGAGGTTTTGGAACGCCACCTTGCGCTTGCGAAGCGGTTCAAGACCAATGCCATCCGCTGCTTCGACTTCCATCGGCTCGATGACGTGAAGCCCTACCGCGAAGCGATCAATGCCAAGCTGCTCGAAGCTGCCAACATCTGCGGCAAACATAAAGTCCGCCTCGTCCTCGAAAACGAGTTCGATTGCAATACCGGCAGCGGACGCGAGGCTGCGGAAACTCTTGCCGCTATCCAGTCTCCACACTTCATGCTCAACTGGGATGCGGGCAACGCAGTCATGGGAGGTGAACTCGATGCCTTTCCCGCAGGCTGGGACCTGCTGCCCAAGAACCGCATCGGACACTGCCACTGCAAGAACGCCGTTAAGGGCGACGACGGCAAGATCCACTGGTCTCCCGTCGACATCGGCTACATCGACTGGACCGCCCAGTTCCGCGCTCTCGCAAAGACTGGCTACCGCGGTGCTGTCAGCCTCGAAACCCACTGGCGCGGAGCCGCCACTCCCGAGGAATCCACTCGTCGAAGCTGGCATGGGATGGAGAAGGCCCTCAAGGATTCAGGCGCCCTTGCTTGACGGCTGCAAACCCACTGCCAAAAACATAGCGCCACAGGAGACAGCAATGAACAGGCGCGATTTCATGGGCAGTGCCGCGGCTGGAGCCGCAGTGCTTGGCATGTCATCCCCGTGCGGCCATGGCAGCGAGCGACCGGGTAAGGCTCGGCATCATCGGCGTTGGAGACCGCGGTCAACAGGACCTGCACTCTGCCATCCGCCTGCCGGGCGTCGAATGCGTCGCCGCTGCCGGCATCTATTCTCATCGACGCGATCAGGCCGGAGGCGTCGTCCCTAACTCCACGATCAACGACGATCCGCGCTGCCTCTTCGATCGCAAGGACATCGACGCCGTTGGAGTCCCGCTCCCATTACACGGAGACTGACGGTTGGCGCAAATTCAGAGTTGCGGACGATCGACGCTGCGGGCCTGGTAACAGAGCGGGAAAACGGACGGACGGGATGGCTTCAGAGTCTGAAAGGAACAGCGTGGTGAGAGGAACTTCGGCAGCAGACGAGAGAAAGAATGTGCAGCAAGGTCATGGCAGATACTGCCTTGCTGCACAGGAGAATGTCGTTAAACGTCTTGGCACGAAGTTAATCGCCAATTCGAATCTGATCCTCTGTTGGAATCCTGCATAAGACATCGCCTTCCAGATAGAACCGAAATCCGAGAACCTTTGCACGCATTGCAAGCGAGTGAATACTCCGGGAAGAATGGTCGTTGCGCTGCACGCAGCCTGTGATGATCATTTCCCGCGCGCAGCTTGAGGTCTCGCGATAGACACGGAGATCCGCCGTAAGCACCTGGGGCAAAGATTCAAAGAGCAGGGCGCGGACATCGATTGCATCTTTAAGAGTCTGGAGCGACGAATGCCTCTCTCTAATGTGTTGAGCCAGATCGACATCCCAAGGATCCGGAGCCCTGGCTAGCCAGTCGCATTTCACATCCTCGCCAAGCAAGTTGAGACGGAGCAGACGCAACGGCGCACGGGTCAGTTCGCCGTAGCGCATCCGGACGCGGAGACCGCGGAGAAACCGGCTGACGTTGCTTAACTGCTCCGCCAGCCTTGGTCTTCGCGCCAAGCTCCAGTTTTCTTCGTAGGGATCGAAAGAAGAACTGGACGAAACAAGCGACATGAGTTTCTCCTGTAGTCTTGCGATGCGAGAACGTTAGAGAGCCACAATGCCTCGTTCCCGGCTCCGAATGCGGACTGCATCATCGACTTTGTAGAGGAATATTTTTCCATCACCGATCACGCCTGTGTAGGCAATGGTCAGGATGGTGTCAATTACTTTCTCTACGATTTCGTCCTGCAGCACTAACTCCACCTTGATCTTCGGCAGCAGATCCACTTCATACTCGCGCCCCTTGTAAACTTCGGTGTGACCCTTCTGGCGGCCATGTCCGCGGACCTCAGAAACCGTCATGCCTTCCACTCCCATCTTTATGAGAGCTGATTTGACGGATTCGAATTTATTCGGCCGGATAATCGCTTCAAGCTTGGTCATAAGATCCTCCTTTCCTGGCTAAGTACCAGTCGCATTGGCAGCGAGCCGCGCTTTATCTCGCTGCCGTTGGTTGGATTACTTGGACGCGGTAAGGTCCTTGGGCAAACCGGCCGGAGCCGCGAGCGACGAAATGACATACTCCGGATAGGCAGAGATGCCGTGCTCGTGCAGGTCGAGCCCGTAGAGCTCGCCTTCCTCTGAGACGCGCAGCGTGCCGGTCAGGTTAACAAGATACATCAACGCCAGCGCCACGCTAAACGTAGCCAGAGTAATGATGCCGTTGCCGATGATCTGAGCCTTGAGCAGCGTAAAGCCGCCATGATAGAAGAGCCCGTTCAGCGCGGCGGAGTTGTCGGGGCCGGTGGGACCGGACGCTCCATACTTGCCGCACGCAAACAGACCCAGCGACCACGTGCCCCAGATTCCACAGAAGCCGTGCACGGGTACGGCACCGATCGGATCGTCGATGCGCAGCCATTCAAGCAGTTCCACACCCATGCAAACGATCACGCCGGCAATGCCACCAAGAATTATGGCGCCGGTTGGGCTGACCCAGTAGCAGGGACAGGTAATGGCCACCAGTCCGGCGAGGAAGCCGTTTACCGTGAAGCCGATATCCCACTTCTTACTGATGAAGTAGGCGTAAATCATGGCTGTGAGACCAGCCGCGCAGGCCGCCAGCGTGGTATTTGTCGAGACGCGTCCGATGCCCACAAAGTCCATCGCAGAGAGCGTCGAGCCGGGATTGAAGCCGTACCAGCCGAACCACAGAATCAGGCCGCCGGAAGCTGCGATGGTCAGATCGTGGGGGAGCATCGGGCCTCCGCCATCGCGCTTAAACTTCCGCCCCAGGCGCGGACCCAGAACGATCGAGCCGGCGAGAGCGATGAATCCACCGATCGTGTGCACAACCGTGGAGCCCGCGAAGTCATGAAAACTCTGGCCGAGGTTCGGCAAGAAGTATCCCGTAGAACCCATAGTGGCCAGAAAGCCATCGGGCCCCCACGCCCAGTGGCCGATGATCGGATAGATGAAGCCCGAGACACCCAAAGAGTAGAGCAGATCGCCGATGAAACCGGTACGGCCGATCATGGCTCCCGAAGTGATGGTGGAGCATGTGTCAGCGAAGGCAAACTGGAAGATCCAGACCGCCAGAAATGCGACGCCGGTGGACTCATATGTTTCGGGTGCGTCCTGCAGAAAGAACCAGTGGTAGCCGATAAATCCGTTGCCGTGGCTGAACATGAATGCAAAGCCGATGGCGTAGAAGAGAATGCCGCACAGGCACGTGTCGACGATGCACTCCATGAGCACGTTGACCGTCTCACGAGAGCGACAGAATCCGGCCTCAAGCATGGTAAAGCCAACCTGCATGCCAAAGACAAGAAATGCGGCAATCAGGGTCCATGCTGTATTGACGGGATTGACGACGTCAGCTGCCTTCACCGTGCTGTCAGCAGCCAGGACTTTGGTAAAGAGGAGTCCGGTGACAGCAGCCATCACCAAAAGGGTCAGCCCTACCCCCATCACCTTGCCTGCCAGAAGAGTCGCGCCGTAGCGCCTCCACTCCGGGTCGCGCAAGCGCTCTGCTAAGCGGGAGATCTTCAATGCAAGGGATTGAGATGTCCCTCGCCGCACAATGGATTTCATCGTGTGGTTCCTCCTTCATGAGTTTGTCTTCACGAGATAGACGACTGCCCAACCGGCTTTCTTGCAGATAAACCAGTCCCTGGATTCCTACCGCATGAATGCGGCAAATGTGCTTGCTGTTACTGATTCAGAGTGCGATTGCGAAGGCCGCTGTGTGAGCTGGGAGGTCTGAGTTATGGCGAACCTGAGATACGCTTGTACTGCCCGAGCCTCTATCCTTGTCGAACAGTTATGAACAGAGGCTAGTGCCCGAAGCGCGAGATTGCAATCTATGCTTTGGTATAGTCAAATGGGTTCGAAATAAGGACGATATGAGGATTTAACTGGAAAGCCCCTTCTATTCACTCAAATGAACCGACCATGATGGTTCCTTTGCGCGCTCACACATCTTCACGAGCTCAGCCAAAGAGCCAGCGCGCATTTTCTCCATGACTTGGCGCCGATGCAGCTTGACGGTGATCTCGCTTAAATTCAGCTCGCCTGCAATCTGCTTGTTCAAAAGGCCGGCAGTAACCATTCCCATCACTTCGCGCTCGCGCGTCGTAAGCGAGTCGAGGCGCGCGCGAATTGAATCAAGGATCGCTTCTTCCTTGCGGCGAGCTCGGTCCGACGCAAATGCCTGCTCGACCGCATGCAGCAGCTCATCTTTTTGAAACGGCTTTGTGAGAAATTCCACCGCGCCCGCCTTCATCACCTTTCGGACCATCGGAATGTCTCCGTGCGCGGTCATGAAGATTACCGGGATCTTGATCCCCAACTTACTTAATCGCTCCTGGAACTCAACGCCGCTTATCCCGGGGAGTCGCGCGTCCAGAAGCAGGCACCCAGCCATTGCTTCAGACCAGTGAGCGCTGAAACCCTCTGCTGTGGAATAGCACTTAGCTGCGATTCCCACGGCTTCGAGAAAATTGCTAAGTCCCTCGCGAATAGATTCATCATCGTCGACGATGAATACCGTTTCTTTCTTGTCCTTCGAAGTTTCTGGCTTTTCTATCATGATTGCGCTCGCACAGTGAATTGTAAAATAGCGCCGCCCTGTGCGGAATCTTCAGCCCAGAGCAGTCCGTCATGGGCCTCGATAATGCTGCGGCAAATGGCCAGACCCATGCCTGTTCCGTGGGGCTTGGTGCTGAAGAAAGGCTCGAACATTCTCGCAGCAATCGCGGGAGCAATGCCTGAACCATGATCCTCGACCGCTACCAGAATCTCGCCTTCGCCGTGCTTCTCTGACCGGATGACGAGTTCGCGCGGTGCAGCGACACGAGTCATGGCGTCCATGCCGTTGATAGCCAAATTCAGAAGTACCTGTTGGATCTGCACGGGGTCCATCTCCAATTGGGGAAGATCGTCTGCCAGTTCGAGCCGAATGGACACGTCTCGTCGAATCGCTTCGTCGCGCAGCAACCGGGCCAGTTCCCGGATCAGCTGGTTCAAACTGGTTAATTCGCGCACCTGCGCTTCCTTGCGAAAAAGGGCCCGTACCCGGCTCACAACAACACTGGCGCGCGTGCTTTCCTGAACAATCTTCTCCGCAGTCGCCGAGGCCTTCTCAACGTTTGCTGGCTCGCTCTGCAGCCATTCGCGGCACGCGTACGCATGTGTTACAACCGCCGTTAGAGGTTGGTTTAGTTCGTGTGCAATGGATGCCGCCATCTCCGCCATGCTTAGTGTACGCAGTAGGCGCGTAAGATCGTCCTGCGCCTGTACCAGGCTTTGCTGTGCGCTGTGTTGCTGCTCGATGTCGATGTGGATGCCGTACCAACGTGCAATTCGACCGTCTTCAGAACGCTGCGGAATGCTGCGTACCAGGAACCAGCGATAAATCCCATCCGCACCGCGCACCCGCACCTCGATCTCGAACATGCCGGCGTTTGCCAGCGCTGCCTGCCAACCCTGGCGAAAGAGCGCCTTGTCTTCAGGATGGATAATGGTGAAGAATTCCTCTCCCCGCAACACTTCGGTTCGCAGGCCTAGGTAGTCGCAAAGGTGTTGGTTGCAGTACTCGATGCAGCCCGCAGCGTCAGTACGCCAAATCTGCTGTGGGATAGCCTCTGTAAGTGTGCGCAGCTGGCGCTCGCTTTCCCGTATCTCGAGATTGGATCGCTGTAACTCGGCCGTCCGTGCCTGTACCTTGGCTTCAAGCTGATCGCGGGCAATCCGAATCGCATTCTCGGCCCGCTTCCTTGCCGAACTCACGACAGTGATGGCAATGGCGCAGACAATAAAAGCAGCGAAGAAGCTCTGAGAATCCTTTGCCACAGAGATTGAAAATAGCGGTGGGACGAAGAAATAGTCGATCAAAAGCGACGACATCAAAACCGCTACGAAGCCAGCGATGAAGCCGCCGAACCACGCGCTACCCATGACCGCGCCAAAGAAGAGAAAGACAAACGGGTATGCAATGAGGTGCTGCAGAGGAAAGGTCCACAACAACGCCACAACCACAAAGCAGCCTGCTATGGCGCAGGGCTTCAGGCCATACTCCATCGCCCACCGGGAGAGCCGGTTCGCTTCAGCGCCAGTCATGTTGGCATCATAAACCGAACCAATTCGGGTGACCCCGGTCATCAAGTTAAAGTGTGCGTAACAGCCGGCCCTGAAAGGAATCAATAGAGCGGCCAGAGCATGGCCCTTTTGGTCTAAAACAAAAGGGCGCAGAGAGCCAACCCGCAGAATCCCAAAAAAGATACGACCGAATCGGACAGATTCGGCCGTATGAAAGGGTGTGGGTCAGGTTGCGGAGTTGAGCGCCGGGAGCGGGTTGCAGATCAAATTCCGATTCAAGCGCCGATCTCCAATGTTTATGGGTATAACTTCGCCGGCACGATCTCGGGCTCCAAATCTCCGGAGGCGACAATCAGCTTTTTCAACTCCTCACGCAGTTTTTCGGCAGTTTCACGATATTCTTTTCTCCCCGCAACATTCACGAGTTCGTACGGATCGTTGCGCTGATCGTACATCTGGTACTCGTGATAGTTGGTGCTTGCAGATGTGCCGGTAGCGCCGGTTGGGTCAGCGACGCAGTAGGTCCAGTCCTTTGTTCGGATGGCGCGTCCGGTCATGGATTCGCTGATCTGAACCAGTTGCTGGTTTGGCCAGTCTTGTCTTGCCTTCGCGTCGTGCACAAGCGGGAAGAAGCTGTGTCCTTTCATTGACTCGGGCACGGGCACGCCTGCTGCATCCAGAAGCGTGGGCGCAAGGTCGACGATGCCGACGATTTCCTGGATCTGGCGCGCGCTCTCAAAACCGGGTCCGTCGATCAGCATCGGGACGCGAAGCGAGCTGTTGTGTGTGCTGCGCTTGTACTCCGTATTGCGCGTCATGAAGTGGCACCCGTGGTCGCTCATGAAGACGAAGATAGTGTTGTCGGCCAAGCCCTCCTCTTCGAGGACCTTGCGCAGCCGGCCCACTGAGGCGTCAATGCTTTCACAGGCGCCGTAGTAGTCCGGGAGCTGCTGGTGCCAATCTCCCGGGAACGCGCGCAGGTCCGGTGGAACGTACGCGTTGATGAAACGCTCAGCCGAGCCTTTGGGGCCGACCATGCGCGCCAAGTCGTTCTGCTGGTGGGGCTCGAGCTGTGAAATCAGCAGCAGGAACGGCTTCTCCTGCTTTTGACGTAGGAATTTCTCCGCACGATCGGTCAAAAAGTCGACGCGATACTCGTCCTTGTAGGTAATGGGTTTGTTGTCGCGATCCCAGATTGTTCCCTCATAGGGATGCGTGGAGAATTCGAGTGCGTTGGAAGCTTCCCAAAGATCGAGAAAGCCTCCGCGGTGCTCCTGAATGACCGGACCTCGTCCGCCGCCCTCAGCCGCCGATCCTGCGGCAAGATGCCACTTGCCAATGTAATTGGCAGTGTAGCCTGCCTTTCGTAGCTCGGTGGCAATGGTGGGTAGCTCTTGTTTGAGACCGAGACCGTTATGCCATACGCCTGTTTCACTGGCGTAACGGCCGGTGAGCATCACCGAGCGCGACGGGCCGCAGACGGGCTGGTTGGTGACGGCATGATTGAAATTGGTTCCGGCTGTTGCCAACGCGTCGAGGTTAGGCGTGCGCGTGGAACTGTTGAGACCGTTGGCACCGACGAAGTCCCAGCGAAACTGGTCGGAATGATAGATAACGATGTTCGGCCTGCGGCCGCCGGCGGCAGCATCGGCTTTCGGACTCGCGCCGGGCTGCGCAGAATTGGGCAGGGCAGCTGCCACCCCTGCTTGCGCAGCGGCGGCGGCTGTCCCTATAAGGAAGTTCCTTCTGTTTACTTTCAAACCTTGGCTCCTGACTTTTCATCCTTGCGTCGGTAAGTCTTCTTCAGAAATAGTACTTCATGCTCAACTGAATTTCGCGTGGATCGCTTGGATTGTCGCGGGTCGCGCTGATCGAAGCGAAGGTATTGGGCGTTGTAAAGTTCAGACTGCCGGGCTGTCCGAGGTTCGGCGTGTTGGTCAGGTTGAAGACCTCGGCGCGAAATTCGAAATGGGTCTCGGCGACTGCCGGGAACTGACGGAAGAGTGACATGTTCAGTCCGCGGTAGGGCGGTCCAGTGACCTGCGAGGGGCCGCCACCAAGATTTGCCGGGCTGGCTGACGTAGATGTTGCCGCAGCCGGGTTGGCAAACGCGGATGGGTTCAGGAACTGCTTTGCGTTGTGACTGCCGGAATAGGGATTCTGGCCCGCCACTTTCAGCGCATTGCAGCCCAGACCGGCAGCGTTTGTTGTGGTGCAGCCAACCGTAAACGGCTGTCCGTCCTGGGCCGTCAAGATCCAGTTTGTCGACCATCCTCCCGCAACCCATGAAGCAACGCCGCTATTCAGCCAGCGCTCATTCTTCCCGAAGGGTATCTGGTAGCTTCCACTCACGTGCACAATGCGCCTCACGTGAATATCGCAAAGTCCGTAGTCGGCGCGGATACCCATTCCGGCCACGTAGGGGGCACGATAACCGCCGACACCGTTATCGAGCATATCGCGGATATTACCCAAGCATTTCGACAAGCTGAAGTTGGCCAGCAGGCTGAAACCGTTGCTGTAGCGATGCTCCGTATTGATCTGCAGGCCGTTGTAATTGGACAGACCTGCGCGCGCAATAAAGGTTCCGCCAGTAGCGAAGTCCGGGAAGAACGAGTTTGCCTTTACATTTGCAGACGCGGCCAGGATGGTACCGACCGTGTTCTCATTGATTCCGACCTGCACATGCCTGGATACCGTGCCCACATATCCGGCCTGGAGAACGGTGTTCGGCGTTAGCTGATATTGGAGTTGCAGGTTATAGGCCTCGGAATAGGAAGTCTTCGCGTCGCGCGGCTCTCCAAGCAGGCTAAGGCTCGTATTCGTCGAGGCAACGGCGGCCGCAGCAGTCAGCGGCACATTGACCAGGCCATTTTGAAGAGTTCCGACGGAGTTATCCGAAGTGAGCGGCGTTACGGCGTTGCTGTTGGAATACGACGTGGTCACCTGGAAGGGGAAATTGATGTAGTTGCTGATACTGAGTCCATGGTTTTCGTTCCCCTGGTAGAACATGCCGAACCCGGCACGAACTACTACTTTCGGTAGGAACTGATAAGAGAATCCCACGCGCGGCCCGAAGTTGGTTTTCTGGGCCAGCACCAGGCTGTTGCCGTTTACAGGCGTGAACGCGATACCGTCCTTCGCGAGCAACGTCTGAAAGGCGGTCGGCACATTCGCAACCTGAGACTGGGGGATATAGAACGTGGATGTGGTAGTAAGACCTGTTTGCGCTGGCACTACATTCGCGAAGTGGCTGTTGCCTTCATTGGGCGCTCCGATGAAGTCCCAGCGCAGGCCAAGGTTAAGAGTCAGTTTTGGAAGAATGCGCCAGTTGTCCTGCAAGTATGCGCCAACGACCGGACGGACGAGACGAAACGCGGGCGGAAAATTCGATGCGCTCAAGGCATTTGCCGCGCCCACATTGTTGAGGCCGCCTGCAACCGTTGTCGCTTGAGGGTTGAGTATGAACTGCGCGCGATCGGTTGAGCTGTCTGTTGAATTCACGACAGAAGTGTAGACACCGTTGCTGGTAAAGCTGCCCCGCGAAGTTGTGGGCGTCAGCGTGGGGGCGGCAATGTACTGATACTCGCTACCCAGCCGGATTTGGTGCCGGTCTCTGTCGATGGAGAGGTTTTCAGAGATCTGGAAGATATCGCTGGCCTTGCTGCTCGGATTCGTGCCGGACGCCCCAATGGCGGACAGCAGCCCAAAGTTCAGTGTAGGCAGTCCTCCATTGGTTGGAATCTGCGGAACTCCCTGGATGCCGTACTGCGCGGGAATACCCAACACATTCGCATCGAACTGCTGCCGCAGATCGGCGACTCGGCTGTAGCCGGCACGGACTTCGAGCACCAGCCGTGGATTGAAGATGTGGGTTTCGCTCATTGCCTCGTTCTGCGATTCCGTCCAACCTGTTCCCGGACGGGATGCGCCGCCGTCTGCTACTCCCGGAAATGGAGGCGGCTGGAGCTGTGTATTGCGGACGTAACTGTAGCGTGCAAACGCCGAGTCCCGATCGCTGAATACATGATCGAGACGGGTATCGAAGCCATTGATGGTAGTGGTGGCTGCCGGGCTGGTTGTGTAGTTGTTGGTCAATGCGGACGAGGTCGGAGCCGGAAATAGCTTGAGCAATGCGACGGCGCCACTGTTCAGCCGAGCGGAGGGCAGTTGATTCATGAGCGCTCGTGCCGAGGAACCGGTGAAGTTGGTAATTCCGCCGATCGCTCCGTTGTAAAAAGGATCGCGCACAAAGCCGGTGCTGGTTGGCGTCAGCCCTGTGACCGGATCAACCACGCCGGCGGTAACGGGACGGCTGGTCGCGGGGTCAAAAACGGCTCCGCTGGGAAATACACGCCCGAGAAGATCTGTCTTGGTTCCACTTTGCAATGTGATGAGATCCTGCAGGTTAGTAAAGCCGCTGGCGTTTTCCGCTGCGGTGGGCACGGTTTGCGTATAGGTCTTGCCTTTGACGATACGCGTTCCCTGATAGTCGAAGAAGAAGAATGACTTGTTGCGCCCGTCATATAGGTGAGGAATGCTAAGCGGGCCGCCGATAGTTCCACCAAACTGATTCTGCCGGAACTTGGGCTTGCTCTGCGTGCTGAGGACGAAGAAGTCCTTGGCATCGAAAAGATCGTTACGCACGAATTCCCACAGATCGCCGTGGTAGGCATTCGATCCGGACTTTGTTGTCACATTCAGGACCGCGCCTGCCGCATGGCCGAACTCCGCCGAGTAGTTGCTGGTTTGGACCGTGAATTCCCGCAGCGCGTCGGGCGGGGGCAGTACAACAAATTGAGTCTGGTTGACGAGGTCGGCGATGGCAACATTGTCATCCATGCCGTCGAGCAGGTAATCGTTCTGCGTACGCCGGGATCCATTGGCGGTAAACGATCCGCTTGCCTGCAAACCGCGGCCGTCGTTCTGCGCAATGGTGACGCCAGGCGACAACTGCGCCAGAAAGGCCGCGTTCCGGCCGTTCAGCGGCAGGTCGTTGATGACCCGTTGACTCACCAGTTGCTGGATGGAAGAGCTTTGGGTTTCGAGAATGGGGCCGGCAGAGCTGACCTCAACCTGCTGCGTTACTTCACCGACCTGCAGTTTGGGATTGATCTCGAGATGTCCCTGCACGGTGACTTCGATTTGTGTCTGCACCGAGGTTTGGAAGCCCGGTTTCGTGATCGTAAGGGTGTAAGTGCCGATTCTTAGGGGGCTGAAGCTATAACTTCCATCCTGCCCAGATACCTGCATCTGCTTGCGGCCCGTGGATGGTTCCGTGATGGTGAGGGTTGCGCCCGGCACGGCAGCTTCCGATGAATCGAGAACCGTTCCGACGATGGAACCGGTATCAACCTGTGCATGCAAAAAGCGCTGTGACAGCGGAAGGAAGAGGATTAGTAATGCAAGAAACCATCCACGCCCCACGCCAAATCGCCTGGGATGCAGTTTTGGCTCGTATTTGCCATTTGTATTCACGCTTTGTCTCATGTGTGTGGCCATCCTGAACTCCTTACGGTTCTTGAAACTGCCGTTGACAACTTCGCTAGCTGATCCTTTGCGAAGGGACACTGTAATCGAACTTCGGCGGGCCGCTCCCGAACTGAGAACTTTCAGCCCAAAAAAGAAAGACCCACCGCGCAATACTGCGCGGTGGGTCTCTGGTGTTCCGATACTACGTTGTTGGAATCTAGCCCAGTGAACACGCCCGCGCGGCGCTGCCCTGACAGCGGCACATACAGATCGCGAGAGTGAACGAATAGGCCATTGAATGTCTTTCTCGACGAGCAGCTTTTTGAGACAGCAGCCCATTGAGTCTTTGTAGCGTAATGTGAAATCGCGTGCGCGTCAAACAAGTCACGGAAACTCGGGCTCAGTGGAACCCGGGCCCCAGGGCGGAAGGCTCCCGGCAAGGAACTGCATCGTGAAACCGCTGTCTCTTGAAATCCCATTATCGTCGTCTTCCGGCAGATTAAAATGGCTTTCAATTCAAGCATGTCCTTCAACCGCTCCAGAAGCAGCGCACTCACCTGAGAACATGCGCGGTTGGCTGCCCCGCTATGCGGCAGCTTGGGTTCAACCCGGCTCGACTGCGCCGGGCAACTACGAAATGAGCTGGACAGTACTCTCCGAACCGTCAATACTCGCTACGGCTCAATGGTCATTGAGAAACTGTGGCGCATATTCGACCGTTCTGAATGGGCTGTCAAGTCTCATGCCGACAATGACGGTTATGAGAGCGTCGAACGATCTAAGACTTTGTATATCTAGAAGATAAACAGGCGCACGTGACATTTGCTAAGGCATGTCACGTGGTGTTAGGCTTGCGCTCATGAAATTGGAAAGCCCAGTTGACTCGCCAGAAGTCTCGACGGGCTCCGTCCTCGAGCATCTGGATGGAATCTGCGCTAGTCCTTTCTTCATATCCAGCAAGCGGTGTCAGCAGTTTCTCAGGTATGTAGTTCTGGAGACCATCAACGGGCGGGCAGAGCAGATCAAAGAGCGCAATATTGCGCACGAGGTATTCGGGAAGGGGAGCAACTTCGAGCCCGGCGAATACTCGCTGGTGCGGGTGAAGGCGGGTGAGGTTAGGAAGCGATTATCGGAATACTACGCGTCAGCGCCGGAGCACGGCCTCAGAATCGAGCTTCCGGTCGGAAGTTATGTTCCCCGGATTCAAAATTCCCGGGAGACGCCGCCGGCCGTCGAGCCTGTAGTCGCAGCCGCAAGCAGCGCCCAGAAAGCCTTTGATCGGCGCCGGTTCGGCTGGCTGGCCGGCGGGACGCTTGGGATCCTGGGGGCAGCGAGCCTTGTGCCGCTCTATCGCAGGAAGACCGAGCCGTTGGACCTTCTCTGGCGTCCGGTCTTTGCCACCAAGGCGCCCTTGCTCATCTTCATCCCCGTAATGCGTGAGAGAGATGGCGATTTGACGGAGTGGGTTGGGATTGGCCCGGCTGCAGCAATGCGGCGCGCGGCAGATTTTCTGACCGAGCATCACTATCCCTACCACCTGCGATTCGGCGCAGAGCTGACATTCGCGCAGCTCCGCGAACAGCCCAGCCTGCTGCTCGGCGGCTACGACGTGGACTGGACGCTACGCATGACACGCGATCTGCGCTTTGTTCCTTTGCCCAGCAAGGAAATCGGGAAGCAAGCGTTTATTGAAACTGGAGAGCGAGCGTTTATTGAAACTGGAGAGCGAGCGTTTATTGATCGACAAACGAACCAGATATGGAAGCCCGTCCAGCACCCGCCGAACCCCTACGTCGACGTGGACTACGGAATTCTTTGCCGGCTGTTCGATTCGACAACTGGCCAAATCGTGTTCCTTGCAGTAGGCACCCAGACCTTTGGGACGGAGGGCGCAGCGAATCTCCTGTTCTATCCCGAGCTTTTCTCCAGCCTGATGAAGCAAGCGCCCAGTAACTGGGAGACCAAGAACTTTCAGGCAGTCATTCGAGTTTCCGTCATCGGGACAACTCCCTCAACACCGCAGTTGGTCGCCTCTTACTTCTGGTAAAGCTGCTCTTCCTCCTCATATATAGCTATTTCTGAGCAGATTCTTGCCCCCTCTACTGCAAGACCATTTTTTCAGTTGGTCGTGGTTTCGGGGTAATCCATCCCTGGTTACGCTGTGCCCTCGGCCCCGGGAACTGGCAAGATTGTGGCCACTCGCCTACCTTTCAGGACAAATCTCGCTAATTGATGCCTGGGAACTCCCTTGTTAGTAACGCCGGAGCAGCAGGTGGATGGCGCGGAGGTGCCGGCGGCAACTCTTCGCCAGGCAGCCTTCGTCCGGCAAGGTTGCGTGAATTCCATCACATCCGCACGTGTATTTCGGGGGATAGAATTCCAGCGATGAGGGAGTGTTTATGTACGCCATGTTCAGTCAGATGGCGCCAAATTCCTTCAGAAACCGCGCCAGGAACGCGAAACCGGCAAGTATCCGTCCAGCCGGGAGTCCAGAGCCGGAATCCGGATTATCGGCGGCTCCGGACGTGAAAACTGAGAACCGGGGTTAGCCATTTGAACGCGCTTAACGGTAACGAGCGCTGTGAAACAGAGGCTGTGGAACCGCAAAAGGCAGATTCAAGTTCATATCGACTAACCGGGGAGCAGGAATGGCAAGTCAAGTAAAGAGCCCTAACACAACGACGATGGCGGAAAAGATCTCCGAACTTCGTGCAAAACGCGCCGACCTCGAACTCGGTGGCGGCAAGGATCGCATTGACAAACAGCACGAATCCGGCAAGTTGTCTGCGCGGGAACGCGTGGCAAAGCTTGTAGATAAGGACAGCTTTGAGGAGATTGGCATGTTTGCCCGCCATCGCGCCACCTATTTTGGAATGGCCGACAAGGAGCTGGCTGCGGATGGAGTCGTAACCGGATGTGCAACCGTCGACGGGCGCCTGGTGCACCTGGCCAGCCAGGATTTCACCGTTGCGGGCGGAGCTGCCGGCGAGACCCACAGCAACAAGGTCGCCGACATGATGGGGATGTCTCTCAAGACAGGGAGCCCATTCATTTTTATCAACGACTCGGGTGGCGCACGCGTTCAGGAGGGGATCGACAGCCTGGCCGGCTATGCCCGCGTCTTTTACAACAACGTAATGCTATCGGGAACCGTGCCTCAGATCTCTCTGATTTGCGGGCCGTGCGCGGGAGGCGCGGCCTATAGCCCGGCGCTGACCGACTTCGTGATTCAAACCCAGCAGGGCCGGATGTTCATCACCGGGCCGCAGGTGATCAAACAGGTTACCGGCGAAGTGGTGAGCGCGGAGGAGCTTGGCGGCCCCCAGGCGCAGATGAACAACTCGGGCGTGGTGCATCTGATCGCCCGGAATGACGACGAGGCAATTCAACTTTGCCGGCGGCTGCTCAGCTTCATGCCTTCGAACAATCTCGAAGATCCGCCGCGGATACCGTTCAATTCGAAAATCAAATCAGATTCGGATATGAACGGACTGGTTCCGGCCGACCCCAAGATTGCTTATGACGTCCGTACCGTGATTGCGCGAGTTCTGGACAACCAGGATTTTCTCGAGATCCAGCCTGGATTCGCGGCCAACATCGTGATCGGCTTTGGACGGCTGCAAGGACGGCCCGTGGGGCTTGTAGCCAACCAGCCATGTGTTCTTGCGGGAGCACTGGACATCGACGCTTCAGATAAGTCTGCGCGCTTCGTCCGCTTTTGTAATGCCTTCAGCATTCCGTTGCTGACCTTTGTGGATGTGCCTGGCTTTCTGCCTGGTGTGGAGCAAGAGCGCGGCGGCATTATTCGCCACGGCGCCAAGCTGCTGTTTGCGTATTCTGCGTCTACGGTTCCCAAGATCACAGTGGTGTTGCGAAAGGCCTACGGCGGAGCGTACATCGCCATGTGTTCCAAAGGCCTGGGCGCAGACCGGGTGGTGGCGTGGCCCACAGCCGAGATCGCTGTGATGGGCGCCGAGGGTGCTGCTGAAATCGTGTTTCGGCGCGAAATCGATACTGCCGGAGATAAGGAAGGCCGCCGCAAGGAACTGGTGAGCGCGTATCGAGATACGTTTGCCAACCCCTACGTTGCCGCCGGCCGGCGGCTTGTAGACGACATCATTGAACCCGCCGAAACACGGAAGTATCTGGCCGAGGCACTTCAGTCGCTGCACACCAAGCGGGAGTTGCGTCCGCAGAAAAAGCATGGATTGATCCCGTTATGAGGAAGAGCTGCGCGTGGCATTGAACATGAAAGCCGCGGCTTCTGCCGCGCGTGAAGCAGATGCGCCGGAAAAAGAGGAGATCCCGGCGGAAATCCTGGCGGTGATTACGGCCGCTGCCACCGCATTTCTTGGCACGAATCTCCGCATACTTTCAGCTCAGTTGCAGTATTCATCTCATGAGCAAAAGAGCCGATGGACACGGCATGGGCGGGCATTTGTTCAAGCCTCGCATAACGTGCGATCGAAGCGATAAGCCGATCTGTCCTATGTATTGAAGAAAGGAACCGAAAACTTGAAGCTTCAGATAAAGATCGATGGAAAGACTTACGAGGCTGAAGTCGAAGTTCTGGAAGATGCCGGAAGCCCCAGCCAACCGAGTTATGCACCGTATCCCTCTGTACCTGCGGCTCAGCCAATGCCGGCTGCCGGCGCTTACACACCTGGGCGTGCGGCCGAAGTACGCGCTGCGAACGAGAAGGAATACCGCAGCCCAGTTACAGGCCTAGTGATCAAGGTGAATGTAGAGCCGGGACAGAAGATTCAGCCCAACGACGTGATCATGGTGCTTGAAGCCATGAAGATGGAAACCAGTATAACCGCGCACCATGCGGGAAGAGTGAAGAGCGTGAACGTAGCGCCCGGTAATCCGGTGAAGTTGCACCAGATTCTCATGGAGTTGGAATGATTGCCGTCGGCTGAGCCATTTCGTGGCTTAGCGGTCTGGATCGAAAGGGAAGCAAGTGAGCGGTATTCATGAAGAATTGAAGGCAGTGCCGGGAATCAAGTTTGTTGATCACGTCGCGATCGCCGTAAAGCAGGGCGAATTGGATGGCCAGGTAAAAGCCTACAGGATGCTGGGCTTCAATGAGATTCATCGCGAAGAGGTGCTGGGCACCGACCAGGTGCGCGAAGCGTTGCTGCAAATCGGAAACGGACCCAACCTGATCCAGTTGCTCGAGCCTTTGACTGCCGATTCTCCCGTGCAAAAGACCATCGAGCGAAACGGCGGCCGCGGTGGGCTGGCCCACGTTGCATTTCGCGTGGAGAACGCGCAGAAGGCATTCGACGCCATGCAGACAAGCGGATTTCAAATCATCGACAAGGCTCCACGCAAAGGCTCGAGAGGGACAACAGTCTTCTTCGTACATCCCAAATCGAGAGCCAAAAATCCATTTGGGTTTCTTATTGAAATGGTCGAAGCCCCTGAAAGCAAGTGAAGAAAGATGGCCGCTGACAATCTGCTCCAGGAGTTTCCTCCGGTAAGTACGCAGTCGTGGGAAGACTCTATCGCCAAAGACCTGAAGGGTGCCGACTACACCAGGAAACTGATTTGGCAAACTGAAGAAGGACTTGCTGTGAAGCCCTACTACCGTGCAGAAGATATTATCGGGCTGGAGTTTCTGGACGCGGCACCCGGCCATTTCCCCTATGTTCGCAGCTCCCGTCTCACCGGTGACTGGCGCATTCGCGAAGAGATCGACGCGGCTAACCCAGAGCAGGCAAATCACGCGGCGCAGAGCGCGGTCGCGGCAGGAGCCGAGGAGATCGCATTCTGCAATGTTGCGGCCCCGAATGCCTCAGATCTGGGAATGCTTCTCGTCAACCTGCAGACGATTTCCGCGCATTTTCAAAATGCCGGCGAGCCTCTGCTTCGTCTCTTGATTGAACGATTGAAGGAACGGCAGGATTCGGCGCCGATTTCGACCGGATGGAACCCACTCACGAATCTTGACTTTGCGGCGGAAGTCATTCGGACTGCGCCTCCCACCCTTGTTCCGTTCACAATTGATGGTTCGGCGTTTGAGGAGTCCGGGGCAACGGCGGTTGAAGAAGTTGGATTCACCCTTGCTGCCGCTGTCGACTTTCTGGCAGAGATGCAGTCGCGCAACGTGGGATTTGTCCGCGCCGTGACCTCGATTGGGTTCAGCTTTGCGATTGGCGCGAACTATTTTTTCCAAATTGCAAAGCTTCGAGCCTTCCGCATGTTGTGGGCAAGAGCAATCGAGAGCTTTGGCGGGGCCGTTGAAGGCGCGCGAACACGCATTCATGCGCGCACCTCGCGCTGGAACAAGACCATCTACGATCCCCACGTCAATGTCCTGCGCGCTACAACGGAGGCCATGTCTGCTGTTCTCGGGGGCGCGGACTCAATATCTAGCGCCGCCTTCGATGAATGCTACAAGGCGCCGGATGAGGCAAGCCGCCGGCTTGCACGGAATACTCAAATCATCCTCAAGCGAGAAGCGCTACTGTCGCATGTCGCAGATCCCGGGGCGGGCTCGTACTATCTGGAGGTCATCACCGATTTCATTGCCTGCGAGGGCTGGAAATCTATGCAGAAGATCGAGGCAGTCGGCGGCTATAGGAAGTCCGATGCGGATGGTTTGCTCAGCAAGGCTCTGAAGCGCTCGCTGGCTGCGAGGGAAAGAGCAGTACTGCTTCGCCGACGCATTTTCACCGGAACCAATCAATATGCCGATCCCTCCGAAAAAGCATTGGACCGCATTGACAGGTCGCACCTCTCAGGCAACCAGCGCGGCGCGCATAGTTACGAGCAGCTTCGTCTGCGCACAGAGCGCCATGCGGCAGAGACCGGCTGGCTGCCGCGTGTCTTGCTTGCCGAAATCGGAGACGTAAAGCTGCGGGCCGCGCACTCTCGCTTCGCTGCGAATTTCTTCGCGTGCGCGGGCTTCGATATCGTCACGCAGCGATTTCAGAGTTCCGGTGAAATTGCAGCCAGCGACGCAGACCTTATTGTGCTTTGCAGTTCCGATCCTGAATATCTTGAGCTGGTCACAGAACTTGCGCTCAGATTGAAGGAGCTCCGACGCAAGACTCCGGTTATTGTTGCGGGTAATCCGGAATTCACAGAGCACCTGCGAGCGGCAGGAGTCGCTGATTTCATCCATGCCCGCAGCAACCCTATCGAAGTTCTTACGGCCTGGCAGCAGCAGTTGGGGATCAAGGCTTAGAGATGCGCCCAGACTTTTCAAAGATCGACTACAAGCCCGCGGTGCAACGAGCGGACGCGAGAGAGAGCGATGAATGGCTCTCTCCGGAACACATTGCGGTGAAGAGTTTCTATACACCTGAGGCTCTTAAGGGACTCGAGCATCTTGAGTTTGCCGCGGGAATCGAGCCCTACCTGCGCGGACCGTACAGCACGATGTATGTCATGCAGCCCTGGACGATTCGGCAATATGCCGGATTCTCCACTGCGGAAGAGTCCAACGCGTTTTACCGCCGCAATCTCGCCGCTGGGCAAAGGGGGCTTTCGGTTGCGTTTGATCTTGCCACGCACCGGGGCTATGACTCCGACCACGAACGCGTAACCGGAGATGTGGGCAAGGCTGGCGTGGCGATCGATTCGATCCTCGACATGAAGATTCTGTTTGACCACATTCCCCTGGATCAGATGTCAGTGTCGATGACCATGAATGGCGCTGTGCTGCCCATCATGGCGTTCTATATCGTAGCGGCTGAGGAACAGGGAGTTGCGCCGGAGAAGTTGAGCGGGACTATTCAGAACGACATTCTTAAAGAGTTCATGGTCCGTAATACCTATATCTATCCGCCCGATGGTTCCATGCGCATCGTCGGCGATATCTTCCGTTACTGCGCAGCGAATATGCCGAAGTTCAACTGCATCAGCGTGAGCGGATATCACATGCAGGAAGCAGGAGCCACGGCTGACATCGAACTGGCTTACACGCTCGCTGACGGCCTGGAGTATCTGCGCACTGGAGTGAAGGCCGGGCTTGATGTGGATAGCTTTGCGCCGCGCATTTCATTCTTCTGGGGCATTGGCATGAACCATTTCATGGAGATTGCGAAGATGCGGGCCGCGCGCATGCTGTGGGCGAAGGTGGTAAAAACCTTCGATCCGAAGAATCCGAAATCGCTAGCTTTGCGCACGCATTCACAGACTTCAGGATGGAGCCTCACGGCGCAGGACCCTTTCAATAACGTGGTCCGCACTTGCGTCGAGGCGTTGGCCGCGGCATTCGGACACACACAGTCTCTCCACACCAACGCCCTGGATGAAGCGTTGGCGCTGCCTACCGATTTCTCGGCGCGGATCGCGCGCAACACGCAGATTTATTTGCAGCAAGAGACCGACATCACGCGCATCGTCGATCCCTGGGCCGGCTCCTACTACGTTGAACGGCTTACGCACGAATTGATGCATGCGGCATGGGATCTGATTGAAGAGGTTGAAGGGCTCGGCGGCATGGCGAAGGCAATTGAAACCGGCGTTCCCAAGATGCGAATTGAAGAGCGGCGGCGCGCAGGCAGGCGCGCATTGACTCCGGCGCCGATGTGATTGTGGGCCTGAATGCATATCCATCGCCGGAGGAAACACTGGTCCCGGTCCTCGATATCGACAACGATGCGGTTCGTGAATCGCAACTAAGCCGTCTTGCTCAATTGAAGCGCGAACGCGACGGAGATGCAGTGCGCCAATCGCTCCAACAGCTCGAGCAATGCGCGGCAACGGGCATTGGCAACTTGCTGGAGTGCGCAGTGTATGCCGCCCGCAAGCGCGCTACACTGGGCGAGATCTCTGCAGCGCTGGAAAAAGTCTGGGGGCGCTACCAGGTCACCACGCGCACCATCGCCGGAGTCTATTCGGCTGAGGGCGGCAGAGGCGCAGAGTTCAAGAAAGCAGAGCAGATGGTGGCGGAGTTTGAGAAAGCGGAAGGCCGGCGCCCGCGCATACTGGTGGCCAAGATGGGCCAGGACGGCCACGACCGCGGCGCAAAAGTGATCGCCACTGCTTTCGCGGATATCGGTTTCGACGTGGATATCGGCCCCCTGTTTCAAACTCCGCGCGAGGTGGCGCGTCATGCTGTCGAGAATGATGTGCACGTCGTCGGCGTGTCTTCGCTGGCCGCGGGTCACAAGACGCTGGTGCCACAGTTGATCGACGAGCTTCGCAAGTTCGATCGGGGCGACATTCTTGTGGTCGCAGGCGGCGTCATCCCACCGCAGGATTATGAATTTCTTTACAACGCCGGAGTGGCCGGCATCTACGGGCCAGGCACGGTGATACCAGTGGCAGCGCAACAGATCATCGAGATACTGAACGGCTGCCCGGTTGGAGGAACTTCCTGATTGGTGGATCCGAAGCAAAGTGCGTTGCGTGTTCTCCCCGGCTGCCTCGTTCCGGAGCCGCCGCGAGAGTCGAGCCCACGAGCGTCGGGGCGTCACCGCGCTCTCTTGCCGCAACAGTATGTGGATGGAATTCTGCGCGGCGATCGCACCATTCTCGCGCAGGCCATCACGCTGATCGAGAGTTCTCGCGGAGCGGACCGGGAGTTGGCTGAGCGAATCATAGAAGACTGTCTTCCGCATAGCGGCAATTCAATTCGTGTTGGCATTACCGGCATTCCTGGCGCAGGCAAGAGCAGCGTGATTGAAGTGCTCGGCACATATTTGATATGCGAACACGGGCAAAAGGTCGCCGTGCTAGCGATCGATCCGAGCAGCCAGATTTCCGGCGGCAGCATACTGGGCGATAAGACGCGCATGAAGTCTCTCGCAGCCAGCGACATGGCTTTCATCCGGCCCTCTCCATCGCGCAGAACCCTCGGCGGCGTTGCACAGCGCACCCGCGAAGCGATGCTGCTGTGTGAGGCGGCGGGATACCAGAACATTCTGGTCGAGACAGTCGGGGTGGGACAATCGGAGACCGCCGTTCATGACATGGTCGACTTCTTCCTGCTGATCATGCTGGCAGGGGCTGGTGACGAGTTGCAGGGTATGAAGCGTGGCGTCATGGAGCTGGCCGATGTCGTGGCAATCAATAAAGCTGACAGGGCAAATCTAAACGCCGCGGAAAGGGCTCGGTCCGAGGCTCAAAATGCATTGAATTACTTTCCCGGTTCACAGTCTGGATGGATGCCGCGTGCGCTCATGTGCTCGGCACAAACCGGCAAGGGCATTGCCTAGCTCTGGAACTGCGTTCTGGAGTTCGCCGCTGTGACAAGGAGCAATGGCTGGTTCAGTCTTACCCGGCAAGTACAGACACAGAAATGGATGCGCGAGATCATCCAGCAGGGATTGAAGCATCGATTTGAGTCTCATCCAGTCATCAGGAAACGCATAGAGGCGCTTGAGCTGGAAGTACTGAAAGGGCGTATTTCGTCTTTCCGTGCGGCGCGAGAACTGCTGGAAACTTATTCTGACGCGAAGCCGATTGATCGCTAACTCCGCGAGCGCGCGCGAAGCGCGGCTAACTCGCTAACTTACTAGGGCCTGTTAACACTACTCAGGCGAATGGCGTTGCGAGCGAAAATCGGGCCAGACGAGGCCGAGCCCGACGGTTGTGGCAATCCACTATCGAGGGCGAGAACAAAGTATGGCCGGATTTTCGCCGCAACCCAAAGGGACGGGGCCAATTTTCCCGATTTCGTTGTCGCGCGTCGTTTCAGTAACTGGTTACAGTGAACTCCTCGCTCCTGGAACTCGCGGAAATGGGCTCCAGTCGCCGCCGCATGAGTAGTGTTAACAGGCACTAGCGCTCTGATTCATTCAGTCACAACTTTCAGAGGTATTCATTCATGTCTTCATTGCCCGTGTTGGTCTTGAATAGCGGTTCTTCTTCCATCAAGTTTTCGATTTATGAAGCCGGTGACGGTGAGCGCCGCAAGCTGAATGAAGGTGCGGTCGATGGTATCGGTACTGAACAGGGCAAGTTCTGGATCAAGGACGCCGAAGGGCACAAGCTTGTCGATCAATCACCGGCGCTAACCAACCACTCCGTCGAGTTCAAGATAGTCGCCGACTTGCTGCACTCAGGCGAATTCCCTGCCCCGGCTGCCATCGGCCATCGCATGGTTTGTGCCGCGCCCACGTTGCAGGAGAACCGGCTCGTTACGCCTGAGATGATTGACGAGATGGAACGCTACAAGGATTTTGCGCCACTTCACACGCCCATCGGCGCTTACATCATGCGCCAGGCGCTGGACCTGTTCCCCGAGATTCCAAACTTCGCTTGCTCGGACTCCTACTTCCAAGATATCGCAAAATTGCATTCTTTCCGGTGGCTGGAGCCCCCGGCTCCCTCCAGCATTGGCGATCTAGAACTGTCGTAAGGAGCGGCCGCTGGGCGGAAAACGTCTCACGCTCCGGTCAGGATACCGTGCACGATTTCTGCGTTCTCCTTGATCTCATCGTTGTCCCTGGGAAATACGCCGATGTACACGCCATCGTGGGGCTTGATGCTGGCATAGGCGGTGCGGAAAGCCTGGGGCACGCCGCTGTCCGCAATGCGCCCGGCAGCCAGGATCTTGAATGCAAAACAGGTCTTCGGAGTCTGGCGCATGACCTTGTACATGCGCGCCGGATCGCTTTGCAGGTAGATTTCGCGAGGCATTTCCAGCAACTGGCCGTTGAGCACCTGCTTCCATTCCTCCTCAGTGCGGGTGCGGTTGTAGACACAGCCGGAGTAGAAATCTATATCCCATCCCTGCTCTTCGACCAACTCGATCACTTCCGGCTTGTGGGTGCCGACGCCAACCAGAACGCCCAGATCACGTGCCCGTTTGCACCACTCCCTCTCAGCAGCCATGGTGCCGTTGCGGAAAGCTATGTCGATCTCCTCGCCCCGCCTCTGCAGCGCCAGCGGTTTGAGATCTCGAACCAAATCGGCTTCATCGTCCTTCGCCGTCACCTGAATGATGAGGTGCATGTGGCCGCCCTCGGCCCGGAACCGCGCAAGGTCCTGCAGGGAGCGTCCCATATTCACATAGTTGAAGGCATTGATGCCAAAGCTGGCGGCGCGATGGAGCACTGCGCAAACGCGGTCCTGGGTATACCACTCTCTCATGGCACTGGAAAAGTTGTTGTTGTAGTGGGCAAATCCGTAGAGCGGATTGACGCCGAGCACGAGGCGGCCGATTTCGACGTTTCCGAATTTCATCTTCGGTATCTGGACCTGCGGCCCGCCGGCAACGGGGACGGTGCTCGGCGCAGGAAACGGCGCCGCTGTGGGAATCTGCGGTTGCGCAGCAAGGGCTGAGGCTCCACCAACAATGCCAACAGCAAGAGCGGCACTGGACTGCAGGAACTCGCGACGTGTATTGGACATGGAGACACCCTCTTTCCAGTGCCGGCCGAGTCGCATTCCTTATGACCGGACTCTCAAAAAACAGGTAATTGTAGCACCGGATTGGAAGAAGCCTCTGTGACACAGCACGCAGTTGCAACCCGCCTTGTTCGCCTTGCAGAAAAGGCCCTTTTCCCCAGGTTGTGAGTGCGGCCACGCTGGACCCGCATGCGCACTGATACACTTCGACGGAAGCAAAAATTCAGACAGAACCGCGATTGTTCGGCGGGGAGACGGCCATCAGAATCAAGCGGACGATTGAGAGGATTCCGGGTGGGATGATGGTGGTGCCGCTCACATGCGGGGCACTCATAACCACGTTTGCGCCGCACACGGCTGAGTTCTTTGGGTCGTTTACGGGGGCGCTTTTCACCGGCGCAATTCCCATTCTGGCGGTCTTCTTTATCTGCTTCGGGAGCACGATTCCGATGCGTGCACTCCCCACGATGGTGCGGCGCGGCGGTGTCCTGATGGCGATCAAGGTAGGGATTGGGATCGTCATCGGCTACGTGCTCGGCCACCTGATCGGCGTGTTACCCATTCAGGGAGGTTGGCTGGCTGGAGTGTCGACGCTGGCCGTGGTGGCCGCCTTCAACGACACCAACGGCGGACTTTACATGGGGCTCATGGAGCACTGTGGGCGCCCGGAAGATGCCGGCGCCTACTGCGTCATGTCGCTGGAATCGGGGCCGTTCTTCACCATGATCACGCTGGGCGTGGCGGGATTGTCCAGCTTCCCGTGGCAAACGCTGGTCGGAGCGATTCTTCCTCTCTTTGTGGGGATAGCGCTGGGCAATCTCGATGCTGACCTGCGGAGTTTTCTGGGCAAGGCCGCTCCGGCATTAATTCCCTTCTTTGCATTTGGACTGGGAGCGTCACTTAACCTGACGCGCATCTGGGAGGCAGGCCTGATTGGGTTCGTGTTGGGGATCGCGGTCATTGTTGTATCGGGAGCGTTTCTTGTCGTAGCTGATCGATTGACAGGTGGAACGGGAGTCGCCGGAATGGCCGCTGCAACGACGGCGGGAAATGCCGCGGCGGTGCCGGCGCTGGTGGCCGCGGCGGATCACAAGTATGCAGCAGCGGCCGGTCCAGCCACAGTGCTGGTTGCTTCTAGCGTGATTGTGACCGCATTTCTTGCGCCTCTGCTTGTCGCTTGGTGGGACCGCCGGACGCGGCCCAGGTCAGAAGCAGAACTTGAGAAACAAAGTCAAAGCTAAGCGTGAAGACCATGGCTGTCGAGGTTGAGACGGCCACTTCAGGCGGCTTGCGAACACTTTGAACCACAAACAGACCGAATGAATCCGGATCGATCTGCAGACGCAGGAGCAGATCGAAAATTTCGCCGCTATGCGCAAATTCAAAAGATGGAACTGAGAACGAGAAATGGACACATTCCCGCCGCCGTGCCTTTGGAATATGCTTGGGAATTGTGCTATATTTTCAAAGTGCGGGCAGGAATTCTTCCCGTGCAAACCGTGCGCAAATCCCCGCGCAGCGCGGTTTTTCCTTTCATAGCCTGGACGCGTAGCTCAACTGGCAGAGCATTCGGCTCTTAACCGACAGGTTGTAGGTTCGATTCCTACCGCGTCCACCATAAAATCAACAAGTTAGCGAACGCCCCCGAGTCACATAACCCCACACAACCCCACATCCGGTTAACCCGCTTTTGCCTGTGGCTCAGCATCGGGTAGTTGTTGCGCAATCACCATCTGAACGGCCTTTGAGTTCGCTTGCTGCTTGGCTTTCAAACTCGCGTTGCCGTACACGTTCATGGTGGTAGCCACATTGCTGTGCCGCATCAGTTTCTGCTGCACTCCAATTGGTGCACCTGTCTCGTCCAAGAGAGAACGATAAGTGTGCCTGAAGGTGTGCCACCCGAGCCCGCCACCCGAAACACCAATCCTCTCGAATGCGTGCTTGAGGGTATGTTGTTGAATGACGCCTGCGTAATAGCAGCCGCCAGTCACCGGGGAGCGAAAGACAAGCCCGTAGGTAGCTACAGTAAACTTATGCCGGGGTGCTGCGATGACGGACGCGGGTGAGACTTTAAAATCCGGAGCCGCCGCTTTAGAGAAAATTGCCGACATCTTCTAAAAGCTCGCCGGCCAATAGCGGAAGACGTTGGAGTCTCTCGCGACCGCAAGTTAAGGACGCTACTTCCTGAACTCACAACAACAGCCTGGTCTTACCTTGGGTTCTTCGGAGTGATAAAGCAGTAGGCAGTGTACCTAATTTCACTCCAGGCCCGCTCTCCTAGCGGATAGCCGGGAAACAAGGGTCTGTTCACTGGCGTGAACTTGATGCGGATCCAGATTGCCTTCTTCCCTTGCGTGAGGTTGCGCGGTACCAGGAATTCATCGTCACGAAACTTGCGATTAGAAGTTTCAACATTGTGTTGTGTCGCGCCAAGTTCCTGTTTCGGGTTCGAATACACAACGGTGTTCGACCCGGCAAGATACCAGATGCCCGCAGGCTTCCACTCTGCACCTGGCCTGTCTCCGATATAGACTTCAGCCCGCTGGTCAGGAAAGGAATAGTCAAGTTTACGGCGCAGGAGTACGCCCGAATTATCTGCGCGGAGATGAAGTCGAAACTCCGACGTGCCTTTGGTGGTCCGGCCCTGGTCCTGTTGCTCAGGGTAGATTTCCTTGCCGTTGAGCGTATCCACGCCCCACTCGTAGCGGGAAGTAATGTTATAAGGCGCTGAAGCCTGCGGTGACGAATAGCCGTGAGCGTGCTCATCTGCTGCATCGCCGATCTTCAGCTGGTCTGTTTCTATCATTGAGGGCGAGGGTAAACCATACCAATAGGTCACTGTCTCATAGTGCTCCGTCGATTCGTCTGTGCCGCCGTGTTCAAGATGGATCACGGCGTTCTTGCCGAATGGCATAAGATCGGCGAGCAGGTAGCGGTAAGCTGATTCAATACGTTCGTCCTGGTTGGATACAGCCGGCGCGTCGTTAGATTCGCATTCCGGTCCTGGAACGAGGCCGGAGCATGGCATTGGTGGGCCAACAGGGTGACCGGCAAATGGTAGGCTCATGCTCAAACCACGCCCCCAATAGTCGCCTCCTCCTCCCCACTCTTCGGTCCCCGTACCCTGAGCTTGCGGCGTTTGACTGTCATCGAAGAAGAAGCGCGGATCACCTTCGAGGGTCCGCAGATTAGCATCGTGTGAGAAGATAAACGATGTTCCTACAAGACTTCCTGACCAATCCTTTGAACCCTCTTCTTCTCGCGTGTCAAGGAGAAGCAGGTCTTCTCCAAGCGTTGGATGCGGATGGTCGCGGTAGGTGGCATGAAAATAGGAGAGTTGATTCGCCTGTTGACGTGAAGCTAACGTACGGACCGACCACTCAACGCCATCGACTGGCTCGCCAGCGCCAACAAGTTCGATGCGCGCAGATTTGAAGTAAGGCATGGGAAAGTAGCAGGATAGAAGTATCTTGTCCTCGGTAAATCGAATGCTCACCGGAAAAGCCTTGACGAGATATTCCCGATTGTCACGATTGTAGAGAGTACCAGCGCCAAAAAACAGGGCGATCGGCGCGTCAATTGAGGCCTGTGGTCTTCCGTCCCACGTAATCCGCAGGTGAGCGTTCTCGAAAGCGGATGCCTGCGCACGTGCGATGGAGAAACGGAGGGCGCGAATGGCTCCTCTCCCTTTCAGATTCACAGCAGTTACAGCGCCACTCACTGGAACATTTAATTTACCGCCGGCCTGCGTAGTGCCAACGGCCGGTGCGATATCGGCGCCGGACTTGGATATGAGATTCAGCACATCCCGGTCGGGAATGATGCCTTTATTCCAACTTTGGATAGGGTGAGAGAGTGGAGTTCCCGGAACAAACTGGTCAAAGATGTAGTACCCCGTCCCATAATGAGTCCGGCTATACGCCATTTTAAAGCTATGCTCAAACTCAATTGGACTCCAAATGAGATCGGCCCCTTTTGTTTTGGCCCAGGTCTCATTCAAAGGGCTTGGAAACAGTGCCGCGGGAAGGAATGTGGAGTCGGGATTCGGATGGAGTGGATCGCTGGTGCTGCCCTCCTGGATGACATGGTCCTTGCCATCCACGACGTAGTGCCATGGGCTCCCGTGCCAGTGGTTATAACGGCTGAACAGGAGAACACCGGGACCTTCTATATCCAGAGTAACGTTGTAGTCATCGGAAAGCTGATAGAGAAAGTGCGATGCATCGGCTCCTTCATTACCACCGGTCCGGTCGTAGGTGCTGCGCATATAGGCGCGCATACCGATCCTCTGATTGGGCCATTGGTCCCACGCACGATAAGCGTCCAGGCCGACAGGGATTGGCTCGCGCGATTGCTGTTGCGCCGCACAGAAGAGAGCCGACCACAGCAATACAGGAATGCAGAGCACACGACAAGTGAGGTACAGCCATCCCGTTTTCATTGTCTTTCCTCCATTTTGGAAATGTTGCCATCAATCGCTGAAGCTCTCCGGGCGCCTTAGGAAGGCTGCTGTCAAGGTAGGTTCAGATTATCCGAAATGCAGGGGTCGATGAAGCCAAACGGCTTCTTCACCAAGAAGAGGCCGTTTGGCGGGTCTTAGCTATGGTACCTTGACCTTGAACTCGCCCTAGAATACATACTCCGCTGCAAATTGCATGATGTGTGGATTGTTGGCGGAGAGAATCTTCCCAAAGTTGGCTGAAACATACGAGTTTGTTGGATTGGCGAACGTGGGATGATTTGTTGCGTTGAATGCTTCGACGCGTAATTCAAACAGCTGGATTTGTGAAATAACTCATATGAGAAGTCGCGGGAGACAGACAAATCCGGCTCGTAGCCTCATGGTCCCAGAAGAGAGTCGCGTCCGGCATTGCCGAAGGTGCCGGAATGCTGTACTGCACCTGGCCGTTAAGAGTCGCGTCGACGGGAATATATTTCAATAAAGTTCAACGACACAAAGCTGAACCTGGCCACAGGTATCTGGTTTTTTGGAAACTGCGAGCCAGTGGTCTGGTTTTGCTTTGCCCTTAACACCATATCAATTTCATTTGGATTTTTGAAAATACATCCCATTCCCCAGAAGTCGTCATTGCAAAGCACGAACGTGCAGAACAATTCCGCCGCTTTGAAGACCAAATCTTGAAGTCGAGATGAAGCTCACTTAGCCTTCGATTCCCGGTTGAAGTGAAATTGAGTCGGCTTCTATCTCTGCAATGGAGTGCGCCTTGACTAGGGCCTGTTAACACGACTCAGGCAGATGGCGTTGCGAGCGAAAATCGGGCCACACGAGGCCTTGCCCGACGGTTGTGGCAACCGGTCACTCCATACAGACTAAATACCTCGATGCGTTCTTATCGAAGAGATAGATGTCCGGAAAATGAAAGCTACATAAAAGTCCTTTCATTGTTGGGTTTCCGCGTAAAAATGCATTGACATCGTAATTTTGGCGACAGTATATTGGCATCGATTCCAGATTCGCCTCCGGTGGTAACTATGACATTTCTATTTCGAGTTTCTGTAAAATTTGTTTTTGTATTCCTAGTCGCCACGGTCTTGCCGGCGCAGACTTACAAGGTCATTGCAACGTATAAGCTGTCTGGGACATCTGCGAAGGGCATTGCGGTCGACACGGGCCGGCGTCATCTCTTCGTTGCAGGTGACGATGGTGTTGCAGTCCTCAACGCCGACACCGGTGCCACTGTTGGAACGATTGACGGCATGAAGGATGCGCGGGACGTTCTGTTGGTTCCGGAGATAGACGGCGGAGAGGCGGGGCATTTCACTAAGGGCTTCGCCAGCGATGAAGTCGGACATGTTATCGCATTCTCGTCCGTGGATATGAAGACAACCTCAACCATCGACCTTGAGACCCGCGGCCCATCCTCGCTCTGCTACGACAGCAACGCGAAGACAGTAGAGGCGGTCAGCGCCGCTGGGTCCCTCACCACGATCAATGCGGATACCGGCAAGGCGATCAAGACCGGCAAGATGGCCACGGGCGCGGGCCAGATTGTGTGCGGAAACTTGGGGCACGTCTATGTCGCCGATCCTCCGGCGAATGCCGTGCATGTGCTCAATGACGAGACGATGAGAAACGATGGCAACTATCCGATGAAGACAGGAACGAAGCCGAGCGGACTAGCGCTGGACACCAAGGGACGAAGACTCTTCGTCGGCTGCGAGGATGGGACGATCGAGATTATCGATACCGACGCGGGATTTACTTTCATAGAGCTCCAGGGCGGCAAGGGAGTAGCGCGCGAGACGTTTGCCTGGCTCCCGCAAGGTAAGGGCCAGTGGAAGGCGGCGGCCTTTGTCGTACAGGAAGACGGTACACTCTCCGGGGTCAGGATGAATGCGTTTATCAATTACTCCATCGGAGGACAGTACAAGCTCGGCCCTGGCCTGAGTTCAGTAGCCTATGACGACAAAACCCATCATCTGTTTCTCACCTCGATGAAGTCGGGATCGCCGGCCGTAGTTGTTGTTGGGTACTAACCAATGTCAGGAAAGAAGTGAGGTCTTTTACACCATGTCCAGTTACATACGTGTCGCTCTTACATTATTGATGGTAACTGCGATTGCCTCGGACTCGATCGCAAGTGCGCAGCAGATACTGACGCCGGCGCAGGTAAAGGGCAAGAGGATTCTCCTGGTTGTCGGAGAACCGGAGAAGGGCGAGACCAACGACGATGGCCTGGTGAAGAAACACCTGGAGGACCAGGGCTACATCGTCACCATGGCAAGCGAAGACGATCCGGCGACTGTGACCTCGGACCTGGACCTGATTATGATCTCGTCAACCGCGGACCCGCGCGAAGTTGGCGACAAATATGCAAAAGTGGCTGTGCCAGTGTTCACGTGGAACACCGTTGACTACCCGGACATGAAGATGACAGGGCCGGAGCGTCACGTGGACTTCGAGACGATCGACCCCGAGCAGGATTTCGCACGATCGTTCTCAATGCTTTACGGCTATTTTCCCAACGCCGTGGATCCTATCGTCAGGGAGTTCGGTGGTAAGACTCAGCTGTTCGGCACTTCCTACTTGCTGCCACAGAACTTCGGCTGGGGTAAGCCGGCCGCCGCGGCCGACATAGTCGTCAACCTCGAAGGCGATCCCACCCGCGCCGGCGTCTTCACTTATGAGAAGGGCGCAACGATGTACAACGGCTTCGTCGCGCCGGCTCGTCGCGCTGGCTTCTACATCCAGGACTCGACTTTTCACTACCTTACCGAAGTCCATGGCCCCACTGAGGGCGACCAGGATATGGCGGATTGGTGGGTTGGACTCAAGCTCTTCGATGCCACGGTACGGTGGACGGTAAGCCAGCCGATGGCAGCGGATCCCTACGATCCGGCGGCGACCAAAGCAGCGCTTTTGAAGGCCGCCAAGGGCAAGAAGGTGCTTTTTGTACGGCGTTTCGATACGCCGGAAGGCGAAGAGTCCGACGATCATATCGTCGACCACTTGAAGGAAGTAGGATTTATCGTCAAGGAAGTTGACCAGACTCAGCCGCAGACGGAAGCGGAGGGAGAAGACCTGATTCTCATCTCGGCAACCAACTCGAAATACAAAACCACAAACAAGTATCGGGACGCCAAAGTTCCGTTGATGTGTCTTGAGGGTCTGATGGCTGACACACTCAAAATGGCGGGGCGGCGCCGCTATGTAGACTATGGCGAGCACGGCGAGGTCAAGGAAAGCGAAGACCCACCCGAGGCGTACCTGGAGATCGTCAACTCGAATCATCCGATGGCCGCGGGCCTGAAGAACGGCTATGTAAAGTTCATCAAGGAGGCGGATGTACTGAAGTGGGCAACGCCGTCGCCGTCGGCTACGATCATTGCGACGCTGCCCAACTCCTTCCATGAGCGGGCCATCTTCGGCTTCGAAAAGGGCGCAGCGATGGCCGACGAGTTTGTGGCGCCGGCGCGCCGCACGATGTTCCCGATCGATAATCCAGCGTTTGATTACCTTACTGAGCAGGGCCATACGCTTTTCGATGCAGCGCTCCTCTGGACGATCGGCACACCGGCCAGGTAGGACAATCCAGCCAATCATGTCCCATCGCGAGCACATGCGGCATGAGGCATGGTATCTCTCAGCGGATTTCATCAGGAGTCTTTCATGAACTTCAGGCAAATCGCGTCTCTCGCCGCCCTCGTTATCGGCGTCGCAGCAACTTCCGCACAGCCATCCAATCCGGTTTTCAAGGGCAAGAAGGTCCTTCTGGTGGCAGCAACCTCAAGCCCGACTGCTCTTGTCGATGCCGACATCAAGAAGCACTTTGAATCGCTAGGCATGACGGTCAACATGGTGGCAGACATCGATCCGCCATCAGCCGACGGATACGACCTCGTCTTTATCGCGAGTGACGTGAAAGCCAAAACCGTGACCTACTCCTACCGCACCACGGAAGTCCCTATCTTCACGTCAAAACCCTGGCTGCTCGACTTCCTGGGCATGACCGGGTATGAACCGCAGAGAGACTATGGAGAAGATGAGAAAGAAGAACAATCCTTCTTGTGGTTGGTGAACGCGCCCAACCCGATCCAAGCGGGTTTTCCGAATGGAATGTTCATGCCGATCAAGCACGCCATCAAAGTCTACAACTGGGGAAAACCGCTGCCGTCGGCGCAGGTGATCGCGTTTCTTCCGGACCAGCCCGAGAAGGGATTCATCTTCGCGTACGAGAAGGGCGTCTACGGCGACCATGAGTTTGTAATGCCTTCCCGGCGTGTCTTCTTCGGCCTTGCTCCGGACCAGTTCAACCTTTTGAATCCGGATGGCTTAAAGCTGTTTGACTCGTGCGCAGCATGGGCGCTCGGCAACAAATGAACATGACAAGTGGCGCAACCCGGGTGTAAGTGTGGGGCATCAAGCAACCTTGTCCGGCTACACGGTTTGCACAGGAAAATTCGATGAAACTAAGAAACACTCTTATCGTTCTTGCAGCCGCTGCGCTTGCAGTTGCCGCGCAATCTACCGTGGCGCAGGCGGAGGCCGATGGACCGGTGGCGCTGATCGCCACATATCGAGCGAAACCAGGGATGCGCGTAAAGTTTCGTGCCATCATGAGCACGGAGGGTGCGGCCCAGTTTGAGCGGTGGAAGAAGGCTGGCGTCTTTGCCAGCTACCAGGCGCTCTTCACGGCCTATTCAGCCGACAACGAGCCGGACATGTTCCTCGTCGTCAGGTTCAATCGTTTTACTGATCTGGCTCGATGGCAGAAGATCGAAGAGACCTTCCCCGGAGGCCTGCCGACGGACGCGCAGACAATCGCCTCGGTTGACACATCTGCAACCGCGGACATTGTCAAGGAGAGTAGCGTCGCTCCCACGACGACGGACTCCCAGTTCTTCGTGTTGGAGTATGACGTACTTGCCGACATGTCGAGGTACACCGACTACGTGCTGGGATATGCCGCCCCGCAGTTTGACGAGTGGGAGAAGGCCGGTGCGCTCTCGTCCTATGCCTGCTATTTGAACGAGAATCCCGCGGGCGCGCCGTGGTCGAGTTTAATTTTGTTGGAATACAAAGACATGGCGTCGCTGGCTGCGCGCGAAACTATCAAAAGCAAAACACGCGCGGAACTTGCTCTCTCCAATGTTTCGTGGAAGAAATGGAGCGAAGACAAGACGGCGATACGCAGGGAGAAAGCGGCGATTCCGGTTCGAGCGCTTAATCAGCCGTAGTCTGAATATGCGCACCGAAGCCTTCACCGGTCGCGATGGTGGTGTGCTCGCTGGAAGAGAAACTCCTGCTGTCTTTCGAAGACAGCTTAACCCACAATCGGCAAGCTGGAAGCGGGCTTCCCATATTGATCTGCCGGCATGAAAAGGCTCCTGCCGCAGATTCGGTTGGAGCCTCGAAAAACAAGAGGCGGGTTCGGCCGGTCAGAAGATAATCTTCAGCGCGAACTGAAGTTGGCGCCCTGGGGTAGCGGTTGGGCCGGTGATGACTCCGGCTGTGCTCGAGAGGGCGCCGCTGACGTTATAGATTTGGGTCTGGGTACTCGCGGGGTTAGCGAAGTTTGCGTGGTTCGAGACGTTGAATGCCTGAATTTGTATCTGGGCGCGTACGCGCTCGGTGATGGGTTGGTCCTTCATAAGGCCTGTGGTCCAGAAGAAGAGCCCTGGACCATCAAGGGTGTTGCGGCGGCTGGTGCCGAGCCGCGGGCCGTTAAAGCCAGGCGCGTAAGGGTAGGTCGTGGGAAACGCAAAGCAACTGGTATCGATGTAGTTGATGCTGTGGCCGTTGGTGCACGAGCGACCATGGACGATGCGATCCGGAAAGTCGAAGGGCTGAGAGCCGAGCAGGCCTAGAGGATCGCCGCCGATAACAGGAGTGAAGGGAATGCCGCTGCGGACGCTGACGATGTTGTTGAAGGTCCAGTGGCGGAGGACGGAGGCGTAAGAGCCTCCACTCTTGATGTCGGGAAGGGGAGCGACTGCATTTGCCGAAAGAACGTTGCGCAGATCGAAATCGGAGTCTGCGCGATCGAGCCGCAGGTTGAAGGAAGGCAACCCGGAGACCGAATTGCTGAAACTTGCACCCGATACGGCAGAGGAGCTGTCGTCGATGGAGTGGCTCCACGTATAGGCAATCTTGCCGGTGATTCCCTTCGGAGCGTTATAGCTGAGAGAGGCCTGAAGAGAGTTATAGAGCGAGCTGCCGGCGAAGAAGGTGTCGGATTCTGTTCCGACTGCCGGGTTCAAGATAAGCGCGGCGCGCGCGGCACCGGTGACCTTGGTGAGATCGGGCCAGTAGTAGTTGCCGCTGGGGTCTTGACCAAGATACGGCACGTTGTTGATGTCGTTCGTGCTAAATACCTCGTGTACCCCATGCGAGGTGATATAGAGGACTTGTAGCACGGTGTTCGGCGTCAGTTGTTGCTGCAGACTGACGTTGCTCTGAATGACATAGCTACGCGGTGGTGTTCGCGGAGTATAGATCTCGCGGAGGAGAGGGATGGTTTTGTAAAACGGAGATACAGGGAAGAGTCCCGAGCCGGTCGAGCCCGAGTAGGTAACGCGTCCTTCCTCGTAGGTCGGGGCACTGGAGATCACCTGGAGCTGCAGCAGATAATTCAGGGGCAGGATGTCGTAGAGGCCAGAGGCTACGCTGATTACGGTTTTGCCATTGTGGTAGGGATCCCATGCCAAGCCGATGCGGGGCTCGAAGTTTTTTGTGGTGGGGTTGTTGGAGAAAAAAGAGTTGACCGGGACCGCGGCGGACGAGGTCGGCGTCGGCAGTGAACCCAGGCGGCCACGGGTCTCCGTTGTGTCGGTCGCCATCTCATAGCGAATGCCAAGGTTGACCGTCAGATTATTCAGGAACTTCCAACTGTCCTGAACGTACCCAGCGTAGATCGTCTGACGAAGATCGTGGGGAATCACCGGCGTTCCCGGGACACCACCCTCGAAGAACGTAGGTATGTTGGTGAGGAAGTTATTGATCGAACCGAAGCTCCATTCGCCATTGGGAAGTACGCCACCCAGTGTGTTGTTTTGGTCCCTCTCGATCGCTCCCCCGAAGCTGATGGAGTGTTTGCCAACAAAGTAGCTTGCGTCGTCGTATATTTGGTACGAGTTGTAATGGAAGGCGTTGGTCCCCACCGAGCCTGAGCCACCCTGGACTGTGGTTAAGCCTGAAACAATGAGCTGCCCAACAGTGCTGCCCTTGTAATAACTCAGAGCCGTGTTGTTAGCTGCGGTATTGATAACGGACTTCTGGTTGGGTGCGATGGCCACCGAGCGGTCGTAACCAAATCGAAAGGAGTTCGCGAGGCGCGAGGAGAAGATATGTACCTCTTCGAGCGAGGCGGTGGTGCGTCGAGAGAGTGCTTCGTCATAGAGAGTATCAGTCGAATCCGCCGAGTCAAGCGAGGCGGTGTCATAGAGCAGCGTGCCGTGCAATGAGTCGTGCTGCGAGAAGTTGTGATCCAAATGAATGGTCGAGAAGTCCTCATTGCTTTGCTGTGTCGTAAGGAAGTTGAAAATTCCGGAGTTTCCGCTGACTTTTCCGTTGGGTAACGGGTATAACGCAAGGTATGGAGGCACGGCGGCGTTGACAGCAAGCTGCTGGACACCGGAGGTTCCAGGCGCTGCAACCGTTCCGCCGGGACTGGTGAGACAATTCATGTTCTGCGTGGCTCCGGCAGCCGCCTGCTTGCAAGTAACGAGACCCGTCCGCGCGTTCGGGGAGAGCACGGTGGACTGAAGGGTCACGCCCTGTGCCTGGCGGAATCCTTCGTAGTTGAAGAAGAAAAAGGTCTTTTCCTTGACAATTGGGCCGCCGATCGTCCCTCCGAGCTGGTTGCGTCGAAAGGACGGCTCACCGCCGCCAACGGGGTCAAAGTAGCTGCGCGAATCGAAGACGCTGTTCCGCAGGAAGTCAAATGCCGAGCCGTGGAAAACGCTGGTTCCCTGGCGGGTAATCGAATTAATGACGCCACCGGACATTCGACCATACAGGGCTGGAGCGTCGGAGGTGATGACGCTGAACTCCTCAACCGCGTCGACGCCGAGGGTTGCTCCCGAGACCGATCCGGGACCGCCGTTGGCATAGTCGTTGATGTTGATTCCGTCGAGCCGATAGCTGTTCTGCTGAGGACGATTGCCGCCGATTGTCATTTGCGCGCCAAGGCCCCGCGAAAGCCGGGTGGTGGCGGTTGCTGCGCCTGCAAACTGCGTCAGCACCTGAGAAACCCCCGAATTAAGCGTTGCCAAGGTGGTCCAATCGCGGCCATTGAGGGGTAGGTCGCGGGTCTGCTTGCCGTCGATCACGCCTTGAACGGAGGTGTCGACGGTGTTTACCTGGTTGCTCGAAGTTTCCACAGTGACCGTAACATCGGCCGCCGCCACGGCGAGGGGAATGTCGAGGTCACGCACTTCACCGACCGACAATGTAACGCCCGATTCGACTTTCGTTCCGTAACCAGGTGCGGTTGCAGAGACTTTGTATCTGCTGGCAGGAAGGTTCGGAGCCGAGTACAGGCCGTCGCCATTCGCGACGACATCGCGGGCAATGCCCGTTAGTTCCGAGGTTATGTGAATCTTAGCGTTGGGAACTGCGGCGCCGGTGGCATCCGTCACCCTTCCCTGAAGGGTCGCGCTGCCACTTTGTGCATAGGCAGTGACGCAGAGGGAAGCTGTCACCAAAGCGAGTAGTACAAGGAATCTCTTGCGAAAGACTGCGATCATTGGAACTCCGAACTTTGAGATGCCAGGCAACCCCGTTAATTGGAGGGAAAGGGAAGACCCTATGGAGACACGAGCATTCAAACGCCTGGAAATGAACGAAGTCTGTACTTAAGATAAAAAGTAGTTCATCCAGGTCCTCGATCTGCAACAACACGGCATCGCCAGACAGCAGTTTATAGATTGAGCCTCTTACGCCCGCCGTCTTTCCGGCATGGCCAAGTCTGGAGACGATGACGAACGGCTTTTAATGAAACTTTCAGAGATGGTTCACCTCCGCGGTCTGTTGTGGTAACGTCGTAGCGATGTTCCCTGAGAGGCATTCGGAATTACCTTATGAAGACCGTCTCTGTTCTTGGCCTTGTTTTCTCGGTCTGCTGCGTTGTGCAGGCACAGAATCTTGAAACTCCGGCGCCGCGTCCCAATCCTCCCCTGCCCTACAGCGCTACCATCGACCCTGCAATTCCAACTTACAAACCGGTAAGGGGGCTCTCCGGCACTCTGAAAGGGGTCGAGTCCAACACCGTGACGGCTGTCCAGCAGAAGTGGATCGACGGATTCACCAGGATCTATCCCAAAGTGAGAATCTCAGTCGACATCGGAGGATCCGGCCAGGGTGGGCCGCGGTTGACCAATGGCTCAGCAGACTTCGCATTCATTGCCCGGGAGATGATGGGCCGCGAGGAGACGCCCTTCATTGATAAGTTCGGCTACAAGCCTCTGGCGATCGCCGTTTCGGGCGGAAGCCTTGCCGTGAAGGCCTTCACCGATTGCATTGTCTTCATCGTGAACAAGGACAATCCACTGAATGAAATCAGCTATCCGCAACTGGATGCTATCTACTCCGCAACGCACAATCGCGGCATCAGGGAACCCATCGTCAAGTGGGGCCAGCTAGGACTTACCGGCGAGTGGGCCGATAAGCCTATCCATGCGTGGGGCGTCGAGATTCCCAATGGATACGATACATTTGTCAACATGCACGTGCTGGCGAACGGACAATGGAGGGAAGGCATTCAGTCTCAACATACGGTGATCCCGCTTTCAGACAAGGTTGCGGCCGACAAATATGCGATCTCCTATACCGGTCTTGCCTGGGACACAAACCCCGGCACGAAGGTGCTTAAGCTTATCGTGCATCCGGGCGATCCGGCAATTGCCGCGACGTTTGAGAACGTCGCCTCACAAAAGTATTCGCTGAGCCGGACCACTTACATCTTCGTCAATCGAGAACCAGGCAAGCCGCTAAACCCCGTTTTGCGTGAGTTCATTCGTTACGCCCTGAGCCGTGAAGGCCAGCAGGCTGTCGTCGACGACGGTATCTTCACGCCGCTGCCCGCCGCGATGGACGCCCGCGAGATGGAAAAGCTCAAGTAACGTTGTAGACCCGAAATGGAGAGATCGCTGTGCGAATGGCAACAAAGAAGGCGGCGTGGAAGCTGTTTTCCGGTTGCCTGGCGATAGGCTTGGCGATGCTCTGTGCCGCGCAGGAGCAATACCCCAAGCCGTTGAATCACACGCCCACGGATCATCCCGCGGCGCACGTGTTGTTGTTGAGCATCGACGGCCTGCACGCCGTCGATCTTGCGAACTGGATCGCAACGCATCCGCGCTCCGCTCTTGCCGAGTTGAGCACGCGCGGCGTCATCTACACAAACGCACATACCCCAATGGCGGATCCTGCGGCGGGCCTGGTGGCGTTGGCCACGGGAGGCACACCAACCTCGACCGGGATTATACGCAGCGAGGGGTACGACCATGAGCTGTCCCCGGCTGGCTCAAATTGCAGGATCATGGGTACGGTTGTGGCCCTTGACGCGAGCTATGGAGCGGATGGCGTTTTCGATTCCGCAAAGGCACCGCTCGATCCGCATCACGGCTGCACTCCATTGCGGCCTCACAATCTGCTGCGTGTGAATACGGTCTTCGAGGCCGTGCAAGAAAAGACGGGCCGCACCGCGTGGGCGGGCGCAAGCGCCGCAACAACCGACTTGCTCAGGGGGCCGTCAGGCAAGGGACTGGACGATGCTTGCGGCTTCCAGCAACCTGCGCACTCGGGCGATGACTTCGCGGAAACCGCTCTCACCGGCGATGAGGCGCGCGCCTCCATTGTGCTGCGCTGGATTGACGGCGAAGACTGCGCAGGCAACCCCGGCGCTCCCGTGCCCACACTCTTCGGAATGAGCTTCGTGTCGCTGGCCGCCGCGCAGGCTGAAGATGGCATGGGGTACAGCGATGCGATTGGGACCCCGTCAACCGGCCTGGCTAAGAGATTCGAATTTGTCGATGCCGCGATAGGCCGGATGGTGCTGGAACTGAAAGCGAAGCGCCTCTACGATTCGACATGGATATTTGTGGCCTCGCCGTACGGTCAGACTCCTATGGACCAACGGCAACTCCGGCCCGTTCAGATCACACGATTGCGTGAGGCCGCGAACACCGTACAGCCGGATATCGTCACCCACATCGTTGGCGGTGACGCCGCGATGGTCTGGCTGAGCGATCCGGCGGCGACCGCGGCTGTCGTGAAGGCGTATAGCGATCGAGCCGCCGTACTCGGCATTCAGGATATCTACTTTGGAGCGAGGCTGACACTCACGCTGAACTCACCGGAAACAGACTCCCGAATGCCCGATATTGTTCTACAGGCTTCCCCTGGTGTTATCTGGGGACCGGCGGGCAAGAATGTCCTGGCGAGCTACGGCGGGATCTCCGACTGGGACACGCATGTTGCGCTGCTGGTGTCAGGCGCGCAGCTAACCGGAAGGCGCGATCCAACCTACGTCCCGACAACGCAACTGGCGCCGCTCCTGCTGCGTGCGCTGGGCATGGAAAAGTTCGATCTGCAGGCGCTCCACAAGGAACATTCCCCGGCTTTGCCTGGCGTTTTCTAGCTGCTGGATCAACGGTAGCGGCAGCTACGCACGCCATGGCGCGACAAATCTCACTAAGAGAAAACGATTGTGAAAAAACTGATAATCAACCTGCATCTATACGTCGGGCTTGTCGCCGCGCTTTTCTTGGTCATGTTAAGCGTCTCGGGAGCTATCATCGCTTTCGAGGACGAGCTGAATCGAGCATTTCATCCTGAGTTGACTAACGTGAAGCCCATGAGCCAGCCGTTGAACTGGGACGTATTTCGCGCTCGCGTAGAAATGCAATCACCGGGCTGGAAGGTAATTCGCTTTTACTTTCCCGATCGACCCGACCGGTCAACCTACATTCGCCTTCGCTCCATCGCGACACACCGCATCCGGCATATTTACGTCAATCAATACACGGGCGCGGTCCTCGGCAGCACCGAGGATGGCAGCAATTGGATCATTAAGGTTCACGATCTGCATGTGAATCTGCTTACGGGTAAGGTAGGCAACAGAGCTGTGACCTGGAGCACCTGTGGCCTCCTTGTACTTTCTCTCTCCGGAATCGTCTTATGGTGGCCGCGCAAGGTGTTTCGCTTCCAGGCGGGAGCCTCGCTACCGCGCCTCAATCGCGACCTGCACTATAGTGTGGGCTTCTGGTCGTTTTTTGCCATGTTCGCCTTCGCCATTACCGGTCTGGGCCTGCACTACCAGACTGGCAAGCTGCTCGATCTGCTGAACACCGCGAATACCGCGAAGACGATGCCCGGACACGGCACTTCGATTGAAGGCATGTTGACGACAGCACGCGAGGCTCTGCCCGGCACGGCGATTCCCCGGCTGCTTCTCCCCGAAAAGAAAGGCGATCCTGTCTTTATCTACCAACGCTTCCCCGAGGACAAAACACCCGCCGGCCGTAGCTTTACCACCATAGATCCCAATACCGGCGCTGTTTTGAGCGAGGGCTCGTCGAGAACCGCGCCACTGATGCAAACGGCGCTTGTGCAATGGACGCGCGAGATTCACACTGGCGCTCTCCTCGGTCTACCCACGCAGATTTTGGCGGCCGGCTTTGCGCTTTTGCTTTCGGTGCTCGCGCTCACCGGCCCGCTCATCTGGTTAAACAAGCTCCGCGCCGCGGCGCAAGGCCGCAAGGCTTTGCGACAGAAGGCCGAGCAAACTGCGTCGAACGTGCCGACGACCGCTCTCATGGAGAACATACCGTGAAGCTGTCTTCGATGGCCGCGAGCGTAGCGCATTCTATAACGTGCGTCGCCGCACTGACGAGCTTTGCCTCTGCACAGAAGGCTGAGCTTCCGGTCTACAAGCCCACGCGAATGGTAGCAGGCACGATCCATGTTTGTGGCAGCCCCCAGATGGCGGATCTCCTCCATCTCTATGAACAGGGTTTCGTACAGGTGCAGCCTGCGGTGACCTTCGACAACCAGCTCAAAAGCACCAGTTCGGCGGTTGAGGGCGTCTATACGGGCCGCGCCGAGATTGGCCTGCTGGGCCGCGAGATATGGCCTTCCGAGCTACAAGCGTTCGAGTCCGTCGCCGCTCATCTCCCTGTCGTTATCGACATCGCCACCGGTTCATACGATGTACCGAAGGCGACCTTCGCCCTGATGATCTTCGTGCCAAAAGCCAATCCCATTGCTAGCCTCTCTATTTCTCAGCTGGAACGTATCTTCTCCTCCAGCGACCACCCAATCCGCTACTGGGGTGACCTCGGTCTTGGAGGCGCTTGGGTGAGGCGCCCCGTCCACCTCTACGGTTTCACCGCCGACAACGACAAATCGCGAATATTCAGCCAACTGGTATTTGCCAAGGAAGAGAGCTGGAACTCCGGACTGAATCCGTTCTCCAATGGTGCGGGTCCGAACGGAAAGGATGCCGGTGAATTGATCCTGAAGGCTGTCGCGGAAGACTCCGGCGCAATTGGCATCTCTAACATCTATTACGCTACGCCCGATGTGAAAGCGCTGGCGATCTCGACGCCCGAACAAAAGGCTCCGATCATGCCTACGCGCCAGAACGTAGCGAATCGAAGCTATCCCCTGACGCGCGCTGTTTACATGGTGGTGGACCACAGGGCCGCCCATCCGTCGAGCACAGCAGTAGTCGAGTTCCTGCGCTATGTCCTGAGCAGCCAGGGTGCGCAGGCGGTGATGCGCGAAGGAACCTATCTCCCGCTTCCGCCTGAGACCGCGCTCCGACAGATTCGGCAGTTGTCGGCTCAGTCGAGGTAGCCGCCCGAGGCGCGCTTTTCCGCTCCGAATCGGCAACCCGAACGCGCCTATTTTTGGAGGTACATCGCGAAGCTACGATATGCAATGCCCGGAGATCATGGATCGAGCTTCTTCAATTGTTCGTCAGCTATTTGTGGATTGAGCGAAAGATGGGCTTCGTTTTCGACCTTTGCCCGCACACCTTCCGCGCTGAGAACGTTGCGAATGAATTCCCGCAGTCTGAACTCGAGCGGCTTACCTGGAGCTCCCTTGGCCCGCCTAAGAAGCACTGCTGTATCTTATGAGGCCAAGTTTTGGATTTGGGAAAGTTACAGGGATATGAGCCTGATTTCTTGTCTCGATGCTGAATATTAAGAACTGAGACGAAGAACAATCATCTTGTCCTGGAGCATGTCATGCATCGTGTAGGGAATACCTCCGATGCCGAAGCCTGACTGTCTCCGGCCGGCAAAGGGCATCCAGTCGGTGCGGAAAGCAGAATGGTCGTTCACCATAACGGAAGAGGCCGCAAGAAGCTTCGCGGCGCACAAGGCAGTGTCCATCTCCCGTGAAAAAATCGAGGCCTGGAAGGCGAATGGGAGGTTATTGGCACGTGCGATAGCTTCGGTAATATCCGTGAAACCGTAGATACAGGTGACAGGGCCGAAGATCTCATTCGTGGAGACAAGTGATGTGGGGCTGGGCTCGACCAGAACGGTGGGCTCGTAAAAGCGATCTTCGAGACGTCGGCCGCCTGTGACCAAGGTTGCTCCTTCTGCGATGGCCTCTGCAACCCACTTCTCGACACGGTCCACCTCGCTCGGCGTAATAAGTGGACCGACTTCTGTCTTCTCCACGCGGGGGTCCCCTACAACGAGCCGCTGAACACGTTCCGAAAAACGCTCGATGAATGCAGGCTTTAGATCGTTATGGACAAAGATACGCTGCACTGAGACGCAGACCTGCCCGGCGTGATAGTAACCGCCCCTGGCAAGAGGTTCAATGATGGTATTCAGATCCACTGCCTTGTCGACAATCACAGGCGCTGCACCGCCGTGTTCGAGCGCAAAACGGGTACCAGCGGGGAGTTGCGAGCGCAGGTACCAGCCGACTTTAGCCGAGCCGATGAAGCTGAAAAAAGCGACACGAGGGTCTGTGGCAAGCTTTTGAGCCATGGCGTTTTCATCGAGAATCACCGCCTGGCACCAGGATTCGGGTAGGCCGGCCTTATGCACTAGATTGACGAAGTGCAAGCAAGTCAGCGGAGTAACCGGTGCGGGCTTGATGAGCACCGGACATCCGGTAGCGATAGCTGGAATTACCTGATGCACGATCAGGTTCAGCGGATGATTGAACGCGGAGACCGCAACGACCGGCCCGATCGGTTCCTTTGTGGTGAAGGCCCAACGGTTGGTGGAAGCGGGCGTAAGGCCCATCGGAATCTCGGTGCCCGCCAGGTGCTCGACGTGGGCCGCGGCGCATTCGATCCCGTTGACAGCTCGAGCGACCTCGACTTTGGCATCGGTGAGAGGCTTCCCGCCTTCACGTGCAATGAGCAGGGCAAGCGGTTCGCGGTCAGCTTCGACAAGACGGGCGAGACGCTTCAGGATTTCGATGCGTTGGAAGGCCGGCAGCCAGTTCTCTCTCCTGGAGAATATCTGCGTGGCGCTCTCCAGCTTTGTCTCGACCTCTGCTGCGGTGTGAACGGGAATCTCAGCAATGAGTTCCCCGTCGTAAGGTTGAGTGACGCGCATCGGACCTTCCCTTCGGGGTGGGCTTCAATCAATCTGGGCAGGACGGGATTTCAACTCGTCGATCAGAACGCGTTGGTTTTCGGAGTAGTCAATCGGCACAATAACGAGGTGCACTCCCCCGCTTCGAAAGGCAGCTTCCAGGATTGGGACAATGTCTTCCGAGGCGTTGACCCGCGTCCCCTTTGCGCCATACGCCTCGGCGTATCGGACGAAGTCGGGGTTCTTGAATGCAAGACCGAAGTCTGCAAAACCTTCCGCTTGCTGTTTCCAGCGGATCATACCGTAGCCGTGATCTTCGATGATGACGACGACAAGATTAAGGTTGAGCCGGACGGCGGTTTCGAGGTCCTGCGAGTTCATCATGAACCCGCCGTCGCCGCAGACCGCCATGACACGTTTTTGGGGATGAAGCATGGCTGCCATCATGGCTGAGGGCAGGCCCGCACCCATTGTGGCGAGAGCATTGTCCAGCAGGATGGTGTTGGAAACGTGAGTGCGATAATTGCGCGCAAACCAGATCTTATACATGCCGTTGTCGAGGCAGAGAATCCCATCTTCGGGCATGACGGTTCGCACATCTGCGACAATGCGCTGCGGGGTTGGCGGGAAGCGCGCATCGTCAGCGCCTTCCGCGATGCGCAATCGAACCAATTCCTGCACCTTGCGGTAGTAGGAGAAATCGTGTTTCGAGCCTTCAAGCGATGCTGCGATCCGAGTCATGCTATCTGCGATGTCGCCGATGACTTCGACGTGCGGAAAGTATATCTGGTCAATATCGGCGGGGTTGAAGTCGATGTGAATGACCTCGGGGCCGTCGGGATGCATGAGAAAGGGCGGCTTCTCCACTGTGTCGTGGCCTACAGCGATGATGAGATCGGCGTGGTCGCTGGCAAGATGTACGTAGTCGCCGCTGGAAAGAGCGGCGGTGCCGAGGTAAAGGTCGGAGTTGCCGTTGACAGCTCCTTTGCCCATCTGCGTGTTGAAGAAAGGGATGCCCATGCGCTGCATGGCGGCCGAGAGCGCGGGAGCGAGACCGGGGCGGTTAGCGCCGCCGCCGAGAACGATCAGAGGGTAAGTGGCCTTGGCAATTCTGCGCGTCGCCTCCCCAATCGCATCGTCTGACGCAATTGGCCGGAAGGAAGAACTGACCGGGACGATATCCCCGGACTCCGTGAGTTGAGCAGCGATGTCTTCAGGAAGCTCCAGGTGCACAGGGCCGGGACGCTCGGACTGCGCAACGCGAAACGCGTCGCGGATGAGGGTGGCGATATTACGGGCATCGGCGACCTGGCGGGCGGACTTGGTAATCGGCCGCATCATCGCTACAGTGTCGATGATCTGGAAGCGAGCCTGACGACTGTGACGGATTGGTTTCTGGCCGGTTATCATGAGCATCGGCATGCCACCCAAAGAGGCGTATGCGGCAGCGGTGACGAGGTTGGTGACACCCGGACCAAGGGTGCTGAGACAAACGCCTGGCTTGCCGGTGAGACGGCCGTAGGTGGCGGCCATAAAGCCGGCAGATTGTTCATGCCGCGTGACCACCAGTTGAATGGCAGAGCCCCGGAGCGATTCGAGAAGATCGAGATTCTCTTCTCCTGGCACGCCGAAGATGTATTGAACCCCTTCGTTTTCGAGAGCGCGGATGAAGATATCCGTGCCTTTGAACCGGGGGCGAGTTTCAGATGCGAGCGATGGCTGAAGCGTGGGGAGCGTTCCGGGCATCGATGAGCCTCTTGGACATCGCGCGGCATGTAATGCGCGGCGGGAGTGTCGCCAGTCTATGATCTATGCGAAGAATGAAACGGAAGTGAAAGCTGGATTAAGAGGCATTTAGATGGTAGAGCGCGCAGTGCGGAAATCGCTCTCAACCAGAAATGAATACAATTTCATTCATGGTTCAGCAATTCCTCATATCAGGGGCCGATTATTCCATTCGCCACTGCAAAGTGTGCGTGGCGGTAGTAAAACAGCTGGCAGCAACACTTTCATCTGGAGTTCAGGAGAGCTATGAAGAACTTGGCAGGATTAGTTTGTGCAACGTCATTGATTGTTCTGGGCCTTGTTTCGGCCCCCGCACAGGAGACTCGCGAGCAGGCTATCGCCGGAATGCGGCATGTAGACCCCAAGGAAATGGACCCGACCTACACAAAGGCTGCTCCTTACGCCCAGAAGCTGGTCAACGAGGCACTGGAAAAGCATCCGGAAGTCATTTTGATTGCCATCCACGCGAAGCCGCCGGGGCACAAAAACCTGATCGTCGCTTCAAACTTCGGACGCATCGGCAAGATCGGCGATGAGGACGATCTTCGCTGCATCCGAACCGGCAAGAGCAACCTCGAGGTGAACCCGACCGGCAAGCACTTTGAAGACGAACTGATCTTGCTCGATGCTTCAGGCAAGACAATCGGCGCATTGGGCGTTGTCTTCAACTATAAGCAGGGCGAGGATAAAGCGACGCTGGAGAAAATTGCCGAGCAGGTTCGCGATGAGATGAAGGCAAAGTTGCAGACCGAGGCAACTCTCTTTGGGAAAGCTAAGTAAGGAAACTGGCTTAAATATCTGCTAAGTCTCATAGCACGGCTGGTGGAATGACATCGGGTCATTTCGCAAGCCGTGTTTTTGTCTGCAATGGTGGTGGGATCAGCAACGCGATTGATCCTCGCTGGGCTTCCAGCCGTTCTGGAACTTGGAAGGAGTCTCCGCGGCGTAACGCTGCGTTGGCAAACTGAGGCAGAGCATGAAGAGCGCGACCACAAGGCGGCGCTTCGATGGCACAGTTGCGGCTCCTTTGAGGCGAGGTTTATTGCAGCGGAATCAGGAAGAGCAGAGAAAGACCGAAGACGATCGCCGAGACAAAGAAAGTCACGACCATGAATCCCATCATGCGGCGCATCTTTATGCCGGCTATGGCAAGAATTGGCAGCGCCCAGAAGGGCTGCAGCATGTTGGCGACCGACTCGCCCATGGCGACGGCCATCGTAGTGCCTGCAAGCGAAGTGTGCAGTTGTACTGCGGCGGGCACTGCAAACGGACCCTGCACCGCCCAGTGACCGCCCCCGCTGGGAACAAACAGGGTAATGATCATCGAGGTGAGATAGGTAAAGAAGGGGAGAGTATGCGCAGTGGAGTATTTGATGAATACTCTTGACAGAACGCCTGCGAGACCGGTGGTAGTAATGATGCCCATCAGGCCGCCGTACAACGGATATTGCAGGACCAATGAGCCACAGATTCGTGCAGCGTGCTTGACGGCGCCGATGTAGGCGGAGGGACGCCAGTGCAGGAGAAGGCCGCCCAGGAAAAGGCAGATGATCACCGAGTTAAGGTCCAGGGAAAAGCCCTTATGGGACCACACCTCGAAAAGTGCGAAGATACCGAACAGAACGAGCGCCAGGTTAAGCAGCCAGGCATTGTCGAGCATGGAGCCAAACGTATCCTCGCGTTCCTTGACGTGGACTTGCTGATCCTCTTGGCGCAGGCGATCGGGGTCGGCAACGACGGTGTCTCTCTCCGCAGGTTGCAGGTAGCGAAAAATGATAGGGAGGCTGACCAGCAGCACCACGCACGGAATCAGGTTGAAGCGGGTGAAGACAGTCTCAGACAAGGAAACGCCGTGGCCGGTAATTTTCTCAACGATGTTGAGCGTGGAGCCGTGGGTCGCCTGGGAAAGAGCGATCGAGCCGGAGAGGCCTTCTGTCGAGACAACGAAACCAGTGTAGGCGGCAGCAACCAGCCAACCGAAGTCCATGCGCACTCGCTTGGCCATTTCGCGCGCGAGGAGGGCGGCTGTGACCAGGCCGAGGCCCCAATTGAGCCATGAGGCAAGGACGCTTACGACAATGGTGAGCGAGATGGCGCCTCGCGGAGTGGAAACCATGCCTGCGATGCGCGCCAGCAGCCTCTGCACCGGCGGCGCCAAGGCAAGCGCGTAGCCGGCAACAAGCATGATGACCATCTGGAAGGCGAAGGCAAAAATAGCGAAGATCCCATCGTACCAGGCCGAGGCGATGCTCGGCAACGTGGCATTGGGCGCGAAGAATCGCGCCAGCAGAGCGCCGAGAAACGTGAGCAGCACAGCGAAGACATAGGGATCCGGCATCACCTTTTCAAACAGGAAAACGAAAAAGGCTGTGGCGCGACTGAGGAGGGACTGCTTCCTCTTGTCAACGACGACTGGCTCGGTACCGGTTCTCATGTGAATCATCCTCGACTCTCTTTTAGGACTGTCGAACAAGCTTGCGATGAACCTTTCCATCTTCGCCTTGCTGCGGTGGCGCCCTCATGAAGGTCAACTGAAGAATCGTTCATCAAGCCGGGTAGAGTACCACAGGTCATTGTGCGACCTCCTCAGCCTGCAACTGGTGTCTCTTGCGCGTCAAGCGGAAGTAGACGACGGGAGTCACAACCAGCGAAAGAACCATTGAGATGAGCAGGCCTCCAATTACGGCGATGGCGAGGGGCTGTAGCATCTGCGAACCGGCGCCAAGGGCAAAGGCCAGGGGCAGCATGCCTGTGATTGCCGCGAGCGCTGTCATCAAGATAGGGCGGAGACGGCGGCGTCCGGCGTGGAGCATGGCGTCTTCAGGAGACATGCCTTCGGCACGAAAACGAGCCTCGGCATCGAGTAGGAGAATACCGTTCTTGGCAACGATACCAATTACCATGATCAGCCCCATAAAGGAGGCGACGCTAAAAGTGGTTCCCGTGATGAGCAAAGCGCCAACGACTCCCGCGGTCGAGAGGATGGATGAGACAAGGATCGAGAACGGGGCGGAAAGATTACGAAACTCCGCAAGCAGTACGCCGAAGACAAGAACGAGAGCGAGAACGAGAACCCGGGTGAGCTCGGCGAACGACTTCTGTTGCTCTTCGTATGTCCCGCCGTAGGATACTCGAACAGCCTTGGGGAGATGAAGCGCGTTTACCGCCTTCTGAATGCGTTTGATCGCAGAACCCAGGTCGGAACCTTCAAGGCGGCCGGTAACAACGACTTCGCGCTGCAGATTTTCACGCCGGATCTCCTGCTGGCCGGGGAGCTGAGTCGCGGTGGCCAGCGAACGCAGAGTCGCAAGACGGCCTGCGGAGCTGCCCACGACCGTGTCTTCGAGGGCATTTATTGAGGATCGGTTTGCTTCAGGAAAGCGCACGCGAATGGTGTAAGGATGGCCATTGGCAATCAATGGCACGGTAGCTGGGACGCCTTCCACCATGGCAGTCGTGTCAGTGGTGACTTCCTGGACAGTGAAGCCAAGGCGTTCTGCTACGGATGGATCAACCTGGAAACTGACGGCGGGGCCGCTGAGTGTGTTCTCCAGGCCATCCAGGACATCGACCACGCCGGCCTGCTTCTTGATGGTGTCGGCCACTCGGGTGGCCACATCGTCAAGAACCACGGGGTTGGGATTGAAGAGCTTGATCTGGATTGGTTCGGGAGCATTGGAGAGGTCCCCGATCATGTCTTGAAGAACCTGGGTGAACTCCACATCAAGCTGCGGCTCGTCTTTCTTGATCTGTGCGCGAACGTCGGCGATGACATCATCGATGACGCGGTCGCGCTTCTTTTTGAGTTTGACAGTAATGTCGCCAGTATTGGCTTCGGTGACAGCGGCTAAGCCCATCTGAAGACCGGTGCGGCGCGAGATGCTTTCGACTTCCGGTGTCTTGACCAGGATCCGTTCGACATGCTGGAGGACACGGTCTGTCTCAACAAGTGAGCTGCCGGGCGGCATGATGTAGTCGAGGATGAAGCCGCCTTCGTCCATCTCGGGTAGCAAGTCCGAGCCGAGCGAAGAGTAGCCGATGTAGATACCAACAACAAGCAGTCCGCAAAGTGCGAAGAGGCCGACAGGTTTTTCCAGTGCACGTCGCAGCCACTTCTCATGAAAGTTGACGACACGGAGCATGAGGTCGCTTCCCTGAGGTCGACCGTGGCCAGTCTCCGCTGCAGAACCGTCGCGAAGGAGCAGGCCGCTCAGGGCAGGCGTCCATGTAACGGCAAGAAGGAGCGACGCCAACAACGAAACCGTCATGGTGATAGCCAGTGCTCGAAAGAAGCTACCGGTGACGCCGGCGACCGAAATGAGCGGCAGGAAAACAACAATCGGAGTGATGGTCGAGCCGATAAGGGGCGCAGTGATTTCCCGGAGCGCCTTGCGAACAGCTTCGACCCTGCCTTCACCTGCGTTGCGGTGAAGGACGATGTTCTCGACGACAACAATGGCGTCATCGATAACCAGGCCGACTGCGGCAGCGAGACCGCCGAGCGTCATCAGGTTGAAGCTTTCACCCAGCACGTAGAGGAACACAAACGTGATCGCGATCGTGGTGGGGATCACCAGACCGGCGATTAGAGAGGAGCGCCAGTCGCGAAGAAAGACGATGATGATGATGGTGGCGAGGATAAGTCCGATCAGGATGGCGTCGCGAACGCTGGCTATGCTTTCGCGGACGAGTTCGGACTGATCATAGTAGGGCTGGATGGTGACGCCCGTAGGCAGGAGCGGCCTGAGCCGCTCGACTTCGGCGGAGACCAGGTCAGCCACCTGCACGGTATTGCTGGAGGGCTGTCTGGTGATGTTCAGCAGGATCGCCGGTTTGCCACCGGCGCGAACCATCGTGTATGCCGGCTCAATCGATTCCTTCACGGTTGCAACGTCCGCAATGCGTATCGGAATGCCGGACGCGGTGTTCTTGATAATTACTTGTCCGAGTTGGCCTGCATCATGCACCTGCGCCCCGATTAGGCCGAGCACGAGTTCGTGCTGGGTCTGAACGAGGCCGGGCGAATCGATGACATTGGTAAGCTGAACGGCATTCAGGACATCGGAAACAGTGACGCCCGCAGCCACAAGCTTGCTCGGCTCCGGGGTGACCTCAAAGTTCGGAATCTGCTCGCCCTGGACCACGACATTGCTAACGCCATCGATGCGGTTGAGCGAGGGTTTCAGGTCGTAGGTGGCGATTTCCCAGAGCTTAGTTAGTGGGACGGTGTCCGAGGTCAGGCTGTAACCAAGGATGGGGAAAGTGGCGAAAGTGAGCCGGTTGGTCGTGATGACGGCAGTAGCGGGCAGCGTCTGGCGTACCTTGGAGAGAGAAGCATCCACAAGTTGAAGAGTGTGGAACATGTCCACGTTCCAGTCGAAGAAGAGGCTGACTTCTGCCGACCCGCGGCTGGTATTGGACCTCACAGTCATCAGGCCAGGCACGGAGTTGACGGCATCCTCAATCGGCTTGGTGATGGTCACCTGCATCTGGTCAACAGGCATGACTCCGTTGTCTACACCAATAACGACGCGAGGGAAGTTGGTATCCGGGAAGACGGATATGGGGATCCTGCCGGCGAGATAGAGGCCAGCCGCGCTGAGTACGATGATGAAGAAGAGTATGGTGGTGGCGTGTCGCGTGACCCAAAAGGACTGACCAGGTATGGATCGCGACTGGTAGATGGACATCACTTTTCATCTCCCGCTTTGCCGGAGCTGGGAGAAGGTTTTGCATCGTCATCTTCTGCACCGGCAGGAGTGATCTTCACCTTAGTGCCGTCGTCCAGTCCGTATGCGCCCTTGGTTACGACCTGATCGCCTGCCGAGAGTCCGCTCACGATTTGCGTGTCGTGACCATCGGTGATGCCCGTCTTTACTGCTTTCTGATTAGCCACGCTGTCCGCGCCGATCACCACGACGGCGGGGTCGCCAGCCTTCGTTGTAATGAGCGATTCGTTAGGGACGCAAAGAGCGTTATTGACAGTTCCGGAGGCAATCGAGACGTGAACGGAAGTTCCGACCTTGTACTTCCCTTCCTTGTTCGGTATAGCGACCCAGACCTCGATGGTAGTAGAACCGATGTCGAGCGCCGGACTGATCAGCGTGACCTTGCCTTGGACTGGTGTATCTTCGCCCGGAATCCTAACCATCGCCTCATCGCCGATTCTTAAAGGTGCCGCCAGTTCCGGCGAGAGGTGCACCTTGGCGATCAGTGTGGAGACGTCCATCACGGTGACGACAGCCTGGCCCGCGTTGGCCATCTCGCCCACAAACAGCGGTCGATCTGTGACGACCCCATCGATGGGAGAGTGGACTTGCGAGTAACTGAGCGCGGCTTGAGCCGCCTCGAATTTTCCCTGGGCAGACTCGCGCACGCCCTCTGCGTTGTTGATCGTGGCGGTCTGACTCACTGAGTTGAGCGAATTCAGGTGCTGTTCGGCAATGTCGAACGCGGCCTTGGCCTGGACAAGGCTTGCCCGAGCGGTCTCCAAATCGCGGCGTGGAATGGCTCCCTGCTTTAAGAGCGATTCACGCGAGTCAAAGACGCTTTGCGCAACTTCGAGGTTGGCCTTGGACTGGGCAAGATCAAGTTTGGCTTTCTGCAGGTCTTCCACGACGACTGCCTTGGTTGTGGTGACGTAGGCGGCATCGGCTTGCTTCATGGCTCCACTGCTGTCGCGTACCGCAGCGTTCAGGTCGGCGTTTTCAAGGACCGCAAGGAGCTGGCCCTTTTTGACATGTGCGCCACGTTGAACCAGGAACTCCTTGACCGGTGCGGAAATCTTGGGCACGATGGCGGCCTGCGCTTGCGGTGCGAGAACCGAATCGCCGGTGACATATTCAGTGAGCGGCTTGACCTCGGCCTTATCGGCTTGAACGGCCACCTCGGAGGCCTCAACCGGGTCGTTCTTCTTGCAACCGGATAAAAGGCATGCAAGGACCGCAAAGGTACAAAGATACTCGGGGAGACGATGGAGTGAGTTCGGCATCAAGGCATGCTTCCTGTAAGGGTTTGCAGATTGGCGAGAGCATTGAAGTAACGGGCCGCGCCGTCCGCGTGGCTGGATTCAGCCTGCACAAGCGCGTTCTCCGAGTCGACCACTTCGAGGACGTTGCCCTCGCCCGAGCTGTAACGGAGAGTGGTTAGACGCAACGATTCGGTGGCAGATTGCACGCTCTTGTCGAGGAGTTGGAGTTGGTCGAGCGAAACCTGTGCCTCCTGATAAAGCTCGTTCAGCGATGCGATGAGTTTGCGCTGGGTGACGGTCAGTTCAACCTTGGCCTGTTCGCGGCGCACTACGCTCTCGTGGACGCGACTCTGCGTGGCGAACCAGTCCCACATGGGAATGTCGAACGTCACTGCGGCAGAATAACCCAGGTTGCGAACGCCGCCTGGCGCACGCACCGCAAATTGGGCGGCATCGATTCCGTAGCTGTAGTTGAGCGATAAGTCAGGGAAGTAAGCAAATCGGGCTGCGGTCACTCCGAACCGGGCAGCACGAAGCGACTCCATGGCTGCCTTGAGGTCTGGATTGTGGAGCATCGCAGCGGCTTCAACTTCAGAACGCGACGGCAGGTTAGGGAGCTGGTCGAGCGATGTCGTGAGTTTGTAAGGGGTTGTCGGATCGCTGAAGAGGAGCACTCCCAGATCAAGCCGTGCACGGTCAGCACTTACTTTCGCGTCGTTCAGTTCGCGCTGCCGCTGCTGGAATTGAAGATCGGCCCGCACGCTGTCCGCATGGGCAACATCGCCTCCCGCTTCCCGCTGCCGGGTAAGAGTGCTGAAACGGCTAGCTTCGCCGAGAGCCCGCTGCGCAACGGCAAACTTTGCTTCGGTAGCAAGGACATCATAATAGTTTCCGACAACGATGACGACGAGCCCGCGGCGGGCAACTTCCAGGCGAGCGCGTGTGGCCGCAGCCTCAGCTTTAGCGCGCGTATAGCCAGCCAGACCTGCGCCTCCAATGGTCTCCGTAATCGATCCCTGGCTGATGTACTCATGCACTGCATTGTTGGCGATGAAGCGGATCGGAGTGAGCGCACCGCCGGCCCCCTGAGTGTAAAGGTATTCGTTGTGGTAGACGATGCCGGGGAGCAAAGCTGAGCGAGCAATAGTTCGTTCCGACTGGCCGACTGCAGCATCCGAAGTAGCAGCAGCATAGGCAGTGTTTGCAGATTGCGCTCGCTTAATCGCATCCGAGAGCGTGATAGAAACTACTTGAGGCGAAGCGACTTGCTGGGCGAAGCATGACAAACAAACTCCGCCCACTGTGCAAGGTAATAAAAGAACTGCAACAAAACTCTTCATCAGAATCACTTGATTCGCTCAAGGTTTCGCTTCTTGTTTTGAGTTGCATAATGAAAGCGCGAATGCTTTCAGAAAGCCAGGTTCGGCGCTCTGGTCATTCGGGCCTAATCGACTTCGTAAGTCAGGACCTTGGCCATCGCCTTGCTCTCGCCCGGTGACACTGCCAAAAAGAGACGGTGGAGTGAGGGGAGAAGAAGGCCCGTCTTTGCTCCGGGCGCCGTGGGTACCTTTTCAACTAATTTCAGGTGGTCGGCATCAGAGGTATCGTAGACTCCCATGTAGCCTTCGCCTCCAGGAACAAATAGACGATGTTTCCCGGAGTCATATTGCACTTCGTCGGCGCGCAGCGGCGCCGGCAGCGTGTCTATCACTGCGCCGTTGTCGGAATTCATGACAACCACCATGCCAGGGTCTCTGCATACAACGTAAAGGCGATGTTGCGCAGGATCAAACGCAACCATTGCATTCTGCTTTGCAGGCGGAACCGGCCAAGTGGTAATTAACCGGAGGGCCTTGCGATCGACCACGGCAATCTTGTTGGTCTGGGTGAGATTGATGAACAGCCGAGGATCGCTGTCGTCAAATGCCATAGCCTCGACATGGTTATCCTGAAAAGTGATGCTGCCGAGTTTCTTGCCGGTGTCGGGGTCCACAGCTTCAAGGTTTGCCGTCTGCATGTCAACGTCCTTGCCACCGGTGACGACATAGAGTACATTGGCGGCGGGATCGTACTTTGAAGTGTCGGAACCGGGCGTGAGCGCCAAAGACTGTTTTTTGGCATATGTTTCGGCATCTCGAAGGCTGGCGCCTTGCTTTTCGCTGTCCGTTATCAGCACGGTGGGAGAGCCCGGACGCACAAGGATGCTGTGCGGGTTGCCAAAGCCGTCGACACTGCGTAGGTGGGCCGATGTCTTTAGATCGAAGACTTCCAGAGTACCGTGATCCTCGGCAGCAAGCAGCAGTCGGTTGCGGTCGAAGTCTACCGCGAAGTGATCGAAGTCCCCCGAGTATCCGGGCAGATCTACTGACTGAATCAGCTTCACAGTGGAGGGTTCCTGTGAAAACAGCGCGGGGATTGATATCACCGCAAGCGAAGTAGCAAGAAATGCTGTGCGAATTGACGAGACTTGCATGCCGGCTCCTGTTGTACAAAAGCCAGCTTGAATGTTCAGGATGAGTCTGGTTTGAAGCTGATATGAAAATGCTTTCATCCGGGATACTCGACTCCAGGTCAAACATCAACCGCGAGTATGAAATCTTTTTCATCTTCGGTTCAGAAGAGGTTTATGCTGCGGCATACTGATTGAAGGTGATGATAAGTCATGCGAATTCTGATTATTGAAGACGAACAGAAAGTCTCGGCACTGGTCAAACGCGGACTGATGGCGGAAAGGTATGCCGTGGACGTCACTGTAGACGGGATAGAAGGGCTGGAGTTTTCCGACGTCTACCCTTACGACCTCATCATCCTGGACCTGATGCTGCCGCGATTACCGGGAGCGGAAGTTCTGCAACGGATACGCCGGAAGAATGATCTTGTTCCGGTGCTGGTTCTCACCGCGCGGGACTCAATTGACGACAAAGTGAAGCTCTTCGAGTTGGGTGCTGACGACTATCTGACCAAGCCGTTTGCCTTTGCCGAGTTGCTGGTGCGGGTAAAGGCGCTGCTGCGCCGCGGACCGGTAAACCGATCCAGCACTCTGCGTATCGCCGATCTCGAACTGGATCGCCTGACACAACAAGTGAAACGTGGCGGCAAGCGCGTGGAACTGACAGGAAAAGAGTATTCGCTGCTGGAATACCTGATGCAGAACGCCGACCGGGTACTCTCTCGAAACATGATCATCGAACATGTTTGGGACCAGAGCTTCGATGGCATCACCAATATTGTGGACGTCTACGTTCGGCACTTGCGAGCCAAGGTAGACGACGGCCAAACCTTCAAGATGATCCGCACAGTGCGGGGCACTGGGTACATGATTCGACGAGGTGTCGAATAGTGAATCGAAACTCGTTGCGCGCACGAGTAACGGCCTTTTACGTGTCGATGCTGGCGCTGGCGCTGGTTTTCTTCAGCTTCGCCGTATACGGAGGCGTGCGTGCGTACCTGACCAACTCCATGGAACGGGTGCTGAACCATACGGCCGAAAGCATTGTCACGGATTACCTGGTCCCGCTGGAAAACAAGGGGCAGACCTGGTTTCTGAGCGAGATGAGTGAGTCCTTCCCAACGGGGATTAGTGACCCGTTTGTTCGGGTCTCACAGGGCGGCAAAGTGTTGTACGAGTCCGGCGACTTGCGCGATCCGTTGGTACGGGTCTCCAAATTGCCGTTGCCTTCCGCCTCCACTGAGATGAACAGCTTCCACCGCGCTACGGCAGAGACCGGGCAGCCGCTGATGATCTATGACCTGGCCTATTCCCCCCCCCGCGGCACGCCGATAGTGGTCGAAACGGGCGCCAGCATGGAGCCTTTGTTCCATCTGTTACACAGCCTGTTCATGATCCTTCTCATCGCAACTCCGGCCATCCTGGTATGTGCCGCTGTGGGCGGTCATTTGTTAATGGCAGGCCCATTGCGACCTGTAGTGGTGCTCACCGAACAAGCCGAACGCATCGGCCGCAAGGAACTGGGCGAAAGGCTATCTATCATCCGCTCCGGCGACGAGTTGGAACGGCTTTCGCTTGCTTTGAACCGGATGATTGACCGGCTTGAAGAGGCATTGGCGCATAATCAGCGGTTTTCGGCCGACGCCTCGCACGAGCTGCGCACTCCGCTGACCATTATCCGCGGCGAATTAGAAGCCCTCCTTGAGATTCCGGGACTGCTGGACCAGGCGACGGAGGGCATTAGCAGCGCACTGGAAGAGAGCGACCGCATGTCGCGGATTGTCGACAACCTCATGACAATTTCTCGACTGGATGGCGGTGGCGAACGCATGGAGATGCTGCCGATCGATTTGACAAGCATCCTCAATATCACGCTCGACCATATGAGCTTGCTGGCCGATGAAAAACAAATCGTGATGACCTGCGAGGCCGAAGCGCCGGTCTGCGTAACCGGGGACGCGATGCGTCTGAAACAGGTCATAGTCAATCTGGTGGATAACGCAATCAAGTACACGCTGGAAGGCGGCCGGGTTCTGGTGCGTCTCGAAGCACAGGGAAGAGAAGCTGTGTTGACCGTCGCAGATACGGGCATCGGCATTCCTGCCGAGTCGCTTCCGCACGTCTTTGATCGCTTCTATCGAACCGACAAGGCGCGCTCGCGCGAGCTTGGCGGAACAGGTCTCGGATTAGCGATCGTCAAGGCCATCTGCAGTGCCCATAGCGGAACGCTCTCCATCGAAAGTGCAGAGAATAAGGGCACGACTCTGCGAGTGCAGCTACCACTTCTAATTCTTTCACCGCAGGAGATCGCCGAACTGCAATCGAGACAGGCACCGCCAAACAATCTGATTCGAGGAGAACGGAGTACGGTGTCTCCTGTAAAGGTGTAACTGCAAATCGGGCCCCGCGATAATCGTCGGTTGAGCCGAATCGACGTTGTCGTCGAAATTCGTCAACAATAGGAAAGCCACCTGCCGCGGAAATCTCTCTGAAGCACCCACTTTGGATTTATTGGGGGAAAACACATATGACTAAGACATCTGTCTGCGAATCGACGCTAACCACCAACAAGCACCTGATGCGCTGGGTAGAAAAGATGGCAGACTTGACACAGCCAGACCATATCCATTGGGTCGATGGGTCGCAGGAAGAATACGATCACTTGTGCCAGACGCTCGTGAAATCCGGGACATTCACTCGATTGAATGAAGAGTTGTGGCCCGGTTGTTTCTATGCGCGTTCCGCGCCCAACGATGTGGCGCGCGTGGAAGACCGCACTTTTATCTGTTCCCTGTCAAAGGACAATGCCGGGCCGACGAACAACTGGGAAGACCCGTACGTGATGCGGAAAAAGCTCAAAGCTCTTTTCCGCGGGTCGATGAAAGGCCGCACCATGTATGTCTTGCCTTACAGCATGGGACCCGTAGGATCGCCGATGGCGCGGATTGGTGTGCAACTGACGGACTCCGCATACGTTGTGGTGAGCATGCGCATTATGGCGCGCATTGGGCTGCCGGTCTTCGCCGAGATCGACAAAGATGAGCAGCGCGTCGTGCCGTGCCTGCACAGTATGGGTGCTCCCCTCTCCCCTGGTCAGAAGGATGTTCCATGGCCTTGCAATGACGAAAAGTACATCGTTCACTTTCCGGAAACTCGCGAGATTTGGAGTTATGGATCGGGTTACGGCGGCAATGCGTTGCTGGGAAAGAAATGTTTTGCATTGCGCATCGCTTCGAACATTGCGCGTGACGAGGGCTGGATGGCCGAGCATATGCTGATCCTCGGCGTCGAGAATCCTGAGGGTGAAAAAACATACGTAGCTGCAGCATTTCCGAGCGCCTGCGGCAAGACGAACTTTGCCATGATGATTCCGCCCGCAGGCTTTGAGGGCTGGAAGATCACAACCGTCGGAGACGACATTGCCTGGATCAAGGCGGACGCCGACGGCCAATTGCGAGCAATTAATCCCGAGGCTGGGTTCTTTGGCGTCGCACCGGGCACATCGGATAAGACAAACCGCAATGCGATGGCAACGCTGCGCCGAAATACAATCTTTACCAACGTTGCCCTGACGCCCGATCTAGGTGTGTGGTGGGAGGGAATGACAGATGATCCTCCAAAAAAGTGCCGGGACTGGCAGGGACGCCTCTGGACTCCCGAGATCGCACTGCGGACGGGAGAGACCGCAGCGCATCCGAATGGACGATTCACGGCGCCCGCGGCGCAGTGTCCGGTGATGGATGAAGAGTGGGAGTCACCCTTTGGCGTACCAATCTCGGCAATCATCTTTGGCGGGCGGCGCTCGACAAATATACCGCTTGTGTACCAGGCGTTCAACTGGTCGTCCGCGGTCTATATGGGTGCGACAATGGGCTCGGAGACGACGGCGGCAGCATCTGGAGCTATAGGCAAAGTGCGCCGCGATCCGATGGCAATGTTACCGTTTTGCGGGTACCACATGGGCGATTATTTCCGGTCCTGGATCAGGATGCAGCGGGCGCTGACCACAACCCCACGCGTCTTTCATGTGAACTGGTTCCGTAAGGACGAGGACGGCAAGTTCATCTGGCCGGGCTTCAGCCAGAATATACGTGTACTTCGCTGGATAGTAGATCGAGTCCACGGACGTGCTATGGCCAAGGAGACTCCCATCGGATGGACGCCCTACTATGACGACATTGAGTGGACGGGACTGGACTTCCCCGAGGCGAGCTTCGATCAGCTACAAAATGTCGATCGCGCAGCCTGGAAAAAGGAAGTGATGGAGCATGAAGAGTTGTTTATCGCGCTGCATGACCACTTACCACCGGAAATGGTGTATGAGCGGGAGTTACTCATCTGTAGGCTGTAGCGCATGCATTGACTGACCTCGCAAGTCTGCATTGCAGATGGCCAATTCTACTGGCCGTTGCTTTTCCTGCGGAGAAACATCGTTCGCAATGCGATCCCCGGATCGTTGGCGCCAGATTTGGGTACACAAGCGGGCGGGCATCGAGTAGACCGCCCGCCCCGCTGATCCATGAGAGCGCTCTCAGTTTTCAATATATAAATTATCCGCATAATCTAACGCTTGAACATGAACTTCAGGCGATCCTTCTCCGGGTTGCACTGCGCATGGATCCCTGCTGATTCGCGCAAATCGGTTCGATACCCCTGGCGCGTTAAGTGCCTAACTTCTTTGCAGACAGCCTGTGAATAAGTTTTCATGTTCGATTCAGTCATCCTTCATTCGCGAGGCCGAAATTTGCGTTCGTCAAGGAAATGCCGTAAGACTCATCCCCGGCTATATCGTCTGTAACTTCGGCATCGTTTGATCGACGCAAAGATAGGAAGCTGAATAATGGCAAGTAAGCTCGGAACTATATGTGTCTTTGTTGCGATTTGCATAGCGACACAACAAACCGTCGCTCAGCGCCCTTCTGTGCCTGGAGATAGTCTCCTTCAATATCACTCCGACATCGCTCAGAGATTCCCGAACTTTGCCCAGACGCTCACGGAACAGTCACTCAAGCGGCATCCTGGTGTTCTCGTCGTCGCTTTCCACGTTCAAATTCCGGGCGAGCAAATCAATCGCGTTGTAGCAATCAATCAGGCGCAATGGAGCAAGTTCCTGTGGCGTCCATCGGATGACATCGATACGGACACGGCGAAAACTCAGAGGACGGTTGTCCAGGTCATTCCTGCCACCCATCGCATGGAGGTTCACATGCCTCTGCGTACGAAGGCTGGAAACACGATTGCCACATTGGTCTGTGTATGGAACTTCAAGGATGAAGAAGAAGCACCGGAGCTGATGCGTAAGTCGCAGCAAATCCGCGATGAAATCGCACCTAGCATTACCAGCACGGCCCAACTGCTGGGAACACCATAGCCAGTAGATCGGCTCGTTTCAAAGGGCACGCACAACTCCGTGCCCTGGAGGGAGTAGAAGTGATGAAAGCCCAAATTGAAGTCTTGACAGTGATCGTGGCGGCCCTGATCGCGGCGTCCAGCCTTCAGGCGCAGGTTACTGGCGCCACAATTGTAGGCAACGTGAAAGATTCAACGGGAGCGCCGGTCGGTAACGCGCAGGTCGAAGTTATTCGCCCATCGACAAGTACGCATGTGGACGTTAAGACCAACGACTCAGGAAGCTACACCGTTCCCAACCTCACTCCTGGTACCTACAAGATCTCTGTCAGCGCAGCAACTTTCTCGACAGTAGTAACAGATGGCGTGACTCTCGAAGTTGGTCAGAACGTGGTGGAGAACTTCACGCTGACGCCAGGAACTGTCGTCCAGCAGGTCGAGGTCACTGAGGCCGTTCCCGTTGTCGATTTGGCCAGTTCACAGATCTCTGATGTCGTGGACGAAACAACCGTCCGGCAGCTTCCACTCAATACCCGCGACTGGACCTTGCTCGCGACGTTACAGCCCGGAGTAAGCCAGGTGCGTACCGAGAAGGCCGTGGCCGTCGGCGCCGACCGCGGAAACCGTGGCTTCGGCGCGCAGTTAACCGTCGCCGGCGGTCGCCCCCAACAGAACAACTACCGCATGGACGGCATCTCCATTAACGACTATTCGAACGGAGCTCCGGGCAGTGTCTCCGGAATCGACCTTGGCGTCGATGCCATCCAAGAGTTCTCGGTCGTTACTGCCAATGCATCCGCCGAATACGGTCGCGAGGCCGGTGGTGTCATTAATGCCGTAAGCCGCGGAGGCACGAATGATTTTCACGGTACCGCGTTCAATTTCTTCCGCAATGACAAACTGGATGCGCGCAATTACTTCGATCCGGCCAAGAAGGGCGAGTTACGCAAGAATCAATTTGGCGGTGCCTTGGGTGGACGCATCATCAAGGACAAGACCTTCTTCTTTGCCGACTATGAGGGCATTCGCGAGGTCGCCGGCATTCCGTTCAATGTGAATGCACCCAGTGCGAATGCACGCAAAGGCATACTGAACTGCTCACAGTTGGTTGGCAGCGTACAGCAGGCTGGTTGCCCAACACCCGGCCCGGCGGCGGCCGGCAGCACCTACACCGTTCCAGTCAGCGCTGATGTTGCCAGCTACCTCAAGTTCTATGGGACGCCCACAACGCAGCCGGCGAACTCTGACTCCGGCAGCTACACCTTTACAGGAAAGCAGATCACGCCCGAAACCTTTGGTCAGGGTCGCATCGACGAGATCTTCTCCGCAAAAGATTCGGCACACAGCACCTATATGTACGACGACGGCAATTTCACCCAGCCAGACGCCGAAAACAACTACTATCTCCTCTCCCATACCAACAGGCAACTTGGTCTACTTGAGGAGACGCACATATTTTCCTCCTCAATCATCAACACTGCGCGCGGCGGCATAAGCCGCAACGTCGCGAACATCACCAATACGGCTCCAGGGCTAAATTCCCTGGCTTCAGATACGACGCTCGGGGGTGTTCCCGGCCGTACCGCTTCGAGTCTTGTCATCGGTGGTCTCACCAATTTTGGAGGCGGGTTGGCGGCACCCTCTCAGTACAACTTCTATTGGACCTCCATCCAGGCTTATGACGATGCCTTTTACACGCTTGGAAATCACACCTTCCGCTTCGGCGGCGGCTTCGAGCGCATGAGGAACAACATCGTCGCTACCTCAAGTCCAGCCGGTCTGTATACATTCGGATCCACCGCGGACTTCATAGCCGGACGAGTACAAAATTTCTCCGCACAGTTGCCGGATTCGATTCCAGAAAAAGGATTGCGGCAAACGTTAGGTGCCGGATACGCGCTCGACGACTGGAAGGCTCTGCACAATCTAACGCTCAACCTGGGCGTGCGGTATGAGGCGACTACGGTGCCTACGGAGGTGCATGGATATTTGAGCCGTCTCGTCAACCTGACCGATACCGCTCCAACACTGGGTGGCACGTACTTCTCTAACCCGACGTTGAAGAACTTTGAACCGCGAGTCGGTATCGTTTGGTCTCCGTTCAAAAATCAAAAGACAGCGATTCGGGGAGGATTCGGTATCTTTGATATCCTGCCGCTGCCATATCAATTCGAATTGCTGAGCTCTCTCGCTGCCCCCTACCTCAAGGTCGGAAGCGTGGTCTATTCAAACGCCGCCGTCCCATACACAACAATAGATCCCGGCGATGGCAAGTTTGCTCACGGTTCGTATTCATCAATTCAGGCGCCCTCCGCACTGCGACAGAGCTATATTCAACCCCATCCAGGCCGCAATTACCTGATGGAGTGGAATCTGAACATCGAACAGGACCTTGGCCACAGCCTCAGCATGTATTTGGGGTTCGTCGGCTCAAAAGGTGTGCACCAACCATTCCGCACTGACGAGGCAAATACCGTGCAGCCCATCGGCCTTACGAATGGGCAACTTACTTTCCCAAAGCCCGGGACAACCCCAGTCCTCAACCCGAGCGTCGGACAGATCGCCGCAATCTTCTACAACAACAACACATATTACGACGGCCTCGAGGTTGGCTTCACAAAAACCATGGGGCACGGTTTGCAGGCCCAGGCAAGCTATACCTATAGCAAAGCGATTGACCTGGGTTCCGCAGTGTTGGCTGGAGACCCGTTCGGCAACTCGATATCGGGCTTGTTCTACTTCGCTCCAAAAACAAGAAGAGGCGTTGCCGACTTCAACATTCCCAACGAATTCACCTTCAACTTTCTCTATCAAACCCCGATCATCAAGAGGCTGCACGGGCCTCTCGATCTGGTGGCCAACGGGTGGGAAACCAGCGGAATATTCTTCATGCAGAACGGGCTGCCGTTCACGCCAACAATCGCTGGCGACTCGCTCGGTCTGAAAGGTACCGCGCCCTACAATGTCCCCAACCGCATCAAAAATACGCCAGGTTGTGGCACGGGCGTCAATTCGAGACGAGCCATTGGCTATATCAACCTCAGTTGCTTCACCTTCCCCTCGCCAAATGCCAATGGAACCACCGTCTACGGCAATGCAGGCAGAAATTCACTACTTGGTCCCTCACTCAATTCGCTTGATTTTTCCGCGATGAAGACCACCCACATCAGTAGGGACAGCGACAAATACAACCTTCAATTCCGGGCCGAGTTCTACAACATTCTCAATCACTCCAACTTCTCGCCTCCAATTGCCAACCGCACCGTGTTTACGGCTTCGGGCGCCACAGTGGGAACGGCTGGCAACATCACCTCGACCGTTACCACCAGCCGTCAGATACAGTTTGGCCTGAAGCTTCTCTTCTAAGTCAATCCAGACAATGGGCGAAAGAGCGAGATACTCGATCTTTCGCCCTTTTTCAGGAATTCCAGCTTCCTGGCAGCATTCTTCCTTTATCGCTTTGTTCAGCCTTCACTTCAAAACGTAGCTGCCGTCTCGGCGCATATACGTCTTTGAGTCCCCGGGATCGGTCCCGGTAAATCGACATGAACCAAGCCGCTATTGCGTCGCCGCAACTTCGCCGATACAACCGTCCGCACATACCTGCACGGTGTTGCGCACTTCATCCGGTACTTTCGTCGCCCACCCGATCAGCTTGGCTGGAGGACATTCGCAAGTACCAGGCGGCTCTATTCACCAAGTTCAAGTTCAGTCCGAAGCTGCTCGAAGCGCTGCGCGTCTATTGCGCGGCCTCCGGCGCAAGCCGAAGGAGTGGTTGTTTCCTGGCAACCGCTGGCACACATCCAGTCATCCTAGTGACCACTAGCGGTTTTCAGAAGTAATGCCCGGATGGCGACAAACCAGGTACTACTTCATTTCTGGATTCTACGGCGTTCTTGGTACCTCTCCTGCCTGATCGCTTCTAGCATTGATTTCGAGTAGCGCCCAGTCAGTCCAACGAATCTGGCGGCAACTCGTTAACTCCGCGCCAAACCGGCGGCGGCATCCCTTTGGCACTTCTTAAGCGCATTCAATACGCACAGTGGAGACAGACTCGAACTGAGCTCTGGAGAGATCCTTGCCCGCCCATGGCATGTTGAGTTGCGTCAGCAAACCGCTCCGTGATTTGGGTTCGGGAATGTATCTTCATTGTCTGCGTCCGAGCGATCCAAGCAGGCAAAGTCTTTTTCGACAATGAGCGTCAGCATGCCCTGTCTGACGTGGTAGTCAAAATACAGTCCAACTTCATCGCCCGAGAACCATCGGTGAGCGTCTTCAAGAGGGAGTAAGACCGTAACTTCCTGCGGCCGGTAGCGGACGGACATCTCCTTTTGGTCCCGAGAACTCTCCAGGGCGTAGGTCAACGTCGCTTCCTTCTCCGGAGCGAATCGAATTGTCTCATCAATCCGTCCTATCTGCATCAGTCGGGACAGATCTGCGCGTGATACGCGGAAGCGCAAGGAATTTTCTTTGATGCGCAGTTTCATTCTGCTTCCTCAACATCAATACACATCGCGATGGTAGCGATGTGCTTCTTTCAGGTAATGGACATACTCTTCGGCCGCCTGCGCTGACATGTCGCCCTGCGTCTCTACGATCGTATGCAGCGCCGCATGTACGTCTTTCGCCATGCGAGACGCGTCTCCGCACACATACACGCTGGCTCCATCCTGCAGCCAACTCCAGAACAGCGGCGCCTCTTCCAGCATTCTATGCTGCACGTAGACCTTGTTCTCCTGGTCGCGTGAAAATGCAGTATCGAGCCTCGTCAAATGGCCATCAGCTCGCATTGTTTCTAGTTCCTCGCGATACAGGTAATCCGTGGCAGCGCTGCGTTCTCCGAAGAAGAGCCAATTGCGCCCTTTCGCTCCCAGCGCGCGCCGTTCGTGCAGGAAGCCGCGAAACGGGGCAATGCCGGTACCGGGACCGATCATGATCATCGGCGCTTCCGCATGGGGCAGGCGAAATTTCTTGTTCGGCTGGATGTAAATCGGCAGGCGGTCGGAGATGGCCGCGCGATCTGCAAACAACGTCGAACAAACGCCGCCACGTTGCCGATTGTGTGAGCTGTACCGGACCACCGCAACGGTCGTGTGGATTTCACCGGCGTGAGCTGTAGGGCTGGAGGAGATGGAATAAAGCCGAGGCGTGAGTTTCGGCAGCATCGCCACCAGGTCCGCGGGTTCCTCGACCACGCCCGGGCATTCAATCAGAAGATCGATGAGGCCACGGTCGTAAATGTACGCGTCAAGCCGCGCCTGATGCTCGGGAGCAAGCAGATCGAGAAGCCTTGCGCATTTCCCGCGCGTGGCATATTCATTCACAATCTTGCGATTCAGCCGCGTGATTTGCAGATGATGCGTCAATGCGTCGTGAAGAGTCGTCGTCCCCACCTTGCCGCACTGCACTTGCTCGTTTCCGTTGAAGCGTAATGTCTGCAGAATCTCCGCAACCAGGTTCACATCGTTTTGTGGAATCACGCCGCAGGCATCCCCCGCTTCATAGCGGATTCCCGTGCCTTCAATCGAAAACGCCAGGTGCAGTGTCGCCTTGCTGGAGTCTCGATGGGTTAGATCCTTCTTGTCCACCAGCGGCGCCAGCGCTGGATGTTCACGCGTAAATGTTGCGGATGGCGCCTGGTTGGCCGCGGGGTTCTCCGATGGAAGAGCAGGCTTCTTCGACTTTTGCCCGGCCGCGATTTCGTTCAAGCGAGGAATCAGCGCGGACTTCCACTGCTCGAAGGGCTCGTCCACATCCACATCGCAATCGACGCGGTTGCAGATCCTGTTCGCCCCAAGTGCAGCGAGCTTGCCGTCCAGATCGCTGCCGAACTTGCAGAAATGTTCGTAGTGCCGATCGCCAAGCGCAAGCACAGCGTAGGACAGGTTCTCAAAACGGGGAAAATGTTCTAGGCAAAGCCCTTCATAAAATGGCTGCACCCCATCCGGTGCTTCGCCGTCCCCGTAGGTGCTGGCAAGGACGACGGCAAACTTCTCCGCAGCCAGCGCAGCCGGTGTGTACCCAACCAGTGTGGACACGGCAGGCACATGCCCCTGAGCCTTCAATTCCTTCGCCAGCTTGCGCGCCAGCCCTTCTGCTGTGCCCGATTGTGACGCATAAAGCACGGCAATGCGATGTGATGGCTGCGCTGCAGCTGCGGCAGGCAGCGGAGCGTTTGAAAATATTCCGGCCAGCAAGCCGTTAAGCCAGGCGCGCTGCTCAGGCGTGAACGGGGCATTGTCGGGGACGAAGGGAACGTTTGCGGCCATGGCTAAACCTGCTCCTTTACTGCGCAAAAAAATTGCAGTTCTGTAATGCTGTGTCTTCGGCTAAATTCGAGAAACGACTCATTAGCATTGCGTTGTTCCACGTACGCGCTGAAGAGTTGATCCATCACCGTCGGAAGCTCGGTGAAGGGAATTGCTGCAATCAGTTCGCGCGCCAACCCTCGGTCCTGGTCTGAGCCGCCACCGATAACGACCTGGTAGCCTTCCGCGCCGCCCACCTTCGTTCCGAGAAGTCCGATGTCTCCGATGTAGTGCTGCGCGCAGGAGTGCGGGCAGCCGGTCACATGCAGATTCACTGGTTGCTCGATCTGGAAGCGCGCATCCAGTTGATTGGCGAGCGCGACCGCATGTGCCTTGGTATCCGTGGCCGCAAAGCGGCAGCCGCGATTGCCCGTGCATGCCACCGTCCCGCGCATAACCGAGCCAGCCGTACAGTCAAGACCCACGGCACGGATCGAGGCAAGAGCAGCATCCAGCCGCTCGGTTTGAATATTCGGAATCAATAGATTCTGCCAGACCGTGAGCCGCAGTTCGCCGCTCCCGAACTCGCTGGCTACATCTGCGAGGGCCAGCATTTGTTCCACCGGCAGCCGGCCAACCGGCACTGAGACACCGATGTAGTGCAAGCCAGGTTGCTGTTGCGGATGGATTCCGATGTGACCCGCGCGGTCGATCGGATTGCGCCGCTCGCATTCTTCGGCAGCAAAACGAATTAGCGGAAAGGCCAGCCGCTTTTCGGTTTCGGCAATGAACCGCTCCACACCCCAGCGGTCCACGAGATATTTCAACCGCGCCTTCTTGCGATCGGTGCGGTCACCGTTTTCGGCGAAGACGCGAATCATAGCGGCTGCAACAGCCACCGTCTGCTCCGGACGCAGCAGGAGGCCGCAATCGGCAGCGAACTGTTTGTGCCCCGTGATACCGCAAAGCAAGACGCGGAAATAAACGCCTGCGGGTACATCGCGACCTTCGCCAACCCGCGTGGCGACAAATCCAATGTCGTTGGTGTCCGCCACAACGCTGATGGCGCCGCCGTTATCAAAGGCCACGTTGAACTTGCGTGGTAGCCCGTACATGTCGCGCGAATTCAGGATGTAGTTATGCAGGGCGTCGGCCAGCGGAGCAACGTCGCAGAGTTCGTTCGGATCGAGACCGGTAATGGGAGACGCGGTGATGTTGCGTATGTTGTCCGCTCCCGAGCCGCGCGAAGTCATGCCCAGCGCCTGCACCTTGTTCAGCACGCGCACAATGTCCTTCGGTTGAAACTCCCGAATCTGCAGATTGGCGCGCGTGGTAATGTCGGCGCGTCCCGAACCCCAGTCGGCCGCCATCGCTGCCAGACCGCGCAACTGCTGTGCGCTGAGAATTCCCCCGGGAACGCGTAATCGGAGCATAAAGGAATCCTGTGCCGGCGCCACGTAAAAGAGGCCATGGAACTTGAAACGGAAGATATCGTCCGCGGCTGGCGCGCGATTCTCGTCGGCATGAGCAATCAGCTTGTCCCAAATGTCGAGGGGATTCTCTTCATACTTCCAAAGCTCTTCTCTGCACAGATCAGACACTGGCGTGCCGAAATAACTTTCCTCCGCAGCTTCCGCGAGATTAACTGCAGCAGAAGCTGGGTCAGCGGTAAGGAGACCTGTCGCTGTGTGACCCACGAACGGCTGCCCGCTGCTTTGCATGGCGCCCGCGAAAAAGCCCAGCAGATATTCCCTCTGCTCTGCAGTAAATGCGGCTGAATTGAGAAGTTCCAGAGTTTCCATGCCGTATGTCCTTCAATGAAGTCCGCAGTCAATGTGATGTGACTGGGGCGTTCAGTTGACGCGCAAACGCGCGCATCGACGTTGAGACCGGATTGAATGCCGCAAGCATTGCGGTGAATTCAAGGCTCATCGCGGAGCAAGGACGTGCTTGATTATGCGGGGTATAAGTCACTTGCACGGCATGGTGCAGGACTGATCTAGGCAGAGGAGACATCGAAGTCTCACTCGTAAGTTTATGCTACAGCATGTCTGCGCCAACCACAAGAGCCATTTAGAACTAGGCGTCGCGGGCAGCGCTCTTGCCGATTTCACTCAGGCGGCTTTTGCGAAGGTCTTCGTTGAGAATAATAGCCTCGGCAATCTCCCGCATCGATTTGCGGCGCTGCCGGCTTTCGCGCTGCATTGCCTTGTAGGCAGCCTCTTCATCAAGGCCGAAATCGCGCTGCAGCACTCCTTTGGCTCGTTCGATATGTTTCCTCGATTCAAGGCGATCGGAGAGTTGCATGTTCTCGGTTTCGAGCCGGGCCCGTTCCAGTTCCGCGCCCACCAGATGGCCGATCGAGGTAAGCAGGCGAACTTCATTTTCTGTGTGCTGATAAGGCTTTCGATGCTGCAGATTGATAACCCCGACCAGTTTGCTGCGGCACAGGATCGGCACGGAAAGAAACGCTTCGAATGTGTCTTCGGGTAGATCGGGAAAGCGCTTGAAGCGCGGATCCTGCAACGCTTTGGCAGGAATGGCGACGGGCTCTCGATGCCAGCCTACCCACCCGGTAATTCCCTGGCCAAGCCAGATGCCCAGGTGATCCACGACATCGGAATGTGGATTCTTTGAGGCGCGCAGTACCAGTTGATTGTCTTCAAGAACATAGACAAAGCAGGAGTCGCAGCTGATGACCGAACAGGCAAAGTCCACGATGCGATTCAGTACCGTGTGAAGTGGGTCGGAAGCTGCCATGCGGCTCCCAATTTCATGAAGAAAATCGACGGCTGAGAGTGTGCCTTTGCCAGGAAGAGCGGCGGATTTATCGCTCTTCAGCAGCGGACTGACAGGTGGTGGTGGAGTGCTGGGGACATGCAGCGCTGCTGCGTCTCTCTTCTGCTCCAACAGAGAAGCGGCATGTTGCGCCATCTCACTGATGAGAAAGCCCATCTTCGATTGAGTGGGCTCGTAATCCGGTTGCAAGCCGTAAACGGAAAGGCCCTCCGTTGTACTGGGCCCGATGGACCCGATGACCGTGGAGCGAAAGCCTTCATGGAGCGCTTCGGTATAGCCCATGCGTTCTGCCATAAGAAACAGGTGCATTACCTGCCCGGCATTCATGAAGAGCACAACGTCAACATGTCCGTGGGCGAGGGCAAGCACAGCCTCGCGCAGGGGTTGAACGTCCTCCGGCAATGCCCACTGATACACGAGAATGCGGGTAATGGAGATGCTCTTCTCGGCGAGCGCTGTGAGCAGCTCCGGATTGGAGGTGCCGTACTCCTGCACGGCCAGGTTCATCCCTTGCAGTGAGGAGCCTAGTATGGCTTCCAAAGCCGACATGAGCGAGCGCCAGGTGAACGGCTCGGGCGCAACCACGGCTATGGGAATGCCGAACTCGCGCAGCGCGCTGGAGGATTTCGGCCCGCGCGCCGCAATCGTGACGGAGCGCAACGCCTCGAGAAATTTCTCGCGGTCGTAGTGTTCGGAGACAATCTTTACCAGGGAACGAACGCCAACTCCGGTCGTGAAGATCACCAGGTCGAAGGCGCCGCGCATCAAGGCCTCAGCGAATTCGAGAATCGGCTGATTGGAGTCGAGAGATATCTCGCGCATGGCAGGGGCCGTGAGTGGCTCCCCGCCATACGTGCGGATAAGTTTCGCAACTTCAACTGACCGGCGCGATTCAAGGGAAAGAACCCGCAAACCGCCAAAGCTCGCCCCTGGCATGTGTCTCTCCGTGGACTGAATTGCAAAGCGATCAAACTGGGGTGGTTGGGCCGACAAGCCGCACTGTGAAACATGACCGCTAAGGATTCACGCGCACAACTCAAACATTGCGCATGGCGTTCCGTATCGAGTTGAGCCTATCTTAACACCAGTTCTCCCAGATTTTTAGCCTCCAGTGCGTCGCCCGCTGATCCGCAAAGATTCAAAAGACGATACGCGTTGTGAATGAGATCTCGTGGTTATAGGCGTGATAATGCGTCACGGCAATCTGCTCGCCGGCGCCGAACACCAACGCCAGCCGGTTCTTAGGTGCGGAACGGAATTTGATCTTGCTGATCATTAGCCCCGGCGAAACAAAAGTCTGCACCTTGCCGTCATTGGGTCCACCCCGAAAGAAGGTCGAATTGAATTCGATCTCCGGCCAGAACATCTTGCTCACCTTTTCCTGGACCACGCTATTCCAACTGATAGGCCGTCCCATCGTTGCGGTATGTCCGGTGGGCAGAGACTCGGTTGCGGCAGTCTGCACATCAAACGGGCCAAAGCCTTTGCCCAGGTAAACAGTTGGCGAAATCGTTCCATCCGCACCTCCGTTCTTGTAACTCCCGGTCGGTGCCGTAGCGGCCACAGCTGCGCTGATCGAATACGCGCCCTGCTTCTCATTCGCCGCTAGAACGCGGTACTTCAACAAAAAAGAAAGATCGCTGGCTCCATCGGCAACCTTTGGGTTGTTGTGTTGGGTAAAGGGAGGCGGGTTGATGTCGATCTCGGTCTTGTACCACGGAATGAGACTGAAACCCTTGCTGCCACCGTAGTTCCACGTCGTAGTGTGGGTTGGCGTGTACTGCCGGATTTCATCCGAGCGCAGCAGTTGCACCAGTCCTGAAGATGGTGTAAAGACCGGCACCGCCCACGACGGCTGTTTCGCAGCCGTAGCACGCACACGGTCTTCCCATGAGGTGAGAAAGCGGCCTTGGGCGAAGGTCGCACTGGCACATAGAAAGAAAAGAGCAAGACAAACGGAGAATATTCTAAGCATTCTGATGACCTCGATTCATGGTTGATGGCTCTTTGCGCGAACGCGAAGAAAAGGTGGTAACCGTCGTGATCGAGCCGCGCACTTGCGTGGCCGCTACAACGGCAGCATGAAAACAATTAAGAATGAGTCCACGGCGCGCAGCATCGGAGTGCGCTGTTAAAGCGGGAACGGAACGGCATGGAGTATGCCGCGGGGTGATCCGTCCTTCTCGATGCCCTCGGCACATCCCGGTGCCGGAGGAATGGAGGCTTGCTTTCCATTTTCATTAACACGGTGTTCAACGAGAATGCAATAGGCAGACGCGCACTTTTGGAAATCTCCCCGCAAAGTGGTGTCCTCAGCGGCATTTCAAGATTCCTCTTGCGCTCGATTCAATTTGCCGTTATGCTCAAACGCAATCACTCTCTGCGGAGCGGCACTTGGATTTCGCGCGCAGCTAGCATCAGTCGGCCCTGTGCGCCGGCATTTTCCCCAGGACGGAGTGATTTTCCGTTGGCTCCTCGATGAGCCTGGCCTCGCAGCCGTAAAGCAAACGCAAAAAATCAGTTTGAATTCTAGCGCCTGAATTATTGCGTCTCGCTTCGGCCGCATCATGCCTGACCAGCCAGCAATCCTCATCGCACTTAGCGCTCAAGCAGCGCTTGACGGGAGCTATCAATGGAACTGCCCCTACTCACACGAGCCCAGGCAGGCGACAACGACGCCTACCGCCTGACCACTGCGGCGAGCCCCGCCGATGCAGTGATCGCCTCGTTGTGCGGCGCTGGCTTGGACGTTCCACTGCCATCGCCGCCCGGACCCGGCGAACAATATCGCTTCCACTTCGACATGACCAAGTGCATCGGGTGCAAGTGCTGTGTTGTGGCTTGCAACGAACAGAATGGCAATCCGGCCGACATTCTCTGGCGCCGTGTCGGCGAAATCGAAGGCGGCGTCTATCCGGATACGCTTCGCCATTATCTTTCCATGGGCTGCAATCACTGCCTCGAACCAACCTGCATGACCGGATGCCCGGTCGACGCCTACACCAAGGATGAGGTCACCGGAATCGTGCGCCACAGCGCCGACGCATGTATCGGTTGCCAGTACTGCACATGGAATTGCTCCTACGGCGTGCCCCAATACAACCCTGAGCGCGGCGTCGTCGGCAAGTGCGATATGTGTTACGGAAGACTAACCCAGGGACAACATCCTGCCTGCGTCTCTGCCTGTCCCGAGGGGGCGATACGCATTGAAATCGTTCACACGACCACGTGGCGCGAGGAATATCAGACCGGCGCGAACTCGCCCGGTATGCCCTCCGCCGACGACAGCATCTCCACCACGCGCATCACTCTGCCTGCGCGCATGCCTCGTGATGTCCGCAAGGTCGATCTGAACCGCCTCCGCCCGGAACAGCCTCACTTGCCGTTGATTGTCATGACCGTGCTCACGCAACTCTCCGTTGGCGGATTCACTTCCATCTGGCTGCTTGAACTTTTCAGCGCTCGCTTGCATCGCCAGGCGGCGCTGGTCGCATTGCTCGTCGCCGCCCTCGCCTTATCCGCATCTACGCTGCACCTTGGCCGCCCCATTCATGCAGTGCGCGCCCTCAAAATGTGGCGCCGTTCCTGGCTCAGCCGCGAGGTGCTGATGTTCACGCTGTTTGCCGCTGCCGCAGCCGCTTACTCCGTGGCATTGTGGATGAATCTGCATGCAGTCGTGTTTCTTGGCGGACTTACAGCCTTGCTCGGAATCGCAGGTGTCGGCGCCAGCGCAAAACTGTATTTGGTGCCGGGCCGCCCCGCATGGAACTCTCCCTTCACCATCCTCGAGTTCTATCTCACCGCTGCTCTGCTTGGTTCTGCAGGTGCAAACATCCTCAGCGGCACATCTGCCTGGGCGCAATCGGCCACCATCTTTGCCGGCATTGCCACGCTCCTTATCGGCGGACTCAAGATCGTCTGGATGGCGCAGTCCAGCGTTCACGAACTGCGCGGCACCTTCCGGCTTCTCTTCACGGTGCTCGGCAATCGTCTTCTGCTGCGCTTCCTGCTGCTGAGCACCGCGCTATTGCTGTTGCCCTTTGCGCATAGCAGTTGGGTTGCAGTACTCATTGCGCTCATGCTCATTGCCGGTGAATTCATGAGCCGCTATCTCTTCTTCGTAAGCGTCGTTCCCACCAACATTGCCACCGAGTATCTCTCCGCGGAGGCCGCATGAGCATGCTGGAATGGCTGGCGCGAAAGAGTGGGCTCGACAACCGCTCCGCACAATACAGCTTCGGCGAAGATCCGGTTCTTGGCTATTCGTCCGCACGCAAACACGCCGATCGCTGGGTCAACAGCACCTGCGGCTATTGTTCGGTGGGCTGCGGAATGCAGTTGGGCGTTCGCAATGGAAAAGTGGTCAGCGTGCGCGGCAACCCCGATCATCCGGTCAATCAGGGAAAACTCTGTCCCAAAGGACTTGCCGAGCACTACGCAATCGATGCCGAGGACCGCGCAAAATATCCGCTGTTGCGCACCAACGGGCAACTCGCGCGCGTCGGCTGGGACCAGGCCATCGATACGCTCGTGGAACGATTTCGAGAAGTCCAGAATAAATACGGACCACAATCGCTGGGCATCGTTAGCACCGGCCAGCTCGTGACCGAAGAGTTCTATGCGCTCGGCAAGCTGGTACAGCTTGGCTTCGGCACGCGCAATTACGACGGCAATACCACCCTCTGCATGTCTACGGCGGTCGCGGGCTACAAGCGTTCCTTCGGCAGCGACGGGCCACCCGGCGCATATGAAGACCTTGAGGTGGCCGACGTCATCCTGCTCATTGGCGCGAATGTTGCCGAGAATCACCCCATACTTTGTACGCGCCTCGAGGCCAACTCCAGCAGCACGCTGATCGTCGCCGATCCGCGCGTCACCAAGACGGCGATGATGGCCGACGTCTATCTACCCGTGAAACCTCGTTCGGACCTCGCGCTCATCAACGCAATCATGCGCATCCTCATCGACGAAGAACTCTACAACAAGGAATATGTCGAGGCCCACACTACCGGATTCGAGGAACTCCGCGCATCCCTTGAACCGTGCACGCTGGAATATGCAGCCACCATCACCGGCTTGTCTCCGGAGTTGATTCACAAGACGGCGATGCTCTATGGCAATGCGAAGTCCGCATTCATCGGATGGACGATGGGAGTCAACCACAGCACCAAGGGCACCGAGACCGTGAACGCCATCAACAATCTGGCGCTTCTTACCGGCAACATTGGAAAACCTGGCGCCTCCCCCTTCTCCATCACCGGACAATGCAACGCCATGGGCACGCGCGAGGCGGGCTTCGCATCGGGCCTTCCTGGCTATCGCAAATTTGAATCTGACAAAGATCGCGAAGATCTGGCAAAACTTTGGAATGTCTCCGTCGAACGAATCCCTGCAAAGCGCGGCCTCGCGTACCCCGACATTATCGAGGCCGCCGTCGCCGGAAAAATCCGCGCGCTGTGGATCATTGGCACCAACCCCCTGGTCTCATTCCCCAATATCGACGTGCTCAAGCATGCGCTCGGCAACCTGGATTTTCTGGTCGTCCAAGACGGTTTTCATCCCACGCCAACAACAGCTTTGGCCGATCTCGTTCTGCCTGCGGCCATCTGGGGAGAAAAAGATGGCACGTACACAAACTCTGAGCGCCGCGTGAGCAAGGTGAATGCAGCCGTCGCTCCGCCCGGAGAAGCCCGCAGCGATTTTGATATCTTCATGGCGGTTGCCGAGCGTCTGGGATGTCGCGAAGAACTCTTTCCCGGTTGGAGCAGCCCCGCCGATTCATTCGATGAGTGGCGCCGCATTACGGCAGGGCAGCTTTGCGACTACTCCGGCATCAGCTATGCCGCGCTTGATGCAAGCGGAAGTATCCAGTGGCCATTCCCGGAAGGCACTGCCAACAACCCGAGAGCCTCACGCAGACTTTACGCCGAGGGAGTCTTCCAGACCGAAGACGGCCGCGCCAGGCTCTTGCCAACTCACTGGGCTCCGTTCCCAGAGCAGCCAAACAGGGAATACCCTCTCATCCTGAACACGGGACGCACTGTCGAGCATTGGCACACGCGCACCAAGACAGGTGGAATCTCCATCCTGCAGCGCATGTCTCCTCGCGCATGGCTGGAGATGAATCCAGTTGATGCCGAGCGCCTGGAGCTCAGACCCCATGATCGCGTTGAAGTGGTCTCCCCGCGCGGTCGCGTCAGCAGCGTCGAGCTGAGAATCACCGAAATCGTCGCTCCAGGCCAGGTGTTTCTCCCTTTTCACTTTGCCGAAAGCAACGCCAATCAAATTACGCAAAGCGCATTCGATCCCATTTCGCGCGAACCAAACTACAAGCAATGTTCGGTTCGCGTCGAACGAAGTTCACTCAACTCACACCCGCGTTCGTAGCTTCTTTATGTCGTTCCAAAATTCCCCGGGAGGATCGCAAAATGGACAGGAAATCATTCATCTCCAGCGGCAACTTGCCAACCCTTATCTCAGCATTTCTCTACTTCGACGTCAGCTTTATGGTGTGGGTAATCTTCGGGCCGATGACACCGTTCATCGCCGATCAAATGCACCTGTCTGCAACGCAAAAAGGTTTGCTCACTGCGATTCCCCTGCTCGGCGGATCGTTCTTCCGTCCAATCCTCGGACTTCTTGCGGACCGCATTGGTGGACGGCGCGCCGGCCTCGTGGGACTCGCGCTCACGCTTGTTCCTCTCATTCTTGGATGGCACTACGCGAATACGCTTTGGCAGTTCTATCTGATTGGCTTCATGTTGGGAGTTGCGGGCGCCAGCTTCGCAGTTGCGCTTCCACTCGCCGGCCGCTGGTATCCGGCGCAGCACCAGGGACTGGCCATGGGCATCGCCGGTGCAGGCAACTCCGGAACGCTGATCGTAACCTTCTTTGGGCCCCGGTTAGCTCAACATCTCGGCTGGCACGCCGTCTTCGGATTGGCTCTGCTTCCCGTCGCCTTGGTACTTTTAACATTCTTTCTCCTGGCCAAAAACAGTCCCTCCGTGTCCGCTCCCAAACCCTGGAGCAGGTATGCTCAACTCCTCGTCCAGGGAGATACATGGAGGCTGTGCTTCCTCTATAGCCTGACGTTTGGCGGATTTGTCGGCCTCGCAAGTTTTCTATCTGTCTTCTTCCACGATCAATATCACCTCACGAAAGTCCAGGCAGGAGATTTCACAACCCTGGTGGTCTTATCGGGCAGCTTTCTGCGTCCAGTTGGAGGATGGCTCTCCGACAAGATCGGCGGATACCGTCTGCTCCTCGGGCTCTTTGCCTGCGTTGCCGTTTGCCTGATGGTCGTCGGAGGCCTTCCGCCGATTGGTGTAGTCGTGCCCATGCTGTTCCTCACCATGGGAATGCTGGGGATGGGCAACGGAGCGATCTTCCAGATGGCGCCACAGCGCTTCTCTGCGGACATCGAATTGATCACCGGCATCGTTGGCGCGGCAGGCGGGATGGGCGGCTTCTTTCTTCCCTCCGCTCTTGGCGCGCTCAAGGATATTTCAGGAAGCTACGGAACCGGCCTTCTGTGCTTCGCGTTTCTGATAGTCGCCAGTGTCCTGCTGTTGCTTGAGTTTGGGGTTAAGTGGGCGTCTCAGTGGACGCCCGAAGCCATGGACCGTACCAGGGTCTTCAGGTACAGAGGTTCCCGAGAGGCGAGCCTACCGGATGGTTCTCTCGCCTGCGAAATGGATGCGGCAGGGGAATAGACCTTTTCATCTCGGACCGATCTTGATAGCGTTGCATCCCAGTTATGACAGTCGACTGAACTACAAAGGTTCGAATCAAACACAACTCAAGTGCCCGAGCCGTAGGATTCCCGCGAGGCAATAGTCTCGCGGAAATCCTGAAGTCTCGGGCTGCTTGGAATTAGCCAGGGGCGTTCTTCGAGAACGATCCTCATTCGCTGAGACAAGATCAGCCCTGATAGTCGGCTTGCGCTCATCTATTTGTCCACACAGGAGTTCCTGCTGGCGCGAACATGCCATCTCGCTCCTCCAGGCAGATTCAAATGCGTCTTTACAGTTCCAAAGGAGGCCCGCCTGCCTGAGCGAATCGCGGGCAGAGAACGTTCTACTGAGAGTTCGAATGACTCTCCCCCGCCACGCAGTAGCCATTGTTTATTCTGTTTAACTTACATCGAGCATAACCCCGCATTTTAGGACCATTTCTACAAGTTTCTTCCACTGCGTCTCTGACTGTTTATTTTTGAACCAATGCTGGGTGCCCCAGCGTCTCGATTTTGGGACCTGGGACAGCACGAACCTCAACTGCAAAGCACAAATTCATGCGGTCATAGCACTAGAGAATCTTTCCTGCTACAGAAATCTAGCCCGGGAATGTGCCTTTTCTCTGACGTAACCCTCGAAGGTCCGGTCTTTTGCAGTTCACCTGAGACATAGGCAGCGCTGTCTTTAGAACCTGTCCAGAACTAAGGGGCGCGGCGCAGGAGTAGGTGTGCGAATGCGATATGGATCATGGATTCTGCCGAGGTATGACGAAGTTCGTAGCCCTTGCTGAGACGGCGTGGCCAGTTGAGCCATCAGCTTGCCTGTATAGCCGCCATCGGCGGTGATCAGCAGTTCTTGGGCGTTGCGGGACCCCATCTTCTTCCACCAGCGATGGATCGCTTGCTCGGCAAACCGCGCCGTATCGTGATCCATACCGACACTCACCCAACCTTCGTTTTGACTTAGGTCGAAGACACCGAACGGAATCGCTTTGCCCAAATCTTTATCCGGAAAGTCATGCACTTGTACATGCTCCGGCTCGCCCACAGGATGCCACTCACGCTCGCCATTCTTGAACGGACCCACCAGTTCCTTCCTCTTTGTGTCCACCGAAATGACCGGTGTCCCATCCAGCTTAGTTCCTCAGCCAGGCTGGTTGTGCTCTTGCATGTCCAGCGCAATGGCGAATAGGGATCGCCACGTGTCAGCGGCTCCACCAGCCATTCCAATGTCGCAGTCAATCCACGGTCAGCCTCGATGCAGCGTTTGCGCCCCTCCCGCCTACTTTGCGCAGACGCGTATCTATCGCTGCATGGGGGATCGCTCTCCCGCTCCACCGACCTCTTGCGTTCCGATCTGAAGCAGGCTCTTTGCGCATAACCCATTAAACCTGCTGCCAATTTATTGTGACGCGACGCCTTAGTAATCTTTCCCCCTCAACGTCCGACGGTTTCAACAACCGTGTCGTCCGGCCCGCTCCAGGCAGCGTCCCCTTCGTGGGTAAATTGCTGCTTTTTGTCATCCCAATTGAGCCGGGTAATGGTACCAGCGCCCTTCTCATAAGCGTAGGTCGTTCCGTCGTCGGAAAAGAGCGTGAAGCTGGCATCTGCTCCTGGATAGACGCGAACCTTGGCGATGTCCTGTCGCTGATGGGTGTTCTCTACCGGGGCTCCAAGGGGAAGGATCGAGCCGGCTCGGACAAAGAGAGGAATTGTGTCAATCGGAGCCGCGGCCGTAATGGTCTGGCCACCCTGCAAACGCTCGTTGGTCCAGTAGTTGTACCAATCGGCGCTGGCCGGCAGATAGACCTTGCGGCTCGTGGCGCCCTGTTCGGTCACCGGGGCAACAAGAAGGGCCGGCCCAAACATATACTCATCGCGCAGGTCGGCAACTCTAGGGTCGTTGGGGAAATCCAGCGGTAATGCGCGCATGAATGGGGCGCCCGAATTCCATGTCTGAAAACCCAGCGAGTAGATATACGGCATTAATTGGTAACGCAGCCGCAGGTACTTCTCGAGGATGGGCTCGGCCTGCATTCCGTAAGACCAGACCTCATTCGCGGGGCGGCTGCCGTGCGTACGGAAGATCGGCAGAAACGTGGCGTATTGGAACCAGCGAGTGTAAAGCTCCGGATAATCGTCATAGCCCCCAATGTTGGCCCGGGCATCTGAAGGGTCGAGCAGTGGCGGATGTGCCGGATGATGTTCCCTGGGCAGATACTGCCAGCCGCCGGTGTCGTTCGACCAGTAAGTAATCCCCGATGCCGCAAAGTCCAGCCCGGTGGGGATCTGGCGACGCAGGGTGTCCCAGGTTGGATAAATATCCGACGACCAGAAGATTGTTCCGTTTCTCTGCGCTCCCAGATAAGCGTCGCGAGAAAGAATCAACGCGCGTCGGCCGGGAAGGTCCTCGCGGAAGCCGTTATAGAGTGCAGACGTGTGGAACAGCGGGTAGACATTGAAGAACTTCGTCCCGGGCCCGATATGGAAGTACGCGCCGTTTGGAGGCAGATCTGGTTCCGTTTCATCGGCCCAGAGCGAGTCAAATCCCTCGCTGAGGATGTTGTCGCGGATTGTCTTCCAATACCACTTGGCCGCCTCCGGATTGGTGGTGTCGATGTCAGACCCGGCCCGATCGTAAGGCAGGCCGTTGATCGGCGTGCCATCGGCCGCATGGATGAGCCAGCCCTTCTGCAGCACTTCGGCGTAGTAGCGGTCTTCGGGCACGAAACGCGGCCAGACGCTGATCATCGTCTCAAAGCCCATGTCGTGAAGCTGCTTGTTCATCGCAGCCGGGTCGGGCCAATACTTGGGATCGAGGTCGAACTGGCCCATTTTCGTATAGTAGAACCAATCCACCACCAAAACGTCCGCCGGCAGATGGCGGTCGCGGTATCCTTTGGCAACGGCCAGCAATTCGTCCTGACTTGCATAACGCTGTTTGCACTGGATGTAGCCATAAGCCGCCTTGGGCAGCATCGGCGTGGGACCGGTGAGCAATCGGTACCCGGCATAGATTTCGTCCGCCGTGGCGCCCGCAATCACAAAAAACGAAACACGGTCTCCCACTTGAGAAGTCCAGCGAGTCTGCTCGTTGAATCCCGGCTCGATCGTCGTCTTCGAGGGATTGTCCCAAACCAGGCCGTAGCCCTTGTTCGTCACCAAAAACGGTACGCAACTGCTGGGACCGCCCGGCGAAGTGTAGTCCTGCCAGCAGCGAACCGGGTGCCCGCGATGATCGAGGAAGCCTTCGTGGTTCTGCCCCAGTCCGTAGTAGTGCTCGTCGTCCGGTGAGGCAAATGTTGCTCCAACAACGTAGAACTCCGGGTCGGTAGAACGGCGATCGCGGGCCAGGTCTGCCGTGCCCTCTTTTTGATTGGGGACGGCCTGAGACCAGCCAGTCATCTCCAACAGCTTCTTGCCTTCCGGTGTCCTCAGCGTAATGTGGGCTCCCGGTGCGGAGCCGTTGAAATACTTCGAGATGTCTATCTGAGTCTGAACCGGTGGATGGGTCGGAGGCAGATCCTTGTCCACCGTGGCCACAATTCTCTCCGACTGGTACACATCGGCCCGCTCGGTCTGACTTGCGCTCCAACCTGAGACGGCGGGCGCAGCCACAAAGCCGTATCCCGGTCCCGCCAGAGCAGCATCCCGGCCAATGCTCAGGGTCACACGCAAAATGTTCGGTGCGTAGGGCTCGAGGACGATCGAACTGCCACCGCGGGTAAGGACAACCCGGCTCTCCTGGGTATTCAAAACCGTACATTCAAGCAGGATCGCGACAAAGAAGACAAGCACGCTGAGACGGCGAACAAATGAGAACATCTTTGCATCTCCAATCACCGCGCACCCGCGGCAGTCGATTCTTGCGCAGCCGGCCTCCACCCTGGAGTTGGCGCGCAGCCGAAGAATACAGCGGCCCCTTTTTTCAGCTCGCTTCAATACTCTCAGGATTGTCCGGTGAACAGACATCCTGCACCTCAGTCCATTGCGAAGAAGCAGATGACTGCTGCCGCCAACAAACATCCTAAAGATCCCAAGTCCGCTTTAGAAAAAGACGCGATCCATGGCTCCCAGTGGCGTTTAATATGAGGTAAAGTCATACCCAACAATAATGCCACTGAGACGCAACGCAGCGTGCCGGTTTTTCGCTGTCGGCCGCCACGGCGTACCATTGGTACGCGCCAGACGCTTCCATGGACCTGCGCTTGAATCCGGCGCGATTTGGAGGATAGAAACATGGCGCAATCGAATGAACGATACAAAGCAATTCTTAATGGCGGTGCGAATAAGTTATACGCTGCGAGCAATGACCCGCTCTCGGGTCAATTAATGGCGGAGGAAGCAGCCTGATGAATCGCCAGTTCTATCTTGATCTTGCAGCGCGCGGTTTGCGCATGCCCATCGGCGCCGACCTGGTAATGCACGAAGAGAGCGAGCCCGAAAAGGTTCGCAACGAAGGTCTGGCGCTTGGCTGGGTAATTGAACGAACAGCGCGCCGTTGGGGCACCCCGCTTGCGGTTCCGCTCATGGACCTTCGGCTCGAAAAAACAGACCTGTTGGCGCTGGCAGGCGTCTCCGCGACCGATGGAGAGGCCTTTCACTTCACTTCGCCCCTGGATGAAACTGTGCTCGCCACCTTATGTGGTGAGCAGACCGTGCCGCTTTGCGCGGGAAGCGCTGCACGCGACCTGGCGCTCGCATACGTCGCAACACAACCGGATCTGGTTCCGGTGGGAATGGCCATCGGGCCGTTCTCTCTGACAACGCGGCTCATGGTGGACCCCATTGCAGCAACGGCGCTTGCGGGATCTGAAGTCGAAGCGGAAGACTCGGACGAAGTAAAACTGCTATGGCAATGCCTGCGCGTGTCCGAAGCCGCGGTGCTCCGTTCCCTGCGCAGCCAGATCCGGCATGGCGCCAGGGCCATCATGATCTGCGAGCCTACGGCGTGCAGCGCATTCATCTCTCCCCGGCAACTCAAGGCGGGCTCGCATCTCTTCGAGCGCCTGGTAATGGAACCGAACCTGCGTCTGAAGGCCGCGCTTGATGAGGCCGGCTGCGACCTGATCTTCCATGACTGTGGCGAATTGATCGACCCCATGGTGGAAGCCTTCGCGCAGCGACTGCATCCTGTCATCCTCAGCCTGGGCAGCTCGCGCAAGCTCTGGGAAGACGCCCGCCTTGTACCCAAAGATGTAGTGCTCTACGGCAATCTACCCACCAAGTCGTTCTACTCCGACGGCGCCATGCCGATCGAGGAAGTGGTTCGCCGCACAGACGAGTTGGTTGCCAATATGAAAGCATGCGGCCATCCTCATATAGTCGGCTCGGAGTGCGACGTTCTGTTCGTGCCCGAAGCGCAGCATACGATCAGAAGAAAAGTAGACGCGATGATGACTCGATCCGCGGCAGATGCGGCTGGAAACTTATTTTTGAGGGCGTGAAAGTGAAAAGTTTAGAGAGCATGACAGCGAGCCGCGAGCGGCTCGCGAACACACTGAATCACAAGCAACCTGACCGTATCCCGATCGACTTTGGCGGAACTTCCGTCACCGGCGTCCACGCCAGTTGCGTCTCTGCATTGCGCGACTATTACGGGCTTGAGAAACGACCCGTGCGCATTCACGAGCCATCGCAGATGCTGGGCCTCATGGATGACGATCTGCAGGATGCCATGGGCGTGGATGTGACGGGCGTCTTCAGGCGAGGCGCCAAGTGGGGCTTTCCGTTGGAGCGGTGGAAGACGTGGCGGTTTAACGACTTGGAAGTGCTGGTGCCGGGAGACTTCAACACCTCGGTCGATACCAACGGTGACACCTTGATCTACCCGGAGGGCGACACCACGGTCCCGCCCAGCGGACGCATGCCAAGGAGCGGTTATTTCTTCGATTGCATCGTTCGCCAGGAGCCGCTCGACGAAGAGCATCTGAATCCCGAAGACAATATGGAGGAGTTTCGCTCCATCTCGCAGGCGGATATCGAATACCTCGCGACCGCGGCAAAGCGGGCGGCTGCGACAGGCCGCGGCGTGATCGCAGGCTTTGGTGGAACCGCGTTCGGCGACATCTCGCTGGTTCCCGGTCCGGCGCTCAAACATCCCAAGGGCATTCGCGACATTACCGAGTGGTATGTCTCAACGAGGAGCCGCCAGGACTACATTCATAAAGTCTTCGAGCGTCAATGCGAAATCGCCCTCGGCAATCTGGAACGCATCTACGCAGTGGTAGGAGACCAGGTGCAGGCGGTATACCTTTGCGGCACGGACTTCGGCACCCAAACCTCCGCATTCTGCTCCGTGAAGACGCTGCGCGACCTGTACTTTCCCTACTACAAACAGATCAACGACTGGATTCACGCGCACACACCGTGGAAGACCTTTAAGCATTCCTGCGGCGCGGTCTCAAAGTTCATTCCCACATTTCTTGAGGCGGGATTTGACATTCTCAATCCCGTGCAATGTTCGGCAACCGGCATGGAGCCCGAGCAGTTGAAGGCTAACTATGGCGACCAATTGGTCTTCTGGGGTGGAGGCGTAGACACGCAAAAAACGCTTCCCTTCGGAACGCCGGCCGAGGTTCGGGAACAAGTCCTGCGCCGCTGCGAAATCTTCGCCCCGGGCGGCGGATTCGTCTTCAATTCGATTCACAATGTGCAGGCGCAGACTCCAGTCGAGAACATCGTCGCCATGCTCAACGCCGTGCACGAATTCAACGGAATCAAGTAAAAGCGGCCATCGTGGAATGCCAGAAAGTTTAAGAGGGCAAGCATGACAACTGCACCGGGGACGACCAGCCGCGAGCGGCTTGCAAACACACTGAGTCACAAGCATCCCGATCGCATCCCAATCGACTTTGGCGGAACCGCCGTGACCGGCGTGCATGCCAGTTGCGTAGCTGCACTGCGCGATTATTACGGGCTTGAGAAGCGGCCCGTGCGCGTTCACGAACCGTTCCAGATGCTGGCTCTCCTGGACGACGATCTCAAGGACGCCATGGGCCTGGATGTGATCGGTGTCTTCGCGCGCAACACCATGTTCGGCTTCCCCGCCGAGCGGTGGAAGCCCTGGCAGTTCAACGGACTTGAGGTTCTGGTTCCCGGCGACTTCAACATCACCGTGGACGGCCGCGGCGACATGCTGATTTATCCCGAAGGCGACACCGCTGTCTCGCCCAGTGGGCGTATGCCGCGGGGCGGCTATTTCTTCGACTGCATCATTCGCCAGGAACCGCTCGACGAAGAGCACCTGAATCCCGAAGACAATACGGAGGAGTTCGAACCAATCGCACAAGCGGATCTCGACCATCTGGCTCGTGCGGCGAACGAAGCTGCCGCAACGGGCCACGGAGTAATCGCCGGCTTTGGCGGAACTGCATTCGGCGACATTGCGCTGGTTCCAGGGCCGTTCCTCAAACATCCGAAAGGCATTCGCGACGTTACCGAATGGTATGTCTCCACCAGCAGCCGCCAGGCTTACGTACATAAGATTTTCGAGCACCAGTGTGAAATCGCCATCGCAAATCTCGGGCGGATCTATGCGGCCGTCGGCGACAAAGTGCAGGTAGTCTTCATCTGCGGCACGGACTTCGGCACGCAGACCTCTGCATTCTGTTCCGTGAAAACTCTGCGCGACTTGTACTTTCCCTATTACAAGCAGGTCAACGATTGGATTCACGCGCACACCCCGTGGAAAACCTTCAAGCATTCCTGTGGCGCGGTCTCAAAGTTCATTCCTTCATTCCTCGAAGCAGGCTTCGACATTCTCAACCCGGTGCAATGTTCGGCAACCGGCATGGAGCCCGAACAACTGAAAGCAAATTATGGAGACCGCCTCGTCTTCTGGGGCGGAGGCGTAGACACACAGAAGACACTGCCCTTCGGCACGCCCGCCGAGGTGCGCGAGCAGGTCCTGCGCCGCTGCGAAATCTTCGCCCCGGGCGGCGGATTCGTCTTCAATTCGATTCACAACGTGCAGGCTCAGACGCCCGTCGAAAATATCGTCGCCATGATTGGCGCTGTGCACGAATTCAATGGAAGAAGCTGAGCTCGGATAGCTCATATGCGCGCCGGCGTCCTGGCCGCCCAGCGAAGCCTATTCAATCCGGATCATGAACGGTACAATTCGTCCGAATCGAAGTTGCAGTGTGAAGGAAGACTCCAATGATTCGCAGATCGACGCAAACGACATTCCCGTGGCGCCAGGATTCACTGCCTGGCCGGAAATCAGTCCTTATCAAGTGCGCGCTTATGCTCGGCCTTTCGATGGGAACGATAGCGGCGGCGCAGGAAAGAGTCGTAATCGCTCCGGCCGGTGAAGCTGGCACGGCTGAAAAAGTCGCGGCCGAAGAACTGGCTACCCACTTGCGCGCTCTCTATCCTTCGACGAAATTCGAAACGGGTGCTCCAGCCGCAGGTAGTCCCGTCATCTATCTTGGAACCGCGCAGGATCTCCCCAGCCGCTTTACCACCCAGATCAGTGCCAAGCTAGTTAACCCGGAAAGCTTTGTGATTACGGCCAATGACAACCAGGGAATTCGCGAAGCTGTAATCGCGGGCGCCAGCCCCCGTGCAACATTGTTCGCCGTTTATGCACTGCTTGAAAAACTGGGCTTCGGTTTCTATCTCTCCTACAACACAACTCCGGCCCCAAGTCTCTCGCCTTTTTCGTTCGCCGGTTGGGAGATGAGCGACACACCAGTCGTAGGCGAGCGAGTTATCTTCGATTGGCATAACTTTCTCAGCGGCTGTTCCACCTGGAATCTTCAGGATTGGCAACATTGGGTCACGCAGGCCTCCCGCATGCGCTTCAACACCGTCATGGTGCATGCATACGGCAACAATCCCATGTTTTCGTTCTCGATGAACGGCGAAACCAAGCCGGCCGGCTATCTGCCTAACACCAGGGTCGGCCGCGATTGGGGAACGCAGCACGTCCTCGACGTAAGGAAGATCGTGGGCGCGGAGGGTCTGTTCAGCGGCCCGGTATTTGGAGCAGACGCAAGCATGGTTTCAGACAATGACAGAGTTGCTGCGGCCACGAGTCTGATGCAGGATGTTTTTCGTTTTGCCGCCAATCGGGCCGTGGGCGTCACCTTCGCGCTCGACGTGGATACAGAGTCGGCGAATCCGCAGAATGTTATCAAGACCCTTCCCGCCTCGGCACGGTTTGAGCATCGTGGCATGCAGCTTGTCAATCCCGACACCGCAGAAGGCTATGCATATTACCGCGCCGAAATCGAACAGTTGATGAAGCTCTATCCCCAGATCACGCAGCTGGCAGTCTGGTTCCGCGGTGGCTTAAACAGTCCGTGGCGCGAACTCCAGCCCGACGAGTTTCCCGCTGCGTGGCGCGAGGAGTATCGCGCTGCGCTGGAATCCAATCCTCGTCTCAAAAGCGACCCTGAAGCACCGAGTATGTTTGCCATCGGCAAAATCGCGAAGGCGTTTCGAAAGGCCCTGGATGAGACGGGCCACGTCAGCGTAACCATGTCCGCCGGCAGTTGGAGATTCACCTACCTGCCGTCAGCCGACGTCTTCATGCCTGCCAGTGTTGCCCTCATGCCGCTCGATTACGACTATGGTTTTCTGAGCGACCCCGTGCAGGAGAGCCTTCGCGCTATCGGTAGACATCGCCCGACGGTGCCGATTGTTTGGGCGCAGCACGACGATCGCGAATACGCCGGCAGATCGTACACACCTTTTGCCGGTTTTGGATCTTTGTTGCGGTGGAGCAATAGTGCCGGCTACGGCGTCATTCACTGGACCACGCGACCGCTCGATCTCTTCTTCAAGAGCGTCGCGGACCAGGTTTGGAATGCAACCGAAAACGAATCGCTCGATGTTACAACTGCGGAGATGGCGAAGCGCACATTCGGGCCGCGCGCTCAGGAGTTGGGCAAGCGCTACCTATACTCATGGATTTATGACGCTCCGGCATTTGGGATGGAAACGTCGGATACTTTCATCAACCAGGCAATCGACCTGGACGTTGAGGCGCACGGAGCGAAGGCACGGCTTGCCTTGCTCGCACAAATGCGACCCCTCGCGCAAGATGAAACGGCTCGGGATTGGATCGGCTACTTTGAAGACTGGGAGCGTTACGCACAAGGGTTCTACCAATCGCAAACGGCCATGCAGAAATCACAAGCCGCCCTGAAGGCTGGCGACCTTGATTTAGCGCGACGCGAGATTGCAGCGGCAAAGTCAGAGAGCGTCATCGAGCAGTATTCGAAGACGATCCGCCATGGACAGATAAGCCCCGGCGAAAAAGGAATCCTCATCACACTGAACCTGCGCTGGCTTCCTCATATTGAAGCGCAGCGACAGGCCCTTGGGCTGGAGCCGATTCAAGTAGAGTTTGCGCCCACGAATCATGAACCCCTGGCCCAGGGTGCGGGCCACTACAGCTTCGATTTCGATGGCTCAAAGAAAGTAATTGAGGTTCTTGGACCTTCGGAACTGGACGTGGACGTGCAACAATTCGAGGCCGGCGCAAGGTGCCCCAGCGGTATCGAGATTCACTCGCCTGTAACGCTCGCGATAGGCGGCCTTGCGGGATCGCGATTGCTCCCAGGAACCTATCGAATGAAGCTCGACATGCCCGATGGAGTTCAGGTTGAAGTTGAATCGGAAGGTAGTCGCCGGGCAGTAACATCGGCTTCGGAGATCGAGATGAGGGCAAGCGACGGAAAGATTCGCTTCACCCTCTCTCCAAAATCCGGATCAATCCGCGTTTGCGGTCTGACTCTCAGTTGGCAGCCTTCGGTGCCGTAACACGAGAATCTTGTCTCAACGCAACGCCTAAAGGATGCCATATTTTTCGAAGGCGTCCTTTGCCGGCAGCCCTTCTTCAAGGGCCTTGCGAACCACCTTCTCTTTGCGCGCCTTGTCGAAGGCAGCGTCCATAATCTCCCCCTCCGCCGCCTTAGGCACAATGCAAACTCCATCCAGATCGCCGAAGACAATATCTCCTGGCGACACGCGCGCCTGACCTATCTGAATCGGAATCCTGAAATCCAGCACCTTGCCGCGCGGCCCCTGATCCTGCGCATAACTGCCATGGGAAAAGGTTGGAAATCCCAGGCCGAGAACTCCGCGCGTGTCACGCGAATAGCCATCCACTACTGCCCCCGCCGCCCCGCACTTCATGGCTCGCACGGTCATCAGTTCGCCCCAGAGCGCATAACTTGGCGAGGCGCCGGAACAGATATAGACCTCATCGGTCTTCAAATCGTCGAGCGCCTCCAGCATCAGCCCAAAGGGCCGTGCGGAGATGTGATTGTGCGATCCCTCAATCGCTTCATCGAAGCAGTCCGCCTCCAGCACGGTCATCGCCCTTCCGCATACAACCATGGCCCGCTCCAGCGGCATGATTGCCGGAGGCAGAAACTGATGCTGGAAACCCAGCTTATCCATCACGTCGCCGATCACCGCGGAAAACAATTCGCTGCGCGCCGATTGAAACAGTTCGTCATCCAATGAAAACATACAGTGCACTCCATCTTGAAATCTTCTGAATGATGTCTCTTTCGGGCTACCCTCCGCAACCAGAGTGACAAAGAATCGGCGCGCTATAGTTTCAAATCAATGCGGCCGATCTTCGGAATAAAAAGACAAATGCCGCCGAGGACCACCAGGTACGACATGCTAGCCCAGATGAGAATTGGCTGGTAGCTTCCTGTGCGCTTGAGAATCAGCCCGGTGATAGCTGCGGCAAACATGCCTCCGATTGCAGCGCCGGTGCCGGTAAGTCCAGTAATCGATGCGACCGCCTGCTTCGGATGGATATCCACCAGCATGGCATAAAGATTGGAAGCCCAGCCCTGGTGCCCTGCCATGGCCAGTCCGAGAACGCCGATGGCTACCCATGCGTGCTGAAAATGGCTGTCGAACGCCACCGGCACCACCAGGAGATTGCACGCCAGAACCGCGGTCTTGCGCGCGGTGTTAACAGTCCATCCGTGCTTGAGCAATGTGGAAGAGAGCCAGCCGCCAAACAGCCCGCCAAGATTGGCGATGGCATACATGATCATGAGCGGAAGGCCAACATTGTGGAGAGTCAACCCACGGCTTTCGCTTAGAAACTTAGGAGCCCAATAGAGGTAAAACCACCAGACCGGCTCAGTAATTGATCGGCCAATGAGGAACACCCAGGTCTCCCGATGCATCAGCAGGCGCCGGATGGGAATGGCCGTCTCGACAGGGACTTCAAGCCCGGTGGCTGCATCCAGCATTGGCGCAGGGCGGCGATAGAGAACGAGCCACGTGGGAATCCAGATGAACCCTACCATTCCGATCAGGATGAATGCTGCGCGCCATCCAAGGGTAAGAGCGATCCAGGGAACAATCAGCGGTGCCAGGATTGCGCCGACGGTAGACCCGCTGTTGAATAGGCCCATAGCAAACGCGCGCTCGCGCACCGGAAACCATTCGGCCGTGGCTTTGACGGCGGAAGGAAAGTTCCCTGCTTCTCCAAGGCCGAGAAGAAGCCGAACGCTACCGAAACCCATCACGGTTTGCACAAAACCATGCGCGACAGCGGCGATGCTGCAGATGGTCACCGCCAGCGCGTAACCGATGCGCGTTCCTATACGGTCGATCACCGGCCCGGAGACAAGCAGGCCCAGCGCGAAGGTCGCTTGAAACCCGGCAATGATCATGCCGTACTGGCTTTCTGACCAGCCCAGTTCCTTTTGCAGAGGAATGACCAGGATGCCCAGTACCTGCCGGTCCATGTAGTTAATGGCGGTGGCGGCAAAGAGCAGCGCGCAAACAGTCCAGCGAAATGCGGAAACTGGAGAAACTTCGGTCGAAGATCTATCCATAAGTGCCAGTCCCGCCTTCCATTGTCTGAAAGCAATCCTAGCACTCGGAAATGTATTGCATATCGAAGGCTCTCACCTGTCTGAACTGATAATTTTCAAGCGCAAACAGGCACTGCTCTAAATGGGTCAGGTACAAAACGTGAGGAACATTGAAGCCAACAAAATCGCATATGCTGAAAGCGTGCCTCTTGACTGGAATTGCCGTGCGCTTGCTCAAGGCCTTGCCTGCTACAGGAAAGGCGAGTTCTTCCAGGCTCACGAACATTGGGAGGCAGTCTGGCTTACCTTAGCAGAGCCGGAGAAGAGCTTCCTGCAGGCGTTGATTCAAGTGACTGCCGCATTCCACCATCTCGATGCCGGTAACTCCGCGGGAACGGTCTCGCTCTTGCAGAGAGCCTTGCGGAGGCTCAAGCTCTGCCCCTCGCATTTTGGAGGGATTGCTGTCACGCCCCTATGCGCAGAAATTTCCGAGTGGCTGCGAATGATTGAAAGTGGTGCGCGGTTCGTCCCGGCGGATCATCCGCAGATCCGCCCCACCGAATCGCCTCCCATCGCAAATATTTGAGCTGCTTCTATTGGCCTGCCGCGCGTGGCTTTATCAGCTCGTCGAGATAGTCCGTCTTGTCATTGACACGCACCAGGTGCGGGTACTGTGCGCCGCCATGATAGTTGATCGTGCATGTGCGAATGTAATCGTCTACGACGACGAGGAGCGATATCGGCTGCGAACTATCCTTGGCGGCTTTGATGGCGTCGTCGAGCAATTCCTGCGTGTAGACACGGCCATTCACGCCGATGACTTTCATCCCCGCAGAGATGCCGGCCTGAAAGGCAGGACCGCCGACAATAGCGTCGCTCACTGTGCCGTCACTGCCAAGTTGGAGTCCAATTGAATAGATATCGCCAGGGCTGCCGCGGCGTCCCTGCTGCTTTGGAGGCTCGCCGTTCATCACTACCTTCCAGCCGCCATTTTCGATGCCACCCACAGGCGCTTCTGCTGCAGTGGAATCCAGCCGTGTATGAAAGAAGGTAGCCCAGTCGAACGGCGTCACCGCGTTCAGCGCGCTCACCAATTGGTCAAAGGTATAGGTCTTCACCTCCGCTCCGTTATTGGGACCGCCATGAAACGCCAGGCAGAAATCGTCAATCGATTTCTGGCCGTGCGACTCGCGATGTATGATAGTGGCCACATCAAGCCACATCAGGTCGCCTTCGTCGTAGTAGTCAGTGCCGCGGCGCCAGTTAATCCAGCCGCCTCTGCCGCTCACGCCGGGCTCTCCGGCGGCAGTATCGAGCAACGGGCGCCAAGTGCGCCCTGGGCGCCCCGGTCCAAGCATGGCCGCGATGCTCGCCATCTGCTCGTGATATTGCTCCGCGGTCCACAAGCCGCTGCGCGCGGCCAGCATGGGCCCAAGGTAATCCGTAAGCCCCTCGTAACCCCACAGCAGGTCCGTCTTCATGGGTTCTTCGTAGTACGGAACGGTCAAATCGGCGGGACGGCGAAATTTACCGTTCCACGAGTGAACGAATTCATGCGCCAGCAAGCCGCCCAGCGACATGCCTGAACTCGGCATGAGCAAGGCGCGCTCGGGCAGGCGGCTGTCATTCGACTCGTGATGCTCAAGCCCGAAGTGCATCACATGATCGCTGAGAGCGAGCAGAAAATGATAGTCTCGATAATGGCGCGTTCCAAAAAGTTTGCCCGACTCGGCAACCAGCCTGATCATCTCCTTCTCGTTTGCGAGGCTCATGTTCAACGCGGCTTCACTGTCAGCCGCCATGTTGAGTTCATGATGGATCGACTCGCCCGGTGGCGTGATGTCGATAGCGCGATAATACTCGCCCGCAATCACTGGCGAATCCACCAACATGTCCAGAGAAATCGGCTTGAACGTGACTTTATCGCCGGATTGATTTTCGATCGGAAGCGAAGTGCCAAACTTCCAGCCATCAGGTATCAGGAGTTTCGCTTCATACGACAGTTGCTGAGCAGGAGCGCCTGCCGGATAGAGAATGACGTCATTCCATTCGAGAACCATCAACTTCTCAGTAGCTGAGCCGCCAACTGGTTCAATAAAGTCGTACCTTGCGTCGAGATGACTGACGCCGGCAGGGATGTCCAGGTGAAATGTAAAAACATCCAGCAGATCGCGCTTCCACAGAATGGTCTTGCCGTCCGCCTCGAATGTAAGGCCGGTGAGGCTTGCGATCGGCCCATCCGGTCCATGCTCTCCAGGAATCCATTTTGGATAGTAGAGAGTCAGCGGTCCAGGCTTGACCGGTATCACTTCATGTGCGTGTAGCAGTTTCTGTTGCGTTCTGATTGCATCAACCGTGAGCTGAATCGCCTCACCGGCTATCGTTGCGGGCGCGGCCGCAAAAAGAACTGCGATAAGACACAAAAATAGGCTAAGGCGGCAGCGCTGCATGCAAATACTCCCTCTTAAAAACACAAAAATCTCAATAGAGCATCATACATTCAAGCGCTATCCACTTCGCGACTGGCTTCCCAGGATCAGACTTGGCTTTCAACGCTGCGTTTCAACCACACTCAAGGCTTGGCCGGCGGGCCTGCCGGCACAATCGGATAAGTCTTCTCAACTTCGTCCTTTAACTGTGCGAAAAGAATCAGCCGGGGCGCGTTCAGGCCGTTCGCGAACGAATGAATCCAGAGAGGACCGCTGAGCTTTCCATCCCGATTGAATTGGCACACCTTGAGCAGATCGTCATCAAGACCAACCTCGCCACCGACGCCCCGCGAAGGCCCGCCCGCGCGTTGCGGCCCCGGACCCCGCCCGCCCTGTTGCCCCCCCAGTGGACCGCCCAGCGGATATTGATCGTCGTTGATATCACCGCCCGCCCTTGTACTGGCGAGCCTTCCCTTGCGAACCACAAAGACGAGATCGGCCTTCTCGCGCTCAAAGGTGAGAGTGTAGCGGCCCCAGGCATGGATGGCATCTTTCAAGTCCGCAATGGCAATACGGTCCGCCGGATAAAGGTTGGGGTTGAACTCTTCTCCGTCCACGGCTTCCACATACACATAGCGCGCATGATTGAAAGCCGCGGGGAGACTCGGCTTTTTCCCCTTCTTTTGCGCTGCGGTGAGGGTTGGCAGCAACAGCAGAAACAGAATGATCACCTTGAATCGATTCATGCGTACACCTCGGGCTGAAGGCGCTGTTTGCCGCCGTCAGGATCAGCGATGGACACAAGAGTACGCCAATTTCCTAATGACCTGTATTTTTGAAATTCGTAAGCAGGTCGGCCAGTTCCCTGACCTACCGCCGCGCCAGCATCACCATCAGGCCGAAGATGAGAATCGGCACCAGCAGCAGGCCCGTGTAGAGCAGCATCTTCCGCCCGCCTGGAAAAATGCGCTGGTGCAAAGCCGGCCGGCGCGCGCCTTCGTCAACACCCACCAGATCCTGGTGCTCCAGGTCCCAGGCCATCTCGATGGCCGTCGCGTAGCGGTGGCGTGGGTCCCGCTCCAGCGCGCGATAAAGAATCTCCTGCAACTGGAGCGAAATCTCAGGGTTCAACTTGCTTGCCGGTTTGGGATCGGTCAACACTCGCTCGTTCATCACCGCCAGCGGATTGGGCCCGCTGAAAGGCGGCTGTCCGGTCAACATCTCGTACAGCATCGCACCCACCGTGTAGATGTCACTGCGCTGATCGCCGCGCTGGCCCTTCACCTGTTCCGGCGAAATGTAGTCCGGCGTGCCCAGCATCGGCGACGGACCGGCAAAGGTCAGGCGCCGCGCGTCTTCCTTCATCGCGATGCCGAAATCGATAAGCTTGATATGGTCCTCGCCGTCCACCATCACGTTCTCCGGCTTCAGGTCGCGGTGCACCACGCCGTGCTTGTGCATGTAATCGAGCGCGTCGCAAATGCCCAGCGTAATTTTCACCGCGCGGTCGATTGGCAGCCTGCCCTTGTTATCCGGTCTTTCCTCATTCAGAATTGACCGGAGCAGCCTTCCCTCCACCCACTCGATCACCATGTACAGGCGGCTGCGCTGTTCACCGTCGTAGGTTTTCACAACGCCTGGGTGGTCAAGTTCCTGACCGATCTCCTGCTCCCGCTTGAATCGCTCCAACAGAATCGGGTCCGATTCCATTTCCGGATGCGGAACTTTTAGGGCCACCTGCTTGCCGCTGTTCAGGTCAGTCGCCCGGTAAAGCGTCGACATCCCGCTCCGGGCGACGGTCGCCTCCAGACGGTAATGGTCAAGTGTATCTCCGGCTTCCATGGTGGTCATCAGTTCATTCAGCATAACAACTTAAGTCTTTCATGCGAATCGTAAGAAACCCGCAAGGAAATCACATAGAAACCGTGGTTATCCGCCGAAAACTACAGACTCAAAAGGGTGTTAGCCGACCACATGCCCTTCCTGCACGGGCCGCTCCGAACTTGGCCGGCTGCCGTTACTCGTCAGGAACCCACCCGCCTCCCGGCTCGGAATCCCGCGCTCCACCGGATATAGTTGTGGTTGGATCCCGTCATGCTCCGTTCTCATCGATTCTGCGCCGTCTGCCTTGCGGTTTTTCTCGCCCTCGCATGGGTTTTGCCACCCGGCATGGCCCACGCCGCCGCAGGCAAGAATCGCAACGAGCCGCCGCAGGAGACGGGCTTCCTCAATCGCAGCATCCAGGTCCACGGCGTCACCTACCGCTTCCAGGTCTACCTGCCTGAAGATTGGCGCCGCGACGACAACAGGCTTTGGCCCATTATCCTGTTTCTCCACGGCCGCGGCGAGCGCGGTTCCGAGGGCATGTGGCAAACCCAGATCGGACTTCCCGAGGCGGTGCGCGACCACCCCGAGCGCTGGCCCTTTGTCATCGTGATCCCGCAGTGCCCGCTGGCCCATTACTGGACCGACCCCGACATGCTCGCCATGGCTATGGCCACACTTGATCGGGAGACTTCCGAGTTCCATGGCGACCCGGAGCGAACCTTTCTCACCGGCCTCTCGATGGGCGGATACGGCTCATGGGAACTGGCACGACTTTATCCCCATCGCTGGGCCGCGGTGGCCATTGCCGCCGGCGGCATCTTCTGGAGTTATGCTCCGGAGCGCTGGCAGAAGTCCGCAACCCTGCCCGGCGAGTACGCCCGCGCCCTGGGCCACACCTCAATCTGGCTCTTCCACGGAATCGACGACCACATGGTTGCGCCGCGCCAGAGCGAACTGATGTACGAAGCCTTCAAGGCAGCCGGCGGCCGAATCCGCCTCTGGCTTTATCAGGGCTTGAAACACGATTGCTGGACCCGCGCTTACGGCGAGCCGGAGTTGCCGCGCTGGCTGCTCGAACACCGTATTCAAATCCAGCAGGTTTCAAAGCCGGGTCACGGCGCAGCAACAGTGCCGGAGCCTCGCGCCTTTGCCGAGCGCCTCATCATTCCCCTACACCCGCCAGCCATGCGGCTGACACCAGCGCAGGTGGACAACCTCGTAGGCGAATACATCGAGCCGAACGGCAATACCGCCTTGGCCGTGTTTTGGCAGGGCGAGCGCCTTTACGGCAGGGACCGCTTTGGAGACATCTCCGAGTTGGCTGCCGAGTCGCCTACCCAGCTCTTTTATCCTGACGGATCCAGCATTGCCCGGCTCATCGCCCAGCGCGACAACACGGGACACATCACCGCCATCGTCTTCCACGACGACCGCCATGAAGAACGATGGGATAAGCGGATCTCGGCTAATGGCCACTAAAGCCTGGAAGCTGCAGGGAACCCATCGCGCCAAGTTTGCGTAGTGATCTTCGTAGCAAATTCGGCGCGGTCTCACGAGGAGGAAGCATGTTTTGCAGCGGATGTGGTCAGGCTATGGCGCCTGGGCAGGCATATTGCCCCCAGTGCGGCCGCCCCTTGGCGCCGACGGTTCCTCCTGTTCCCGGCTTGCAGTTCCTGTTGGAGAGCTATGCGGGCAAGGTTAGAGCTCTCAGCATCTTCTGGTTTGTCTATGCAGGCCTATCCCTGCTGCTCGGATTAGCCGGGCTGACCTTCGCAAAAGCGTTCATGTCCGGAGGCTTCGGCCCTTGGATGCACGGCCCCATGTCTCCAGAGTGGATGGGCCCGGCATTCATCCATTTCATTTGGGTGATCCTGTTGCTTCGCGCCGGCCTGGCCCTGGCCGCCGGGTGGGGCCTGATGGAGCACACTCAATGGGGCCGCCTGGCGGCTATTGTGGCCGCCATCTTCAGCCTCCTCAAGTTCCCCTTCGGAACCGCTCTCGGCATCTGGACCCTGGTCGTCCTGCTCGGCTACCGCAACTCGTCGCTGTACGATCAGCTGTAAGTGCAGCTTTTAGCCACTAGCTTTCAGCTTTTCGGTTCTGGACTCTAGCCTTCCGCTTTTTCAAAGGCTAGGCCGATAATGTCGACAACAGCCAATTCCGCCGGTTCAGACGTCTTCGAGCTGAGGCTGAGAGCTAGAAGCTAAAAGCTAGGGGCTAGAAGCTGCTGTCAGCTGCTTCATCTACAATTTACCCATGAGTTTCCCTCAAATGCGGATGCGCCGCCTCCGGCGCAGCGATTCCATGCGTGCCCTGGTGCGCGAGACAGTTCTTGAGCCCGGCGACCTCATCTACCCGCTGTTTATCTGCCCCGGCGAAGGCATACGCCGCGAAGTCGGCTCCATGCCCGGCGTCTTCAACCTCTCCGTCGACGAGGCGGTGCGCGAGGCAGAAGAAGCCGCGAGCCTCGGCCTTGGCGGCCTGCTGCTCTTCGGCCTGCCCGAGTCCAAGGACGAGCAGGGCACTGGCGCGTGGGAAGAAGGCGGCATCGTACAGCAGAGCCTGCGCGCTCTTCGGCAATCCGCTGCCTCCAAAAAGCTGGTCCTCATCTCCGACGTTTGCCTCTGCGAGTACACCATCCACGGCCATTGCGGCGTCATCATCGAAGGCCGCGACGGCTTTGAAGTCGACAACGACCCCTCTCTCGAGCTGCTTGCCCGCACCGCCGTCAGCCAGGCCAAAGCCGGCGCAGACATCGTCGCGCCAAGCGATATGATGGACGGCCGCGTCAAAGCTATCCGCCGCGCCCTCGACACCGAAGGCTTGTCGCAAACACCCATACTCAGCTACGCATCCAAATTCGCCTCCGCCTTCTACGGACCCTTCCGCGAGGCCGCCGACTCAGCGCCCCAGTTCGGCGACCGCAAAACCTACCAGATGGACGGCGCCAACCTCCGCGAAGCCATGCGCGAGATCGACCTCGACCTGGAAGAAGGCGCGGACATGATCCTGATGAAGCCGGCCATGCCTTACCTCGACGTGGTCCGCGCCGCCCGCGAGCGCGTCGGCGTCCCCATCGGTGCCTACCAGGTTTCAGGCGAGTACTCCATGCTCCAGGCCGCCTTCGAGAAAGGCTGGCTCGACCGCGATCGCGCCATCCTGGAATCGCTCATGGGCATTCGCCGCGCCGGCGCCGACTTCGCTGTCACCTACTTTGCTAAGGAAGCCGCTAAACTCCTCACCTGAAGTCCAGGTTCCCGCACAAAGGCTCCGTGCCCCATCCTTTCGCCTTTCTTCTGGCGAATGGGTGGGAACGCAGGAACCTCAACCTCCGCCGCTCGTCTTCCGTTACCATGAGTGCAGCCAGTCAGCCTGCCCATGACTACTCTCGAAATACTCAGCGTTCTATTCGCCATTGCCGCGCTCTTCGGCATGATCAGCACCCGCTGGCTCAAGCTGCCGATCACCGTCGGAACCATGCTCCTTACGGTGCTGGCCTCGGTGGCGCTGATAGGTGCGGGCCAGGTGGCTCCGCAATTCCATTGGTGGGCTCTGAGCCTTGTCCAACGCATCGATTTTGAGAGCGTCATTCTTCACGGCATGTTGCCCTTGCTTCTCTTTGCTGGAGCCTTTCTGCTCGACCTGGAGCAACTGGCGCGCGAAAAGCTCACAGTCTCGCTGCTATCGGTTGTGGGCACGGTTCTTTCCGTCTTTCTGGTTGCCGGACTCATGTCACTCCTCACCGGCATTCGTATTCCATGGATGCAGTGCCTCATCTTCGGCGCGCTCATCTCGCCCACTGATCCCATCGCCGTACTGGAGATGCTGCGCCGCACCGGCGTTCCCAAGTCGATTCAGGCCCAATTAGCCGGTGAATCGCTCTTCAATGATGGGCTCGGTGCCGTCCTCTTCCTCACCATGCTTGAAGTCGCCCGCGGCCAGGCGCCTACGCCCTTGCATATTGCCGAATTTCTGCTGCTTAAGGCCGGTGGCGGCATTGCCGTCGGCATCCTCGCAGCTTGGGTCACGTCCCATCTCATGCGCCGCGTCCACGCGTATCAAGTCGATATTCTTTTCACCATCGCGCTGGCCCTGGGCAGCTACGTCCTTGCGGACGTTCTGCATCTCTCCGCACCGCTCGAGGCAGTCGTCGCCGGAATCGCAATGCGCCATTTCAACCGCAATCAACCCAAGGAGCGCATCGACCACGACAGCGTCGACGGCTTCTGGGAGTTAATCGACGAAATCCAGAATTCGGTTCTCTTTGTCCTGCTCGGTCTTGAAATCATGGCAATCACGCTCGATGTACCGACGATCTGGGCAGGACTGGCAGCCATCCTCTCCGTCAATGCTGTTCGTCTCGCGGCCGTCACCCTACTACTGGCGCTGGTGCGCCTCGCACAGCCAGGCCACCGCAGTTCCACCTTCGTGCTCACGTGGGGCGGCCTGCGTGGCGGACTCTCCATTGCTCTCGCCCTCTCGGTCCCCGAGGCCCTTGGCCGCTTATGGATGCTCGGCGCAACCTACATGGTCGTCGTCTTCTCCATCGTCTTCCAGGGCGGTTCGATGGACCGTCTTCTTCGCTGGAGAAACGGCAAAATCGTCTCAGTCTAGAATCGGCTCACCACAATCTGCTTTGCGTTCAAGCGCACCTGTGGTTTTCTAACAGTACCCGCCTATGCTCAAACGCTTGGAAACCTACTTCGAATTTGTCCATCTGGGAACCAACTGGCGCACCGAAATTCTGGCCGGCGTCACCACGTTCCTCACCATGGCATATATCGTCCTGGTCAATCCGGCCATTCTGTCGGCCGCAGGCGTTCCACTGGCCGCCGCCACGGCGGCCACCTGCCTCTCGGCGGCGTTCGGCTCCATCCTCATGGGCATCGTCGCGCGCTATCCCATCGCGCTCGCTCCCGGCATGGGCCTCAACGCGTACTTCACATACACCGTCTGCCTCAAAATGCACATCCCGTGGCAGACTGCTCTGGGCGCAGTCTTCCTCTCCGGCATCATCTTTCTCGCGCTCACCGCCGGCGGCATCCGCCAGATGATTCTCCGCTCCATTCCCCACGAACTCTATGCAGCGGTCGCCAGCGGCATCGGGCTCTTCATCGCATTCATCGGCTTCCGCAATGCAGGCCTCGTCATCGGCGACCCCGAGACCCTCGTTGGTCTGGGCAACCTTCGCAATCCCACCACCGCGTTGGCTCTGCTGGGCCTCATCCTGATGGTCGCGCTTGAAATCAGAAAAATCCGCGGCTCCATCCTCATCGGCGTGCTTGTCACAACAGCCATCGCCTGGGCATGTGCGTTCGCAATCCTCCACACCGAAACCCCATCCAGCGGAGCCCCGTCTTCCACCGCAGTCGCATGGGCACAAAATCTCTTCCGATGGGTACCCTCACCCGGCGGCTTCCAGGCGCTGACGGGCACCGCCTTCAAGCTCGATATTCGCGGTGCCCTCAACAAGGGACTGCTCGAGATTGTCTTCGTCTTCTTCTTCGTCGACCTGTTCGACAACCTTGGCACGCTGGTCGCCGTGACCAAGAGGGCAGGCCTCATCGCCGCCGACCACTCCATCCCCCGCCTTAACAGGATCCTGTTAACTGACGCAACCGCCACCGTCGTCGGCTCCCTCGCCGGAACTTCGACTGTGACCAGCTACGTGGAGTCCACGGCCGGAGTCATGGCCGGCGGCCGCAGCGGCGTCACGGCCATCGTCACCGGATTGCTTTTTCTCGGAGCGATTGGCGCCGCGCCGTTTGTGGGCATTGTTCCCCCGGCAGCCACAGCTCCTGCACTGATCCTGGTGGGTTCCCTCATGCTGGCCACAATTACTGAAATCCGCTGGACAGAGCCACTGGTCGCCGTTCCCGCTTTCCTCACGCTGGTGCTTATCCCGCTCACCTACTCCATCGCTAATGGCCTCGGTTTCGGCATCATCGCCTGGGCCGTGCTGCACCTGGCCACCGGCAAATTCACCAGGAAAGACTGGCTCCTCTACCTGCTCGCTGCTCTCTTTCTGGTCCGCTTCATCTACCTCGGCGCAAGCTAGGCTGCATCATCTGACAGCAATCCGCTGCGTCACTGAGTCTATAAAATAGGGCTGTCATCCTGAGCATCTTGACTCGCCGCTGCGAGTTACGTCCCGGAATGAAGCGGCGCCGGTTCTCCTCCAAAAGGTCCCGTGCCCCATCCTTTCGCCTTTTTTCTGGCGAAAGGGTGGGATATCACGTCACTCAATCAGCCCGTTCATCAGGAGCGTACCCAGTCCGCGTTTGGACTGGCGCCAGTCGAAGGATCTGCGGCTTGCTCGTTCAACCTCACATGTCAATGGAAAGCCATCATCGACGGGGAACCTCAACGTCGACATAAGGCGGCGCCTGTTAATCTGTTGCTCGAATATTGAAAGGCAGCAACCATGCACTGGTACTACTATCTGGCTTACTTCTTCGGCGGAGCATTTCTCGCCAATACGCTGCCTCATCTAGGCAACGGAATCTCGGGGCGCCCTTTCCAGAGCCCCTTTGCAAAGCCGCCGGGAAAGGGCTTGTCCTCCGCAAGAGTCAATGTCCTCTGGGGCTACTTTAATCTTTTCGTCGCTTACCTGCTCATATGCCGCGTAGGAAGCTTCGATCCACACAGCTGGCAGCACGTCCTCACGCTTGGCGCAGGCATGCTGATTGTGTCGCTCAATCTTGCCTATGGATTCGGACGCTTCCACGGTGGCCTCTAATCGAGCACCCTCCATTGACATCCAACCCGCCGGTCGCAGCCTTTATCGGCAAGGACGTAAACTAAGGCCGATGCGCCTCAATCTCATCCCTCGCGCACTTGCCGCGCTCGCAATTTGTGCCGCGGCCGCCGTGTTTGCCGCCGCGGCAGACACTTACCGCATCGTTCGCACTTACCCGCACGATCGAAACGCCTACACGCAGGGACTTCTCTACAATGACGGGCATCTGTACGAAAGCACCGGCCTCAACGGGCGCTCTTCGTTGCGAATGGTAGATATCGAAACCGGGCGGGTGCTGCAATCGGCGACTCTCCCCGCGAAATATTTTGCTGAAGGCCTCGCGGCCTGGGATAGCATGCTGATTCAGCTCACTTGGCAGTCACACATCGCTTTTGTTTACGACCAATTCAGCTTTCGCCAGCTGCGCACATTCAACTATGACGGCGAAGGCTGGGGACTCACCGCGGACGCCAAGAACCTGATCCTGAGCGATGGAACCTCAACCCTCCGCTTCTTCGATCCCATGACCTTTCGCGAAACACGGCGCATCGTGGTACATGACCGCAACACCCAGGTGGCCGAATTGAACGAGCTGGAGTTAGTGCGTGGCCAGATCTACGCCAACGTGTGGCACACCGACCGCATCGCCCGCATCTCACCTGCCACCGGCCAGGTGCTGGGCTGGATCGACCTCTCAGGGCTGCTCCCGGCGGATCAGCGCACCGATCCCGAGGCTGTCCTGAACGGCATCGCCTACGACGCCCTGCACGACCACCTGTTCGTCACCGGCAAGCTTTGGCCGTCACTCTTTGAGATCAAGATCGTTCCGGAATCTGCGAAGCTCAATCCCGCCGGCCATGCGAAGTAGTATTTCGGAACTTCCCTTCCCATCGCCTGGCCCCGTCACATTCCATCGCCCCTGGCCCCGCGTATACTTTTCGGCAAGGTAAAGCAAGCCATGGACCCATCGACGACCCTGAATCCGAATTCCATGCAAGGCGCAGCCATTCTCACCATCATTCTCGCCTTCGCGGGCTATCTGATCACCTTCCTGACCTCTCGTGTATCGGGTCGCCGCGCCGCTCGGTTGCGCCTGGTCGACCAACGCCTGAACGATTTCTACGGGCCGCTCTACGTGGCCACCGTGGCGGGCAACATCGCCTACAATTCGCTGCTCAAAAAACAGGGCAAGACCCAGTGCCATCCCATTCGCGACGAAGACCTGAAGGAGTGGATGCTGTGGATGACCACCATCTTCATGCCGCTGAACGATGTTCGCGAGAAGATCATCATCGAGAATGCCCATCTGATCGTCGAGGAGCAGATGCCCCAATGCCTTCTCGACTTTGTTACGCACGTGGTCGGCTACAAGGCACTTATGGCCCAATGGGCCGAAGGCGATTACTCCGAGCGCCGTTCAATGATTGGCTGGCCGCCCGAATTCGACACCTACGTCGAGCACTCCTATAAGGCCCTCAAGGCCGAGCAGACCCACCTGCTCCACAGCTTCTTCTGGAGGCTCTATCTCCGCCTGACCAAACGCAAGACCCGGTGAACCAACCCTGACTCGTCAAAGCTTCAGACCACTCACCCACTTGGCCCTTCAGACGGACAACACGGGATTCAGAGACGTCACCTTGGCCACGGCCTTGGTCAGCCGCGCCTCTTGCTGCCGGCAGCCCTTGTAGTCGATCCGCGTATAGAAGTGCTCCACCGACTCCACCAGGTACGCGCCGGGAAGAATCATCTCCGACGTGCAGATGCCGTCGCCCGGCAGCAGAATCACGTCGCCGGCTCTGGGCAGGGAGTGCAACGTCTCCAGCGGCACCAGGTTGATGCAGTCTCCGTCCCCTGATACGAACTCCAGGCAGTCCTGGCTATGCAGCCTGCCCTCGCGCTCTCGCCGCGCCTCCTGCCGAGCCTTGAACGATTGATAGTAGGTGGCGAGCACCGTCGGCAGGCCAACCACGAACGTTATCAGGTCTGCGTAGGGGGAAATCCTGTCAACGAAACCGATCATCATCTGCGTTTTCTCCAGGGTTGACTTTTCTGCTGGGTGCTGCGGGGAATTACAGAGTACTACAGGGCAAATCCGTTTCTGGCACTACAGTTGCAGATCGCCGATTCCGGAGGCAGCCTGAGTCTTCGCGGACGGATCTTCGTGCGTGCGGAGGGAGCCGGAGGCTTCAGCTCCCGGAGTGAGTGCGAATTTGCAGGGCCTTCAGGCCCGGGTTTTTGGCATTTTTTCTAGGAAGGGAATCAAGTACAACCAGTAGCACTAGGCGGGCATAGAAAGGGCAAGATTCTTCCACAGGCGCAGCGTGGGGCCGGCCTGGTTGATCGTGTAAAAGTGCAGCCCCGGCGCTCCGTTGCGCAGCAGGGTCTCGCACAGACGAGTCACCACGTCCGCGCCGAAGTCCAGCAGAGCGGGCTTGTCGCCCTCCAATTCTTCCAGGCGCAACCGCACCCAGCGAGGCAAGTCGGCCCCGCATCCGTTACAGAAACGCGCGGTGTTGGCGAATCCGGTAATCGGCATGATGCCCGGCACGATCGGGATTTTAATGCCAGCCTTCGCGCAACGCTCCACAAAGTCGAAGTAGGCGTCGGCGTTGTAGAACAGTTGCGTCAGGGCAGCGTCTGCCCCCGCCTCTACCTTGCGGCGAAAGTGATCGAAGTCCTCGCTGGGGCTATTCGCCTGCGGATGCATCTCCGGGTACGCAGCCACCTCGATCTTGAAGTGATCTCCGTGGGTCTCGCGGATGAAGGTCACCAGTTCGTTCGCGTAATGGAAGTCGCCGGGCGCTGAGGGACTCATGGCCGTAGCCGGCAGGTCGCCGCGCAAAGCCACAATGCGCTTGACTCCCATCTCCTTGTAGCGATTGAGCAGGGCCGTAACGTGTGCGCGCGTCGAACCTACGCAAGTAAGGTGCGGCGCCGCCTCAACGCCAGTGTGTTCGATCACCGTCACGAGCGTCTCATAGGTGCCGTCCTGGTCAGAACCACCCGCACCATAGGTAACAGAAAAATAGTTCGGCCGCACCGCCGCCAGTTGCGCGATTACAGACGGCAACTTCGCCACACCTTCTGGCGTACGCGGCGGGAAAAGCTCGAAAGAAAAGCTAAGCGGAGAAGCCATGCGAATGCACTCGAAAAAACACTTGAGTTGCGGCCATTGCCGGGTGTCCCAGAGCCACCGTTTTGAAAGGGCGCGGCTTCAGCCACGCCATAAATTGAACAAGAATGAATGCGGGCTTTAGCCCCCGAGGGGACGTTGGCCCACACCCAGACTTGTTCAGAGATTCCCCAACTGACCACTGATCTCTGCCGTCAATACCGGTAATTCTCCGCCTTGTATGGCCCCGTCACCGGCACGCCCAGATAGTCCGCCTGCTTCGGAGTCAGCGTCGTCAGCTTCACGCCGATCTTTTCCAGATGCAACCGCGCAACCTCTTCGTCCAGCCGCTTTGGCAGCACGTAAACGCCCACCTTGTACGTGTCCTTGTTGGCCCAAAGATCCAACTGCGCCAACGTCTGGTTCGCAAAGCTGTTGCTCATCACAAAGCTCGGATGCCCGGTTGCGCAGCCCAGGTTCACCAGCCGTCCCTCGGCGAGGATGAAAATGCTGTGCCCGTCGGGGAAGGTGTACTTGTCCACCTGCGGCTTGATGTTCAGCTTTACGACGCCCGGCGCTGCGTTCAACGGATCCATCTGGATCTCGTTATCGAAGTGACCGATGTTGCACACGATCGCCTGGTCCTTCATCTTCTTCATGTGCTCAAGCGTGATGATGTCTACGTTGCCCGTGCAGGTCACGTAGATGTCGCCGCGTCCCAGCGTGTCCTCAACCGTTGCGACCTCGAAGCCCTCCATCGCCGCCTGCAGCGCATTGATCGGATCGACCTCGGTCACAATCACCCGCGCGCCCATACCGCGCAGCGAGTGCGACGATCCCTTGCCCACGTCCCCATAGCCGCAGATCACCGCCACCTTGCCCGCCACCATCACGTCGGTCGCGCGCTTGATGCCGTCAGCCAGCGACTCGCGGCAGCCGTACAGGTTGTCGAACTTGCTCTTCGTTACTGAATCGTTCACATTGATGGCCGGCACCAGCAGCTTGCCCTGCTCCATCATCTTGTAAAGGCGATGCACGCCCGTCGTGGTCTCTTCTGAAACGCCGCGCCATTCCTGCGCAACCTTGTGCCAATGCTTCGGGTCTTCGGCAATCACCTTCTTCAGCAGGTCCTTGATCACCTGCTCCTCGTGGTTGCCCGACGCCGTATTTACCCAGCCGTCGCCCTCTTCCAACTCATAGCCCTTGTGGATCAGCAGCGTCACGTCGCCGCCGTCGTCCACCACCAGTTGCGGCCCCTTGCCGCCCTCGTGGGCCAGCGCCTGGTACGTGCACCACCAGTATTCTTCAAGCGACTCGCCCTTCCACGCGAACACCGGAACCCCGGTCGCAGCAATCGCCGCCGCAGCATGGTCCTGCGTGGAGAAAATGTTACAGCTCGCCCAGCGAACCTCCGCGCCCAGGCTCACCAGCGTCTCAATAAGCACCGCCGTCTGAATCGTCATGTGCAGCGAGCCCGTCACGCGCACCCCGGCCAGTGGCTTCCCCGCCGCATACTTGTTCCGGATCGACATCAGCCCCGGCATCTCCTGCTCGGCGATGGTGATCTCCTTGCGGCCCCAGTCGGCCAGCGCCATGTCGGCCACTTTGTAATTCAAATCGGTCACTTCCAGCGTTGAACTCGCCATTCAGATTCTCCTTATGAAACTACTCAATGTTGATGTGTTGAAGGTAAGGGCTTTAGCCCGTACACAATGTCAAAGTCGATGTGTTGAAGGGTACGGGCTTCAGCCCGTACATAAAGTTAGCAATATCAGCGGGGGCTTTAGTCCCTGCGGGAAGGCAAGGCGTCCAAGGGGATTTTGTCCAAACCATCCTTATATCGTCCTATCATGATATCTTGATATGTATCAGAAGTTCTGGTATGCAGTCAATCGAAAACTATGCCGTCCATCGTAAAAATCCTGCGCGTCGTAGCCGACCCCAACCGGCTCCGCATCCTGCTGCTTCTCAAGGGCGAGGAGCTTTCCGTGGCCGAATTGCAGGAAATCCTGGTCATGGGTCAGAGCACCATCTCCACCCACCTCTCGCAACTCAAGCAGGCAGGCCTGGTTGAAGACCGCCGTACAGGCAAAAGCAGCCTCTACCGCCTGTCGAATTCAGGCGGCCCTGCGAACGGCAGCCCTTTGGACGAAATCCTCGTCAGGGCCAAGAAAGAGATCCCCGAAGCCGCACCGGACCTGGCCGCCATGCGCCGCGTCCTGAGAAAAAGACAAGACAAGATGCGCAACTTCTTTGACTCGGTAGCCGGTCGCCTCGGCCGCGACTACGTGCCCGGCCACTCCTGGAAAGGAGTAGCTGAGGCCCTGCTCCGCCTCATGCCCCCCATGGTCATCGCCGACCTGGGCACCGGCGAGGGCGCCTTTGCGCTCCTCCTCGCCCAGCGAGCAAAAAAAGTAATTGCCGTCGACACCTCCGCAAAGATGATCGAAGTGGGCCGCGACCAGGCCCTCCGCCACGGCGTCGACAACGTCGACTTCCGCCTCGGCGACATGGAAGAAATCCCCATCGCCGACTCCGAAGTCGATCTGGTCTTCTTCTCGCAGTCGCTCCATCACGCCCTGCACCCCGCGCGCGCCGTGGAAGAGGCCTTCCGCATTCTCACCCCAGGTGGCCGTATCGTCCTTCTTGACCTCGTCAAGCACCGCTTCGAAGAGGCCCGCGAGCTCTACGCCGACGAGTGGTTGGGCTTCAGCGAAGTGGAACTCGAAGCCATGCTCGAAAGAGCCGGCTTCACCGAAGTGCAAACGTCTGTAGTCCACAAAGAACCGGAAACGCCTCAGTTCCAGACCCTCCTGGCCGTCGCCAACAAACCCCTTAAAAGTGCTTCTTGAGTTGTCAGCTTTTGACCCCGATAAGGGCAGCTGACGATTCGGGAGGTGCGCCAACTTCGGAGCACAAGGTCGCTTCCCTGCACTCGCCACATGCAGACCTGCAACTTCTTAATTGTCATGGATCCAGGCGCATAGAAACACCCGGTGAGCGCGCGAAGGTTGAATCCGCCTCTTTAATTTCCCAGGCCTCGCCGTCGAGGCCTGGGAAACCAACTATTTTCCGGTATAAGAAACCCGCCAGATGGAATTCGAACCGTCATCCGTAACCAGCAACGATCCGTCAGGTGCAGTCGTGACACCGACGGGACGGCCCCAGACATCTCCGCTGGGCAGTACAAAGCCGGTAAGGAAGTCCTCGTATCCTCCGTTGGACTTGCCGGTGTGATGCAGTGGCACGCGAATCACTTCATAGCCGGTGCGAGTCGCCCTGTTCCATGAGCCGTGCTCCGATGCGAAGATATCTCCCTTGTATTCCGGCGGAAACTGCTTCCCTTCATAGAAGGTCATTTCCAGCGAGGCGTTGTGCGGCTGCAGCAGCACGTCCGGAACAATTACCTTGTCCTTCAGCTCAGGGTGCTTGCCTTCGTGGCGTGGGTCCTGATGCGGGCCGATATACCACCACGGCCAGCCGTAAAAGCCGCCCGGTTCCACATGCGTTATGTAATCGGGAACCAGGTTGTCGCCGAGTGCGTCGCGCTCATTCACCGAGCACCACAGTTGTCCGGTCAGCGGGTTCACGGCCAGTCCGACCGCGTTGCGAATTCCAGACGCATAGACGCGCATGTTCGAGCCGTCGGGATTGAATTCCAATATCTTGGCGCGCAGCTTCTCGTCTGGATGAGTATCGGGGTCGTCCACGTTCGAGCCCGAACCAACGGAAACAAACATCGTATTTCCATCGGGCGAGAACTGTACGTCGCGGGTAATATGCCCATGGGGTTCGCCGGCTAGGGCCGTCAAGTGCTCTGCGTCTCCACGCGCCTTCAGGTCACCGTTCTCGTATGGGAACCGCACCACGGAGTTGGTGTTCCCGACATATACCCATTTCGGATTGGGGCCCAAGGGGTAAAAAGCAATGCCGAAGGGGTAGCCAAGACCAGTGGCGAAGATGCTGGTGATCTCCGGCTTGCCGTCCGGGGTGATTCCGCGGAAGACGAGAATCTGACCTTTGTCACTCTCCGCCACAAAAAAGTCGCCATTCGGAGCAGTACGAATCAGGCGGGGATTCACCAGCCCGGTTGCGTAGAGTTCCACCTTGAAGCCCTTTGGCGCCTGCGGCCACGCAGAATCCGGACGAGCAACGATCCTCGGGCCGTTGCCTGCGGAATTTGTGGCAAATGGCGCGGGAAGGTCCTGGACGGTGATCTTGCGCGGGGTTCCCGGCTTTTCAAAGCGAAAATCGGTGAACGGTGGCTTGGGCGCCGGCGCGTTCAGGACTGCCTTGATGGTTGCTTCGCTCCCGCTTGCGGCTGCCACGTGAGTTGGGGCCGCGGTGGGCATCGCTTTTAGATAAGTGATGATTTGCCAGCGTTGCCGCTCCGCCAGGCTCGCCCATGACGGCATCCCATTCGTCTTGTCGCCGCGGGTAATGTACCAGAAAATCTCGCCGGGCTTCGCCGTTTGTGTCGGACCGTGGGCGAGTGCGGCAATGTTGGCCACACCCTCGCCGTTCTGACCGTGGCAAGCGGCGCATTGCTTCCCGTAAATTTTCTGGCCTGCCTTGACGTTCAGCTCTCCCTGGTAGGGATTCTCTCGCCCGGCAGCCGAAGCTGGGGCGTTATGGAAACTCCCGGTTTGAGCCGGCAATCCGGTCAATAGCACTAGAACAGCGACGATTGAACTGAAGATCAATTGCAACCGGGTTAAAACGATTCGTCCTGATTTCAATTCTTTACTCCTGGATGGGGAAGTTTTGGCCTGTTCATGCGGCTCGGCCTCGCGCTTGGGGTCCGAGTCGGCCTCACGAAATCATAACCTGACCACCGAAGAATCACATCCAGGAGAATAGTGTCGGCAGGAACCACCAGACATTCTCGCCCCGTTTCGGTCAGTTTGTAGAACTTCGCCTTGCGGTTGTTTACGCTCACACCCCAGTAGGCTTCCAACCACCTGCGATCCTCCAGCCGGTGCGGCCGGATAAAGCGATCCCTGCTCCACTTCCAGCACGTTCTCTAATGTGTGTTCAATTACATGCGCAATGGTGTGCCCGTGCGCCGGTCCCATCGCAAAGGTGCGCAGAATCAGCATGTCCAGCGTCCCCTGCACCATCTCTCCACTCGGTTGCTTCTTTCCACGCATCTTGAAACACTCCACTCGAACGTCTATGGGAAGAAAAATTTTGAATTATTCCTTGCCGAAGTCTGGAACCGCAAGAACAAAGCCCCAAAATCCTGCTGCGCTGCCATATCATCCAATCATCGGAGTTCGAGAATGACCGCAACAGTGTTAGAAAATCCATCGACAACAACCGCAAAGCCTCTCCGTCTCACCCGCGCCCGCCGCACCGCCATCCTCAAAGCCCTCGCCGATCCGCGCCGCTTCGAACTCCTCGAGCGCATCTCCAAAGCCTCTTGCCCACTGGGCTGCGCGCAGGCACGCGCCGCTCTGCCCATCTCCGCCGCCACGCTCTCCCACCATATTAAGGAACTCGAAACCGCCGGCCTCATCCACATCCGCCGCGAAGGAAAATTCCACTACATGACCTTGCGCCCTGGAGTTCTCGACACCCTCGCCGCCACCCTGTCGGCGCTCGAACAGAGCCCCTGTCCGGGCCGCTGAAGCCTTTCCCAAAAAGATTTCCACAATTGAGCTGAATCCTTTCGCCTGCTGACCCATCAATTCGATAGTTGTCGAAACGTCGAATTGAAAACGCTTCGGTCAAAGAACGGTAAAAGGAGCAGAAAATGAGTAGTCTTCAAGGAAAAGTAGCATTGGTAACCGGCGCATCCAAGGGCATCGGCGCAGCCATCGCCCACGAACTCGCCAGCCGCGGCGCCGCCGTCGCAGTCAACTACTCGGGCAGCAAGGCCGCCGCTGAAAAAGTCGTCGCCGAGATCGAGAACGCCGGCGGCAAAGCCATCGCCGTGCAAGCCAACTTGGCCGATCCAGCCTCCATCGGACCGCTCGTTGCAAAGACTGTAAAGGAGCTCGGCCCAATCGACGTACTCGTCAACAACGCCGGCGTCTACGACTTCGGCACCATCGAAGCCGTCACCACCGAGAGCTTCAACAAGCAATTCAACCTCAACGTCCTCGGCCTACTGCTCACCACGCAAGCCGCGCTCGTCCACTTCAGCCCCAAGGGCGGCAGCATCATCAACATCGGCTCAGTCGCCGCATCGGGTGTCCCCGGAGCCGCGGTCTATTCCGGCACCAAGGGCGCGGTCAACTCCATCACCGTCGCGCTCTCCAAGGAACTCGGCCCCAGGCAGATTCGCGTCAATGCTCTGAACCCTGGCATGGTCGAGACTGAAGGCGTGCACGCGGCCGGCTTCATCGGCAGTGACTTCCACAAGCAGGCAATCGTCGACACGCCTCTGGGCCGCATAGGTCAGCCCAACGACATCGCCGACATCGCAGCCTTCCTGGCCTCCGACGACTCTGTCTGGGTCAGCGGACAAACCATCCAGGCCTCCGGCGGCGCCCGCCTGTAACTGGCAACAATCTCCCGCGCCCCATCCTTTCCGCTATTCTCTGCGGAAAGGGTGGGAGACCACAGATCTCAATCATCTTCAGGGCCGCGCACCCTCCGCCTCGAGCAGTTGACGCTTGCGGTCCACGCCCCACCGGTACCCGGTGAGCGAGCCGCTGGCGCCGACCACCCGATGGCATGGGACCAGCACCGACACCCGGTTCAGTGCGCAAGCCCGGGCCACAGCGCGAGTAGCCTTGGGCATGTCCATCTCACGAGCCAATTGGCTGTAGGTGCGCGTCTCTCCCCGGGGGATGGTGCGTAGCGCCTGCCAAACCCTAAGTTGAAATGCTGTTCCGCGCAAATCCAACTCCGTTGAGGTCTGCTTTTGATTTAGCTTTCCACCGTTGCTGACAGTCTCCACGGCCGTCTCCACCAACTTCGAGAGCGATGGATCGCGGCGCAATGCAGCTAGCGGAAACTCAGCTCGCAGACTGGATTCGGCCTCCGCCGAAGTGCCTGCAAGCGCAAGCCAGCACAGGCCGCGAGCGGTTGCTCCAACAACGATCCAGCCGAATCGAGATCGAGAGGTGGTATAGGCGATGCGTTCGCCTTTGCCGCCCTGGGCGAAGCGCGCCGGCGTCATCCCAAGTTGAGCACCGTCGTAGGCGCGGCTCGACGATCCGAACCCTGCTGCATAAATTGCATTTGTCACGGTATCTCCCTGTTTGAGCGCGCTGCGCAACGAACACGCCCTCAGCGCCCGCTGGTATGCAAGCGGGCTCACACCCATCTCACGTTTGAAGAGCCGCTGCACGGTAAAGGGGCTCAGCCCCGCCACGCGCCCAAGTTCCTCAAGCCGCACTGGCCGGTTGAGATTGGCTTCAATGCACCCACGGACCTTGTCCAAAGGGCTGCCGAACGCAGTGCTGGGCTTGCACTTCTTGCACGGCCGGAATCCGGCGGCTTGCGCCTCCGCAGCCGAACGGAAGAAGCGCACGTTGGCCCTGAGCGGACGCCGGCTTGTGCAACTCGACCGGCAGAAAACGCCTGTGGTGGCCACCCCGTAGAAAAACGCTGCTCCTGGATCGCGACTCTGAACCTGCTTCCACGCAGAATCAGAATCGATTGGCTCGGAAGCACCGGTTTTACGAACGACTTGGAGTTTGCTGCTCATGGGAACCATGTTCGCTCATCGCCACCCGGCGCGCTATCCGGTTCTTGCGTGCAATTCCGATTTTCTTGAAGATTTTGCGCGCCGTCCCGCTATGCAATCCCCTTAAGCACAGCCTCGGCGCGAAGCAGATCTTCTTCCGTATCCACGCCGATGGTGTCGCGCGGCGCAGCGGCCACATAGAGCGCAATCCCGTTCTCAAGCAGTCGCAGTTGCTCCAGCCGTTCCAGGCGTTCCAAAGGCGAGGGCGGCAGCGCCGCAAACCGCTCTAGTGCGGCTTTCCGATAGGCATAAATCCCCAGGTGTTTGCGATATCCGGCAAAGCCGGTACGGTCGCGATCGAAGGGAATGGTCGCTCGTGAAAAGTAGAGCGCGCGGCCGTCCAGAGCCGTAACAACTTTGACGGCGTTGGGATTCGTGAACTCCTCCGGCGGGCACGGGACGGCCAGCGTGGAGACCTCGACCTCGGGCCGCTCGAACAGCGCGAGCAGCGGCGGGAAGAAATCCGCCGTCAGCGTCGGCTCATCGCCCTGGATGTTGACGTAAATATCGGCGTCGATATGCCGGGCCATTTCGTAGACCCTATCTGACCCGCTCGGACACTCCAGCCGGGTCATTGCCACGGGAATTCCGCGCTCCCTGCAAACCGATGCCACTTCCTCTGAATCGGTCGCCACTACGACCGGATCCATCAATCCGCTGGCCGCCGCCGCGCGCCACACCCACTCCACCATCGGGTGGCCGGCAATCGTGCGCAGCACCTTGCGGCTCAGCCGCGTCGAACTCAACCGCGCCGGAATCACTCCGGCGATACGGAACGTACTCATGCAGGCGAGTTTACAGGAGCAGGCGGCCGGGAATCATCCGAGGCGCGCCCAGCGACGGCACACCCGTCCAGACACTCTTGTCGCGGCCCACTCGCCCAGGTTCGCACTTGTCCTCAGGGTTTGACCTGCCATCCATGCCCCCGTATCATCAAGGTTGGGAGTCGTGCACCGAATGCGGTCCGTACTTCCCCCTGGCGGGCCAATATGGCCTGCGCCTTCCAGGCATCCTTCAGGCGCATCCCTCCGGCGGAGTAGCTCAGATGGTTAGAGCGACGGATTCATAACCCGTAGGTCGGCAGTTCGATCCTGCCCTCCGCCACCAATCAAATTAACAAGATTCACTTCCTCTTTCACAGGTGCTTTCTTCTCTGGTTGCACGGGTGTTGCAGATCGGTTCCCATCCCCGTCCAACAAATCCGCAATCTGTTTCATTCCCCTTAAAGGCAGCAGCATCCGAAACAAGAACTGCCGCTGAGCGAACGTCTGCCTTGCTGCGTCTCACCACTCAGCGGTAGGAGTGTGCCGCAGTGTGACTGATCCGCCAGTGCGACAGGACGCGCACTGAAGCGATACCCTTGAGTTGGACAGTGGATTGATTCTCGAGCATGGTCAACCGGAACGTCGCCAGCCTGGCGATACGATTCTGCGTGGTCAAGGAAATCAGGCGAAATAAGAGGAGCGGCAATGAAGATGGGAAAGTTGGCATGGATGCTGCTGGCAGCACCGTTGCTTGCCGGATGCTCGGGTTTCTGGGATGCCCCAAGCGGCAGCAACAGCTTCACCCTTTCCAACAGCGGCAATATGACCATGAGCCCAGGCGCGACCACCGGCAACACCGCAACCATCACTGTGACACCTGCGAACTCCTTTACCGGGACGGTTGCACTCACATGTGCGGTTGACTCCGCGCCCTCGGGCGCAACAAGTCCCGCAACCTGTAGCCTTTCTCCAAATTCGGTCACGATCAGCAGCACGGCGGCGCAAACATCTACTCTAACGGCAACTACTACGTCCTCGACGACCGCCGGGACTTACGATATTACGATTACCGGTACTTCGGGCAGCGTTTCGCAGACCACCAACCTTTGCGCTGAGGTGACGTCCACCACAGGCACTTGCACGGCAACCTCCGGTAACAGCAGCGGCGTATTCTACGTGCTCAATCAGGCGACCATGCAGGTCGTGGCCTATTCCATCGTCTCCGGCAAGCTTACCCAGGTTGGGAGTGCGTACACACTTTCCGCCGCGCCCTATTCAATCGCTATCGCCCCCAACGGCGGCTTTCTCTATGTGGGCACGGCCACCGGCATCTTCCTCTTTGATATTGGCTCGGGCGGCACGCTCACCCTGGCCAACGGCTCCAACGTGATTTCACAGGACATTGCCACCACCATGCAGGTGGATTCGACCGGTACCTGGCTGCTCGAAGCCGGTCCAAATCTCGCTGAACTGCTTGCCATTCACATCAACTCCTCTACCGGAGTCCCCACTTCCACCATTGAGCAAAGCACCTTGCTTCCGGCTGCGAGCGTCTTCCAACTCGCCATTTCGCCCGATAATGCACATGTGTTTGTGGCGGATGGCTCCAGGGGTACTCAGGATGTTGTCTTTGCCGCAGGCAATACGACTCCATTCGGAACCAGCGTCAACATACCGCTGATCAACTCCTCCGGCGCTGCTGTCTCAGTCGGAGTAGACCCCAGTAATCGCCTGTTCTATGTAGGTGAAACCGCCGCCATCTCGGGTTCCAACTCAGGCGGCCTGCGCGCCTTCAACTACAACACTCTCGTTGAAGTTTCCGGCTCGCCTTATGCGACCGGCGGCATCGCGCCTTATGCAATCGCTCCCACACGCTACGGCTCGGTTGCCGGCAACTACGTCTATATCGCCAACCGCACTGTCAGCGGCAGTTCCACCGGCAGCATCGCGGGCTATTCCGTCAGCGGCAGCGGAACCGCCTTCTCCCTCACAGCCGCCGGCTCGACCGCCTCAGCCGGCATTGCACCGCTTGGGCTGACCCAGGAGTCGACAGGGAACTACATGCTGGTAGTGAATTCAGGCGGCAGCCCCGACCTGGCAGCCTACACATTCGACTCCACAGTTGCCGGCAAGCTCGACTCCGCCCTGACCAGTGCCACCGGAATCGATCCGGTCCAGGCCAGTTCCATCGCAGCAGCACCGTAAAAGCAGTTCACAGTTGTCGGTTGTCAGAGCACAAACTGACAACTGCGAACTGACAACTGACAACTGTGAAAGTGCTATTCTCAAGAAGATCTCCATAGGCTGTGTTCACGCAAACTCCAATTCTTATCGTTCATTTTTCCCGGCGCATCCGAGCTTCTGTGCCCCGGCTGCAGGCATTGCCGCTGCTCGTTATCTTTTGTTTTCTTTGGCTTGCGTCGGGCTGCAAACGCTTCCACCATGTACAGTACGACACCGTTTACGTCGCCGCGCGCCAGATGTACCTCCATGACCGTGTAGCCGCCGTCTCCGCCCGCGTTGCCCAGGTAGTCAACGGCCAGCCCCTCCAGGTCCTGGAGCACAACCGCCGCTTCCTCAAAGTAAAAACCGAGAAAAACGAAATCGGCTGGATAGAAGAGCGCGCCGTAATCGACAGCAAAACTTACCAAGGCTTCATCCAACTCGCCGGCGATCACAAAGAGGATCCGGTGGCCGCCACCGCCAGTCTCCGCGACGACCTTTACATGCACATCGTTCCCGGCCGCGAGAGTGAGCATTTCTATCTCCTCGCCGGCAACGCCAAGGTGCAGCTACTTGCGCGCGCCTCAGTGCCGAAAGTCGCGGGTCAGGGTTCTGCGCCGCACGCCCGGTCCACAGCGGCAACACCGGCTCAGCCGGGAAAGACTCCACAGGCTGCGCCCGCATCGCAGCAGCCTGCACCGCGGCCTGCAGCGTCATCGACAAGACAACCAGCAGCGCAGGCGGCAGGTCGCCCGGCGGCCGTTCCCGGCCAGCCCGAAGCTCCGCCCCCCGACATGGAAGACTGGTGGCTTGCGCGCGACAGCCAGGGCCACACCGGCTGGCTGCTCAGCAACCGCCTCGATGTGGATGTGCCAGATGAGATTGGCCAATATGGAGAGGGCCAGCGTTTCGTTGGCGCCTGGGTACTGACCAAAGTGACCGACCCCGAGGCCACCACCCCCAATCACCAGGTTCCCGAGTATCTGACCGTTACGTCCCCGCTCAAGTCCGGCCTGCCCTACGACTTCGACCAAGTGCGCGTCTTTACCTGGAGCCTGCACCATCATCGCTATGAGACTGCGTTCCGGCTGCATCCCATTCAGGGCTATTTGCCGGTGCGGGTCGGAAGCCAGGCGATGAGCCAGGTTTCTGGCAAGAACTCTAGACAGGTCACGCCTGGCGGCAGCGTCCCCACTTTCAGCTTCCTGATCGCCGGCGGACAGGACCTCACAACAGACCCAGCCACAGGCATCACGCGTCCAGCCAGCCCTCGGACCATAAACTACCAGATGATCGACACACAGGTGAAACGGATCGGTCCCGACTTGGCGCCGATTCCTATCACGCATACTCCCGGCGACAAAAAAGCCAAAGACCAAAAGCCCGCGAAAAAGAAGCACAAATAAGCAGGGAACAGTGCCCGCAGCGCATCTCTGCTTCTGCTTTGAAGATGAGCAGTGTTTGTATGCGACTGTTCATCCGCCGTTTCCCCGCGAGATATTGTTCAGATGCCCTCTTGTCAGGGCCGCGGGTTGTCCAACGCGGGCTTAACGATGGGACCAGGTCTGGCTGGAGCCGCGTGTTGGGGCAGGACCGGCCTGACTTGCGGGCCGGCTGTGGCGCCATCTGCTGCCGGCTTTACAGTGGGTTTGTTGCCGGATTGAGCCGGCGGTCTTGCACTGAGCGCGGCTGGCGACGGACTTGAAGAGGGCTTTGCTGTCGCAACGGGCTTAAGAGGACTGTTGGACGAGGAGGGTGCTACCTTTGCAGGCCCTGGATTCGCAGGCTGCGCCACTGCCGGCTTCAGGATCTTGCTGTCTTCCTCGTCGCCAGGGAACTTCTCGTCGGGCTTGCCGGCAGTCGCCGCGCGCATGAAGGTCATCCAGATGGGGAGTGCGGCGCGTGCGCCGGTCTCCTTCTCGCCCAGAGATTCGCGGTCGTCGAAGCCGATCCAGACCCCACATGTGACCGAGGGCGAAAAGCCGAGGAACCATGCGTCGGTATAGTCGCTGGTAGTTCCGGTCTTGCCGCCCAGCGGGTGGTTCAACTGTGCGGCAGCTGCGCCGGTTCCGTGTTGAGTCACCGCCTGAAGAAGCGTCATCATGGTGCGCGCCGTTTGCTGGTCGATGACCTGGTTGACCTCGGGGCGGTCCTCCCAGAGCGTGATGCCGTCCGCGTCGGAGACCTTGCGAACCAGGTGCGGCGTGATGCGGATGCCGTCGTTGGGAAAGACGGAGTAGGACGCGACCTGCTCTTCGAGAGAGATTTCAACTGCGCCAATGGCTATGGGCAGATAAGCGGGAATGTTGGAGGTGACGCCGAAACGGTGGGCCATGTCGATGACCTTGTGAATGCCAACGCGCGCGGCCAGCTTGATGGCAGGGATGTTGCGCGACTCGGCAAAGGCGTTGACGATGGTCATGCGGCCCTTGTAGTCGTTCTCGTAGTTGTGCGGCGTATAGCCGCTGAAACTGACCGGCCCATCAACGATGCTGTCGTCCGGTTTGACGCCATCTTCAACGGCAGCAGAGTAAACGTAGGGCTTGAAGCTGGAGCCGGTCTGTCTCTGCGCTTGCGTGGCGCGGTTGAACACAGAGAGCGCGTAGTCGCGACCGCCAACCATGGCCAGCACGTCGCCGCTGGTGTTGTCGACGGCCATCAGTGCGCTCTGGGCTCCGGAGTCCTGCTCGAGTGTGGCGCGGCGCGGTGAGCCTTCCGTTGCAGCCAGATGCACATAGATGATGTCGCCGGGCTTGACGAGGGCATCGGCGTAACGCTGGCCTGTCCATTGCCAGTCCGCCTGCATCAGTATGACTTCAGCGTTTGGCTGGCTCGGTGGGCCGACGCGCGCGTAGACCTCGTTGGAAAGGACATGTGTGACGAGGGCGTGGACATAGTCGCCGGGCCCGGAAGCTATAGCCCAGTCGGGATGCTTGTACTCATTGAGTGTGGCGCCGGCGGCAAGCACATTCTCAAGGTGGCCCTTCCATCCGCGGCGTCGTTCATAAGTGGCAACACCATCGAGTACGGCGCGGTTTGCGGTCTGCTGCAGGTCCAGGTCGAGAGTAGTGTCGATGCGAAGGCCGGCTTCGTGGACCTGCTCAGAGCCGAAACGCTTGTCGAGTTCCTGCCGCACCTCTTCCTGGAACCAGGGCGCGACCGAACCCTGCGGCTGTGTGAGGTGCAGTCCGAGCGGCGCGTTGCGCGCCTGCTCGGCCTGAACATGAGTGATGACGCCGTCAGATTCCATCTCGGAAAGCACCAGGTTGCGGCGGCGCAGCGCCTTGTCGGGATTCACAAGGGGCGAGTAGGCGTATGGCCCCTTTGGCAGTCCGGCCAGCAGGGCAGCCTCAGTAAGCGACAGGTCCTTGGCGTGCTTGGAAAAGTAAAACTGGGAGGCGGCCTCGAAGCCATACATGCCGCTGCCCAGGTAGATCTGGTTTCCGTAGAGGGTAAAGATCTGCTGCTTGGTGAAGCTCCGTTCAATCTGAATGGCGAGATAAGCTTCCTGGAGCTTTCGAACCCAGAGGCGGTCAGCGGAGAGGAAGAGGTTGCGAGCCAACTGCATGGTGAGCGTGGAAGCGCCCTGAGAGCGGCCGTGGGTGCGTAAGTCGTGCCACAGAGCGCCGCCGATGCGCAAAACGTTGACGCCCCAATGGGACTCGAAGCTCTTGTCTTCAATGGAGAGAACGGCCTGACGGAGGACGGGAGCAAAATCGTCGTAGCCGACCACTGCGCGGCGTTCCAGCGCAAAGGATCCAATAATGCGGCCCTTACGGTCATAGAGATCGGTAGTGGTGGAGGGGCGGTAGTGCTCTAGCTGGTCGATCTGGGGCAGGTCCACGGAGTAGACCAGGGTGAGGCCGGCCAGGGAGCCGGCAACGACCGCCAGCACCAGCAATACAGCCAGCGCAGAGCGGCCGGCGAGCTTTCGGTTGCGATGCGGCGGAACCGCCGGCCCGGGGAGTCGAGGGCTCCTGCCCAGGCCGCGCGGCTTCACAGACTCATGTGTAGGGGCAGCCAAGAGATTCAGGCCTCATGCGGCGTTTTTCCAAAGTACAGGGAAAACGCCTCATCTTAAGGCTAGCATTTTAGCGAAGCGCTGGGATGCGCAGGAACAGAAGACCCTACCACTTAGGTACAAGATCGGGAAACGAAGGGTGCATGAGAAAGGCGGTGCAGCTGAAAAGCCGCGCCGCCTTTGAAGCCGAAACAGGTTTTCTCTCAGGCGCTCTTGGCCTTGAGCAGATCGAGGGCCTTGTTGAGCATTTCATCGCCCTTGGTGGAAGGCGCGCCTTCGTCTTCATCATCCTGGGGTGAGGTCACTACCACGTTGGGGATCACGGCCGTGTCCTGAATCTTGGCGCCGGATGGGCTCTCGAATTTGGCCACGGTGAGCAAGAGGTCAGCGCCGTCGGGTAGCTCGATGGATTTTTGGAACGACCCCTCGCCGAAGGTGCGCTCTCCGACCACATCGCCGCGCTTGAAGTCTTCGATGGCGGCGGCGGTGAGCTCAGGACCACCGTAGGTGCCGCGGTTAACGATCACGGCGACGGGCGCGTTCGTAATGAACTTCGCGGGGTCGGCCGCAAATGTCTGCGTGGTGAACTGCTGGCCCTGAAGCGTGGCCAGCGTTCCCTGATTGATGAAGAAGTTGGCCAGCCGCAGTCCTTGCGGAGCGTCACCGGTGGAATCGCGCAGATCGAGCAAGATCTTGCTGCCCTTGGGGGCGGCCTTGATCTTGGCGGCGATCTGGTCCACGCGGTCTGCGGTCAGTACGCCGGGCTTGAGGTAGAGAATTGTGGCGTTGTCATACTGCTGCGTGCCGAGGGCCGGAGGGGCAAGGACGGCGCGGGTGAGCGTCAGCTTGTCGGGATCGGGCTTGGCGGGGCGCACAACCGAGAGCACAACCGTGCTTCCCGGCTTGCCCTCGAGCATGAGGCGGATGACGGCCAGCGAGAGCTCACGAGTGGATTGGCTGCCGATGGATTCGATCACGTCGCCGTCGGAAAGATGCGTGTCGGCAGGCGAACCGGGCGTTACATTGACGACCGTAGCGTATCCGTATCGCTTGGAGACCGTGATGCCCACCTGGGCAGCGCCGGATGCAGGCTCCTCTTTGTAAATCTTGTACTCGGTTGGGGTCAGATAGCTGGAGTCGGCGTCGAGCGACTCAAGCAGGCCGTGCAGAGCGCCGGTGGTGACGTCGCCCATGTTGGGGTCGGTCACGTAATCGCTCTGGACCTTCTGCAGTACCTCAGCATAGACACTCATCTGGCGGTAGGCTCCATCCTGTTCGCTGCCGGCGTGAACGCCGAAAAGGCCAAATTCGCCCAGGGCAAAGCCAAGGCCGAGGGCGGCAAAGATGGCTACGGAAAGAACAAACACTGAACGCTGAAAGAATCGGGACACACACACCACCGGGGCAGGCCTCAGGGGGAAGCAGGCCGCATACCCATTAGACGCAATGATATCGCATGTGGTGCGCGGGGCGGGGGGTTTTTCAGTGGGCGGTAAGCGGGACGGAATGGCGCTTTTGGCGAGCAAACGACCGGCAACAGGTTGAGGCCTTGGGGTTCCCGGCCAGGAAAGACCTGCGCTAGAACAGCCCAAATCCCTTCTTTTTTTTCCGGGGGGCTGGCTGGCCGCAGACAGATTCTGCCATCTCCCGGATTGCCCGTGCAATATGCGAGTTGTCCCCGGTCAGCGAGGTCGCAGAGTTTTGCATCCGGCGCACGGCAGAGTAGTCATTCGGAATTTTCCAACGAGCAGGCTGGGTGAGGGCCTTGTTAATATGCCCTTCATCGAGCCCCTCGGAGCCGGCGCTGTATCTGTTGACCACGATCTCCAGTTTATTTCCGCCTTCAGTGAGGAGCCGTTTGATCAGTCGATTTGAGTTGCGCAGTTCGGGAAGGCCGATCTGCGTGACCAGGTAGATGGTGGTGGACTCGTCAAAGCGATATGCTTCCTGAATGTCGAGTCTTGATCCCGCATCAACCACAACATAATCGAATTCATGGTGCGCAACCCTCAATAGCTTGAAGAGGGCATCATTGGCAATTTTCACCCGGCTGAGCTCACTTGGAGCCGCAAGGACGAACAGCCCGGAGTCATGCTCTACCAGCAAGGAAGCGAGAAAACTTGCATCGAGCCTGTCGGGATTCTCAAGAGCATTTGTGGTTGTGTATTGGCTATTGATTCCGAGGTTAAGTGCTGCGTCTCCAAGCGGGAAATTTAGATCGATCAGCAGAGTCCGCTGCCCGAAGTCCTGGGCCAGCGATACAGCTAAACCGCAGGCAAGCGTGGTGACTCCGGAGCCGCCTTTGGCACTTAAAAAACACAACAGCTTGCCGCGTGCCCTTGGCACGAAGCCACGCTTCGCTTCCTTCTGGGTGGAACCTTCCGTACGGCGTGCCGAGACCCGCACCAGAGCCGCAGCCATGGCGTCGGAGGCGATAGGCATGGGAAGAAACTCGCGAGCACCGGCACGCATGCAGCGGACCAGCAGGTCCTGATTGGCATTCGCCGAGTAAACAATTACGCTTGTTGAGCCATCGGCGCAGATGTTCTCAACCAGTTCGAGTGCGTATTCCGGGTCACTGTCGAGGTCAATGATGACGACATCAAAGTCCTCTTTGAGCACCTGCGCGATTGCATCAATGCCGGGGGGGTAAGTGACGTACTCCCGGATTCGTCCATTCGGGAACCGGTTCAGAGCACTGATCGCCGCGCTCCGGCCAGCAGCGTTGGGGCTAATTACCGCGATGCACAGCGGGTTTGCACCAAGTGAATCAGGTATCTGCGTAGAGGTTGACATGTTGGGAGGGCGGCCTTTCCTCAAATGTTTCGCCACTCTGTTCCTAGGCCATCGCAAACTTAGGAACTGCTCTCACGGTCAGTGGTAATACTCAGAATATCATCAGTTGCCACTTAAATTCGACCAACTCATTGGGCCGCTTTCAACTCGAACAGCCTCGACAGACGGGCTGGGATGAATTGTGGTTGGGTGGAGGAAATGGCCTGCAACTGGTTGAGGCAGCGCTGTTCCCCCGCCGGCGCAGGACTGTGGGGATTAGGCTACGCTTAAATCGCCACCGGCCCGTGAAGGCAGCCCCTAGAAGAAACCGAATCCTTTCTTTTTCTTCGGGATAGCGGCGGACTGGCCGCATACGGATTCAGTCATGGCCCGGATTGCCTTTGCAATTTCTGAGTCCTCCTGGGTGAGCGGGGTTGCGGAGGTCTGCATCCGGCGCGCAGCAGTGTAGTCGTTGGGAATCTTCCAGCGAACCGGCTGGGTGAGTGCCTTGGTCACAAGCTCCTCGTCGATCCCCTCGGAGCCGGAGTCGAATCGATTGATTACGATTTCGAGTTTGGGTCCGCCTAATTCGGGGAGCCTTTTTATCAGACGATTTGCGTTACGCAGTTCTGGAATACCAAGCTGCGTGACCAGGTAGAGGGTGGCGGATCCATCGAAGCGAAATGAGTGCTTCAGATCTGCTCTCGAACCAGCGTCGATGACCACATATTCGAAATCATGAACAGCAACTTTCAGCAGAGTGTCGATAGCGTCATCAACGGGCTGCATTGGAACCATTTCACTCGGGGCGGCCAGAACGAACAACCCGGAGACATGCTGTACCAGAAGGGATGAGAGAAAAAGCGAATCGAGGCGCTGGGCATTATTGAGCGCGTTCGCGGTTGAGTACGGGCTCTTGATGCCGAGGTTGAGCGCCGCGTCTCCAATTGGGAGATTGAGATCGATTAGCAGAGTGCGTTGGCGTGACTGCTCGGCCAGACATACGGCAAAACTGGAAGCCAGCGTGGTGACTCCGGCGCCGCCCTTGGCGCTCAGGAACACAAGCAGTTTGCCGGTTGTCTGGTCTGGCAAGCTCGACTCCGCAATCTCCTTCCGGGGAGTTCCCATGCGCCGGGCCCCGGCGCGTACTAAAGCCTCGGTCATTGCGGTGGTGGTGATCGGCAAACGGAGAAACTCGCGGGAGCCCGCACGCATGCAGCGAACCATCATGCCGGGATCGGCCACGCTCGAATACACAATTACGTTCGTCGAGCCATCGGTGCAGATTTGCTCTATCAGTTGGAGGGCGTATTCCGGGTCACTGTCGAGGTCAATGACGGCGACGGCGAAGCGCTGCTTGAGCATCTGCGCAACTGCGTCGACATCTGAAGGGTAGGACATGAATTCCGAGATTCGCCCATTGGGGAAGTTGTCCAGAGCACTGATGGCCGCGTTGCGGCGCTCGTCGTTCGGGCTGATGACCGCAATCGACATCCGATCTGTGCCAAGGGAATCGGGAAGCTGATTAGAAGTAGACATAGAGAAAGCACAATCTCTCCTTGAGTGTAACCCTCATGCACGCATTGGCGTGTGTAAACAGGAGAATTGCTCACGCCGGCTATTGGCGGCGGGGATTCCGGTATCAGTCTTTTCTGAGGATTTGCTAATGGGGTAAAGCCGCTGTCATGCGCGCAGACGTAGCGGGGATATCCGAAGTCAGGTCAGCCAGGGAGTGTCCGGGAATTTTCTGTTCCATGCTCCAGTGCCAGCGGGCCGGCGGCAAGTCATGCGCGATTGTGGCTTCGTCAACATCGCTGGAACCGGAGTCCGGATCACGCGGAAGGGACCTCAGTCGCACATCTCCCGATTCGCGTTCGGCACAGGATTGAGACTCGGCGACAACGAAGCTCGACCGCATGGCTTCGTCGTCCAGTTCGCGCAGCGTCGCGCCAGTGGCGCCGACGGCAAGCACCAGTGCGTGCGGCGCCAGCCAGCGGCCTTCGAGTACAGGGCAGTCGAGGACGTCACGGTGAGGACTACATCGGCCGCCGCGGCTTCGCGAATGGTGACTGCGCGCCCTCCAACTTCTGCAGCCAGGCGTTCGGCGTTGGCGGGAGTGCGGCTCCAGACGCGGATGTCCTTGAGCGAGGGACGAACCAGCCGCAGCGCCTGAAGGTGGGCGCGCGCCTGCACACCGCTGCCAAGAATTCCCAGGCTGCGCACTTGAGCCGAGCCAAGAGCATCGAGCGCAACGGCGGAGACGGCGGCGGTGCGCATCTCGGTGATGAGGCGGCCATCCATTACGGCAAGCGGCTCGCCGGTGGAGCGGCGCAGCAACTTGATGACCGCCATGTGGGTGCGCAGGCCGAGTTCGTCGTTGCCGGGGAAGAAAGTGACAGCTTCACGGCCATCACATCGCCTGCGATGACAGGCATTACGGCAAACCAGCCGTTGCGTGACCCTCGGCATTGCCGGCGCGGAGGATGGTACGCGGCGGCTGATCGACAAGGCCGGCTGAGTAGTCGATTAGCGCCTGGCGAATGGCGGGGATGAGGGCTTGGTAGGTGAGGACGCTGCGGACTTCTTGCTCAGAGACGTACATGGATACTGGCCCTCAGAATCAGTTTCCCTGATTGGGAAATGTATCTGGCGCCTAGTTGGGACGGCTACCGGACTCGTCGGAGCCACCAGGCGTCGACCGGCGGCGGAAGCGTTCGTCAACAGGTTGACGGCCCTGAAAGCCAGAGTCGATAGTGTGCCAGTGCTCGATGGAGGGCTCGCCCATACGCCAGCAGAGCAGCACTACCTGGTCGTCGAGGCGGCAGGGAAAATCGAGCAAGCCGGCTTCGAGGTCCTTGACCTGAACCCCGATCGCATCGATTTCTGCGATGCTCTCGCGAGCTAATTTCAGGTGGGCCTCCATGTCGGCGCGCTGCTTTGCCACGCCATTGGAATCCACCTTCATGCCGCCGGAGAGATAGATGCGGCGGGCCAGTTCGGAGAGCCCTGACTCGACCTGCTCGGCAGCCTGCTTGCCTTCGATGGCGCGCTTGAGCAGCGACTCGAGAACCGGGAGCAGGGACTGCGCTTCGTCGATTGTGAAGGTCTTCATGGGGGAAATACCTGGATACAGAATACCGCGAAACAGCATCCAGCCTCTAGTTACTAGCTTTTAGCTCTTTGTCCTGGGGTCAGTCACCCATCGAATCAAGTCACCAGGCGATAGATCTGTCTCGACTCGGAGATCGAAGTTAGAGGCTAGTAGCTAGAAGCTGTCTCTAGCCCAAATCCAGCATTCGGTCCAACGCCACTTTGGCCCAGTGCTTGACGTCGGGGCGGACCTGGATGCGGTTGACTACGCTGCCTTCCACGAGGTTTTCAAGAGCCCAGGCCAGGTGCTGCGGACTGATGCGGTACATGGTGGTGCAGAGGCAGCCGGTGTCGTCGAGAGTGATGATCTTCTTGCCTTCCGGGGCAAAGCGGCGGGCGAGGCGGTTGACCAGGTGAATCTCGGTTCCGATGGCGAACATGGTGCCGGCGGGAGCGTCCTCAACAATCTTGATCAGGCGCTCGGTGGAACCAAGCGCGTCGGCCTTCTGGCACACCTCCCAGCGGCACTCGGGGTGCACGATGACCTGGATGCCTGGATACTTGGCGCGGACCTGGTCGACGTGGCCGGGGAGGAAGCGCTGATGGACGGCGCAGTGGCCCTTCCACAAAATGATGCGGCTGGCGGTAAGGGTTTCCTTCGTCTGGCCCCCGGTCTTCGGACCAATCTGGACGGCCCACGGGTCCCAGACAGCCATCTGGTCAAGCGGAATTCCCATGGCGTGCCCGGTGTTGCGGCCCAGGTGCTGGTCGGGGAGGAAGAGGATGCGCTTGCCCCGCGCAAAGGCCCACTCAAAGGCGGCGCCGGCGTTGGAAGAAGTGCAGACCAGACCGCCGTTCTCGCCGCAGAAAGCTTTGATGGCGGCGGTGGAGTTCATGTAAGTGATCGGCACGATGTCGCTGGCGAGGCCTAGACGTTCAAGCGTTTCCCAGCAAGCTTCCACTTGTGAGATTTCGGCCATGTCGGCCATCGAGCATCCGGCGTTTAGGTCGGGCAGGATGACCTGCTGGCCCTCGTGGCCAAGTACGTCGGCGCTTTCAGCCATAAAGTGGACGCCGCAGAAAACGATGTACTTTGCACCGGTCTCCGAGGCGACTTTGGAGAGCTTGTAGCTGTCGCCCGTGAAGTCGACAAAGCGGATGACTTCGTCGCGTTGGTAGTGGTGGCCGAGCAGGATGGTGGTCGAGCCTAGTTTCGCCCGCGCAGCTGCAATCCGACCGTCCATCGTGTGGTCAGGAAGCGCGAGGTAGTTTTCCAGGCTGCAAACATCAACGGCCTGCGGCGAAGCCGCCGTCTCTTCGTCAATTACCAGAGTCACTGTATTCCGCCTTCAGCCCTGGGCATCCTTTTGGGGATGGCGGGCGGGGTTGTTGAAAGCTAACAGGCATGCAGCGGACACGATGAAACCATTGAGGTTATCGGCATTGAAGCCGACTTCCTGATGGGATCCCCATCCACGGGGTTGTTGCAGCCCTTTCACATGATTGGATGCGGTTTGAAGCCGGTAGTTAGCAGAAACTGGTTGCAGAATAGCTGCACCGGCAAACGCCGCACCAATCATATCTAGTGTAACGCAGGTGTCTGAGCGGGCCCAAACATCAGCCTGTTCGGGCCGTGCGTGCAATACATTAAGCGGGCCTGGGAACGACGCGCGGAAAGACCGCCGTCGAGCGGTTTTCCCTTCCAGTCGCGAGATTGGAACCACTGCGTTTGTGAGCGCCAAGCGCGGACAGGTATCATTGTCCTTCATGGGAATTCCTCCAACAATCGAGGTCGCCAATCTTGGCATGGCGGATTCGCTGATCCTGATGGTGATGGCGCTGGTTGTCTTTGGGCCGCGGCGTCTGCCGCAGATCGGGCGACAGATCGGCAAGCTGATGTACGAGTTCCGCAAGGCCTCAAACGACTTCAAATTCCAGATGGAAGAGGAGCTGCGCAACTCTGAGGAGGCCGACCGGCGCAAGAAGGAAGAAGAGGAACGCCAGCGTCAACTGGCGGCTGCGCCACCCGCGCAACTGGAAGCCAGCGTGACAAGCGCGACAGAGACCCCTGCTGCAACAGATAGTTCCTACCCGTATGGCGGCACCTACAGCGAAGTGGCCGAGGCCCAGGCTCAGGCCGAAGCGACGTATCCCAGCATTCAGCCGCCTTCAACGGGCGAGCCGGTTCCTGCAGCGTGGCCCGCAAACGAAACAAGCGAGGCGGAGCCCGCGGAAAAAGATACTGTGGCGACGGAGACAGTTCCGGAGTCCTACACCGCGCCTGACGTGGCTGTTGAAGAAACACCGATGGAGAAAGAGAACGCAGTCATAGAAACCGCCGTGGAAGAGACCAATAAAGCGACGGAGCCGGCGGCACACAATGGTTGATCCCGCGGACGCAATCGGCAAGGCGCGGGCGGCCGTGACGCAACGCGCAGACCTGCCCGGCATGAGCCTGATGGAGCACCTGGACGAGTTGCGCAAGCGCATCGTTCACTCCGCGATCTTTCTTGCCGTCGGCTTTTTCGTGGCCTTCTACTTCCGCGAGCAGCTCTATGGCATTGTCCAGGCCCCGCTTCAAAAGCTGAATCTGCCAATTAACAAGCTGAACTTCTTTCACCCCATGGATGCGATGAACCTGTACCTCCAGGTGGGGCTCATTGGCGGAGCAATACTGGCCTCGCCCTTCATCCTGTATCAAGTGTGGCTGTTCATTGCGCCGGGGCTCTACCAGAAGGAAAAGCGGTTTGTGGTGCCCTTCATGGCGGCCACCATGGGACTGTTTCTGGCCGGCGCCAGCTTTGGATACTTCTTTGTACTGCCCGGCGCGCTGAAAATTCTCATCCTTGGCTTCGGCGGTAAGTTCAACCCCGTCATCTCAATCGAGGATTACACCGGTTTCTTCCTCTCAATCATTCTGGGCCTCGGCGTCAGCTTCGAGTTGCCCATCCTGATCTTCTTCCTCGCCCTGTTCGGCATCGTGAGCCCGCGCTTTCTGTGGAAGAACATCCGCTATGCCATTCTGGCAGTATTTCTGGTGGCTGCCATTATTTGCCCCAGCCCCGATCCGGGTACGATGTGCATTTATGCGGTTCCCATGCTGCTTCTCTACATAGTCGGCATCGGTGTAGCGTGGTGGGTTCATCCCACGCGGCGGAAGGCCAAAGAGGCCAAGGAGAGCGCCTAGATGATCTTCTTCTCATTCTGGAAGAAGGTTGTGGCAATAATGCTGGGTGCCCCATCCTTGACGCGTCTTTGTTTTTGCGGCAAGGGTGGGATACCACGATCCTCAACCTTCCTGCTCGCAACACTAGCACTCTGTATCCCCGTCACCGCGGACGCCCAGCAACACTTCGATGGCGCAAAGGCGCTTGAATACGCGCGGCAGTTCGTGGCCATTGGCCCGCGCTGGCCCACCGGCCCTGGACACGTGAAGGCCGAAGAGTTTCTGCGCAGCCATTTCCAGCGCAACCACGACCGGCTTGAAGAGGACACCTTCACAGCCGGCACGCCCATCGGCACGGTGCCAATGCGCAACTTCATCGTGCGTTATCCGGGCAAAAAGAACGGCGCAATCGTGTTGGGCACTCACTACGAAACCAACTACCCGCTCAGGAACATCGGCTTTGTGGGCGCAAACGATGGGGCCGCGACCACCGGACTGCTGATGGCCATCGGCGACCGGCTTCACGCCGAAACTGCGGGCGGAAAGAAGCTGGACGGCTACTCGGTGTGGCTGGTTTTCTTTGACGGCGAAGAGGCGATCAACGCCTGGTCGCGCTCCGACTCGACCTACGGCAGCCGCCACCTGGCCGCGCGCTGGGGACGGGATGGAACGCTGGCGCAGATCAAGGCCTTTATGCTGGCTGACATGATTGGCGACAAGGACCTGGACATTCAGCGCGAATCGAACTCGACCGGCTGGCTGGTCGAGCTCATGGGCCAGGCCGTGAAGAAGTTCGGCTACGATCGCTACTTCTTCAAGCAGGACATGGCTGTGGAAGACGACCATCTTGCGTTTGTGGAGCGCGGCGTACCCTCAATCGACGTGATCGACCTGGACTACGGACCCGACAACCGCTACCACCACACCACCCAGGACACGATGGACAAGATCAGCGCGCACAGCCTGACTATCGACGGCGACGTGTTCATGGAAACGATAAGACTGATCGATCAGCGGTAAGCCGCCGACACGAGAAGTACGGCTAATGCGGCACACTCCATGTGACGTCGATTTCCCGCCACAAATCCACAATCCCGGCATACTCTTGAATCGGGAATGAACCCGATGAAAGGAGCCGCGCTGTGAAAACACGCTTGGCATTTGGATTGTTTATGTTCCTTCTGGTTGCGCCCAAATCGTTCGCCCAGGACCCACTGGATGGACTCTGGCAGGGATATGACGGCGAGTGGCGCCATGTATCGCAGCAGTTGATTGCGCTGGCCGAGGCTACGCCGGCAGAAAAATTTGCATGGCGCCCGGCTCCGGGAGTGCGCTCCACCAGCGAAGTCTACATGCATATCGTGATGGCGAACTTCGGTCTGCTGAGCGTTACTGGACCCAAGATGCCCGCGGACCTCAAGCAGAATGCCGAAAAAACCGTCACCTCCAAGGCCGATGTGATCAGTTGGCTCAAGCGGTCGCTGGATGCTGTGAAGCAGGCACACCTGACCGAGACTCCCACGGATCTTGCCCGCAAGGTCCGACTCGAGGGCCGGGATTCCACGGTAGACGCCATGTTTCTCCGCATCATCATTCACGACAACGAGCATATGGGACAATTGGTCGCGTACGCACGCATGACCGGCGTGGTGCCGCCCTGGTCGAAGTGAGCCGGCGGTCCGCGCACTCCCTTTATACTGAAGGGTTACCAACCACATTTTGCGGGCCGGAAATGGCCTGCTAAAAGAGGAACTTGCATTGGCTGAGGCGGAGATTGGCATTATCGGGGGCAGCGGGCTTTATTCGATGCCCGGATTCACGAATGTGCATGAAGAGCGCGTGGAAACGCCCTTTGGCGAGCCGTCGGACGCGTTTGTGCTGGGCGAGCTGGAAGGCCGCAAGGTTGCGTTTCTGGCGCGGCATGGGCGCGGACACCGCATTCTGCCCTCGGAGCTGAATTTTCGCGCCAATATCTATGCGATGAAGAAACTCGGCGTCGAGCGAATTCTTTCGGCTTCTGCCGTTGGGTCTCTGAAGGAAGAACACAAGCCCACCGACTTTGTGATGCCGGATCAGTTCATTGACCGCACGTTCCATCGCATCTCCACATTTTTTGGCGAGGGCATTGTGGGCCACGTGGCCTTTGGCGATCCGGTGTGTGCCACGGTGGCAAAGGCCGCAGCCGAGGCCTGCAAGACAGTGGGCGTAGTGGGCAAGCTGGGCGGCACCTACGTTTGCATGGAAGGGCCGCAGTTCTCCACCAAGGCTGAGTCGCACCTTTACCGCAGTTGGGGCGCGGACGTGATCGGCATGACGAATTTGCAGGAGGCTAAGCTGGCGCGCGAAGCGGAGATTTGCTACGCGACGGTAGCCATGGTGACTGACTACGACTGCTGGCGCGAGGGGCACGATTCAGTGACCATCGAAGAGATTGTGGCCGTGCTGCACAAGAACGCGGACAATGCGGCGAAGGTGGTAAAGGCAGCGGTGGCCGCGATGCCGCGCGAACGGACATGCGCATGCGCCTCGGCGGCCAGGTTCGCAGTGCTCACCCAGCCAGATGCGATTCCCGCAGCGGCAAAAGAAAAGCTGAAGCTGCTGTTCGGCAAGTACATGGGGTGGTAGGAGGATGGCGGTGTTAGCTGAGTCAGCAGGATATCGCGAAGGCTTTGTATCAGGGCACGGCTTTAGTCGTGCCGCAAATAGCTAAAAATAAGCGCGGGCTTTAGCCCCTGCGGAATCCGAACGAAGATCCGCTGAACCATTTTTGAACCGCGCCTTAGCTAGCAACCAGGAGACAAAGAAGAATGGCGATAACCGTTGTAGGCAGCGTCGCGTACGATTCCATCGAAACTCCGGCAGGGCGCCGGGAGCGTTGCCTGGGCGGCGCGGCAACCCACTTTTCTCTGGCGGCCAGCTTCTTTACCGATGTGCGCGTAATCGCCGTAGTGGGCGAGGACTTTGGTCCGGAGCAGGAAGCAGTCTTCCACGCGCGCAAAATCGATATTCGCGGCATCGAGCGTGCCCCCGGCAAGAGTTTCTTTTGGGAGGGCTCATACCTCGACAACCTGAACGAGGCCAAAACGCGCCAGACCGATCTGAATGTCTTTGCATCGTTTGAGCCGAAAATCCCCGACGCTTACCGGGACTCGGAGTTTCTGTTTCTGGCCAACATCGATCCGGTGCTGCAGCGGCGCGTGCGCGAAGCCATGCCCGATGTGAAGCTGGTGGCCGGCGACACCATGAATTACTGGATCAAGGATCATCGCGCGGCGCTGCTCGCAATGCTGAAGGGCCTGGATATTCTGCTGATCAACGACACCGAGGCGCGTATGCTGGCCGGCAACAACAACCTGGTGCTTGCGGCGCGCGCGGTAATGGCGATGGGGCCAAGTTCGCTGGTAATCAAGCATGGCGAGTACGGGGCGTCACTATTCCACAGCTCTACTCCAAAAGCTCAAGGCGCGGAGCGCACCTTCAAGGCGCCCGCGTTGCCGCTGGAAGAAGTGGTGGACCCAACCGGAGCAGGCGACAGCTTTGCCGGCGGGTTCTTCGGCTACCTTGCCTCGCAGCACGAGCTGACGCCGGCAGTGTATAGGCGCGCCATGTTTTACGGCAGCGTAATGGGCTCGTTTGCCGTGGAGCGCTTTGGAACGGAGCGAGTCGCACAACTCTCCCGGAAGGAGATCGAAGACCGCTTCATGCAATTCCGCGAGTTGACACACCTTGATTGAAAAAAGCATCTCTCGCGTTGCCATTGCCCGCACGGAGTGGCTGGCCGTGCTGCTCTGTTCGGCGGCGGCTTCATTGGCCGCGATTGTGTGGAGTTGGCGGAACGGGGCGCTGCTGAACTGGGGCGACGCTGTTGCCCACATGCACATTGCGCGACGCGTCTTCGATTGCCACCAGCCGCGGCTCTCACAACTTGGCTCGGTGTGGCTCCCGCTGCCCCATGTACTGATGATTCCTTTTGTCCAGGTTTATAGCTGGTGGGCGAACGGGATTGCGGGCATCATTCCATCGGCGCTGGCCTACCTCGTCGCATGCGCAGGCATCTACAGGCTCGCGAGGCGCTGGCTTCAGCCCGCTGCCGCTGCACTTACACTGGCTTTCTTCGCCATCAATCCCAACCTGCTCTATCTGCAGACCACGGCGATGACCGAACCGCTGTTTGTGTGCGAGATGATCTGGATTGTGGTGTGGCTGGTCGAGTGGCGGGCTTGTCTCGATGAAGATGCGCCCAGATCCGAATGGCTGCTCGGCTGGATCGCGGCCGTGCTGGTGGCGGCTATCTTTACACGCTACGACGGCTGGGTGATGGCTCTGCTGGCCTGGTCTTGCATTGGGATGGTGCTGCTCAAGCGCGGCCGGTTACGTTCGCGCACATTCTGGCTGGCAAGTGCCGTAGTGGTGGCTGCGCCGATTGCCTGGTTCATATACAACGCCGCGGCGTTTGGCGACTGGCTGGAATTTGCGCGCGGACCCTATTCGGCCAAGGCAATCGAGCTGCGCACAGCCTCGCATGGCGCTGGTCCGCCGCATCCGGGCTGGCACGATCCGTGGGTCGGGCTGCTGTTCTTTTTGAAAGTCTCGGAGATGGATGTGACCGCCGTGGCCTGGGGCAATTCCATGCTCGCACTGAGCGTGCTGGGAACGGCGTATGCGTGGATCGCTGCGCGCCGCCGTGCGTTTACGTGGGCGCTTCTGTTGTGGCTGCCCGTTCCCTTCTATGCGTATTCGGTGGCTTATAGCTCGGTGCCGATTTTCCTCCCGGTTTGGTGGCCGCACTCCTGGTACAACACGCGCTACGGAATGGAGCTGCTGCCGGCGCTGGCGCTGGGCCTGGGTTTTGTCGCGCACCTTGCCATCGGCGCAGTTCGGGAGTTCAAGCCGCAGTGGGCAAAGTATGCGGTGGGAGTGCTGTTCGCGCTGGTGGCTCTGAATGCCTGGGAAGTGGTGCGCGAGCGGCCGCTGGCTTACGTGGAAGGCACAAAGAATATGGCGGCGCACCGGCCCTACCAGGTGGCAATTCCGCCGGTGTTGCGGGCGCTGCTGGCCCAGCAGCCGGGCGCAGCAATTCTGATGGAAACCTCGGTCGATCCGGAGATTGTGGCGCTCACCGGCATCCCGTTGCGGGAGACGATCAACGAGGCGGACCTGGAGATTTGGGACGCCGCGCTGAAGGCGCCAGCCGCTCATGCGGCGATTGTGCTGGCGTTCGACGGCGATGCGGTGGATCGCGCGGTAAAGGCGCATCCCGAGGGGCTTAGGGAGGTCCGCAGGTTTACGGCGAATGGGCAGCCTTCGGGGACACTTTACGTTGCCGATAATCCCGGGAGTTGGCCGGTGCCGCAAATCGGAACAAGCCGGGATTAGCGATGATAGCATCGGGCAAGACGGTTAACTGAGAAACCCAGCCACGGCGGTATACCGGCCTTTCGCCGGAAGCCACCCCAGGAACGGGGAGCGGCGCTGATTAGGCGCAGATTACTAGTGGACTTTTCTATTCCGAGACCAGGAGGAAGATTGATTCCCTTTACGAAAGCCCATGCCTGCGGTAACGATTTTCTTATCGTGACGGAAGAGGCGGCGCAAGGTTGCAACTGGGCTGATTTGACGCGGCGGCTTTGCGCGCGCAATACCGGCGTTGGCGCTGACGGAGTGGAGTTTTTTGAGTGGACCGGTCCAAGGTCGGGCCGCATTCGCCTGCACAATGCCGACGGATCGGTGGCCGAGATCAGCGGCAACGGCACCCGCTGCGTGGCTGCGTGGATGGCATGCGAACGCGGCTTGCAGCCGGGTGACGAGGTGGAAATTATTACCGATGCCGGCGTGCGCGTATGCCACGTGAATGGCGTGAAAACGGACGCTGGATTCACCGTGGAGGTAACGGCCGGGATGGGCGTTCCCTCTTTTACGCCACGAACGGTAAAGCTGGCGAGTGGCATGGAGATTGCCGGCGTCGAGGTTTCGACCGGCAATCCTCACTTCGTGATCATGCTGGATATCCCGGCGTTTGATGAACACGACACCTCGTGGCACGAGATCGGCGCGGAGATTTGCGCGCATCCCGATTTTCCAAATCAAACCAACGTGGAGTTTGTGCGGATCGTGAACAAGTACGAGATCGAAATTCGCATCTTCGAGCGCGGCGTGGGGCCAACGGCCTCGTCCGGTACAGGCAGTTCAGCGTCGGCCACTGCGGCAATTGCGCTGAACGGCTGCGTTTCACCACTTTATGTGGCGGCTCCCGGCGGATCACAGACCGTAGTCTGGGAGGGACCGGATTCCGAGTTGTGGCTGACCGGGCCGGCGGCCCTGATCGCGCGCGGCGAGGCTTTCTAAAGATGACTGACGGCAATACACGCTTGTTGAGTCCTCCGGCCGTCCCGTCGGGCGCGGGCGTAAGCGTGATTGCACCGGCATCGTTTGCGCAGCCTGAGCGTGTGCAGCGCGGACTGGAAGCGCTGCGCGGCATCGGCCTCGTGCCTCGCCTTGGTGCGTCTGCGCTCGAGCGCGGACCGCTCTACTTTGCGGGAACGCCTCAGCAGCGCCTGGCCGATTTGAACGCGGCCTTTGCGGATGAAGCGACAAGCGCGGTGATGTGCATGCGCGGCGGCTACGGCTCGAACTATCTGCTCGGCGGATTAAATATGGAGCTGATTCGCGAGCATCCCAAGCCATTTTTTGCCTACAGCGACCTGACCGGCGTGCAACTGCGTCTGCTGGATGAGCTTGCCCTGCCCGCGTTTCATGGGCCGATGGCGGCTGCGGATTTCTATCTTGAAAACGGCGTGCATTTACCTAGCTTTCAAGCGGCGCTTAAAGGCGAACCCTACAGCGTGGGCTCGGCGGAGGGGCTGCGCGTTTTGAAACCCGGCTCGGCAAGCGGCGTTCTCTATGGCGGCTGCCTCAGCATTCTGGTTTCGCTGCTGGGCACGGACTGGGAGCCGGCCACCGAGGGCACGCTGCTGTTTATTGAAGACATTGGCGCCAAGCCCTACCAGGTGGATCGCATGTTGTGGCAACTTCGCCTTGCGGGCAAGCTGGTGGGCGTGCGCGGCATTGTTTTTGGAGAGATGGTCGATTGCGTTTCGCCGGGCGCTGCGCCGGAAATGCTGGATCAAGCCATTTTGAGCGCGCTCGCCGACTTCGACGGACCGATCGCAATCGGCCTGCGCAGCGGCCATGTGTCGCGCCAGAATGTGACGCTGACTTTCGGCGTTCAGGCAGAATTGACGGTCGGCGAGGAGTCGCAGTTGCACTTGCTTGAGCCGGCGGTAACGCGATGACAGGGCTACCGAAGCACATTCATCTGAGCGGGATTTGCGGAACGGCTATGGCGTCGCTGGCCGGGCTGCTGCAGTTGGAGGGACACAGCATTACGGGCTCCGACAAGGCGGCCTATCCGCCCATGAGCAATCTGCTGCGCGGGCTGGAGATTCCGGTGCTGGAGCCTTACGCCGAAGCGAATCTCGATTCAAAGCCGGACCTGGTCGTAATCGGCAACGCGCTCTCGCGCGGCAATCCCGAAGTGGAGCGGGTGCTGGATGAGCGCATTCCTTTTACCTCAATGGCGGCGCTGCTGCGCGAAGAATTTCTGGTGGGCCGCGAGTCGCTGGTAGTTGCCGGGACACACGGCAAGACCACAACGACCAGCATGCTTGCCTGGATTTATCAGTTGGCCTCGCGCGGAACGCCGGCGCTGGAGCCTTCGTTTCTGATCGGCGGCGTGGCGGAGAATTTTGGATCGAGTTTTCAGTTGCGGCCTACGCGCACCTTCATCATTGAGGGCGACGAATACGATACGGCCTTCTTCGACAAAGGGCCGAAGTTTCTGCACTACTTTCCCGACGCGCTGATTCTGACCCACGTGGAATTCGATCACGCGGATATTTATGTGGATCTTGAAGCGGTGAAGACAGCCTTCAAACGGCTAGTGAACCTGGTTCCGCGCCGCGGCCTGATTGTTGCATTCGACGGCAGCGAAAATGTAACCGAGTGTATTGCGCATGCACTTTGCCGCGTTGAGCGCTACGGCTTCTCCGAAAATGCCGACTGGCAAATCAAGAATCTGCGCCACGAAAACGGTCTTACGCGCTGGGAAGTCTTGCACGACAACGCATTTTGGGCCAGGCTTGAGATGCGCATGGCCGGCGAGCATAACGCCCTGAACGCAACGGCCGCTGCGGCACTGGCCTCTGGGCAAGGCCTGAGCAAAGAAGCGATTTGCGAGGCGCTCAAAACTTTCAAGAGCGTGAAGCGGCGTCTTGAAGTGCGCGCGGAGATCGACGGCATCACGGTGATCGAAGATTTCGCGCACCATCCCACCGCCATCCGGGAGACGCTGCGGGCACTGCGGTCGGTTTATCCGCAGGCGCGCCTGTGGGCGGTGCTGGAGCCGCGCTCGAACACGCTGCGGCGCAAGGTGCTCGAATCCGATCTTGTCGCAAGCTTGCGGCTGGCCGATCACGTAGTGCTGGCCGGCGTGTATCAGCAGCAACGGATTCCCGACGCCGAGCGGTTGCACCCTGAAGACGTGGTAAATGTGCTCAATGCTGACGGCGTGAAAGCCGAGCTGCTGCCCGATGCGGACACAATCGTGAATGGAATCGCGCCGCAGCTCGCGTCCGGCGATGTGGTGGCGATTCTCTCCAATGGCGGATTCGACGGCATCTATGAGAAACTGCCAGCGCGGCTCAGGGAACTCCATTCCTGATCGCAAAGAAAGACCTGTATGTTTTCTTTACTCATCTTCATGACCACGATGGTCGTTCTCGGGATTCCCACCGCAATTCTTTTCATTCCCTGGTGCTGGATGACGGGCAATGTGCTGCCGCTCTACAAGGGCACGCGCTTCATGCTCGCCAGCAGTTGCCGTTTGGCCGGCGTGCGCTTTAACACCACTGGCCTGGAGAACGTGCCCAGGGACCGCGCGTGCATCTTCATGTCGAACCATGTTTCGAATCTCGACCCGCCCGCGCTGATCTCGCTGATTCCGGGGCGCACCTCGGCATTCATGAAACGTTCGCTGATGAATCTGCCCATTCTGGGCACAGGTTTCAGGCAAGGCGAGTTCATTGCCGTGGATCGCAACGGCAACGCGGCCGCGGCAAAAGAGAGCGTAGCCGCGGCAGAGCGCTTGCTGGCCAAAGGCGTGCACATCACCACCTTTGTTGAAGGCACCCGGTCGCCGGACGGCCGCATGCTGCCGTTCAAGAAAGGCCCATTCTTCCTGGCCATTGGCGCGAGCGCGCCGTGTGTCCCGGTCTCTATCCACGGTACGGAAAAGATTCTCCGCAAAGGCAGCCTGCGCATGCATCCCGGCACAGCGAATGTGGTCTTTCATCCGCCCATTGAACCGGCCAGCTTTACTAATCGCGAAGACCTGACGCAGGCGGTTCGCGCGTCCATCGCCTCCGGGCTGCCGGAGTGGATGCGAACATAGAAGCATGCAGCGCCGAGGCACAACGAATTTCAACTCTCTTATGGAACCATCATGATCGCGTCGTTTTTTGTATTTATCGTCATTCTCGTTTTGAGCATTCCCTCGGCGGTGATCTTCATTCCGCTGGCCGTGATTACCGGCAATGTGGGACCGCTTTACGAGGTGACCTGCTTTATTGTCCGCACCGGCTTCCGCGCGGCCCGCATCCGCGTGCGGGTTGAGGGGCGGGAGAATGTTCCAGCCAGTCAGGCGTGCATCTTCATGGCCAACCACGTCTCCAACCTTGATCCGCCCGGCCTGATTCCACGGATTCCTGGGCGCACAGCCGGCTTCGCCAAGCGCTCAGTATTCGACATTCCAATCTTCGGCTACTGCATGAAGCTGGGCGAGTTTATTCCCGTGGACCGCACAGGGAGCCCGTCAGACGCACAGGAAAGCGTCGCCGCGGCCAGCCGGATCCTGGAGAAGGGCGTCCATATTACGACGTTCGTCGAGGGCACGCGCTCGAAGGACGGGCGCATGCTGCCGTTCAAGAAAGGCACGTTTTACCTGGCGATGCAGACCGGCGCTCCGTGCATCCCGGTTTCGATCTACGGGACGGAGGCGCTGATGGCGAAAGGCAGCTTTGCCATCAAGCCGGGGACGGTGCATTTCGTCTTCCATCCACCGATTTACCCGCACGATTTTGAAACACGTGAGGAGTTGATGGCGGCGGTGCGGGCGGCGATTGCCTCGGGACTGCCGGAGTGGATGAGGGGCTAAGAGTGGCCTAAAAATCTCGAAGGAGCAAAACTCATATGCCAAGAGATCTTTCGCGACGCGCTTTCCTGACCAATGCGGGGCTGGCCGCAATGGCGCTGCACGGCGGCCTGCTGCATTCGCTTGCATCCGTCTCGCCAGTAACGGTGCGGACGCCAAGTGGAACGCTGCGTGGGGAACAATCAGGTGGCGTGAGCGTGTTTCGCGGAGTGCCGTTTGCCGAGCCGCCGGTGGGCCCGCTGCGTTTTCACACGCCAGTAAGAGTAATGAAGTGGACGGGCGAGCGCGATGCCACCCGCTTTGGCGCCGCCGCCATGCAGGCCGGCGAACCCGATGTGGAGCACAGCGAGGATTGCCTCTACCTGAACATCTGGGTGCCGCAAGGCAAAGGCCCTTTTCCTGTTTACGTGTGGATTCATGGCGGAGGTTTTACCGGCGGGTACTCCTTTGCGCCCATATTTGACGGAACAGGGCTGGCGCAGGCGGGGATTATCTGCGTCACGGTTGCTTACCGGCTTGGCGTCTTCGGCTTTCTGGATCTTGAGCCTCTTCTGGGCACCGAGTACGCCGGAAGCGCCAACAACGGATTGCGCGACCTGATTGCGGCGCTCGGATGGGTTCAGGAGAATATCGCTGCCTTCGGTGGCGATCCAACAAACGTGACTGTGGGTGGCCAGTCGGCGGGGGCAAAGCTGACAGATATCCTTCTGGGTGTTCCATCCGCGCAGCTGCTTTTCAAGCAGGCAATCTCAGAGAGCGGCGGAGCGGAACGCGTGGCCGTGCGGGCAGACAGCCTGGCTGTGACTCGTGGCTTTGGCGAGGAGTGGCGCAGCCGCACAGGGAATCAAGCGTCCGGCTTGCTGACGGCCCCGGCAGCATTGCTGATTCAGGCGCAACAGCACTTCATTGAACAGTGGCCGTTACACTTTCCTCTGCGCGCCGAGATCGACGGAACCCTTTTGCCGCGGAGGCCGGTGGAGACGATCGCCGACACGAACGCCGCCGGTTCAGGCCCGCAGAAGCGGCTCCTGATTGGGACCAACCGGGAAGAAAGCGCCTCGTTTCTGGGGCCGCATCCCTCGCACGATCCGGGCTCTGCCGACCTGGGCAATCTGCCAGTGACAAGGTTCGCCGAGGTGATGCGCAAATACCGCGCAGTTTATCCCCAGCTAACGGATGAGCAACTCCGCATTCGCGCGGCAACGGCGGAGGAGTACTGGGTTCCCTCAACGCGTGTGGCCGACGCACACGTGAAAGGCGGCGGCAAAGCGTGGATGTACCGGCTGGATTATGCGGAGGGCAGCGGATTGCTGCGGGGCTATGCGCATCACTCGCTGGAGTTGCGCCTGGTGTGGGACCGTCCTTCCGCGTTGGTGGAGAATGTGGCGGCCGAGGCGGAGCTGGCTCGCGAGATGGACCGAACATGGATCGCATTTTTGCGTGGCGAGGCGCCCGCAAGCAGCGGGCTGCCGGCGTGGCCGGAGTACCGCAGCGATACGCGGGCCACGATGGTTTTTGATGTACAGAGCCGCGTGGAGCTGCAACCGCAGGAAGCTGAGCTGCGGCTTTGGGACGGTGTGCTGTGAAGAGGCTTGGTCTTCAGGGCTGGTTCAGGGCTGGATGAGTGCGTTGTAGCCGTCGTTGAGCAGCTTCAGACGCCAGCGGTTGGCTTCGTCGCGAGTGTTGAACGGGCCAATGCGAACGTGAATGAGATTGTCCGCGGGGTCGCGTCGGGTACTCACAGCATATCCGCGTTTACGCAGTGCGCCGGCCAGCACTTCGGCGTCCTCCTGGCGGGAGACGGCGGCGACCTGCACCATCAGCTGAACCGCCGCGGGAAGCGCCGGATGCACGCCTGACGCGGAGCCGGCTTGCGGCACACTTGTCGGCTGGGCAAGGGCAGGACGAACCTCGAGTTGGCCAACAGCTGACGCGGCTGGATTCGAGGCCGGTTGTGCCGCAGCCGGCATTGCAGCCAGGGACTGTGGCTGGTTGGCGGCGCCTGGCTGCGAATCTGCACCCTGCGGCATGGCGCTCTGGGTGGGCGGCGCAACGCGGACTGCCGCCGTGGCCGAGGGTTTGGGCAGCGAACCGCTCGCCCCCAAGGGCGTTTGGGCACCGACCGAAGGCTGCAGGCCGGCCGCCGAGGTGAACGAAGTGCCGCGGCGGCCTACTTCGTACCCCAGACCGAAGAAGAGCCCGCAGATGAGTACAAAACTTAAGAACATGAGCGAGAGAGTGCCCACGCCCAGCGTGAGTTCAGTGTCGCGCTGGGGCTGGGCCTGCTCCTGCTCTTTGTCGTCGAATACTCCCCTCATGCACCGTCCTCTGGCTTAGGGCTTGTCGGCAACCGGCTTTATCGAGGCTGAGAGCTTGTTCAAGAGCGTCATCATTTCCAGCGGCAGCGGGAAGACGATGGTGGTGTTCTTCTCGACGCCGATATCGGACAGGGTCTGCAGGTAGCGCAACTGCAGGGTCATGGGTTGAGTTGCCATCAGCGCGGCGGCGTCCACCAGCTTTTGCGCGGCGTTGAACTCGCCCTCTGCATGGATGATCTTGGAGCGTTTTTCGCGCTCGGCCTCGGCCTGCTTGGCCATGGCGCGCAGCATCTGCTCGGGCAGGTCTACCTGCTTTACTTCGACAGAAATTACCTTCACGCCAAACGGTTCTGTGCGCTGGTCGATGATGGATTGAATCCTGAGATTGAGCTGGTCGCGATGGCTGAGCAGCGTGTCCAGTTCCACCTCGCCCAGCACCGAGCGCAGAGTGGTCTGGGCAAACTGCGAAGTCTGGTAGACGTAGTTCACCACCTTGATGGCGGCGTCGTTGGGATTGACCACGTACAGCGTGACCACGGCATTCACCTTGATGGTCACGTTGTCGCGGGTAATCACGTCCTGGGGCGGAACTTCCAGAACCTCCTGGCGAAGGGAGATGCGAACCATTTGGTCCAGCGGCCGGAAGACGAGAATGATGCCGGGGCCCTTGGGGGTTCCCAGCACGCGGCCTAGGCGAAAGATTACGGCGCGCTCGTACTCGCGGAGGATCTTGATGGAGTTGAGTAAATAGAGGACAACGATGGCGACAAGAATCAGTGTCGGAACGGGCAGATCGGCAATTGACATTTGACTTCCCTCACTCAGCACGGATTGTACTCCGTTCGTTGCGCTTCGTTGCGGTCTATGCGGGGGATTCCGGAGCGCGGGAGGGCGAATCCGGGGCCACGTGGAGCAGCATCTGCTCGTGGCTTACCACGTGCAGATTCGCGCCCTGTGGAATGGATTCGCCCGCCACTGCGCGCCAGATTTCTCCCTCGACCAGCACGTGACCCTCAGGAGTGAGCGGCTCCATGGCGATGGCCTTGCAGCCCACCATGGCATCGGCGCCGATCAGGGCTTTCCTGCGCCGGGCTCGCACCGCCAATCGCACAAGGAAGAACGTGATTCCTCCGAATCCCGCGCTGACGGCGAAGGCTACCCAAGGCGTCACGCGCATCTCCGGCACCGGAGCGGCAACCAGCGTCAGCGTTCCAAAGGTGAGGCAGAGGATGCCGGCGATGGCAAGTACCCCGTGGCCGCCGAACTTGGCTTCGAGCAGCAGCAAAACCAGTGCCGCGACGAGCAGCAGGACGGCCGTATAGCGGATGGGCAGCAGATTCAGTGCAAAGATCGCCAGGAGCACCATAAGGGTGCCCAGAGCGCCGGGAACGATGGTTCCAGGCGAGTTGAATTCGAGATAAATAAGCAGCGCTCCACCCACCAGGAACAGCAGCGCGATGTTGGGGTCAACGAGCCAGCCCAGCAGTTCGTCGCGCAGCGAGGGACGCACCACCTCAATGCGCGCACCCGCCAGGTGGAGGGTCTGTTTGGTCCCATCCAGGCGAGTAATCTCGCGGCTGTCGAGTGCGGCCAGCAGTTGCGTGTCGTTATTTGCAATCAGGTCGATCAGGTGCTGGTTCAGCGCCTCTTCGGCAGTGTAGGAGTGGGAGGCTTGAACGGCTGCTGCCGCGGCTTCGGCATTCCGGTTGCGCCGGGTTACGTAGGAACGCAGAAATGCCTCGGCGTCGTTCTCGATCTTCTGGCTCATCGTAGCGTCGGGCTGACCGCCAAACTCGAGCACCGGGTGAGCCGCTCCAGCGTTGGTGCCGGGAGCCATGGCGGCCACGTCTGCCGCTTCAAGCAGGAAGAAACCGGCCGAACCTGCGCGCGCGCCTGACGGAGCCACATACACAATCACCGGAACCCGCGATGCCAGCATGGCGGCAACCATGGCGCGCATCGACTCGACCAGGCCGCCCGGCGTATCGATTTCGATCAGCAGCGCCTGCGCGCCGTCGGCGTTGGCGCGCTCAATGGCACGCGTAAGTTCACCCTGGGTGACCGGTTGAACGGTGTCTTTGAGGACGAACTTGTCTACAAGGGGTTGCTGCGCGAGGGATTGCTGTGCGAGGGCCGGAGAGCCGAATCCTGAAGCTCCCCATAAAACCACCGTAGCCAGGCCAACTGCAATTCGGAGTACGAAACCGCGTGTACGCTGTAGCATGGCTTGCTCCTCTGGAGCCTGCTCCTAACTATAGGACTGCCTGCGCAATAGTTAACAGCACACTCCGGGACCTGACGTTAGGCCCCGCTTTCAATGCCCTGTTCTGGCCTGAACCTGCCGGGACAGTTCCTGAGCCGCCTGACTGGTGGGTTCCAGCTTGAGGGCTTCGGCGGCCTCGTTGCTGGCCTCACTCAAGTGGTTAGACGCAAGATCGAGCCGGCCCAGCACCAGGTACGCATCGGTGCTGGGTTTCAGCTTCAGGGCTGTATTGGCCTCGTTTCGGGCGGTGTCGGCAGCGCCGGTGCGCTCGCGGACCTGAGCCAGCCCGGCGTGGGCTTCGGCGCATTTGCCGTCGGCAGCCACGGCCGACTGATAAAGTCGTTCGGCTTCGAGCAGCAATCCGCGATCGAGAAAGCTCCTGGCCTGGGCTGAGAGCTTCTGAGCCTGCTCAGGAGGCGTAAACGTGGCCAGCCGCGACGCGTCCACCTCGTCCAGCATCATTGCCGCCTGGCGAAAGGCCGCAGCATCGAAGCTGCGCACAATCCGTTCCAGCGGATCGGGAGCTTCATCGGCGTCCGGGCTCGCGTTGGGCGCCGCGGCCGCCTGTGCGGCTTGCGGAGCTGCCGGCTGTTTCCACGCAACCTGCAGCGCCAGAGCCTCGCTGTCTGTGGGCCGCAGCCTGAGACACTGCGCCAGCTCGTTCATTGCACCGGGGGTCTGTCCGTGGTGTTTCAGGCTGACGGCAAGGTTGAAGTGGTAGTCGGCGGAGTTGGGATCGTCGGCTGCCGCCTGCACAAAGAGGCCGGTACCGTCGTGTCCCTGGCGGCTCACCGCGACCGCTTCGTTATTTACAACCTCGGCGAGGGGCAGGATGCGGGCCACATCGGCAAAGGCCTGTTCCGCCTTTGCATAATCGCCGGAGAACAGCAGCGACAAGCCGCGGTAGTAGCCAGCCTCAAGACCGTCGGGGCCGTTTTTGTCCACCTTTGCGAATGCGTCGGCAGCCTGCTCGTACTGCTGGCCGTTGTAGTATTCGCGGCCCAGGTCCATCAGCGCGGGGCCAAACTCCGGGCTCAGCTTCACGGCCTGCTCAAGATGACGCAGGCGTTCTGCCTGGTCGGGCTCCGTAATTCCGCGGATGTACTGCTCGAATGCGTCCAGGCGCATGCCCTTTCCCGCGGCAATAAAGGTCGCCTCGGCGACGCTGGTACGGGGATCGAGTTGCCGCGTCAGCTTCCAGGCCAGGGAGTCGAAGACATCGACTAAGTTGCGCATTTCGCCGCGGGCGGTCACCGCCTCACTCATGCGCAGATGGGGCACGTCCACAAGCCGGGCCTCGGCCAAAATGCCGGTTCCATCGGTCAGGTAGCTGCCCACCACGATCGAATCCGCATCCAGGGTCTGCGCCAACTTGAGCGAACTGGCGCGCGAGGGTTGAAAGCCCTGCGGCAGGCCCAAATGATCCAAAGCATACCTGCGGTCGGAGCGGCTCATGGGCTCAAAGCCCACCGAGCGAAAGCGGCTGCTGATCAGCTCCGCCGCGGCTTCGCGAATCCACTCCAGGCTGGGCTGGCCGGTGCGATTGTCAAAGGGCAGCACCAGCAGAATGCGTCCGCGGTCGGCTGCGGAGGAGGTCGCAGAGCTATCGCCAGTTGACTGGCCATGCGCACAAACCTCCGTTGAAAATGCGATTGCAATCGTGAGCCCCACACCTGCAGCGAAACGGCGCGCACGGCTTAAGCGAAATGAAAAAGAAGTAGGCACGACAGCCTGATTATAGGCGTTGCTCCCTGCCCTCGGGCCGCAACCTGACCCGGCCACTTCAGTGGCCGGCTACATGGGTGTTTTCCAGGCGCGCCTCAACTTGCCGGTTGAAGCGGATGAGTGCGATCCACATGCCATCGTCGTCGCGCTTCCACACCATTGTTCCGCCCAACACCCTGGCAATGGTTTCAGGCCGCAGGTCGTGGTGCAGACCAAAGAATTGCTCATCCAGTGCTTGACTCTTCGCGCCCAGGCTCAGCAGTGGTGAGGGCGGGTCGTACTTGGTAGAGAAGACCAGGGCAGCGGAGTACTTTTCCGGCTCCTGGGCCGCAATTCCAATCTGCGCGGAGGTGAAGTCTTCAATCCTCGCGACATCCAGAGGCTGCTTCACGTAACCCAGTTCGGGCCGGGTCAGTTCGTCCGTCATGGGCCATGCGGAAAGCACCGTCGCGCCGGGATAGCGATGTTCAAGCTGGGCAATACCGGCCAGGTGCATGCGCACCACGCGTGCGTAGGCGAGATTGTCTTCCGGGGCAAACCCATAAGGTGGATTGACGAACAAGCCCACCAGAAACGCCGCCGCACAAAACAGGGCAACTCCGTGCCAGTAAGGAATCCGGCGGTAAAACGTGGTAACAGCCACCAGCAGGATCAGCGGATACATGGGGAGCAGATAGCGAGTGAGCAGTGCGCCGCCCAATACGCTGAACAGCACAGCGTTGACCAGGACCAGAAACAGAATCCTGTACAGTACGGAACGATCGATGGAGGCGCGGTCGTGGCCTTCGGCGTCGAGCCGCGGAGCCAGCAGCAGAGCAGCGATTGTCATGAGCACCGGCACAAACATGTTCATGTGCGCGGTCAGATGGAGAATGCGATGGCCGAAGGCGGCGAGAAAGCGCACGGGCGAGAGGTTGGCCTGGGCGTTGTAGCGCAGAAACTCCGGATTGCCGAAGAGGAAGCCGGTCTTGAAGTAGTGCCACGCGTACCAGGCGGCCAGCGGCAGAACACAACTTGAAAGCCAGGCCGTCTCCTGTAGCAAACGGCGCCGGACCGACGGCTGGGCGCGAAAGGCCTCCACTAGTCTGACAGCGGCCAGCGTGAGTGGGACGGCGATGGCCGTCTCCTTCGAGAGCGCTGCGGCCGAAAACCACAGCGCCGCGGCCCAGGGTTTGCGGTCGCGCTCAGGCAGTGCGTGCACCAGCCCCCACAGCGTGCAGGCGGCGGCAAAAATATCTGCGTGGGCTAGCGAACTCTGCGCAAAAAATATCGGGTAAAGTCCGGTAAGAAGCACTGTCCAGAAAGCGACTGCGGGCACGCCAACCAGGCGCATGGCCAGCCGCCATACCGCCAGCAGCCCCAGCGAGGCCACCATCAGTACTGCCTCGCGCGTCACTTCGGGCACAAAGCCGGAGGCCTTCCACCACAATGCCAGATAAATGCTGGGCAGCGGCGGATGCGCATTGCTAAGCGTGGTGATGGGAATCAGCGAGCCAGTGCGAAAGAAGTCCCAGGCCGCGGGAATGTAGTAGCCTGCCTCGTCCCAGTAGTAGGGCACGCTCAGCAGCGTGAAGTGGGTGGCGTAGAGCGCCGCGAAGATGACCGGAAAGATCATCCAGAGGGGCAGCGGCGCGTCCAACCGGGGTTCGATGAGTCTCTTGAAGCGCAAAGGCTCGCTCCCATAAATCTTGCAGATGCCCCAGGTCCGGGGTCCACACGGACAGGTCTCCGTCCGTGGAGTGGAGGTCTCGATTTTGAGACCTGGAAAACATCAGTACTCAATCACAACACACGAAATCACGCAGCTAGAAACCTAGTTGACGGGTCCCTGCGGAAAGTTGTGGCTCTGCGGCTCCAGGTTCAGTGTGCCGAAGGCCTGTTCGTACTGGGCGAGATTCTGGCCGAGCACGTTCCACAGGGCCTTGGCCTGCTGCGGGCTCAGGTAGATGGCCTGGTGGTTGCGGATGGTGACCTGTTCGGGTGTCTCGCTGGAGGCCAGGCCGAAGACAAGTTGGAAATCCCACACGCTGACGCGCACCTGGACGCTATTGGCGTAGGACTCGCGGTAGTCGGAGGTCTGGATGAGATTCATCTGTGGTTGTTGCGCGGTTGGACTCATGGTGCCTCCAGATTACGCCGGGAGGGGCTGAACTGCCGAGAGTGTTTACCCGGGGTAGTTCCCTAATCTGCTTCTGCTTTGAAGGGACGCGGCTTTAGCCGCGCCGCAGGGCAATCGCATGAATCCATTTATTAACCTGGCTGATTACGATTTCTATCGCGCCGGAGGCGTAGCGGTCGTTAGCCCCGCGCATTAGCGTAGAGAATGCTTCGCCTGGCTAAGATCCCCGGCCAGCGGGCAGCCTTCGCAGCGTGCGGTTCGTCCGCAATGCGCCTTGCCCACGGCCACAGTCAGGGCGTGAAACTCGTTGAACAGTCGCGCGTGCTGGGAGGCGGGATCAGAGGCAAACGTCTGCCGGGTGAAATCGGTCAGCGCGTCGTAGCTTTTGGAGCCGGTCGGGAGCGTGAGCAACCGGTGGCGCTCGGCGATACGGCGCAAATACTCGTCCGCGACTGGAACCGGATGGCCGAGCGCATAAAGCAGAATCGCATCCGCGGTCTCGGGGCCAACCCCGGGCAGAGCCAGAAGGCGCTGCCGAAGTGCTGCTGTCGGTGTGGCCGTAAGAGCTTCGAGCGATCCTCCGAACTCCTCGTCCAGCATGGCCACAAACGCCTTTAGCGCTGGCGCCTTGCGAGTGAAAAAGCCGGAGGGCTGAATGCATCGGCGCAGGTCTTCGAGTGGCAGTGCGCGCAGGCCCTCAACTGTGAGCGCCTCGGCTGCCCGCAGGTTGGCTAGCGAGCGCTCCACCGCCTTCCAGGCCGTGTTCTGGGTCAGGTAGGCGCCGAGGATGACTTCAAAAGGAGTCTCGGCCGGCCACCAGTGCTGTGGTCCGTAGGCCTGGGCAAGCTGGTCATGCATTCGGCGCAGGCGCTCTGCGGGACCGAGCCCGCGGCGGGCTTTCACGGCTGAGGGTCCTGCTCTTGCAGGGCCTTCTCAGGCGGGGACTGGAGCTGCATCTTCCACTCGAGAACCCGGGCGCGGGCGGCGGCAGCCTCGGCCTGGGGTATGTGACCGGCAGTTTGCAGCGAGATGGAAAGCGCAGTGTGCGCCAGCGGGTCTGCGGGAGTGAGCGCGGTCAGCGCCAACGCCGCACCGATGGATTGCTCTAGCCGCCCAGCGTCGCGCAGGGCGCGAACCAGCCCGTGGTGCGCTTCAATGTGTGCGGGGCCGGGGGGTGCGGTTTCAAGGGCAATTGCGGCACGAAAGGCCTCTGCGGCCTCAGCCGGTGAGTCTGCGGCGAGCAGGTCGAGCCCGCGCTGGCAGAACACTTCGGCTGTGGGAACATTGGTTACTGTCACGGCTTTCTTTAGGATAAAGGCTAAGCCGCCCTGTCGATTGCGGCTCATGCCGGGAGGCTGTCATGAAGAGTCACACAGAGTATCTGGTGTTTGAAACCAAAAAACGCCGCGAGATGGTGCACATTACCGACGAAGTGGAGGAGATCGTGGGGCGCAGCGGCGTGCGCGATGGCCTGTGCTTTGTCTCGCCCATGCACATTACGGCAGCCGTTTACGTGAACGACCTGGAGAACGGTTTGATTGAGGACATCGGCAAGTGGCTGGAGGAGCTTGCCCCGGCACGGCCTGACTACAAACACCATCGCACCGGAGAGGACAACGGAGATGCGCATCTGAAGTCGCTGCTGCTGCACCACGAAACCACGTTGCCCGTGACCAACGGCAAGCTGGACCTCGGTACCTGGCAGCGGGTCTTTTACGCCGAATTCGACGGCCAGCGACGCAAGCGGGTTATCGTGAAGGTGCTGGGGGTGGAATAGCCGGAGGCTACAGCATTTTCGGAATTGATGTAGACCGAAGGCACTATGCTAAGTGGCTTTTTCCTCAAGAAAAAGCCACCTATCAATGCTCTTAAAAAGTCTACGTGTATTCCGAAAATGCTCTAGTTGCCCTGGGTCTCGATCTTGAGATCGGGGATGCAACCTCATCCTGTTCATGATGGTCCCCAAGTCCAGCTTCTCTTATGCCAGTCGGGCCATCCCGGTGCTGGTTGACGCCGTCTTCTCCGCCCCCCACGGCCCACGCCCGAGTCACCAGCGGCATGCGCAAGTCACTCCGCAACTGACTGATTGAAAATGTCTTTCCCGCTTATTCGAAACCGAAGTAATCGGCCCGGATTCCTTCCGTGCGCCGCACATTACTAAATCGAAAACTCTGGTGCGGACAACTCGCGATTGGAGTGTGTATAGTATGGTTCCTGGGTTCCTAACAATATTCGAAAGTGCACATGTTAGTCTCCTCGCCGATGAATAGCGCCTGCGCGGCGCATGAACTATCGATAAAGTTGTCTGGCATGTGTGGAAAAGGAAATCCCTCGCCATGATAGCTCCGCTGGGTTCCATTCGCTCGATTCCTACCGCCATTTTCAACTGCTCCTTTAGGTGCAAATGCGCCTTTCTGGCGCTGCTGTTCTTGTTGCCTTTACTCGGAGCACAGGCGTTCGCGCAAACCACGACGATCAGCGGCACAGTCTACGATCCGAGAACCACGGTCTACGATCCAACCGCCAAGACCGGTTCTCTGCCCCTGCCTAATGTTCTGGTCTATGTCACCACCGGAGCGGTGGCGCCATTGGCATCCGGCGTGCAGTGCCTCACGACATCGGATCCTGTTGGCGTGGTCGGCTTCACCTACACCGCGGCGGACGGCACCTTCACGATCGGCAACGTGCCCGTAAACGCCACCTACACAATTGTCATCCAGGCGGGCAAGTGGCGCAGGCAGTTCCCCCAGGCGGTTGTGACCGATCCGATTGTCGGGCTTGCGCTGCACATGCCATCCGACCATACGCAGGGCGACATCCCGATGATCGCCATCGCCACCGGTTCGGTGGACGCGTTGGAGTGCGTCTTGCGCGACATGGGCATTGCCGATACGGAGTTTACCGACGACAACGGCTCCGTTAATCCAGGCGGACATATCCATCTTTACAAGGGCATCTATTCGCCGGGAGCAGACATCAACGCTTCGACCCCATCCGAATCGGTGCTCATGGGCACTGCGACGGATTCCACCGTGCTGGACAGCTACGACTTGGTGATGTTTCCCTGCCAGGGATCTCCGCACACTCAAACCACCACCGCCCTTACCAACCTGCTGAACTATGCAAACACCGGTGGCCGCGTCTTTACAACCCATTACAGTTACGACCGGTTGGACCCCGCCTCGCCCTACAACTCGCAATTCCCACCGGTTGTGAACTGGGCGCCTGGACAGGCTAATCCCAGCCCTGACCCTGGAATCGCCACGGTCAACACCGGCTTTAACGACGGGGCAACGCTCGCCCAATGGCTGCAGAACGCAGGCGCCTCCTATAACAACACCTCTGGGCAGATTCAGATCAGCACGCTCCGCCACGACTTCAATGGGGTGATTGCGCCAACACAGTCATGGCTGACACTCAACAACACCGCAGCCGGTAATCCGGTAATGCAGTTTACGTTCAACACGCCGGTCGCCGCACCTGCTGAAAACCAGTGCGGGCGCGTGTTGTTCAACGAGTATCACGTGTTCAATTCTGCCAGCACGACCGGCAAGATATTCCCCACCGAGTGCCCCGCCTCGACTGCGATGAGCGCGCAAGCGGAGATGCTGGAATATGCCCTGTTTGATCTGTCGACATTCGTGACGCCTGTCGTGGTGCCCACGCTCTCCATCGGCTTTAACCCCGGTCCTCTGATCGTCAAGCAGGGCGACAGCGCCGACCAGGTCACGGTGAATGTAACCAACACCAGCGCGTCTACTCAGATCAACAGTTTCGTTGTTCTTACCCTCACGCTGCCGGCAGGCCTTACAGCCACTGCCCTGACGGATTCAACAGGTGGCTGGAATTGCACGCTGGGCACCCTGACATGCACTCGGACTACAAGCATCGCCGCCAGTACAAGCGATTCAGTGACGTTGACCGTGAGTGTGCAGCCTTACGGACCGGGCGCCGCAGGTTCTATCGTAGCCACCGCTTCCAGCCCGAATTTTTCATCCAATGTGACCGCCTCGGATACCGTCATCTTCCAGCAGCCGCCGGCCATCACCTGGCCTACGCCGGCAAACATCGTTTACGGAACCGTGTTGAGCGGGACGCAACTCAACGCCAGTTCGCCGGTGGCCGGCAGCTTCAGCTATTCGCCGTCCGCGGGAACAGTCTTGAGCGTCGGACCGCACACGCTGACTACGAACTTCACTCCCACCGATACGACCGATTACACGACCTCAACGGCAAGCGTTATTCTCACGGTGATTCCGGCCACTCCTTCGCTTTCGCTGACCTCCAACGCCAACCCTGTCTTTCTGTCGAATGCGGTCACCTTCACGGCTACCATTACGTCGTATGCGACTCCGCCGACCGGCACTGTTGCCTTTTGGGATGGCGGAACGCAAATTGGAACCGGCACCGTGACAAACGGCGTTGCCACCCTTACAACAACCGCGCTCTCAACTCAGATTCACTCGATTACAGCAGTCTATTCCGGCGACAACAGCTACGGGCCTGCCTCCAGCGGAGCAATGTCAGAAAAAGTCGTAGACTTCACGGTGGCTCCTGCGGGTAGCGGAGCTGCGACCGCGCCTGCCGGAGGATTGGCATCCTATCCACTTGTGATTACTCCGGTAGGCGGCTCAACGCTGCCGGCGACGATGACATTAAGCGTGACCGGACTTTCCTTGGATTCGACGGCGTCCTTCTCGCCAGCTACGGTTACGGCAGGCTCGGGAACAACTACCGTCACCCTTCTGGTGCAGTTGCCCGGCAAGGCTGCGCTGGAATCGCCGGCCCGGCCGTTTGGAGGCAGCTCGCTGCCTTTGGCATTGAGCCTCATCCTGCTACCCTTTGCCGGCAGGCTGCGAAAGGCCGCCCGGCAGTGGAGCAGGCTTGCGGTGCTTGCTATTCTGGGCGCAGCACTGGCTGTAGGATTGAACGGATGCGGGGGTAATGCAAAACTGAATCCGCAGGGATATTCTTTAACCGTTACTGCTGCTTCAGGATCCTTGTCGCATTCAGCATCGCTGAAACTCACCGTGCAATAAGTCCTGCACGGTACTCCAGCAAGGAGTCGGTTGCGTGACACGCCTCATCCTCCACACGTTCATTGCAGCCATGCTCTGCGCGCCGATGCTTGCAGCCGGACAAACCGTAGCGCCGGAACCCGCTACCGCCGCCCCGATCAATGCAGACCTGGTCGTGGTAGACGTGGTGGTGACCGACGCCCAGCATAAGCCTGTCCACAATCTGACCACGGCCGATTTTGTGGTGCTTGAGAACGGCCACCCGCAGACCACCAAGACGTTTGAAGAGCACCACACCTGGGATGCCGCCGCGCCGCTGTCGACGACGCCCAACGTCTCTCCCGGCACGTTCACCAACTTCACGAGTGCACCGACAAACGGCGCTATGAATATTCTGCTGCTCGATGCGCTCAACACGCCGATGAGTGCCCAGGCCACGGTCCGGCAGCAAATGATGAATTATCTTAAACAGGCCCGGCCCGGCATGCGCATGGCCATCTTCGGCCTCGCCTCGAAGCTTGTTTTGCTGCAGGGTTTCGCTTCCGACCCCGGCCTTCTGAGCACCGTGCTGAAAGAGAAGGAGGATGTGGCCAAGGATTCCGTTGAGACCACCGATGCTGTCAACGGCGACACTCCCGCCGCAGACAACTCGGCGACAGACGAAACCGAAGACACCGCATCCGCACTTGGCAACGTCCCCGGCAAAACCCAACTGGTTGCCGAAATGGAGCAATTCGACGCCGACAGGCAGTCCTTCCCGTTGCAGCTTCGTGCGCGCCTTACGCTGGATGCGTTCAACCTGCTTGGCCGCTATCTCAGCCGGTTGCCCGGCCGCAAGAATCTTATCTGGTTCTCCGGCTCCTTCCCCATCAACATCCTGCCCGACGGCAATCTCGAGAATCCCTTCGGCGCTGTTGCTTCATCCGAGGATGAGTTTCGCGAGACCACCGGGCTGATGTCCCGCAGCCAGGTCGCCGTCTATCCTATCGATGCCCACGTCCCGGTGGCCGCACCGGCGCAGAGTTCCTCCGGCTCGCGCCCGCAATATGTCCGGAAACCGGCCTCATCCGTTAGTGACAATTCGAGTGCCGCACAGCAGAATGCCGAAGGGCCAGGAACCATGCAGGCAATGGCCGATGCCACCGGTGGAGAAGTCTATGCGAGCACCAACGGTCTAAAGGAAGCGGTCGAAAAGGCAGTCCAGGCGGGCTCAAACTATTACACGCTCACCTATGCTCCCACCGGCCAGCAAGGTAAAGGTGACTTCAGGAAGATTCAGGTCATGGCAGCCCGTCCGGGCCTCACCCTGGCCTACCGCCGCGGCTACTTCGCCGACGATCCCAAAGCGCCTCCGCGATCTGTTGCAACTGAAGAAGCCGGGACCGACCGGACTGCCTACAGCGCCATGCGTTCTGCGATGGTGCAGGGCGGCCCGGAGCCTACGGAAATCATCTTTTCAGCCACCATAAGGCCCGCGAATGCCGACCCCGAACCCGACGTAGCGCCCGGAAATGAGATCGTCGGATCAACACAGGGTCCCTACAGGCGCTATACCGTCCAATTCGGCATGGACGCGCGCGACGTCGAATGCACGCCCGCTGCTGAAGGTGCTCACCATTGTGTTTTGGAATCCGTGATCTTTGTCTACGACGCTGACGGCGTCCTCCTCAATTCGGTGGCCGGCGGAATGAGTACAGATTTCCCCGCCGACAAGTTCGCGGCGCTGCAGCAAAGCGGCTTTCATTTCCATGAGGACATAAGCGTGCCCGTAGATGGCGCGTCGTTTCTGCGCATCGGCGTAATCGATGAGACGACAAACAAGGTTGGCACAGTGGAACTGCCCATCTCTGCAGTCAGCAAGCTGCCTCCGCTCGCGGTGGCGGGACCGAAGTGACGAGACCAAATTAAAGACCGACCAGTGGCGCAGGAGAAGAGCTCAGGCGGCGAGTGCCTACTCTACTACAGCTTTCGACAGATTTCTCGGCCGGTCCACGTCCACGCCGTGCTCCAGCGCCATGAAGTATGAGAACAACTGCAGCGGAACCACTTCGATGATAGGCAGCAAATACTCTGAGGCCGGCTGCACGCGGACGCAGTCGTTCGCCAGCGCCGCGATCTCGGTGTCATCCGCGTTGGCAATGGCAATCACCCTCGCTCCCTGCGCCTTCATGTCGCCGAGCAGTTGCATCGTTTTTTCGTAGCGCTGAACTGAAGCCTCCTGCGCGCGGTCCACAGTAGCCAGCACCACCAGCGGCACCTGGTCGCTGACCAGCGCATTGGGCCCGTGCTTCAGCTCGCCCACCGGGTAGCCCTCGGCATGCACATACGAAGCTTCTTTCAGTTTCAGTGCGCCTTCGCGGGCAATGGCGTAGTGAATGCCGCGGCCCAGGTAGAGAAAGGTAACAGCGGATTTGTACTTGCTTGCCAGCACGGTCATCTGCTCGCGCCAACCATCCAGCGCGACCTCGATCTTGCCGGAAACGGCCAGCAGATCCTCGATGCGCTCGCTCAGTGCGGCAGCATCTATTCGGCCCAGACGCGCGCCCTCGTAGAGCGCCAGCAGATAAAGCACAGCCAGTTGGCAGGTAAAACTCTTGGTGGCCGGAATCGCCTTTTCGATGCCCGCGGCCAGAGGCATGGAAACATCTGCCAAGTGCGCCATGGTCGAGGAGGGGTGGTTTGTGATGGCCAAGGTCTTCTGCCCGCGCAGCCGTGCTTCCTCCAGGGCCGCAAGCGTGTCGGAGGTCTCCCCCGATTGTGACAGCACCAGCACGCTGGGATGGCGAAGGTCCTGACCTCCGCGGCAACTGTATTCGCTGGCATACTCCACATCCACGGCCAGCCCGCACAGGTCTTCGAGAAGAATCTCGGCGTAAAGGCCGCTGTGGCGGCTGGAGCCGCTGGCGGCAATCAGGATTTCGCCGGCCGGGTTGGGCCAGCCCGCCAACATGCTGGCGACCTCCGGCTTGAGATTCTTTCCGGTCAGGTAGAGCGCCAGCGTGCGGCCCAGCGCCACAGGCTGTTCATAGATTTCCCGAAGCATTTCATGAGTAAAGTTCGGCATACTCCCAGTCCCGGCCTAGCAGTGGACCAGTTTGAAGGGTACGGGCTTTAGCCCGTACGCAAATCCGCCAAATTGAACGGGGCTTTAGCCCCTGGGGGAATGCATTTTCAGACTAACCGACTACTCTCGACCCTAGGCCCTTGCAGGCCAAGTTAACCTTCGAATATGATCATAGCGCGTTAGATCGATCAATTTCTTGAACGATTCCTGAAAAATGGCCGCGAAATCCTGAGAAAATACCCCTGAGCCATCCCATGCATAGGTCGCTGAAAGGAAGAATCCCTACGATATGTCCGACTCAATAAGCCGCCGCTCGGAGCTGATCGTCAAGCTGCTGCTGCGGACCGGAAGTGCGACCATCGAAGAGATTCTGGCAGAGGCGGGTTCGTCGGCGCCCAGCATCCGCCGCGACTTGGCGCGGCTTGAAAGCCGGGGCCTGATCAAGCGCACACACGGCGGAGCAACGCTGGTGGAGCCGCTGCTCTATGAACCGTTCCGCTACGACAGCTCGTTTCTGGCGCGTGAACAGCGCCATGCCGCGGAAAAGCGCCGCATCGGCCTCACGGCAGCTGAGCTGGTGCAGGCCGGCGAGACCGTGGGGCTAACCGCTGGCACCACCACCACGCACATCGGCCGCAGCCTGCGTCACCGCGAAAATATCAAGGTAGTCACCAACGCCATCAACATCGGCATGGAGCTGTGCAACCAACCGGGCATCCGCACCTTTCTTACCGGCGGCGTGGTTCCCTGGGCATGGTCGTTCTCGCTTACCGGCAGCGCCGCGCTCAGTTTTCTCGACGATGTGTACCTCGACAAGGTTTTCCTGAGCGTGACCGGCCTTGACGCACATCGCGGCGCATCCACGCTGGAGACTGAAGAGGCGCTGGTCTTTCGCAAGATGCTCAAGCAATCGAAACAAGTGATCGTGGTAGCCGATCCCAGCAAGTTGGGCCAGGTAAGCCCAGCCTTCATCTGCCCGGCCAACGAGATTCACTTGCTCATTACAAGCACCGCGGCGACGGATGAAACCATCGCGCCCTTTGAGCAGCTAGGCATCCGCATTCTTCGCGTCTGAATCTCCCCTTCAAAAGGTCAAGCGCGCGAATTGCTTCAGAACTGATTGCAAAATCGCGTTTTGAAAGGGCGCGGCTTTAGACGCGCCGCAAGACGGACCTGAATGAAATGTGGGACTTCAGCCCCTGAGGGAAACTCCCAGCTCTACAAATGAAAATGATCAGGTAGAAAGTACTCCAGCCAGCCGACGTGCCCCATCTCACCCCATCCGCTTCCAGGCGTAAACGTCGTAGCCGCTCCCGCCCTCCACGCTTCCCTTTCCATTGCTCCAGCTCAGCCGCAGTTCTTTCTCGCCCGCCTGCATCGTAAAGGGAAGAGAGCCGTCACCATAAACGCGCGCAGTCAGCCGCCGCGTCTCCGGAGCGCCCGCAAACAGGCCGACGTCTGCCCACGGCACAATGCTGCCGCTCTTCACATACACGGGGATCCGCTCGGTTGAGGCCGGTACCTGCAACTCCGTGCCACCCTTAAGCGCCTCGCCGGTCCAGAAGTCGTGCCAGGCTCCCTCCGGCAACACCACCTTGCGGCCTGGCTCTCCGGCAAACATCGGCGCCACCATCATGCGGTCGCCAACCATGTATTGATCATCCACATTGTGCAGCCGTGTTTCCTTCGGCGCATCCAGCACCAGCGCGCGAAAAGGCGGCGTCCCATCTTCGGCGTAGAACTGGAATGCCGCCGTCAGGTAAGGCACAAGCTGCATCCTCCAGCCGATGACCTCGCGGCAGCGCGCCTCGAGCTTCTCCCAGCCATTGAGCAACTCGTCCTCATTATTCTTCTTGCGATTTAGTTGCTTCCACGGCGGATTCTTGATGTACCAGCCGTTTACCATGGCCAGCGGAGAAAACACCACGCTCTGCAGGCGGCGAATCAAATCTTCTTCGCTCACTGCGTCGCGCACCTCCGGGCACCACAGCAGCCCGCTGAATCCCGAGTTCACCAGCCCACGAATGAAGTCGCGATGAGCGTACAGGTCGCTGTAAAGCACAAACGGATAAGGCGCGGCCAGTGCGCCGCTGGAGCGGACAAGATTGTACGTAGGCTGGCGCCGCTTGCGGAACTCGTTCCAGATCGCCATCTGGTAGCGAAGCCCAAACACGCTGTGCATCTGTTCGCCGTCCACGCCTGAAGGAAATGTGCTGCACTCAGGAAAAGACCAACCGCCCGTGTAGTCGGAGTTGTCGCACTCGTCGATCTTGAATCCGCTGACGCCGACGTCGATAAATGTTTTGCCATGATACGCGCCAAACGCCTCGCGCGCCTGCTCACCGGCAAAATCTGGCACCAACCCGCCCCACACGCCGAGGTCCCCGGAACAAGGTTGGATGGCCCGAAACAGCGGCGATGCCGGATGAGTGAATGCATGCTCCCAAAGATTCACTTTGTAATTCAAGTCCATTGCAGAGCGTAAAAACTTCGCCGGATCTGCGAACCGAGCCTTGTTCCATTCAAACGTGCAGGAGTAGGAGTGCGTCTGCCATCCTGGCTCCAGCCCGATCACGTCGCAGGGAATCTTGTGTTCGCGGAATTCATGCGCAAGTCCGAGCGCGCTTTGCTCGGTTGCCCGCGCATCGGCGCGGTACCAGAAACCCAGTCCCCACTCGGGAGGCACATTGCCTCCGCCTGAAAACACGTTGTACCGCTTCACAGCGTCCAGCATGGCAGGCCCAGCGAACAGATACACATCCACGCCGGCAGCATGGGGTACGTCAACAGTAATCGATCCCGTATCGCCGTTCCCAATGTCGTGCGTGTAATTCGGGTTCGGGTTCGGGTTCGTTTGGGTAGCCGACCCTTCCGCATGAGCCGGCTTCGGACGCGCATCGCCAAAATAGAAAGTCGCGTAGCGCGCGGTGTCGATCAGGATTCCGATTCCTTCCGTCGTCACGTAAAACGGCACCGGCGCATGCGAGTCGCCTGTATCCATCTTCGGATCGGCGTTGACGCGCGTCACCTTTTTCTTTCCGCGCTGCGCATGCGACATGAATTGCAGGCCGAGCCCGTAAATCTCTTCTCCCGGCCGCAGCGGCAACTGCACCACGCATCCTCGCGCCAATCTCTTGCCTTCAATCGGCGGCAAAGGAACACCGTCCACGCGAGGCAGCTTTTCAAAAGCCTCTGTCTGCACGGGCACCAGCCGGCTTTGCACAGGGGTGAACCGCTCAGGAGTGCCGATGGTAGCCCGCCACACGCCGGGATGAACCAGCTTCCAGCTAAACGCCTCAGTTGAAACGTGCGCCGTCTGCGTTTCAGCTCCAAGCAAACGGGTAAGCCCTGCTGCGGTTCCACTTGCCGCAAGTCCCTTGGCAAGTGCACGTCGGGTGAACTTTCTATCAGCGCTCAATTCTCTCTCCGGATAAAACTATAGTCCTATCGATCTTCATAGCCGTTTCACAAGCACTAGGCTCCAGGCCGTCAGCCGAGAACATTGCAACAGGCACACCTTCGCCTCTAGACTTGGAAAGGCCGGAGTTGGTCGGCGTATCGCTCCTTAACTCCTGTGCCACTGTACGATCCAGTTTGCGAAAGTGGCGGAATTGGCAGACGCACCAGACTTAGGATCTGGCGGGGTAACCCATGGGGGTTCGAGTCCCCCCTTTCGCACCACGCTGGCGATAAATGACTTATCAAGGCTTTCAGGCATTTGCATCCCACTTTGGCCGTAAAAGACCAGGCAATAGCCTGTCCTGTGCGGAGCTGAAGGGTTGTGGCAACCAGCGAGGACTATGAACAACTTCATTCCCCGAATGATCGAAGTGCGGCAGAGTTATCCACCCTCAAGGCAACTGGATTTCCCCAGTCTGCTCGCGCGGCAGTTTGCCGACACGGGCATTGCGGGGAAGATCCGGCCGGGCATGACGATTGCCGTGGGCGTTGGCAGCCGCGGCATCAGCAATCTGAAAGAGATTGTGAAGGCGACCATTGATCTGCTCAAGAGCGCCGGCGCAAAGCCGTTCGTCGTGCCCGCCATGGGCAGCCACGGCGGCGCTACTGCCGAAGGGCAAACGAAAGTGCTTGCCGAGTTCGGCATCACTTCGGAATACCTCGGCGTCCCCATCCAGGCCAGCATGGAAGTGCGCAGCATAGGCACCGTTCTCAACGGACAGGAAGTCTTGTTCAGCGTTCCCGCCCTCGAGGCTGATGCTGTGATACCCATCAACCGCGTCAAGCCGCACACCGATTTTCGCGGCCCTCTGGGCAGCGGAGTTCTCAAGATGCTGACCATCGGATTCGGCAAGCAGGCTGGCGCCAACAGCGCTCACCGGGCCGTCGTTCGCCTGGGGCACGAGACCGTCGTTCGCGAATTTTCCGGGCTGATCCTTTCGACCGTTCCTGTCCTCTGCGGCATTGCAATCGTTGAAGATCAGCGCCACCAAACTGCCGAGATTGCAGTGCTGCGTCCTGAGGGTATGGTCAGTGCGGAGGAGCGGCTGCTTGAAAATGCGCGGCAGCTCATGCCTCGCCTGCCTCTCGACGAGATTGACCTGTTGATCGTCGATGAGATTGGAAAAGAGATCAGTGGGGCTGGAATGGATCCCAACGTAACCGGCCGCGATGGTTCCGGCTACTCAGATTCGCTACTGGCCAAAAGCGGCTGGGCGCCGCCTAACGTTTTCCGCATCCTGGTTCGAGATCTGAGCGTCGCAACCAATGGCAATGGAATCGGCATCGGCATGGCCGACTTCGCCACCGCCCGCGCAGTCAAAGCGCTCGATCTCCGCTACACGTATATGAACGCGCTAACGGCCATCAAGCTGCTCTCGTCAAAGATTCCCATCCACTTCGACTCCGATCGCGAAGCGATTGAGCAGGGCCTGAAAACGCTCCCCACCGAGCGCCCAGAGTCGCTGCGTGTGATGCGCATTGCCAACACGCTCAGCCTCGAGCGCCTGCTTGTCTCGGAAAGCTGCGTCAAGCTCCTCGAAGGACGCCCCGGCATCTCCTTCACTGGAACTCCGCAGCCCATGCAGTTCGATAAAGACGGCAACCTGTCACGCCTCTAATAGGCTCGACGTTCCTGGCTCCGTGCGGATGCCCCAGACTCGTCCGCCGTGGCGGATGAGACCTGGGCGTTCACACGGACCGGCTCCGCGTCCACGCCATTACATTCGCCGGGGCACGCTCATGCCTTAGTTCATTGGCCATGAATTGCATGTACGGATCGATGTGATGAAAGAAGTGCTTGTATCCCGCGCAAAGATAATTAAGCCCCGCTTCGCCGGAGGGCGTCTTCAGAAAGCGGTGCTTGGGGCATTCGCCATTGCAGGCAAACCGCACATCGCACTCAATGCAGTACTGGGGAAGCGCGTCCTCTTTGGCCTTGCCAAAGCGAACCTGTTTCGGAAGCCCGGCCAGCCCGGCCAGCGGGCGCTCCAAAATGTTGCCCAGCTTGTTGTCGGGATAGACGAAGTGGTCGCACGAGTAAAGGTCGCCGTTATGCTCCATCACCAGCGCCGACCCGCAGGTCTTCGCAAATACGCACAGGCTCTGGTCCATCCCCATCCATGACTCCAGGGCCACGTCGAACAGGTTCACAAAAATGCGTCCCACATCCGCGCGCACCCATTCGTCGAAGATTGTCTGCAGAAAAATTCCGTACTGCAACGGCTCCACCGACCACTCGGAAACAGTGGTCTGGGTCGGCGCGTAAGGCTTCAGCAGGCGCAGCCCGCTTTTGTCCGGCTCGGCAGCAATCTCTTCCACAATAGGAATGAACTGCAGATACCTGCTGCCGATGGATTTCAAAAACTTATAGATTTCCAGGGGCTTATACGCGGTCTTGCGGTTCACCACCGTCAGCGTGTTGAACTCCACCTTATGCCGCTTCAGAACATCAAGCCCGCGCATTACCTTGGCGTGCGTCGGCTGGCCGCCCTTGTCCACTCGGTAGGCATCGTGAATCTCCGCGGGACCATCGATCGAGATGCCGATAAGAAAGCTGTTGCGATGCAGAAACTCGCCCCACTCGTCGTCGAGCAGCGTGCCGTTGGTCTGGAATGCGTTCTCGATCCGCTTGCCGCCGCAGTACTTTGCCTGCAGTTGAATCACGCGCTCGAAGAACGGTACCCCCAGCAGCGTTGGCTCGCCGCCCTGCCACGCAAATGAAACCGTGGGCGAAGATTGCGACTGAATGTACTGGCGGATGTAGGACTCCAGCACATCATCAGTCATCTTGAAATTCTTCTTGTCCCCGTACAGGTTCTCTTTTTCAAGGTAATAGCAATAAGTGCAATCGAGATTGCAGATGGGCCCCATGGGCTTCGTCATGATCTGGAAATTTGCCATTGCAGGGAAGAGTCCTTCCGAATCATTGTACGCTGTGGCCGCGTTTCAAGAGCTGCTGATTCGCCACGCCTTCGGGTGCCCCATCCTAAGCGCGTTCTTTGCGCTTAGGATGGCATAGGATCCAGTCTACTCAGTTGTTGCTTTATATCAGGGCGTGGCGCTCGCCATGCACTTATCCGACTATTTTGTCGCAGCCCACACATGATAGCTATTGAAGATGAACTGGCCGCCAAGGATCAGCAGCCATATCCAAAGAGCAAAACGCAAAGGCCTGCGCGGAATGCGGGTGCTGAGCATGGTTCCGAAGGTGGCTCCGAAGATGCCGCCGGTAATGAGTTCCATCAGCAACTGCGGGTTTGTCGCGTGCGAAAACCAATGCGCGCCGCTGCCGATGAGCGACAAAAGGAAGCCGAAGACAATGTCGGTGCCTACTATCTGCGCCGGCGCCAGGGGAGTAAGACTCAGCAACGCGGCGCTGCCCAGCGCGCCCGCCCCGGCAGACGAAAAGCCCACCTCGGCGCCAACAGGAAACATGAGCCACGAGAGCAGCGGACTACGGTCGCGCGTATCACGATTTTCCTTTATGGGGCGAAGCGAGAAGACGAGTTGCCAGCTGGCCGTGCTTACCAGAATTGCACCGAGTATTGCGTTGAGCAGGTTCTGCGACCCTGCGCTGATCAGATGCCTCAGGAACAGCGACCCAACAAGAACGCCCGGCGCTCCGCCCAGAAGCATAAAGCCAAGTGTGCGCCACGCAACATTGCGGCGCATAATCTGCGACGGTACCAGAATCAATTTGATGACCGCGGAAAACATCAGTCCGATTCCAACCGCGACCGGCGCAGGAACTTTGAGAAACAGCACCAGGATCGGCACCGTAATGGTGCCCGCGCCCACGCCGGTGAGCGCGATAAACAGTGCGATGATGAACCCGATGATGTACTGCATCCCGTTGACTCAGTCCCCTTAATCCTGTTTCTTTGCTTCTGTCTCTTTGCTCAGGTCTTACTGTGCCGGCGCCGCTTGAATATGAATTCCGCACTCCACCTTGTGGCCCGCCCAGCGGCCCGACCGCGGATCGTTGGGGTCGAGCGGAAGAGACGTGCAGGGTTCGCAGCCGATGGAGGTGTAACCGCGCTCGTAGAGCGGAAGCAGCGGAATCGAGAGCTGCTCGCACGCGTACCACACGTCACGCGTAGTCCACTCGGCAAGAGGCGCCAGCTTGAGCACTTGTTTGCCGCCCGGAAGCGAAAACATCGCCGACTCTTCAAGCGCAGCGCGGCTCCTTGCCTGCTCCCTACGCAGGCCGGTGAGCCACACGCGATAGTTGGCAACGGCCTTGAACAACGGCTCCACCTTGCGCAAGCCGCAGCAACGGTCGGGCGCCGTCTGATAAAGCAGCCCGAATTCCGCTTCCTGCTCGGCCACCGTCTTTTCCGGCAGCAAGTTCATGAGGTTTAGCTCCCACTCGCTCGCAATGCGATCCCTATACCCGTACGTCTCCTTGAAGTGATAACCGGTATCGAGAAAAAAAATCGGAATCTGCGGATCGAGCGCGATGGCGAGCTTGGTCAGCAGCACGTCTTCCGCCTGGAAACTGCAGGTGAGGCACACGTCCCCCTTTCCTGTGACTTCCCGCGCCAGCGTCGCGCGCACGTGTTCCAGCCTTGCATTCACTTCTGCATTGATCTCAACTGTACTCATCACAAACCTGCCATTTCCGAAGAGATGAAGATACCCGTGTCGTGCAACAACTGATGGATGGCTGCGACTGCCCTGCTGGCGCGCTTCGCGTCATCTGCATTGTCCGCATCCTCCGCGGCGCTGGTGACCCCTGGCTCCACAACGATCTGCTTGTCCTCGATGCGCGCCATGAGCGCGCAGTCTTCGTCCGCGGTCACAACCAGTGCCAGCAAGCCGGCCTGCACCTGCAGCGTGGTGACGATCTCAAGCAGGCTCGGATGAAGCACAAAAGCATCATCGTCGGCTTCGATGCGAATCGGAACTGCGCCGGCCACAAACAGAGAGCGCTCGATCGCGTCCACTAGCTCCTTTGGACCCTTCAGTTCGAGAACACCGCCGCGGTGTCCCCAGCGCGCCTCTTTTTCACCGGCCGTCAATGGTCCCCACGTGTCCGCAAGAACAGGAGCGCATACTGCCGCCAGGCTATAGGCCGTGGTAATCATGCCCGCCGCAACTGTGCCGTTCGTCTCTGCGTCAACCACGATGAATGCGCCAGTGCTGCGATTCTCTCCGTAGACGTCGAGCGCGATGGGGCGCAGCAGGTTCAGCGTTACAGCGCCGATGTCGTTCATTTGCAGCGCCCGGGCCGGCTCGCGATTGAGCGTGCCCAGATCGGTGCGGTGATCGATTGACGTGAGGAACACAGGCACCGTCTGACTTGTGTGCTTCAGCAGGTAGCGGCGATGCAGTTCGAGCGGACGCTGATCCATCCACACCAGCGCAGCCTTCACGCTCTTTGTAACCGTTGCGGGCGCCTGAGAAGAAACAATCAGATCGCCGCGGCTGATGTCGAGTTCGCGATCGAGCACCAGCGTTACCGAGAGCGGAGCGATAGCTTCGGCGAGGTCGCCGTCCCAGGTGACAATGCGTTCGACCTTCGCACTTCTGCCTGAAGGCAGTACCGTGATCGCATCGCCCGGACGAATAGTTCCCGATGCAATCTGTCCTGCAAAGCCGCGGAAGGTGTGGTCGGGCCGCAGAACGCGCTGCACGGGAAAGCGGAACGGCGGGGTACCCGCGGACAGGTCTTTGCCCACGGGGTGCAACGGCGCAGTGCGCGTATCGATCGAAGACGGCAACGACTCAAGCAACTCAAGCAGCGACGGCCCCTCATACCAATCCATCACGCTCGACTTGTGAACGATGTTGTCGCCCTTCAGCGCGCTCACCGGCACAAACACTCGCTCCACAGGGTTACCGGTATCGGCCGCGATCTGGTCGAGAACGGAGCTGAAGTCAGCCTCAATGGCGCGGAAGGCCGCTTCGTCGTAGCCGATCAGATCCATCTTGTTCACCGCCACCAGGACGTGGCGCACGCGCAGCAGTGACGCGATGTAAGCATGGCGCCGCGACTGGATAAGAACACCTTTGCTCGCGTCAATCAGCACAACGGCAGCATCGGCCGTCGAAGCTCCGGTGGCCATGTTGCGCGTGTACTGCTCGTGCCCCGGCGTGTCCGCAATGATGAACTTGCGCCGCGCGGTAGAAAAATAGCGATAGGCAACATCGATGGTGATGCCCTGCTCGCGCTCGGCGCGAAGTCCGTCTGTCAGCAGCGCAAAATCGATCTGCCCCGGCGCGGTGGTTCCCTTTCCCTCGATAGAGCGCACCTGGTCTTCATACACGGACTGCGTGTCGTAGAGCAGGCGCCCGATGAGCGTGGACTTTCCGTCGTCCACACTTCCCGCCGTCGAGAAGCGCAGCAGGTCTTTCTCGCGCTCCTGCTGCAGAAATTCGTCGATAGAAAAAATGGGGGGCGTCAGAGTGGCCATTTAGAAGTATCCCTCTCGCTTCTTGATCTCCATGGAGCCTTCCTGGTCGTGGTCGATGACGCGGTTGGCGCGCTCGGAGGAGCGGAACGAAATCAGCTCCGAAATAATCGCCGGAATCGTCTCCGCATCGGAACGGATGGCTCCGGTGCATGGGCTGCAACCAAGCGAACGCAGCCTCGACTTCACCATCTGCGGCTTCTCGCCGAGACGCGCCACAAAAGATTGCTCGATGGGCAGCAGCGAATCGCCGCGAACATACATCGGCCTCTCCTTCGCAAAGTAGAGATCGACCACCGGAATCTTCTCCTCGTGGATGTATTGCCATACGTCCATCTCCGTCCAGTTGGAAAGCGGGAAGACGCGAATGCTCTCGCCGGGATGGATGCGCGCGTTGTAAAGGTTCCATAACTCGGGACGCTGGTTCTTCGGGTCCCACTGCCCGGCGCTATCGCGGAATGAGTAGATGCGCTCCTTGGCGCGGGATTTCTCCTCGTCGCGGCGCGCGCCGCCAAAGGCCGCGTCGAAGTTGTAGTGCCGCAGCGCATCCAGCAGCGCCTGCGTCTTCAGCAAACCGCAGCAGCGCTTGGTGTCGAGCGCAATCGGATTTGTTCCCGCTGCGATGGCCGGCTCATTGCGCCACACCAGCAATTCGGCTCCAATAGACTTCGCCATCTCATCGCGAAACGTAATCATCTCCGCAAATTTGAAGCCGGTATCGATGTGGAGCAGCGGAAAAGGAATCGGCGCCGGATAGAAGGCCTTCTGCGCCAGCCGGAGCATGACGGACGAGTCCTTGCCGATGGAGTAGAGCATCACCGGCCGCTCAAACTCCGACGCGACCTCGCGCATGATGTGGATGCTCTCCGCTTCAAGCAGGCGCAAGTGGCTCAGGCGCGGCGGAGCGTTGAGTGTGACGTGTGGCGATTGGGTGCGTGATGCGCTTTCGGCTACCGGCATGCATGACCTCTTTGCTTCGAAGTTGGACGCTGAAGGCCGGTGCGATGGGAAGACAATACCCGGCAATTCAGCTACGGGTGAGTCTTCTGAATCGATTGTGCAGGGAGATCAGAGACTAGCGGGGACACCCGTCGAAAATGTTCGACAGGCGACAACAGGAGCGGCCTTGAGAAGTGCGACTTTGATAAGCGCGGACCATGTGTCTGTTTATAGTAGCAAAATCGCAGGACCGGCACAAGACTAACGCACATCGAGCACGAACCAGGCCCGTGCTTCGGCCAGGTTTTTCCCACTCATTGCATTGCCGCTGCGGCTATCAGCGCATCGAGCGCTGAGGTCTGACGCGTGGCGTCGCCTGAATCGAATGGCCCTTGCCAGAATCCGCCGAATTCAACGCCCGGCCCCTGATCTTTGCTCCAGATGCTGCTGGCGTTCGTCTCGGCAAAGGTTTTGTATTGCGCACTTTGCGCGCTCGGAACAGCACTGTACAACGCCATCAGATTGCGCATGAAGATGCCTTTGAACTGCGGCAGATCGGCCCCGGAGACTGACTCAGTCAAGACTCCGTTCGGCGTCGTAAGGTGCGTCATGGCGGCGCTTGCTATCGCCTCGGCCTGCGGCAGTAATGTCTGATCTCTATCTGCCTGATAAAGTTCCACAAGCCCACCCAAAATCACGCCCTGGTTGTACGACCATGTCTTCTGGCCATTGTTCGTACAGACATTCGGATTCGTCGAGTTCAGGCCATCATTGATCAGGCTCTGCGCGTTGATCATTCCGGAGGCTTTGAACCACGTCCATTCCTGCTGCGCCCAGTTCAGGTAGGCCACCGATGTGCTTCCCGTGGTCCTGTTGGCAAGCTTCGCGGCAACGGTCAGGAACAATTCATTCGCAATCGCGTTCTTATATTTTCTGTCTGTGCTCCACCACTCGCCGCCACCGCACGTGGTTGTATCCCAGCCGCCTGTCATTGCTGAGAAAATTGTTTCACCCATCGAGAGATAAGTTGCATTGCCGGTCAGATCGTAGGCATCAATCCAAGCAAGCGCCCACCAGCCATCATCGTCATAGTAGCTGTTGGTGAAGTTTACGTGGGTTTTTTGCGCCGCGGTAAATGTATTGGACAGCACGGAATAATACGTCGTTCCGCCCGTGACTCTTTCGTAGTTCACCAGTACCGTGATTGCGTTGGCAGCGTTCCACCAACCCGTGGGTGACGCATAAAGTCCGGAGCTTTGCGAGTACCAAAGCTGCAGCGCCTTTACACCCTCCGTCGCCTGTTGCGAATAGCTGAGCGGGCCCGAACTGCCGGACCCCGGTGAAATGATCGCGCCTCCGCCGCATCCGGCGCCTGTAACAATCGTCGCAAGGCAAAATACAATTATCGAAAGATTCTTGAGGCGAGTTTTCTTCAACATGAGTTTTCCCGATCGCGTTAGGTTATCGAGCCACCGCCACATTTGTGCCTACGCCCCGCTGCGAATCTTCTGCAATCTGCCCCAGAGCTCAGCAACCACGTCCGCATGCTGCGCCGCCACGTTGGTCGTTTCGCTGGAATCGGCCTCGAGATCGTAGAGCTCGCAATTCTTGCCTGGCGTGTCGGCAGGCGCTCCGGGCATGTTGAAGTCGAGCAGCTTCCATCGTCCCCGGCGAATCGCGGTGCGCTGCCGCACGTCGGCTTCGATGAGAACGTCGCGGCCGTGTTCGGATTGGCCCAGTAGCGCGGGCAGCACGTTTTCGCTGTCGAACGATTGGCCCTGCGGCAACGACACGCCCGCAAGCGCGGCCATCGACGCCAGCAGATCTGTCTGGCTGATGACGGCATCGGAGACGCCCACCGGTATATGGCCGCGCCAGAAAGCGATCAGTGGAACCCGCGTCCCGCCTTCATAGAGCGAATATTTACCGCCGCGCAGCCTGCCGGAGGGCGTGTGTCCATGCAGGTTCTCGACCGAGCCATCCGCATAGCCATCGTCCACCACTGGTCCGTTGTCGCTGCTGAACAGAATCAGCGTGTTCTCCATCAGCTTGTGTTTTTCCAGCGTTTCAAGCACCCGGCCGACGGTCCAGTCGAGCTGTTCAATTACATCGCAGCGAACCCCGCACAAACTCTTCGCAGCGAAATGCTCGCTCGGCATGCGCGGCACATGGATGTCGCTAGTCGCGAGGTAAAGGAAAAAGGGCTTTTCATAGGACGCATCGATGAAAGCCGTCGCCTTTTCAACGAGCGTCGCTGCCATTTTCTCGTCGACCCAGCGCGCGCTGTTTCCCCCGGTCATGAAGCCGATGCGGCTTACGCCGTCGACGATGGTGCCGTCGTGTCCCTGGCTCAACTTCATCTTTAGCAGATAAGGTTCGTCGTGCCCGGTCGGATCGTCACCCACCAGCTTTTTGTAGTCCACGCGGATGGGGTCTTTCGGGTCGAGTCCGACGACGCGCCCGTTCTCCAAATAGACACACGGAACCCGATCGGCCGTAGCCGGAATGATGAACGAATAGTCGAAGCCTACTTCGCGCGGTCCCGGCGCGATCTCCCCGTTCCAATCAATCTCCCCGCGCCCCAGGCCCATGTGCCACTTGCCCACACAGCCGGTTTTGTACCCAGCCTGCTTCAGCAGCGACGGCAGCGTGGTCTGATGATCCGCGAACAGCAGCGCAGCATCGCCGGGCAAAATCCGCGCGTCGCCCCGTCGCCAGGCATACATCCCCGAAAGAACCGCGTAGCGGGAGGGCGTGCAGACCGATGCGTCGGAATGTCCGTCGGTGAATCGCCGCCCGCATTGAGCCAAGCCGTCGATGTGCGGAGTACGCGGAAGCTTTGCGCCATAGCAGCCCAGATCGCCATAGCCCACATCGTCGGAGAGGATGAGCACAATATTAGGCTTTTGCCGTGAGCCCGATTCGGCCATTGCGCGCGTTACGGCTTGGTTGTGAAAGAGAGCCGTCGCAAACGCTGCTGCCGTCCCTTTGAGAAAGGACCGGCGTGGGAGTGAATTCACTCGTCAACCCTCCTGGCAAATTCGCCGAACGAAAAGCAGCTCAGCGCTGTCGCTGCCATTCTAACCTTCGCGGCCGCACGAGTTTCCTTTTTCTTTCGGCGGCGCTGCGGCAATCCATCAACCTCTCCGCCTTGCCTACCGCATCGTCAGCCCGCTGCGTTCATCTACCATCAAGAGAGTCAATGCCCGCCAAGCCCAAACTCGGACAGAACTTTCTCGACGATGCGCAGGCCGTGGAGCGAATCGTGGCTGCGCTGGGCGACATCTCCGGCCGCACCGTGATCGAGATCGGCCCCGGCGGCGGCGCCATCACCGGCACTCTGGCCGCAAGAGCGAGCCGCGTAGTCGCTGTCGAACTGGACCGCGACCTCGCCGTTCAATTGCGCGCGCAGTTTCCGTCGAGCGTCAACGCACAGATCGCGGTCGTCGAGCAAGACGTGCTGAACTTCGATTTCGCTGAAGCTGCCGCCTCGGCCGGCGAGCAGTTGCGCGTCGTGGGCAACCTGCCTTACTACATCACGTCGCAGATCCTGCTCAAGCTGGCCGCCAGTCATGCCGCGCTCGACCTCGCCGTCCTCATGGTCCAGCGCGAGGTGGCCGATCGCATCACCGCTCAGCCGGGCTCGCGCGATTACGGCCTGCTCTCTGTCACGGTCCAGATGTACGGACCTGCCGAGCGGCTGTTCACGCTTCCGCCCGACGCATTTTCACCGCCACCCGACGTGTACTCCACGGTCTTCCGCTGGCGGTTTGCGCCGCGCTTTGCCGAACTTGGCGTCGAGGAGGCGAGCTTTTTCCGCTTCGTGCGCCAGGCCTTTGCACAAAAGCGAAAGACACTGGCCAACAACCTTCGCGCCGCCGGCTTTGCAGGAGCAGCCACAGCAATGGCGCAGGCGACCATCGACCCGCAGACCCGCGCCGAAGCGCTATCCATCGAGACGTTCGCCGCTCTCTGGAAGATCCTCGATTCCACGCGTGGAGAGGCCTGGTCACCGAACACCTCTTGTTAGAACAGGAATTGAGTTCACCGGTTGAGACTCCTCACGCGCAGCACCATCTTGAGCGCGTCACCACGCGAGCCGATCATCTTTTCAAAGGCCCGCTGCCCCTCGTCGAGTGGCATCTCCGCGGTCCACGGCCTCAGGTCGATCTCGCCCGCAACAAGCAGATCGAGCGAACGCCTGAAGTCCACCGGCGTGTAACCGAACGACATCAACGCGCGATGCTCCTTGCGGATGCTGACCCCGAAGTCGAGTTCGCTGCGCTCCTTCGCCATGCCCAGCAGCACAACCGTTCCTCCAGGCCGGCAAAGCTCGAAGGCCGCCTGGCGCGCCCGTTCCTCACCGCTGGCATCGAGCACCAGGTCTAGGCCACGGCCTGCAAAGCTGCGCACCTCGCCTCGCCCAGTTTCGGAATTCACGGCCAGCGTTGCCCCCATCCGCCTTGCCCCCGCCAACCGCACTTCGTCCACGTCTTCCACCAGCACCTCGCGCACCCCCATGTGCAGCGCCATCTTCAGTGCCAGTGAGCCCATGGTGCCCGCACCAACAATGCCCATGCGGAACGGAAGGGACGGCGCAGCCAGCCGGAACAAGTGCACGATGTTCGCCAACGGCTCGGCAAAGACAGCCCGTGCATCCTCCAGGTCATCCGGAATCTCGTACATCTGCGACTCGGGAACCGACACAAACTCGGCAAAGCAGCCGGCCATCCGGTCCATGCCCAGCAAACGCAGGCCAGAACAGAAATTCTCGCGGCCGTCGAGGCAATCCGCGCATCGTCCGCAACTCACAAGCGGATCGGCCACCACGCGCCTCCCGTCCCGAGTACGCCCCACCAGTTCGTGGCCCAGAATCAGCGGCGGAGTGCGGCGACGGCTGCGCCCCAGAAACCCAGAGATGTCCGCACCGCAGATGCCCGCAGCGACGACGGCAATCTCCACCTCTCCTGCTGCCGGGTGCGGGCGCGGACAATCTTCCAGAATCACCCGCCGCGGAGCGGCATAGACCAGGGCGCGCATCGTACCTCCTTCATCAGCTTATCGATTCCGAGCCACCTACAGGCCCGTCTAACCGGAAGGCTCATCTTATGGGAAACCGCCCCGCGAACAAAACTACCGGCCATTTTGCTGCCAGCTATCGGTCCGTCCTGTTCCAGACCATGCGGGCGGGCGCGTAAGCTATGTTGAGGACGTATCCACGGGACGAGCCCGCAAGTGCATCTGGCGATTCCAGAAGCCGCAAGGCACGCTCGCGCATCATGTTGTTAAGGGGAAGATGAATCCAGTCGATCAAGCCCGCCACGCTTCCTTCGAAGAAACGCTGCTGAGCGCCCGCCGCACCATGCTGCTGAGCGAGATTCTCAAGCTGGCCGTGGATAGCTTCCGCGCCGCCAAGCTGCGCTTTGTGCTCACTGCTTTGGGCATGGTCATAGGAACCGCCTCGGTGATCCTGGTGGTGACCATCGGCATGACCGGCAGGCAATACGTTCTGGAATTGATCCAGAAGTTCGGTACCAACTCCGTCGAGGTGGAGTACGCCGGCGGCGGCGCAACGAACGCTGAGCGCGTGCGCTACACCGACTACCTGACCGTCGAGGACGAAAAGGCTGTCGACGCACAGGTGCCCGGCGTGATGTACTCCTCGCCGGTAATGGACATGCATGACCGCATCAGCTTCGGCGGTGGCGTGGTGAAGGATACGCTCGTTCTTGGCGTGAGCCCCAACTACCTGAATATCCACAATCTCATCGTCACAACGGGACGCTTCTTCGACGATACCGACGAAACCACTCACCAGAAGTGCGCGGTGGTCAGCGAACTCTTCGCCGTTGAACGTTATGGCAATTCGGACTCATCCATTGGCCGAACCTTCGAGATCAGCGGCATTCCGTTTACCGTCATCGGCGTCTTTAAGATGAGCGTCAACGACTTCGGCCAGTCGGAAATTGCCGACCAGACCATCCTGATTCCCTATTCCGTGGTCCGCTACTTCACCGGAACCGAACGCGTGAATCAGATTTATTTCTCCATGCGCAGCATGGACGAGGTGCCGGACGCCGCTGATGAGATCAAGCGCATCATCCAGTCGCGCCACCGTCCCAACTCGGTGTACAAAGCGCAAACGCTCAAGGAACTGCTCGATGTGGCGGCCAAGAGCGCCGATGCGCTGACCGCGGTGCTGGTACTGGTAGCCGCTGTCACGCTGGCTGTGGGCGGCGTGGGCATCATGAACATCATGCTCGCCAACGTGCGTGCCCGTATCCGCGAAATCGGCATACGCAAGGCTCTCGGCGCAACCTATCGCGAAATCAAGCTGCAGTTCCTTGCCGAAGCCATCATTATTTCGCTCACAGGCGGAGTTGTGGGCACTCTGGTAGGCATGGCGGTACCGTTGTCGATTCACTTCTTCACCGACTACCATCTGCCCATCTCGCCATGGTCGGTAATCATTGCCCTGACCTCAGCCACGCTGGTGGGCGTCATCTTCGGCACCGTTCCCGCTACCCGCGCCGCCCAGTTGGACCCGGTCGAGGCGCTGAAATATGAGTGAGCCTGAACGCGAATCTGCCAACGCTGAAGACAACCCGGCCGACAGCCCCTCCCCGGGCCCGAACCTTGTTCTCATTTACAGCCTCATCGCGCTGGCTCTCATCGCCGCCATCGCCTTCGCGCTGATGATCGTGCTGCCCTTCTATCACCGCGGATAAGAGCGTCACACCGCCGGACCGGCATTCGGGTCGAATTATTCTTTATTGTCGCCGCGCGTTTCGTCCGTCTCAGCCCGTTCCGCAATCAATACCGGAATCCCATCCACAACCGGATAGCCGCGTCCGCAGCCAGCGCAGACCAGGCGCGTCTCCGCCAGACGCAAATCGCCCAGGCAGGCCGGGCAGGCCAACTGGCTCACGACAGTTGCGTCAAAGGTCGATTGTTGCGTAGGTTTTGGCATCAAGGGATCGACGAACCACTGACCACTGTTCACTGGATGGTGGCATCAGATTTGGCTGCGTGGCTGCCGCCATGGCCGGCCGGGCGTTGTTTCGGATGCGTGGCAAACTCCTCTTCGATGCGCCCAATCGTGCCTGCCTTGGCAAACTCGTAGGCCACGCGAACGCCATTGAAGATGGCCCTGTCGTTCGAAGAGCCGTGCCCAATGATGCACACCCCGCGCACGCCAAGCAGCGGTGCGCCGCCATACTCCCTGTAATCCAGGCGGCGGCGGAATTCGTTGAAGGCCTTCCGCGACAACAGCGCTCCTACCTGTGCCGTCACCGTGCGTGTCAGCGACTCGCGCAGCACGTCGCGCACAAAGCGGCCCACGCCTTCGCTGGTCTTCAGCGCCACGTTCCCCACAAAGCCGTCGCAGACAATCACGTCCGCCAGGCCGCTGAAGATGTCGCGCCCTTCCACGTTGCCAATGAACTTGATCGGCAGCGCTTTCAGCAAGGGGAACGCCTCGCGCGTCAGGTCGTTGCCCTTGGTCTCTTCTTCACCAATCGAGAGCAGGCCCACGCGCGGCTCGTTGATCTTCAGCACGCTGCGCGCATACATCTCGCCCATCAGCGCAAACTGGGCAAGATTCTGCGGCTTGCAGTCCACGTTCGCGCCCACGTCAAGCAGCACGCACGGATTGCCCGTAGAACTCGGCATCGGGTTAGCCAGGGCTGGCCGGTCAACGCCCGGCAGCGCGCCCAGCACCATCTTGGCCGTGGCCATGGCCGCGCCGGTATTGCCCGCGGTCACAAAGCCCGCCGCCTTGCCTTCGCGCACCAGCTTCAGCCCCACGCGCATGGAACTGTCGCGCTTGGTCCGCACCGCGTGCGCCGCCTTCTCGTCCATGCCAATCCGTTCCAGGGCATTGTGGATGACGATGGGAAGATCCTCATTGTCAAGATGTTCGTCCAACAAATCGCGCAGCTCCGCCTCGGGTCCAATCAGGTGAACCCGCACAGGCAGAGCACGGCATGCGAGGATAGCCCCGCGAATCTCCGGCTCTGGAGCTTTGTCGGAACCTACGGCGTCAAGCGCAATGTCGATGAGCATATCGCTCAGACTACTTGGCTGCTTCCTTGATGTCCATAACCTGGTTGCCCTTGTAAACGCCACACTTGGGGCAAGCGCGGTGGGGCAGCTTCTTTTCGTGGCAGGTTGGGCACTCGGAGAGTCCCACCGCCGTCAAAAAGTCGTGAGAGCGGCGAAGTGCGGTACGGCGCGTTGAGTGGCGCCTTTTCGGATTCGGCATGATGCAATTCCTTTCGTATTCCGCCCGCGTCTTATCCATTCAGGCCGCAAGCAGCCTTGTTGCAGCCTCTCGGCCTGGCGGAACACCCTCAATCTCTTGGGGTTATCTGGTCCGGCCCCAAAACAGCTTGGGTGCCCATCCTTTTCGCGTCCTTTGCGGAAAGGATGGGAGGCCTCGAAACCTTAGGGCCAAACCGCTGACTTTTCAGGACTCGATCCGGCCGCGGAGCCCAGAGAGCGCTTCCCAGCGGGGGTCGCTCTGACCCTCTTCGCAGGTACACGCCGTACTGTTGCGGTTCTCACCGCAGCGCGGGCAAAGTCCCTTACAGTCGGGCTTGCACAGAGTCCTGACCGGCAGGGATAAAAGCACCTGCTCCCTCAGCACATCTTCAAGCAACAGACTGTCCTTTAAATAATACCCGATTTCCGTTTCCGGCGCTGTAATCGACCGTTCCGTGGCCTCTGCATCCGCCGCAGCCGGCCGGAAGATCAGGTCAAACTCGGCCGCCAGCGGAATCTCCACCGGCTCCACGCAGCGCGCGCACGGAACCTGAAATTTGCCCTCAAATCGCCCCCGCAGCCGGATGTCGGCCACGATATCCCTGGGCCCGCGATGCTCATGCAGCACCTCAGCATGCCCGGACGTCGCCAGCTGCCCGATCTGTTCGGCCTCGTCACCCAGATCGACCGCCCCCGGAACCAATTCCAGGTTGAAGTCGATCGGTTCCCGCTCCAGCTCGCTTACCTTGAACTCCATGCTATGAGCCTAAAGCATTTTCCGGGCAGATGGAGGGGAAATCTGCACAAGTCAGTCGCTCCGGATTTCGACAGGCCAATGGAACTTTCTCGCGCGCTTTCCCCGGCCAGCTATTCTGGATGCAATGCCATCGACGCGTTATTGAACCATGAACAATTCGACGCCTTCCATTCCCAATTCCGGTTTTCAGCCGTACATTCGCGTCGCAACCGACGACGATCGGCCGCGCTTGATTGTGCTCGTCAACGTAGCTTTTTCAATCGAGACCTTCCTTGAAGGCACGCGCACCGACGACGAGCGCCTTGCCGGCATGATGCAAAAAGGCAGCATCCTGATTGCAGAGGACTCCTCCGGTCAGCTTCTCGCCTGTGTCTACACTGAGGTCCGCGGCCCGCGCGGATATCTGGGCCAGCTCGCCGTAGACCCCGCACACCAGGGCAAGGGTCTTGGGCGAGTCATGGTTGAAGCCGCTGAAGAACAACTCCGCCTCGATGGCTGCGAGGCCGTGGACATCGTCGTCCTCAACCTGCGTCCCGAGCTCCCGCCCCTTTATCGTCGCTTCGGTTACGTCGAGACCGGTGTCGAGGAGGAGTTTCGCCCCGTCCGCAGGCTTGCGCCCGGCGTCGAGTGCCATGGCATCAAGATGTCAAAGCAGCTGTGAGTTACTGCGCCTTTCCCGGCCCGTGCAGATAGCGCCCCGCGAATTCGAGGAAGAACGGCCAATTCGGCGCTGGCGTGTGTCCGAACTGATGCTGCCTGAATGCCAGATCGCCGTCCAGAAGTCCGGCCTGCATAGGCGGAAACGTCTTCGTTCCCAGGTCTTTTTTGCCCAGCAGCCGATAAACGGGCCCGGCTCCCACTGCCCCAAGAAACTCGCCCATGGAGTCGGCCCACTCGTCCCCTGCGGTATTCGATCCCACGCCGATAAACACCGGTCGCGGCGCGCACAGCGCAATCAGCTCATGTGCATCCACCGGCAAGTCACCCGTGTCGAGCGGCCCGCCATACTTGATGAAGTTGCCGGCCATCCAGTAATAGAATGTCGGCGCAGTGGTCAGGTTTTCAAGCTGCTCGCCATAGACATGCCTGTACAGTTTGTCACCACCCGTGCCTGCCGAGCTGATGTAAGCCACGGCAAAGCGCGAATCGTATGCCATCGTCACCAGCGCTGCCTTTCCAAATCTCGAGTGGCCCTCGATGCCCACCTGTTTCGCATCAACCGCCTTGTCCGTTTCCAGATAATCCAAGGCCCGGCTCGCGCCCCAGGCCCATGCGCGCAGCGTTCCCCAGTCCTCCGGGCTGCGCGGCTGCCCTTTGTTGACGAGCCCGATGATTCCCGCGTCGAGCCCCGCGCCGTTGTCGTCCTGAAAGCTGGTAGGCAGCAGAATCGCATATCCCCACCCTTTGGCCAGCACCTGTTGTTGCCAGCTCGGCCCCGTGTTGCCGGGACCGCCTGGAATCATCCCCGGAATGCTCTTGGCAATGGCCGACATGAACTCCTGGCTGAAGGCCAGCTCCATGATCACCGGAACCGGCCCGGCCGCATTCTCCGGAGTCGTGAGCACCAGGTCGATGTTCACCGTAACCGCCGGATCGGCCGAGTTGTCCACGTGGCCCGCAAGCCGCTTGGTCACCACCGGCACTCCGCCGACCGTCTCATGCTTTGTGCTTGTCACCTCCCAGGTCACCTTCGGCGTGTGCGCTGGCATGCGGCCTAGAACTTTGCGATCGAAATCCTCCACGATCTCAGGCCTGCGCTTGGTCCACCACACTTTGGCTGAGGTCACGCGCTTGCCGTTCTTCAGCTTCAGAGGATCAGGCAGCGTTGGATAACGGTTCGCCTTCGACTCGTCGTAGTTCACCGCGTTGGGCGATTTGGGATCGTGGCTTGCCGGAGGACGAAGCTGCTTGATGCCCAGCACATCCATCATGTGCTGATGATCCTTGATTGCCGCATCGCGCTGCGCCAACTCCTCGGCAGTAGGCGCGCGCTGCCCTTGCGCTGCCCCCGATGCGTGCAGGTAGCGCCCCGCAAAAGCAAGGAACGTGGGCCAGTTCGGAGCTGGCGTGTGCCCGCCGGAGTGCTGCCGGAAGGCCACGTCGCCATCGATCAGTGACGTCTCAATCGGCGGAAACTCCGTCGTCCCCATGTCCCGCTTGCCAAGCAGCCGATACACCGGCCCCGCGCCCGCAGCCGCCAGAAACATTCCCTTGGCGTCGATCCATCCGTCCCCTTTGAGGGCGCCGCCGGAGATGAACACCGGCCGCGGCGCGCACATCGCAATCAGCTCATGCGCATCCACCGGCATGTCGCCGGGCGTCAACGGCCCCGCATACTTCATGAAGTTGCCCGCCATCCAGTGGTACTCGTTGGTAGCGGCTACGTTGCCCACCTGCTCGCCGAAGATGTGCCGGTAAAGCTTCGCCCCTCCCTCGCCCGACGAGCTCACATACGCAATCGCCAGCCGCGGTTCGTAGGCCATGGTAACCAGCGTCGCCTTCCCGTATCGCGAGTGACCTTCCAGGCCAATCTGCTTCGCATCCACCGCCTTGTCGGTCTCGAAGTAATCGATCGCCCGGCTCGCGCCCCAGGCCCAGGCCTTCAGCGTTCCCCAGTCGTCGGGCGCACGCGGCTGGCCCTTGTTCATCAGGCCGATAATGCCTTCGGTCAACCCGGCCCCGTTATCCGCCTGGTAGCTGGTGGGCACCAGCTCCGCATAGCCCCAGCCCTTTGCCAACACCTGTTGCTGCCACGTCGGTCCCTGATTTCCAGCCCCGGCGCCAAACATCTGCGGGAACCGCTTCGCCATCGCCGCCATGAACTCGCGGCTGAATCCAAACTCCATAATCACCGGAACCGGACCTTTTGCATCAGCCGGTGTCGTCAGCGTCAAGTCGATATCGACCTTGATCGCCGGCCACCGTGAGTTGTCTGCGTGACCCAGCAGCCGCTTGGTCACCACCGGCACATCGCCGTTCTTTTCCTGCGTCGTGCTCACCACCTCCCACGTCACTTTGGGCAGATTGGCCGGAGTGCGGCCCAGTATCTCACGGTCGAAATCCTCTTGAATCTCCGGCCGCCGCTGGCTCCACCACATCGCAGCCGACGTCACCTTCGCGCCGCTTTTCAGCACCAGCGGATCGGGCAAGTTCGGGTAGACATCAGCCTTCGACTCATCGTAGTTGGCCGGGTTGGGACCGTTCGCGTCGCCATTGACGCCAGGCCGCAGTGCCTTGATGCCCAGCAGGTCCATCATGCGCTGGTGGTCCTTTTCGGATGCCGCCTGGATCGCCAACTGTTCCGGTGTGGGCGCAGGACGTGCCGGCGCTGCCTGAGCGGGAGCAGGCGCCGCCTGTGCTGCCAGCCTTAACCCGCCGGGTCCGACCGGAAAAACGAGCACCAGCACAGCCAGCCTGAAAGGAGCAATCGTCCGCAAGATCGCCATAGCAAACCTCATTTCCAGAGCGTCTCCGCAAAGGGAAGACGAAACGGCCCAAGAATATCGATTCACCGCGATTTGGGCAAGGTCGGCCCCGCAATTGCCAACCGGCGCCCCAAATGCCACAGCGGACAAACGCCTCTCCAATTCTCCGCCGCAAACGAAAGTGCTCAAGCGGCCTCGAATTCCGCCGATACACCCAACGAGTCCCTTCAGAAAGAGGTTACCGGCATGCAGTGGCTACGAAATCTCCCCGTCTCTCGCAAATTCATCTTCGCCTACGGCATAGTTTGCTGTCTCTGCACCGTGTTGGGGAACTACAGCTATTTCACCTATTGCGGGATTTCAACGAGAAACGTAAGTCTCAAGAATGTCAGCTTCCCCTCGTTGATCTATCTGGCAGACGCCAAAGCCTCGGCCATCATGTTGCGGCGGGCCGATCTTGGCCTGCTGCTGTGCACCACGCCGCAGTGTTCGGCCACCTACACGGCTACACGCGCAAAGGCCCTCGACGATCACCAGGCAGCCTTAAAGGCGTACGAGCCTCTCATTCCATCTGCCCAGGAACACGACGTCTACCAGAAGATGACCACAGCGTACGCGAATTATAAGGTGATGAGCGACCGCGCCATCTCACTGATTGAATCCGGAAAGATGGGCGATGCGATGGACGCGCTTATGGCGGACTCGACAGTCACGTCAGCCGATACAGCTGTCGCGGCTGCGGCCGAGCTTTTCGAACTTGACACAAAATCTGGCATGGAAAACGCCGAGGGAGCCACTACAGCCGCGAACCGCGCCATCTGGATCAATCTCGGGGCTACGCTGCTCATCGTTTTCCTGTGCTCGCTCACCGGCTTCATTCTCACCCGCGAGATTGCGCCTCGCATCAACAGGCTTAAGAACGCCCTCGAAGCCATGGCCGTCAAAGACATGACCGCAAGCGTCCGCGTCACGGGTACCGATGAAATCGGCCAACTGGGCGAAGCGTTCAACAGCAGCGCAGCCTCCATGCGCTCCGTCCTTCAATCCGTAGCCCAGGGCGCAAAAACGCTCTCCTCGGCCACAACGGAGATCAGCACCCGCTCTGTACAGAGCGCAGGCAACGCCCGCACCGAATCAAGCAAGATCAACCAGGTTGCCGCCGCAGCGCAGGAGATGACCGCTACCATCGGCGAAATCAGCCATAACGCAGAGAACGCAGCCGCGGCCAGCCGCACCTCAGCCGAGACCGCTAACCAGGGAGGCGCCGTGATGCAGGCCGCGGCCGCCACCATGGAAAAAATTGCCGCCGCCACCAGCTCCGTCTCCGACAAAATGGCCTCGCTCGCTCATCGCTCCGAGGAGATTGGCAAGGTCGTCAACGTGATTCAGGAGATCAGCGAGCAAACCAACCTGCTGGCCCTCAATGCGGCCATCGAAGCCGCCCGCGCGGGAGAACATGGACGCGGCTTTGCGGTAGTCGCCGGTGAAGTCCGCCGCCTCGCCGAACGCACCAAGAGCGCAACCGAAGAGATTGCCGGAACCATCCGCAGCATCCAGGAAGAAACGCGCGAGACCCTCGAGGTGATGCATGAGAGCCGCTCCGCCGTCGAAAGCGGCATGGAAGAGACCTCCCGCGCACGGCATAGTCTCGAAGCCATTATCGAGTCCTCCCGGCAGGTGGAACACCAGATTAACCTGATCGCAACATCGGCCACCGAACAGACCGCCGCATCCGGCGAAATCTCCGAATCCGCCGTACAGATTTCGCAGTTGTCCAACGAAACCGCGCAGGGCGCCGAAGAGGCCGTCGAAGCTCTCAGAAACCTTGCCTCGCTGGCCAGCGACCTGGACGGCATGATTCGCCAGTTCCGCCTGGAAGGAGATCGCCAGTCCGGCGGGACCTTCGCCGACGGTGCGCAGCCCGCGCGCCGTCCCGCCCTGCGCCCGGCACACTCGTAGCCTCTGGGTGCCCCAGGCCTCGCGTTTGAGACCTGGGATAGTTACTCAGCCGTTGAGAAATCAAGCCAGGCGGATACCCAGATCTGCAGCCCCGCCAAAGGTCCGTGTTCCTTCGCCGGGGCTCCCGCCTGCCACTACGTCTTACCCCGCGCTGCCGGATTCCCTCCCGCCCCTTCCGCCGCCAAACCGTGTCCAACCTCCGCCGTTATGGTAGCCTCGCCTTAGCGACCATCGCCGCATCCCGGTGGTACCCACTTTGGCCAAATCTTCATAGAGCCCGGAGAGATACACCTGCATGAGCGTCAAGTATGACCTGATCGTCATTGGCTCCGGTCCCGCCGGTCAACGCGCCGCCGTGGCTGCGGCCAAGATGAACAAGCGCGTGGTCGTCGTCGAGGCCCGCACCGTCGTCGGCGGCGTCTGCATCAACACCGGCACCATCCCCTCCAAGACCATGCGCGAGGCGGTGCTCCACCTCTCCGGCTACAACTACCGCTCCATCTACGGCATCAACTACAGGGTCAAGGAAAAGATCACCATGGCCGACCTGGCCTTCCGCGTCCAGGCCGTCATCAAGACTGAAGTCGACGTAACCGAGGCGCAGCTTTCGCGCAACGGCATCGACGTGGTCCACGGCATCGCCAGCTTCATCAACCCCCACCAGGTGCACGTCGCGGGCCCGCAGACCGAAACCACTCTCGAAGCCGACCACATTGTCATCGCCGTGGGAACCAAGCCTGCCAGCTCGCCCAAGGTGCCCGTGAACGGCCGCACCATCGTCAACAGCGACCAGATTCTCGGCCTGGATACCCTGCCTCACTCCCTCATCGTCGTTGGTGGCGGCGTTGTCGGCGTCGAATACACCTGTATGTTCGCCGTCCTCGGCGTGCGTGTCACGCTCATTGAAAAGCGCGACCGCCTGCTCGAATTCGCCGACCGCGAGATTATCGAGGCTCTCAGCTACCACCTGCGCGACGCCCGTGTAACCCTGCGCCTGGGCGAAGAGGTGGAGAGCGTTGAAGAGCCTTCACCGGGCACCGTCGTCGCCAACCTCGAGAGCAAGAAGAAGGTCTCCGGCGACGCGCTGCTCTACGCCGTGGGCCGCCAGGGTAATGTCGACGACCTCAACCTTGCCGCAGCCGGCCTCGAAGCCGACAATCGCGGCCGCATCGCCGTCGACGAGCACTACCAGACCAAGGTCGAACATATCTTTGCCGCCGGCGATGTGGTCGGATTTCCCGCCCTGGCTTCGGTCTCCATGGAGCAGGGCCGCATCGCCGCCGCTCGCGCCTTCAACGATCACGCTGCTACCTCCAATCCCGGCTTTTATCCATACGGTATCTACACCATTCCCGAGATCAGCTTCATAGGAAAGACTGAAGAGCAATTAACCGACGAGGACGTTCCTTACGAGGTGGGGATGGCCTACTATCGCGAAGTTGCCCGAGGCCAGATTCGCGGCGATACCACAGGCCGGCTCAAACTCATCTTCCATCGCGACACCCGCAAGGTTCTGGGCGTGCACATCATCGGCGAGGACGCCACCGAGCTGGTCCACATCGGCCAGGCGGTCATGACCCTGGGCGGCACCGTGGACTACTTCATCGACACAGTTTTCAACTACCCGACCCTGGCGGAGTGCTACAAAGTAGCCGCCTTCAACGGCCTCGGCCGCCTCCACCGCTACCAGGCAGACTAGTGAATGATGAGGTGCTGTGAACTTGGGCGTAGTGAAAGACTAAGGTGCATTGAAAGGACATGGCTTTAGCCATGTCGAAAGAACGCAAGAGAAATTGCCCGGCTTTATTGAACACTGCATAAGTAATGTCCTGGCAGCCGCGCCAGAGGCGCAAAGTTTGTTAGCCCCGCGCTTCAGCGTGGGGAAACGGTATTTCACAATTCCACTACGGAGTCCCGTAGGGACGGTGCAAGGATATTTCTTGTGCAGGAACCAATAGCCGCCGAGGGAATGCCAAATGAAAAATGGAGAGAGACGCACGGAAGCTTTCGATCAGAGCTCCACCAACGCCGCCGGCCCACAAAGGATAAACCCCAGCCGTCGCGTCCCCCACGATGACTTGCTGACTCGCTAACCCCGCGTAGCGGGGGGCTAACTTGCTGTACTTTGTTCCAAAACTTCCCGTACCCGCACAAAGCAGCTAGGAGCTAGAAACTAGCAGCTAGAAGCTAAAAGCTAAAAAAGCCCGGAGGGCTTCTTCATGACCACAGCTATCGGCATCGTGATTACCGATCACATCGTGGCCGGCCGGCTTGAGGACCAGCGCCTCACCGGCAAGCCCTTGCGCTATCCCAGCGACCCCGCCGAGACCGACGCATTCCACGAAGCCTTCACCGACGCGCTAAGCGCGCTTCCCCCCACCGAGCTTGTCCAGATACTCGCCACCCAGGTCGCCTTCCTGGCCAAAGCCGATCCCCGTCCGCTGGACGCCATCGGTGTCGCCGTTCCCGGCATTATCCGCAACGGCGTTGTCGAAGACTCGCCCAACCTGACCCAGATCAAGGGAATGCGAATGGCCGAAGAGCTGACCAGGGAACTCGCAGCCCGCAGAATCGCCGTGCCCGTCCACGTAGCCAACGACGCCGACGCCATCGCCGCCGGCGTAGCTGCCACCCACGGCCGCCTTGAAAAGCTCACTCGCGTCTGGACCATCGGCAACGGCATCGGCTACGGCCGCTGGCCTTACGTCGAAGGCGTCTGGGAGGGCGGCCACATCACCGTCACCCTCGACCCCAAGGAGCGTTATTGCGGCTGTGGCGGTCTCGGCCATCTTGAAGGCATCATGGGCTACCGCGCCATGCGCATGCGCTTCCTCGACCTTGAACCAGAAGAAGTATTTGCCCACGCAAAGCAGGGCGACCAGCGCTGCCGCGAGTTTGTCGACCTGTGGCACCGCGCATTGGCGGCTGCCACCGCATCGTTCATTCACATCGCCGGCCCGGGCCGCTTCTACTTCACCGGCCACAATGTAGGTTTCGTCGAGCTTCCCTTGCTGCGCGCCCACATCGAATCCATGGTCAAGATGACACCGCTGCAAAGCTTCACGCTTGAAATCCTGCCCCCCGACGACGAAACCGCCCTCCTTGGCGCCGGCGTCTCCGCCCTCCGCGCATTAGCAACGTAGTTAAGTCTGATGCGTCGAAGGGAAAGCTGCGGGTGCCCCAGGTCTCGCGTTTGAGACCTGGGAGACCACTGGCCTCAGCCTTCTTGCAACCGTGGATGTGAACCACAATCAAACCCACTAGCGTCGGTCCTTTCTCTTGCTATCGACTCGGGGCCAGTACTGAAATTCATCGCCGTAGAGTTCTCCGTTCTGATCCACGACGCGTTGTTGCAACCGTGTCTGCGCGTCTGCAATGGCCTGGTTATAAATCACAGGCCCCACTTCCTCAATGAAGAAGTCAAGCAGCAGGCCCGCGCCCAGATTGCCGATGGGTTCGGGCAGATTCTCTTCGAAGTAGCGCTGTACAGAAGCTATTGCAGCCACGCGCGCTTGTTTTGATAATTCAACGGTCATCATCCTGAGGAGTACTCCCTTCGAGAGAGCTTACACCCGCTTCAGACCCCGCTCGTAGACCTGCGCACTAGCGAATTCGCCAGCCGTGTGCTGCAAAATTCGAAATCCCGGCATCAATTCAATTCCAGCAGCGATATCATAAGACATGACCCTGCAAGACCATTGGGAACGCATCTATCAGACGAAGTCTCCGGTGGAGACGAGCTGGTTTCAGCCTCACCTGCAAACGTCACTCGACTGGATTTCAGAAGCTGCCCCCGATCGGTCTGCTTCCATCATCGATGTGGGAGGCGGCGAATCCACGCTGGCCGATGATTTGCTCACCAGGCAGTATTGCTTTCTAACCGTCCTCGATATTGCCGAAGCGGCGATCAGGAAATCCCAGGACCGCCTGGGTGCGGCAGCAAAAAATATCAATTGGCTCGCTGGAAATGTAACCGGGGTTGCTCTTCGTCAGCGCGCCTACGATGTCTGGCACGATCGTGCAGTCTTCCACTTTTTAACTGAGCCTGATCGGCGAATGGCTTACGTTCGCCAGCTTTCCTCATCCCTCAAAATTGGCGGACACGTCGTGATCGCGACCTTTGGGCCTCAGGGACCGGAGAAATGCAGCGGGCTCGTCACCAGGCGCTATAACGCAGAATCGCTGCAGCTCGAGTTGGGACAAGATTTTCGGTTGGTAAGAAGTGAGGTGGTCGAACACCAGACCCCGTTCGGGACGGCTCAACAATTCCTCTACTGCCATTTCACGCTCGGATGATTGGGGCAATATCATCAGCAAAACGGTGAGAGATTCATCGCGACTCTCTCGATACTGCCCGCTGCTCTTCAGTATTTCCGCAGTTTTTGCATTGAGCGCTCTTGCATGGCATATCTTCAACGCTCTTGATGAACTCTTCAGAGGCAACTGAACTCGACTCCAGAAGGGCAAACCAATCCGAGGGCCGCGCGGAGGTTTGCAAGTCTGCCGGCACCCAAATGCTTGCCTCATCATTTCCAATGGCCATTGCCCTGCCTTCCAGAGCCTGGATTCCAACCCATGCACACACCAATGCGTCTATTTTATCTTCGTCTGGTTTAAGAGCTGAGAATCCCTGCGGGTTCTTATTGACCGCAAAGTCGATTCCAACGATCACCTGCGATAATTTCGCTAATATCTCTTTGAGGTTTTCTACTATCTTCGCTAGTCTCTTTTCCAGATCGAGTTCCCGCCAGTACTTCTTTGATTTGCTGACTTTATACGGTACGCGATACTGCGCGTTCAACAGAGACAGCAGCGCTAGATGCGGATAGGTCTCAAGCAGAGCGTGGTCCGAGAGATTGCCTGGACTAGTGGCCAAAGGGAATCCGCATTGGTCGAACCCATCACGGATCTCCTCACTGACGTGCCTTGGCCGAGTTCCTGAAGGTGAATGTGCTGAGCAGCCTTTGCCACCAAAGAGTCCCGAAATTTCATCGTCCGCATAGCGGCGACCACCAATCGGTGTAGTCGCCAACGGAATATCCGCCACAACCAACTTCACATCCGTCAGCACAAAACGTCTCGCTTCGTCGAGCAATGCGTGAACTGGAACCTTGAAATGCGCCGTCTGGTTTGTTTCCGGCTTCGGGAGCCCTAAGAATTCCTCGTAACTGGATGAGACACGGACTTATTCCCACGTCGCAGATTTCACTTGCCGGACGAGCGCGACGCCGCTCGGATGATGCGGAGTCCATGCTGCATCAATCCCGAGAATGGCCCTCATCTTTCCTGGCCTTTCAGCTCAGCACTTCCGCAGATAAGTCCGCGACAACCGGTCGTGCCAGCTAAGGTGGTCATCGTCGAAGATGGCCCACACCATCCCCAGCCCCAACGGCAGCACCGACAGAATCAGCGACACCAGCCGGCCGCACCTTTGCGAGCGCGTGGGGTTATGACCCTCGAACGTGCACAGCGAAATCCCTGCGTATTTCATGCCCGGTGTACCATTGGCCAAGGCGTAGAAGAGAGATATGTAGAGCGCGCTGGCAACCAGCATCGCTGCAGCCACTCCCAATTCCACTGCCCTGAACGAAGGCAGGTCTTTCATATTTGCCGCGGCCATCGCCACAATCGTAAGCACCGCGCCCATTATCAGCGCGCCATCCACCACCAGAGCCATCAGCCGCAGGCTCAGCGGCGCCAGCAGCACATTCTGAGCCTCGGCCTCGCGCGGCTCCGGTTCTTTCAGATATTCCTGCGGAGATTCATCCAGGAATTCGCGCGGAGGCTGCGCATCCAGCTTGATACCCGACCATTCCGGACCTGTCCAAGCGGGCGCTGACGCCTCGTCCATAACATCGCTCGCCACGGGCTCAATCGAGATGGCACCGGGATCCACCTCAAATATGCTGAGTTGCATCCCTTGCTCGGCAAGCGCGGCGTAGGGCCCTTCAGCCCGCCTGGGACGTACCTTGCGCGTAGCCACAATCTCGCGCGGAAACTCAATCAGATTCGCATGAATCGGCAGTGCCGCTTCCACAATCTCTATCGCTTCGCCGTCGATCGCTTCCTGTGCTGGCCGTGCATTCTTTCGCCAGTCCGTCATGTCCACCTCAAAAAAGTCAGAACCGTACTTTGCGCGGCCTCCTGCAGGCTCAGTGTGCCGCACCGGCAAATCCGGCTCCCATCGAATTTCAAACCCATGTCCGTCAGAAGTCTGGTCTTTAGTGACCTTGCTTTCGGTGGGTACATCGTCAAAGGCCCACTCGGCTGTTGAATTCGCTCGCCCTGCTTGCCGCTCCTCAATCACAGATGGAGAAGTGTGCACCTCCCACGCGGGCTCAGCGGCAGAGGCAGCTTCAAGCCCGGCCAGCACGGACTCCGCGGCGGCCTGGGCCTCCAGTGCGGCACGAGACGCAGCCTCGGCGGCGCGCACGGCGGCGCGGGCCTCATCGGCCAGTTGTTCGCTATAGCTGGGTGCCTTGGCATAGCGCGCGGCTACACGTGCTGCTGCCGCCACGGCACGGCTGCTGGCGCTATGGTGGGCTTCAGAATGTCCTTCCGGCTCCGTCGACGAAGATCCCTTGCGGTTCTTGTGCTCGGCAATGCGCCGGTTGACTTCCTGCTTCCAGGAGGGTGAAGGTGTGGCCTGGTTCGGCATTGTACTCAAAGCTATCGTATCCCTTCCGGTACGGCTCCTGGCCCTGTTTTATGACCTCACCGCTGTTCCGGTCTGCAATGAGGCCTGGAATAAAACCGGGGCATCGCAGACAATTCGTACAGTCGAAAAAAAGAGATACGCGGAACAATAAGGGAACGGCCCGCATCTCAGATGCGTGACCGAAACGAGCTACCCGAATTTATCTGCTGTCAGAGCTACGTGGTGCGCGTCCCATCGAAGGTAGCCCGGTTTTGCTATGCTGGCCTTGCACCGGTCTCAGGTCTAGGGATGCGTCCTCGTAACTTAGTATTTATCACGATGTTGGCCCTCTGTCACCTGCAACTTAGGGGACAAGCGTTGACCAATGCGTTACCTTCGGCCGCGCTGGGCGCGGCCGGCATCACTACCACCGCTTCTGACGATGCAAACGCACAACTCCCCGACGATCCGGGCCAGGAGATTCTCCCCGTCGCTGTTCCTGAGCCAGTGCCAGCAAGTGGAGTGCCCGTCCAACTGGATGCTGATCGCCAGACGCGGGCGGGAGACCTGCTCACCCTGGACGGCAACGTGGTCGTCCACTACCGCGACTACATTCTCCACGCAGACAAGGTGGTCTATCACCAGTCCACCTCAGCACTCGAAGCTGACGGTCATCTGCAGCTCTCCGGCGGCCCCAACGGAGTGCTCATCAACGCCTCACATGGCGACATGCGGCTCAACATGCACACCGCGCGCTTTTACAACGTAAGCGGGTCGCAGGGTCTCCACTCGGCTGGCCGCGCCGGTGTCTACTCCACATCCAACCCGTTTCTCTTTACTGCGAGAGTCCTGCTCCAGACCGGCGAGGACAACTACCGCCTCATCGACGGCACCATGACCAACTGCCGCCTGCCCAGGCCCGACTGGCAGATCATCTCCCACGCCATCAATCTCGAAGACGGCAAGGCCTCCACGTCCAATTCCTTCTTCAAGCTGCTTGGGTTGCCCGTCTTCTATCTGCCCTACCTCCGCCACCCGGTAGACGAGACCGGCCGTGTGAGTGGACTGCTGATTCCCGTCATAAGCAACTCCACCATCAAGGGCTTCATCGTCGGCGAACAGGTCTATTACGTCATCAACCGCAGCATGGACATGGTCGTCGGTGCGGAACTCTTCAGCAAGCGCGGCTGGGCGCCCAACGGAGACTTTCGCTACAAGGGCCGCGACCTCGACCACCTCATCGTGCGCTGGAACGCCCTGCTCGACCGCGGTGTGCTGCAGGAAGTTGGAAGCACAGTCTCTGCCACTTCCAATCAACCCGCTGCCACCCTTCCCGGCCCGGTTGGCTTTGAACGCGTCAACCAGGGCGGCGTGGATGTGGTCGCCGAGGGGCGCAAGGATATTTCGCCCCATACCCATGCCGCCGGCAACGTCGAATATCTGTCCAGCTATCTTTACCGGTTGGTGTTCAACGACAACTTTGCACAGGCCGTCAGCTCTCAGGTGGCCAGCAACGTCTCCATCACTCACTCCCGCAATGGATTCATCCCGTCGGTTTCGCTGGGCCGCTTTGAAACCTTTGCCAGCTCCTCCAACGGCGATGAGGCGAGGATTCTCCACCTGCCCAGCCTGCGCTTTGACGTACCCGACAGGCCGTTGGCAGCCTCGCCCGTCTACTGGGGGCTTGGCTCCTCGCTCAGCTATCTCAGCCGCTCTGAGCCCCGTTTCCACGCCCGCAACGTGGGCCGCATCGACATCTACCCTCATCTTTCCCTGCCCCTCAACGCCGGCGGTTGGTCCGTAATTCCCGAGGCCGCCCTGCGTGGCACCTCCTACACCATCAGCCAAATCCCCGATCTGACTGATTTGCGGCACGGTGTCCCCACCATCAGCCACGAGCCGGTCCACCGCATCGATGTCGAGGCAGGCGTTACTGTCCGGCCTCCAACCCTGGAGCGCGACTTTGTCCTCGCCCGCTGGAATCGGGTGATGCGCCACGTTATCGAGCCGGAGTTGACCTACCGGTTTGTGGGCGGCATCGGCGCACAGGCCCGCAACGTGCTCCTGGTCGACACCGACGACATCGCCACCGACACCAACCAGGCCGGCTTCTCGCTCACGCAGCGGCTCTACTTGCGCCCCAGGAACGAGCAGCCATGCGCCAACGAAAAACAAGAGACCCCCGGCGACTGTCCGGCACGTCCCCGCGAATGGGCCAGTTGGCAAATCGCCCAGAATGTCTTTATCGATCCCTACTTCGGCGGCGCGCTCATCCCCGGCCGTCGCAACGTCTTTGATTCCACTCTGGACATGAGCGCCGTAGCCTTCCTCACTTCGCCGCGAAACCTGGCCCCCATCACCTCCCGCCTGCGCTTCGAAGCCATTGACAACCTGCGCATCCAATGGGACCTCGACTACGATCCCGGACAGGGTGAACTGACCTCTGACAACCTGTATGCCGGCTACAGTTGGGGCCGCACCACTGTGGGCCTGGGCCACGCCCTGCTCAACGCCGTGGACGAGAGCCGCGGTTCGGCCTCCACCATCAAGAGCCAGCAGTTGCAGCCCTTCCTCACCATCGGCAAGCCCAATAGCGTCGGCTTCAACCTAGCTGTCAACGGCGGATACGACTTCGTCCTCGGGCAGGTCCAATACGCCGGCGTGCAAGCTACTTATAACTGGGACTGCTGCGGCCTCACCCTCGGCTACCGCCGCTTTCAGCTCGGCTCTGTCCGCGACGAAACCCAGTATCTCTACAGCTTTACCATCGCGAACTTCGGCTCTGTCGGCGACATCCGCCGCTCCAACTCCATCTTCCGCGACCCCACTTTGCCGCCCGCTTATTAGAGTGTGTTTCTGAGATCCCCTCAGCGTCAGAACACGAGTTCATAGGCTCAGGAAAATACTCCTGGGGCTGGAATAGGTGTCAGAGCCGCGTGCCCCATCCTTGAATCGCTTTCTGATTCAAGGGATAGCACAACCCCCAAAATCACAGGAAAGTTCATAATCCATGGGGCCAATTTACACCCCACGGTTGCCTTTCCCGTCCTCGCGCGTCAGCTCATTATCGCGAGGAAAATCGTCTCCTCCACCCGGGCCGCAATCCCCCCGCTGGAGTATCCTTTCCTGAGAGGAATTCATTTTGTCACACTTACGCTTTTTTGCGATCCTGTTGGCAGTTTGCCTCACAGCGGGCTGCAAAGCCCAGTCTTCTTCCGATCCAGCACTCAACCGCCGCATCGAGGTCATGGTTCGTTCCCAGTTCAACGTGCCCCAGACCTACGACGTCTCCATTGGCCCTCGCAAGCCCAGCGCGTTTACCGGTTATGACACGCTGCCCATCACCCTCTCCAACGGCGCCAACTCCCAGGTGGTGGATTTCCTGATCTCCACCGACGGCAAGAAGCTGGCCCGTCTGAGCACCTTCGACCTGACGAAAGACCCCTCCTCGGCCATCGACCTTGCCGGTCGTCCCATCCGCGGAAATCCCGCGGCCAAGGTCACCGTAATCAACTTCGACGACCTCGAGTGTCCCTACTGCGCGCGCATGCACCAGTCGCTGTTCCCCTCCACCATGCAGCGCTACAAGGACAAGGTGCGGTTCATCTACAAGGATTTTCCGCTGACGGAGATTCACCCCTGGGCCATGCACGCCTCGGTCGACGCCAACTGCCTGGCTTCGCAGAGTGGTGATGTTTATTGGACCTACGTCGATTACCTCCACTCTCATGGTGAGGAAGTCAGCGGCCAGGATCGCGACCCTGCCAAGAGCTTTGCAGCACTTGACCGCATCGCTCGCCAGGAGGCCGCGATAGGCAAACTCGACACCACCAAGCTCGATGCCTGCCTCACAAAACAGGACCAGGCCGAGGTGAATGGCTCGCTCAAGGAAGCCACGGCACTGGGCCTTGAAGGCGCGCCGGCTCTGTTCGTCAATGGCGAGCGCATCGATGGCGCCGTCCCTGAGCCGCAGGTCTGGATGGCGATCGACCGCGCCCTCCGCGCCGCGGGAGAACAGCCTCCAGCCGCACCAGCAGCCACACAACCAGCAACACCACCGGCCGCACCTGCGCAGCCAACTGGAGCAGCGAAATAGGTGTCGGCAGCGCTATCGCAAAACTGTCCAGTGGATTTATCCTTGAATGCCGGGGCCCATCTGGGTCCCACAGGAGATACAAGGTTGCAAGTCGAATCGATTATCCGGATGCGTTATCGTTCTGCCGTCCTCATTCTCCTAAGTGGAGCCATGCTAGCCGCTGTAGCCGGATGCCATCGCGCGCCCTCCGCGGACGTTGTGGCCACCGTAAACGGCAAGGAGATCATGCGCGCGGACATGGACCGGAATTATAAGGCCAGCCTCGGAGACGCCCCGCAGAAGCTCTCTCCCGAGGAAGCCGATATCCGGCGCCTCACCATTCTGCATGGAATGATCGAGGACGAAATCCTGCAACAGCGCGCTGCCAAGCTCAACCTCGCCGCCACCGATGAGGACGTCAATGCCAAGCTGACTGAGATCAAGGCGCCTTACACGCAGGAGGAATTCGACAACCAGCTCAAGGCGCGCGACCTCTCGCTCGATGACTTCAAGCGCGACATCCGCCGCTCGTTGACCAAGACCAAGCTGATCAACAAGGAGATCGAGTCCAGAATCAACATCACAGACGCTGAAATCTCCGGCTACTATGCGGCTCACAAGGCCGAGTTCAATCTCATCGAGCCACAATATCACCTGGCGCAGATCGTCGCCACCAGCGCGCCTTCTCAGCAAGCCGGCAACCTGCAAAACAACAAGGCCTCCGGCGACGCCGACGCCAAAAAGAAAATCCAGGTCCTGCACAACCGCCTCGAAAGCGGCGAAGATTTCAGCGCCGTGGCGATGAACTTCTCTGAAGATCTCAATACCGCCTCCAATGGCGGTGACATGGGCTTCATTGCGGAATCAGCGCTCAAAGGCGACCCGCAAGTCTACGATGCCCTCAGCAAGCTCAAGCCGGGTCAGTTCACTGATGTTCTTCCCGTGTATGACGGCGCAGGACCAGGGCACAGAACCATTGGTTACGCCATCTACCGGCTGCTCTCCCGCGACCCCGCAGGTCAGCGTGAATTGAACGACCCCCGTGTACAGCAGGCCATCCATACACAGCTACACAACAACCGCGCTCAACTGCTCCAAAACGCATACTTCGAAGTGCTCCAGGATGACGCCAAGGTGCACAGCTACCTCGCCGAGCAGATCCTTAAGATGGGCGCGCAATAGTGCGCCCCTGAACAAGTCCCCGCTTCTCATCAGGGCGGCGGGTGGCCCACCTTCCCAGTGTCAGCTCATTTTCCTGAGCCCAAACCTGAGGGTGCCCCATCCTTCGCGTACTTCAGGAACCGGTCCTCGATATGGTAGAGCGCCGGCATTCCCGACGGAAGGTAGGTGCGCGGAAGATTTGGGTACTCTCGCACCAGCATCTCCCCTCCAAGCGTATCGAAGGACAGCGTTCCCTTCTGCGCAGACAGTGAGACGGTCAGTCGAACCGTGGTCAGAGTGGTCACTCCGTTGGCCTGGCTGAACTGGAATGCCGCGCCGGGACAGGACTGGGACTTGTCGAGCATCCATAGCCGGGGAGCCGTCGAAACAGGAGCGCCAGCCGGCCGGGCGACTACGTGAACCAGCGAGTCTCCACACACCGTCACTTCCAGCGCCTCATAGTCGTTGTGCGCAGTCAAACCTCCGGCGATTTTTCCGCCTGCATTGCGGCAGGATGGGACGAATCACCGCTGAGCGTCTGAGCGACCGTGCCGGAAGATGAGGCAGCGGTCAACGAGTGGCAAGTAAATACAGAAAGGCAGGGAAAACCGCTAGAGACAGACTTGAACAAGATGCACCTCGTGAAATGTGGACAAAGGGGGCCGAAAAAAAACGGCCCCCACCGAAGCTGGGGGCCGTTGCTGTTAACGGACAAACTTGAGCTTACCTACTTGAGGTTTCCGCTCGAATCCATGGTGATACCGCCCGGCCCTGCGTTCTTTTTCTCTTCATTGGCCTTGCGCGTACCCATCGCCTTGGTGCGCCATTCCTCTGCGGATGCGATGTCTGTCTTGACTGCAGCAGCATCGCCGTAGTCCACGTCAGCCTTGCGCCGGTAGATCAAGTTCAGATAGGCCATGGCATCGTCATAGTTGGCCCTGTTGGCTACCGCGTCGTTCAGGTATTTCAAACCCTCTTCAACCAGCGGGCCATTCTGGGCCTTGAGAGGCTCCATTACCTTCTTGGGTGCCTTCACGTTGCCCGCGCCGTCGTCGTTGACGCCGGCTGATTGGAGGGCTGTCAGCGTATTCTCATGCGCCTGAGTCCAGTCAATGACGCCGATAGTGTAGGCGGCCTCTGGATCCTTCGGATCCGCGGCCAAAACCTTCTTCTGCCACTCCTTGGCTTGATCCAGCTTCTTGATCTGGAAATAAATACCCGCGATCTGCTTGAGGCTGTTCACATCGTTCGGGGTTTTGACCAGAACTTCCTTGAAGATTTCGATGGCCTGTTCCGCTGTCTTCAGATTTTCCGCGGTTTCCAGACCGGGTACCACGTTCTGTGCCAGCGCCGTGGCCAGATAGGTCTTTGCCATGGGCAGACTCGGGTCAAGCTGCGTTGCCTTTTGGAAGTGACCGATCGCTTCTTCGTAGTGGGCGCTCTTGTAGGCTTCCACTCCCTTGTTCAACTGGTCACGGGCTGCAAGCTGATCGCACCCGCTCATGGAAAGCACCATGCCGGCAAGGGTAACCGCGAACGCCGTAATACGTGCGGGTCCATTCATGTTCGTATCCTTCTCCTTCAGGCGAGTGCCTATCGGTTGCGCGCCTGGAATCTGTTGCAACTGGCCGCGGGCGGGAGCAACCGAAACCAGGATTGAAAAATTGTACTCCTGTTTCCGTCTGGCTTTACCGCTTCCGGACGGGGCTGGCAACCTTGTTGAATCTGGGATATTCGAGCCACCCCAATTTCCCCTTCGGCCAGCCTGAATCTTTGGCGCCCTCAACCCCTCTGTCCGGTGCGATCGGCGCGGGGCCTATTGCCCGATTCCGACTGCCTCCGCGGCTCCTATTGCAGGGAAGAGGCTACATTGCGCCCGGTTATTGGCCGGCCTGAATCTTCGGTGTCATCAACCCGATGTGATCCACGTTGGCCGCGCGGCCAATATCGATTACTTCGGCAATGTAGGCGAAGTTCAGATCGTCGTCGCCCCTAACGAACATGACGCGCTCGGCGCGGTTCGCATAGATCTCTGTCAGCTTGGGCAGCAAATCGGTCTTGGCCACGTCGGTCTCGTTGATCTTGTACGTCGGGGCTGCGCCGGGGCGATACAGAACCTGGACGACGATGGTGCGATCGTTGGGTTGCTGCTGCTTCTGAGGATCCTTAGGCGGCTGGGGCACCAGCGCATCCAGACCCTTCGGAGTCACCGGTACGATGACCATGAAGATGATCAACAGCACCAGCAGAACGTCGATCATGGGCGTTACATTGATGTCGGACGAGTAACCTCCCCCGCCCCCCATTGACATTGCCATGGCTTAAAACTCCTCGTTTACCGCAAATTCGTTAAACGGTCTGTCCACCAGGCGGCCTATTGGCCGCCTGAAAGGTTGCCTTCCTTCTTCGCAGTCAGCAAACCCACCTCATCCACGCCGGCTGTGCGCACGTCGTCGATGGCGTCTTCAACCGCCTTGTACTGCGCCCGCGCGTCTGCGCGAACATAGATCGTCTTGCCGGGTTTGTCGGCCAGCTTGTCTGCGACCTTCCGGCCAAGCTCACTTGGAGCGATCTTGTCCTGCCCCAGGAACAAGCCACCATCGCGAGTGACGGCAACGACAATAGCGTCTTCCTTGTCGGCGTCGGGCATGGCTACGGCGTTGTCCACTTTGGCCATGTCGATGGCAACCTTATTTTGAAGCATGGGGGTGATAACCATGAAGATGATCAGCAGCACCAGCATCACGTCCACCATTGGAGTGACGTTGATGTTGGAGCTGACGGCTTTACTTAGGTCACGTACCGCAATTCCCATTGTCGGGGCTCCGTGCGTTTAAATTTTTACCGGATCCCGTCCGGCATTGCTTTGAAAAATCGGCCAGCCTGTGCGAAGAGGAACCGGCGGGCAGGAGAGAATTCAGGTTCTCCTGCCCCCCGCAGCTTCTCGCTCGAACCGGCAACCGCCTCGCTTAGCGCTTGTGGCTCTGCTTGATGAAGTAGTCGACGAGTTCGCTCGAGGAGTTATCCATCTCGACATCGAAGGCTTCGACACGTCCCGTGAAGTAGTTGAAGGCCATAACGGCAGGGATGGCCACGAGCAGGCCGAACGCCGTGGTGACCAGGGCTTCAGAAATACCACCGGCAACCGCGCCGATACCAGAAGTCTTCTGGGTGGCGATCTGCTGGAAGGCGTTCAGAATGCCGACGACGGTGCCGAACAGTCCGACGAACGGAGCCGTTGCGCCGATGGTAGCAAGCACAGCGAGTCCCCTCTTCAGCTTGGCGTGGACGATGGCCTCAGCCCTCTCCAGCGCGCGGCCCGAGCTCGCGATGGTCTCCTCGGTAGCGGTGCCACCGGAAGCGCGGAACTCCTGCAGGCCAGCCGTAACAACTTCGGCCAGATGCGATTTTTTGTTGCGATCGGCGATCTTGATCGCCTCTTCCAACTTGCTGTCCTTCAGGGCGCCGGCAACCTTGGGCGCGAACTCGCGCGACTGCTTGCGGGCAGCAGAAAAGTACAGGTAGCGGTCGATCATGACGGCCAGCGACCAGATCGACTCGATGAATAGGAGAATGGCCACGCAGCGGGCCAACCATCCCATATGATCCCACAGCCCCATGGGGCTGAAGCTGACTGTCTGCTCTTCCTGGAAAAGTGCCAGGCTGCTGACCGTGTGCGAAGCGAAATGTGCGAGTTGAGCGAGAATCACTGAATCGTTCCTCCTAAGGAGTTTCTTGTGAACTGAAGACTACCTTACGGCTGCTGGGAATGCGACTAGTTCCGGATTCGCATTCAGGTCAAAAGCAAGGCTCCTTGTCAAAGACACAACAGGGAGCCAGAGTGTTTATCATCCACCGAGTGTAAAGATCACGTTAACCGTGGTCTCTACTTCTACCGGTTCGTTGTTGAGCAGGTAGGGTCTGTAGCGCCAGGTCTTCACTGCATCCATGGCGGCCTGCTGCAACATGGCCGGCCCACTGATGACGTGGAGTCCTTCAATCTGCCCCGTCTTGGAGATGGTGGCCTGAAGCACCACCGTACCGGAGACGCGAGCAGCCTTGGCGATCGGCGGATAGACGGGCTGGGTCTTCTGAATCAACATGCCCACCATGACGCCGGCCGAGATGCTTACCTTCTTTGGAGCCGCGGCCTTTACCTTAGGTCCGCTGTTGGCAAACATGTCAGTCACGCCGCTGCTGCTTCCGCCCAGGCCTTCCATGCCGGCCACGCCGAAGCTGGACGGTGGAGCTTCTTTCTCGGAGACTTGAACGATGTTGTGCGGGATCCGAGTGGGCGCCGTCAACTGGTTGTTCATCATCTCCGACTGCACGTGAACCACGTGCACAACCTCCGGTGGAGGTGGAGGTGGAGGAGGAGGTGGTGGTGGTGGAGGAGCAAACAGCAAAGTCTGCATCATCCCCTTCGGCAGCGCCTCTGGATAGATCAGCGGAATCAGGATGAGAAGAACAAGAATCGAACCGTTGACGATGCCTGTGAACATCATCCAACGACCACTCTTGGTCTTGATCCTGCCTCCGGATTCAAACGTGGAATCTTCAAACATGGCCAGCCTCGAATCGGATGTTGGTTACTCCTACTTAGACACCGCGAGAACTGCAAATGTTCCCGTACATAAAAACCGTCCCCATAGAAGCGTGTTCACCTTATCAGAACAACGCCTCACCTGCAAAACCTGCTGCAAAACCGGTGCAATTCCCGGGCTCAGGCGACTTCCTTTTTGCCGTGTTCCCGACCGGTTGAATACCCTAACGTCTTGTCCGGGGAAACCTTTCCTCGCAAACGGCGCGCGAAACCCTGCACAACAACATCGCAAATTCTCTAAACTCGTGCGCGCTTCGCGGCCGGCAGAGTCGTAGCCTTGCCCTGCCCCCCGCGCCACTCCTGCCATGCGACCAGCATTGGCGCGGCCACGGCGATCGATGAATAGGTACCGATAAGAATACCTACCACGAGCGCAAATGAAAAGCCTTTCAATACCGGACCGCCAAAGACATAAAGCGAAAGCACGGTCAGGAAGGTCAGGCCCGACGTGAGCACAGTCCGGCTCAGTGTCTGGTTGATGCTTCGGTTCACCACGTCCGGTAGTGCCTCGCGCCGGCTCATGCGCAGGTTTTCGCGGATGCGGTCGAACACAACGATGGTGTCGTTCATCGAATAGCCCACCAGCGTAAGGATTGCCGCAATGACAGTCAAGCTGATTTCTTGGCCGGTTAGCGCAAAGGCGCCCACGGTGATGAGCGTGTCGTGGAAGCAGGCAACGACCGCGGCCACACCGTAAATTAATTGGAAACGGAACCAGAGGTAAACCAACATGCCAAGCATGGAGTAGAGAGTGGCCAACCCCGCCTGCTTTTCCAGCTGCTTACCGACCGTTGGGCCTACTACCTGCACGTTACGCACAGTGAACGGATTTCCGTAATGAGCCTGTAGTGCATCGACGATCTCCTGGCGGCCCACGTCGAGGGTGGTCTCATTGGTCTGCTCGGGCAGGCTGATAAGGACCTCGTTGTTGGTGGGCACATCGTAAACTACGACGCTGGCGTCCTTGATACGGGCCGACTCGGTAGCCTGGCGAATTTTGCCTAAATCCGGTGTCTGGACAAACTGAACCTGCACCTGCGTGCCGCCGCGAAAATCCACGCTCAGAGGGACCGGACTGCCGATTTTGGCCCAGTGCATGCTCATCGAGATGATGCCGGCAATGCTGAAGATCATTGAAAAGGCGAGGAAGTACCACTTCTTCCCAAGCCAATCCACATTTACGCCGTGAAACAATTCCACTGGTTCTCTCCGCTTCCTGCAAGCTGAAGACCCTTGGGGGCCCCAGCGTTCAATGTTTTTCCGCCGCCGGGCAGAAATCCTCGCCCGAGCAGCATTGGTTCCGTAACCTAGATGGACACCACTTCACCTGGCTTCAATCTGTTCAGGTGGGCCTCGAAGATTACACGCGAGACATACACCGCCGTGAAGAGGTTGGCTGCAAGACCGAATGTCAATGTGACCGCGAAGCCCTTCACCGGCCCGCTTCCAAACAAGAACAGAATGGCCGCCGAGACAATGGTGGTTACGTGCGTATCGACAATGGTGACCCAGGCATGAGCAAAGCCCTGGTCCACTGCTGCAGAGGGCGCCTTTCCTGCCCGCACCTCTTCGCGAATACGCTCAAAAATCAGCACGTTCGAGTCCACGCCCATGCCGATGGTCAGAATCACTCCGGCAATGCCCGGCAACGTAAGCGTGGCCTTGGAAAAGCCCATGAAGCCCAGCAGGATGACCAGGTTCAGAAACAGCGCCAGGTCGGCGTTGATGCCCGAGCCGCGGTAATAGATGAGCATGAATGCCATGACGACCAGCACGCCAACGATAGCCGCCGTAACGCCCTGGCGAATCGAATCCGCGCCAAGGGACGCGCCCACGGTACGGTCTTCAAGATAATTGAGCGAGGCCGGCAGTGCGCCGGTCCGCAGCATCTTCGACAGGATTTCAACTTCTTCAGGTGAGAAGCTGCCCTCGATTTCGCCGCTGTCGCGGATGGCGCTCTTGATATTGGCCACTTCGCGGACACGCCCGCCCATGACCACCGCCATGCTCTTACCCACGTTCGCGCTGGTATAGTCCCAGAACTTGTCGCCGGCGTCATTGGTCAGCGTGAAACGGACATTCCTCAGGCCGTTCTGATCCGTGCCAGGGTCGGCAGAGCGGAAGTCGCTGCCGGACACGATTGAAATGCGCTGCAGCACATACACGCTGTCGGCGTCGGAACCGGTTGCCAGAGCCCCGGAACCATGCACCATTTCCTGGTCGGCCGGAACCGCGCCGCCCACGCTAGCCAGCGCCGCGGCCTCATCCTGGTAGGGCCCGCCCACCACAGCGTGAATCTCAAGCCGCGCCGTGGACTGGATGATGCTCTTTACCCGGTCCAGATCGCTGATGCCCGGCAATTCAACCAGAATCTGGTTGGCGCCCAGGTTGTATTCCTGAATCAGAGGCTCGCTCACGCCCAGCGAATCCACTCTGTCGCGGATGGTCTCGATGGCTTGCTGGACAGTCTTCTCGTCCAGGGCCTTTTCCACCAGCGGCTTCATAGTCAGCGTGAAACTCGAGTCCGAGCCCCCGCCGGTCAGGTCGTATTCGTTGGAATATTTGGTGTCAAGCAGAGAGCGCACGGCGCTGGAGTTGGCCGGCGTGATACCTTCCACCCGAAGCACTTCCGGCTTGCCGGTGCCATCCTGCCTGAGCGGATCGGGCTTGTACACCTGCGAAAACGTCAGGTTGGCAGCCTTAAGATCCTGCTGAATCCGTGCCACGGCGTTGTCAGTTTCGCCGTTCACCGCCTCTTTGACTACCACCTGCAAGATCAGGTGGGCGCCGCCACGCAGATCCAGGCCCAGGTGAATCCGGCTGCTCAGAGCTTCCATCAGGGCCTTGCCGCTCACGCCCGACGGGATCCCAAAGATGCCGTACAGACAAACCAGCAGGACCGCAATAATCAGGGCAACCTTGTTCTTAAGATTCTTCTTCATTGTTCCGTTTCTCTACTTCAAAATGCTAAAAAGTCCGTCCGAGTCCTGAAAACCCGAAGGCGCTTGCTAAGAGCCCGAAGCGTCTTCCTGGGTGGTGACGGAGGCAATCGCATTCTTGGCAATTTCCAGTTTAAGGTTGTCCGGGGCTACGCGAACAATGATCGAATCGTCCTTGATCGACAGGATGATGCCACGGATGCCTCCGGCGGTGGTCACGCGGTCGCCGGTCTTGATCGACCCCAGCATCGCCTGCCACTGTTTTTGCCGCTTCTGTTGCGGGCGGATCATCACCAGGTAAAGCACCGGGATCAACAGCAAGGGCAGAAGCACCGTCAGGCCACCTCCGGCCGCTCCGGTGGGTGCTGCCAAAAAGAACGCAAAACTCGTCGCCACACTCATCCTTTGCTCGCCCTCAAGCCGCTAACTCGCCGCCGTTCAGGGCACAGGCACGCCCGGCCTTTTGCCGGGCGCCTGAAGAAATAGATTTGTCTCCGGGAACGGTCCTGGCCGTCGGTCCAATCCAGCCCAGGCTCGGGGAGGATAGTTAGATTGCCGCATGACGGGAACTGGATTCCCTTCCCGTGCACGCATCCGTCTCTGGAACCCTACTGCCGTCTGCTTCCTGTTCGACACAGCTTTCCTTTGGCGCTCCGGCGACGGAAACCATACCGCTCAACCATTGCTTGTTCCGCCCGGATCCCAAAAGAGTGCCTAGAAAGATAAGATACGCGTGGCCGGTTGCGTGTCAAGGCGCACCGCTGGCGAATTGGCCTCCAGCCAGGCCCACCCACCCCCTTATGAAGCCCTTGCAGGTTGTCTACCTCCTCCTTGCCGCCTGCTGTTTCATCTGGACTCACAACGCTCTTCGCCCCGGGCCGGCTTGAAGCGAGACCTGCCCTCCGCGGTTGCACGCGGGAGGAGGAATCGCCATGGCTTACAGATTCCATCCCGAATCACACTGGCTGATCCTGGCAGCCCTGGCAGCAGGTTTCATGCTCTCGATGCCTTGAAATCTGCATAAGGAGAGCAAGCGGTAGCGAGCCTTTAACTGTTGTCCGGCTCCCAATAGCACAGTTCCGGACGGGCGCAGCTCAAGCAGAGGCGCTCGCCGTCCACTTCAACAACTCGGCCGAAGTTCACGCTCTCACCGCACCGCGGACAGACGATGCGCTCACCTTTGTAGCCGGGCAAATCTCTGGGGCCGACAGCAACGCGCACCCATTGCTCGCGAAAAAGCTTGTCTTCGGGCAGTTCGCGGTAGGCCTGCATCTGCTGCCGGCTTTCGCTCTCCAGATGCGGATAGAGCTGGCGAGCCAGATCCCGCGAGCCGTCGAGGGCCGCAATCCTGATCCCTCGCCCCGATGCGAGGTCGACAAAAGTGGCCGCCAACTTGCCCCAGTCGCGGAACTTGAGCGCCCGCTTTCCCAGCCGGGAACCGGTCACCAGACCAATGGCGTCGGTTGCGCAGCGGTCAATCTCGACATATGTCACCAGCCGCTTGCGATCTGCGCCTAGCGGATCTGTAATTCCAAGCCGCTCCAGGCCGAGCAAGGCCATGCGCACTCCCAAAATCTGCCCCGCGCACAGATGCCCGTGCGCCGCCTCAGCCTTCCGCAAAAGCTCGTCGAGAGTTTCCATGTTTTCCGTTGTCTTGCTACTTTGATTTAGCTTCCGGGGCAGCGGCTGGGGTCTCCCCGTCGTCGCCCGAGTCCTCGACCAACACCGCCGAACCTGGAACGATTTCGAAGCTGACCGCATCCTTGCCGGCGGGATGAAAGCTGATGCGCAGTGGCTCACGCTGCCAATCCGGCTGACCGCAGGCCGGCTCAGCGTGGTTTGCCGGATTGAAGGCCTCCAGCTTTTTGGCCAGCGCTGGCTTGCGCGCCGCAACCTGCGCCACCACTGCATAGAGACTCTTGCCGCTCGCTGTCACTCCGCAGTAGGCCCCGTAGTCGCGAAACCAGCTCACCTGGCTCACGCCGGGGTCGTAGTCCGGCAGCTTGAGCGGGGTCACCCGGCCACTAACCCGGTCCACAAGCAGCCATGGACCCCGCTGCCAGACCCAATGCCCCGGCTTGTCTCCGGGACCTTGTTTGTCGCCGGGTAAAGCGTCGTTCAGGCGGATCGCTCGCCGCACCACAAAGCTACGGTCGGTCACATCGTGGGCGTCGCCGGTGGTCCACTCCTTCAGTACGCCGTCAACCAGGAGAGCGCGAATCTTGAGCGCATCTTCACCGGAGGCCGCGCCAGCCGGGTCGCCTGCCTTTGAGTAGGCCACGTGCTTGACGACGCCCAGAACCACGCTGTGCCCCTTGCGCGCAGCCGCCTGTGCTGGAATTTCAAGAAAAATCGACGCCATGGCCAGCATCGCCACCGTAGCCACCACTGCAAATCCTGGGCTCTTACTCATTCCCCTTGCTCCTACAGCTCTGCTGCTTCCACGGCTCGCGCCACACGAAAGGCCGTGCCCTCGTTCAGATGGCCGGCGAGTACCTGCATGCCCACCGGCAGTCCAGTCTTAGTCGCGCCACAGGGCACGTTCACGCCACAAATGCCAGCGAGGCTCGCTGTCACTGTGTAGATGTCGGCCAGGTACATGGCCAGCGGATCGCCGGTCTTCTCGCCCAGCTTGAACGCGGGCATGGGGGCTGTGGGAGTCACGATCGCGTCCACATCCGCAAAAGCGGACAGATACTCTTCAGCTAGCAGCCGCCGTACCTGCTGGGCTTTCAGATAATAGGCATCGTAGTAGCCCGCGGAAAGTGCGTAGGTTCCCAGCAGAATGCGCCTTTTGACCTCGGCGCCAAAACCCTCGTCGCGGGAGTGGCTGTACATAGCCGACAGGGTCTCGGACGCGGGCGACCGGTAGCCGTAGCGGACGCCGTCGAAACGCGCCAGGTTGGCACTCGCCTCTGCCGTGGCAACCAGGTAGTAAGTGGGAATCGCGTACTTTGTATGCGGGAGTGAAATTGGCTTCACCGTGCATCCGGCCTTCTCAAGCGCGGCTATGCCCTTTTCAATGGTAGCCCGCACCTCCGGGTCGAGCCCCTCTGCAAAGTACTCAGCCGGGACGCCGATGCGCAGACCGTCGACCGGTCTATCGCTTTCCGCTGCGTAGTCCGGAACCGGGGCTTGAAAACTGGTAGCATCTTTCGGATCGTGACCTGCAATCGCGCCCAGCAGCGTAGCTGCGTCGCGGACGTTGGCGGCGAACGGCCCCACGCGATCAAGTGACGAGGCAAAGGCAATCAGCCCGTAGCGCGAGACTCGCCCATAGGTGGGCAGCACGCCCACAACGCCACAAAAGCTTGCAGGCTGGCGAATCGAACCGCCGGTATCCGAGCCCAGCGTTGCCACGGCCATGTTGGCCGCAACCGCAGCCGCCGAGCCTCCACTCGAACCGCCCGGAACCCGTTCCGTATCCACCGGGTTGCGCACCGGCCCATAGGCCGAATTCTCGTTCGAAGAACCCATGGCAAACTCGTCGCAATTGATCTTACCCAGCAGCACCGCGCCTGCCGCTTCCAGCTTCGAGACCACCGTTGCGTCGTAGGGAGGCCGGTAACCTTCGAGAATCTTCGACCCCGCCGTGGCCGGAGTGCCCTTCATCACCAGCACATCCTTGATGCCCACCGGAATGCCGGCCAGCGGGGCGAGCGGATCGCCCTTGGCGGCCGCAGCGTCCACGCGGGCAGCCTGAGCGAGAGCGCGATCTTTCGTAAGGCTCAGGTAAACGTTCAGCCGCGGATTGATCTTCGCAATACGGTCGTAGTAGCTGGCGGCCAGATCGGCGGCCTTGGTGCGGCCCGAAGTAATTTCGGCGCGCAAAGCGGCCAGCGTTCGTGGTTTTTCAACATAAGTCTCCGCGGGGTGGTTTTCCGCTGCTTTGGCTTCGTTGGACAATTGAACCTTCCTTATCGAACCCTCATTACTGCCTGACCGCCTTTTGCTGCCTTTTTCCCGATCTCGCCGCAGCCGGCAAATCGAGTACTCAAGATAGGCGGTGCCTACCGCTCAATCACCTTGGGCACCTTGAAGAAAACCTGGTCGCTTTCCGGGGCCTGAGGCATCACGGCTGCGCGATCTAGCGAAGGTTGAACCTCGTCGGCACGCGGCACACTGGCACCTGCCGCATCTCCCAACTCACTTACTTGGGCCAGCGGCGCTACGCCTGCCGTATCCAGCTCGTTCAGCTCGGCCACGTAGTCCAGAATGGCGTTCAGGTCGTTGAGCATGTGTCCTGTCTCGTCAGGCGTCAGTTCCAGGTGCGCCAATTCGGCCACACGCTCTACTTCTTCAACGGTTACTTTAGCGGTCATTCCCTCATCTTCCCTGTCTGTGGTTCACGAATCAGGCCTTGCTGCAAATTCCGCTGCGGTCACTCTTCGGAACAGCCCTAGGATTGCGCCTGAAGATAAAGTATAGCCCGCTGCCCATTCCGGTTTACCCAGGCTGCATCCGCGCCGCCGATGTCAGTCCACGGTCATAGTTAAAGTAACCGCATGGGAGATTCCGGTGGAAGAAACGGTGACAGGAATCGTGTAAGTCCCGGGGGGTGTGGCGGAGCTACTGCCCGAACCACCCGAGCCGCTCGATCCCCCGCCCGTTCCTCCGCCCGAGCTGGTGCAACTTGAGACGCCACCCGCAATCGCTGCCAACAGCACAATCAGCGTCAGGGCATTCCGGCACCGCCCAAAGGCCAGAGGCAGCAGCAACAGCCCGCAGGCCAAAGGCAGCATGCGCCATCCGGCCGGGATGTCGGACCGGGCCAGGCCGGGTTTCCCGGTAGAAATCCCGACCGTCACGTTTCCGGTGGCGCCTGCGCTCACTGTTGTCGAGGTGGGACTGAACAGGCACAGCGCATTCGCTGGAAGCGTACTGCACGTATAGGTGAAGGTTCCCTGGGATCCATTGGCCGGATTGATCGTAATTGCATAATTTGCAGTCTGACCGGCGGCTACAGTCAAGCGGCTCGAACCGGAGACCGCAAGCGCGAAATCGAAGCCCACTCCCGACAGCGCCACGTTGGCCGGTACAGTTACTGAGGCTGAACTGACCGTCAAGGCGCCCGTCACAGTCCCGCTCGCAGTGGGCTGAAAGATCACCGCAGCTGTGCAGTTTGCCCCGGCGGCCAAACTCCCGGTACAGGTGTTCTGGGTCAGGATGAACGGACCGTTGGCCACAAGCGTAAGCGAGTTGATTGCGTAGCTGCTATTGTTGCTGATCGTCACCGGCAGCGCTGTGCTGGACTGTCCTACGCCCACTGCCGGAAAGGTCAACTGCGCCGGGTTGCCGCCCAGCCCACTTGACAACTGCCCTGTACCGTTGAGTGACACCGAAACCGGCGTCACGCGAAGGGTTGAAGAGGAGACAGTGAGCGTGGCCGCGATGGCTCCCGTCGCTGCCGGAGTAAAGATCACTTGTACCGTGCAACCGCCGCCACCGCTCAGAGTGGCTCCGCAGGTTGTAGCGCCTATCGAATAGCTGGCTGCGGCCGGGCCTGCGATCTGGAAGCCAACATCGGCCAACGGCACTCCGCCGGTGTTGCTCACGGTCAATGTTTGCGGCGCGCCGGCGACGCCAGGCTGCTGCGTGGAAAAATTCAAACTCGATGGGTTGATACTGAGCGCTGCCGGTGAAACGCCTGTGCCGGTAAGGTCTGCCGTTTGCGTGCGCAACGCATCGGATACGGTGAGCGTGCCGGAGAGGCTGCCCAACTGCGTGGGGGCGAAGACCACGCTGATGGTGCAGGCAGCGTGCCCGGTCAGTTCCGTTCCGCAGTTGTTCGATGCCTGAAAGGCCCCGTTCGCCGACACGCTGATTGCCGTCAGCGTCAGATCTCCGGTGTTGGTCAGCGTAATGGTCTGCGAGGCCGAGAGCGCTCCCGTCGCCGTTGCGGAAAAACTCAGTGAACCTGGGTTCAGATTATCCGTCGCCGCGGTGGCCCCGGTCCCGTACAGCGCCACCGTTTGAGTCCCGGCTCCATCGGTAAATGTGAGCGTTCCCGTTGCCGCACCCGACTGCGTAGGCGCGAACTCCACCTGCACCTGGCAACTGGAGTTCGCAGCAAGGTTGGCCGTCCCACAGGTGTTGCTCGAAATCGCAAATGGAGAAGTGATGGCGACGCCGCTGATGGGAATCGCCGTCCCGCTGCTGTTGCCGGCCTGAACCTGCAGAGGAGTGGACGTGGCTCCAATCTCCACCTGACCAAAATCGATGCTGGCAGGTGTCAGGCTGACCGCGCCCGCCGCAGTCCCGGTCCCGGTCATGTCCACCGTTAATTGTCCGCCATAAACATTGGCGCTGATGGTCATCTCCCCAGTGCGGCTATCGGCTCCGCTGGGCGTGAACGTCACTCGTATGGCGCAACTCGACCCCGCCGCTACGCTCGTGTTGACACAGTTGTCGGTCTCGCTGAAGTCCCCGCTCATTGCAATGGCAGTCACCGTCAGGGGGCTGCTTCCTGTGTTCTGAAGAGTTACCGTCTGTGCACTGCTGGCGGTCCCGAACATCTGGCTGGCAAAGGTAAGCGCCGTTGGGCTGGGAGCAGCAGACGTCAGGCTCGTGCCCGCAGTCCACAGCGGGGATTGCCATATTCCGCGGCCGTAAGTCGCCGCTACCAGGACTGGCGATGATGCTCCTGCCGGAGAAGTGCTGAGCGCAACCACAGGCGCCGCCGGCAGTCCGGTTCCAAACACAGACCAGCAATTGGACTGGGCCAGCGCGCAGCTTGCCACTTGGGTTGTAAAGTAAACCCCTTCGTCCGTTGCAATGTAGACCGTATTGGCGTCCTGCGGGTCCACCACGATGATGCTGGCAGGCGTCTCAGGCAGGTTTGCATTCAGATCGGTCCAGTGCGCTCCGCCATCGGTAGTGCGGTAGGCCACTTGTATTGCTGCCGACGAATTCTCGGTCCCTTCGACGGTTACGTAAGCTGTGTTTCCCGTAGCGTCATGGGAGTCAATGAAGATGCTGGAAATATCGAGGCCGAACTTATTCAGGGAGTTGATGTCGTTGGCGACCGGGCCCAGGGTCAGATCGTGCCACACCGGTTGTCCACTGGAAGCAGGGTTGACAGTTGCGCTCAGCACGTGGCCGGGCAGGTTCACGCCGCCATTGGCGGACCCGTACATGCCCAAGTACACTCGCTCGCCGCCACCGGGCAACGCCATCGCAGCCATCGTGCGAATCAGTGCATCCCCGTCGCATTTGCCACTGGTGGACCCGTTATCAAGAATTGCGCTGATGGCGTTCGTTCCGCTCCAGCCGCTTTTGTCTGCCGGTCCACGCCAAACACGGCAGGTGCCGACGAGCAATTGCGATGGATCAAGTGGGTCGACAAGAAAAGGCGCCGGCGTGGACATCGTGTCCCCATCTCCCTCGACGTCCGCATCGCTGACTACAGGGCTCGAGCCAAAATCCGCCGCCGTACAGTCCGCCGATTGCGAACACCGGTAGATGGAGACTCCCGCCTGGCTGTTCACGTACCAGTTAGTGTCGTCACTGGGGTCGATCGCGACAGGGCCCCCATAGCCGCCAAGAATCTGCGGCCAGTCTTCGGTGGCCGCGCTGCTCTTCACGCCTGCGGTCCCGTTCACTCCGAGTCCCGCCATCATCGCGTACTGTGTTTTAGTCACCCCGGAAAGGCTCGCCACCTCAGCCAGCGACCCGAGGCTTCCGTTCAAGTTCTGGAAGTGGCTGGAATCTGCATTGGAGCAGACCTCGCCTTTTTCTCCAATGGCATCGGTCGAACGCCAGAGCCCGCTGTCGTTGCCCACAAAGATCTCCGACGGGTTGGCTGCATTCCACGCCAGCGCGTGCTGGAATTCACCCACCTGCGCGCTTTTGCAGGTGGTTGAGTTGGTAGTGTTGCGCCACACGCATCCCATGGCCAGACTGCACTTCCACAGGTCGTCGGCCCCAGCCAGCAGCAGCGTGTCCTGTCCCGCCCCCAAGCCCCCCGGCACCGCGGCCAGCGCCAGCGTGTAGCTGCCGTCGGTGATAGTGGCCGTTCCTTGGGTTGTCTTTGTCCCAAGCGCCGCCGTGCTCCATTGCTTGCCGAAGGTAACGGTCTGGCTGCTGCAGGTCCCACTGCTTATCGCGCACTGATCCTGCCATAGCCCCTGATCTTGGTCGTTCACGTCCACCGTCCAGGCAAACGTGTCTCCGGTGAGCGGATTCACGGCCAGCGTGCCGCGAAAGATAGGGCAGGCGATCGAGCCTGTGCTGCCCGGATTGGTTGGACAAGAAAGCATGCCAAGACCTGAACCAGGCTGCGTGGTCATGCGCGTCCAAGTGATGCCGTCCGTCGACTGGTAGTACCCGTGGAAGCGTACTGCAGCCAAAAACAACTTCCGCACCGGGTTCCACGCGACTGAAGTGGCCGCGTTTCCGTCCGGTCCTGCGAACGCTGCCAGAGGACCCTGGACGTAGTTCCCGCCGCCGTCCGTAATGGTTGCAAGATGCCAGGTGGCGCCGCTGTCGGAGGAGTAGTACAACCCTTCGTAGCTGCTGCCGATCCGCGCCGCATTCACCAGCGTGCCCTCGTAGGCCTGCGACACCGCGGCCACCACGAGCTGCGGACTCACAGTGCTCCAGGCAAAGCCTGCAAAACCTTCGCCGAGGAATCTGAAGTCCATAACCCCCAGGCCATCTTCTGCATCGTTGGTTCTGGAAATCAGGCTCCAGGTATTTCCGCCGTCGGTCGAACGCAGAATGCCACCGCCGTAGTAGGAGTCGAGAACGTCATTGGGGTCGCCGGTACCGGCCAGAATCACTCCCGTCGCACCGGACTGAACCGTCAATGCGCCGATGCTGATTGAGGCGTCAATGGCGCCGCCAAGGGCCGCCAGCGTGTCAGTGAGCGGCGTAAAGACTACCGAGGATGATTTGGACGTCCCTGCGTTCTGGCTTACCCACACTCCTCCACCGGTTGTTCCCAAGAACAGGCGATCGCCGGTAGAGTCCGAGGGATCCAGTGCAAGCGCTGTAACTCGTCCTGTGACCAGGCCGAACCCGGGCGTCTGGACGGCTGTCGGGCCCAAGGGTTGCCATGTCGCAGTTGCCGCGGTCCCGGCATCGATTCCTAACGCGCTCGTTTTCCCAAAGGTGCGCTGAACGCCGGTGTGCCTTGCGGCCAGCCCGCAGGTCGGAGTCCAGCCGCGCTGCGCTAGAAACCGCATGGCCTCAATTACGCGCGGGGGCAGATTTGCCTGCTGCGATTTGGCCTTCCGCGGCAAGCCTGCGGCTGCGTCCTGCGCGATTGCTGCCGGAACTGCAAGGACAACCAGAACCGACAGCGCCAGTGCTGCCAACGCAATGGCCCGCTTCAAGACCAGCGCCTCACGTTCCCTGCGGGCGGAAACACGATTCCCAACCCTTCCACAGAGGGTGGGCTTGCGGAAGTTCAGTTCGAAGATGCAATTTGTCACACGTGTCCGGAATCCGATTTCTGCTTCCCCTCTCTTTCATATTCCGAGGGGGATGAGCGCAGAAGTCTTTGGATAACGAAATGTGAAACAAGCAGTTTCCGGGATTGGAATCGTCGCCCATTATAGGACAGCGCAAAAGGAGCCCGCCTGTGATGGCCAGTACACCAGCGCGGACCGTACCTGTTTGGTTAGGTTAAGACCTCACCGACGTGTTGGCGGATGTACGCCTGAGCGTCGAACTTCCGCGAGATCGACGCACCTGCCATGGGCCGCACCAGACCGAAAACAGGGCGGTTGAACCAGGGCCGGTCGAGTTTTCCAACGATTGCCCACGCAATGCCGGCATAACCGTTCGGGTCGCGCCCGTCCAACTCGTAACGGTCGTTCAGAATCACCGCCCAGTCGAATGCTGTGGCCGGGTCCGGTGCCCATTCGAGGATCTTTTTCGCCCAGTACATACGCAAGTAATTGTGCATCCAGCCGGTCGATACCATCTCCTGCTGAGCTGCGTTCCAAAGCTCGTCGTGGGTTTCGCCGCGCTCCAATTGTTGGAGATTGTAGCGATAGGGACGCCGGTCGCCAGCGTGTTCGATCAACGTCTTGCGCGCCCATGGCGCTGCGCACTCCCAGTTGTCGTAGTTTGGCTCGTAGCGAACGAAGAGCACTGCGAGCTCACGCCAGCCGATGAGTTGCTCAAGATATCTATCGCCGGATGCGGCCGAAGATTTTCCTTCGGCAATGGCCTTCTTCACAGCCAGCGCAATGGTCAGCGGTCCAATGTTGCCGAAGTGCAGATAGGGCGACAGACGGCTGGTCCCACGCGTCTCCGGATGGTTGCGCGTCTCATCGTAGTCTTTGAGTTCAAGATTTACAAATTCTCTGAGACGCTTGAGCGCGGCGTGCGTTCCGCCAGTGAAGGTGTCCACCGGACCCACCGTGCGGTCGAGCTTCGTGAACCCGCCAGTTATGTCTTCCGAAAGAGAAATCCCCGGAAGGGTCTTACTGGGCTTCCACGCGCGGAGAGGCTTGATCTTTGCAGATGCGACGAGATATTTTGACAGCTCTGCTTTCAGATGGGGCCGGAAGTGATGCAACAGGACAAAGCTGCGTCCGAAGACGCGCGAGGGTACTACTACATCGGCGTCGACTGTCCAATAAGGCAGCTTGAGCTTTTTGGCCAGCACCGTGCGCCAGCGCTCCGGCTCGCGGCAGGGGTTTTCGTCGCCGATGACAAGCGCTGCTTCGACTTCTTCGAGAAATGCGTCGAGCGTTGCGGGGGACCTGCGCACCACGAATCCAAGATCGCGGTCGGCTGCGTCCTCAGCCACGTCCCTCAGTCCCTGCTGAAGAAAGTGATAGTGCCGCAAGTTGGCGTTGGGGTAGTTGGGAATCACTTGGAAATAAACCACCACCGGAAGCCTGAGCAGATTGCCGGCCTCGATGGCCACATCGAGCGCGGGGTTGTCCACGATGCGCATGGCACGCTGCATCCAGTAGACGACGCATTGTGCGTCTTTGCGCGGCACGCCGCCTCGGCGCACCAGCACGCGGGGCTGATTGGCGAGCCGGGCTAGCTCTTCCGGAGTCTGTGCGTCGCCGCCATTACGGGTCATCGGGGATCGGCCTCTGTTTCTATTCTGCATGGGCGAATACACCTGGTCTTTTCCCGCTTTCGCCATACGGAAAGAAATGCCCCTCAACTTTGATCGGACGCGTTAGGATGGGTTGGTTGTTTAAGATATGTGCACCGCTTTCCCAAATTCAATCACACATTCCTGGAGTTGAGGTTTTCTTGTGAAACGAATTCTACTGACCATTCTCCTCGTCCTGGCTGTCACCGTGTTACACGCTGAAGACTACACGCTCGGGCCCGACTCGCAGCCGCATGATGGCGTGCCGAAGGGCAAGGTGACCAGGTTCATCCTGAAGCCGGGAAAGTACTATCCGGGCACGCCGCATAACTGCGCGGTGTATGTGCCTGCGCAGTACGATGCGAGCAAGCCGATGCCGTTCATGGTCTTTCTTGACGGCAGCGGTGCGCTTGGTGATGGCGTGCGTGTGCCGGTGGTGTTCGACAACCTGATTGCGAAGCATGAATTGCCGCCGATGATAGGCATCTTCATCGATCCCGGAGTGCTGCCAGTGATTTCGGATGAGGTTCAGAATCGGTATAACCGCATCTTTGAATACGATTCGCTGAGCGGGCGGTTTGCTGAGTTTCTGCTGAATGAATTGATTCCTGAAGTCGCGAAGAGTTACAACCTCTCGAAGGATCCGAATGACCGCGGCATCAGCGGCGTGAGCACGGGAGCCGTGGGCGCTTTCATGGCGGCGTGGAATCGGCCGGATCAGTTTCATCGCGTGCTGAGCTTCATCGGAACGTATGTTGCGATGAAGGGCGCCGATTCAATGCCCGCGCTGGTGCGCAAGACGGAGCCGAAGCCGATACGAATCTTCATGCAGGACGGGATCAACGATCACATTGTTCCCGCTCAGCCTTTCGGTACTTCCTTTTCAGGGAGCTGGCCAATGGCTAATCATGTGATGCATGAGGCGCTGGAGTATTCGGGATACGACGTGAAGCTGGTGATGGGCACCGAAGGACACAACATGAAGCAGGGCGGAGCAATCATGCCGGATGCGCTGCGCTGGTTGTGGCGCGGCTATCCGGAGCCGATCGTGGTGCATGAACCCGAGGCGATGCATCAGCCGGGTTGGGATCCGCGCGGAAAGGTGTTTGAGACGGTGTTCGTGGGCAAGCCGTGGGAACAGGTGGAGGGCGACTATGGCAAAGCCGTAGCTCCAATTGCGGATCGCGACGGCAACGTCTACTTTTCCGATCCGCAGATGAAGCGAATCTACAAGGCAGCGCAGGATGGTAGCGTGACACTGTTTAAAGAGCTATCAAGTGCAACCGTGTCGCTTGCGATTGGTCCGGATGGAAGGTTGTATGTGGCAGATCCTTCGCAGCGGCGCATTGTTTCGTTTGACGTTGCGGGTGGCGATGAGAAGGTTGCGGCGCGGGACGTGGATGCGGACGAAATCGCAATCACATCGAAGGGTTCAATCTATTTTTTGGATCGAATCGGCAAAACGATCGGTCTGGTGAAAAATGGCAACCTGCAAGCTGAATATGATTGCCGAGAGATCGGACCTCCATCAAGCTTAGCACTTTCGCCAGACCAGTCAATGTTGGTCCTTACGGATCCAGACAGCCGCTATAGCTGGTCGTTTCAGCTAGCGCCCGACGGATCGCTCGAAAATGGCGAACCCTTCTATCGCCTGGAGATGCCCGAGGATCGCTCGACGAGTGATGTCCAAGCTGTCGCAATTGACGCTGGAGGCGCGGCCTATTTCGCAACGCCGGTTGGGATTCAAGTATGTGAAGCCAGCGGTCGCGTCATCGAGATTCTCAATGCGCCTGAGCCTGGTGCTGTGACGGGGATTGCGTTTGCCGGGTCAGGCGCAACGTGGCTTTATGCGGTAGAAGGAACCAGGCTCTATCGTCGTCCTGTCAAGGTGACTTACGCTCCGGCGTGGGCTCCAGTGAAGCCACCGAAGCCGTTGCTGTGAGCTATGCCTTGCCCATGTTCTTCAGCGCTTCGCGGATGCTGAGTGCGCTGAGACAGGCGCGGTTGCGCTCCACGTACTTTCTGACTTCGGCGGCGTCGGTCCATGCGTGCTGGCGGAGAGCCCAGCCAATGGCCTTCTGCAGGAAGAATTCTTTCGAATCGAGTGACGGCTCGATGCAGGCGTAGAGCAGATCGAGATCGGTCTCCGCTTTGAATCCGAGCTGACAGATGATTGACGTGCGCCGCTTCCACATATCGGGTGACTTGCTCCACGTGAGCATCTTGCGCCGCATGGGTGCGGGATAGTCGCGCAGGATCTGCCCGATACGGTGGGATGCGATGCTGTCCACGTAGTCCCACCAGGCGCCGGTAACAATCATCTCTTCGTACATCTTGACGGCGGCCGGAGTTTGAAAAGAGTGGAAGCGCTTGTGGCCCGCGAGCCCGATGGCTGCATAGCGCTCTTCGCGGAAGCGGGCGTTGCGCCATATTTCGAGCACCTGTGCCTGCCAATGCGAGGCCGTCGCGTACTGCACGTCGGCGAATATGGCCTTGCATAGCTTGCGCAGCAATGGCGTGGGGACACCGTGATAGGGCATCGCGGATTTCATGTAGGCCTGCATTGCGGGGGCCTTTGCGGGATCGGCGGCCTGCTTCAAGGCTTTGCGCAACTTTGAAAGCAAGATGAAGAATCTCCTTTGGCGAATATAAACGACCGGTTTGCGGAGAGGTGCGTGCGGCGCGAGAGAGTGTTCGTTGGAATATATGTGGCAAGTTAGCTCCCCGCTGCGCGGATCAGCGAGTTGGTAAGTTAGCGGGCGGCTCCGGATGACAACAAGAATGGTGTTGAGTGTGTGGTATACCACCCTTCGTAAAATGCGCGAAGGGTGGGGCACCCGGCTTTTGTGGCGGGTTTGGCACGGAAAAAGGGCTGCCTTTGATGGACAGCCCTTTAAGCTTGATCGCGTTACTTGAAAACTACTGACGCTTCCAACTGACATCTGACTGCCGACGGCTGTCTTCTTACCAGCGGCCCCAGGCGCGGCTCATGTAGTCGGCGAGGGTCATGCTGATCAGGCCGAGGAAGATGAAGATGCCGGAGATGACCGTCAGCTTGGTCAGCTTGGTGCTGTACTTGACTCCCATGAAAAAGAGCACCACCAGCATGGCTTTGCTGGTTGCAATGGCCAGCGCGATGACCGGATTCCAGGGGCCGAGGTCAATGAACGACGCCCACACCGTCGCCGCAGTGCCAACCAGCAGCAAGAAAAGGATGACGATGTAGACCACGGGGCTGGTGACGTGGTGTTGGTGTTCTTCGTGCTTAGCTTGCTCGCTCATGCTGTCGTGTCCTTTATTGATGTCTGCTGATCAAGTAGAGCAGCGCGAACAGGTAGATCCAAATGATGTCGACAAAGTGCCAGTAGAGGCCGAAATTCTCAACAAATGTGACGTGGCCGGTGGTGTAAGCCCCGGCTCGTGCTCTGAAGATCATGTATCCCAGGATGGCGATGCCGATGATCATGTGCAGGGCGTGCATGCCGGTCATGGCGAAGTAGAGGAAGAAGTAAATCTCGGTGTGGCGGGCCATGTCGAGGGGCAACGGCTTGTCGCCGTAGCTTGCCGAAGCCTCGTCCGAGGCCGGATCAAGAAAGGACTGGAGGCTGTAGTGCATGCCCGGGATATGATGCTTCTCATACTTTTCGTGGTACTCGATGGTCTTGATGCCGAGGAAGGCCATGCCGAGGGTGAAGGTGAGAATGAGGCAAAGGACGAGGCCATTCTTGCGCCGCGTCTCAGAGCACCAAACGCCCATGGCCATGGTGAAGCTGGAGAGGATGAGCACCAGCGTGTTGAGTGTGCCCCAGCGAACGTCCAACTGGTGGGAGGCGGCCACGAAGGCGGGGTAGTACCAGTTGCGATAGATGAGGTAGGCGGTAAACAGGCCGCCGAAGAACATGACTTCAGTGAGCAGGAAGAGCCACATGGCAAAGTTGGTGGTGTCGGCCTGCTGCTCGACGGATTGAAAGTGGTGGCGCTGATAGGGCGGGTGCTCCGCGTGGGCAGAGTGTTCGGTGTCTGCGACCGCCTGGGTACCGTGGGGAATGGCTGTGCTATCCGACACTTGCCACCTCTTTCGCTTGTTGTGCCTCAAGCCATTCGTAGTCGTATGCTTCGTGATCCATGATGGGCGTTTCGATAAAGTTCTCGGTCAGGGGCGGCGACTGGGTTTGCCATTCGAGGCCGGTAGCCTGCCAGGGATTGTTGCCGGCGATGGCGCCGTACTTGAGCGACCAGGTGAGGTAGAGAACCGGTAGCAAGTAACCCACACCGAGGATTGTGGCTCCAGCGGTTGAGAAAACGTTGAGTACCTGGAACTCCGGCGGATAGGCTGCATAGCGCCGCGGCATGCCCAGCGTGCCGAGAATGAACTGCGGGAAGAATGTGAGGTTGAAGCCGATGAACGTGACCACCGCGGCCAGCTGCGAGATCTTCTCCGGATACATGCGGCCGGTCATCTTGGGCCACCAGAAGTGGATGCCGGCGAGGAAGGCCATCAACATGCCGCCGACCATGACGAAGTGGAAGTGGGCGACGATGAAGTAGGTTTCGGTGAGATGAATGTCGGTGCCCGATGCGCCGAGGAATACGCCGGTCATGCCGCCGATGGTGAACAGTCCCATGAAGCCGAAGGAGTAAAGCATGGGCGTTTCGAAGGTGATGGAGCCCTTGTAGAGGGTGAATGTCCAGTTGAATATCTTGATGGCTGAGGGTACTGCAACAAGCATAGTGAGGAGCGAGAACACCAGCACCGCATAGTTGGAGATGCCCATGATGAACATGTGGTGGGCCCAGACGAAGAAGCCGAAGACCGCAATGGCCACCGAGGAGAAGGCCACAGCCGTATAGCCGAAGACGCGTTTTCGGCTGAAGGTGGAGATGGTCTCGGAGATGACCCCCATGCCGGGCAAAATCATGATGTAGACGGCGGGGTGGGAGTAGAACCAGAACAGATGCTGAAAGAGGATTGGGTCGCCGCCCTTGGTGGGGTCGAAGACGCCGATGCCGACAGTGCGCTCAAGAGCCAGCAGAACGATGGCGATGGCCAATACCGGGGTGCCCAGCACCATAAGGATGCTGGCCGCATAGTGGGCCCAGCAAAACAGCGGCAGCCGGAACCAGGTCATGCCCGGGCAGCGCATCTTGTGAAGAGTGACGATGAAGTTGAGCCCGGTAAAGATGGAACTGAAGCCGGCGATGAAAACCGCCATGCCGGTGGACATGACATTGGTGTTGATGTAGTGCGTGGAAAGCGGTGTGGTGAAGGTCCAGCCGGTATCGACGCCGCCCGCCGCCATGGTGTAGATGACCAGGATGCCGCCAACAACATACAGGTACCAGCTGAGCAGGTTGATTTTGGGTAAGGCGAGATCTTTGGCGCCAATCATCATCGGGATGAAGAAGTTGCCAAGCGTGGCCGGAACAGACGGCACCAGGAACAGGAAGATCATGATGACGCCGTGCATGGTGAACACCTTGTTATAGGTGTCGGTAGCCATGAGATCGCTTTGCGGCGTAAGCAGTTCCAGGCGGATGAGGCCGGCCAGGGCTCCGCCGATGAAGAAGAAGAATGTGATCGAGATCAGGTAAAGAATTGCAATCCGCTTATGATCTCCGGTCAGCAGCCAACTAAGCAGGCCGTTCTCTTTGGTCAGAAAGTTGGTCTTTGGAATCCTGGCCGTGGACTGATCGGGAAGACTGACGATTGTGGAGCTCATGGATTCACCTTCCCCTGCGGTTTAGCTTGTTGCCCAGCCGCAGTGCCTACGCTCTCCGGGAGCAGTTCGGTTGTGTTGGTTGTCTGCTGGATACGGTAGTCGGAGTCGAGGTTCTTGATGTACTCGACCAGCGCGATTACGCCCTCTTCGCTGACCTGCCCCTGGTATGTGGGCATGATAGGCGCGTATCCCTGGGTAATGTGCTGCGACGGGTTCAGGATGGACTCGCGCAGGTAAGCGTCGTCGGCGGTAATGGCCTGGCCGCTGGTGAGCGTGAGCTTCGAGCCGTAGACATTGGCCAGGCTTGGTCCGCGCGCGTCGGGCCGGGTGTTGTGGCAGGCGGCACAGCTTAGGCTGGCGAAGAGCCGCTCGCCGTCCTGGGCCAGCGAGTTGCCGCTGGTGGAGTTGGCCAGCCACTTCTTGAAGTCGTCAGGCGAGAGCACTACGATGTCGCCGATCATCTGCGAATGGTTGGTGCCGCAGTACTGGGTGCAGAAGAGGTGATAGGTGCCGGGCGTTGTGGCTTCAAACCATACAGTCGTGTAGCGGCCCGGAATGGCTTCGCGCTTGACGCGGAATGCGGGAATCGAAAAGCTGTGAAACACGTCCTGCGAGATCATGGTCAACTGCACCGGCTGGCCGGTTGGCACGTGCAGTGAGTTGATTTCGTGCTGACCGCCGGGATGCTCGGCCTTCCACATCCACTGCTTGCCGACCACGTAGATGTTCATGGCATTGGCCGGCGGCGTGTAAATGCGGAAGTAGAGGAGCGCACCCCACACGAACATGATGAGGAACAGACCCAACGGGATGATGGTCCAGGTGGCCTCAAGCAGCGTGGAGCCCTCGATCTGTATCGCGTGGGGATGGCGCTCCTTGCTGTAGAGGATGGAGAAGCCGACGACCAGCAGGATCACGATCGTGAGCCCGATAAGGCTCACCAGGGTCATGAAGAAATACAGCGCGTCCATCTGAGGCGCGATCTTGGACGCCTCCGGCGGAAACAGCGCGAAGTTCGTCATCCACTTGACGAGAAACTGCCAGAGTACTGGACTGATTTGGTTCATTCCGTTATCCGTTCACCTTTTTGCCTGTCCCCGATGCTCCCCGACCGGTGTTTCCTTTGTCGCCGTTTTCGTTCTGTGCCACGTTGTCGTCGTGATGAAGGTCGCGGCGGAACATGACCAGCATGAATCCGCCCAGCAGCAATACCGTAAGGCCGCCACCCATTTGCACCACCCTGGCCACAATCAACGAGTGGGTGTTGGTCTGGGGATTGTAGTGGTAGCAATACGTGAGAATGTTGTCGACCGGCGAGCCAATGCGGTTGGACGACGCCTCGTTCAGTCCCAGCAGCAGATCCTTCGGCGAGTACTCAACCCCCATGTAGTACTGGGCCAGCTTGCCCTCGGGAGTTACGACCTGAATCGCGCTGGCATGGGCAAACTGGATTTGATTGCTGTTGGGCAGCTGAATCTTTACGTAGCGGAAGCCGACGGCCTGGGTGAGCGCGTCGATATTCGGCTGCGTGCCGGTCATGAAGTGCCAGCCGCTGGCGGTTTCGGGATGGCCATAGCGCTTGACATATTCACGCTTCTTGGCGGCGGCCAGGTCAGTGCCTTCGGTGGGATCGATGCTGATCACGATGATGTCGAAGTCCTTGCCGGGGACAAATTTCACCATCTGCAAGGCGCTGGTGAGGCCGTTCATCTCCTCGGAGCAGAGCATGGGGCAGCGGTAATAGACCAGGGCGAGAATTGCGGGGCGCTTGCCGAAGTAGTTGCCCAATGCGACCTGCTGACCTGCATCGTCGGTGAATGTGAGGTTGAGCGGCAGTTGCTGGTTGAGGCGCTGCGCGATGCCAACACCGTCAAGCAGCGCGGGCGGCTTGTCGTTGACTGGGCCCACCTGCTTGTCGCCGTAGCTGGAGACCTGGGCCACGAGCGCAGGAGATGCAGCGGCCAGGTAGAGCGAGAGCGTGCCCGCGGCGGCTATTGCCGTGGTGCGCCAGCTTCTGCGGATTGTGCCTGTGCTCTGCATGATTCCTGCTCTCCTTCTCCCGGCCTTATTTGAAATTGATTGCCGGGTGCGGTCGTGGTGTTGGCGCGATCGCTACTTGCCTTCCTGCTGGCGGGCCTGAATGGCCTGGACCACCGCTGCTTCCTGTTCAAAGCCGGTGCGTGCGAAGCCGTTGGTCAAGGGCACCTGCAACTTCGGCGTGCTGTCCCCGGTTAATAGCGGAGTGGTCTGAACCGCCGGCGCAACGGGCAGGCCACGCTGGGCAATCAGTTCCATGGCGCGCTCGATCGGAATTCTGACCTTGGTGTGCGCCGGGTCTGCCCAGCTGTAGTTGTCGAGCAGCAGATCTTCGCGGGCGTGCAGGTCGGCTACATCCTGGTTGCCGTCGTCCACTTGCACGCGCGGCGTGGGGAACTGCTGGGTGAGTTCAGCGACCTTGTTCTGCAAGTCAGGGTTATTGGGCAGGTTGCCTAGCTGGCGAATATCGACGGTTTTGGTCCACCTGGTGTTGGGACCGTCTTCCTGGTTCATGCGCGCGTTGATGACTTTGCCGATGCCGTAGCAGAGGATGGCCGTGACCACTACAAAGATGCTGAGCGCGGTGATGAAGACGAGGATTCCCGTGATCTTGACGTCGCTCTGCTCAAAGCCCGCGGAGGTGTCGATTTTTTCAGGCTCGTGACCTGAACCGTGATTCTCAGGCTTGTGCATGTTCAGGCTCCAGAATCTCCGCCAGATGCGGATCGTTGGTCTGCACCAGGGGCCGCGTCTTCAGGCGCGTGCAGAAAAAGGCCACCCAGAAGGAGACCATTGCCACTGGCACGGCTATGTATTCCAGAATTCCCCAGCTGAAGTGGAGGTTGCGCGCGGCGTCTTTGAAGTTGGGCTCGATGAGCCAGAAGAGATCGAAGGCCTTGGCGAAGACCATCCATTGGCAGACGCGAATCAGGCGCTTCTTGTTGCGCTTGATGTCGCGCGAGAGCAGCATGGTGAACGGGATCAGCCAGTGGAAGAGGAAGTCGAGGGTGATGATGATGCCCCAGTGGCCGCGGATGCGGTCGAGGTACCAGGGAATCTCCTCGGGGAGGTTGCCGGACCAGATGATGAGGAACTGTCCGAAGGCCAGGTAAATGTTGAGCATGACAAAGGCGAAGGTGAGCTTGCCCATGTCGTGCTGTTCGGTCTGGCGAAGAATCGTCTTGAAGGGCTCGGCTTTCGAGAGCGAGATGGAAACGATGATGGAGAGCGCCAGCACCGAGTAGCCCTGGCCGACGAGGAAGAGCAGGCCGTAGACCGAGGAGTACCACGTGGGGTCCATCGACATGACCCAGTAGATGACGGCTGCGGTCATGGTGAGGGCGTAGACGACAATGCCGGGGCCGCTGACGTTTTCGAGTTTCTTGATCCAATAGGGCGTGTTACCTTGTTTGTCGGCGTCGCGCTTGAGAGCCAGGGCGTTCAGGCGCCAGGTGTAGAAGGTCCAGATCGCGAAACAGAGCAGGCCGACCCAGGCGAAGGCAGCGGGGTTGAGCATGGGGCGCTTGAACTCGATGGCGTGTGCCTGGACTTCGTTAATGAGGCCGGACTTGAGTGCGGCTGCGACGTCGTCGACCTGAGCCCAGAGGTAAATCTTCTTCATTTCAATAACTACGACGCACCAGTAGAAGAAGACCAGTGGAAGAGTGCGGCTCATGGCTTCAAGAGGCCGGCGAAACAACAGTCCCCACTTGCCGCCGGAGCAGTACTGGACCATGAGCAGTGCGAGGCCGCCGACGCACCAGCCGAAGGTAAGCATCATGCCGAGGACCCAGGCGCGCATTACGTGGTCGATGGATCCGTCCGCGAAGGCCAGGCCGGCGGCGATCACAGAGAAGATGGCTCCTACCGTGAGCGCGCGCATCTTCCAGCCGTCAACGAAGGCCGGCGCACTGAGGTCGGCGGGGAGCGACTTTGCGTGTGATTCGTGTGCCATTCCGTCTGTCCTTACTTCACGGCCGCTGGTGCGGCAGGTTTGCTTGCTGGAATCTTGACGGCAGGGTCTGCCGGATTGGCCGGAGCCATACCGGGCGTGCCTTCTTTTGCGATGTGCGGATACGCTTGCACAGCCGTTGCAGGCAGAGCCCAGGGCTGCGCGTACTCAGAATGCCCCTCGCTTGCGGCAATGCTCTTGAGGTCCTGCACCTGCGCGCCTGCCGGCACATCGGCGGAGGTCGCCGCCTGGCTCAACTGGAGTGCGCGAATGTAGGCCGCAACAGCCCAGCGATCTTCCGGCGTGAGCTGCGCGGAATAGTCAGGCATGGCGCCGTAGCCGTGGGTCATTACGTAGAAGTAGTGCGAGATGGGCTGCGCGAGGCGCACCTGGTCGTGAAAGTTGGCCGCCGGTTTGTAGCCGCGCTGGACGATCTCGCCCAGGCCATTGCCCACACGAGAGTGGCAAGGCGTGCAGTAGATGTTGAAACGCTCCTGTCCGCGCTTGAGCACTTCCATCGTCACCGGGAATGGCATGAGATTTTTCTCTTCGCGATAACCGTTCGCGCCCTGCACCACGCCAGTGTAGAAGTAGCTGTCCTCGCGCAGTTGGCCGCGGGCCACGGTGTTCAGCACCTGGGGACGCGCGCCGCGATGGTCGGCGAAGAAGTCGGTTCCCCGCTGCGGCACCATCTTGGGCTGGTTCTGCATGTCCTGGCGGCAGCCGGCTATAAGAATGAGCATGCTGAATGCGACAACGGCAACGGCTCCGTTGATCGGCAGTCGTGGTATCCCACCCTTGCGACGAAAAGCTGCCGCAAGGATGGGGCGCCCAGCTTTTGTGCTTGCGCTGAGAATTCGATTGAGGCGGTTCGCTTGCATCAGTACTCCACCTCCACTACCGAAGCCGGCTGGAAGCTCTGCAGATAGGCCTTCGCTTCAACCAAGTCGAACTTCGGGTCCAGCGCCTCAAGACACAGGAAGAATTTGTCCGTTGTGGCGCCGTCGCGGAAGTTCGGCGCATTGAACAGTGGATGATAGAGTGAGGGCAATCCGTTAAGCGCCAGCATGCCGAAGCACGCCGAGAGTCCAGCCCAAAGGATGGTCCACTCGTAGGCTGGCACAATGAACGCCGGCCAGGAATAGGTGGGACGCCCACCGATATTCAGCGGATAGGCAAGAACCGAGATCCAAGTCTCCAACGAGAACATCGCCACCAGGCCCATCAGCGCGCCTACCAGGGTAACCAGCGGCACCTTGTTGCGGTGGAAACCTATGGCCTCGGCCGCCTCCTCCACCGGATAGGGCGTGTAGCAATCCATGCGCCGCCAGCCGTCGTGGCGTGCCTGCCGTGCGGCACGCACCAGGTCGCTGGGGTTATCGAATTCGGCCAGCAGGCCGTAGGTTCCTTCGCGTGGGGGCATATCAGTCACCAGCCTTCGCGGTTGCCTTGGGAGTAATCTTCGCCCCGGGCAACATCATGCGGATCTCATTCATGGGAATCATGGGCAGGAAGCGCACAAACAACAGGAACAGCGCCGTGAACAGTCCCAGCGTTCCCACGAAGGTCATGTAGTCCCACTTGGTGGCGCGATAAGTTCCCCACGCCGAGGGCAGAAAGTCGCGGTAGAGGCTGGTCACAATGATCACGAAGCGCTCAAACCACATGCCCGTATTGACCACTATGGAGAGGAAGAACATGTACGGAATTGAAGTACGCAGCTTGCGAATCCACAGAGTAGTGAGCGGAATCGCCAGGTTGCAGGTGACCAGCACCCAGTAGGCCCAGCCCATGGGCCCGAACATGCGGTTCCACATCATGAAGGCTTCCCAGTGCGAGGCCGAGTACCAGGCCATGAAGACTTCCATGCCGTAGCCGTAGGCGACGATGAACCCGGTGGCCAGCATGACCTTGCCCATATTGTCGATATGACGCTCGGTTACCAGCGCTTCAAGGTGGTAGAACTTGCGCAGCGGAATGGCCAGGGTGAGAACCATGGCAAAGCCGGAGTAGATGGCGCCGGCCACAAAGTATGGCGGGAAGATGGTGGTGTGCCAACCGGGAAGGACGGCCACGGCGAAGTCGAAGCTGATGACCGTGTGTACCGAGAGCACCAGCGGAGTAGCAAGGCCGGCTAGCAGCAGCGATGCTGTTTCATAGCGCATCCAATGGCGTACCGAACCGCGCCAGCCCATCGAAAGCAGGCCGTAGAAGTACTGGGCGATCTTTGATTCAGAGCGGTCACGAAGGGTGCCGAAGTCCGGAATCATGCCCAGATACCAGAAGACCACGGAGATGGTGGCGTAAGTCGAAACCGCGAAGACGTCCCAGAGGAGCGGAGACCGGAACTGCGGCCAGATGTTCATTGTGAGGGGAATCGGCAGCATCCAGTAGGCCAGCCAGGGACGGCCCACGTGGATAAGTGGGAACATGCCTGCGCAGACCACCGCAAAGATGGTCATGGCCTCGGCGAAGCGGTTGATTGAGTTACGCCAGCCCTGCTTGAAGAGGAGAAGAATGGCCGAGATCAACGTGCCGGCGTGGCCGATACCGATCCACCAGACGAAGTTGATGATGGCAAAGCCCCATGCCACAGGCTGGGTGATGCCCCAGATGCCGACGCCGACAAGAAACAGCCACACCACAGCGACCAGTAGCACGGTTGCAACGCTGCCGGCGACGCCGAAGAACATGAACCAGCCCAGCGGCGTATGCGGCGTGAGCACGATGCGCGAGATCTTCTCGGTGACCGACCTGAAGGTCTGGCCCGGCCCTATGACCCGGAATTCTCCGGTTGCGGGATCGACTCCGGGATCTTTGGTTTTCACTTCGCTGGTTGCCATCGTGAATTCAACCCTTTGCCGGCGCGTGTTCCACCGGCGCTTCTTCGAGTTCGGAGTTCGGATTAATGACCGCGGCCACATAGGTGGTACGTGGGCGGGTGTTGAGATCGGCAAGCACCTGGTAGCTGCGCTCGTCGGCGCGCAATTTTACCACTCGGCTCTGCTTGTCGTTGATGTTGCCAAAGGTGATGGCCGAGGCCGGGCACGCCTGCTGGCAGGCGGTTACGACTTCGCCGTCGCGTACTGGACGGTTCTCCTTGTCCGCTTCGATCTTGGCTTCATTGATGCGCTGCACGCAGTAGCTGCACTTTTCCATGACGCCGCGCGAACGGACGGAAACGTCGGGGTTGCGCATCAGCTTGAGGCTTTCGGTCTCGTAATCGGAGAAGAGCAGGAAATTGAAGCGGCGCACCTTGTAGGGGCAGTTGTTGGAGCAGTAACGAGTGCCCACGCAGCGGTTGTAGACCATAGTGTTAAGGCCTTCAGGCGTGTGCACAGTTGCGCCGACCGGACAAACCTGTTCGCAAGGTGCGTTCTCGCAGTGCTGGCAGGCCATTGGCTGAAAATGCGCGCGGGGCGTTGAAAGATCGCCTTCAAAATAGGTGTCAATGCGCAGCCACTGCATGTTGCGGCCGATGCGTACCTGCTGCTTGCCCACTACGGCGATATTGTTTTCGGCGTAGCAGCTGACGATGCAGGCGTTGCAGCCGGTGCAGCTGTTCATGTCGATCGACATGCCCCAGGCGTTGTCAGGGTAAGTCCAGTTGGGGAACATCGAGGTCCCCATGTCGGTCTTCTCGTGGCCCTCGCCTTCATTGGCAAAACCGGGGTTGGCCTTGAACTCCTCCAGCGTGGCGTAGCGAACCACGCCGCGTGGGCCGAGCGCTTCGTCGGCTTCAAGCGAGTTGTTTCCGGTTCCCTGTCCGCCGAAGGTCTTCGACCGGTGGTCCTGGAAATGGCTCTTGGTGACGGCGAGGCCCCACTTGCCTTCGATCTTGCGGATGGAGCCGGTGGCGTGGAAAGGCGCCCAGGTGTCGCGGATAAGATAGGCGTTGAAGCCTGCACCGGAGCCTACGCGGCCTGCAAACTCGCGGCCGTAGCCGAGGTAGACGGTGACTGAATTATCAGGATGGCCGGGCGCGACGATGACCGGCGCCTTGACCTTGCCGCCGCCAACGGTGAGTTCGACGATGTCGTCTTCTTCGAGACCCAGCCTGGTGAGCGTTGCACCGGAGACGATGGCGGCGTTGTCCCAGCTGAGGCTGGTTACGGGCTTGGGCATCTCCTGGAGCCAGCCGACGTTCGACCAGCGGCCATCATATATGTTGGGGTCGGGACGGAAGATAATCTCGAGCGAATCTTTCGAGGTGGGCGAGGGGACGGCTCCCTTGAACGCGGTGGCTGCGCCTGATTTTGAGGTCTTGTCGTACGAGGTTCCTTCGATCCATCCGGCATGCAGCGCCTTGCGCCAGCCCGTCTCGAAATCGCCCTTGATCAATGGCTTCGAGGTGGTGCGCACTGCTTCGTACGCACTCAGCATGGGCTCGTCGAGCAGCGATTGCAGAACATCGTGCGCCGTCCGGCCGCCGTAGAGCGGATCGATCATCGGCTGAACGATGGAAACTGTGCCGTCGTAGGAGCGGACGTCGGACCATGACTCGAGATAATGCGCGGCGGGAATGTGCCAGTGCGATATCTGACCGGTTTCATCCACATGCGAGCCAAGGTGCGCAACGATGTTGGCCTTGGCGAATGCGTCGCCGAAGTTCAGGTCCGCGGGGGCCGTGTAGATGGGATTGGCATTGAGAATCACGAGCCAGTCGACCTTGCCAGCGTTGAGGTCGGCGACCAGAGACTTGAAGTCGGCAAGCTGGTCGCTCGGCAGCGGATTCATGGGATCGGGCGCGACGGAAACCGTCTTGCCCACGTTGCCCAGCGCGTTGTTAATGGCCAGTGCGAGTTCCGCGACTGACTGGTCTTGATAAAGGCCGGAGATGACCGCGCACTTGCCAGCGTTGGCCTTCAGGTCCTTGGCGAGAGCGGCAAGAAACTTTTGCTGCTCGCCGGTCCACGCGTAGTTCGGAGGGTTAACGCCTGCGACTCCGACAGCCTTTGCCAGCTCTGCGACAAATGCGGGAATCTCGCTCGCCCTGAGTCCTAGTCGATGCTCAGCCTTGAGACCGGTCGTGGTGGGTGTGCTCTCGATTGCATACAGACGATTGAGGTGGGTTGGGTCCTTGCGCCGCTTTGCATACTCGCGGACCAGCTTGTGAAATCCGGGGAAGCTGGCGCCCGATAAAAAGTCCGCGTCGAGCGACACGATTACATCGGCGTCGTCGAGCGCGTATTGAACATTCAATCCTTTTGAAGCCGCAGTGCCTGCCAATGCGGGGTCATACTGTACCAGCTTCGCATTGGGCCATGCGGCCTGCGCTGCCTTCCACTGCCGGGCCAGCGTGGGCGAGGTAATGGTAGAGCTAAGGAAATAGATACCGGTGCCGTCTTTGGTGCTCGCTACTTTGACGCGCAGAGCCTGCGCAAACTCAGCCCACTCGCGGTTCTCGCCGCGATACGTCACGTGCTGTGAGCGATCCGGATCGTACAGATCAAGCAGCGTTCCCTGCGTGTAGGGATCGGACGCGCCCTGGTTGTAGACGTGTTCGGGATTGCCATCGACCTTGATGGGACGGAACTCGTCGCTCTTGACCAACACAGGCACGCCGCCGGTAGTAAACGGATGGGCCGTGGCAAAGTACATCGGCTTGCCGAGGACGAGGTCTTCCGGCTGCTTGACGTAGGGATAGATTGGCTCTTCAGGCTGCTTGGCGCAACCAGCCAGGCCGGCCAGGGCGAGTGATGCACCCATAACCTTGAGGAAGCCGCGGCGCGAAACCGGGTCGACCCATTCCTGCGCAGCGGATGGAAACTCGCGCTCGACCGCCGCCTGAAACTCGGCCGTATCGGCCAGCTCGTCCACCGACCGCCAGAACCGCTTGCCTTTCACGCCCTTCAACTCCTGGCGAACCTGAACCAGGGTCATGGGGTCGGCCGCGGCGTTTTTCGTCTCGTGAACCATGACATTTCCCGCCTCGACGGCATTCCCCGTCTTGTTGGAGCTTTCGGTCTTCCCGCTTGCGTCGATCTTTCCGCTCATCGGTGGCAGACCTCGCAGCTGGTCAGATCTTTCGGAGTGCGAATCTTGTAGTGATCCACCAGGAAGTGGCCCAGTTCATCCTGGCTGGTGAATTTTTTGTAGACCGGCGCGACCGGCAATGTGGCCGCAGTCAAATCACCCGCCAACCCGTGCGCGCTGACGATGGGCAGCGTGAGCGAGGCCAACTGACCGCCTATAACGCTCGGATCCTTGGTGGAGCAACTGACGCTCTCTGCCGTGGGCACACCGCTGGTCTCATTGGCAACCGCGCACCACACCGGCCTGTCGCTGGCCGGCTTCTCCCACGCCATGTTGTAGATCTCGCTGGTGGGGCGCAGGTTCTTGGCGGGATTGCGGTGACAGTCCAGGCACCACTCCATCTGCAGGGTGTTCTGCGCATACATGAGAGGCATCTGGTCTACCCGACCGTGACAGGAGGCGCAGCCGATGCCCTTGTTCACATGGATGGAGTGGTTGAAGAAAACATAATCGGGGAGGTCGTGCACCCTGACCCAGCGAACCGACTCGCCACTGGCCCAGCTATCGCGAACCGGCTGCAGCAACTGAGCATTGGTCCAAATCTGGGCGTGGCAGTTGATGCAGGTCTTGGTGGGCGGGATGCCGGCGTAACTGGACTTCTCGACCGTCGTATGACAGTACTGACACTGTAGCCCGAGCCCCTGCACATGGTGTTTGTGGCTGAAGGGTACCGGCTGATCTGGACGCTGACCTTGCCGCGTCACCCAGGGCGAACGTTGCAGTTGATCGAGCGTAACTCCCAGGGCGATCACAATCAGCCCCGTCAGCACTAGGCTCATTCGAGCCAGCGCGTTGGAGCTGCGGTCAAAGATTTGCGCCATGAATGCTTTTCCTGCTTGATTTTCGCGTTTGAATGCGCCCGCTGTGCCGGCGGTCACACAGGTTGTGTACAAAAATCATTCTTGGGTAAAACTCACCCGAGAGGTGGAGAACCCCGAAAATCAAATATAACAGCCCGGAGTGCGCGCGCAAGGGTTTGCGGAGCCGAATTGCAAAAAATCTTGTGCAAAATCAGCCGGGTAACCCGTTGATAACTAAACCAGTTGTGATAAGAAGGATTGCGGGGTACATCCTACCGTGCCTCTGGCGGCTTCCGTACCAGAGACTGGGATAATGCATACAAAAATATCACGCCAAATCAAGGTTGCGCCACTCTTGTTTGATGCGCCGTCCTCAAAAAGAATCAAAGAGCGGATTTTGGGGATCTCAGATGCGATTTGGAGCTCCCTCAGGGCCAGTCTTCCTCCGGTAAAGCCGCACAAGTTTCGGCAAAGCAGGTGTCCTGGGATGTTGGCGTCCAGCCGATCATGACCAGGAATACATCGAGGACGAAGAGGGCGATTGCGATGTCGTTGAAGAGTATGGACTGAGGCAAATTTGGCCAAAACTGGTTGGCGCCCGAAAGAGAAAGCAGCGGCGAGCATGATCGCCCTGGCCAATTCCCTGCCCACGCGACGATGGACAAGCTGGCAGACGATGCATGCAAAATCGATCAGCGCCAGTGAAAAAGCAGCGAGAAAATCATGACTCCGGGCGGGAAAGAGCTGTTGAAAGGCGTCCCGATGAGCAAAACTCCGACGCCAGCCAGCGTTACGACACCGAGAATTACGGGGAGTGCCGCAAGGGCCCGGTCGAGGCGGTTGCACATAGTCCATTATCGATTGCGTGTCGAAAGGAGGTTGTAAGGGCAGCGAGAGAGCGCACCACTTCGCCATGAAACCGGGGAAGGATGGGGCGCTCTCACCTTTGCGGGTGGTTTCTAAGGTGGAGCGTCCGACTGCGGCCTTTCGAATCCCGATTCGTGCAACGAGTTTTAGAAAGTGAAGTGAACCGCCACTTGCATACTGCGCGGACCGCCTCCGCCCAGGTACGGGTTGCCACTGCCTACATCCGGAGTCGCCGTGGTGGTCAAATACTGAGTTCCGTTCGTCTTCGGGTCGGAGCCTGCCACGAGGCGATTTCCTGCGGTGTGACTGTTGCCGAAGACATCGATGCCAAAGCCCGGCAGCAGCGGGTTCGAGAAGTTTGGGTGATTGAAGATGTTGAAGAAATCGGTGCGAAGTTCCATCGCCACCTTTTCGGTCAGGTGCGAGGTCTTGGTCAAAGAGAAATCGAAGTTGGTATAGTTCGGTGCATTGAAGGCGTTGCGGCCTTCGCTGCCAGGATGGCTGGTGCCGCTGACGCACGCGTTTGCCGAGTTATCCCAGGTGCATGGCGCGGCGAATGCCGCCATGTTCAGCAGGCTGGTGCCGTGTGCGCCGGGGTATGGATTGCCGATGATGTCCGGCCGTCCATAGTATTCACCGCTGCCGTTGTAATCGCCTTCAAACAGGTAACTGACCGTATAGGGCTGGCCGGTTGCAAAGTTGAACATGCCGTCCAGCGCCCATCCGTTGAGGATCTTCTGCGCCTTGTTGGACTTGGGAATGTTGTAAGTCCAGTACCACTGAAAGCGTTGCCGCACGTCGAAGTTGGAACTGGCGCGTTCGCCGTGAGGATTGAAGCTGTTGTCAGGCATCGATGCGTTGGGAACAAAGTCCAAGCCGTCGCTGGCCGTGTCAATCGAGTGTGCCCACGTGTAGTTCACCGTGGAGGTCAGATTGTGCCAGTTCTGCAGCTTCAGCGTGCCCTGCAGCGAATTGTAGTTGGAAATGGCGCTGGTCTCGATCTGGTTCACGTAGTAGAGCGGAATGTTGATGTACGAGCCTACTGAGTAAGTCGGGTAGCATTGCTGGCCATAGGTAATCTTCTGGCCGTTTCCGCAAATGTCCACGCTGCCCGACACGTTGTTGACCTGGTTGAGATCGCGGAAGTGGAACAGGTGGCGTCCCTGCGAGCCCACGTATCCGACTTGGACAGCAACCTTACTGGCAACCTGCGACTCGATGTTGAGGTTGTAGGAGCCGTATCGTGGCGTCTTCAGTCCCTGATCCACTGTGAAAACGCTGCTTGGCGAGTAGTTGCCGAAAATCGGGGTGCCGGATGTGATCGTCGAGACCACCGGCGATGCAAAGCCGATGCCGTTGAACGCCGGCCCGGCTTCTCCAGCGTTGGTGTTGTAGGCCTGGTTGCCCACGAAAAAGTCCTGCGAGGAGCTGTCGTAGAAGATACCGGCGCTGGCCCTGATGACCAACTTGCCATTCCCCATCAAATCGTCGATCAGGCTGAACCGCGGCGCAATGTCGGTCCAGTTCTTCGGATAGAGCGACGCGGGCCCGCCCGTGACACCCACCGTTTCCAATCCGCCGGATGTCGTGTTGAAGATGCTGAACGCGTTGTTCTTCGCTCCGATGACTCCAAAGTAATCCCACCGCAGGCCATAGTTGACCGTGATTTTGCTGCTCATGTGCCAGGAATCGAGTAAGTAGGCCCCGCTGCCGTTCTGATAGGAGTAGCGCGTACCTGCTCCTTCGGCGGAACTGCCGCCGTCGATGTTGCCCGCCAGAAAATCGTCGAGGGTGTTGAAGACCAGCTTGCCGCGATGTCCTGAATCGATGAAGCTGTTGATGAAGGTGCGCCGCCACTCGAAGCCGGCCTTGTAGCTATGCCGGCCTTTGACAAGCGAGACGTTGCCGAAGAGCTGGTAGTTGGTGTCGATGCGGCCGCGCGAGTCACTGGCGGTGGCGCCGATGGGGCTGTACGCGCCAATATCGATCGTCGGCAGTCCCATGTCGCGCGACGAGAAGTTCGGCGGTAGAGTGTTCAGGCCAAACGCGGAGTTGGGATTGAGGCTGCTGTCCTGCGGCATGAATTGCTGCAGGAAGCGGTTGAAACCGCCGCGAACTTCGACGATCAGGTTCGGCCTCGGAATCGATGTATAGGAGAGCGAGACGATGTTTACGTGCGTTGGTGTCGTGGTGTTGAATCCCGGCGCGCTGCTGCCCGTATAGAGCATACCCAGCGGAAAACTCTGCATGCCATGGCTGTAGAAGTAACGTCCGGTGAGCAGGTCGCCGGGGCTGAACAGGTTTAGATGCTGATCGGCCTTGGCGATGATGTTGTCGCTGTTGTTGGTGAAGGGCGTGGTGAAGGTCTCGTTGCCGTTGGACTGAGGGAGAGTCCCCCACGGATTGCTCTTGAGCAGGCTCTTGATTACCGGGTTGATGGTTCCGCCACCGGATGTATAGGCATTGATTTCGTTTTGCGTGGGCACCGTGCCTAACTGGGGCAGCCCGCCGTTTTCTCGCTGCCCTTCATACGCAACTGTGAAGAACGAGTTGTCCTTTACGAGGGGGCCGTCGATGAGGCCTCCGAACTGGTGGTTCGTGAACGAGTTCTTGGGCTGAGCAACAGTATTGAAGTAGTTGCGCGCGCTCAACGCGCCGTTGCGGAAGTACTCAAATGCGCTGCCATGAATCGTGTTGGAGCCGCTCTTGGTGACGATGTTGACCGTGGCGCCCGCGCTGCGGCCGAACTCGGCCTCCGGGCTGCCGGTCACTGGAATCTCGGCCAGCGCGTCCACGGGGAGAATGGTGGAGGGGGCACCCCACACGCCCGCCTGGTTGATGGACGGCAGGTTGCGGTAGCCGTCGTTCATGTCCGTTCCGTCCAGCAGATAGTTATTCGAGCGGCCGCGGTTGCCGTTCAGGCTGAACAGTCCATAGGAACCGGCCGATTCGGTCGATCCCACAGGATCGCTCGAGGCGCCCGGAACCAGTTCCAATAGCTTGGTAAAGTCGCGTCCGTTCACCGGCAGCTCAGCTGCCTCGTTCGCTTCGATTGTGCCGCCCGTCGTGTTGGTGGTCGTCTCCACCAGCGGAACATCGGCGTTGACTTCGACCACTTCCTGAACCATGCCGGTGGCAAGCTTGGCGTCAGCGCGGGACGCCGAGCCTACACTGACGGGAATGTTAGTCAGCGTCGTGGTGCGGAAGCCATCCCTCGCGACGGTGATGCTGTAGGTGCCGAGCGGCAGTTCCGAGGCCACGTACCCACCCAAGTCATTTGTGGACACGGTCCGGTTCAACCCGGTGCTGGGACTGAAGACCCTTACCTCTGCCCCAGGTATGGCCGCTCCGGTACTGTCCGTAATCGTGCCCTGGATGCTTCCGCGGAAGGTCTGTGCACTTGAAGTACTGACGAGGATGAAGGCGAAAAACGCATACAATACGGCGATTGAGCGGCTTCTCATTGGGCCATGCTCCTGTAACTTCTGATTTACGAGAATGTTGAAATTTTAACACGGAGGCGGCTGATTCCGGATAAGGATGGCATAAGAAATCAGGGCCGACGCATATCGAAACTTGAGACAAACAGTTCCCTGGCTGGATACGGGAAAGCGGTTTGGCATGCCAATTCAGATGGTTTCAGTCATTCTTGGGCCATGAACCGCCTCCCTTTTGCATCCCCGAAGGTATGTTGGCTTGTTCCGTTGGCTGGAGTAAATCGAGTTTGAAGTCCCAATGAGCGTCTGCATTGAGTTTCTCTGCGATGACGGCTTCGCGTGGATAGGCGCGGATGACCGGCGGCTCCATAGGGAGCAGCACGGGAAAGGACTCGAATTCCGGCTCTGGATAAACGGCGTCGCCGAATCCAATATCGACCTGAATCAGTTGGACAATCGTCTTGAAGGTGCGCAGGGGCTTTCCGCGCCAATTGATGGTGATAAAGGAAAACAGACGATGTTCAATCTTATTCCACTTGCTGGTTACGGGCGGCAGGTGGCATACGGTGATGGGGATGCCGAACTCATTGGCGAACTCTTGTAACTCTATCTTCCATTGGCGCACTCGGTGACCGTTGCTGCCACCGCCATCGGCGGTAATCATCAGGCGACTGGCGCGGGGTAGCGTTGCTGCCCCATCGCCAACCACCAGCGGTGGATGGCGTGAACGGCGAAACTGGCGGTATCGTGATCCGTGCCCACACTCACCCAGTCCTTGTTATCGGCGATGTCATAAACTCCGTAAGGAACTGCGCGCCCAGTTTGGGATCGATAAAATCATGAGCCTTGACCGCTTCCGGAGTCGCCTGGGGACGCCATTCCAGGCCGTTGTTCTTGAAATTGCCGACTAACTCCTTCTTCTTGGTGGCAACGGAGATGACCGGCTCATCCGCTCTCAGAAAAGCCGTGGCCTGATCGTTGAGGTACTGAAACTGAGCATTCCCGTTCATGTGCCCGCGGACTTCCCGGGTTTTACGATTCGCCTGCAAGCTGTACCCCGGTTCCCGCAGCCAGTCGGCAATCACATTCGGGCAGACCGAATGCTTCTGCGCTTGCAACGCCTTGGACAAGTGTCGCAGACTCTTGGATGTCCACCGAAGGGTCCGCATCGGATCGCCCCGCGTGGCCGGTTCCACCAGACGTTTCTGATCGGCCAGCAAGGTAGAATCCGCGACGCATTTCGACTTGCGTCCGCCTCCAGGCTTGCGTACCCGGCCGGTCTCCACTTCAGGCTTCTGCTCTAGTTCGTCTAGGCCATGAGCAGCCGTACTGCGGGCCATGCCGGTGACACTCGCCACAGCGCTCACTCCGCCAAAACCGTAAGAGTGGGCCTCGGCGGTGGCAAATCGACGACGCCCCCGTTCGTACAATACAGCCGACAAGGCTTCATAGCGCCGTCGCATCTTGGCTATTGATCCGCCCATGCACGAACCCTATCGTGGGCACCATCTCATTTGAAGCACTTATTTATGTACAACGCCTTAGGTTCGTGGTATCCCGCCCTCACGGCAAAGACAAAAACGCCGGCCCCAGCGGGTACCCCGGTGGGGTACCTAAACATTATGCGGCCACCAGAAGAAGGTTGGACCGACGTTAGGAGGTGCACGAGTCGCGTAAAAAATCCTTCGCAAGTTACTTTGCTGTCAATTACACTGCAGACGTCCGCTTCAATGCGGCCTCCCGCTCGTCGGTCGCCTGCGCGTACGCAGGTCTCGATGAGATTCTTCCCCCATGGACAACCAAAAGCAAGTGACCACAAGGAGGTCAATATGAGTCTGTCCGCAACGGCCCCTGCACAGGGGTTTGCAACTGCGCCCGCACCTTCACCCGATCACATTCTGCAAATGGGCCTGTCGTTCTGGGCTTCAAAAACACTATTGAGCGCGGTGGAGATGGAAGTCTTCACCGAACTGGCGAAGCACCCGTTAGACCTGGACACGTTGACCGGGCGCATAGGTTTGCATCCGCGCTCGTCACGCGATTTTCTTGACGCGCTGGTGGCTTTGGGATTTCTGCAGCGTAACGATGGAATTTACTCGAATACGCCGTCCACAGATTTGTTTCTCGACAAAGGGAAACCGTCCTACATCGGCGGCATGCTGGAGATGGCGAATCGTCGGCTCTTCAAACATTGGAACAACCTGACGACTGCTCTCAGAACGGGGCAACCGCAGGGCGAGGCGGGATCGGGCGCGGAGATATTCGCGGCGATCTATGCCGATCCGGAGCGGCTGAAGGGGTTTCTGCGCGCTATGACGGGCGTGAGCCGTGGTGCCAACCTGGCGATTGCAGCGAAGTTCCCCTGGGCGAATTACAGGACTGTGGTTGACGCGGGGCCCGCGCAGGGTGATCTGCTGACCCAGGTCTTGCTGAAGAACCAGCACCTGCTGGGCATCGGATTTGACCTGCCGGAAGTGGGTCCGATTTTTGAAGAGTACGTTCAGGCCAACGGATTGTCGTCGCGGCTGCAATTCCAGCCGGGAAGTTTCTTCACGGATCCGCTGCCCGGCGCCGAAGTGATAATGATGGGGCACATTCTGCACGACTGGAACCTGGAAGAGAAGCGGATGCTGATCGCCAAGGCATACGATGCTCTCCCCAAGGGCGGCGCGTTGCTGGTCTACGAGGCGATCATCGACGATGATCGGTCAAAGAACGCGTTTGGCCTGCTGATGAGCCTGAACATGCTCATCGAGACTCATGGTGGCTTTGATTACACCGGAGCGGACTGCATGGGCTGGATGAAGGAAGCTGGCTTCAAGGAGACGCGCGTCGAACATCTGATCGGCCCGGATTCAATGGTGATCGGAATCAAGTAGACTGCCGACGAAGGGCGATTGAATGAACGCACGGACCCGACTTTGCTTTCTTGCGGCGGGCGTTTCTCTTTTGGCAATGCGCGGGACGCGGGCAGAGGCTGCGGCCGGTCCCGCGCAGGCGCCCCCGAGTTCTGCAATACCGGCGCCGCACGTAAACGCGCCGCTCTCAAAGATTGAACGAATGCCGGGCGATGGCCAAGGGGCGTACAAGACCCACACGTACCGCGACCTTTTTGCCGAGCAGGGGCACGCGCCTGCCGAGAGCCAGGCCAGAATCGAAAAAGCGTTCCAGCAACTGTTCCATGGGGACGGGCAGGAAGAGCGCATCTATTTCGAGACCGGGGCCAATGAAAATGGGCCCCTGGCGTACATGACCGACTGGGCCAACAACGACGCGCGCACTGAAGGCATGAGCTACGGCATGATGATCGCTGTCGAGCTCGACAAGAAGCGCGAGTTTGATGCGCTGTGGAACTGGGCGCACACCTACATGCTCATCACCGACCCCAAGAATCCTTCTGTGGGTTACTTTGCCTGGTCAATGAACACCGACGGGACGCCGCGCTCCACGGGCGCCGCGCCAGACGGGGAAGAGTACTGGACCATGGCGCTCTACTTTGCCGCGAACCGTTGGGGCAACGGCAAGGGCATCTACAACTACCAGGCGGAAGCGGACAAAATACTCCGCGGCATGAGGCACCACCCGGTGCTGACGGGGACGAGCCCGTTCCGGATTCATCCCAATGATCCGCCGTTTGTTTTACCCGATCATCCGTGGCCCAGCCCGAACAATCGCAGGTTCGCGGAGCAAGCGGTGGCAAGCGGACAGCCCGCGCCGACGTTGCGCTTCAATCGCGCGCCACGCGAAGAAACGATCGGGCCCATGGTGGACGAAGACCACTTCATGATCAAGTTTGTGCCCAACCTTCCTGGTGGAGTAACAGACGCGTCGTATCACCTGCCTGCGTTTTACGAACTGTGGGCGCGCTGGGGCCCTGTGGAGGATCGGAGGTTCTGGGCAACGGCTGCGGATGTGAGCCGGGACCTCTTCAATCGCGTGACCGGGCCGGAGACTGGTTTGACGCCGGACAGGAGTAATTTCGACGGAACGCCGGTGATGGGGCGCGACGGAGTCGCGGTGCCGTTCATGTACGACTCGTGGCGAAGCGTGAGCAACTGGAGCGTTGACTACTCGTGGTGGCGCAAAGACGAGCGGGAGACAGTGCTGAGCGGCCGGTTGCAGAAATTTTTGTATGCGCAGGGCATTGATACCTTTGCGGACCGGTACACACTCGACGGAAAGCCGCAGTCGGCCCGGCACTCGCCGGGAATGGTGGCGACGGGAGCCGTGGGCAGCCTGGCGGCGGACGATGGGCCGGCTGCGAAGGCGTTTGTCGATGCGCTGTGGAAGATGCCGGTTCCCTCAGGTGAGCAGAGGTACTACGACGGACTGCTCTATCTGATGAGCATGATGCACTGCAGTGGAAACTTCAGGATTATTGGACCGCGAGAAGCAGCGACGAAGACGGTGCACTAGAGCGCTTTCGGCCGGGGTGTTTACAGTTGCGATGGATGTCAGTGGTCTCCCATCCTTTGTGCAATGAACGCACAAAGGATGGGGCACCCGAAGTTGTGTTGACACTCAACTAGAAAATGTATCAGGTTCTCGACAATGATCCGCGGACCCAGCATGAATGAGCGATTTTGTTCGCCGCGATGGCGAAGGAAAAATCGTGCTAGATAGCCGTTCAGGCGTAAAGGCGCCTGAGGGAGGTGCCGTGTGGTCCGGGCCGCTGGCGCCGCATACGCTTGAAAATGTGGGCACTTCGGAGCTGCGCGCAATCAGCGTTGAAGTGAAAAGCGATGGGATGGGCGGCTGAGGCTGGCTCTTACGCCTTGATTGGCGGTCCAACGTACTGCATGTCATAACGGCGAAAGACTTCCGCATCCCTTGCGGGACCATTGGGAACGGCGATAGCGCGGAAGAAATCTTCCATCTTGCCGGCGGGTGTGAATGCGATGAGCATGCGCCCGGGCTTTGAACCTACTCCTGCAAAACCGTGAGGGATCATGCGCGGCCCCAGAACGGACTCTCCGCTCCTGAGCAGCTTGCGCTGATCGCCTACCTGAAAAAGCACCTCCCCCTCCATGACATAAAACCACTCATCTTGGTGGAGGTGGAAGTGAACCGGAGGACCACCCTTGAGCAGGTTCTGGTGTTCAATGACGAACATGCTGCCGTTGGTTTCGCGGGCCGGGACCTTGAAAAGGATGGAACTGAAGCCGAGCGAATGCGATTCGCCGAATCGATCCTGTCCAGACCCGACTACATGAATCTCTCCTGACGGCGCGGCGGCTGAAACCTGGGCTGAGGCTTGTACAAGCGCGAAGCTCTGCAGTCTCGCGGCGGAAAAGAGCGCGGCTGAAGCTTTTAGGAACGAACGGCGTTTCATGGTTGCCTCCGAGGGGGGTCAGGAAAGGTGTGGATGCACTGAATCTCTTCAGCGCTGGTTAAAGGAGAACCTGCCAGATTTGGGAAATATGAAGGAAGAACCGATTTTGCGTGCCCGCGAAAAGAGAATAAATCCCCGCGGGTCTGGTGCGCTAACTTTTTCTCAATCGGTTCAGCACGCGAGCTGTCCCGGCAGTATTCCGGCTGCCCACTAGCGCAGCAGGGGCAGGAGACTGGAGTAATCGTCGGTCCAGAGATGAACGCTGGGATTTTCCACGGGCTTTCGAACACGGCTACTCACCGCCGGCAGTGAAAAGAATGCGGCATTGTCGGTGAGCAGCATCCATGTGGCACTGTACTCGCCGGTCTCTTGGTTCGCGGGGCTGGAAACGCGCATGGCCTGCATGCCGGCGGCTTTGGCGAGCAGGGCAACTTCGGGTTCAAGATCGACGTGGTGATTGGAGATATGAAAGGCGAGAATTCCACCTGGAGTCAGGTGGCGTCTGTAGAGCGCGACAGCCTGGCTGGTGAGTAGATGCAGAGGAATGGCGTCCCCGGAGAATGCGTCGACTACCAGCACGTCGAAATTCCGAGGGGACTCGGCGGCCATGGAAGTCCGCGCATCTCCTTCCACTACATCAATCGTGGCTGCCGAATCGCGAAGATAGGTAAAAAGATTGTGGGCGATCGCAGGGACGGCGGGATTAATCTCATAAAACTCGATTCGATCCCCGGGCTGGCCATAGGCGGCGATGGTGCCCGCGCCGAGACCGATGACGCCGATATTCCGCGCGCGTCCCTCGCAGCATTGGTGCAAAGCGATGCCAATGCCCGAGTCTTTGCCGTAATACGTGGTCGGCGTCCGGCTTAACTCTGGCGAGAAGATCTGCGTGCCGTGTTGTACGGTGCCGTTCGTGAGAGTGCGCACGATGGCTCCGGGATATTGGATAGATTGGCGGACTCGAAGGCTGCCGTAGAAGTTGCGGCTCGCTAGCGGCGTATCTCGCCTGTAGGCTGTGTTGAGCATGAAAACCAGCGCCACCAGCAGGATGCTGGCAGTAGACCACAAGAGGCGCATCGGCCAACCGCCGGACCAGTTGACGGCGAGCGCGAGCAGAGCGGTGACAAGAAAAGTGAGGACGATGTCGTAATTGAACGAGAAGATGAGCGGAGATGCGATGCCGATGAGGAAAGATCCGAGCGCGCCGCCCGCGGCGAATAAGAGATAGAAGAGTGTGGATTCAGAAGATCGCTGAGGGCGCAGTGCGTATGCCTCGCTATGACAGAACAAACAGGATATGAATACTTCGACCAGAAAGAATGCGATTCCGACTCTAATCGGCAGGGTCACATCTGTCTGGGAGAGCATGTAAGCAAGGCCGGCGAGCATAACCACGAGGAAGCGTGTGACGATGCCACGCGGAAGAAACTGCGGAAACTGGAACGCGAGGATGAGAGTGATGAGATAGACCGCGAGCGGGAGAATCCACAGGAGCGGGATGGCGGCGATGTTCGCGGTAATGTAGCTCGTAACTGCGCTCAGTTGCATGGCAGCACCCATGGGTAACAGGACCCAGAGAAGTTTATGAATTCGCGAGGCTGGGTGGATCTGCGATTCATCAACTCCCGTTGCCTGCGAGGGAGTCTGGGCCTGCGTGCGGGTTCTCCATGTAAGCACTGCAGAGACGAGGGCGAAGGCTGCAAAGCCGCAACACCATAAGAGACGTTGCGCGTGGAGCGTGAAGTGGGGTTCGATAAGCGTAGGGTAAAGCGCGAGGGCGAGCAAAGAGGCGAGGTTGGAGAGCGCGTAGAGCCGCCACGGAATGCCGCTGGACTGAATGCGGGCGAGCCACACCTGCAGCAGCGGGCTGGTTGCGCCGAGCATGAGGAATGGAAGGCCGATGGAGATGCTGAGCGCGGAAAAGATGGAGGCTACGGGATGGGCCGAGCTCAGGCCGATGGATTGAATGGACCAAACGACGGCAGAAGCAGTGGCAAGCAGAAGCAGGGCGCAATGCACCTGCCAGTGCGAACGATGGGCGAGCCAATGTGCGTAGAGATAGGCGACGAGAAGGGCTGTCTGGAAAAAGACGAGACATGTGATCCAGACTGCGGCAGATCCGCCCAGCGCGGGGAGGAGTTGCTTGGCCGCGATGGGTTCGACCAGGAAGAGGAGAAACGAGCCGAGAAAGATGGCGCCGCCGAAGAGAGATCGCGAACCGCTCATTTGGAAACTCTAGCATCCAACCTGTGAATCGGTCGCGGGATCGGCGGTGGGTTAGATGGCAGCTGCAGCCGGCAGAATCTCATCCACATCGACCCATTGAGTGGGGTAGTTTCCGGTGTAGCAAGCTGTGCAGTACCCGTTGTGCTCCGAACCGTCGCAGCATTTGAGCAGCCCTTCGAGCGACAGGTAGGCTAACGAGTCGGCCTCAATGAAGCGGCGGATTTCTTCGATGGAGTTGTTGGCGGCGATGAGTTCGCGCTTGCTCGGAGTGTCAACACCGTAGAAGCAGGGCGAAATTGTCGGCGGGCAACTGATGCGGAGATGAACTTCCGTTGCTCCGGCGCCACGGACCATGCGCACGATCTTGCGGCTTGTCGTTCCGCGGATGATGGAGTCGTCGATGAGGATGACGCGCTTGCCTTCAAGCAGATTGTGCACAGGGTTGAGCTTGAGGCGGACGCCGAAGTCGCGGACGCGCTGCTCGGGTTCGATGAAGGTGCGGCCCACATAGTGGTTGCGGATGAGCCCGAGGCGAAAGCGGATGCCGCTCTCTTCCGCATAGCCCAGCGCTGCCGTCACGCCGGAGTCGGGGACAGGGACGACCAGGTCCGCTGGCACGCCGGATTCGCGGGCTAACTGGCGGCCCATCTGGTCGCGGCTCTCCTGAACCCAGCGGCCGAAGATGCGGCTGTCAGGGCGCGCAAAGTAAACGTGCTCGAAGATACAGCTGGTTTGCTTGACGCCGGTGGAGTACTGGCGGCTGGTGACGCCGTCTTCAGTAACCATAACCAGCTCGCCGGGGAGAACGTCGCGAAGATATTCGGCGCGAAGCAGATCGAAGGCGCACGTCTCGCTGGCAAAGATGATGGTGTCGGGACCGTCGGGATTCTTGATGCGTCCCATCGAAAGCGGCCGGAAGCCACGCGGATCGCGAGCCGCGAAAATGCGGTCGCGGGTCATCATCACGATGGAGAAGGCACCTTCAACCTGGGAAAGCGAATCGGCGATGGCGTCTACAAGGGTCGACGATTTGGAGTGAGCGATGAGCTGGACAATGATTTCGGAATCTGAAGTGGTCTGGAAGTAAGCGCCGTCGCGCTCCAGGCGGGCGCGGATGTTGCCCAGGTTAACCAGGTTGCCGTTGTGGGCGATGGCGATGAGACCCTTGGTCGAGTCGACGCGGATGGGCTGCGCATTGAGCAGCGCCGAATCTCCTGTCGTCGAGTAGCGGGTGTGGCCGATGGCCATGGTGCCTGGGAGCTTGGCCAGTACGTCGTCGGTGAAGATTTCCGAGACCAGGCCCATGCCCTTGATGTTGGCGAGGCGTTGACCGTCGGCAGTGGCGATGCCGGCTGATTCCTGGCCGCGATGCTGCAGGGCGTAGAGGCCGAGATAGGCCTGGCGCGCAGCATCATCGTGGCCGTGAATGGCGACTACGCCGCATTCTTCGTGGAGCTTGTCGCCTTCGGCGACAGTGGACAGTGGACAGTGGTCAGTGGTCAGTTGCCCAGTGGAATCCTCGACGCCGATGACTCCCTGATAGAGGAGCTTCATCATGCAGTGACCTCGCCGTGGAGAGTGACTTCCAAAGCGGAGGACCAGGGCGCGCGAAGAGAGGCAAGTGATGCTGAGATCATAGGCTGTCGGTAGACGTTGATTTCCAGGCGATTGCCGCCGGTGGTGCCGATGCGTGCTGCGAGGTAGCCGTACTGATCGGCCAGTTCTTCAACCGCTTCCACCTGGTTAGGCTCGGTGGTGACGAGCAGGGTGGAGGCGGGTTCGGCAAAGAGGCCAAAGAGTGGATGGAGCATGAGCGATTGATCCTGCTCGACTGTGGAGCCTATCTCCAGCGGGAATCCGGCCTGCGCAAGTGCAACAGCGATGCCGCCGTCGGAGACGTCGCGGGCGGATTGAAGCAGTTGGCGCTCGGCCAGCACGGCGAGCAGCGTGTGCAGATCGGCTTCTGCATCCAGGTCGAGCGGAGGCGGCTGTCCCCAGACGCCGCCGAGCACTACGCTTGCATACTCCGAGGAGCCGAAGACGACTAGCTCTGCGGCTGCTGAGGCTTCAGTCTCCGTGTCATCTTCAGGATGAGTGACTGCCTGATCTGCGAGTGCTGGGGCCAACGGGTCGGGACTGCTTTCCACCCGTTCCGGATGAAGCGGGACTGCGAGGTCAGGGTCGGGTTGTTCGCCGGCAGGAATGGGCCAAAGCAGCAGGATGGCGTCGCCACCACGCTGAAAGTGGGCGGGGACGGCCTTCGTTACGTCGTCGAGAATTCCTACGATGCCCAGTACCGGTGTGGGATAGATACCTTCGCCGCGCGTCTCGTTATAGAGAGACACATTGCCGCCGGTGATGGGCGTCGAAAGGGCGGTGCAGGCTTCGGCTATGCCGTCAATGGCAGCCGAAAGCTGGGCCATGATTTCAGGCTTCTCAGGATTGCCGAAGTTAAGACAGTTGGTGGCGGCCACAGGGGTTGCGCCCGTGCAGGCGACCTTGCGAGCTGCTTCGGCCACGGCGTGCATTGCTCCGAGTTTGGGATTGAGATAGGCCCAGCGGCCGTTGCCATCGAGAGCCATCGAAAGTCCGCGTTCGTGGCCGGGCGTGCCGGTTCCCTTGATGCGCATCACGCCGCCCTCGCCGCCGGGGCCGATCACTGTGTTGGTCTGCACCATGGTGTCATACTGCTCGTGGACCCAGCGCTTGGAGCAGACGTTGGCGCTGGAGAGGAGCTTGATAAGGTCGGCTGTGAAGTCGCGGTCTTCGGCCAACTGCGCCTGAACTTCTTCAGAAGGCACTAGCGGGACGGGAGTCTTCCATATGCCGACGGGGCGGTGGTAGAGGGGAGCGTCGTCGGTGAGGGACTGGTTGGGAATGTCGGCCATCAAGACGCCGTGATGGCGAATGCGGAGGCGAGACTCAGGCTTGACGGTGCCAACGATAACCGCGTCCAGACCCCACTTCGAAAATACGCGCAGGACCTCGTTTTCGCGACCCTTTTCGGCCACCAGCAACATGCGCTCCTGGCTCTCGGAGAGCATGATTTCGTAGGCAGTCATGCCGGTTTCGCGCTGGGGAACGAGGTCGAGTTCAACGTCGAGGCCAACACAGCCACGTGCGCCCATCTCGCAGGTGGAGCAAGTCAATCCCGCAGCACCCATGTCCTGAATGCCCACGATAGCGCCGGTCTGCATGGCTTCAAGGCAGGCTTCGAGGAGGAGCTTCTCCATGAACGGGTCGCCGACCTGCACGTTCGGCCGCTTGGCTTCGGTGCCCGCGTGGAACTCCTCAGAGGCCATGGTTGCCCCGTGGATGCCGTCGCGGCCAGTTTTTGCTCCTACATATATGACCGGGTTGCCGGTGCCGCTGGCCTTGCCATAAAAGATCTCGTCCTTGCGGACCAGGCCGAGGGCGAACGCGTTGACCAGCGGGTTGCCGCTGTAGCAGGCCTCGAATTTGGTTTCGCCGCCCAGGTTGGGCACGCCGAAGCAGTTGCCGTAACCGGCGATGCCGCTCACCACCCCTTCAACAATGGAGTGATTCTTGGCAACCAGTTCCGGTTCAGCGGCGCCGGGCTCGATGGGTCCAAAGCGCAGCGAGTCCATGACAGCCAGCGGCCGAGCGCCCATGGTGAAGATGTCGCGGAGAATGCCGCCCACGCCCGTTGCCGCGCCCTGGAACGGCTCAATGTAGCTGGGGTGGTTGTGGCTCTCGATCTTGAAGGCGCACGCCCAGCCGTCGCCCACGTCGATGATGCCGGCATTCTCGCCCGGACCCTGCACTACGCGGTCGCTCTTGGTGGGTAGGCGCTTGAGATGGACGCGGCTGGATTTGTAGGAGCAGTGTTCACTCCACATTACGGAGTAGATACCAAGTTCGGTTAGTGACGGCACACGGCCGAGCGCCGCAAGAATGCGGTTGTACTCGTCCGCAGTAATGCTGTGCTGGGCCAGCAACTGCGGGGTGACGGAGACTGGCTCGGGAACTACTGCGAAAGGGGCAGTGGTCATCACGGTTGCCTTCATTGTCGCACGGGATGCAAGATCGAGTGCCGGAATGCGGATGTGGAAAGCCGGGCTGGAACGTGCCGGCTAACTCAGGCTACGCGCAACCGGCCTGCCGGTCGATGCACTTGCCTGATGACATTGCGCTTGACTGATACACCTCGAAGGGCGGGGCAAGCATGGCGCACCCAGCATGTAGCGCAGCCGTCAAGGCCTGTGCGATACTTTTTGAGCAGGCACCCACCCTATGCCGGGATGGCGGAACTGGCAGACGCAGCGGACTCAAAATCCGCCGACCCTTGCGGTCATGGGGGTTCGACCCCCCCTCCCGGCACCAAAACTACTCCTTTAGAATCAATGACTTGTAGTGAGCGCGAAAAGTGCGCGTGTACTGCGCGTGGTACTCGGGCTATGCTCGCGCCATGCTCACGATTTTTCGCCGCCATTTGAATAAATGTAAGTTCGCCGCGAAGGGGCGCAAGCACCGGCACTGCAACTGCCCGATCGCTGTTGAAGGCAAATTGCACGGCGTGATGGTGCGGCAGTCGCTTGATATGCGCAATTGGGATGCTGCGCAACGGCTCATCCGTGATTGGGAGATTGAAGGGGAAAAAACCGTCACGGTAAATGACGCGGCAGAGCGGTTCATCGCCGATCGTGAGTCAGCGCGATTAAGCGCCGCGATGCTTGGAAAATACAAGCATGTTGCGAACGAATTAAAAGAAGCGATCGGGAGTGTGCCACTACGTAAGGTGTCGGTAGACGACATCCGGCGGATCAAGGAAGGATGGAAGCTAGCGCCGATTACCGCGCAAAAACGGCTGGAGCGCGTTCGGAAATTCTTTCAATTCTGCGTTGATTCCGAATGGCTCGATCGTAATCCGGCTAAGCTTGTGAAGCTCCCGCCGGCGAAATACATGCCGACAATGCCATTCACTGACGCGGAAATGGAGAAGATCCTCTGGGCGGCGGAATTCATTCGTAAACTGGAATAGTTATGCGCCCACAGCACGACGGGATTCATGGTGTAGTACTTGAGATCCCACTTCGACTGGTCGAGCGCATCGCCCTGGCGGTCCTCGTCGGACGTGCTCATCACAACCTCAAACGTCCGGTCATCGCCGGACGCTTTTACTTTCGAAACAAAATCGGAGGTCTTCATATGCTCCTCGATCTGGCCTTCGAGCTGCTTCACATATTGGCGCTTGCCTTCCGCGAGCTTATCCGCTTCCTTGCGCTCCTGATCAGCCTTGTACTTCTCCTGACCTTCGAGCGCCTTATAGCTCTCTTCCTCCATGCCGGCGGCGATGGATTTGTCTATCGCTTCAGCGTCCGCGGTGAGCTGGGAGATCATGGCACGCTTGTCGTCGGCGTTCTGCTTCGAAATGCGCGCGCCGAGCTCATTGAGCTCCGCCTCCACAGTCTCCTTCCACAGATAGCGCCGTTTGGCGTAGAACTTTGCGATGAATTGAAACATTTGATTTATTGGGTGGGTTTCGACCTTGTTACGCTCGCTATATCAGATGGATCAGCGTCTCGACAATGCTGACCGATAACGCGAACACGAGCGCGATGATGCAGAGTACCCGCAATGCTGACTTGAACTTCTTCGATGTCATGGGGATATATTAATCGTACAATGGTGGCAATATCTGTCAATCCACAGGGAGACGGTGATGCAGCAGGAAACGGTCACTCTCATTGTTGCCGGCTTAGGTATCGGCGGAACGCTCGCGGGAATTGTCGTCGGTCATTTTCTGACTCGCTCTTGGCAACGTGAGCAATGGCTCCTCGATTGCAGAAAGCAAGAATTCAAAGAGGTAGCATCGGCAATAAGCCATTTCTCTATAGAACATCTAAGTTATGTCACCTCTCAAGGCACGGTCCTCGCTCAGTCGAAGCAAGCCTACGTTGATTCCATGAAAGCAGTCTCGTGCGTCTTGACTGACCGAATTTTCATCGCCTCCGATCTTGATAGCGCCAGGATACCGTCTCGGTTCCTGGCGATCATGGAGAAGTTCATCGACGCTGGAGAGAAATTCGATGATCCCGCGGATCAGATGTCAGACCTTATGAAGGAAGTGGTCGAGTTGGCGAAGAAGGATTCAAAGTAGCGCCATCGCCCGCGCAACATCATCGATCGAATACGCAAGAATGTATTTCCCTCCCGCCGCTTCAAGTCGCGCTTGGAATTCCTTCTGATTGTCGCTCTGCCGGCCCTTCGGCGCTTTGACCTCGATGCCCACGTACTGCCCATTGATCACGCACACGATGTCCGGCGCTCCTACCACTCCTGCCCGGAAGAACCGCCGCGCGTGGGTGACCGTTTCCGGCATAACGAACGCGCCGCTGTTGTTGCGATAGTGAAAGATATGCTTCCATGCAAGCCATTCGAGAATCGCCTTCTGCGTTTCTGATTCTTTCATTCCTCGAAATTTGGTTTATGGCACTCGCATCCACACCGATGATCGTGCGGCTCATCGAAGCCTCTCGGCACATATCCATCGCAGTCCTTGTGCCTCTTCTTCTTGCATTCGTCACTGATGTGCCTCTGGAGAATCTCGCCAAGAAAATGCCGATACGACATGGGATTATTGACAGGTGCTCGTTTCGTTCCAGTCGTTGTTCTGCCACTCATAGCACCCGTTCATGTCCGTGATCTGGGTGAGCATGGTGTCCGGCGCGGGCCACCATGTGTGCATGTACTGGACTGTTTCCATATCGAGGATCTGTATATCGACCTTTTCCAGGTTAATCTGATCGGGGGTGAACTGGTAGCAGAGATTGACGCCGGGCGCGATGAATTGGTTTTGATTACAAAGAGCAACGGCGATGCTTTGGAAGAGAAGGGGAACGGCGGCGGTTACGAAGATGGTGGATGTCATTTCAGGAGTTCAGGGTTTTCGTAGATGTTGCCGATGACCTCATAGTGGTAGCCACCCGATTCGGCCTCTGCATGTAAATCCATTCGGTAAGAACGACCCTTACCTGTTGTCGGGTTGTAGTGTCTGGCGGTACCCAGGGACGCCAGCGGGTCCGGCTCGGCATACCGCCCGAGATCGGGCAGGTAGTTGCGGAACCCGTTATGGTTCCATCCACTCTCGACATCGAAGTACTGAACGGGCAAACGCAGATTCTGCGTAATCGTGCCGCCCAAGGACGAGGTTGATCTAAAAGGCTGATCGCTGGCTTGCCATACGACCGCTTTGCTGGCATCTGTCGCCAGTTGCGGTGTGCCCAGTATGTCGTCATGCAGGAGATAAGCGCGCGCATCGAAGGGTTCATCGTCGCAATGGGACGGCCATCGAGATAGATGTAATCAGCCTGTGCCGCACCCGAAGCGTTCGTCTCTTCCAGTAGCATGCCATTCTGGCCATACTGATAAATCTCGCCGCTTCCGCCGGAGAACGTCTTGATCAGCCGTTGCCCAAAGCCGTCGCAGGATTCTTGGGCAAGTCAATTGAAAAAGCAGCGACTTCCGGACGGCATCCTAAGCAGACGTCGCGCATCAAAGTGAAAAAGGGAGTCTCTCCTATCAGAGTTTTAGGCAAATGGGCCGCCAAAAATGCCGGAAAATCGTTCGACACGGAAATGACCGATAGATATAAGCTTATTGCTTTCTACACGATAGTAAGTCGATATAGGGTTCAAACCGTGAGACACTTGCAAACTATGCCGACAGGTCTGTAAGATTTCGTAACGAAAATAGGAATATCGGTGTCTGGTGTGTTGCGATTAAGCGGCTTTCGACTCGCAGATGCCAGCTTCAGCGTCGTGCCGGATAGCTCCTTGTTGAAAAGGACGCTACGAGGTGCCTGACCCCCCGCTCGTACTGCAATGGAGGACCGCCGTTGCGCATACAGCGTTATGGCGTATGTGCAACACATAACTGCGGGCAGGTTTCGTTAGCGTTTTCGTTAGCGTTTAAATATGCGAGATGAACCCCTCCAGCAAGAGAGGCTCTCCCGTTAACCCAATGGAACGGAGTTCAAGACCATGCAAAGACAAACATTCACAAAGGAATTTGGAGGGGGTAATGCAACCATGAGACACCTGGCCAGTCATTGGATACGCAAATATTTCACAGCCGTTGTGACCTTCATGGCGCTTCTGTGCTGTTCTGCCATCTACGCCCAGAGCGGCGCGGGGTCGATTCAGGGCACGGTGACCGATCCGACGGGAGCCGTCATACAGGCAGCCTCGATTCATGTGGTCAATCAGGCCACCGGAGTTGCCCAGGATACAAAATCGAACGGCGTGGGCTTCTACCAAGTTCCGGGCCTGTTTACGGGCACATATACCGTGACAGTCACCGCTTCGGGCATGAAGACCTATAAAAGAACTATTGAGTTATTAGTCGGCCAGAGCGCGGTTATCGATACGACGCTGACGGCGGGTGAAGTCACGCAGCAAGTGGAAGTTACCGCCAACGCCGTTCAGCTCACAACTACCGATAATGGCTCAATCTCGTCTACGCTTGAAAACAGCCGTATCGAGCAGCTCCCTATGAATGGGCGCAATTTGATCACGCTGACGAGCCAGACCACCCCTGGTTTGGAAAGTTGCTCGCAGTCCTCCTCGTGCCCGAACGGCCTGATGGGCCAAGCTATGGAGTATGTTGCGGATGGCGCAAGTCTGTCTAACCGTGAATTTGGCGGCACGCATACGGGCGCCAGCGAAATGCCCGACCCGGATTCGGTTCAGGAAGTTCGCGTGGAATCGACTGGTGCGGGCGCGCAGTTTGCAACGCCGGCTACGGCCATTCTCACCACCAAGTCGGGAACGAACCGTTTGCACGGCTCGGCGTTTGAAACCGCGCGCAACAATTATTTTGGTATTGCTAGAAACAGGTCTAATCCATCGAACTTCGTTGCGCCGCCTTATATTCGTAACGAGTTCGGCGCTTCGGCCGGCGGCCCGATCATTCTGCCGCACGTGTACCACGGCAAGGACAGGAGCTTCTGGTTCTTCGCCTATGAACGGTACTCTCTGCGCAGCTACGGCTACCAGAATATGAAGGTTCCCACGGCCGCTATGAAGCAGGGCGACTTCAGTGGGCTGGTCAACAGCTCGAACGTGCTGCAAGAGCTCTACGATCCGAACACGACGACCGTTTCAGCCAATTGCACGCTGCGTGACGGCACGATTGCGAAGGACTCATTCTGCCGTACGCCCTTCGCCAACAATCAGATTCCCTTTGGGCGTCTGTCCCCTACAGGCAAGATTATCAACGACATCACAGTGCTGCCCAGCAATAGCAACAATCCTCTAGTCGCTAACAACCTGGCCGGCCAGAATCCGAACAATACCACCATCCCGACCATCACCTTCCGTCTGGATCATTCGTTCAGCGAGAACAATAAAGCATATCTGCGCTACACGAACACGAACACCAAGACCTTGTTCCTGCGCAACGATCCGTCAAGCGCAGCGGCAACGCTGGCGGCAGACGGCATGCCCGCCGCGGCCAGCAATGTTTCCATCAACTCCGATATACTGTTTGCCGTTGCTCTCGGCTACACGCACATCTTCTCGCCGACGTTCTATTCCGAAATGGTCGCCAGCCAGAGCTGGTTTTCTGAGCAGAACGGCGCTGGCGGAACCCCTTCTGCCAACTTTGAACAGAAACTGGGACTGCCGAACAACTTTGGTGAAGTAGGCTTCCCGTACTTCTCCGGCATTCTCAGCCCTCTGGACGGCACGCAGTTCCAGTATGGCGTGACTTCCATCGTCACCACCCTCGACGAGAATCTGACTAAGACGGTCGGCAAGCACCAGATGATGTTCGGTGGCCGCTTCCGTCATGAACGGTTCGGATCGCGTCCTGACCAGATCAAGGACACAATCAGCTTCGGCGGCAATGGAACCGGCCTCGAAGATCCCACTACGGATAAAACCCTGGCGTTCTCAAAACTGGCGAACACCGGCTATGCTGACGCGGACCTTTTCCTGGGCAGCGCCGCCAGCTACAGCGTGAACATCGAGCCTCCTTATCAGCATTTGCACGATATGGAGTTCGATGCTTATTTCCAGGACAACTACCGTCTCCGCAGGAACCTCACCCTCAACATCGGACTTCGTTATGAGGCGCACCCAGCCATCTGGTCGAAATTCGGCATGATGGAAGGGTTCGACCTGAAGAACCACGCCATTGTGACCGCGGCGACCCCGGCCGAGCTGATTGCCAACGGCCTCACGACGCAGGCGATCATTAACAATGACATTCTGGACGGCGCGGTCTTCGAGACACCAGCCCAAGCGGGCATGCCTGCCAACACGCTGACCAACAACGACGACTTCACTTTTGGTCCCCGCGTGGGCATTGCGTATCTGCCCTTTGGGGGCAGACACGGAACCGTTCTGCGCGGTGCGTACGGTAGATATATCTATCCAGAGCCAATCCGCAACTTCATGGTCAGCGTGAACCGGAGCAATCCGTTTACCGCCGGCTATTCCATGAACTACAACGCGTCCAACCAGGCGCCGGACAACAAGAGCAACTGGCAGCTCCGCACGCCGCAGACAGTCGTCACTGGCGTCAACAGCGCGAACGTGGTAAATTCCACGACGACGAACGCGATTTTGCCTGGCTTCGGCGTCACCAACCTAAATCCAGACTTCCCGTCCACTTACGTCACACAGACTAACTTCACCCTTGAGCAGCCGCTCAAGGGCAATTCGGCCCTGCGCCTAAGCTATCTGTACACTCACGGACAGAACCTCGCCGAGAACTACAACTTCAACGCGCATCCTTCAACGTATGTCTGGGAACTAATGACCGGAACAATCCCTCCCAAGGGGAACGTGGTCGGCTCGAATCAGTACTCCTCGACCGCGACCGGTCCTTATGACCAGATTACGTATGGCGGCGGCCTCTCACGGATTCAGAAGAGCGGCTGGTCGAACGACCATATCTTCCAGGCCAACTACCAAAGGCTCTTCCATCACGGCGTTGCGTATCAGATCGCTTACTCGTGGTCCAAGCCGTTTCGCATCGGATCTAACTCGAGCCGCGATAGTACCATTGCCCCCTACCTGAACTACACGAACTCCGGGCTGGGCTTGGTGACGCCTTACACGTCGGCCACGGGCTTCGGCACGTTCAATGTGATCGCACCTGCGCTTCCGCTTCCTCCCCCGGCAGGCACCGCGTCTTATGGCTACTACCGTGCCCTGAACCGCTTCCAGAACTACCAGGTTGATACGGCAGTTCCGAAGCAGCACATTCAGTTCAACGGTATCGTCGATCTGCCCGTCGGCCGCCATAAACGGTTCATGGGCAATGTCAACCGGTTTGTCGATGAGCTGGTTGGCGGCTACCAGATTGCAGGCAGCGGAAGCGTTGCCTCGCAAGATTTCGGCGTTACCTCGTCGCACTGGGGAGCTACCAATCCGCTGAAGATCTACAAGAAGAACGCTCCGATCACCGATTGCCGCAGCGGCTTGTGCTACAAGTCGTACGAGTGGTTCAACGGGTACATTGCCCCGACGGCCCTCTCCGGGAATAGTTGCTCGGCTGGTCTCTCCACGGTTGTCAGCGGTCTTCCCTCCAATTGGACGCCTTATTCGGCCCCGTCCGACCAGGGGTGTGGCGCGCCGACGACTGTCAAGGGCGTACTCACTGCCAACGTGGACAAGTATTACGGCAGCGACTACATCAATATGACAACAACAGACGGGAAAACGGCGCCTCTCGCGTACTCTCCCGGCTCGTCGGGCTCCAACCCGTACGACAAGACTGTCCTCAATGGCCCTTTCAACTGGTCGGCAGATGCCTCCATTTTCAAGGTCTTCCCGATCACCGAAAGGTGGAATCTTCGCTTCAACATGGACGCGTTCAACGTCTTTAACGTACAAGGCATGAACAACCCGAGCGGAAGCGACGGTACTGTGGGAACCACTCCCGGTGGCGTTGGCTATTCCTCCCACAACACGCCGCGCCAGATCCAATTCACGCTGCGGTTAACTTTCTAAGCCACGCAATTCGGCTTGAACCGCAACCGTTACCCATCCGGCTTCAAATAATGCGCTTGAAGCTGGATGGGGGGCGACTTAATCTGCTCGTATTTTTTTCACAAAAAACAACTTCCTTAGAACGCTTAATCGTATATTTCTGGGGGTTTCATGACCTTGCTTCATTTTCAAAAGCTTGCTTTGATTTTTGGCCTTGGTTTGCTGGTTCCGGCCGGCTTTGCACAGGTACATGTTGCTCCGGCCGGCAACGACGGTAATCCTGGAACCGCAGGCAAACCCGTCCGTACCCTCGAGAGGGCTGTTGCCCTAGCCAATGCAACGAAGCGCGGCGCTGCCGGCAACACAACGATTCTTCTGACAGGCGGCACCTACAAGCTGGAGCGACCGCTCGTGTTGGGGCCGGAGGACTCCGGTGCCAATGGCTACGAGATGATCTTTGCTGCGGAAAAAGGTCAGCATCCGATTCTAAGCGGCGGTGTGCGCGTTGGTGGATGGAAACTGCTCGACCGTGCCAAAAATATCTGGACGGCGGAGGTTCCTCGGCAGTCCGCGGCCGCGCGCCAGCTTTACGTGGACGGTGTGCGGGCGACGCGGACACGCGGTCGGGTTCCGGTTACGTTGACGACGACCCCGGATGGTTACACTGCCACCGACCCGGCGATGGCGTCCTGGAAAAATCCCTCGGCGCTCGAGTTTGTTTTTACCGGCGGCAATGCCCTCTGGTCTGAGCCCAGCGTTGGCATCGGCTCGTGGACCGAGGTGCGCTGCCCGGTCGAAAAAATTGAAGGCACGGCGATCACAATGATGCAGCCGTGCTGGAAGAATTCGACCGAGCGCGTAATGCTGCCGAGTGGTGCGCGGACGGCCAATCTGGTAGGCCCGAAAAGTGTCGGCAAAAGTCCCACTTATGTCGAGAATGCCTTCGAATTGCTCGGGACGCCCGGCCAGTTTTATATCGACCGGCAGAGCGGCACGATCTACTACGTTCCCCGAGCGGGCGAGGATCTTGCCAAAGCGGATGTGGAGTTGCCTGCGCTTGAGAGTTTGGTCGAGTTGCGCGGTACAGCTGCGAACCCGGTTCACAACATCGCTTTCGAAGGGCTGCAATTCTCTTATGCCACTTGGTCCGGTCCCAACAGTTCCGATGGCTTCTCTGAGATTCAGGCCGGATATCAGGTGACCGGTGCCGAGGGCTACGCGAAGCAGGGGCTCTGCACGCTGGTTCCAGGCGGCGCCTGCCCGTTTGGAGCATGGACCAAGGAGCCGGGCAATGTGCGTCTGGATTTTGCGCACAACATCCGCTTCACGCGCGATGCCTTCGTGCACCTTGGCGCTGCGGCTTTGGACCTGGGCGAGGGTGCGCAGCGCGATCGTGTCGAAGGCTCGGTCTTCACTGACATCTCCGGCAACGGTCTCGAACTGGCGGGCGTGGATGCACCGCTGGCTCCAGATGCAGAGTTCGCAGTTGGCAACCATATCGAAAACAATCTGTTTAAAAATGTTGGTGCTGAATACCGTGGCGGAATTGCTATCGTGATCGGCTACGCGCGCGATACCACTGTGAGCCACAACCAGATCGACCACATTCCCTACGCAGGCATCTCGATAGGTTGGGGTGGATGGCCCGACAAAATCCAGATGGCCGGTCAGGCGAACAACTCCGCGCACAACGTGATTGAGTACAATCTCATCCACCATGACATGCTGGTGCTCTCCGACGGCGGCGGTATCTACACGCAGGGCCGGACTGGCAAGACCCTCGAAGATGGTGAGCGGGTCAGCGGCAATGTGGTGTACAACCAGTACGGCACAGGGCATGCGATCTATACAGACAACGGGTCGTCGATGATTACCGTCAGCGGCAACGTAATGTTCCATACCAACCACGACAACTGGGGTAGCCGGCACCGCAACTGGTACGACGGAAACGCGGGCAAGAGCTACGACCCGCTACGGATTGAAGGAAACTACTGGCAGCAGGGCGATGCGGATTCGGACCGCGAGAGCGTTGTGGTTTACGGCAATCACCTGATCAACTCTCTCGACGAAGTGCCACGTGAAATTATCGACAAAGCCGGCCTGGAGCCTGCCTATCGCGCCATCGCCGCCCAGAGTTTTTCTGCCCCTGCCGCTCCTGAAGCACCGAGCCGCGTGAGCGCGTGGGGCGGAGATGGATATGCCGATATCTCCTGGAATCCAACGGTTGCCGAAGGCAGATCGCCGGTCGAAGCTTACATTGTTCGCGCTTCGAATGGTGCCGAAATGCGTGTCAGCAATGAAGGATTCTGGCGGAATGCCTATGTGAAGTTCACCGGCCTGCCTAAAGGCCGGCCTCTGAGTTTTACGGTCTCAGCCGTAAACCGCCAGGGCGTCAGTGCGCCCTCGCTTCCTTCGTATTCAGTAACGCTGGGCGCGACAACGCTTGCACTGCCTGCGGCTCCGGAAAACGTGAGCGTGCATCCGGGCAAGGAAGGCGCAAGTATTCACTTTGCACTACCCGCAGCGGCGGAGGCTGGGGTCAGGAAGAATCCGATTCTCGCCTATATCATCACGATCAATCCAGGCGGGCGGAGGGTGTTCTTTACGGGACGCAATATTGTAGTGCTCGAAGGCCGGCACCAGAGCTTCAACGTGATCGACGGTCTTGAATCAGGAAAAAGCTACACCTTCAGCGTTGCGGCGGTGAACAACGCGGGTGAAGGCGCCTCGGCTGTGATTGGTCCAGTGCTCATTCCATAGTCGTACATCGGTAAGCAATCGGGTGAAAAATGACGCAATACGAAGAACAGAACACCAGAATCTCACGCCGTGCATGGCTGGGCAGCATGGCGCTGCCCGCTGCCGGTGCGGCAATTGCATCCGCATTGATGGAGCGGGTCGAGGCAAAAACGGCCCCGGCAGAACAATCCGCAAGCACAAGCCTCGGCGCGCGCGTTTACGACGTACGCGCATACGGTGCCAAGGGCGATGGTCGCGCGCTCGATACTGCTGCTCTACAAAAGGCCATTGATGCCTGCGCTGCCGATCAGGGCGGTACGGTTCTGGTGCCTGCCGGCACGTTTGTCATCGGTAGTGTTGAGCTGAAAAGCAATGTCACCTTGCGCATCGCGGCGTCTGGAAAACTGCTGGGTAGCGGTGATGGCCACCAGTATCACGCTGTCGAAGCCATCCCGCTGCGCGGCGATACAACACTCGAGGACGGCAACTGGGCGTTGCTCTACGCGGTGAACGCGCACAACATCACCATCGAGGGGCCTGGCACTATCGATGGACAGGGAGCGCAATTCCACTCGCCTGTCCGCGGCACGCCTCCGCCCAGTGGCCTAGGCGGCAATCGGCGGCCCTATCATTTCCTTGCCTATCGTTGCGAAAACCTGCGCATCCGCAATCTTTCGCTGGTGGACTGCGCCTACCATAGTATTCGCATCATCCAGGGCAAGAGAGTCTGGCTGGACGGAATCTACATTCAAAATCGCGTGAATTCGAATAACGACGGCTTCCACCTGATCAGCACTGAGCATGTGGCCTTGAGCAACTGCATTGTGAAATCTGGTGACGATGCATGCGCAATGTTTGGATCGTGCAAGAACATTACGATTGCGAATTGTTTCTTCAGCACACGTTGGTCGGTCTTTCGTTTCGGCGGCGGTTACGCTGAGAATATCGCTATCTCCAATTGCGTCTTGGTTGAAGTGGACGGCTGCCCGATTAAATTTCAGGGCGATCCGGGTTCCAGATTCGAGAACATCTCTTTTTCAAATCTGGTGCTCAAGGACGTTACCGGTCCAATCAGCATCAGCATTGGCGGTAGGCTGGCTCCGCCCAACGAAAAACTTCCCGTGATCGCGCGGAATATTTCCTTCAGTCATATCCACGGTACGGTCACGACAAATCCTGTATCGCCACTATCGGAATCGTCACTACGGGTGGGCACGCGGTCGGGAGAAGGACACTCTGCGATCGTGTTGAATTGCGTGAACGATTCGGTCCTCGAGAAGATTTCTTTCGATGACGTGCATCTGATTTTCGGCGGCGGTGGTACGGCTGAGGAGGCCAGGCTCGAGCCGGCGAAGACATTCGGAGAGTATTTTGTCCTCGGACCGATTCCGGCCTATGCACTCTATGCACGCAATTGCCGCGGCATTACGCTGACGAATACGCGCTTCGAGGTGAGCAGCCAAGACCTCCGACCTGCGGTTTTTCTCGACAACGTGGAAGATGTTGCAGTTCACGGTTGCGGCGCGGAGGGCAATCGTGATGCTGCCTGCCTGTTTCGGTTCCGGAATGTTCGGCATGCGCTTCTGACCGCAATTCGCGCACTAGCTCCATGCACGGTATTCCTTCAAGTCGAAGGAGAAAACAGTGAGGCGGTCGCGCTCGATGGTGGGGATCTGACTCGTGCCGCGAAGGTGGTTACGTGTTTGGACGGCGCGAAAGAGGACGCCGTCAGGACGAGGTTGCTGATCTAACAATTTTTAGAGAAAGCTGTCGAGCGCGGAGGAACGCCAAGTTCCGCCACCAGCCACAATTCAAGCTGTGGCGTCCGACGGATGAGCGGAGAAGGATGAGTAAAAAATCACCAGGTGTAGATGGCAAGAATCTCCGGAGCGCCGGTTTTGCCTTCGATCACGTTAACTTTGAGCACGGCCTGGAGATTCCGCTCTGCGAGCCGTCCGCCAGCCGCCTTCTGCAGGAGTTCGAGATGATGGGGATCGGAAACAAATTGTGCGGCAGCCTCCGTGCCGTTTCTCCCGACTCCGCCGAGAACGACCATCCAGCCAGCTGTGGCCGGATCGCGAAAGCGAGCCACCATGGCGTAATCGTCGGCGCTGGAATAGGGCAATGTCGGGTCTCTTTCCCAATAGATGTTGGGATGCATGCTGTCGACGATGCGCTGGTGGGGCTCAGGAATGTAGCGGTACCGCAGTTGTTGGACCAGGCGAAGTGTCAGGTCGTTGTTGTACGCGCCGATCAGAACGACGGTGTGTTCCTGCAGGTCGGTGACTGGAGTGATGGCCGAAAAGACCAGATGACTGGTAACACCGAACCGGGCTACAGTGTCCTGAACTTCGGAAATCGAAAGAGAATTCTGCATGGAGACAAAGGGATAGTCTACATCGCGGCCAGCTGTAGTTACGCCAGAAGCCTTGTTTTTGTCGAAGATCACGCTGCCTGTACAGAGGATTACAGAATGCTGATCTTTCAGAACCGGCGCCCAGAAATCTTCCAGGGCATTTTCAGAATGTATGGCTTTCGATCTCCATCCGTAAAAACCAGCGGCGGCGCTCGCCGCCAGCACAAGAAGAATCAAGAGCGCAATGCGCCAATGACGGATGAGCGGTGCGGAGTTCGGGGCCGGTTCGTGGGCAGGCGGAGTAGAAACTTCTTTCGTGGCAGGCGCGGCAGAAATCGGTGCGGAGTCGCCGTTGTCGTGCCCTTCCGCTTCCTCTTCCTCCGAAAATTCGGCTACGTAGGACCCGGTTGGAATCGAGATGCGAAGCCGCGACCCTCTTCCGTGCTCAGAGTAGTAGAGCGCAAGTCGCTTGCGAACTTCGCCAGCCGTAAAGCGGACGACGGTATCGGTATTCGAGTCGAAGCTGGCGGGGCGGCCAAAGACCTCGATGCCAATACTGCGTTCTTTCAGTTGGTCCAGCCTGCCGGAAAGAGTGTTTTCGACGATGTATTGCAACAACGCGGGATAGCGCTTGCTGTTACAGAAATGCGAACTCCCCACGATGCGGTGGAGTTCATCGAGAATGGCGTCGCGTCCCGTGTTGGATTGAGGAGACCACGTCAGCCGTGCTTCTGAATCTCTGCTCATACAGACTTCTCATCATAAATGGAGTTGCGGATCAACGGTTATGACGTTTGACTTAATGGGCCAAAAACCAGAAATTGACTGGATTCGGGCTGCGGTTTGCAGCGGTAACGATTTAAACCGTGAATCACTTGCCTCTGTGGGCAGCAGCCTTGCCAGGACCGTCGAGGTGATCCTGCATTTCCAGAAATGCACTTTGTGCATGACCGACGTAGCGCCAGCTCTTTCCTCAAGAATTTTCAGTGGCTACAAAAGCCACAGGCTTGCCAAAATTGTCACCTCGGCATACGACGGGAACCTGCCGGACTATCTCTCAAAGTAGTGAATTTCGGACAGTTTGATGCCATTCATTCAGTTGGGGCTTAACCGCAGACAATTCTTGAAAGCCGCCGGGACGGTTGCTGCTCTCTACAGCGCTTCGGCCTTGAATACATCACTGGCGCGAGATGATCAAAGAAGCTTAATAGGAGCGGTCAGTTCTGTCAGCTGCTAGTCAAACGAATCTGATGTGGTGTACGCAACGAAGCTGTTCAAATCAGCGGGTAATCCGCAAGGAGAGAGAGAACTTCATGAAACTTTGTGTATTGTTCCGAAGGCTAACGATTTGCATTCTTCCCATTGTCTTATTCGCAACAGGTGGGAGAATCGCGTTGGCCGAGGCTTCGAAAGATACCCCGCGCGTCTTTCTCCATGACGCAAAGCAGTTGGGGCACATTCGCGCTACTGCCGCGAGCGACGCGCAGAGCCGACGCATTGTGGAGGCCGCTGTCTTGGAGGCCGACAGCGTCATCAAGGAGGGCCCTTTCTCCGTAATGCAGAAGGCTGTCACGCCTCCGAGCGGCGACAAACACGATTATATGAGCCAGGCGCCCTACTTCTGGCCCGACCCTGCAAAGTCCAACGGCTTGCCCTATATCCGCCGCGACGGCGAGCACAATCCAGAGATCAAAAAAATCTCCGATCACGAACAGTTCGGGCGCATGGGTAAGGATGCGTGCTCTCTTGCGTTGGCCTATTATCTTACCGGTAAGACCGTTTATGCCGATCGCGCGGTGCTGTTGCTGCGCACCTGGTTCTTGAATCCTGCCACACGCATGAATCCTAACCTCGAGTTTGGCCAGGGCATTCCGGGAATCAATACAGGACGCGGCATCGGGATCATTGAATCGCGCCCGTTGGCGGCGGTTACTGACGCCGCCGGTTTGCTGGCTGGCGCGAAGACTTGGACGCCCGCCGACCAGCAGGGACTTCGCTCATGGCTCACAGAATATCTGCATTGGATGCTGACAAGCGAAAAAGGCAACGCCGAAGATGCAGCCAAGAATAACCACGGCAACTGGTTCGACGTGCAGGTAACCGATATCGCCCTGTTCTTGGACGACCGCAAACTCGCCAAGGAAATGTTGAAGCGCGTGAAGACGCGGCGGATCGCCCTGCAGATCGAACCGGACGGCCGTCAACCGCTCGAGTTGGCGCGCACAAATGCCTGGGGCTACAGCAATTTCAGCCTCGACGCCCTTACGCAGCTTGCAGTGCTGGGCGGCGAAGTGGGCGTCGACCTCTGGAATTACCACACCGCCGACGGCCGCTCGATTCACGCTGCAATTGAGTTTCTCCTTCCCTATGCTTCCGGCGCGAAAAAGTGGGATCACCGCCAAATCGGTGGATTCCATGCGAGTGCAATGGAACACACGCTTCAGCGCGCGGCCAGGGCGTACCGCGATCCTTCCTTCAAGCAACTGGCCAAACAGATTGCCGACAACAACGACGACCTGGAAACGCTTTTGCTCGACTAAAACCAAAAAACGCGCGCAGTAGCAGCCTTGTAGCGTATGAAGCCGGCATCCGTTGCCGAGGGTTTGGAGGAGTGGGGAAGCGGCAGCGTCACCGTTTCCCCATGCCTCATGCGGGCGATCAGTCGGCAGCATACGCAAGTTTGCCCCGCGCGTACGTTCGTAAAGGCCAAAAGAGAGCAGCCGAATGCGTAGCCCTCATGATCGAACGTTTGCGGGAGTACGACGCCGACGTGGTGGAGACCACGCCGGACGGGCTTGCCGCGGCAATCGCAACGCAGCTCAAAGCCAGTGGAAAACGTAACTTTGTTGTTCCCTATGGACTGCCGTCAGAGTGGATGGCCGGCGGATTTGAATCGTAGTTCACGATTTAGCGCCGAATTGAACAGGCGGCCGTTCTCGTTTGCCCCTCACATATCTCCTTCCGCTATTTCGTCTCCATTACGCAAGAAGTAGCTGAAAGATGAATCGTCGCAAATTCTGCAAAACGGCCGCAGCCGCTACGCCCGGAGGCCGGCGCTGAAGTCGAACTTGTAGCCGTACTTGCGCATCAACAGCGCGGCATGAACTGATCGCGCTAAACGCTGTGCAGGATCACACTCAGGATCGGCCACTGCGGTGTCGTCGCCGCCAGGCGACGATGCACCTCCACGGCAGGCAGATCGATTGCCGAGCGCGTCCCAGGGAGGGAAACTAACCCTTGGCGTCAAACAGCCTCTGGAACCAGCTTATCGGCAGCCCTTGCGCAGCAATCTATGAAAGCTCTCCACATGTGCGTTTTGCCTGGGCTTGCGGTGTTGAATAATGTTATTCCGACGCGTTGAATCCCATATTCTTTAATACCCTGACGCCCAACCTGTCACGCAGTTGCTGTAGATACAGACTCTTAGGCATGACAGGCGTTCCTTGAGATTCGATGAATCCCTGAGGTAACGGAGGGAACTCGGGACCAGGGCCGTAGGTCTGCATCTTGCTCAGCAATTGCTGGCCGCGATTACCTATCGCCCAGTTTGCAGAACCTGGCGGCATTTGGATGAGGTATGACTTCGCGGTATTGTTCCATGCGACTCCCCAGCCCATCGCCCATCCATGGCCGGACCCCATCTCGCCGCGGTTCATCAAATCGATGCCGCCTTCCGGCACATCACAACTATCAATGAGGATGCCGGTTGACCAGCGCTGATGCGGTTGCACATGACCGTTGCCGCGAAATATGCAATGGAGTACCACATTGGGTCCCTGCATTGTTGGACCTGTGGCTATATAGAAGACGTTGTCTCCGGTTGCTGTGCATCGGTCGATAAGAGTCTGAGTTCCATTGAGAGAAAAGTCGGCTGGCTTGGCTGCACCCTGAATAGAAATGCTTTGCACGACGTCGACTTTTTCGATGGTTATACGCCGCGAGCCTCGGCCAATGCCCACTGCCTCGGTCGTATCAACAAACTGAAGATTACGTGCCCATCCGTCAACCACGCCTTGCATCTGCAAACCATTGAACGCCTTGTCTGAAAGCGTGATCTTTCTGGCAGGTGCTGACAGCCCTAAGTCTTCGATTCCTATATTTGTGATTGCACCGCTCTCCTCAACCTTGGCAACGGTTGCTCCACTGGGCTCCAATTGCGCCCTGTCATAGGAGTCGGTCAGCGGAACATCAAGGATGAGTTTTTTACCTGCGATGCCAGTGATCGTTCGAACCGTCTCCAACTCGCCCGATACCCAGGTTTCTTTCTTGCCATTCCGGGAGAGCGCATCCATTCCCATAAAATGTAGCCATTTGTCTGTGACAGGGCGAGTAATCCGAACTCTGTCCCCTACGGCAAACGAGGAAACGTCAGTAACATGCAATGACTGGAAACCAGAAGGAACATATGCGTCCGAAACCTGAGTAGGAGCCCCAGTGGTTAGGATCTTCGTCTTGCCCCCCACCGAAATCGCCAGGTGAGGATCGCCTGTCATCTCAATCACAGTACCGTCTGCTCCGATACCGCTTCCCCGCAGCACGACGCCGGCGGCGTTCAGCCTCAGTGTTCCATCGCAATGGAAGTGCCCCTTTTGTAACAGAACGGCGCCCCGTGCGCCATGAACGAGAGGCAGCCCAGATACTTCGTCGATCGCTTTCTGAATGGCTGCGGTATCGTCTTCTCCTGATGCCGCAACACTCTTTTTCACGGAGAAGTTCGGTATCTTGACGGCGCCCCCACCGTAGCCGGCGTAAGAAAAGTCGACGATTTTGTCACCCGTGGAGAGTTGCTTGTAGGTTAGTTTCCCCGATTTTCCGGAATGGACCCAACTGCTTACCGGCGCCGCTTCGCCATTGGCAATCATGCTAACGCTGAATATCAAAGCGGCGACGAGCGCTATGTTTCGTGAGATCAATTAAAAACCCTCCGGCAAGATCAAATATCTGTGAGAACAGACAGGTGCCCGTAGCACAAGCCAATTTGTCCGTAACATTGACGCCTGCTCTTAGTAAGCAATAGTATCAATTTCAACATTTCTCATACGAATTCATTCATTTCGCTTATAGGTGAAGTCGTGAGGCTTTTCCGCATGGTTCTCTGCATATCTACAGCCGCAGTCGCACAGGTTGCCCCGCTTGTGTCGCCATGGCAGACTCCTCCCGTAGTTGAGACAAAGACTTTATACAGTTGTCCCGCACCGTCACATCTTCCGGTGAATTTTGTTACGGGCGGATTCTATGCCGACAACGATCCAACCCATTCCATCATCGATCCGGTGAAACAGAAGGCTTATCAAGTGGGTTTCGGGCCGGTGAAACATGAGGGGGAAGTCGTGGTGGCGGCGACGGACGCATTTCGCAGCACGGGATCAAAAGATGCCGCCCGCTGCGTTCTCTCTCATCTTGAGGCGCAGGCTCGCGAAGGTACACTAACAGGGAAGATGTCGTCGAGTCAGGCCTATTTTGTGCAAGGTTGGGACGCGGGTGCTGAAGCAATCTCCTATCTGAAGATTGAGGGGAACTTACGGGCTACTGCCGCGCAGCGCACTATGATTCATTCGTGGCTCGAAACCGAGGCTAAGCTTACCCGTAATTTCTACGAAGATCGCATGCGCAGGGACGGCGGCGATGCGCAGAATCACTTCTACTGGGCTGCAGTTCAACTAGCGGCCACCGATATTGCCACGAATAATCGGAATAATTTTGACTGGGCCATGCTCCGCGCCAGGAACAGTATTGCTGCTATTCGCAGCGACGGCACGCTAAAGGGTGAGGGAGGTCCCCCGCCTTTGTCGGGGTGGCAGTAGGAGTTTGACATTTACGGGAGTCGGCTTCTATCTCGGCTCTAGTTGATGTCGCTGCTTTCAGCAAAATGGTCGAGCTTTTGCTTTTGTTCTTGTTTTTGCTTTTCAACGGTTGCGGTCAGGCCCCTTTGAGGGGCCAGCAACCGTAAAGCCACCGGCTCTGCCGGTGGATACTTACAGAGGAAGGCGCTTCATCGATAACTGTTTTCCCACTGAATCCGGCCATATTTCCGACCGAAAGAGACGATATCTATGATGAATCGAAGAGAACTCTTGTTGAGCGCAGCAGCCATGCCGGTTGTTGCCGCTGCGAGACCCTTGCTGGTAGCCGCCGATCTCGAAGTCCCACCCCTCGACGCATCAAAAATCAAGCCATCCGATTTTTCTGATGCGGACCTTGACATGCCTTTCGCGCTTTCGCACTTTGCGCGCCTGGCCAACAGCGTGCTGATGGACGGTCCAAACCGCGGATTCATCACGCTTTCAGTATGGCGTGGAACCAGCCAACTCCATCCCTACAACGCGCGCATCATGGAAAGCATTCTCACGATGGCCTGGTTTTACACTGCTCCCCAGAAATGGAATCAATATCGCGGCAATGCTGCTCTGCGCACAAGGCTTGAGGCTGCCCTCGACTACTGGTGCCGCTTACAGAGCCCTGACGGAAAATTCAGCGAGTATGGACCGCAGCAGTGGAACCTCGCAGCAACCGCCTTCGCCGTGAAATTTATCTCTGAAGCGCTCCGCGTGCTCAAGGATGGCCCGCCGATCTCTGCCGACATCCACCAGCACGTCATCGACGGCTGCCGCAAGGCGCTCCGAGTAGTCCTTTACGATCCCGATCTGATGAGCCACGGCCGCACTTACTCAAACCAGTACACCAACATTTTCGCCGGCGGCGCGGCGTTTCTCGCCATAAATCCCGATGCGGAACTGGAGGGTCGTCTCTACGAGCGCACTAACGTCATCGGATCCGAGTTGCAGAGTCCCGCCGGCTACATGTACGAGAAGGACGGTCCCGATCTCGGATACACGCTCAACACGCATCATGAGAATCTTCAAATGGCATATCACTACTGGCGCAAGACGCCGCTTGCCGAAGTCCTCGTCAAGGAAGAAGACCGGTTCAGCGTCTGGCTCTCATACAATCTGCTGCCTGAACCAGGCAAGAACTTTTTTGTGGCCAATCGCAGCATCGAATCGCGCCAGAAGCATGCGATCTTCGATCCGATCGATACGCCACTCGCCGATCGTTGCACCATTATGCGGGCCTTTGCCACTCCACCTGATGTTCGAGCTGAACAGACGCGTGCCGCCCGAGAGAAACTGGAGAAGCAGTGGCCGCAGGTCGATCCGTTGCAGGTAGGCGAATTCAGCGCTCTCTCGCCATATCTCTTTCTGCAGCGCGCGCATTATGCCTGGCATCCAACCGCAGAACAAATGACAGTCGCCCGCAATATGTGCCGACCTCTTAAGGAACAGTCTTTCATCGAGCAACTCAAGGACACGCGCTTGAACATGATCTTTACCTACGCGCGCCGTCCTAAGTACTACGCGGCATTCGCCTCCACAACGAAACCGGCATCCGAACAGGAGCGCTTCGGACTTACGTTTGTGTGGACACCAGAGAAGGGCGTGCTACTCCAGTCTCAAACCTCTGGCGTGGAAACCGCCTGGGGTACTTCCGACGGCGACGCTCCTCCAGGTGAGGCCGGTAGCTTCGAGGCCAAGTATCTCGATGGTGGCGCCGCGGTTTGTTATCCGATTAAAGACGGGCAGAAGCACGTTGCCTTCGGACAGGACACCATCCGCGTGACGATCGAACGCACGGGCAGCATTCTCGAACGAGTACCCGTCTTTGATCCCAACTGCGTCGTATCCCAAGCGCAAAGGACAGTCCTCGAACAGCCGATTTCTCCTGTTCCCGGGAAAACCTTTTTCGTAGTCGAACTCCGCGCGGCCGGAAAACTGGAATATGAGATCCAGCCAGTTGCTTAGCCTGCATTTCTCACAAGCGCGCTGTTGATTGCGTTATTGGTAGATAGAAAGAGGGCTTGGAAAGGCCGTCTTTTCAGCGAGCCCGCGCCGAATCGTTGGTCGGAACCTGTTCTGGTTCCATGGTTGGGATGTCGTTATCGGGGGATAACCCGCTCTTGAATTCGCAGGTCCCACATCCATCGTGCTGCAGGATTATTTCGCAGTGGTCGAGGCAGCGGCAGGTCGGCACGAAATCGATCGCGTTTTTCGTCCGTTGTGCTCGGGTTTATTCATGAGGGCAGCCTCCATTCTATTGGGAGCAGTTTTTTGGCACAGTTGATTTTCTGGTATCTGATACGTGGTGATTACTACATATCAGAGGCCGAAATTTGCCGCTGCGTTTTCGCAGAAGAGTCTGCCAGTCCGGATGTAGCGTCGCAACACGCTGGCTTCGGCGGCGGAAAAGTTCCCGAGTTCAGAGAACAGTACCTCCACTGCCAAACTCGCCTACGGAAGGTTCGAGTCACCCATCTGCGCCTTTCACTACATCGGGCGGTTCCAACCCAGTAATTGGGCGCGAAGTTCGCCTGCGATGGCTGCGTGTTCCGGCTCTTCGGCCAGATTGTGTAGTTCCTCCGGGTCAGATTTCAGATCGTACAACTCCGGAGTATCGTGCAGCCAATAGGTGTATTTCCATTGGCCAGTTCGGATCATGGCTTTCGGCTGGCGGCCGGTGAGCCCGTACTCTGCGAATACCGGGCCATAATCCTCTCCACTGCGCGGGGAATTGATCGACGGCGCCAGGCTGACGCCATCGTTCGGCGCAATTTGCTCTACGCCGGCAAGCTCAGTGAGCGTTGCGGAAAGCGAAACCAGACTGACGGGCGTTTCGCAGATCCCGGCCTGGCGGCCAGGCACGCGGATCATGAGCGGAACTCCGCAGGAGCCCTCGTAGAACTGGAGTTTTTGCCAAAGTCCAAGATCGCCGAGCATCTCGCCATGATCGGAGGTGTAGGAGATGATGGTGTCGTTCTCAAGATTGAGTTCCTTCAAGGCGCTCATAATACGGCCCAGGCAGTCATCCATTTGCGCCAGGTTTGCGTAGTAGAAGGCAATGCGCCTGCGTGCTGCTGCCGGGTCGCGTAACTCCGAAGTAGATGCGAAGGAGTTGATGGAATTAACCACTTCTTGCGGCAATTTGCTTTTGTCCGCCTTCCCGTAACTGTGGGGTAACCGCATGTCTTCCGGATTGAACATATCTGCGAAACGTTGAGCGGGCATGAAGGGGTCGTGTGGTTTGAGGAACGAAGAAACCAGAAAGAAGGGCTGACCGGTTTTCCCGAAGTTCTTTAAAAAACGAATTGACTCACGGGCTACGAAGCTCTCAAAGTGGTCCTGTTCGGCAAGGAGGGAAACGCGCCCCACAGCGACCCGACCCTGGCGGCCATCCTTCTTCCTGTACTCCTCCCACGGATCGCCTTCCTCGCGCCAGAGATCGTCGATCTGCGGCAAACCGGCTCCGGAGTTACCTCCGCCCCCCAATTCGTTGGCGTAGATCTGAGTTTTCGGGCCCAGATACTGCATCCAGTCGTTAAAGTCGAGCCTGTACTCAAAACCGTGGGTCTGCGCATCGACGAAGTGCATCTTGCCGATCAGAGCCGTCATGTACCCGGCGTGGTTGAAGTGATGGGCCATGGTACGATGCTTCGGCAGAAAAGGCGTGATGTTTCTCTGTGCCTCAAGATGATGGCTATAAAGCCCCGTCAGCATGGAGGCGCGAGATGGAGTGCAGAGCGGGTTGTTGCAGTAAGCATTGGAGAAGCGCACTGAATGACTGGCCAAAGCGTCCAGGTTCGGTGTCTTCGCAACCGGGTCGCCGCAGACGCTCATGCAGCTTCTCTTGTGCTGATCGGACATGAGGAGCAACACGTTGGGCCGCTTGCCTGCGTCCCGTTGAACTTGATCGCGCCGCACGAAATCCTGAGCTTCAGTACGGTTAGACTTCCCTGTAGCTGTCGAAAGCGTGGCTGCGGCTGCGCTGGTTAAGAATTTTCTCCGGTCCAATTGTCCTCTCCCCATTTCAGCGTCCGTTCATAAAGCCTTTAGTACAATGGTGCAAGCCAGGGAAAGTCGTCAGTCGCATGGTCCCGAGCGTTGGGGCCAAACGGGTCACGGCCGCTGGCTCATTTTCATTGGCACCTCAGCTCCGCGCCTGTGCCGCCTCTTCGTCGGTGTAGATCGCCTTGGCCGGTCGCGATAGCTGAGGGAAGGGGTCATCGACTTCCTTTGCCCAACGGCGCATCTGCGCCAGCAATTCACTTTCGAGCGCTGCGGCCGACCGCTCTCCGACCAGATTCTTCATCTCGTAAGGATCTTTTTCCAGGTCAAACACCGCTACAGTCTTGTCATCGATCGTCTGCACGATTTTGTGCGTGGAGGTGACGAGCGCGCGCCACTCCTTTCCGCCCATTACGCCGTACGATCCATCAATATCGCGTGGTTTGCCAGCCGTCATCGCACCCTGTGCGTAGACAAAATCGACCTTCGGTTCCCTGCCGAGCACGGCGCCCGAAAGGTCCTTGCCCGTGATGCCGGCATATGGGCGAAGACCGCATAGCGAGAGAATCGTCGGAGTCAAATCGATGCTGCTGGCCAGGGTACTAATGGACTGTTTTGCGCGGATATGTCCCGGCATACACATGTAGAGCGGAATGTGCAGCGACTCCTCTTCTGGCTTTTCCTTGTAAAAGAGCCCATGCGAGCCGAGCATGTCGCCATGATCTGACGTGAACACGATCAGTGTGTTATCGGCCAAACCGTTCTCTTCGAGAGCGCGAAGCAATCGGCCCATCTCGTGGTCGAGCGCGGAACATGAGCCGTAATACCCGGCAATCCACTTGCGGGACTTCGGGTCATTACGCACCTCCGCAGGGACGTTAGGCCGGAAATCGAGCTTTGCCGGATCGTAGATGTCCCATTCCTTAGACGGGCGGTAGGGCTGGTGCGGCGGTCCCCAGGAGAGAAAACAGAAAAACGGATGATTTTGATTCCGCTTCATAAAGTCAATCGCAAGGTCCGTCTGGTAAGTTGGCTCATAAACATCCGGCTTCAGCAGTTTGCCGTCGTTATCGAAATACTGGGCGCCTGTCGGATACCAGTGACCGCGATTAAAGCCCTCGAAAGTCTGGAAACTGCGGCGCCGCCATCCGGGTGGCACGAAGCCTGGCATCTCCTTGCCGTCGATGTGGAATTTGCCTACGTAGTGGGTGGCATAACCGGCGGCAGAAAACACTTCTGCGATGGTGTGCTCACGTGGAGGCAGCATGATGTTATTGAAAATCATGCCGTGCTGATGCGAATACCTCCCGGTCAGGATGCAGGAGCGGTTCGGGGTGCATACGGGGTTTGCTGCATAAGTCCGGGTGAATCGTGCTCCCCGTTCGGCAAGACGGTCGAAATTCGGAGTGGCCACCACGGGATCGCCGCCGTGGCCGAAAGCGCTGAAACGCCACTGGTCCGCCAGAACGAACAACACGTTCGTCAGCTTCCGATTTGCGCCGGCAGGCAAACTCAGCTGGGCTCCAGATAATCTGCTGCCGACCACAGACGCAGAAGCCGCCGTCGCTGTAACCAGAAAGGTTCTTCGATTCATCGTTGATTCATCCTCCGTACGCCGCTAGTGACAACTTATCGTTTGTTTTCTGGCGAATGGTCCACCCTACCCATTCACTCATAAATACTCGGCCCCAAAACGGGGTGAAGGTGTTCGTCTGGCGCCAAGTGTGTGCCTTTGCATATCAAAATATAGCTAGCAGCGATAGCGTTCCTGCCCGGTGTTCCGGGGAGATGAACCCATCTACCGTGTACCTCCTGCCCGAGGCACTGAAGAATTTTGTTTCAGTCCGGCTTTCGCTCTTTTTCGTCGGGCAGGCGAGATTAAGCCCGCACCCCGCAACCAAGCGTTGAGTTCACGGCGTTCGGCCTGTCGAATTGCTGGACGGTCAAGGATGCCTCTTAGGGATTACGCAATCAAGTGAATTCTCTGTGGTTTTCACGGTGGTGGCCACGGTGGTCTTTACCGAACTATCTTACGTGTTAGCCACGAGTTGCAGCATACCCGGCCTGCGGTCGGTCTTTTCTCGCGAAGACTAAATCCATGACTCTGCACGCATGTTAGAGCAGTTCGCTTTTCGCCCGGACCGTCTCCGCAAAACCACCAAAGCTCACGAGTTGCGCGGCGGCAGCAGACCACCTCGCACCAGATCGTGGGAATCAGGCAGCGGAGAAAAACAGCCCAACCGTTACTGCATGGTTGCGCGGGCGCCAAATAGCCTCGGAGGGAATGTATGGGGTCTTCGACGGTCGAGTAGGTCCGTTCTCAATACACCAGCGTTCGACCTGCGTCTTCCTGCACGTGATCACTATTTGGCTGTTTTCGTAGATTCTGATGAGACCCGGTACGCCGCGACAGTCGCGGCCAGCGGCGTGCCGCGCACCGAAGACACCTTGAGCAGCACCTGGAAGTCGGGCAGCGTGCTTACGTGCAGCATCTTCTTGAAACCGGAGAGTTGTTCTTCCGAGAGCAGAAAATTGCCGGCCGCCTCAGTCGCCTCGGCGTTGGTGCCTTCGATGAGTAGGACCTGACCGCTGTGGTCTGAGTTGCGCAGATACGCCACCACGCAATAACCATCGGCATTGGAAGGAAGATACACGGCCTGCTCGCCGGCCACCGGCGCGCGGTTAATAACCCGGGGACTATCGAATTCCGTGATGAAGTTGATGCGGTTGTCGAACAGTTCGTCCCAGGGATTGGACTTGCGTGCGCCGATCAAAATCACGTTGTCCCGAGTGACAAGGTCGGGTACGTAGTTGCGCGCATTGTAGAGGTGCAGGTATTTGCCCGCCGGATCCAGCGCAAGAATGCGCCGCGCCAGCATGAATTCATCCGGGCTGGCGAGATTCCAGGCGAGGATACGGTTGATGGCGGTGTGCATATCCGGGCTCATATTCCCGTCCTGGAGCTGGCTGATGTAACTACGGTTGAGGTAGTCGTTCAGAGGAAACGTCTTCTTGCTCAACGCCCCCACCATTCCAATGCCGGTGTCGGAGATGACGACATCGGTGTTCGGATTGGAATTCAGAATCTGCGACCAGAACTCGGCAACGGTCGGCTTGTCCTGCCATGCGAACAGCGACCGATGCAGCGCGCGATACTGGCTCCAGAAATAGAAGCAGGCAGCACCCATTACGAGAATGAGCAGTCCGACACCGATCAGCGCGGCCGGCATCCACCCCGGATGAGCGCCGGCTTTTGGCGTTTCGACGGCAAGCTCGACGGCGGGTAGCTGGATTTCGTTGAAGCGCTCTTCGACAGGTTCCGGTTCTGTATTGCGAGCCCGGAAAACCGGGATGTAGCTGCCGCGCGGGATCTCCATGACTAGCAACTCATGTGATCCCTCGGAATTGAAATAAGCTTCGATCCGCTTGCGCAGTTCGCTCACGTTGGTACGGACAATATTGTCGACTGCGGTGTCGTAGGAGGCGGAACGGCGAAAAACGTTGAAGCCGATCTCCTGTTCGTGGACTCGGGCGCATCCATCTTTCAGAGATCGTTTGCCCACATAGAACAGAATCTCCTTCAGGCGTACTGCGTGTCGCAGTTGCTTACTGGCTGCTACGCGCTCCAGCAGCGCCCAGCACGATTCCGCATTGAGCAATTCTTCTGTTAGCACCGTCGATTCTTGTCACCCCAGCCCAGTACGGATGTGCCGCGCACTGAAGACGAGGATTCAAGCTCCATTCAAAGGTTCAGCCAAATCGTTAACAGTAAAAAACACCGTTCGTGCTCACAATTCCAAAGCGTATTCTGGACCCCTATCCTTGAGGCTCTAATTCTATTCGATGTTTGCCGGAGGTCTCAACAAGCGTTCTCAATTATCCTTAGTGGATCCGGTGAGTACTATCCCGATCCGCTCTTACATCGGTGTAAGCCAAGAAAAATTAACGCGTTACAGGCGTCCGCCTTCTCGGCCGATAGCAAGCCGGAGGTTAGGGAATGATACAAGAAGCCTTTTTCATCTCGGCCCACGAGTGCGATAGAGCCCGGAATTCCAGATGGGCAGACGTGGGCTTCGCAGTGGTGCCCACTGTGGTAGCACGGCGAATTCACTTGATTGTGATCGATTGACGGTTGCATCCTTGCCCGTCCGAACGTGGGGAGGAATGCCGGCGCGAAATGGGGACTACCCTCGGGGAGTTGAGTGAAAGAGCCGCCAGGAGAATAGGCTCAACTCCCGATCACGGTATCCTCGTCTTCGGATTCCCGAAGTGCGCTGCCCCCCGGGATGTGGATATTGGACTGTCAACTAAGAACGGAGGCTTTCCATGATTCAAGTCGAATTCAGGCGCCCGGCTACAAAGAGCGCTATCTTTTACTTCCTGATCGGTTCGTTTCTGATGTGGGGATTGCTGGCTGGAACAGCCCGCGCCCAACTCAGCACGACCGGCACCATCAATGGGACGGTCGTCGACCAGTCCGGCGCGGTTATTCCGGGTGCGGCGGTTGTCATCAGGCAGACCGACACGAATACCACCACGCAGACCGTTTCGAACACTGCTGGAAACTTTGCTCAGGTAGGTTTGAATTCCGGGCACTACGAGGTCACGGTTTCGGATCCGGGCTTTGCCACATACCGGGAGACCAACATCTACCTCGGGCCCATGGCCACCTACACGGTTCACGCCGCACTCAAGCCGGGCAGTGTTGCCACCACGGTTACTGTGACCGGAACCGAAGCCCAGGTGCAGACCACTACCGCCGAGATTTCCAGCACGGTTTCAGGCGAGGAGGCACAGGATCTTCCCCTGAACGGCCGGAACTTCGAGCAACTGGGCTCACTCATGCCGGGCGTTGTCAATTCGTCGCCCGTAGCGACCATGGGCACTGGCGGTTACAGCACCAACAATTCTCTGCTGGTGAATGGCGGCACTCTCACGGATCCCGGCGGCTCGGGCGAAAAGGGGACTGTTTATTACCTCGACGGACTCATGATCTCCTCCACCGTGGTGCATGATGAGAACATCGTCACTCCCAATCCGGACCAGATCACCGAAATCAAGGCGATGCAGAACAACTACAGCGCTCAGTACACGCTCATGGGCGCCAGCACCATCGTGGTTGAAACCAAGAGCGGAACTAGTGACTTTCACGGTGGAGCGTGGGAATTCCTCCGCAACACCGCTCTGAACGCGACCCAGTACTTCAGCAACACGCCTACGGATATGGCCTGGCACATCTTCGGGTACAACTTGGGCGGGCCGCTGCTTATCCCGCATCTCTACAACCGCAACAGGCAGAAGACATTTTTCTACTTCAACCAGCAGTGGGTGCGGCAGAAAGCGGGCGCGCAGGCCACCGGTCAGGACGCGCTGGCGACCATGCGCGGACAGGGTACTCCGAACGGAGATCTTCTCTTCCCGGGAACCAACGGCACCAAATCCTCGCCAATCCCGGGCATTGGGGGACCTTACGGTCAGCAATACCTGACCGACCCCAGCCTGCCCGCGGGCCACTGCAATTCACCCACGAACAAGTCTTCGTGCTTTGCGCAGGACGCGAACGGCAACTGGATTATCCCGCACGCCCGGGTGGACCAGATGACGCTTCTTCTGTACAACGCCATCGCGCCGCTACCGAATAATCTGGGCCCCGGCGGCTATAGCGCCACCAGTCCGGCAAAGGACTACCTAAACACCAGTCCCAATATCACCGACCAGGTGAACGTCTTCGGCAAGGTGGATCACAATCTCACCTCGAAGCTGCGCCTCACCGGCGAATACATGATGGAGGAGCAGACATTTAAAGGCGCCAACGCCGCACGGTACGGAACTCCATGGACGACAAACTGGGATGTGTTTGCTACCGATGACCAGGCTTTTCAGCTTCGCCTGACGCAGATTCTATCGACCACAATGACGAACCAAACGAGCGTGGCCATCGGCCTATTCGATGGAACTCACGATTTCGGCGGAGTCCACCTCCTCTCTCAGGTGCCGGGCTTTCATCAGACCCTGCCTTATGCCGCTTCCTCGCTGAGCGACTACATACCCAGCATTCCGATTTCACAGGGCTGGTCGAAACTCGGAACCGGCTCATCGTTTATCGTTCCGCGCGCTACGGAGTTGCACGATACAATCACCGACGACTGGAGCTGGTTGCATGGCAAGCATTTTGTGCAGGCCGGGGTCACTATGTTCTGGAACACGGAACGACATTGGTCGTACCCGGGCACGCCCCAGGGATTCTTCACGTTCACGGGCTATGCCACGGGAAATGCGATGGCTGATTACTTGCTCGGACTGGCGGCCACTTTCAGCCAGGGCAACAAAGGAGTCCGGACCATCGCGCACAGCTCCATCGCTTCGCCTTACGTCGAGGAGACCTGGAAACTGTCGCCGCGCCTGACAATTTCCGGCGGACTTCGCTACGACTACATGCCTTGGCCGAGCGAGCAGAACGGTTTCATGGTCGCATTTAATCCGTCCTTGTTCAACCCGGCGAATGCTCCTCTCGTCAGCCAGAAGGGCGTGATTGCTTCGACTCCCACCTACGATCCGATAAATGGATTGGTCCTGAACGGTGTCAACGGAGTGCCGCAAAATCTGACGAACGCGACGAAGAACTATTGGGCGCCGGTCTTCGGATTTGCCTGGGATGTGTTCGGCAACGGCAGGTCGTCGCTGCGTGGCGGCTACGGCCTGACTTATTACGCTACCGCCGGACAAGGGTGCGAAGAGGGCGGTTGTCTCGGCTATCCGACAGTTCAATCGGTCAATCTCGCTACATCAAACTTCGACAACCCTGCCGGCGGTATAACGCCGGCTACGGTCCCTACCGAGGGCGGAGAAGATTTGCACAACTACCGGGCAAGCCACATCCAGACCTACAGCTTGAGCTGGCAGCAGCAGATCGCCACCAACTGGATTGCTACGATTGCCGGAGCAGGGAGCATGCAGGGCGCCGGCAGTAACTCGATTAACATTAACCAGTCAGGACCGGTTACCCAAAATGGTATAAGCTACGACTTCAATCCGAACTTGAACACCGCGAGCTACGTAAATGCCTACTACGCCCCATACCAGGGATATGGAAACATCAACTATTACGGGAACATCAGTTACTCAAACTGGGACGCCATGGAACTCAGCCTCAAGCATCGTGCCGGAAAAAATCTGTACCTCTCGGCGGCGTATACGTGGTCGCATGGCCTGGATAACTATGGCGGATTCCAAAACACGAGAGACCTGCACGCTGCATATGGCAACTCGAGCAACGACATACCCCAGGTATTCACCTTCAGCGGGATTTACACTCTGCCCCTGTTCCAGTCTTCGAGGCTGTTGACACGACAACTCCTTGGCGGCTGGAAGTATTCCGATATGACCACCGTTCAAAGCGGCGGCACGGGAACGCTGTCGCTGAGTACCTCGAACAACGGGTTGGCAACTCGGCCGAACCTCATTGCTCCCGTCACCTATCCTAAGAAATGGAGAAACACAGGCGATCTGTGGTTCAGCACCTCCTCATTTGCCAAACCGGCCAACGGCTACTTCGGTAATGTGGGGAACAACACCTTCCGGGAGCCCGGAGTCATCGACTTCAATATGGCCCTCTACAAAACTTTTCCGATCACCGAGCGAATCAAGGTCGAATTCCGCTCGGAGTTCTTCAATGTCTTTAACCACACCAATCCCGACGGCCCGGGCCTGGGCTTCGGTTCGGCTTCGTTCGGCCAGGTGAGCGGTGCAAAGGAAGCCCGCGAGGGTCAGGGGTCGCTCAAGCTGACCTTCTGATTCGAAGCGCTCCTGACGGGAGGACCGTTAATTCAGGCCCAAGTCGTTCGGTCCTCCCGGTCTCGTCCTGTGCAGGCCGCTGCTCCAGGCGGCCGGCATGGAGTTTGATCCTGCCCGGAGTCAAATATCTGTCGCGAAAGGAGTGAGCGTTCCAGTACGCGGCAAGCGGGGTTCGTGTACCCCGCAACGGGTGAGAATACAAGAACTTTATGACAACAGAAAAGTGAGAGCGAGAATCGTGAAGACCGCCATTATAGGTTGCATCATTGCACTTGGACTGTCAGCGGCCGCCCAATCGGCGCAGAACAGCACGAGAGTGTTTCAGTTGGGCGTTTTTGACGGCGCTTCCAATGAATTCGCCGAGGGAGCGCCGAAATCGGCGGTAGTCGCCGATGCCCGCAGCGCGAACTTCAGCCATCAATGGTATGGCGGCCAACCGGCAGTTCAGGCCGCACCAGGCGCCGGGAGCGGGAGCGAGCTTGCCGGTGCGCCGCGCGCGATTCGTTTCGCGATTCCCGATACGCCCGCGGCCGCCTATCGTCTCCACGTTTCTCTTCTGATCGACAGCCGAAGCGTGCCTGGACTGAGTACATGTATCAACGGCAGGTGCGGGATGTTCTATCTCGACTCGCCTCTCGATGCACGCATGGGCGATTCCGACGACACCTTCCAGTCGGTGCATGCACCCGCCGAAATTTCGTTTGTATTTCCGGGGGCCTATCTGCGCAGCGGAAGCAACGAGATCACGTTTCAGGTAATTCAGGATAAAAAATGGCAAGTGGACGGCGCGGGGCTGACCTACGATGCTATTGCACTGGATGCAGCGCCCCTGTCTGAATTGCCCGATGCTTCTTCAGCAGCCGTTGCGCCCTCGGTGTTTTTCCTGGGCCAGCCTGGCAACCTGAAAGAACTGGTGGACGTGTACGTTCGCAGCAACGGACGATTCGGCTCAGGCAGCAGCGTCGCGCTGACGGTTGCCGGAAAGAGCTATCGCGCGGAGTTGCGCGGAGATGCCGATTTTGGCGAGCAGCGGGTGGAGTTTCAGATTCCGGAATTCGAAGCCGGAACCAGCGCGCATCTGCAGTGGAAGGACGGGGGCAAGGTATTCACTGCGGACCAGAAGATGGACCCACAGAAGAAGTGGACCCTCTTCCTCGTGCCACACATTCACCTCGACGTTGGCTACTCCGATTACCAGCCGAAAGTGGCTGCGGTCCAGGCCCGCGCCATGGACGAGGGCATAGACTTTGCCGAGCGCGTTCCCGGCTTCAAATTCAGCGTTGATGGGGCGTGGGCTCTGGATCAATTCATGAAAACGCGATCGGTAGCGGATCAGCAGCGAGCAATCTCAGCAATGAAGAACGGCCAGCTCTTTGTACCAGCCCAATATGCCAATCTGCTGACCGGCTTCCCGACGGCCGAAACACTCATCCGTTCGCTGTACGCAAGCGCGAACTTCAGCCGCGCGCACGGCACGCCCTTCAACTACGCCGATATCAGCGATGTGCCCACCTACTCGTGGTCGTATGCGTCGGTCCTTGCCGCGGCGGGCATTCCCTACTTGATTGCGGGGCCGAACGGACACCTGACGCGTGGTCCGGTCGACATCCAGGGAAGGCTAAACGAAAAGTCGCCCTTCTGGTGGGTCGGGCCCGATGGCGGCAAGGTTCTCTTCTGGTACGGCCGGCACTACTGGGAGGGCGGCATGATGTTCGGTCTCCCCCCGGAAGTGAATGCAGGACGCGAAACGATTCCGGTCTTCCTGAGGACATACGAGCACCCAAGCTACAAGGCCGACGCGGTGATCCTGTTCGGTACGCAGCAAGAAAACACCGATCTCTTTCCGCAGCAGGCAGAACTGGCCGCCAAATGGAACGCGCAGTTTGCCTATCCGAAACTGCAATACTCCGGGTTCTACGATGCCCTGCATGCAATCGCACAGCAGTTCGGCGACGCCATCCCATCAATCAGCGGGGATGGCGGCCCTTACTGGGAAGACGGCATCGCGTCGAATGCGCGTGAGGCGGCGATGGAGCGCCAGAACGAGAACCGCGCGCCTTCCGTGGACAAACTGGCCACGCTGTCTTCGCTGGTGAATCCCCGCCTGGCCGCGGATAAAGCGGCGCTGGACCGCATGTGGACGAACATCGTGCTGATGGATGAGCACACGTGGAACTCCCATGACAGCGTTTCCGATCCATCCAGCGACGAAACCGCGCACCAGTCGGAAGTGAAGGCGATGTACGCCGCGAATGCGAGCCAGATTGCTGACTTTGTCGCTCGCAACAGCATGGCGGGTTTGGCCAACGCGATTCCAGTGGGGCGGGGAAGCCTGATCGTTTTCAACACGCTGAACTGGAAGCGTAGCGCACTGGTGAACTTCGATCTGGACAAGGAACGCGAAATTGTCGATTCCGCCACCGGCGTAGTTGTGCCCGTACAAGTGTTGAGCGACAGCACTAAGCTGACCAAGGTACGTTTCATGGCCGCTGATGTTCCGGCCTTCGGCTACAAGGTATTCGAGTTGCGGCGGAGCGCAAAGGCGCCGAGTGCGGCAGAATCAGGCCAATCGGCCACTCTCGAAAATCGCTTTTATCGCGTGGAACTCGACCCGGCGAGCGGGGCGGTGCGCAGCATCTTCGACAAGCAGCTCAGCAAAGAGTTGATCAATCGGAAAAGCCCGTACCGCTTTGGCCAGTACCTCTACGTCTCCGGCGGAGACACCCGGCCAAACACGCTGCTGCAATACCGTACCATTCGCCTGGAGCCGAAGCTGCAGGTGGATGGGGCTCGCGACGGGCGCCTGCTCTCAACCCAGAAGACTCCCTATGGCTGGGTGGCGCGCATGCAATCGACAGATACCAACACGCCCGCGTTGATCACCGAGGTCCGGCTCTTCAACGATCAGAAGAAGATCGAATTTGTCGAAGATATCGACAAGACCGCCGTGCGCACCCGCGAAGCAATCTATTTCGCGTTCCCGTTTGCCATGGACCACCCGCAATTCCAGTACGAAGTTCAGAATGGAGTGGTCGATCCGGCAAAGAACATGTATCCCGGTGCGGGCCACGACTGGTTCTCGGTGCAGCACTGGGTCTCGGTCCAGCAGGATGGCGTATCCGGAACGGTGATGCCTCTCGATGCATCGCTCGTAACCATGGGCGAGATCTATCGCGGCGCATGGCCCGATCACTTCGGAACGCGGCCTGGGTCGATCTTTTCGTTCGCGATGAACAACTACTGGAGCACCAACTACGATGCGGAACAGGGCGGCCATATCCAGCTCCGGTACGTCGTCACCAGTGCGCCCTCCACAGATGAGCAGGCGCTCAGCCGGATGGGATGTGAAGAGGCCACGCCGCTCGAATCCGATGTGGTAACGAGCCAGGACAAGGCGGTGGCGCCGAAGCCGGGCCCGGCTTCTCAATCGTCCAGCTATCTCGACGTCAGCGATCCCGCGGTGCTGGTCGAAGACTGGAAACCAGCGGAGGATGGTAACGGCACAATTCTTCGCCTGCTCGACCTTGGCGGGACGGAGCGCCAGGTGACGGTGCAGACTCCGCTGGTTGTCATCACTCGCGCCGTGCAGACGGATGCAGTTGAACGGGACCAACGGGATTTACGGCTGAATGGCCAGCACAAAATACAAGTGACTGTTCACCCGCACCAGATTATTACGATTCGAATCGTGGGGAAACAAGTCCCCACCAATGAAGTTTCCCAGGAGGTGCATTGATGTCTTTGAACCGCCGCGATTTTCTCGCGCTGGTGTCTTCCGGGGTGGCCGCCGGCAGCGCTATGTCGGCTCTGGCCTTGCCTGAACGCCATGCCGCGACCGGCAGTTTCCGCAACCGCAAGCATCCGCCGAATGTCGTCCTGATGATCTGCGACGATCTGGGTTACGGCGATCCCGGTTGTTACGGATCGAACCTGCCCACGCCGAACCTCGACGCCATGGCGGCTGAAGGGCTGCGCTGTACGCGCTTCAATGCCGCGCACCCCATCTGTTCGGCATCGCGCGCCGGGCTGCTCACTGGCCGTTACGGAACACGCAGCAACACTACAGGAGCGTTCGGTCCGCATTCTCCCGCGGGAACTTCGCTGGACGAGTCGTTGCTCTCGAATCTCTTCCACGACCAGGGATACAAAACCCATGCGATCGGAAAATGGCATCTTGGCGAGCCGTCCGAATACCTGCCGACGAGCCGGGGATTCGACTCTTTCTTTGGCGTTCCGTACAGCGTGGATATGAAACCGCTACCGCTGTACCGGGATAAGACGGTTCTTGAGCCGGATACTGAACGAAAGGAACTGACCCGGCTTTACGCTGAAGAAGCGACGCGCTACATCGAACAGCAAACCAGTGCGCCGTTCTTCCTCTACCTGGCGTTTTCCTATCCGCACGATCCGGCCCGCTGCTCGGAGCGGTTCGAGGGAAAAACCAAATTCGGCCATGTCGGCGACTCCATCGCAGAGATCGACTGGACTGTCGGCGAGGTGATCAATACGCTCAAGAAGAAAGGGCTGGATTCCGACACGCTAGTGATGTTTACCAGCGACCACGGCCCCTGGTACCAGGGCAGCCCCGGCCTGCTGCGCGGCCGCAAGGCATCCACGTTCGAAGGCGGATTTCGCGTACCATTCTTCGCCAGGTGGCCGGGAGTGATCGGCGGGGGCCGCATTGTCGACGAGTGGGTTTCGAATCTCGATGTGCTGCCCACTCTGTGCACCGTCTGTGGCCTCAAGCCGCCATCGAAGCCGCTCGATGGGGTCGATAAGTCGGAGGTGCTGCTTGAGGGCAAGCGCGCAACCCAGCAGAAGCCCGTCCTCTACTTTAGCCCCATGGGCAATCGCGGAATCGATATCCACTGCATCCGCCGCCAGGAGTGGAAGCTGCGCGTGGCGCAGGGAATCGGCGGGGAGGTTTACCTCAACGACCGCAGCACTGCTGCGAAGAAGAGCGCATGGCTGGCGCTGCCTGAGCTGTACAACGTGGCGCTCGATCCCGCGGAAAGCTACGACGTGGCGAATCTGCATCTGGAGATCGTTTCGGAGTTGCTGAGCGATCTTGAAGCTCTCATGCCGACCTTTCCCTCCGACGTTGTGGAAGCCTACACCGCTCTGAAAGCCAACCGGGGCGCAATCACCACACCGCCCGGCGCTTCGCCCCGGCCCCCTGGGAAAAATGAGCCGGACTGGTCGTTTGAGCCAAAGGACCGTCGGGGTGCGCAGTGATATGAGGATACTGAGGATGGGCCTCGTGGTGATGTTTGCCGGCCTGGCCTTGGAGGGGCCGCGAGTAACAAATGCGCAAAAGCTCGAGGCGCCGATCCGCGTCGAGGACGATCGGCCCGTCACGCTCCGCTTTTACGGCGCGACGACTGCCGATCTCTTCACGCGCGAGCTGGTGATGCGCGGCTATTATCAGCATGCTTCTCTCGTCGCCGAGTGCCTCATGCATCTGGTGGAGAAGAACCAGGGTGGCTTCTACGCCTTCCCGAGATATTTCAAAGGTTCGGCCCCCGGCACGGGCACTGAATTCGACGGCGCGGCCGCGATCGTGATTGCTATGGAAGCGCTATGGGAACGGCTCCCCGCAGGCCGCAGCAGCAGCCTGGGCCGCTCGCAGCGCTGCTTGGTGCGAGAGTGGACCAGTATACGGCTCTCGAAGCGCCCGTTGAGGCGGGGGGTGTCTGGGGTGACGCAAGAGCGCAGATGTTCGCCGAGCAGTTAGCCGTACAGGCCGGCGACGTAAACGTTCTGATGAAGTATCGGGCGCCCCGCTCATGGCTGGATGGCCAGCCGGCAGCCGTGACGCGGAAGGTTGACCGGGGATCGATCACATATATAGGCGCTTGGCTGGACGAAGCCAGCATGAAACGCGCGGTGCAATGGATGCTGAACGACAGCGGCGCGCAGCCCGACTTGTTCCCGGTGCCGGCTGGCGTAGAGGTTTACCGCCGCGCTGCCGGCGACAGCCAGATCTTCATCGTGGAGAACGACGGGCAGGATGAAAAGACGATCCAGATGCCGGCCGCAATGACCAATGTGCTGACGGGTGAGACGGTGCGAGCTGTAAAGTTGCCTCTCTATGGGATCGCGGTTCTGAAGAAGGCAGACTTGGGGAAATAGTGCTCGAGTTCATGGCCTATAACAAGTATCCGTAGGCTGAACGGCTGAAGCAGATCAAGGGAGTGGGAACCCTGATCGCGGGTCTGGGCGAGGTCGAAGCCGGCATCTCGAACGGCATGGAGCGGGTGCGCCAATCCATGTTGCCACTCTCGTTCCTGCACCATGCGGGACTCTTTTTTGACTCTGTTTGTCACTCTATTATGCGAGGTTCAGTAAGTCACCATGTTTAGATGAGATTTTGGCAATTTACTAACATCGACCGAGGTTTCAATGGAGAGACGGAAAAACTCGGTACGCTTCAACTGAAGCCGACAGCGGAGTGCCGCGCACTGCCGAAACCTTCAACAGCACCTGAAACGGCGGTAGTTCGTTCACGTGCAGCATTTTCATGAACCCCGACAACTGGTCTTCGGAGAAAAGAAAATCGCCCGCGGCCTCCGTTGCCTCGGCATTTGTCCCTTCAATCAGCATGACCATGCCACTGTGATCGGAATTGGGCATGTATGCGATGATGCAATAACCATCGGCGTCTGTAGGAAGATACGTCGCCTGCTCGCCTTTCACGGGAGTCCGATTCACGACCATAGGGCTGTCGAATTCAGTAATGAAGTTCATTCGGTTATCGAACAGCTCATCCCAGGGGTTCGACTTGCGTGCTCCGATCAGGATTACGTTGTCGTGTTTAATCAGGTCGGGCATGTAGTTGCGCGCGTTATAAAAATGCATGTTTCTGCCCAGCGGGTCGAGGGCGAGAAGCCGGCGGGCGAGCGTGAACTCGTCGGGGTTGGCGAGATTCCAGGAAAGGACCCGATTGACAGCGACGTGCATGTCCGGGCTCATCTCGGCCGACTGCAGCTGGCCGATGTAACCGCGGCTCAGATAGTCGTTCAGCGGAAATGTCTTATGGCTTAGCGCTTCGGCCAGGCCGATTCCGGTGTCAGAGATCACAATGTCCGTATTTGGATTGACGTTAAGAAACCGCGACCATAGTTCATCCACAGCTGGTTTGGATTGCCAGGCGTACAGCGGCTGATGCAGCGCGCGATACTGGATCCAGAAATAGAGACAGCCGGCGCCGAGGACGAGGATCAGGACTCCAGCCATCGCAAGCACAGTCATCATTAGCCGGGAATTCGCCAGGACCGTAGGCGCTTCCGCCACCGGCAGAGCCGGCTCGATGGCTGTCGGAAGCTCGACTGCGGCTTCCACCGGATTCTCGGCGGTATCCGCGCGATAGTGAAAAACAGGGATGTAGCTGCCACGAGGGATCTGCATCGTCAGAACCTCATGCGCTCCCTCGGAGTTGAAGTACATCTCGATGCGCTTGCGCAGATCGCTGACATTAGTGCGGACGATATTATCGACGTTCGTGTCGTAGGAGTCGGGTTTGTGAAAAATCTTCGACCCAATCTCCTGTTCCTGGAGCCGATCGCAACCGTCCCTAAGAGAGCGCTTACCCATATAGAAGAGGAGCTCCTGCAACCGCGCGGAACGCTTCAGCGGCGCGCTAGAAGCGATTCGCTCCAAGAGCGCCCAACAGGTATCCGAATCTGGCAATTCTTGCGTGCGCACGACCTACTCTTTCTACCGCTTCTTCAGCTTTCGGTGAGAATCGCTCGAATCCCGACTTAGGGGCCATCAATGGAGGTTTTTTGTCCACGAACTAAGCCGATAGTTTAACGGTAAAAGCTGTCATCCGAGATAGTCACTGAAGGGCTACGCAGGCTTTACCCCGCGGCACCCAATTGTATTCGATCGAAGAGTTGATTCTCAACCGGGAAGAACGAGCGGGACAGGTCAGATGCACCCGAGCACGTTGTCCAGATACGGAACTGACTCATTGCTCGCAAGTCTATGAATCGAAAGACAGCTCGGTGCCTCCGAATGCAGCGGCTAGATTAAATAATGGCGCGCGTATGCTATGCCGGCTGTCAAAACCACGTGGCGACCCACGTGTTCCTACTGCGAATTCACTTGATTGTGATCGATTGGAGGATGCACTCTTGCCCGGGTTCTGGGATCAGACGTTCGGCTCGGATGTAAAAGATGGTGTTGGATGCCGCTTAGGGTCGGATAGACCGGGAAATCAAGCCGGAGAGCGGGGCCATTCGAGTCGGTGGCACCAAATCGACGAGAAATGCCCTATCACGCTGTCCCGGAAAAGGATGCGTTTTATGCGCGGCATCGTAACCGGTAATCCCAATGGAGGCTATTCATGAGTCAAGTGGCATGCGGGCGCATTGTACGAAGGAGCGCCATCCTGAAGAAGTTTTTCCTGATCTGCACCTTGGCGACTGTCGTCGCTCTGGCGGTTACCGCCGGTCACGCACTGCTCACCATCACGCGAACCATCAACGGTACGGTGGTCGACCAGTCCGGAGCAATCATTCCCGGCGCCAAAATAGCTGTCACTCAGACCGACACGAAGACCGTGGCGCAGCAGACGGTCTCGAACTCATCTGGCGACTTTGTGGAAACGCTTGCGATATCGGGAGACCGGTCCCTCACCCATGCCACCGGATTTAGTTTCCGCCTGGCGTCTCATGTGAACAGGGAAGTCGCCATTCGTGGTGTCGATTAGAGGCTTTTATGTCTCGCGGTATCGGCAATCCAGCTACAACCGCATTTGAGACCAATTTAGAAGAACGTAACCGACGAGGGGAGAAGAATGTCGCCAAATTTCACCCGATTATCAATCGGTTGCCCATGATCATTTTTGACCATGCACCATGCAGTGTCACGAGCCCATTCCTTAACAAGGATTTGCATATGAAGAAGACCAGAATGCATTTGAAGGAGAGGAACAGAATGAACGCAAGAGGAGCAAATTATCTCAGCGTGGACAAAAATCCGCACAATCGCGCTATGACCTGCTTGATTGCGCTTTGGAAGCGAAGCAGCCATACGATTCTTCCGAAGCTCTTGCTATCACTGGCAGTGACGGCGTGCTTTTCTGCAAGCCTATTTGCCCAGAGCGCGGTTTTCACCGGGCATGTCACGGACCCGACAGGCGCGATTATCTCCAAAGCGCAGATTACCGTTCACAACGAGGAAACGGGTGTGGATGTAAAGACCACGACGACGGAGTCTGGGGACTATACGATTCCATACCTTAAGCCCGGGGTATACTCGGTGATCGCCGAGGCGGCGGGGTTCACAAAAGAAAACAAGGTCAATGTCACGCTGCAAGTTTCGCAGGTGGCGGTGATTGACTTCAAACTTTCTGTGGGCTCCGTAAGCCAATCCGTGACAGTCCAGGGAGAAGCGCCTCTCGATATTGAAACCGCCGATCGCGGCGAGGTGATTGGAAACGAGCGCGTTATAGAACTGCCGCTTAATGGACGGACTCCCATGACGCTGGACAAGCTGGACGCCGCTGTAATCGTGATCGGACAAATCAGATATCAACGCCCGTTTGACGGCACCATCATCAGGAACGTCCGCATTAATGGCGGGAGCCCTGGCAGTAATGAGATTCTGCTGGATGGCGTGTCGAACGAATCGTCGCAACCGCAGAACACTGCGCACAACGATCAATCGTATGTCGCGACCGACGATGCTACACAGGAATTCAAAATCATCACAAACCCTTACGACGCTCAATATGGCCGTACGCTGGGCGGAGTAATCGACATGACTCTGAAGTCAGGCACCAACAGGCTCCATGGTGATATCTACGAATTCGCTCGGCGCTCTTGGCTGGATTCCAACCTCTGGATAAACGATCATATCGTTGCGACTAATCCTACGCTGGCGCCCAAATACCAGACACCTCAGCACTCGCTGGACCAGTACGGAGCCGAATTGGACGGTCCAGTCATTGTTCCCAAGGTCTATAACGGACTCGACAAGTCCTTCTTTGTGCTTCAATATGAAAACTGGCATGAGATCTTGCCAGCCACGATCACAACTACTGTGCCGGATCCCGCATGGTCGACCGGAGACTTCAGCGGTCTCGTGTACTATGCCGGCAGCACTGGGTATCAACCAATTACGATATACGACCCTTTGACCCTTCACCCCGATGCGACAGGAAAGCTGGTCCGCGACCCCTTTCCGGGAAATAAGATCCTACAGGGGAGGTTAAATTCCACCGCACTGAAGCTACTTTCGTATTATCCGAAACCAAATGCCACTCCATTGCCAGGCACCGATCCCTGGATGAATAATTTCTTTGCTCAGAACCCTACATTGAACCGGTATCGCAACGTACTCGCCAAGTGGGAGGAGAATCTCTCAGCCAATGATCGCTTTTGGATCCGATACGGCTACTGGGAGCGATACGAGACAGACAGTCTCAATGGAATCCCAGGACCCGCCGCATACGGAGAATATAACCTCGGTGATCGAAGCAATAGTGTTGCCGCAGAATGGACGCGAACAGTTACCCCCAACCTTGTCGCGGATATTCGCGCTAACCTCACCGTCAAATCCGAGATAGCCGACACCGGACCGCAGGGATTCAATCCGACTACCCTAGGCTGGCCCGGCTCTTTGGTCTCTCAATTCGGAACTGGAGCCAACATATTTCCCGGCATTTCGCCTTCCGACATCGCCAATCTGGGACTAACAACCCCTAATGGCCTTACTTACACAGATTCACTCAGTCTGTTTCCCAGTGCCACTTGGGTGAGAAGTAAGCACACGTTTCATGCGGGCATCGATTGGAGAATCTATCGGTATAACATCGTCCAGAATCCGTCTGGACCGAATCTTTCCTTTAATTACACGTGGACGCAAAACTGCTGGTCCTGTGCATCGGGCAAGGATTACTCTGGCGCCGAGCAGAATGAGGGCAACAGCATCGCCTCAATGCTCCTGGGCACCGCATCTTCGGGCAACGTCAGCATCAACTCCAAAGCGTACTATGCGACGTCCTACTACGCACCTTTCCTCGAGGACGACTGGAAAGTTACTCCAAAACTAGTCCTCAACTTCGGTTTAAGGTACGACTTAGCTCCATATTATGCTGAGCGCCACGATCGAGCGAATTATGCCTTCGATACAACGGACGCGAATCCCGCCAATGCCATGTTACCGTTTCACCAGTTAGCGAATGGTATGAACGTCAATCTCGTCGGTGGAGTCACTTTTGTTGGTGTGAACGGAAATCCACGTCAGGCGTACTCCACGAGTAAATTCGATATTCAGCCCCGAGTAGGAGTTGCCTACTCCCTCACCAACAGAATGGTTCTACGCGGAGGGTTCGGAGAATTCTTTCTGCCCCCGAATAACTACCCAACACAAAATGGGTTCAACGCGATTACAGATTATTCGGGAAGCCCGGATGGCGGAAAGACTCCCATCAACAATCTTTCGAACCCATTTCCAACCGTGGTTCAGCCAACCGGAGCTTCCCTCGGACTTCTCACTAATTTAGGAAATGCGCAATCGTATCTCAATCCAAATTTCAGGATCGCCAATGCCCTGCAATTCTCCGTCGGTTTCGAGCAGCAATTGTCTGCCAACGACACTCTGGAAATGAGCTACTCGGGGATGCGCGCTCCGAATAGTGCAACTAGCCAGAACATTAACACCGTTAGCGCGGCAGCCGAGGCGGCGTGCAATATCCAATTGGGCGGAAGCCATCACGTCTGCGATGATAGCTATGCTACAAATCCCAAGGCCGTTTATGGCTACGTTGCAGATCCTTTTTACCAGGTGCCTGCATTTAGCGGATCGGCGGCGTATGCCCAATCTACAACTCAGGCCTTGAATTTCACGAAACCAATGCCTCAGTTCGGAGCAGTAACTGAGAATCTGTGGAACGGCGCACGCTCGTGGTATAACTCGCTTCAGGTGACCGCAATGCACAGGTCGGGTAAGTTCCTGACGTTACACGGAACCTGGAACTGGTCAAAGCTGATGGATGCAGGGGGTTATGCGGATAACACCTATCGGATCCTCTCCCGTACTATCGATGGAAACGACGTAACGCATAACATTACAATCTCCGGGGTCTATTTCCTGCCAATGGGTCGAGGCCGAGCAATATTGTCCAACTCGCACCGCATTGTGGAGGCGGCCTTGGGCGGCTGGGAGTTTGGGGAGACTTCTTTCATTCAGTCGGGCTTTCCCTGGCCCGCTCCAAGTGGTTACGACTACGTACACGATGCAAAATTGCAGCACCCTTACCATGTCCCGAGCGGGAATATCCAGTGGATCGCACCATGTGTCTGGACTACAGATGGAGAAACCGGCGCGGTATCGGAATCATCCATAGCGTCGAGCTTTGGATGTACTCAGCCGGATTTTATTCAGACGCCACCCTACGCGGCAAATCCAAACGTCGTTTTCACCGGAATTCGGCAGCCCAAGGGAATCTTTCTTGATACGAATTTGTCCAAGAACTTCGATGTCTGGGAAAGTCTCAAGCTTCAGTTGCGGCTGGAAGCCTTCAATGTACTGAACCATCCTCTGTTTCAGAATGGGTTCATCTCGGCGCTGAATGCGCAATTCGGGCAAATTGGGAGTGCAACCGGTGGAGGCCAGAGCAATCAGCCCCGTCAAGTGCAGATCGCGATGAAACTGATGTGGTAATACGCGGTCTATGAAAATGTGTGCCGGTTTTGAATTCCAGATGCACGGCCGAAACTTCTTGTACTTGATTCTTGACTCAGAGGGCGCGATTTCAACGCTCTCTGGGTACACTACACCTTCAGAGTGATCAACCGTCTGCGGTGTTGGCACAAATTCACCGGCGAGAAAGTGGCACCCCAAAGTCATGGTTCTTATTCAAGACGCGGCAGCGGACATTCGGCCAATCAGCCGAGGCTTCGAGGGAGTAATCCCCAAAATTGTTCTCTGCGCCCATTCATTCCCTTCAGCGGGATATGGATCCAATGCTCGCTTCTCTATGCAGGGGCCTGGTAGTTATCAAAGAACAATGTGTCTCATTGTACGTTTTGGTTTCCGATTTTAAGTTTCTATTCGGTTGGTTTTCTCGCTTAAGAAGAGGGAGTCTTCAAGTCATGCGCCCTAAGTGTTCTTCTCACGCTCGTGTTGCACCGACATTAGATCGGCCTTCCTTTTCCAAGGCATTCCCATTTATTCGATGGTTTCTAGCGATTGTCATGCTTTGCGCCTTTGATATAAGGCAATCGTCTTCTCAGAATTGGAAGTCAGGACAAGATTCGCCAGTTCATGATTCGGACCGCTTATATCCCTTCGCATCGACATCCATAGTTCTTGAAAATGACCATGTGTATCTTGCCTTCGATCAGCAAACCGGCGCTCTGACCTCCTTTACAAATAAAGTGACAGACTGGCACTGGCAAACAGAGGCACGTCTCGGCGAGTCATTTGACATCTTTGTGCCCACTGCCGATCGATCGTACAACCCGATTCTAGGCGTGCGAAATACGCTTGCATCGTTCCAGAAGTCTTCCGACGGAAAGACTTTGGACCTGGTTTGGTCTAAATTGCAGAGTGAATACCAAGGCAAGCTGGATATCACGCTGCACGGAACCGTACATCTTGACGGAGATAGCGTCAGGTTCAGCATGATAGTGACCAATCATTCGCCGCATACGATAAGTAGTCTAAGCTGGCCGATTTTTGGTTCGGTGGCTCGGTCGGAACCGATAATGCGGCTCTCGACGTGGAATTATGGAAACCTTTCCGTCTCTCCGCTCTGGAATCCTGCTTCGCAAAACGCTGGTTATTTCGGCACAAACTTTCCGACCAGAATACTGGATGGCCGATTCATTCTTCTCTCCACTCCTGGCCAGGGTCTTTATGTGGGAGCACACAATCCGGATGCTGAGGAGAATGTGAAGTATCTGTTTGAAGTAAAGCCTGGCTTTGAAGATTCATACGATGGCACGAACCCAAGAGCTGCGACCATCAGTGGTCATCCGGTGCGGCTTTCCGTGCAAGTTGTGCACTATCCATTTCTGAACCCGGGAGAATCAGGCACGCTCGCTCCCATCGTTCTGAGCCCCTACGCAGGGGATTGGCATAAGGGCGTAGACATTTATAAATGCTGGCTGACGACCTGGTATCATCCTCTCCCGATGCCGGACTGGGCAACGGAGATTCACTCCTGGCAGCAACTCCAGATCAATTCTGCGGAAGATGATCTGCGGACGCGCTATGTGGATCTACCCCGGCGTGTAGCTGAAGATGCAAAGAATGGCATTACAGCGTTGCAATTGGTCGGGTGGAACTTGGGTGGTCAGGATCGGGACAATCCTTCGGACGATACGGATCCACGGCTGGGAACGACGGCCGAACTGAAAGACGCCATTGCTCAGATTCAGCGAATGGGCATGCACGTAATTCTTTTCGCCAAGTACGCCTGGGCAGATACTTCCACGGATTGGTACAAGCAAGAACTTCATAAGCACATGGCGACCGATCCCTACGGAGATATTTATAGCTGGGCGGGGTACAGGTATCAAACTCCGGAACAACTCGGGGGAATTAATCCGCGCAATCTGGCAACTGCGTGCCCAAACGATTCAGGGTGGCGGAAGATTCTTGCGCAGGAGTTTCAAAAGGTTATCGATCTTGGTGCGAGCGGCGTGCTGTTTGACGAAGCTCAGCATCGGCACAGTTCCGACTACAACTTATGCTTCAATCCGAATCACGGCCATCACATGCCAGCAACTATCTGGTCTGGAGATATCGCCCTGGCAAACATGTACCGGGGAATGATTCGCAATTCTGACGGTGAGAATAATTTTCTGTTTTCGGGGGAAGAGCCCGAGGACGTATTGGAGGGATATTATTCGCTCTCGTATCTTCGCATCGGTCCCGGCCACACTCCCGAAGAGCGCTATGCATTTCCCTTTCGTCCGATGATGATCGCCGTGACTGGTTTCAATGACCGGGAAATGATCAACCGCGCTCTTATGTATCGCTACATTATCAGCTACGAACCGTTCAATTTTAAGGGCGATATCAAGGATTTCCCTCTCACCATGGCTTATGGGAAACAGGTGGATGCTTTTAGACAACGGTACAAAGACTACTTGTGGGACGCTGAATTTCGCGACACTCTGGAAGCGAGCGTGGCAGTTGACGGAAAGCGATACCCGGATTACTCAGTATTCCTGAGGAAAGATGGCAGGCGCGCGGTTGTTATTACGAACACAAAATCGAGCGAGCCTATCGAAGCAACCGTGAGGTTAGCCGGTTCAGCAGCCCGGCCCCTAGTCTGCGCCAGACCTGAGCAGTCGGATGCGGACTCTTGTGGGATGACGGTGACTGTTGCCCCGCGGTCCGTAATCGTGCTTATGGAACGCTGATTCGTGTCCCTTATTGCGCTGCGGGCCGTAAAATGCGGACCGTTCTAAAGGGGTAGTTGGCGGTCGCGAACCATACATTTGTTAAAAGAGTCCCGGAGTGACTCGACCATGCGAATCATATGGATCTTAACCTATTACCTCATTTTGATTTTGGCCGCCTTCACAATGGTGGCGCCCAGGGCCGCTCATTCGCAATCGGTAGATTTATCCATCAAACTGCAAGATGACCAGGCTGTTTCGCTTCGATTCTACGGCTCGACCTCGGCCGATCTTTTCACGCGTGAAGTGGAAGATTCGTTCCAAGGTGTACTGCGACGGGATTTTTATGCGCGGGCCAGAGATGGATTTCCGGCCGGATTCGTGAGCGCGTCTCTTCCCGGTATGCCCTGGGCTGGCACCATGTGGACTCGCGACGCTGGCACTTTTATGCGCGAGTTGGTGATGCGCGGTTATTACCAGCATGCGGCGCTCCTTGCGGAGTGTCTGATGCACTTGGTGGAGAAGAATCAGGATGGTTTCTACGCCTTCCCGCGCTATTTCAAAGCCTCGGAGCCGGGGTCGGGTACAGAATTCGACGGCACCGGAGCTATCGTGATTGGCATGGTCTTGCTCTGGGAGCGTTTGCCTGAGTTCAACCCCACTCGCAGACACATCCAGGAATTTCTCTTTCAGAACTCCTCGCCCGTTAATTACTTCAAGTTAGCGCTGGAGAGCCATCCTCTGATCGCCGGAACAGGCGAGTTTGGCTGCGGCATGCGCATTCCTGGCGAATGTTACAACGTAGTGCAGAACGATCTGATCATGCTCGCTCTTATCGCGACGAGCGAAATGGCCGACGAGTCAGGAAGCTTTGACCTGGCGCGGGAGTATCGTCATCTGGCAGCGAAGGTCCGGAACGGCATGGAGAAGTACCTGGTGGATAAAGACGGTTCATGGATCTGGTGCGTCGACGCCAAAACCGTGAAGCCCAATCCCACCACCCTCAATGCCCCCGTCAACCTGGGCAGCGGTAGCCTCAATGGTGTGGCTTCGATGTATGCGGATGTGCTGGGATTTCTGCCACTAGCATCTTCCAAGCACGCTATTCAGCGGAGCGAACAGACCTTCCAGGATCTCTATAACACTCCCCTGCGCAAGACCGAATTCAGCCGCTACGGAATTTGGACTCAGAATGATGTCCTCGCGGCGGGGCTCGGATCCAGTCCATCGTACGGACAGGGATACGCTATTCAGGCCATGCTTCTTTTCGACAAGCTTGCAATGGCAGAAAAGGCCTTATCCTGGCTCGCGAATGCAACCTACAATCCAGTACCCGAATACAAGCTGCACCGGGAGTCGCCCTATTATTTTTACGAACGGACCTATTCGCCGGATGCAGTTGGAAAAGTTGATTTGGTGGAGGGCTGCGGCGCGTTGAATCTGGTAAACGTTTCAGAACCATTGAAAGTGTCGAGACTTCTATTAGGTGTTGACGATCTAGCACCGCACTACGTCCGAATTATCCCGAGGATTCCGCCGAGTTGGAGAGGTGTAGAGGCAAGTAACTGGCCGATTAGAACTCAACGCGGCGTTGTTCGAGCCAGCATCATGTTTGAAAGAAAAGGAACCGGAGCGGAGTTGACTCTCAAACTCGCCCCGGGGCAACTGATCGACGATCTCAAAGTCCGGATGCCTTCGGGAAGAGCATATGTTTGGTTTGAGCAGAAACACGCGAGTACGGTGCACTTCGTCACGCAATAGTTGGAGATTATGCAATTTCATTGGCAGAAATCGACCGCGGAGGAATCGAACCTGCAGCGATCCTGCGCTTGCCGGACGTGTACGAGAGGAAATCCATGAACATCACAGGGATTGCTCGACTTGCTCGCGTCTCTCGGGCAACAGTTTCGCGGGTTATTAATCATGTTCAATCCGTCGATCCAAGGCTCACTCGCCGCGTGCAAGCAGTCATTCAGCAAATTGGGTACCGCCCAAACTACCTCGCTCGTGCGCTCACTTGTGGCAAAAGTCGCACCGTTGGCCGGTCTTGCTTTTCGCGCTCTACTGGAAGAGATTCAATGTCCGGCTAAAAAAACAAGTTACGAGTATAAGACCCGGTTCATTCTCCGTGAATCGACCTGTTGGCGGCGAGCCTAAAGATGGCAGAATGGACACCAGTACGCAAGCGTTCGCGCCGTCGAACCGAGATTAACAACCCGGCACACGGTCGGGAATTCATTGATGAGGAAAATGCCATGGAAAGACGCACATTTCTTAGAAATACCGCGCTTGAGATAGCGACGATTGCCGGAACTGGCTTGGCTACCCTAAAGGCGGAGAAGTTAGAAGGAAGCGGATCAACAGCCAGCGCGACGCCGCAGGGGAGCACTGCTGGAGCCAAGTCAGGACATCCGGCTGCGCAGACGCAGACGCTCCGCGGCGCGTCCATACCCGATCTTGTGCACGAACCGTATGTGCTCAACACGGGCTTGCAGTCGCGCTCAATCTCCTTTGAAAACCCGACCGGGGCGCCGGGCCAAGGCGGCAAAGCCGCAAGTGCTCTTGGAATAGGCCGCAAGGGTGCCGCTAGCCGCAGTATCCAACCCGGCGAGACAGTCGGCCTTTGCGATATCGAAGGCCCCGGCATGATCCGCCACTTCTGGACGACCACCAGTAACGTGCACAACCATCTCCGCTCTGTTGTGGTGCGTGCTTATTGGGAAGGCCAGGCTTATCCCAGCATCGAATGTCCGCTCGGCGATCTCATGGGGTTTGCTCATGGAAAAGTGACGCCTTATCAATCGGCTGTTCACTCCGTTGGAACGAACAGAGGACTGAATCTCTGGCTGCAGATGCCTTTTACGAAGCACGCCCGAATTACCTTCAGCAACGAGGGAACTGAAGCTGTTACGCTTTTTTACCAGGTTGACTATACGCTGGGAGATAAGCTTCCGCATGATGTTGGTCGCCTTCATGTTTTATATCGACGCGAGAACCCGACCACGCCCAAGCAGGATTTTGAACTGCTGCCCCAGCGGCGGAGTTCCGGCCGATTTATTGGGTCTGTCGTCGGCGTCCACGCGTTGACCCCTGGATGGTGGGGTGAAGGCGAAATCAAAATGTATTTTGACGGCGACAAGGAATTTCCCAGTTATTGCGGGACGGGGACCGAGGATTATGCTGGCGAAGGTTGGGGCCTCCAGCCAACGCCTTACCTTTACAACGGGTGCAATCTCACCGATAACAATTTTCACTCCTTTTATCGCTGGTACCTGCCCGACCCGATTTACTGGCACAAGGAAGCCCGCATCGTAATCCAGCAAATCGGCTATAAGAAGGGGAGTGGGTTAGTCAACCGATCCGATGACTGGTCTTGCGCCACCTTCTGGTATGAATCAACCCCGAGCGCGCCTCTGCCGCCTATGCCCGACTTAGCCGCGCGCACCGCCGATCTCTATTCTCCCGCAATCTCAAATACAAACGCAGCCCCAAAGACAAACGACGCAGTCCATTAACCGCACGAGCGTCAAAGTGCAGTTGCATACTTTGCTTCCTGGCAGCGGGGAGTTTGGCAGTGGTGAGGCTATTCGAGGCCGATGCGTGATGTAACTACAAAGAACAGTCTTGATAATTTACGCAACGCTGAGCACATTTAGCTTCACCGCGAGACGCATTCTATGCGCGAGCACATACTCTGAAGGAGTATTGAAGTGGATAATTACAATATTCCATTCCTGACTGGAAGCGTAATATGCGCGTTGCGACTTGATGCTCTGCATCTTTCAATGTCTAGGTGCAGGTTCAGCCGGCGCACGTGAACCAACGACTGAGAAGCCCTTCGATCCGGGCAATTGAGCTTGTAAATCTATTTTGCCTGGCAGTCAAAACGGGCCTTCAACCCCGATCTGCGTCTGAGGCCAATGTAGCTTCTTATATCTTTCTAGAAGCTGTTTCATAACCTGATTCGGGATTGGGGCAGGCACTTGGAGAGGTGCAAGAAGTGCAAATCAGAAAGATGATTGGCTCTAAGTTGACTGGCTGGCACTGGCAAACGACTCCCAGCCTCGGAGAATCTTTCAACCTGTTTGTGCCCACGCCGGCCGCTCCCATCATCGCGTACTCGGCGTTCGCAACCGGCTGGCCTTGGGCTGATCCCGTCAGGCTGGACTACCAACGAAGGAGTTCTATGAAAAAAGTAGGCTTTCATTTCGCAATAGTATGTTTTGTGTTTTTGGCCGTCGCCACTACGGCGAGATGGCCTGTTTTTGCCCATGGCATTGATGAGAAGTATGTCGCCCTGTCGCTGACAAATGGCCTCCACGGGAAAAATAATCAGGAGATCGTGACCCAATATGGCGTTCCTTTCATGGAGGGAACACTGCCCATCGAGGAGAAGGGGACGGTCCGCGTGAACCTCGGCAACAATCAGGTGAAGCGAATATTTCTCCTGGGCATGAATTATGCCAAGCCGGGGCCATGGTCACACCCCCGCGATGCTTCGATGAGGTTCTTCGTCGGCGATGAGCTGGGAAGAATCCGCCTGGATTATGCCGATGGCTCGACGCAGGATTTCCCGTTGATTCTTGGGGAAGGCATGTGGTGGGGGAAGCTCTTTTATAACAATCCAGAACCTTTTCGCACCGATGCGCGGTTGCGGGACGCTCTGGCAAATTCGCTGCGGCTCTACCCTCCCGCTCCGGTTGAGGATGGAAATTATGTTGCGGTCATCATCCCCAGGCCGGTCCCGATAACGAGCATTACATTCGAGGCTCCTCAGCTCAAGCATGGAACTCCGGTGTTCAACGGACTTACCATCGAGTCGGATGAAAGTAACGCAATTGCAGGTGCGGTTGAGGTTCAGCACGGCGCTTTGTCTCCTGAATTCGAGAAGTTTGCCGGGGAAAAGGCGCTGCGTCCGCTCGGACAAGACGAAGCCGCGGCCCAGTCGCGGCTGGAAGACCTCAAGCGCGCTCTTTACGTAAGCAATGAAGACTTCAAGGGACACCTGGCCGTGGAGATTCCGCCGGGCTATTCAGGGCCGGAGGTTTCGTTCCAGGGAAATATCTTTGCGGAAATTCTGGCTAACGCTTTTCATTACAATCTGCAGGACATGGCGGGCAAGATTGACGAAGACGGAACCTACAACACTTCCACCAAAGGCGCGCCGTCCTGGGGAGGTTACCTCGGTTTTGGAACATTCCGTACAAACGCCAGTACGTATTATGGCGAATCCTGGTCCAGGGACATGGGGCGGAGCCTGCAAGAACTTGCCGAATTCGGATACACGTATGAAGTCGCGCGCTCTGCCGATTATTGCCTGCGAACGGCTCGTCTTTGGGAGAAAGACCCTTCACTAAAATTCAAGGGTGAAACTCTTCCACGACATTGGGGGCGCATCGCCAACAAGCCGGGATCAGCAGAGCCGTTCGAGAACGACGGCCACGGCTTGGTGACGATGTCCCTCTACAAACTTTGGCAACGGCTTCCCAACCGCGAGCTATGGCTTCGATCACGGTGGGGGGATGTGAAGGCGACAGGAGATTGGATTTTGTGGCAGTTCGATCATCCGGGGATATCGGGAGCCGCCAACGGTGTGCTCCATACCACCGGCGAAAGTGCTGGGGGAGGCAAGCGTTCCCTCTATGCCGATTATGTCTGCATGGAAGCACTGCAAGGGCTGGCGAAGATGGCCGATTCCATCGGAGAGACAAACTCCGCGACACAGTGGCGCGAACTGGCCAGGAAAATGCGTGAGGCCATCGAGTCCCAATATGTCGTCACCGACCAACAATATGGCCGCGCCTGGACGATTGAGCATGCCGGCTGGCCGACCGGGGTCTCCATGCTAGGCCCATTGATTTTCCCGGCGGATTACAATGGCTTTGCGCCGGAGGACGAGGATCCGTTATTTCGCCCTATTAATGAAGCAACCTATCTACGCTTCATTGACACACACCACCCCCTTGGGTTTTACGGGAATGCGATGGGCTATGGGCAGGGTTTCGTTACTCAATCGGCCCTGCTGCTTGATCGAATGCAGGATGCCACCCAAATGTTCGACTGGATGGCAAGACAGATTTATGACCCGCGAAGCGGCGGTTACATCGTGCCGGAAGGCAGTCAAATCGATCCGACGAGCGGCCGCTTCTGGTATCGGAATGGCGATTTGGGCAATGGAGTGCAGGAAGCGGAGATCATGAAGGCTCTGCGCATTATGATCGGGGTGGATGATACGCAGCCGGACCGCCTCCAGTTCTTTCCGCGAATGCCTTATGATTGGAACGAAATAGCGGTGGAAAAATATCCAGTCTTGTTTGAGAATTCGGGAAAAATAGACACTACGCTCCTGCATTACAAGCTAAAGCGCTCCACAGGCGGGATGAAACTGGAGATCGCTTCCGGCAAGGAGCTTGGGCCGGTCGCCATGAGGCTAGGCCCGTTTGAGAAGCAGCCCGATGTGGCCAGTGTCCGGGTCAATGGAAAAGTTCAGGAAGCTTCGGTTGAACACAGCGGGGATTCCTGGTGGGTAAGATTTGCGATTCCGGTCGGTCCTGCTGCCGACATAGTGGAGGTAGGCAGGAAATAGGATTGCCCCGTCAATGCTAAACCGTGAAGAAATTCTCTTGCGGTTCAATCCAGCCACCAGCGAAATCATCGGCGGCGCAGTCTGCGTGCGCAAAATCCGCATCCCCCGGGCGAGTGTTACAGCGTGGTGCAGAACAACCTTATCGCGCTCGCGCTTCTCTCCGTATCTCGCATGACGAGCAAATAAGGAAAGCCATTCGCCGCGGCTCAATATCGCCTCCTCGCCGCAAAGCTCCGCCAGAACATGGACAAGTACCTCGTTGCCAAAGATGGATCGTGTATCTGGGCCGCCTACATGAAAACCCTCAAGTACGATCCCGCGGTTCTCAACAGTCCAGTCAATCTTGGCACTGGCAGCCTAAAAACAAGAACTTCCACTTAAGAAAAAGCAAAAACTGTCCGAACTACCGGAACCACTTCACTTCTCTATTTTGCCAAGTATATTGTTACCCTTGTTTGACAGTGCCCTTTCCTCGAGGATGAAATCGCGTCTACGCGGCGATCAAATCTTTGTTGATCTCCACGCCCAAGCCCGGACCTTGCGGCAAGTTAAGATAGCCTTCCTTGTCCACCAGTGGGGGGTTCTCCATAACAGCGAACCCATTGGTATACGCGGCGACGGGCGGGTCGTGGAGGATCTCAATCCACGGCGAGTTCGGCCAGGAGGCGATGGCGTGGAGCTGGGCGATGGTGCCGAGATTGCCTCCGCCGTGATGGGGAATCAATCTCTTGTGGTGTGCCTGAGTCAGAGTCGCGATCTCACGAAAGCCTGTGACGCCGTCGGCCACCATAATATCGGGTTGCACGATGCTGTAGACATTCTGTTCGAGTATCCACCGGTATTCGTGTACGCCGCGATTGTTCTCTCCCCCGGCGATGGGAATGCCCACAAGGCGGCCCAACTCGGCCAGTTCATCAAAAGAGTAACGCAGCCGCGGTTCTTCCAGCCAGAGACAGTTCAAACGCTCGAGTTCCCGCGCGGTCTCCAGCGCGCGGAGAAAATCCCAAATCACCCCCGGCTGCCATGTGCCAAAGGATTGGGCTTGGTTGGCGTCCACCATGATCTCCATGTCGTCGCCCACCGCTTTGCGCACCGCTTCGACCAGTTGCACATCTTCCTTCAATGTCGGGTAATGCGCCCGTAGCTTGATCGCCTTCCAACCTTGCGATTTGAGCTGGACCGCCATGCGGACCCTTTCCTCCGGAGTGGAAAGCTGGACCATGCTGGCATAGGCCGGCACCCGATCTTTGGCCGCGCCCCAGATTTTGTAGAGAGGTTGGCCGGTGGCTTTGCCGATAAGATCCCACAGCGCAATCTCTAGAGCCGAAATTGTGCGCGGACTTCCGCCCACGTAATAGCGTAGCGGACCGGCCAGCTGCTCGACACTGAACGGGTCTTTACCGATGAGCTGGGACTTGCCCGCCTCCAACCAAGCAGGGTCCATCCCCGGCCCAATCCCCGAAAGTCCCTGATCGGTTTGAATCTCGATGACCGAGCCGCCGCCGATCCGCTGTGTGGTCACCGTTCCTGGATTCCACGCCGCTTCTATCTTGCCGGTTTCGCGAACGACCTTCAGGTTCACGATCCGGATGTCGGTGATTTTGAGCCGCACCGCAGTGCGCAACTGCGGCATCAGAATGGCAAGCGGGGCGGACTTCAGAAAATCTCTTCGATGCATAGGCGGCCCATCGGGAGTATACCAGTCCTACATTGGGCATAATCTAGCGACTATTCTGCCCGGCAGGACAATCGCATGAATCCATTTCACTAACCTGACTGATTTTTCAAACAGGCAGATTCTGATTTCTTTCGCGCCGGAGGCGCAGCGGTCGTTAGCCCCGCGCTTTAGCGTGGGGAATGCTGTGGAATTGTCCGGGGCGGTGAGAGTTCAATCTTGTTGGCCAACAGCGCGAGGTCTCGATCCCAGATCACGCTCGTCTGTATCAAACAGCCTCAAAAGCGATGCACCTGACATGATGGTGGTACTCTATCGGACAACTTTCCAAAGGCCACCGCCATCTCGCTACGATACGCCGGCTTTCTTCGTCATGGTAGGCGCGGAGGAGCGGCCTGGTTCCGCGCAGGTACAGCGCTGCGGCATTCCGGCTGCTGAGAGGGCTACTGTTTGAACGCGTCGAATTGGATCTGTTTGAGCAACTCGGTTTGGGTGCCCAGTTCTGTATTCCCGGCCGGGAACTTATTGACGCTTAGAATGTAGGCCAGAATATCGGAATCCAGCTGCCGGGTCAGAGTTCCCGGTTTGTCTGAGGGCATGGTGGTGCGAATCCGGTCGAATATATCGCCTACCGTCTTGGTGTTCCAAGTGGAAAGGAATTCCGTGCCGGCTAGCGGAGGGACCGAGTCACCGCTGCTCAAGTCATCCCTGTGACACCGGGCGCATCGCTCGACATAAGCTGTTTCGCCGCGCTTTGCCTGCTCCTGGGTATAGACACCGTCCCACACCGAGGGCGGCGCTTGCGCTGCCAGAATCTCTAGAGCGATCAGCGCCCCGAAAACGACGATTGCGAGAGCCACGATTTTATTCAGAGGGTAAGGTGAACGCAATATATTCTCCTGAGTAAGTGGCGCCGCCTACAGCAACGACGATGTACTGTTTACCGTTCAACATGTAGGTCATCGGCGATCCGGTCTGCGGTGCAGGAAGGTAAATTGCTCCGATCTCTTTCCCAGTTGCTTTGTCATATGCATGCAACGCCGCGCCTCGAATTCCAGAGGCCGATGTGCCGACCGCGCCGTCGCCCGCGATGACCAACGCCTTTGTGACCAACGATCCTACACTGAGCCCGGACTCGCCCGTGGGCGGGATCTTGAGATCTTTGAGCAGAGGACTATAGCGCACCGCATCGGGCGTGGGACCAAATGGAATTTGCCACTTGATCTCGCCTTTGTCCAGGTCGATTGCCGTAAACCGTCCGTAAGGCGGCTTGATGAGCGGTAATCCGTCAACAGACAGGCCAATCCGCGGCGGGCCCCTAGTCGCTGGGGAGGCAGGAATTCCCTTCATGCCCTTATCCTTCGTCGCCAGCGCGTCGGCGCTTTCGCCGGCTCCTGTGCCCGCAATCCGCGCAACTACGGGTTGACCCGCAATTCCCTTCAAATACCCCATATCCGAAACATCTTTCGGCGCGGGCACTATACCCATCGGGATAAGACACGATGAGCACGAAGATACGAAAAGGAGGTGAGTCTCCGGATCGTAGGATCCGCCGGCCCAGTTTGTCCCGCCGTTATTTGTACCCAGCGTGAGCAGCGCCAGGGGGCCGCTAACCTTGCTCAGAACCGGCGGCGAGAAGACCGGGCCGATGGCATAGGACTGGATGAAACGGAGTGCGTCGGCCCGCAACTTAGGTGTGAAATCGATCAGGTCCTCGACAGAGATACCGTTGCGGTCGTATGCGGGCGGCTTTGTAGGAAAGGGCTGCGTGCGCGAATACCACTCGCCGGGTACGTCGCCTTGCGGAACCGGCTTCTCCACGATTGGCCACACGGGTTCGCCCGTCACGCGATCGAACACATAAAGCATCGACTCTTTGGTCGGTTGCGCCACTGCTTTGATCGTCTTGCCGTTCACCACAATGTCGCCAAGAATTGGCGGGGCGGAAATGTCCATATCCCACAAGCCGTGATGTACGAGCTGATAGTGCCACTTTCGTTTGCCTGTTTTCAGGTCCACGCAAACCAGGGACTCCCCAAAGAGCGTGTTCCCCGGCCGGTTCCCACCGTAGTCGTCCCCGGTCGGCAACTCAATCGGCAGATAGGCTAGGCCTAATTGCTCATCCACGCTCATCTGCGTCCACATGCCGGTGTTGCCGGTGTATTCGGCAGATCCGTTCAACCACGTGTCATAGCCGAATTCGCCTTTCATTGGGACGGTATGGAAGATCCAGAGGCGCTTGCCGGTACGCACATCGAAAGCACGGACGTACCCTTTGTACTCAGTTTTGCTGGCAATGTCCCCGCCATCGACGAAGGCCGCTCCAATCAGTATCTCGTTTCCGGTGACGATGGGAGCAGCTTGCGTGCCGATTGCCCCGTGGATCAGATCGATCTTCTGATCATCGTTGAGTTTCAGATCCACGACCCCGTGGTCGCCGAATCCTTTTGAGTATTCGCCCGTTTTGGCGTCAAGAGCAATGAGTCGGTAGCCAGGAGTTGCATAGATGATTCGCGATTCCTTGCCGTCGCTCCAATATGCCAATCCGCGGCCCGACAAACCGCGCGGCGCATTTGCTCCCCGTTCCCCCTCATGTTCGCCGTGCACCCACAGGAGTTCACCGGTGGCTGCATCCAGTGCCACGACATCCCGCCGCGTTCCCCCAGTCGCATAGAGAACGCCGTTCACTACAAGCGGCGTCCCCTCCAGTTTGTATTCCGGATGGTTCCCAAGGTTGTCGGTTTTAAATCGCCAGGCGACTTCGAGCTGATCGAAGTTCGATGCGTTGATCTGGTCGAAGGGGCGATATCTGGTGTTTCCCAGATCGCCGCCATACGTTGGCCAGTCGTTATCTGTGAAGGCAGATTGGCTCCATGTCCCAGCGCTGGCCCATGCAAGTACCGTAGCCAGCGCGAGAAACCGCGGAAGCCGGCCACACATTGCGTATGCGTCTCTTGGTTTCATGATCCGAAGATGTCCCAACCCTCTGTAGCGCGGCAGCTATTTGCTTTCTTCTCCAGCAGGCGGCGCATTCGGCTTAGTGCTCGCTCGAGGCTGCCAACCATCGACCGACTTGCCGTTTTGGAAGAATTGGGAATCCTTGCTGTAGGGGCCAGTCGCATACATGGCGTTGGCCTGACCGAAGATCTTTCCTGCTCTCAAGACGTCGTCGTGAACCTTTTGAACTAACTGGTGGTATCGCTCGTCGGTCTGCGCATAGCCTGAGAAAGAACTCAGGTCATTGTTTCCGATGATCACTACATCTATCCCGGGAACAGATGCGATGTCATAGGCATTCGCCACACCTGTGGGTGTCTCGATCATGACTACAACCAGCATGTTGTCGTTGATGGTCTGGCGGTAGTCGATGCCGTTGATGCCCCAGATGCTCCTGGCCTGACCAGCCCCGGCGCTGCGCCGTCCGGTCGGGGGGTAACGCGCCCATTTGGCCGCTTCCCGCGCCCTGTCCACATCGTCGACAGTTGGAACAATGATGCCGATCGCACCAATGTCGGTCGCATGTTGGATGTGCCATTCCTGGGCATCAGGCAGCCGGATCATGGGGGTGGCCCTGACGTGCGGGCATGCGGCGATCATCTTCTCGACATCCGCAAACTCCAGCGTGCTGTGCTGCATTTCAAACCAGGTAAAGTCGTAATGCTTGGCCGCCTCGCAATAGCCTGGGATATCCACCTTCGATTGAGTGAAGCTGAATACCTGCTTGCCCTCCAGAAGTTCCTGTTTGGCAGTGTTGTACAACGGATCCTTACCGGGAGGCGGGAGTGGGTTCTGCGCAATAGTCGGAATACAAAGGAGCGCAATTGCTGAAACAGAACAGGCGAATAATGAGATTGCTGACGAATTCTTCATTGCGGACCGCCTCGCTTCGGACGTTGATGCCATCTCTCCCATTTCGTTCTCGGTTAAGCGGCTGATGAGAACCGCAGCGCCGAGTAGGCCCGGGAAATCTCACCCCGAGCCCCTCACAGATCCGTGCATGACAGTCTCCCGTCACACGGCTCGCGCCATCCTTAAGAGAGCTGCCGCCCTCCGCCGGAACCAGCGGGCTCCTCCTGTTGCCAGTTGGCCCATTACGGTTCCGACGAGGATGACCCACCTCCTTCGTTCCACGGACACTACTCCGCTTCTTCACTACTACGAGGTAGTCCGTCCCTCGCTACTGCATCTGTACTCTCGTCCTCGTGGTTCCTGCCACTTGTGACTTCTCCGTTCGCATCAACAGCGAGGTTCCCACGTTCCGTTCAATCGCCTCTTCCAAGCTCAGCCCGCCTGTATGCCGGATGCCGCTCCGTCCGTAAGCAGGTTGCGTCGGAGCTGATCCCACGATCTTCTAACTACCGTGGTTTTGACATCGTCTAGTCCTGTTAACACTACTCAGGCGGATGGCGCCTGAGTAGTGTTAACAGGCCCTGATTCTTTTCAACACGAAAATGGTGGTTCCCTTGCGGTCCTCTTCATGGAAGTCACCTGACCCAATCAAGTTGGGCCTTTTCCTTCTCCGTTCACCACCACACCCCTTAGAGCACAGCAGCGGAAGGCGGTTTGAGTCCTACTCCTGCAAGTCGGTTCGAGGGGCCTGCCCTCATCAGTTGAACAGTTGCGCAAAAACTGGTCGGCTCGTCGAGTCTCCCAGTTTTTGCTCGTGGCACAGTTAGAAGGTGTACTTGGCGGCCAACTGCAGTTCGCGCGCATTAGTTGACGAGTTCGTACCGGTGATTTGGCCGAATGTCGTTTGATCGAAATTTTTGGCCGGGTTGGCGAAATCGGTGTGGTTGAAGGCGTTGAAGGCGTCAAGGCGGATTTGTAACCGGTGGTGTTCGTTGTAGGGCATGGCGAAATTCTTGTCGATCGACATATCAAAGTTTTCCACTCCCGGGCCGTAGAGCATGTTGCGGCTCGCATTTCCGAGGAAACCTGGGCTCGGTGCCTGGAAGGCCAAGGGATTCAACCATTGGCCGGTGGTTCCGACTGTCTGGTGGGTCGCGTAGAAGTTCCTGGAGAGCACATTCGGCCGCACATTCGGTGTGCCGCCTGCAATGGTATTGGTCTGGGCAGTGTTCGCGCTGAGATTGACTGTAAAGGGTACGCCGGTCTGGAGGACGCCGAGGGTGGTGAATTCCCAGCCGCCGATCACCGCATCCACGATCTTCGACGAAGGCGCCCACAGCCTGTCTTTCCCGACGGGAAGGTCGTAAATGAGCGATGCAACCACGCGATGGCGAACATCGAAGTCCGAAGGACCGTAGTCGCAGGTGATGCAGAGGTCGTTCTGCGGGAAGAGCGGCGACTGCTGGGTGCGGATCCCGCTGGTGTCGTCCAGCGATTTCGAGAAGGTGTAGGAGCTGATCAGGTTGAAGCCATTGCTAAACTTCTTGTTCACCTGGAAGCTGAAGGAGTTGTAGCGGGCAATGCCCTGGTCGTGCACCAACTGAATCACGCCGTAGTTCGGGTAGGGCGTACGATCCGTGATGCTCTTTGGCCCGCCACACCCTGATATTGATGCCGCAGTGCAGGTGAAGTTTCCTTTGGTAACTCCTTGCGGATAGTACCCAGCGACGCCGAGCAATCCGTAGGGAATTGAATAATTGGCATTGCGGAACCCGTAGAGGTGGCGGCTGGTGGTGCCCATATATCCCGCCTCGAACATCCAGTTCGTGCCTACCTGCTTCTGAACGTCGAGCAGATACACCTGGCTGTTTGAAGTCTTGTGATCATACGACATGGAGAACGAGTAGGGCGGCGGGATGACGGCTAGGCCGCCGCCGGCCACCGCGTTGCTCCAATTGAGGGTGGCCACGCCGGCAGTACCGTTGCCCGAGGTCAGCGTTACACGCCCGGCCAGGTTACGAGCCACGTCGAAGCGGGCGTTGGCGATGTCATGGTTGTAAAAGATGCCGTAGCCCGCGCGGATGACTACGGTGGAGGCCGGCGAGTACGAAAGGCCAAGGCGAGGCGCCCAGTTGGTGTAGTCGGTCGACATGAGCGAATTGGGGTAATCGCCGTTGGCACATTGCGGCTGTGGATTAACAGGAGTAACGTTATCGGCTTGGACCCAGCGGACGTTAATCCCGTCATACGCACTATTGCAGTTGCCCTGGCGCATATAGACGGGCCACTCGTTCTGAGGCTCCGGCCCGGAAACGGTTGGGCTTATGGGCGAGTTGTTGGTTTGCATATCTACGATAAACTCCTGACCCAGAGTGTTGTACCAGGGCGGAGTCAGCTCATAACGCAATCCGGCGGAAATCGTGAGCTTGGGTGTGATCTTATAGTTGTCGTCAACGTACGCGGCTTCAACGCTGCTCACGTAATTGGCCAGCGCGATCTGCACCGCATACGTTGATGTGTAAAGATCACCGAGCAGGAAGGAGGCCAACGCGGAGCCGGTTCCATTAACCTTGACCCCAGGGGAGCTGACCAGCGCAGTGGGGTCGTTTTGGAAGCCGAAATTGCCGCGCGATTGCTGGTTGCCCAGCTCATTAAATTTCTGGTGGTCGTATTGGAATCCGACGTCGATGGAGTGCTTGCCGTGGACGATGCTGACGGTATCGTTGATCGATATATCGGGGTCGGTGGTCACATACGGACCGTCGGAGTTGTCGCCAAGTCCCGTGAACGGATCCGGCGAAAAGCTTATGGAGGGGATGCCCCAGGTTTGAGAGAGTCCGGGTTTAAGGTTGGGAATCCCGAGTGTGCCCACTGCATTATTCGAGCCCTGCGAGTAGGTGCCGAGAGAATTGTAGAAGTTGGTGTCGCCAAACGTGGCCACGTTGACGACCGTGGGAGAGATGGTCCAGGTATTGGAGCCCATGTACTGGTAGTAGTTGGTGACGATGGCGCTGCCGACTGTTCCGCCCGGCGTCGCGAAGCCCGCATTGTTGTTCGTTTCAAGACCATTGCTGAAGCGGAAGGCCCACTGCGACTTCGCTGACTGGTAGAAATCGCCGCGCACGTTAAAGCCGTCGTGACTGTCCTTGCCTTTGTTGAGGTATTTGTAATTACCTGAGGAATCGCTGGTCTGAGCCGGGGCATCGAATAACGAGACGAACTTGCCTGAGATCGGATCGATGCGGGCGGCGCAGATGACATTCGCCACGCCGTTACACGAGAACTGCGTTCTGCCCGTGCCATCGGGGTTCCCGGTCGCGGGATCGTAGATCGGAATCACATTGCCTTTCTTGTCCTTGTACTGGCTGAAATCGCCGTTCAGCATGGCCTGCGTAGGCTGGGTCCTCGAGGTAAAGGTGAAACTGCTTTGGGAATACCACTCATCGGTGACCATGAAGAAGAAGCGGTCCTTGCCGTTGAAGACGTGGGGAATCCTGATCGGTCCGTCGAGCACGAATCCGTAGTCGTTATATTTGAAGGGGAGCGCGGCGGGGAACGGGATGTCGGTGTAGTCATACCCTTTTGCGTCCGCGTAGTTGTTGCGGATGAAATCGAACGCTGTGCCGTGGTAGGTGTTGCTGCCGCTCGTGGTGACCACGTTGACCTGCGTTGCGTTGTAGCCGTATCGGGCCGGGTAAACGCCGGTTTGCACCTTCATTTCCTGAATGGCGTCGACGGTGGGCTGCACCACAAAGCTGTTGAAGTCCACGTCGGTGTTGTTGATGCCATCGAGCGTGTAGTGGTCGAACATGATGCGCTGCCCACCCACCGAGATCGACTCATTGGCACGAAATCCTCCCTCGCGCGCGCCGGCCTGGCCTTGCGTAGGTGAAAGCGTGTTGGTGTTAGCCGAGACTGCCACCAGTCCCAGGTAGTTTCTATTGTTCAGCGGCATCTCGTTAATGGTCTGAGTAGGGACCACGGTGCCGAGGGTGGAGTCCTGCGACTGGAGAAGGTCTTGTGTGGACGAAACTTCCACCGTTTGCGTGACTCCGCCAACCTGCAGCGTGAAATTCAGGGTCAGCGATTGCGCCACTTGCAGTTGCAGGTTCTGGTTGCTGGCGGTCTTGAACCCAGAGTGCGAGGCGCTTACAACATAGGTTCCCACCGGTACCGCCGCGAACATGTAGTCGCCGGAACTCGTCGAAACGGTGGTGCGAGCCGTGTTCGTCGCCTGATTGACGAGAGTGATGGTGGTACCGGGAAAAGCCGCTCCTGTCGCATCGGCCACGTGCCCGGAGATCGTGCCGGTGCTCTGCGCAGACGAACTGGCAGACGACAACATTGCAAGGACGAATACAAAGAGACAGCAGACGATCGGGCCGCTGTGCCGAGTGCACGATCTGAGGGTCGCAAGCTGCCGATTGGAAGAGCGAAATGGCGCGAAGCTTCGATTTCCTGATGCATCACTGACACGATTTCTCATCATGGTGACTAACCTCCGCTGCTGAGTGCAGCCTCGTTTGAATTGACTGGCAAACAATGCTCACGCCCGTGAACTGGGAAACAACTTCGGCCGGGAGCCCTCATTGATAGGCAATTAAGCGTTTCGGGAACCCGGAATGCACCCGGAAAGGCGCCTTACACGGTCTCCCCTTTGCCACAGCTATTTCTCCTGCAGCATCTCCTCGATCACCGACTTCGGAGCGGGAAGATGGTCCTCATTCTCTCTCAGCCATTGGTGAAAATCCTGTTCGATTTCCGGTGACCAGCGGGCATCGATCTGTCCGGCAGTGTACTTCTTTTCCCGCAGGCGCTGATGTCCGAACATGTCCTCAAGATGAGTGCGCTCCGAGTACTTAACGACGTTTTCCGCCAGTTGCGCAGGAACAAAGATGACTCCGCCGTTCCGCCCCAGCACCACATCGCCGGGCATCACCAGAACATGCCCGATGCGGGTCGGCCCATTGATGCTCACCATCGTCGAATTGAGCAGTTTGCCGCTACCGAGTGTTCCGAAATGATGTGAAGGATCGTAGTAGCGGACAAACGAAGTGAAATTCGGTAGCTCGTTCAGCCCGTTGATATCGCGAACGGCGCCGTCATAGACAATGCCGTTACCTGACCTGGCGTAGATCGCGTTGCCGACATTGTCTCCGATCGAAGGCCCGTCTTCCTTCAGACCAAAGTGGTCAGCCACATAAACGTCGCGAGGCTGCAGCATGTCGACCGGCCACGCATTTGTGGCGCCCTGGCGATGAGCCTCTTTTCCCTGCTCTTCGATGACCTTTTCAACGTCCGGCCTTCCCGGCATCCACACTGCTGTGAGCACTCTGCCTACCAGCACCTGGTCCGGGTGGATCGTGTACCAGCCGTCTTCGTACTGATGCATGAAACCCGCCGCGCGCAGGGTGGCCCATGCCTCTTCAAGCGTGACGTTCTTCATGCGGTCCAGAATGTCGTCCGGCACTTTGGGCCGTCCGTCCGGAAAGCGTTCCCCATGCCAATCGGGCGTGTACTTGATTACGTCCGCCGCGGTGAAGAATTCCTGTTGAGCTGTCAAGCGCGGAGCGAAAGAAATGAACGCTGCCCCGGCAAGAATGCCTGCAATCATCCTGTGCATCTTGTATGCTCCCTTATACAGTAGGCTCCAATTACTTTTCAGCTTCGAACCACGAGGTTCCGGGCATCTGAGCTTTCTTCGCCACTTCCTCGTTCATCTCCACACCAAGGCCAGGCCGGTCAGACGGGGTGACGTAACCGTCCACAATGATGTTTCCTTCCTTCACCCAGCCGTTCCAGAGATCCTGATGATTGATCCAGTGCCATTCGCATGCCAGGAAGTTCGGAAAGGTCGCGCTTGAGTGAACGGTGGCCATCATGCCGATAGGCGAAACCACGCAGTGCGGCGCCACCGGCACGTAATAGACCTGCGCCATGTTGGCCACCTTCTGGGCCTCCCCGATCCCGCCGACCTTCTGAAAATCGGGTTGGATAATGTCGACTGCCTCTTTCTCAAGCAGCTCCCGGTATCCCCAGCGCAAGTACAGGTTTTCGCCGCAGGCAATCGGAGTAGAAGTGGAATGCCGGATATCAGCCATGGCAGCGACGTCCTCGGCCGGAACCGGTTCCTCGAGCCACAGCAGCCGAAACGGTTCCAGCGCCTTCGCGACTTTCTTCCCGGTGGGGGCGTCGTATCGGCCGTGCATATCGCAGGCTAGGGCCATATCGGCGGGGATGTTATCGTGCACATGCGAGACCCACTTCACCATCCGGTCAATTTCGCCGTTGCTGGCCGTCCAGTTCACTCGATCCCAGCGTGCGGGATCCATGGCATCATCAAGATCGATCTTCATGACCTTGAAACCCTGTTCCTTGATCCAGGGAAGCTTGCGATCCGCCTCCGGCCCAATGGGAACTTCCATATCCGAGTCGCAATAGATCTGCACCTTATCGCGAAACTTGCCGCCCAGAAGCTGATAAACGGGCAAACCGAGAGCCTTGCCGGCGAGATCCCACAACGCGATTTCGATCGCTGAGAGAGCGGTGACGTACTGGCCGGCCTGCGCACCGGCGAAGATTCCCGAGGTGCGTATCATCTCCCAGATAGGCTCGACGTTGAGCGGATCGCGCCCAATCAGCATGCGGCGCCAACCGTTGATCAGTGAGGCGGCGCCGACGGCGGCATCTGTGCATTCGCCCTGCCCGTAGATGTCCTGATCGGTGTAAATTCGCACGTGCGTCTGCGGTCCATGTACCAGAACCTTGGCGGTGCGAATGTCGGTGATCTTGAGTTTGGGTCGCTGGTAGGGAGTGCTGCCGGTTTCAACGGCCGCCGCCAGAGCGGGAAGTGAAAGAGTAGAGAGCCCAAGCGTAGGGAGAGCGCCCTTCAAGATTGACCTTCTGGAAAATTGTGCCATAGCCTCCGTGACCTTCCGTGTGTTCGATTTTGAAGGTACTTGAGGTAACCGATTACCAGTTCATGCCAAAAGGGGTTGACCCGACCTTTGACCTTCAGACAAAAGCCGCCAAGTTGGTGCGAAGTATAGGCAGCGGAGTGAAGTGCTGTCAATGCTTTAATCTTCGCGTTCCCCTTGAATAAACCGATTTCCCCCCGCGCTGGCCGTCAAAACACCTTCTTTTGAGTTGGCAGGAAGGCTTGCTCGTGATGCAATTTGGAGCCGGCGATCCATAGCAAATCATCGAACTTTCAGCCCGATCGGGAGCCCTTCTCCGAAAGAAGAGACGGACATCGCAAATTTAGATTTCCATCTCGAAAAACTCGGCCAGTGCCCGAAAAACACCCCACGCGGCCGACTGTCGCTCGCGGCACCGCTCAAATCCGACTTTGCATTCGATATTCTTCGCGGTTACCATGCTTTTGACCTAAGCTGGCATTGCATGGTTCGCGCCGCGCAGACCTTACCTTCATGTAAAAGCCACTACTGCGCCGAACGGGCGTCGAAAAGTGATTCGCAAAACCAACCTAGGCATCAACGACATGGCAGGGAGGGTTGCATGAAAACTCGAACGGTCATCCTGGCAGCGGCCTCACTCTTGCTGGCCTGCACGCTTCCCAGCGGGGCAGCCCAGCCAAACGCAGCAACCAAGGCTCAGGAACTGAAAGTCAGCATTGACACGCAACAAACCGCCCGGCCCGTTTCGCCGTACGAATATGGCATGTTCATCGAGCACATCGGCTCGCTCATCTATCACAGCCTCTGGTCTGAGATGCTTGATGACCGCAAGTTCTACTTTCCGATCAAGCCCGAGGAGCCCCAGGCCGCCGCGCCGTCCCAGGGGGGCCCCTCCCGTAACATGCAACTGCGAAAGTGGCATCCCATCGGTCCGGATCAAGCAGTCGTAATGGACAAGGACAAGCCCTTTGTAGGCGAACAGAGCCCGCGCATCCAACTCGACGGCTCTCAACTGCACGGCATCCGCCAATCGGGCTTCGCCCTGGTAAAGGGGAAGACGTACACAGGCCACATCTGGCTCCGCGCGACAGCAGGCGCGAAAGTGAAGATCGCGCTCGTTTGGGGTGAAGGCGCGACAGATCGCCAGACCGTCGCGCTCCCCGCTCCACCGAGCACATACAGAGAATTGCCTTTCAGCTTTACCGCCGGAGCGGGCACTGACACCGGTGCGCTCGAGATCGCCGGCACGGGAACGGGAAACTTCCATATCGGCGCCGTCTCCCTCATGCCAGCCGATAACCTCGACGGTTTCCGCCCGGAAGTCATCGCGCAATTGAAGCAGTTGCACTCCGGCTTCTGGCGCCTGCCCGGCGGTAACTTCATCTCCGATTTCAACTGGTATGACTCGGTTGGCCCGCGCGATAAGCGTCCGCCGGACTTCGATTACGCCTGGAACGCCATGCAAACCAACGACGTCGGCATGGATGAGTTCATGACGCTCTGCAAACTCATCGGCGTCGAGCCCTACATCACTGTCAACGCCGGTTTTGGCGATGCGCACTCGGCCGCCGAAGAAGTCGAATACATGAATGGCGCGACCGGCACCCCGATGGGCGCGATGCGCGCGCGAAACGGACATCCGGAGCCGTATCACGTCAGGTATTGGGACATCGGCAACGAGCCCTACGGCCCATGGCAGCTCGGCCGAACCGACTTGAAGTACTACCTCCTCAAACACAATGCGTTTGCGAATGCCATGCGCGCGGCCGACCAGTCGATCACGCTTCTGGCTTCCGGATCCATGCCGGAAGAGGCGATTCTCGAGGGCGTCGCCGCAGACTGGCACATTCCCCTCGATCAGGCCGGCATCTGCTCCAGCGCAGACTGGACCTGCGGATTCCTCAACCACGATTGGGGCAACTTCGACGGTATCACCGAGCACTGGTACACGCGCGCCGGCGTGCGCTGGGACCGCGAGCGCGCCGAGAAGGGAATGAAAATCGGCCGCCTCGAAGCCGGCTACGTGCCTGATCAGGAGACAGTCCTCGAGTGGGTGCGCCGCCCGTCCGACCGTGTGCATCTCAAAGGCGAAGAGTGGCAGGAGTATGAGCGGCGCTTTCCCGCAATGAAGGCCCAAAAGATCTTCATGTCGAATGACGAATACGCCTACACCGGCGGCCAGTCCAATCTCAAACTCGCTCTCGCCTACGCCATGGTCTTCAACGAAATGCTCCGCGAAACCGACTTCCTCCGCATGACCGCCTTCACGATGGGCGTCTCTACGCTGGACTTGAACCAGACCGCCGCAACCCTCAACACCAACGGCCTGCTCTTCAAGCTCTATGGCCAGTGCCTCGGTGCCGGCTCCATCCCTGTTGCGCTCACTGGCAATTCCCCACAGCCCGCGCCCATGCAACATATAGTGGGTGACCTGCCGCGGACCAGTGCCGGCAGTCCCACATATCCGCTGGACATGGTGGCGGCGCTCAGTGCAGACCACAAATTCCTATCGCTCGCCGTGGTGAATGCGACCGACTCCGAGCAGAAATTCGATCTGAACTTAAGTGGTGCACGCCTGACCGGCAGCGCAACGGTGTGGCAGATGACCGGTAAGGATCTCGATGCTGCCAATCACGTCGGCCAAACGCCGCAGGTCGAAGTGAAGGAAACTGCGATCGGCGAAGCGCATACAACCCTGTCGGTGGCGCCAATCAGCGTGAACGTTTATCGCTTTCCCGTTGTGCAGTCCACACCATAGTGGCCTGCGCCACCGGACCATCGATTCGCCGCCGTACCGCACCAACAAGCTGAATCCACCGGAGTGAACAACGTGATGGGACCGCGTTTCCGTTTAGCCTTTTCTGCTCTGATTCCCCTGGCCGTAGCAGGTGCCGGTGCGATCTTCGCGCAGGTGCAAACCGAAGTGCCGCCCGTCGTACCCGGCGCCAAGCTGGTGACCGTCGAGCACGTTAAAATTCACTCGCCCGCGATCGAAGGCAACCTCGAGGGGGAATCTGCCGATCGCGACGTTCTCGTATTTCTGCCCCCCGGCTACAACAAGTACAAGCACCGCCGCTATGCCGTGGTGTACGCCCTGCATGGCTACTCCATTGGAGCGGAACAGTGGACCCACGAGATCCACCTCCCGCAAACCATCGAGGGCGCTTTTGCGCAGGGATCGAAGGAGATGATAGTTGTCCTTCCCGACTCGAAAACCGCCTATAACGGATCGATGTATTCCAGCTCCGAGACGACAGGCGATTTTGAGAAGTTCATCTACCACGATCTCGTCGAATACGTCGATGCCCATTACCGCACCATTCCCGATCGCAGGAGCCGCGGTCTCGTCGGCCACTCCATGGGCGGCTACGGCGCCACACGCATCGGCATGAAGCATCCCGACGTCTTCGGCAGCCTCTACATCATGAGCCCCTGCTGCCTCTCTCCACGTCCCTCCGGCCCGCCACCTGGCATGGATGCGAAGAAGTGGGAAGAGTCGGAGAAAGAGTTTGAATCCGTGATCGCCAGGATGAAATCCGCCGGTGACTCGGCCGACATGCCGTTTTTCCAGCGTGCTCAATTGGCTTCGGCAGCGGCGTGGTCACCCGATCCGAAGAACCCTCCGCTCTACCTGGATCTTCCGACGAAAGGCGGCGTTTCGCAGCCCGACGTGCTTGCAAGGTGGACCGCTAATGCACCACTCGCCTTCGTCGACCAGTACATCGAAAATCTGAAGGCGTTCGACGCCATCGCCGAAGATGTGGGCGATCAGGACGGCCTCCGCTTCGACACACAGAAGCTTCATCAAACCCTTGACAGCTACGGTATCAAGAACAGCTTCGAGCTTTACCACGGGACCCACACCAGCGCCGTAGCCGATCGCTTCCAGAACCACGTAATTCCATTCTTCAGCCAGAACCTCTGCACCACTGATAACGGTAGGTAGTCGCGGCGCTACGCTCGAGGTCTCTGCGCCAGGCGTACACTATTCGACGTCGGATTGGTAACGGAAAGCACCGGTTGAGGACCGACCATGCCGCCTAATATCTACTTCGACACGAATGTCCTGCGGTATTTTGCCGGCGCTTTCAAAGACACCCGGTTAATGCCAACCTGAAGGAACATCTCGTAGTCTCGCCGATCTCCGTTCTTGAACTTCTCTCCGAGATCGGCACCGAAGAGGGCGAAGAAGCCCTCCGCACAGTGAAGGCTTCTCCGCAAGCGGGGTATCTGCCTCAGTACCCTACTACCTGTCATGGTTACAGATCTTCCGCCATCGTCGGTTTACGCGCCCTATCCGGGGCGCGTGGCAGGAGTTTCGTGCTTGGTTTGCCGATGAGCCAGCTTGTGCCGTCTATGTGGAGCGGCTGCGCTGGGCGGGTTCCAGTGCCCGGCCTGCGCAAGCACCAAGGGGTGGCGAGCAGCCGATGGGCGTTGGTCTTGCGGTGGATGCGCCCGCAAGATATCGGTGACAGCAGACACCATCTTCGACCGGAGCCGAGGTGCGCACGGACGGATGGAAAGGCTACAACGGTGTCTCCAATCAGGGCTACATGCACCAAGTACCCCGTTCAATCTATTTCGTTCAATCGCAGGACCTTAGATGGCTTTGGTAGCCGTCAGCTCCGTGCCCCAGCTTCCGTCTTCGGTGCCAAAGGTGAACTTGATCCCGTCCGCCGAAACCTTGCCCTTGTAAACCAGCTTGTATGTGGTTCCCTGGTAGTCGCTGTCCACCCAGAAGGTGACCGTGTCGCCGTCCACCTTGCCATCGTGGATCTCGGCCGGCGTCGTCGGCAGTCCTTCCACCGTGCCAGTCACGGCGCCTTGAGCCACCGTCAGATGAAACGTGAGCAGCACGCTGGTCCCTTCGAAATCGAATGCGCCCTTCCAATTCCCCGTCACGTCAGGAGCGCTCGGTTTCACGGCCGGCAACTCGCTGTTCTTCGCGGTCATGGTCGCGCCCCAGCTTCCATCCTCGGTTCCGAGGCTGAAGTCGATCTCGCCTGCCGAAACCTTGCCCTTGTAAACCAGCTTGTATGTGGTTCCCTGGTAGTCGCTGTTCACCCAGAAGGTGACCGTGTCACCGTCCACCTTGCCATCGTGGATCTCGGCCGGCGTCGTCGGCAGTCCCTCCACCGTGCCAGTCACGGCGCCACCTGCAACCGTCAAATGAAACGTCAGCGGAATGCTGGTGCCCTGAAAATCGAAGGCCCCTTTCCACGTCCCGGTCACGTCCGCAGCGTGCGCGCTCGGAAGCACGGCCATAAAAGCAAACAGTCCCGCCAGTCTCAATGCATTCCTCATGCAGGTTCCCCTCCAAAAGGGCAGAGTCTATCACAAGCACTGCCAGCCCTTCACCCAAAGTCCCGAGCCCTCAGGGCAATCGCATGAATCCATTTTGTTAACCTGGCTGATTACGATTTCTTTCGCGCCGGAGGCGCAGCGGTCGTTAGCCCCGCGCTTTATAGCATTTTCGGAATTGGTGTAGACCGAAGGCACTATGCTAAGTGGCTTTTTCCTCAAGAAAAAGCCACCTTTCAATGTTCTTAAAAAGTCTGCGTCTATTCCGAAAATGCTCTAGCGTGGGGAATGCGGTCAACAATAGCCATTCTGCCCCGTAGGGGCGATGCAAACCACGATTGTCGCTCCGTCTATTGTTCATGCGATTGCCCGGCCGGAGCCCTGCCCACTGTTCACTGTCCGCTGTGTTCGTGTCTCCTGTCACAGGACGTTCGCACTCCGGCTGTGATAGCATCCGCTTTTTGGTAAAGAACGCCCGGCGGATTCTCCCTCTACTGATCTGCCCTGCGCCGGCCCGAGACCCTCTGAAATGGACGAGGTAGACGGCAGACCCGGACATGTGGCCCGCAAATTCGGCCACCTGGACGCCTTTCACGGCGTCCCCCCGTTGTCCCTGTCCCTCCCGCGGCTCAACCTATCGGGTGCCCCCAGCAAAGACTGTCATCCTGAGCGAAGCGTAGCGGAGCCGAAGGACCTGCGATTCGCCTTTCCAAGTTCAAGTGCCTATCAAGAACATGCACCACCAAGGAGAAGCATATGAAAACGTACCAGGGAAGTGAGATCCGTAACGTAGCTGTAGTGGGGCATGCGCACAGCGGCAAAACCACCTTGATTGCCGCTCTGCTGCATGCCGCGAAGATGACCCCAACCCAGGGCCGTGTCGAAGACGGCTCGGCTGTGACCGCCTATGACGAAGAAGAAGTAGCCCGCGGCGTAACCATGCAGAACGCTGTCGCCTTTGCCGAGTGGCAGGGCGTCAAGATCAATCTCGTCGACACTCCAGGCTTCCACATGTTCACCCACGAAGCCCGTGCCGCGCTGCTCCCCGTTGAAGCCGCCGTCGTCCTCGTCAATGCGCAAAACGGCGTTGAAGCAGTCACCGAGCGGGTGTGGAGATATGCCGAAGAAGCCAACGTCCCCCGCATCGTTCTCGTCAATCAAATGGACCACCCTAAGGCTGGCGGTGGCGGCGGATTGAGCGCCCTGCTCGACGATATTCAAGACCGTTGGGGCCGCACCTGTGTTCCCGTCCAGTTGCCCATCTCCGACGCCCAGGGCTTTCATGGCGTAGTCGACCTGGTCACAATGGAAGCTTTTTATTACACACCCGGCGGCGATGGCCGAGGCAAGGTCACCGGCGAGATTCCCGCCAGCGTAGCCGCCGACGCCAAGGCACGCCACGAAGCGCTGGTCGAACTCGTGGCCGAAGGCAAGGACGAGCTCATGGAGGAGTACTTCGAGAAGGGCACCATCCCCGAAGAGCACCTCATCACCGCCCTCCACGAAGCCATCCGCGAAGACCGCATCTTCCCAGTGCTATTTTCAAGCGGCTTGGCCAATATGGCCCTCGACCACCTGCTCGACTTCCTCAAGGTCTATGCTCCCTCGCCCGCCGAGCGCACTCCCTACACCGTCAAGAACCTGAACGCGCCGGCCGATGCAGAGGACAACACCACCACCCGCAAAGTCGCCGACAGCGAGCCCGCAGGCATCGTCGTCTTCAAGACCATGACCGATCCCTTCGCTGGCCGCATCACCTTCTTCAAGGTCATCAGCGGCGTAATCAAGAACGACGCAACCCTGCAGAACTACACCCGGCGCACCGAGGAGCGCTTCTCCCACCTCGCCGTGATGCAGGGCCGCAAAGCCGTTGAAGTCCCTGAGTTGCACGCTGGAGACCTGGGTGCCGTGGCCAAGCTCCGCGAAACCCTCACCGGCGACACGCTCGGCCAGAAGGGCGCCGACATCCAGGTCGAGATCGTCACGCCACCCGAACCGGCCATGACCTACGCCATCGAGCCAAAGAGCCGCGCCGACGAGGACAAGCTCGCCCCCGCCATTCACAAACTCATGGAAGAGGACCTGCTCATCCGCTTCTTCCGCGATCCGCAGACCAACGAGTTCCTTATCGCGGGAGCCGGCCAGCCGCACATTGAAGCCATCGTCAGCCGGCTCAAGAAGCGTTATCACGCTGAAGTCACCCTCAAAGCGCCCAAGGTGCCCTACCGCGAAACCATCCGCGCCAAGGCCGAAGCGCAAGGCCGCCACAAGAAGCAGACCGGCGGCCACGGCCAGTTCGGCGACTGCAAAATCCGCATGGAGCCCATGCCCCGCGGAGGCGGCTTCGAGTTTGGCAACGAGGTCTTCGGCGGCGCAATCCCCCGCAACTTCATCCCTGCCATTGAGAAGGGCATCGTCGAATCGGCCGCCCGCGGCTATCTTGCCGGCTACCCGGTTGTCGATTTCAAGGTCACTGTCTTCGACGGCAGCTACCACGACGTCGACTCCAACGAAATGTCGTTCAAGATGGCCGGCCGCATCGCCTTCCGCAAGGCGATGGAGTCCTGCAAGCCCTGCCTTCTCGAACCAGTAATGAAGGTAGAGATCGAAGCCCCCGACGAATTCGCCGGAACCTTGATGGGCGACCTCAACAGCCGCCGTGGCCGCGTAGCCGGCATGGAGTCCAAAGGCCGCACCACAGTCATCAACGCCCAGGTCCCCATGTCCGAAATGCTCACCTACGGAACCCTGCTCACTTCAATGACCCAGGGAAAGGGAAGCTACCGCATGGAAATGGACCACTACGACATCGTGCCGCAGTTGGTGGCCGATAAGATCCTGGCCAACGCCAAGCGGCCGGTGGAGGAAGAGGAAGAATAAGCAGTTGCACGGAATCTAATCGAAACTGGTGCCCCAGCTCTCATGATCGAGACTTGGGGCACCAGGCACCCGGCGTAGAAATGACAAAGCCTCACAAATTATGAAGAACGACATTCATGAACAATCTACCTTACCGTGGATGTGTCCAATATGTATGGCAAAACTTGGCAATCCCAGGATGAGTCAAGCAGAGGCCAAGTTGCTCTTTCAATCTCACGCAGGCGGGAGTCACTTCCGAACTTGGTCTGCGCAGAACGGGACTTCCTGCAGTTCCGGTGCACCGTTTGGTCAAAAGCCGACTGTTCGCGAACAAATGACGGTAACTGTCGCGCCACCGCCAAAGACGCGCCCAGCGAAAGTTGCGACTCCCTCATACGGAAGCCTCACATGGTGCACCGAATCGGGCTGCAAATGGACTGGCGCCTTCCCCGATCTGGAGCAGCACATTAAGACGACTCACAGCGGTCCCAAACTTAAAGATTTGAAGGTGGATAGCTTTCCGTTTGAGCTTTTACCGCCGGGCGATTTCACCATCGGCCACGTCATCAATCATTATCGCCGAATCTCGAGAACAGCGCTCGCTGTGAGAAACCGAGAGATCGATTATTCGCGGCTCGAGGCCATCCGCACCCTCCAGCCAACCTGCTGCCATGTCGGGAAAGACTCCTGGCTCGGTTACGTCGTCTTCGAGTTTCCAAACCTTACAGGGGTAGCGCTCGAATGCCCTATTAAGAATAACGCTACATACGTGATCGACAATGGATGGAAATCGATGATCTCAATTTCAAAGGCCGAACTGCGAAGCGAGTGCATAAACCACTATAAACGAGTGATTCATACATCCCTTTGGCTAAACCGCATCAAAGCCGCTCTTCGGTCCTTCCGGTGAAAAAGGCGAATCGCCCAGGTCCCCATACCGGCAACCAACAAATCTGGGTGCCCCAGGTCCGGATTCTCGGACCTGGGAGGGGTTCTCATTCTCATCTTGACGCGTGAAGCGCTACGCGCTACAGTACTTGAATGATTCAGTCTTTCCGGCACGCGGGCTTGAAGAACTTTTTCTTGACTGGAAGCAAAGCCGGAATCCAGCCTGCCCATGCCGAAAAACTGCGCCGGCAGCTCACGCTGCTCAATACTGCCAAGGATGCGAATCGCATGAATGTTCCTGGGTGGGACCTCCACCTGCTCAAAGGCGCACTGGCGGATCACTGGTCCGTGAAGGTCAACGCAAACTGGCGCATGATATTCAAGTTTGAGAACGAAAACGCAATCCTTGTGGACTACCAGGACTACCACTGAATGGAGAGGAGAACGACCATGCCGATGACGATGCATAACCCAGCCCATCCGGGCGAGATCCTCCGCGAGTACCTCGGCGACGTTCAGGTTACCGTTGCGGCCAAACGGTTGCGTGTAGCGCGTTCAACACTCTCGCGACTGCTGAACGGCCGCGCGTCGTTCACGGCGCCGATGGCGCTCAGACTGGCGGACGCCTTTGGCACTGAACCTGGCATGTGGCTCGATCTGCAGCAGCAGTACGATCTGTGGCACGCCACCAGGCGTAAGCGACCTAAAGTCGAGAAGTTCTCCCGGGCAGCATAGGAAAACAAGCCTGGAGGCCCTCGTTCCCCATCCCGAGACCCCATCCTCCTTTGGCGGCTACCATTAGATCAATGCCTCCAGCCACCCTGGAACACCAAGCCGCCATCGCGGAGGGCTTTGCCACCTCCGCCGACGACACACGGATCGCCTACCGCCGCCTTGGCACCGGCCCCGCGCTGCTCTTCGTCCACGGCAGCATCTCCACCCACACCGACTGGATGCGCGTCGCCAAACTTCTTGCCCCGCGCTACACCTGCTACGCGATGGACCGGCGCGGACGCGCCCACAGCGGCAGCGGCCGCTCGCCCTACTCCCTCGAGCGCGAGTATGAAGACATCGCCGCCGTCCTCAACGAGGCAGAAACCGCCCAGGCCGCCCCCCTCGCCGCGCTCATCGGCCACTCCTTCGGCGCCATCTGCGCACTTGGCGCCGCGCTCTGCCATCCTGTTCCGCGGCTCGTGGTCTATGAGCCGCCGCTGCCCGCCGGCGGCCCCATCGCCGGAGAGTTTCTTGAGCCTTACAAACGCGCTATCGCTGAAGGTGATCCCGACACCGCCCTCGAAATTGGCCTGAGTCACTTCACTCGCCTTCCGGCAGACGCAATCGCAGCGATGCGCGCTTCAAAGGCCTGGCCTCGCCTGCGCACTCTGGCCCCCAGTTGGATTCGCGAACTTGAGGCCATGGACGCACTCGATCCGAGCATGGACCGGTACACCGCGCTTGCTTGCCCCGTCCTGATGCTGGTTGGCAGCCTCAGCCCCGAGCATCCGCTGCGCGACGCCTCCCGCGCCCTCGCCAAAGCCCTACCCAGTGCCGGGGTGGAAACGATCGAAGGTCAGGGTCACGTCGCCATGCGCAACGCCCCCGAACAAGTCGCCAGACTGATTGAGAGTTTCCTTGCCTCGTAACGCAGGGCCTGGTACGCACCTGCGGAACGGCAGGTAAAACCGCCTCGCTGGAGACGGGTAATAACTACCCGCGCCGGAAAAAACAAATCGGCGCCGGTCAGCTCAGACCTTCCTGTCAGCCCTTCTTGTCAGGCCGCAGCCGCTTTGCCAGCGCCCACTTCAGTTCGTCGATCCCCTGCCCCGTAACCGCTGATATAGCATGGAACTCCAGCTTGCGGCGCTTCACATGCGCGGTGAGCTTCTTCAGCTTTTCCGGGTTGGCCGAGTCGATTTTCGTGGCGACGACAATCATCGGTTTGTCGGCCAAGGGGTGGTTGGGCTCAATGAGGCCGTCATCGTCGGAAAAGGGGTCGGGCTCTCTTCTGACGGCGGTGCTCGTGAAGCTGGCCAGCTCCTGATTGATGACCTTGAAATCCTCCACCGGGTCCAGCCGTCCGGATGCATCAGACACATCTACCAGGTGAACCAGCAGGCGGGTGCGCTCAATGTGGCGCAGGAACTGCACGCCGAGGCCGAAGCCCAGATGCGCGCCTTCAATGAGACCCGGCATGTCGGCAACCACGAAGGACTCCAGATCAGGCTCCTCGCCGACCGTGACGACGCCAAGGTTGGGCTCGAGAGTGGTAAACGGGTAGTCGGCGATCTTGGGCCTGGCGGCGGAGATGCGGGAAATCAGCGTCGACTTGCCCGCATTCGGATAGCCGACCAGCCCCACATCGGCCAGCAACTTCAGCTCCAGTCGATAGTTGCGCTCTTCGCCGGCCCGGCCCAGTTCGTGCTCGCGCGGAGCCTGGTGAGTGCTGGTAGCAAAGTGTTGGTTGCCACGGCCGCCGCGGCCGCCTTTGGCAATGACCACCTGCTCATCCGGCTGCTGGAAGTCGTGAATCAGCTCGCCGGTGTCCATGTCGTAGAGCGCGGTGCCCACGGGCACCTGCAGAGTTTTCGAGCGGCCGTCGAGGCCGGTGCAGTTGGACCCCATGCCGTGCTCGCCGCGCTGCGCCTTGTGTTCCGGGTTATAGCGGAAGTGGATCAGCGTGTTGTGGCGATTCGAGGACTCCATAATCACGTCGCCGCCGCGTCCGCCGTCGCCGCCCGAGGGTCCGCCGCGAGGCACAAACTTCTCGCGCCGGAAAGCCATGCAGCCATTCCCGCCGTCGCCGGCCTTCACGCGAATTTTTGCTTCATCAATAAACATATGAGGCCAGGTTTCACGGATCAGGGGTAGGGATCAGTTTGCCGGTTGTGCACCAGTGTGCCGCAGAACCGTAAGTCCCTCTTACCAGTCTATCGAACCTGGCTGCTTTGCCCTATTTGGACCCGCAGATAGCAGGGTTCGGGGCGTTGCAGCAGGCCCGGCTGCAGACTGGATTCACTTGCCGTTGCGTGACGAAAAAGGCTCGCCTGTGATGCGCGCTACTTTCCACTTGGGCCAAAGCAGCATAGAATCCTGTGCAACTCCACTTGGGTATCGTCTGAACAGCTGAAACCGCGTTTTAACAAGCGTCTGCGGTCATGCCCAAATCCTGACTCGCCGCAAGAGCGGGCAGGCGGGGTGTGTTGTGTGCATTCTCCCATGGTCTGCCGCGGGCAGGTGTCTCGATGGCAGGGGTAAAGCGGGGCTGGGTGAAGCCGCTTGCGGTAGCCGTGCTTCTTTTTGGCGCGGGAATGCACGCCCGTCCCCAATCCGCTCCGAGCGGTTCCCTCACCGGCAAACTGACTGACCTGCATTCGACCCCGCTGGCCGGCGCTACTGTCATCCTGCGCAATCAGGCCACCAGCGCCGAGGTGCGTACCACTACGGCCAGAAACGGCGATTACTTCTTCACTGCTCTCGAAGCCGGTGAGTACAGCATTGAGGCCGATAGCGAGCAACTGGGCCGTGGCCTGCTGCGTGGCATCTTGGTCTCTGCCGGACACGAAGCCCGCGTGCAGACGGCCATGCAGTTTGACCTGGGCCCGTCCGCGCCCGTCCAGACAGTCTTCCTTAAGAACCCCGAGCTGAATGCGACGCCGGCCGCGACGCTGGCCGCGGCAATGCCAATCGAGACGCCGCGACAACCGCGTCTCACTGCAGAGCGAGTGCCCAGCGAATTACACGAAGTGCCGCCGACCCAGGCCCCGCTGCTCAGCGCGACGCTCAAGCCAGTACCGTTGCAGCCAATCCTCTTCAAAACATTACCCACGAACGTGTTGCCTCTGGCTGTCCCGTCCACAATGCCTGCTACTGGCGGGTCGTTGGAAATCGGGCTGTTCCATGCGGCGGCAAGGGGTCCGAATCTGGCGACAAGCGACTCAATTGCCCTTGGGCTGCAAGCTGCCATGCAGTGGAGCCAACCGAATCGAAACCGGATTCTGGGTCCGATTCAGAGCCGCATTCAGGCCGCATCGCAAGAGGCCGGCCCGGTGGCTGCGGCAGTCACTACGACACTCTCCGACACAGAGCTGCAATCGCTGCCTTCGAGCGGACGGCGCTGGGAAGAGTTTGTCCTGGATACACCAACCGCCACGGCGCCTGAGAGTTCCTCCGAAGTCTCGCTGCGCGGCGCCGGTCAGCAGCCTCCCGATGTTTCCATCGATGGCGCGAGCACACAGCTGGCCTTTGGCAGCGGGTCCGGTTCTGCAGCCGGCTCGCAGGGGCAATCGTCGTCCGGGCAGGGCATGAGCGAGCCGCACGACATGGGACAAGCCTGGTCTGGCCGGCGCGATCTTGCCATCGGCGAATCTGCCGTCCGCGCGGTGCAGACGGTTGCCGGGAACGCCGAAGCTGAAGGTGCGAGCGCTGCAGGCGGACGCATGAACGTGGAAACCAAGCGAGGTTCCAACGGCCTTCACGGCCGGGGTTTTCTCTTTGACCGCCAGAACACCTGGGGTGCGCGAAATCCCTCTTCGCAGTGGGTGAAGGAGACTACCTCGGCCACGGCGACCACGGTGCCGGTGTTTACGCCCGAGTCTTTTACGCCGTCCGACCACGAAATCACATGGGGCGTCGGTGTGGGCGGCCATATTCGCCGCAATAAGCTCTTCTGGTTTGGAGCTCTCGACAGCAATCGGCGCAACGATCCCGGGATGTCCACAGTAAAGTGGCCGGGCAAATTTTTTGCCCAGCCCACCAACGACCAGATGCAATTGCTGGGCGCACAGTTGGGAGCCGGAAGCTCTGCGCTGGCCAGGTACTCGCAGATGCTTGAAACCCTCGATGGGCTGCTCGGTCCCGCGCCGCGAACGGCCGTGCGATGGAATGGCTTCGCACGCATCGACTGGAGAGCCACCGAACGTCACAGCTTCACTCTCCAGGGAACCGGCGCCAGTTGGAACTCACCAGGCGGCGGTCTCACGCGTGTCTCGGAAGCCTATGGGAACCACAGCCTGGGATCGAGCCAGGCGAGCGAGCAGTGGCTGCTTGCCCGATGGGAGGCTTTTCTGACGCCCAACCTGCTGTCTGTGACACAGGCCTCTACGAAACGTACCATTCGCACAGCGCACGCCGAGACACCATCGGCTTTCGAGAAGACGCTCAACCAAAACGTCTGGGGCCAGTTGCCGCAGATCGTCGTCGATTCCCGTTACGGCTTCACCATCGGCAATCCGTCGCGCTTTGGCCAGGGGAGCTATCCGGACGAACGTCTTTATCGCTTACAGGAGTCGGTCGATTGGGTCCGCGGAAACCTGCTCGTCAGGCTGGGCGCAGATGTGGGTCACAATGCCGACGCCACGAGCCTGCTCCGCAACCAGACCGGCACGTATCACTACTCCACCCTGGCGAATTTCGTCACCGATGCGCTGGTCTTTGGCGCGTTCGGGTTCTCCAACGCGCTGGACAAGTTCAACCAGCATAATTGCGACCAAACGGGTAAGGTTTGGCGTGACTCGACGGGCCAATTGCGCGGGCTGGGCTACCTGCCTTGCTATAGCTATTACTCGCAGCTGATGGGCCCGACGAATTGGAGCTTAAGCACTAACGACTGGGCGGGCTTTGCGACTGCCCAGTGGGAGCCCAGCAAGCTAGCCGTGTTTTCAGCAGGGCTGCGCTGGGAGCGCGAACAGCTACCGCCACCCATTGCAGCGCTTGCCAACCCCGAGCTTCCGCTTTCCGGGAAGCTGCCCAACCTGGGCGTTAACTGGGGTCCGCGCATGAGCCTGGCCATTGGAAACGCCGGGCGCCGGAGTTTTAGCTGGCCGCTACTGCGCATCGGGTATGGAATGTACTACGGCCGAACTCAAAACGCGACGCTGGAAACGGTGATTACCCAGACCGGCTCTCCTAAAGGCGACCTGAACTTCTTCATGCGGCCGACTGACAATCTGCACGCCGGCGGCGCTCCTCCCTTCCCATACGTCTTTGCCGGCGAACCGCTCACCATCGTCAAGCCCGGAGCAGTGGAGGTTGCGCCCAATTTCCGCAATCCCGAGATACACCAGGCCGTCGCCTCGATCGAGGAGACATTCCCGGGCCTCATCCAGGTGACCGCCAGCGGACTGCTCAGTCTCGGCCGCCACCTGCCCATCTCCATCGACACCAACTTCGACCCGGCCGTCAATCCCGGGACCATCACTTACGCAGTAGTCGACGCCACTGGCAAGGGCCCCATCAAGGCATCACAAATTACTGTTCCTTTTTATGCGACCTGGCCTTCTGCAACTTCGGGAACAGGAACCGCGGGTCGCCTCAATCCGAACTACCAGCAAATCGCGGAGATCTTCAGCCGCGCCAACTCCACTTATGAAGCGGTGATGGTCAGGGTCTCCCGCTATGGCCGCCGCGGCCTTAGCATGAACGCACACTATACCTATGCCCATGCCATGGACTGGAACCCCAACGAAAGCACGGTGATGACAGGCAGCGACGTTCTGGACCCTGCCGACTTCAGCCACGAGTACGGAACCGGCAACCTGGACGTGCGCCACTCGGTAGCCGGCACGGTCATCTACAACGCGCCCTGGGAACTGCATAGCCTGGCCGGCCACATTGCGAATGGCTGGATGTTTTCCGGAATCGGCCAGTTCCGAAGCGGAATGCCGTACAGCATGCGCACTGCTGGCTCACTGCCCAAGGAGTTCAACCAGATAAACGGAGACGCCATCGCCGGACTGGGGACGGGGATGAATGGATCAGGCGGCGACAATCTCGTTTATGGCGTGGGCAACGACAAAGTCGTTTACAACATCGGCCGCAACACCTTCCGTTATCCATCCGTATGGAAGGCCGACCTGCGCCTGGCAAAGCACTTCGATCTCGGCGAGCTTCGCCAGTTGGAGTTGCTCGCGGAATCCTTCAACCTGTTCAACCACCAAAACGTGACACAGATTGAAACCACCGGCTACAGCATCAGCCCAGGAAGTCTTAACGGCGCTTTTCCTACGCTCACCTTCCTCACGGGCCTCAAAGCCAACTCAACTGCCTTTGGACAGCCGTTCAGCGTGAACGCCACCAACTACTATCGCGAGCGCCAGATTCAGTTCGGCCTGCGGATGAGGTTCTGATGAAACTTCTACACTCCCCCGTGAATGGTCTCGCGGCCTGCCGGGGCGATATAGTTGTTCTGCGCCCGAATTCAAAGTCTTTCTGGGCCAGACATGCAACGCGCTCTCATAAAGAAGGGTACGGCCGGCCGCGGAAATGTCCGTCGCCTTAAATCCTGCCCAGGCAACCTATCAAAATAACCTGTTTTCGAAACCGACGGAGATTCAAATGCAAATCAAGAGTTTCATTCGACAGATGGGAAGTGCGGTATGCCTCCCAGCTCTCGCCACAGCCAGCCTTTTTGCCTTGATCTCACCTCTTGCCGTCCAAAGTGCACATGCGCAAGGAAAAGTCGCACCTCCCGGAGACAATCTGCCCACCGCTGGGCCGCTCGCAGAAAATCTCTCTCCAAAGTTTGCTAAGGCTGATCTCGCCAAGGCCATGAAGATTGTTGCCGACTGGCAACTTACACGCCTGCCTGCCGTGCCGCAGACCGACTGGACTTGGGCCGCGCTCTACACCGGCTTCATGGGAGTCCCGGACGCAGTGGCTGGCGACAAATACAAGAAGGCCATGCAGGATGTGGGCGACAAGCTCAACTGGCAGCCGGGGCCGCGCGTGGAACACGCCGACGATCAGGCCGTAGGCCAGATGTTCGTCGAGCAATATTTCATTCATAAAGACGCCAGGATGCTGGACCCGATGAAGGCCCGCCTCGACCAGGAAATTGCCACCCCTGACGATCCGGCCAAGCCGCTCTGGTGGTGGTGCGACGCGCTTTTCATGGCGCCCCCGGTCTATGCGGATATGACCAAGGCCACTGGCGACAAGAAGTACCTGGACTTCATGGATCGCGAGTGGAATATTACGACTGAACTGCTCTACGACAAGAACAAGCACCTCTACTCCCGCGATGCCACTTACCTCAACAAGCATGAGAAGAACGGCGAGAAGCTCTTCTGGTCTCGCGGCAACGGCTGGGTCATGGGTGGCACCGTCCGCGTACTGAAACAACTGCCCAAGGCTTCTCCGCTGCGGCCCAAATATGTGGCGCTGCTCAAAGAGATGTCCGCCGAAGCACTGGCCATTCAAAGCAAGGACGGCCTGTGGCGTCCCGGCCTGCTCGAAGCCGATTCTTATCCCCTGCCTGAAGTCTCGGGAAGCGCATTCATCACCTACGCACTGGCATACGGCGTGAATGAGAAGATCCTCGACAAGAAGACTTACTGGCCTGCTGTGCAAAAGGCGTGGGCCGGCATGTTGACCCACGTTTATGCCGATGGCCGCCTCGGCGCAATCCAGCCCGTCGGCGCAGCGCCCGGCGCCTACACTGAAACGTCGAGCTATAACTATGGAGTCGGCGCCTACCTGCTGGCTGGTTCTGAAATCTACCGCACCGCCAAGTAATTTTGGCTGATTCAAGAGCGCCCCGGCGAAGCATTCAATAGCTTCGCCGGGGCGTTCTCTTTAGTGCGGTTTTCCAGTTGGTGTAGAGGGGCTTTGAAAGGGCACGCCTTTAGCCGTCCCGAAAAGCCGGGTCTTGGTCGGGCTTTACAGGCTGCGGAAAAACTCGTTCCAGCGTGGGATAAGCGAGGTTTTGTAACAGGGCACGACTTCAGTCGTGCCGCAAGTGGCTCAAAATAACCGCGGGCTTTAGTCCCTGCGTTATGCTCTTCGGAATTCTCGCTCAAGATCAGGCCTTTTTCCGCAGAGTGTTTAGCCCCGAGGGGATGTTTCTGCCTCTATACCATCAGGAGAACTGCCTTATGTTCGTCATTATCCGGAATCGTGGCTATTTATCTAAATCAGATCACTCAGTGCTAATGAGAAGCTCTCGGCGCCGGTGCTGGCTTCGCTCCGCTGTAAATGACCGACGAAGCGCCGTTCAAAAATGCAGGATCCATTTCCTCGATATCGACCCGATAACTCACCGTCTTTGCCGATGGAAAATTCGCCGGGACCTTCTGCGTCACCTTGCCCGTAGCAGCCCACTCCGTTCCGCGCTGAAAAGTCGCGATGAATCCCAGGCAGCTCAACGCGGGCACATCGTGGCCCATCACGGTGTGAAAGATCCGGCCTTTGCCGTAGTGCAGAACCATCAGCATGGGTTCGTCATGGCCAGTGCCCTTGTTCTTCGGGTCCGAATGAGCGGTTGCGAGCACGGTCATGTTCTTACCCGGTCCCCGCAGCCTGCCGTAAAGCTCGTCAGGAAAGTGCATCCACACTGGCGGCAATCCCTTCATGATGGGATGCTCCGGCTGCCGCGTCACCACTTGAAACGGAAGGCGCGCTCCGTGCATTCCGGTTGGCCCTGCAGAAGGATCGGAGACCAGCTTCCCATCCTTGATGTACCAATAGGGCCCGGCTTCCTGCGTGCGATTTCTCCACCCGCCGATGCCGATCATTTCGTTATAGGCCGGCCAATTAGGAAACGAATTGTCGGCAGCGTGAACCACCACAAGCCCCCCGCCACCTCTTATATAACTCTCAAAGCGCGTGCGCATTGCCTGCGGCCAGTCGGGACCGTCGTAATTCATCACGATCGCCTGGTAGTGGTCCAGGCTGGGATCGAAGTTGCTGAAGTCTCCGTCCGACGGCGGGGCGGTCAAAACCGTCACCGAAAACATCCCGGTGTCTTCAAGCTCCTTCTTCAGCACCGGAGTCGTCAGGCGCCAGTTGTGATAAGTACCTGCGCTCTGCCCGTCCAGAATGATGACCTTGATGAGGCCTGAACCGTGGTCCATAACGTGACCCGCACCGTGGCCTGCAGGGAGGCCGGCACCGTGGGGTGTGTTTTGGCCTTTGGCCGCCGGAGCAACTAGTGCGCAGAGAAATCCGCCAAGGAAAAGAACAAACAATATCCGCTTCATGATTCATCCTCGCCGCTTCAATATTTTTTCGCCGTTGTAGCGGCAGAATTCTTTCCGAAAAGGAAGAATACTCCAGCCGCCGCCGCCTCAGACAGAGGGCGCCGGGATTGCCGCCCTCGATGCATGGAACACGATGGCGGCCCTGACGGCTATCGAGAGAGAGGTAATTCCTCTTTTCGTCAAGACAATCGCGGCAAAGATGGTCTAGAATTCCGCCCATCTCATTCTCCTGCGGGCTGAACCGTCTGCGCAGCTCTCCCCCGGCTGCGCAATTGCCAGGTCGGCGTCAATCTGCCGGCAAGAGGCAAGCTTTTGAGGCATCGAAAAGGAGGACGCAATGATCAATGAAGAGGCGAGAGTCCGGCAGAACTATCTGGCCATCACGCTGGCAGCCGTAGCATGTTTCCTGTTCGAAGCTGCGTGGTACTCGTATTTCCTGCAGTCCTGGCTTGATGGCATCGGCCGCACTCGCGAGTGGGTGGTGACCAGCGGCGTCAACCCGGCCTTGCAGTACGGCACTGCCCTGCTCTCGGCAGCCGTGATCGCCGCAGCCATCTCCTGCGTTACCCAGCTGACCGGCCCGCAGACAGCCCTGCGCGGCATCAGGGTTGCAACGCTATTGTGGCTAGGCTGCGTGCTCACCACCTGGGGCACCGAATACGCCTTCGAGGTCCGCACCTACAAGCTCTTCGCCATCAACACCGGCTTCTGGCTCATCGGGATGGTGATTATGGGCGCAATCGTCGGCGCGTGGAAAAAGAAGTAACGAGAAGCAGGCCAGCTTTATTCCGGTGGCGGATAGAAAGGCAGCTTCCCGTTCTTCTCGTTGGCCCGGCGCACGGTTGCATCCTCCAGCAGCAGAGCCGGCGCCAGCACCGTCTGCGGCACATCTCCAAAGTAGTTGGCCACAAACAAGTCCTTGCCCACGGCTGACAGGTTCGATCGCAGTGCGCGCTGATCGATGTCGTCGAGCACTGCCCCGCGCACCAGTTCTCGCTTTCCATCTGCACTCACGCGGTAGAGCAGCCGCGGTGTCAGTTCGCCGCCCAGCGTCTGCACAAAATAGACGCTCTTCAACCCGCGGTCTTTTGCCAGAGCTAGCAGTTTGCTGTTCAACGCTTTATCCGGAGAGCCATTTTCTGCCGACACCTTCAGCACGCCAAGCGCAGGGTGCGCCGCTCCGGTGATCCCGGCCCGTCCGTGGCCGTTCGACGCGGGAAAGTCGCGCACCGGCTCGCGGCCCAGGAGATAGTTTTCCAGCCGCCCTGCTTTCACCAGGTTTACGGCCTGAGCAGGCACGCCTTCGTCATCCAAATCGTATGCGCCTACCAATCCCTTGCCGCCGTAACTCTTCAGCGCGGGATCATCCACCACGTCAATGAACTCGGGCAGCACCTGCGCGTGAAAGCTGGAGGCAAACGGTCCATTGGTGCGCGCCTCGGTTCCCAGCCTCGGGCGCGTTGCAGTTAACCCGCTCGCCAACAGACTGCGCAGCGTATCCGCGCCGGCGTCGGAACTCAACAGAATCGGACCGTGGTATTCCTCTTCCACCAGTGGGGCTTTGCGCAGTTCGGCGAGCGAGGCAATCAGACTCATTGCATGTTTCTCGAAAACTTCTGGCGCATCAAGATCCTTGAGCGAGTTTCCGGTGGATGCATACGACCGGTCGAGCCGCATGCCGTCTGCGGCCTGCGTACCTACACCGAAGGCCTCTTGGTATTCCTGCGCCGTCTTGCGCACGATGGTTCCTTCGCTCGAGGTCAGCCAGGTGGTCGTAACCCGGCCCTGGAAGTTCGCCGTCGCGTACTGTATATTGCCTTCGCCTGCCCTGGCCGTAGCGTCGTTCTTGTAGAGGCCGCTGGCCCGCGCCACGCGCTCCGTCCAAGCGGCTGCGTCCAGGTTCAGACTCACCGGATCGGCAAGAGAAATCACCACTTTCTCGTGGCTGAAGTCGTCGGCCTGAGGCGGTGTCTGCACCTGCTTCAGCGCTGCCTGCTTTACCGCGTAGGCCGCGAGCGCGCTCTTGTATGCCTGGTCCGTGGCCGCCCACAACGCCGTCCGCAGCGCAATCAGATCTTCGTCCAGGGCCGCGAGTCCGAGGGCCCCGTCGCCACGCCCGCCAGAGCTGTCGGTCTTGTAATCGCCAACCCGCACCGTTACCCGCGCAATTCGCTGGTGAGTGCGCTGCGAGCCTTCACTCGCCCCAAACTCCGCTTTGGTCGAATAGTCGTTTACGTCCTCAATCCTGTATTGGATAAAGAAGGGCTTCGCGAAGCCCTTCAACTGAAGCTGGCTCATGCTCCGGTCCAGCTCCTCGAGCATAGCCTTCAGCACCGGATCCTTCTCGGCATCGGCGCGCGTCTGCTCCGCCGCGCACAAAAGCGGCGCGCCCAGACAGACCGCAAGAAACCCAACTCCGGCAATCATCGCAATGGAACGAATCGAATTCACTGCGCCTCCTTCGTTGCGGCCGCTTGCGCTTCCGCGCCAGGAATTGGCAATATCGGCGGTCGTGCTGTGCCCTGCGGCTGGCGCTGCGTTTCCATCTCGCTCACCAGCATCGCCGGAGCTACCGCGCTCACCGGAACCGTACCCGACTCCGCGCCGCACTCGCCGTTGAATACTTCGCTCTTGTCGCCCGTAGCCACGATTCGCTTCATCGCCGCCAGCGGCGTGCCTACAATGCTCACCCCGCGCACCAGCTCATCGGGACGGCCATCGACATACACCCGCCACACAACCAGAGGAATGACTTGAAATGCCTGCGGCGAACTGCGCGTTGTGACTGCGAATCCCGAGGAAATGTCCTCAAAGTAGAGACCGTACGGCTTGCCCTGCTTCCTCGCTTCCTCGATCAGCTGCTTGCGCAGTTCGGACTCCGGCACGCTTTTGGTGGAGGTCACAATCAAGTTGCCCTGCCGCCCGGTAGGCACGTGGCCGGTCTCCGCACGGCCGTGGCCGTTCGTAGAACTGAAGCTGGCAATCGGCAGCCGCGACATCAGAAATGTCTTCAACACTCCATCGGAGATCAGATCGACGCGGCGCGCTTTCTCGCCCTCGTCGTCGTATTCGTAGCTGCCGCTGAGCCAGGTGCCGCCAAACTTTGTCACCGTCGGATCGTCGGCCACAGACAGAAAGCTGGGCAGCACGGGTTTGCCTACGTCTTTCGTAAACGTCTGCCCTTCCTCGTCGCCGCGCTGGCGCTGGCCCTCGAGCCGGTGCCCAAGCACTTCGTGGAAGAACACCGCCGCCGCGCGCCCTGAAAGAATTGCTGGACCGTCGAACGGCTCCGTCACCGGGGCCTTGCGCAGCGTCTCCAGGCTTTTGCCCAATTCGCGCATCGCTGTTTCAAGTGCAGTCTGCGAGGGTAATCCCTCTACCGTTTCGGCCTCGAAGGTCTGCTCGCGGAACAGGTCCATGCCGTCATCGGCGCGAGTTACTGCAACCGCCACCAGCCGGGCAAACTGGTGCGGCGTTACCAAGCGCGAACCCTCAGACGAGGCAAAGTAGTCGGTCTCGTTCTGCGCCGTCATCATGATGATGTTCTGGTACACGTCCGGGAACTCGCGAAAGATCTTCGACAGCGACCGCACGCGCTGCTCCCAGGCAGCCCTGTCTATCACCACCGGCGGCACCTGCTTGCCAATGAATGACTGCGGCGGCTCCTTGCTGAAGTCCGGAGAGGTGTCCTCTTCTTTGGCCCTCACCTCGGCTTCGGTCTTGACTCGCAGGTAGTTGTCCAGTGCCGTGCTGTAGCCCGTGTTGGTGGCTAACCACAAAGACCGCCCAAGCGCCTCGCGGTCGTCCGTCAACGGCAGTTGCAGACTGTTCACCGCCGTGGTGCGATGGTCCCCATGTGTGTTGTCAAGCCCGGGACCGCCCAGCCGAACCTGCACGTCGGCCACGCGCACGTGGTTGGCCGAACTATCCACGAGCGCGCCAAATTGCGCTCGGATCGATACGCCGCTCGCGTCACTAACCGAGTAGCTGAGGAAGTAAGGCGGCAACTGCTTGTCGGAATCCGGTTTGCCGGGAACCTGCTTGCCAAGCGAGGTGAACGCACGTTGCAACTCGGTGGTCATCGCATCGAGTAGAACCGGAGTAGTCTGCTGCGCATGGGCCGCCGCCGGAATCAGCAGAACTGAAACTGCAATCGCCGCGCTTAGATACGGCCTCACTGCGAACTGTCCCGCAACTACTGAACTTTTATGTGGCATATGTCGGGCAAAATCGAGTAAAAGCATCTGTATTCAAGATTGTCTCAAAGTCGGCTGCAAGCAAGGAGAAATCTCATGACATTTGTACGCCCTTCCATGCTCATTGTCTGCTTTACGGTTCTGCTCACCTGTGTGGCCCCGCGCATTGTGCCGGGACCCCGAGTCGCGCCACGGATAGTGATAGCCCAGACGGCTCCCTCACCGGCTGCGGCTCCCGCGCCTGCGCCGGCCAATCCCCAGAATGCCTACTCGCTTTCCCCAGACAAGCTTGCCAAGGCCATCGCTATCAGTCGCATCCGCAATATCATGGACATTGTCGGCGGGCTCTGGGGCCTGGCCGTTCTCTGGCTGCTGCTTTCCACGCGCACCGCGGCCCGCATCGAGGCCTGGGCACAACGCATCTCTCCCCGACGCTGGATTCAGGGACTCGTCTTCTTCGCTGCCTCCCTCATCATCACCTTTCTGGCCAACCAGCCCCTGGACTGGTTCAGCCAGCATGTCGAAAAGCACTTCGGAATCAGCGTACAGGGCTGGGGCAGTTGGCTCGGCGATCAGGCCAAGGCGCTCGGCCTTACGCTGCTAATCGGCGCGCCCGTACTGCTGCTTTTTAACTGGATCGTGCGCCGCTGGCCCCGCCGCTACTGGTTTGGCGTCTGGGTCGCCACGCTGCCGCTGCTGGTGCTCTCAATCTTTGTTTCGCCGCTGTTGGAGCCCCTCTTCAACAAGTTCGAGCCGCTGACAAAGAACAACGCCGGACTGGTGACCGAGCTTGAAAAGGTCGTCGCCCGCACCGGAACCAACATCCCTCCCGACCGCATGTTCCTGATGAAGGCCAGCGTCAAGACCAACGGCCTGAACGCCTACGTCACCGGCCTTGGCGCTACCAAGCGCATCGTGGTGTGGGACACCACCGCAGGCCGCGTTCCCAACGACGAAGTCCTCTTCATCTTCGGCCACGAGAGCGGCCACTACGTACTTCACCACATTCCCAAATTGATTGCCGGCATGGCCTTCGCCCTGTTCTTCGTCTACTGGGCCTGCGCCGGGTTCGCCTCCTGGCTCGCCTGCCGCTTCGGCTCGCGCTGGCAACTCGGCCAACAGCAGGACGGAACTCCGCTGGCCACCCGCGCCGGCTTCATTGTGCTCATGTTCGCCATCTCCGTCGCGGGGTTTTTGCTGGAACCAGCCAACAGCACCTTCAGCCGCCACTTCGAACACCAGGCCGATGTCTACGGACAGGAGGCCATTCACGGCGTTGTTGCCGACCCGCAGAAGACTGCCGTCTCCGCCTTCAACCACCTGGGGGAAGCCTGGCTCGAAGACCCCAATCCCAACCCCTTCATCGAGTTCTGGGAGTACGGACACCCCTCCACCCAGAACCGCGCCATCTTTGCCGAACACTACGATCCATGGGCCAACGGCGGGCATGGGGAGTTCTTCGACAAATAGGGAAGGACGGGAATAGGGAATGGGGAATAGAAAGACCGGTGCGATTTCCTGAACAAAATGCGGGTGCCCCATCCTTGCGGCGTCTTTGCTTTTCGCCGCAAGGGTGGGACAGCACGACCCTCAATTCAGGAGCTTTTCTGATCTTTACCCTACCCCATTCCCTGTAGTTCCTCTCTTTTCCTCAGCCTCTCCGATGAACCAACGCGATTTACACTAGAATTTCGCTGTTTTCATTAGAAGGAGCGACCCACCATGCCCTACCCTACGAATTACCGCTATACCCGCGAACATGAATGGATCGCGCTGAATGGCACCATCGGCACCGTCGGCATCACCGACTACGCGCAAAACTCGCTCGGCGACATTGTCTATGTGGACGTGCCCAAGGTAGGCGATCCGGTCACCGCAAACGCAACCTTCGGTTCTGTCGAGAGCGTGAAGGCCGTCAGCGACCTTTATTCGCCCGTCACCGGCTCTGTAACTGCCATCAACGAAGAGTTGAAGACCGCCCCCGATAAGATCAACGAGAATCCTCACGGCACGTGGATCATCAAAGTAGAGCTTGCTGACCCCGCTGAGTTCAACACGCTCCTTGATGCGGCGGCGTATGAGGCTTTCATTTCCGAAGAAACGAATAGCTAGCTGCTACCGCTTAGCTTCTAGCTCGTTTGTGTGGGTTGGAGGCTGCATGGACTCACCCCGAATTTTCGTCCAGCAGGCCACAACAAGACCTGCACTACCTGCTTTTAGCTAGAAGCTAGAAGCTAGAGGCTAGAAGCTAACGATGCGCTACTTACCCAAATCTCCCGCCGAACGCCAACAGATGCTTGCGGAGATCGGCGTCGGCTCCATCGACGATCTCTTCGCCGTCATTCCGGCCGAGTATCGGCTCGACCGCGACCTGGATGTGCCGCGCCAGCAGGCCGAAAGCGAGATAGTCGACTACTTCCGCGCCGCCGCAAACAAGAATGCGACCGGCTACGCCAGCTTTCTGGGCGCGGGAGCTTATCGCCACTACCGGCCCGTCATTATCGATTCGCTGGTGCAGCGAGGCGAGTTCCTCACCAGCTACACGCCCTACCAGGCCGAAATCACGCAGGGCACGCTGCAAGCCATCTTCGAATTCCAGACCATGATTGCCGAGCTGACCGGCATGGACGTGGCCAACGCCAGCATGTACGACGGGTCGACGGGCGCGGCTGAGGCGGTGATGATGGCCGTCCGCGTCACCGGGCGGCACAAGGCAGTGGTTGCATCAACCGTTCATCCCGAGTACCGCGAAGTGCTGGCGACCTATGCCAAGCATCAGGGACTACCTTCGACTCTGGTTGGCTACGACCGCGAAACGGGCCGCGTCGATCTTGCCGCGCTCGAAGCAGCAGTGACGAATGAGACCGCGGCGGTACTGGTGCAGAGCCCCAACTTCTTCGGCGTCATTGAAGACATTCCGGCGATCGCGGCGATTACGCACGCCAAAGGCGCTCTGCTCATCGTGTCGATTGCTGAAGCGGTTTCGCTCGGCGTGGTCCGCCCGCCGGTCGAGGCAGATATCGTGAGCATGGAGGCCCAGTCCTTCGGCGTCGCGCTCAGCTACGGTGGCCCCTTCTGCGGCGTCATTGCAACGAAAGAAAAATATGTACGCCAGATGCCCGGCCGCCTTGTCGGCCAGACCGTCGACGGCAATGGAAACCGTGGCTTCGTCCTGACCCTCGCAACCCGCGAGCAACACATTCGCCGCGAGAAGGCGACCTCAAACATCTGCACCAACCAGGCGCTCGTTGCTTTGATGGCCACCATCTTCCTGACTGTGTACGGCAAAGAGGGCATCCGCGAACTGGCGGAGCACAACCTGGCCAAAGCCGCCTACGCCGCTGAAGCGCTCGCCGCGCAGTCCGGCGCAAAATTGCAGTTTGCCGGCGCGCCGCGCTTCCACGAGTTTGTGCTCAGCACTGTTGAAGCCCCGTCGCTCTGGAACCAGCGCCTGATGGATGAAAAGATTGTCGGCGGCCTCGACCTGAGCCGCTGGTATCCCGAACTCGGCAACGCAACCCTCTGGTGCGCCACCGAAGTCATCACCCGAGCCAACATCGACACCGCCGCCAAAACCCTGGCCGCCGTTCCAGTGGAGGCATAGTGAGTGAGCTAGCGGTAAGTCATGATGAACAACTGCTCAAGGTTGCCGAGCTCCTGCGCAATCATTGGGAGGGAACCGAGGATTGGGGCGAAATCTCCAACTACCCTGGGCAGGCTTGTCCAAAGAGAGTTGCAAACAAGTTCATGCTTTGTTGTCTTCTCGATTATCAAATCAAGACGGACAGAGCGTGGGAAAACGGTGACCGTCTCGTCCATCAACTTAGAGACCCAGAGGATATATGGGCTACCATTACCGCGTTTACCGAAAGTGAGTGGGAGTCGAAGTTTAAAGAACTTGGCCTGCACCGTTTCCCGGCTGCTCATAATCGATTGTGGCGAATCGGTAAAGAAATTTGCTCTTACTTTGAGGGTGATGCAGGCCGGATTTGGCAAAACAGTCCTGCGTTCGATGTACTGTGCAGGCTTAACTACATCGGAGTGGGCGAGCAAATCTCCAAAATGATTGTCGGGGCCCTGCGCGATGTCGGACAGATTGAAGGAAAAGGTGATGTGAAGGCTGATGTCCATATTTGCCGCGTGATTGGGCGAGTATTTTTCGGAGCGCAGGCGTCGCCTGATACTGCCATCGCGGTCACGCGCCGGCTCAACCCTGAGGACCCTTGGCAGATGGACCGCACTTTGTGGAAGGTAGGTAGCACCTTTTGCTATGCCACGACGCCAAATTGCCCCAGTTGCTTTCTCTCAACAGAATGTGAGCACGCCCAGACGAAAAACAGAGTTTGATAAGCGGGAGTTTCATTAGGACCTCGCCCTCACGAGATGTAACTGAAGGATTTTCAGCACGACTCAATCCGCACCTTCTTCGAAGATGCGAATGCGCAATCGAAGCTCGGAAAGGCGTAAACGAATGGCAACAACCGAAACCGCCCCCAAAACACTCGGTAAAGTCCGCCCCCACCAGACGCAAAACGAATCCCTCGTCTTCGAGAAATCCTCGCCCGGCAAACGCGCCTACAAGCTGCCTCCGCTCGACGTGCCCGCCGTCGATCCCGCGGCCCTGCTTGGCGCAGCCCATCGCACCACCCCCGGCCTGCTCCCCGAGTTGAGCGAGATTGAAATCATTCGCCACTTCACGCGGCTCTCGACGTGGAACTACGCGATCGATCTCGGCATGTATCCGCTCGGGTCCTGCACGATGAAGTACAACCCACGCGTGAACGAAGCGGTCGCCCGGATTGAGGGTCTGGCTGAGGCCCATCCCTACCGGCCCGACTCGCTCGCGCAGGGCATTCTCGAAGTCATTGATCTGCTGCAGCGCTGCCTGATCGAGATCACTGGCATGGATGCGATTACACTGCAGCCCGCAGCCGGCGCGCATGGCGAATTTACCGGCATCCTGCTGGTGCGCGCCTGGCACGAGTCGCGGGGCAATCCGCGGCGCAAGATTCTCATCCCCGACTCTGCGCACGGTACAAATCCGGCAACCGCAGCAATCTGCGGCTACGCCGTTGAGAACCTGAAGTCGAATGCAGAAGGCGGCATCGATCTGGAAGCCCTTGAGAGGCAGGTGGACGAAGAGACCGCCGCGCTGATGCTGACCAACCCTTCGACGATCGGAGTTTTTGAAAGCCAGATCCACAAGATTGCAGACATTCTGCATGCCAGGGGAGCGCTGCTCTATATGGATGGAGCCAACATGAACGCGCTTGTCGGCAAGGCGCGGCCCGGCGACTTCGGCGTGGATGTAATGCACCTGAACCTGCACAAGACCTTTTCGACGCCACACGGCGGTGGCGGTCCCGGCTCCGGTCCCGTGGCCTGCAAGGCATTTCTTGAGCCATTTCTTCCCACCCCTGTGCTGGTCCAGGACCGGAACAGTGCAAAGCCGGGTGCCCCATCCTTTCCGCGACCTTTTGCGGAAAGGGTCGGAGACCACGAATCTCAGCCGTCCCAACTCACCTGGGATTACAACCGTCCCCACTCCGTAGGCCGCGTCCGCGCCTTCTACGGAAACACCGGCATGTTCATCCGCGCGCTGGCTTACATTTTGGCCAACGGGCCTGACGGGCTGAGGCAGACAACGGAAGACGCGGTGCTGAACGCAAACTACATTCGCCGCAAGCTGGAAGACCTTTACGATCTGCCGTACAAAACCGGGTCGATGCATGAGGTTGTGTTCAGCGACAAGCGCCAGGCCGCGCTCGGAGTGAAGACCGGCGACATTGCCAAGCGCCTCATCGACTACGGCTTCCATCCCTACACGGTCAGCTTCCCGATGATCGTTCATGGCGCGCTGATGATTGAGCCCACCGAAAGCGAGTCGCTGGAAGAGTTGGACCTGTTTATCGCCGCCATGCGTGCGATAGCCAAAGAGGTAGAAGAGACGCCGGAGTTAGTCAAGACTGCGCCTCACTCCACGCGCATCTCCCGGCTCGACGAGGTGCAGGCGGCCCGCAAGCCCATCCTCCGCTGGCGCGGATGATGTTGCGCACGCTAGACGCATCTTAATTTTTTGGGGGAGAAGATTTCTACTCCGGTTCTTCCCGGTTTCTTGGCAAACCAATCTATCGTAATCCAAGCTGGAAACCCCATCACAGCCACGTCTTGTCGAGGCAACTGGGCACTCAAAAGCGCGCTTTGGTCAGGTCATGGAGTTCCAACTGGCCTTTTCACAACACGAATTGCCAACATCCAATTTCGATGCGCCTGACCTGACCCCATTCCTCGCGCTGAGCAGACAAACGCCGGTTAAAGGGAATTTCTGCTCCCCGACAGAGCATGCCCTCTGCACCGCCCGTACAGTTCCAGACCTAGATGAGAGGGGGTGATGTTAATAGTATCTTTGGGAATATAACTAGTGAGGTTAACGACCTTCTCAAGCAATCCAAGATGAAATAATGAAGATATTTCTGCTGCATTCCTGAAAAAATCAGACGTACCCGTAATTTTAGTCATTTCTTCCGGCGTGATGATGATTTGGCCCGAGGGAGCCTTTTCAAGCTCTGACATCATCTCCCTGGCCCTCCTGCACCCAGCCACAAAGATGCGGGCTTGAGCCGCTGAAATTTGGACAAGCAGCTCAGCGAAGGCATGATAAGATTCGTCCGTTTCTTCCACCGCGCAGGTCGAGGCCAGAAGGCCTGCCCAAAGTTGGTTCAATAAATCGTCATTTGACCATGACGCTTCTCTCAGAATGCTTGCGACAATGCGTGGATGAGCATGCATCAAGCCAGCATCGGGCTGTTCGGCAAGAAGTTCCTCCGCCCTGAGTGCGATTTTCATCGCACTCCTGGTTCTGGAAGCATCCAGTTCGTTGCCCAGCGATTGAATCGCCTCCTGGGCTCCCGAGGGACAAAGTCGGCTCAAAAACAGAATGGTTCGGACCAACCGGAACAAGTATGCAATATGTTCCGTCTCCGGCTGAGCATCCGCATGATCGACCAGAGCCTCCCACAGCGTTGAATCCAGGTCCGTGGGTAGCACGAAAGCTAACCCAACGCCGTCCTCGCCATGAGTTGCTACCCGCGCCTGCACGTTAATTTGAAGCTGGGAAAGGCATTCCGACGGCGCTTCCCTTTGCAGTGTCATCGAGATCACTTCACCAATGCGCCAGCGTTCTTCTGTCTGAAGGTAAATTCCGGTCGAACTGATATCTTTGATGTGGCCCAGCTTCGGTGCCGAGGCACTTCCATACATGGCCGCAAGCCCGGACGGAGGCCGCCTTTCTGCCCTTGGAAGTTCCGGGTACCCCAGGTTGCGAAGCGTGCGTTTCCAGTCGTTAAGCTTCATCACTTTTCAAAATCTCCCAATAAAAGCGCCTTAAATGGAAAAAACATTCTGGAGTGCCGTGCTAGGACAATCAGCCAAAGCTTGTTCTGGATCTTTCTTCGCTACTGATGTTACGGATGGGTTGGTCAGATATTGGTCTGCCAGGTAACGGTCCCCATCTTGAGCGGCCAAGTCCAGTCCAAGTGAATCCTTCATCAGAGATACCGATGCGTTTGAGAGTAATCATAATACCGGGAGACGAGCACGGGAAGGATCGCAGGTTCGGAGCCGCAGGGAAGACGCATTTTAAGGGCCTTATGCCGCGTGAGATAGTCACAGTTGGATGTGGAGAGGGAGAGTCCTCTGAAGTATTTTCCTGAATTTAAGGGACCTCGGCTGAAGCGGATGCAGCAGCATCTTCTGGAGGAGACTCTGATTAGCATTGAAGCTTTCTTGAACGAGCCAACGGCTGAAATGAGTTCGAGAACTAGGGCTGGGCCAAGATCGATTGGCTGTGCTGCCTTCTTACCGAGCCTTCCCAGATCCCTCCGAATGATATCTTGAATCGGGCGTTCGCGGGTTGAACCCGCAGGAGTTGAGAGCGGGCTTTACGCTTTGTGTGCCGTCGATTGCGTCCGACTGACGGTTGGGGAGAACTGCGAAGGCTGGCTCCACTTCGTCATGGGGTAACTCTGAATCTGCCGTGGGCTCTAATTCCCTAAAGGAGCCAGAAGGCATCCCCCATTGGTAATGGGTAGTAACATCAAGGTAATACCCTGTCGCCGAATTACTTATTGCTTTGGCTCCTGACGAGCGGTAATAATGCAACCAAAGCAGAGTGCGAGCAGGTTCGGGCGCAAGATTCCCTTTTTCGAAAGCAGCCGCTCTAATTGTCAGCGGACTTCCAGGATCCAGGGGTGCCGGCAGCAGGGCTTGCATCCGTGCGCGTTCGCGTGGCAGTTCCCCAGGGCAATGGCAATATGGAAGTGTGCCTTGCAGCGCCGATTTCGCTGTGGTTTGGATCCAGCCGCAGACGTATTAATGGAGTAGCTATGAACTTCAGAAATGGCGAAAGCGGACAGGTAATGGTGATGACTCTTCTCTGCATGGCGGTCCTGCTGGGATTCGTCGCGCTCGCGGTGGATGTCGGCATGCTCTTCCACGCAAAACGCAACCTGCAGACCGTGGCTGATGCCGCAGCCACAGCGGGCGCTCTCGACTACTACAAAAACGGTTTAGGAAGCACAGCAGCGGTAGCCTCTGCGCAGACGGCGGCAGAAAATGCTGTTGTGGCCAACGGCCTTACAACGGCGGCCTTTACGACTTCCTGCCCGGTCACGCCAAGCGGCAGTACCCCGCAAGCGTGCGTGGCGATTCCCCCTTCCTCGGGAGTTCACACGGGCACGGGATACGTTGAGGTGCAGGTTGTGCAACCCAACCCAACGACCTTCATGTCATTTTTTGGAATGAACCGCATCAACGTGAATACCAGGGCTGTCGCGGGTATAACTACCGGCCAGGCCTGCATCTGGGTCAAGAACACGCTCAATGTGCAGGGTAATGCAGGGATCTGCGGGATAGACCCTTCGAATCCGAGTTCATGGACTGGGAGTTGCGGTAGCGGTATCACCTGTCCAACGACTGGTTACGTTGCCTGCGGGATATATGCGGGTGGGAACATCACCGGCTCGGGCGGTGGCGCAGGCAGCAACTGCATTGCTTCCTCATTCATTGCGACGTCCGGCACCTCGGCCATCAACCTGAATCCATCTCCGGCAATTCAAAACGCCGCTACGCAGACCCCGCCGGCCTTTCTGCTGGTCTCGCCGCCGGCTCCAAGCGGTTGCACTATGCCTCCCGGAGCAACTTCGAGCGTGAGCCATGGTGTTACGGTCTGGACAGCCACGCTCACGGGAACCGTATCGGCGGGCTGCTACGGGTGGGATTCCCCTCCTGCTAATACCGTCTTGAATCTCACCCTTAATAACGTTAGTATGGGCAACGGTACATACCAATTCAATTTGGGGTCAACGACGATTGGGAGCGGCACGAGCGCGATTACGGGAGGAACGCTCACTCTCGGCAGTAATGTCTACAACTCCGCCTATCCTGTTGGGAGCCAGCCTGATTTCAACTCCAGCTATTCAGGCGTCACGCTGGAGGTATACACAGGCAACTTCACCACATCTTCCACGTCCACCGGAATTAACCTCTATGCACCGAATGATGGATACTCGGATCCTGCAGATGGGATCGTCCTGTGGGAGCCCGCGTCGAATACTGCAACCAATCCGGGAATCAATATTCAGTGGGGCTCCGGAACCGGGAATTTTTATGGCTACATCGTAGCTCCCGGCGGCACGCTTTCGATGCAAGATCAGGGCGGATATGGCATTGTTACAGGCTTATATGTAGGAAACATGAACATTAATTCGCAGCTCGGCGTAGCAAGCTATAACTCGGCGGTTGCCGGCTCACCAGGGAAGACGATCGCCCTGGTGGAATAAAAGGAGTGGAAGATGATGAATCGAGGACTTCGATTTCACCGGCATATCGATGCGGAAAGCTGTGGAGAGAGCGGACAGGCACTCATCGAGTTGGCACTCTCGTTGCCGCTTTTGTTGTTGCTGTTGCTGGGGGCAGCGGAATTTGGGCGGCTTGCTTACATGGCGATTGAAGTTTCGGACGCCGCAAAGGCCGCAGCTCAATACGGGGCCCAGAACTCGACGACGGCCTCTGATAGCGGTGGAATCCTGTTGACCGCCCAGAAGACCGCACCCTATGTCAACAGCTACTGCACCAACTTCACAGCGAGTGCGCCGAATCCGCCGAATTGCACCTGCATGACGAACGGTACCCCGAACCCCTCCACGCCGACTTCCGCAGCGTGCACCGCGGCCTGCGCTGGTTACATTGTGGAAGTGCTGCAAATCAATACTTCGGCGACCTGCAATCCACTGATTCACCCCAATGGATTTTCAGCAGCCGGCATTACGCTGCATGGCAGCGCGGTGCAAGAGGTACTGAACTGATGGAGTATAAATGCACAATTCGAAAGGGCGCCGTGTGCATGGCCTGTTTGTCCAACGACGCAGGATCAATCAGGCCGTTCAGAACAGAGGACGAAGGCGCTACGCTGGTCGAAATCGCGCTAGCTTCCAGCATTCTGTTCGCCGCGGTGTTTGGGGTTATTATAATGAGCTTCGCGCTATATACTTATGACTTTCTCGCCGATGCCGCCCGTGAGGGGGCGCGCTACGCCATTGTTCGGGGCTTGTATTGTACGGGCTTTTCAGACTGCAACGCTGACGAGTCACAGATTTCGAGCTACGTGAAAAGCATCGCCTACCCCGGAATTAACCCAAATAACATGACGGTAACCGCCTCCTGGTACACGGTGAAGCAATTCACTAGCAGCCCCACGACAGTCACCTTGTGCGCGAACACCAATCCCGCGGGCTGCAACATCCCAGGAAATGCGGTCGCGGTCACGGTGACTTATGCGTTTCCACTTAACATTCCGTTCTGGACATCCACAACGCTTAACATGTCAAGCATGTCCCAATTGGTGATTTCCCAATAGGTCGACTTGCGTTTGAAGACCGGCCTGGTTGGGACGGGTGACATAACTGGCTCGCTTTCGAGTCAAGAAGGCACGAATTCACGCCAACCGGCACGAGTTCGTGCCATTATGTTTTGCGTGGCAATTCTCTCCGTCAATTCCGGGTGGTCAAGAAGCCATGACGATCAGGTTCTTCGACGACAAGCTTGCCCTGGCGAAGGCAGCAGCCGATCGCGCTGCCGCTGTACTCCAGCAAGCTCTCATCGAACGCGGACACGCACGCATCATCGCAGCCACGGGCGCTTCGCAATTTGAATTTCTAGAGACTCTCACCGCGCGGCGCGACATCGACTGGCCCAGCGTGGAGATGTTTCACCTCGACGAATACATCGGGCTGCCCGCCGATCACCCGGCCAGCTTTCGCAAATTCCTGCGCGAACGCCTGATCGCGAAGACCGGCATCACGCAGTATCACTTCCTTGAAGCCGATTCCGATCCCGCAGCGGCCGTCCGCCAGGTTGGTGCGCTGCTCAACTCCGCTCCCATCGACGTCGCCTTCGTTGGCATCGGTGAAAACGGACACCTCGCATTCAACGATCCTCCAGCGGATTTTGAAACTGAGCAACCCTACCTGATCGTCGATCTCGACGAAGCCTGCCGCCGGCAGCAGGTGGGCGAAGGCTGGTTCGATGACATCTCACAGGTCCCTGCGCAGGCAATCTCCATGTCTATCCGCCAGATTCTCAAGGCAAAGGAAATCCTCGTCATCGTCCCCGACGCACGCAAGGCGCAGGCTGTGAAGGCTTGCTTCGAGGGTGAAATCACACCACTCGCCCCGGCCTCCATCCTCCGTCGCCACTCCAACACCACCGTCTACCTTGACCGCGACTCCTCTGCCCTGTTATCGCGTTAGACGACTCTCTATCCGTCGTTCGAGGCCGAGCTATCGGCAACCAGCCCCAATTCGCGCCCCGCCTGATTCAGCGTCTCCGCTGGTGGATCGGCGGGCTGCTGCTCGCCTCTACGGTTATCAACTACATCGACCGTCAAACGCTTTCGCTGCTGGCGCCGTTCCTAAAGCTCGAATACCACTGGACCAACACCGATTACGCCGCCATTGTGATCGCCTTCCGCATTGCGTACTCCTTCGGCCAATCCGCCTGCGGACGGCTGATGGATCGCGTGGGCGCAAGGCGCGGTCTCACGCTGACCGTGGTCTGGTACTCGCTGGTGTCGATACTCACTTCGCTGGCCAGGGGCTTCTGGAGCTTTGCCGGGCTGCGTTTTCTTCTCGGGGCAGGCGAGTCCGGCAACTGGCCGGGCGCCACCAAGGTGGTTGGCGAGTGGTTTCCACGCCAGGAGCGTGCACTCGCCACTGCCCTGTTCGACAGCGGCAGTTCGTTGGGTGGTGCTGTCGCTCCTTTTCTAGTGCTCGGCATCTACTTCCGCTGGGGATGGCGTCCCGCGGTCATGGTTCCCGGAGCCCTGGGTTTTCTCTGGATCATTTGCTGGCGCTGGCTCTACCGTCCGCTCGAATCCCACCCTCGGCTCTCCGCGGAAGAACGCGAGTTCATCACCGCGGCCTCTGCGGACCAAAGCTTTCCAGTGCAGCACACGGAGCGGACGCTGTGGCTTGGGCTGCTGAAGCTCCGGCAGACCTGGGCCATCGTCGCTGCCAAGGCATTCACCGATCCGGTCTGGTATTTCGTCACCGACTGGTTTCCCATCTACCTGGTTGCGAAGGGCATCAACCTGCGCGGCAGTCTTATTGCCATCTGGATACCGTTTCTCGCCACCGATGCGGGCAACTTCTTCTCAGGCTGGTTTTCCGGCGTGCTCATCCGCCGTGGATGGTCTCTTGCCGCCGCCCGCAAGGCCTTCATCATCGGCGGTGGCATCGGCGTGCTGCTGCTCATTCCCACCGTCTTTACCGCCAACGTCTACCTCATAACCGCGCTCTTTGCGCTCTCGACCTTCGCCTATGGATGCTTTACCACCATCGCCAACGTCCTGCCCGCCGACCTGTTCGAAAACGCCTCGGTTGCCTCGGTGAGCGGCATCAGCAATACCGGCGCCGGCCTGTGCACGATTGTTGCATTCCTGCTCATTGGCCTGATCTCAGACGCTCGTCAGTCGGCCCTCGTACATTCTTTCGACCCCATCCTCATCGCTGCCGGTCTGTTGCCGTTTGCCGGAATGATCCTGGTGCTTCTGCTGCTGCGCAGCCCCGAACCAACCAGCTAAGGGCAGGCTTGCAACCAAGTACCTGCAAAGACTGCGAATCCGCTTGTCCATGTTCCTTACTTGGGATGGGACAGGTTAACAATCCAAGGGCGGACTATACCAAGGTATAGTCGTCAAACGTGCGTAAGTGCGCCTACGATCATCGACAGTGAAGACGATGCACACTCTTGCCATCTGGATGATCCGCCTGGTCGAAACGATGTTCTTTACGGGACTCACAGGTTGTGCGGTCGTCGTCGTCATCAGTTGGATCTCGATCTTCGGCAGCGGCTTCAGGCGCGGCGAATGAGGCGATGAAGGCGAGGCCCTCAGAACGCTAGTCTCTCCGCCCGTCGCTGCTGCGCTTGCGGAACACCACCTTCAAATCGCGCCGCCAATGTTCGCTGACTGCAATCAGTTCCCACTCCACCTTTGGCGAAAAGTAATGCAGCACGAGTTCATTCGCAGGATGAATCCGCAACGCAGGCGCAGCCAGCATTAGCCGCGGCTCAAGCGGCGAAACCTCCGCGCCATCAAAGTATCCCTGGCGCTCGAAGGCGGTGAGCGGTCGCCCGCCTGCGACCGATTGACGGTCGTCGTTCAGCGCCCGCACACGAATCCAGTAGTCCAGTGCCTGGAGAGGCAGATGCAGATCCTCATCAGCCTTGAGTTCGATGACAACGAGCCTGCCGTTGCGATCGAGCGTTAGCAAATCGAGCAGCCCGCGGTCGCCGCTCGACTGCGCAGGCACCTGCGTATAGATCAGATCGCCGCGCAAGCCCGGCAGGAGTTCAGCGATTCCGGCCCTCAGACGAGACTCTAGCCAGCGCTCAGGCTGCATGCGAAACAATGGATCAGTGTGCGAGCCGTCGGGGTACCGGCTCTGAAAAAGCCGCGCGCAGAGTTCCCGGCAAAGCCCTTCGTTCTCTTCGGTCAACGGAGTCTCGTTGACGCCCGTGCCAAAGGTTACTTCGTCCTCGCGCGCAAACGAATGGGCCGCAACACCGTGCCGTACGCGGGCAAATTCCAGGCCATGCAATAGAAGCCCCGCTTCAGTGGCCGATGTGGCCCGCACTTCTACCCGCTCACGGGACGCGGCGGGAACCAATGCCAGCAACCTGGCGACTCCGGCCTGGCAACGCTCGATGGCGGCCGCCGATGAGAACGCGTGAACCAAACGTGACTCAAGATTGCCCGTGTCGCGAAAATCCACCGGCGCAAGCTCTTCGCTGCGTTCGTCGAGAGTGAACAATTGAAAATCGGCGGCGGCGTGATTCATCCAGGCCATTCGTTCCGCAGTGGTACGCCAGGCGCCGGCCGGCACTATCACCTTGAGCCCGCCAAAGTGCCTTCGCCCATCGCCGTGCTGGCGGCAGTGGTCGAGCCACAGGATGCCCAGCGTGAGAATACCGTCCACGATGGCCGCGGACTCGGCCGCGCTTACCCCGATGATTGCGTCGGCCGCGGTTCCGCGCAGCAGGCGCCCGCGCACATAAGCAGGGCCGAAGCTGTGCTCCAGATCCATCGCGGACCGGAATCCATCCACCTTTGCGTCGAGGAATCTTCGCGTCACCACTCGCTCCAACAGACGCCGATAATTGTGGCGGCTGGCATCGCGGGCCGTGGGCGTGCGACGGTCGCTGGTGGGAACAAGCTCCAGCGCCTGCGGCTTGGCTGCGCCCATGCGGCGAGTCATCAGGCGCAGGCATTGCGCGCGCTCCTGCACCTCCACAACGCTGCGCACCAGGTTTCGCTCATCGCTCCACAGTTGCAGCAGGCAGCGCCCGTGCGACTCGCTCACTGCGTAGCGAGCAGTGCGCATGTCGAACACGACTCGGCCATCCTCAAGCAGCGCCGCCGCAGGGTGATCAACGAGATAGCTTTCGATGCTTTTGGCCAGCCGGCCGGCCGATGCAGACGCGTCTTCAGAAGTCACGAGCTGCGCCTACCAACTTTTGCGCGCGCGCAGGCCGGTAATGTGCGCGGTGTGGTGGCGCCCGTGCCACTCGTAAATCGCGAGCGCGCGCTCAAGGTTCTGGCGGCCATTCACGGGATGAACGTAGCCCTTCTGGAAATCCTCTTCCGTCATGGATTCCAGCAATGCCACCCAGCGCTCATGCAGCGCGTCGATCAATGTCTGCGAGCCGTCAATAGATATTTCGCTGTCGGCTAGGTTGGCCCATGCAGCCTCGTCATACGGCTTGATGGTAGGCCAATCCTCGGTGAGCGCGAGCTTGAACCGGATAAAGGCGTTGGCATGGCTGTCGGCGAGGTGATGCACCGTCTGCCGCACGGTCCAGCCGCCTTCGCGGTAGGGTGTGTTGAGCTGGCCGTCGCTCAGCCCGCTCACCGCCGCCCGTAGTTGCCCGGGAAGCAGGAGTAGAGCTTTGATGTGCGCGGCATGAACGTCGGCCATGTTGCCGGTCGGCGGGTTGAAGTGGCCAATTGGATAGCGCAAGTCGTCCAGTTCTGTCATGGAGAAAACATTACCATGCTTGCCACTGCGGTGCTTGCCTGCCGAAATGAAAGAACGCCACGCGCCCCAGGCCGAGCGTAGAATCAGCTTCGAAGTTCCAGGTTGGTTCTAGGTCTTGCCGTGAGAATGCTGTGCGGCGGGATGCTGTGCGGTCGAGTGTTGCACGGTGGGGTGCTTTACAGTGGGATGCTGTGCAGCCTTGTGTTTTGTGAATTGGTGCGGTGCGTTTTTGTGCAGCGGTTTGGGCGGACGATGGTGCTTCGTGCGAGCGAAGGCCGAAGTGGCAAACACCATCAACAGCAGCGCAGCGGCAAGGAACTTCTTCATGCGACGAATCTAGCATGAAGCCAGCGCGGCTGGCACGTACCAAATTGCCACGCATCAAGAAAGGAACCAGCATCGCCGTAGGGCGCAGTTGCTGTTTCGAGGCCGAAATACGCTTCAGGCGGGACGATGGTGGTGACGATGGTGGTGGTGGTGATGATGGTGAATCGCAGCAGCGAACGCCGGACTGGTAAGCGCCATCAAAAGCAGGACCGCCGCAAAAACCTTCTTCATGGGAGGACTTTAGCATACCCCTGGCGCGAGTGTGAAGAGGGCCGTAGGTGCCGCACCAAGTGAAGAAACCGAGCCCTGCCAGCTCCCCCGGAACAGCAGGGAGCGTAAACTGAAAGACACCATGACGATACCGGCTGCTTCCCCTGCTCCCAGCCATAAACGCTACTTTTTTGAGAAATTCGGCATCACCGAACGGCTGCTTGAGCGGTGCCTTGGCGAGGCCCTCTCAGCGGGCGGCGACTATGCCGACCTATACTTTGAATCTGTCGCCGCAACTTCGCTGGGCGTCGACGAGCAGATCGTCAAATCCGCCAGCCAGGGAACCAGCGCCGGGTGCGGCATTCGCGTGCTCTCCGGCGAGCGAACCGGCTATGCCTATACCGACAATCTGAGCCCCGAGCGCCTGCTCCACGCCGCACGCACCGCTGCGCTTATCGCCTCCGGCCCAGCCAAACAGCCTGTGCAGGGATTCACCGAGGCGCCCAACGCCGATCTCTATCCCGTGCCCCTCGGCGGCTACGATTTGGACCTGGCAGCGCGGCTTGAGTTGATTCTTCGCGCCGATCGGGCTGCCCGCGCCTTCGACAACCGCGTTGTTCAGGTGCGGGCTAGTTACTCGGAGGAGTTGCGGCGCATCCTGATCGCGGCCTCTGACGGCGCATTTGCCAGCGATACCCAGCCTCTCTGCAGGCTGAACGTCTTCGTTATCGCCAAAGAGGGCGCTGTTACGGCCAAGGGCGGTGCGGGCGGCGGCGGACGATCTGGCCTTGATCAATTTATCGGCTCAAAGAGTCCGGAAGGCCTGGCGCGCGAAGCTGCACGCGGAGCGATTCTGCAACTGGGTGCTGTGCCGGCGCCGGCAGGCGAGATGGAAGTGGTTCTCGGTCCTGGCTGGCCAGGAATCCTGCTGCATGAGGCGGTGGGACACGGCCTCGAGGCCGACTTCAACCGCAAGAAGACGTCCGCTTTTACCGGGCTGATCGGGCAATCGGTGGCCAGCTCCAAAGTCACTGTGGTCGACAACGGAACCATGGCTGGACGGCGCGGCTCGCTCAACGTGGACGACGAGGGCTCGCCCACCCAGGAGACGGTGCTGATCGAAGGCGGCGTGCTGAAGGGCTATCTGTCCGACAAGCTCTCCTCTCGCCTGATGGGCTGCGCCAACACCGGGTCGGGGCGGCGCGAAAGCTACCAGTCCATCCCCATGCCGCGCATGACCAACACCTACATGCTCGCGGGCAACGATGACCCTGAAGACATCCTGCGCTCGGTCAAGCGCGGCCTCTATGCCGTCAACTTTGGCGGCGGCCAGGTCGATATCACCAACGGCAAATTCGTTTTCTCGGCGTCGGAGGCTTACCTGATTGAAGACGGCAAGATCACGGCTCCCGTCCGCGACGCTACGCTGATCGGCAATGGACCGGAGGCGCTGAAACATGTGTCGATGGTCGGACACGATCTGAAGCTGGACGAGGGCATAGGTACTTGCGGCAAGGACGGCCAGAGCGTCCCGGTGGGCGTTGGCATGCCCACCATCAAGCTCGACAGAATGACAGTCGGCGGTACGGGAAGATAGGTAGAAGTGAGGCTTAAGCCGCCGGGCACCTCCACAGACAGCAAAAACCAACAAAAACAGCGCTAAAAGCGTGCAATTAGCACGTTTTAAGCCTGTTTTAGGGCTCATTTAAGCCCTCTTTGCACGCTTTTCGGGTATTCCCAGACAACCTAAGCCCGCTTTTAGCAACCTTCTGAGCAGCCTACCCCCGGAGATTACGCACCATGAGAGGTTAAGGTATCGAGAAATCGCAACCTTATAGGCAAACCTTTGCGGGTAGAAACAAACCCTATAAGCGAACCTTTCGGCCTTAAAACGAACCTTATAAGCGAACGTTTGAGTCCGCCTCAAAGCCCACTACGGCCCCGCCGATTTGTTAGTGTGGAACCATGCCCCAAGCCGCTCCGCAACCCGCTGACACCGCACTCGATTTGGAATCCCTTGCCGCCGAGGTCGTGGCACTGGCCATGAAGGCTGGTGCCAGCGACGCTGAGGCGGTGATCCGTGAGGGCGATGAGTTCAACGTGAACGTGCGCATGGGCGAGGTCGAAACCCTCAAGGAATCAGGTTCCCGGGGGCTGGGGCTGCGGGTGTTTCTGGGCAAGCGGTCGGCATCTGCGTCCACAAGTGATCTGACGGCGGATGGGATTCGCCAGCTTGTGGAAGGCGCGATGGCGCTGGGCAAAGTTACCGAGGAAGATCCCTTTACCGGGCTGCCGGAAACGGGCGAATTCGGCTCGCTGAGCGGCGATTTGCACCTCTACTACGACGACGTCTACTCGCTCGCAGGACCGGAGCGCATCGAGTGGGCGCGGCGGGCTGAAGCCGCTGCGCTGGCCGCGGATTCGCGCATCACAAACTCCGATGGCGGTAGCTTTGACGCGGCTACCGGACGCATGGTGCTGGCCAACTCGCGCGGTTTTGTGGGCGGATACCGCACCAGCTACGCCGGTGTTTCGGTTGCGCCGCTGGCCATGGATGCGAGCGGGCAGATGCAGCGCGACGGCTGGTGGAGCAGCGCGCGACGGCTCGCGGATCTCGAATCGCCAGAAGCGATCGGCAAAGAGGCAGCTCGCCGCACGCTGCGTAGGCTGGGGGCACGGCGCGTGCCTACGCAGCGCGTCCCTATTGTCTTTGCACCGGAGGTGGCGCGGTCGCTGATCGGATCGGTCTTTGAGGCTGCGTCGGGCGACTCGATCTGGCGCAGTGCATCGTTTCTGGCGGGCAAGCTGGGCGAGAAGATCGCTGCAGCCAATCTCACCATCGTCGACGACAATACCATGTTGCTGCCCACTGGTGCTGGCGGCTACGGAACCTCGCCTTTTGACGGCGAAGGCTTGCCCTCGCAGCGGACAGTGGTCGTCGAAGAAGGCACACTGCGCAGCTACCTGCTCAACACTTACACCGCGCGCAAGCTGGGGCTCAAGTCTACGCACAACGCCTCGCGAGGCCTCGCCGGCACACCGGGCATCGGCTGCGGCAATCTCTACCTTGAGCCGGGAATGCTTACGCAGGATGAGATCATTCGAGACGTTCAGGCAGGGCTCTACGTGACCAGCCTGATGGGTTTCGGCACCAACATCGTGACCGGCGATTACTCCCGCGGGGCAACCGGCCTGTGGATCGAGAACGGCAAGCTCACGCACGCTGTGGAAGAGGTCACCATCGCCGGCAACCTGGCGGAGATGTTGATGAATGTGACCTCGATTGGCAACGATCTGGAGTTTCGTGGGGCGGTTGCTTCGCCCACGCTGCGGATTGACGGGATGACAGTGGCGGGAGCCTGAGCGGGAGAGCCTGTGCCGAACGAATCTCCATCGCTGTCCTTCGACCCGGCCAACCCCAAAGCCGCGCTGGCGCAACTACCGCAATGCTCGGCGGTCTTTGCGCTCTACGGCGCGGAAGCTCACTCAGAGCCCTACATTGGCCGGACGCCGAATCTGAGGGCGCGGCTGGAACGGCTGCTCCAGCCATCGGTGAAGCATCCTCGGCGACTGCAGTTGGCCGGGCGGGTACGGCGCATCGAGTGGCGGCTCACGGGGTCGGAATTTGAATCGCTGCTTGCACAGTTCTCTCTCCTGGAGGAGATCTACGGGGCGAAGTCCCTGGAGCGGATGCACCTGCGGGCGCCTGCATTTGTGCGGTTCCTCGGTGGCAACCCCTATCCGCGGATCACGGTGACGCACAGGCTCAGCCAGCGCGAAGCGGATTGGGCTTATGGGCCGTTTTCATCGAGGGCGGCAGCCGAGCGCTATTCGGAAGAGGCGCTGAAGCTGTTCCTGCTGCGCCGATGCACGGACGATCTGGACCCCAATCCAAGCCACCCCGGATGCGTGTATTCAGAGATGAAAATGTGTCTGGCGCCCTGCTACAAAGGCTGCACGGACGAGCGCTACGGCGAGGAGGCCGCGGCGGTAGCGAGCTTTCTCGCCACGCGCGGCGAGAGCCGGCTGGTGGTTCTGCGCACCGAGCGCGAACAGGCCTCGGCGAACCTGGAATTCGAGTCCGCCGCCGCGCTTCATGCACAGGTGCAACGGGTAGAATCCGTGCGGGCGCTGGCAAGTGAGTTGGTGCGGCCGCTCAGCCAGTTGCGGGGTGTTTTGCTGCAGGCTTCGGCGAATCCGGATGAGGTGGCTGTTTTCCTCTTTGAGAATGGCCGGTTGCGTGGACCTGCCGCTTTCTCGACTCTCGGCATGAGAATTCAGAACGAGCAATCGGGGTCGAGCTCGCTTTTTGCCCAGCCGATGGCGATGGAGCCGGTCCCGGAAACTACAGGGATCACGCTTCAGGGTTCAGAGTTTAGTCAGAGCTTTGTGGGGGAGATCGATCCGTGGCCAGAGACAGCAACCGATGCTGAAGTCGCTGCCCCCGCGAAACTGGCTCGCGGGGTGCTCGATGCCCGCCTAGAAGCGGCGCTGGCGGCGCTTGCCGAGCCTTCAGGGGCGCCCTCAGCGACCGTCAGGCAAGCACATCTGGCGCTGCTCAAGCAGTGGTACTACCGGCCCGCGGCTAGGCGCGCCGGCGAGATCTTCTTTCCAGACGCAGAGGGGCAATGGCCGATCAAGGCCATCCTGCGCGGGGTGGGCCGGGTGTTCTCCAGCAAGTTCAAACCGCCTGCTTCCGGCTCCTAGTTTTCTCGCCGTATCGCAGACCCGCGACCGCCTCCGCTGATACACTTACGGGGCAAGGAGTTACACCGAAAATCCTTTGCGCCAAGAGTTCTATGGTTGAACTGCTGCCTTCGATCCTGTCGGCCGACTTTGCCCATCTGGCAGATGAGGTTTCCGCTGCTGAGCGAGGCGGCGGCACGGTCATCCACGTGGACGTGATGGACGGCCATTTCGTGCCCAACATCACTCTCGGGCCACCGGTGGTGAAGAGTCTGCGCAAAGTAACCAGCCTGCCGCTGGACTGCCACCTGATGATCGAGAATCCCAACGAATACATAGCCGATTTTGCCGAGGCGGGCGCTAACTGGCTGAGCGTCCACTACGAGGCCTGCACGCATCTGCACCGTTCACTGGAACTGATTGCCCATCACGACATGAAGCCGGGCGTGGTGCTGAATCCGGCCACCCGGGTCGACTTGATTATTGACATTCTACCGATGGTGCACCACGTGCTCATCATGAGCGTGAATCCGGGTTTTGGCGGGCAGGAATTCATACCCTTTTCACTCGACAAGATCCGCCACCTGGCCGAATTGCGCAAGGAGCTAGGCCTGGCATTTAGAATCGAAGTGGATGGTGGTGTGGCTCACGACACCATAGCCCAGGTCGTCCAAGCAGGAGCGGAACTGCTGGTGGCAGGCAATGCCGTGTTTGGCGCGGGGCACCCGGAAGAGGATGCGCGTACGCTGCTGGCAACGGCCCGTGCGGCTGCAGGCCAGTCCTAAGCGGCAAAGAGTAAGATTTTTTTGAAGAAAAGCTTTGAACAGGTGGAGGGCCTCAACACTGGCCGCCGCCGCAATGAGGTGGTATGAACCGGTTGTCTAAAACGTTTGCTGCGGTGGCTCTGGCGGTTCTGGTGCTGGGTGCGGTTTCGGCCGAAGCCCGAGTCAGGAAGCCCGTGCACAAGAAGAAACAGGACCTGAGCGCCAACCCACTTGCCAATGTTGCGTCAAAGCAGCCCGACAAGGAACTCTACGACAAGGCCATGACCGCCCTGAAAAAGGGCCGTTACGATGTGGCCCGGCTCGATCTGCAAACGCTGCTGAACACCTATCCCGACTCGGAATACCGGATGCGCGCCAAGTTGTCGGTGGGTGACAGCTGGTTCAAGGAAGGCGGCACGGCGGCTCTGACCCAGGCCGAGGCCGAGTACAACGATTTCATCACGTTCTTCCCGGACGCTCCAGAAGCTGCCGAGGCGAAGATGAAGGTGGGCGACATCTACTACCAGCAGATGGAAAAGCCCGACCGCGATTACACCAACGCACAGGAAGCCGAAAAGGCCTATCGGGACATGATTAACATGTTCCCGGACTCGGCGCTGATACCCCGCGCCAAGCAGAAGCTGCGCGATGTGCAGGAAGTTCTGGCCGAGCGCGAGACCCAGATTGGCCTCTACTACCATAGCCGGGAAAATTTTAACGCCGCAATCGCCCGCCTGAAGACCGTGGTGGATACCTTCCCGCTCTATTCCAAGAGCGACCAGGCGCTGCTAGCCATTGGCGACGCCTATGCAGGCGAGGCGCGCAATGTCCGGCTAGCGTCCAACCTGCCTGGCGCCATTCGCGAAAGACTGGCCTCTGTATACGATGACCGGGCTGCTGCTGCTTACGGCAAGGTGATCACGCGATATCCCATGGCTCCCCACGTGGAAGACGCGCGCGACCGGCTGGTGGCTATGAATCGTCCTGTTCCCGAGCCCACACAGGCAGCCATCGCAGAGAGCGATGCCGAAGAGCGCAGCCGGCAGGCCCTGCACTTTACCGATAAGACGCTGGGCCTCATCAAGCGCGGGCCCACGGTGGTTGAGGCAGTGCACGTGGGTGAACCTAGTCTGGATGACCCCAAGCGCACTTACGCACCCGAAATCACCAACGAAAACAAGGAAATCTTCCAAGCCGCAATCAACGCCGGCAAGCCTGCTGAGCCTGCGGCCGCCGTTCCTCCTACCGGCGTCAACGAACCGCCACGTACCGACCAGCCTTCCGCGGCACCGATCCAGCTTGAGGCCCCGACCGGCGGAACCGGCGTAGGCGTCTCGATTGTAAGCGCACCTTCCGGAAATGCCTCAACCGACCCCAATGCGGTGGTCAAGCCGGTTGGACCCACCAACACCGCCCTGCCCGCTGCTGAAAAGCCGGTCGAGGCGCCACTCCAGGTGAATGAGATCAAGCCTGGCACGGCGCCCACCGCACCCAATGAAGCTGCCGGCACCAAGCACAAGAAGCCGAAGACCGACCTGAGCGACGAATCCTCGAGCAAGAAGAAGAAAAAGAAGGGTTTGGGCAAGGTAAACCCGTTCTAAAGAACAGCCTGGGATGAATCAAGGCCACACCCTTAAACAGTGTGGCCTTTTCCTTTGCAGTGCAGGGCAACTCCCGTCCTCTCGCTCATGTGCTTCAGACCCTTATCTGCTAAAGTTAGGGGGTAGTCCCCTCGCTCGAAACCCCTTATTCAGAAGGGTCAGACCCACGGGGCCACGTTCAAAAACCCCATGCCTCACGACCTGCCCAAAGCCTACGACCCTACTGCCATTGAAGACCGCTGGGCCGAATACTGGGTGCGCGAGAAACTGTTTGCGCAACCGACTCCCGGTGCCGGCGACTCTACGGCCGGCAAGCCTTTTACGATCCTTCTTCCTCCGCCGAACGTGACCGGCCGCCTGCACATGGGCCACATGCTCAACCAGACGGAGATGGACATCCTTACCCGCTGGCAGCGCATGTCGGGCCGGCGCGCACTTTGGCTGCCGGGTACCGACCATGCAGGCATCGCTACACAGATGATGGTGGAGCGCCAGTTGACCGAGGAAGGCAAGAGCCGCCAGCAGCTTGGGCGTAAGGCCTTCGTCGAGCGCGTATGGGAGTGGAAACATCACTACGGCGGAGCGATCCTGGACCAGATGAAGCGCCTGGGCGCCTCGGTCGACTGGCAGCGCGAATATTTCACGATGGACGAGCGCCTTTCCGTTGCTGTGCGCGAGGCCTTTGTCCGCCTCCACGAGCAGGGGCTCATCTATCGCGGCGCTTACATCGTTAACTGGTGTCCCCGCTGCCAGACGGCTATCAGCGACCTGGAAGTGGTCTACGACGAGCACAAAGGCCATTTGTGGGAGATTCGTTACCCGGTCATCGGTACAGACGGCAAGGACACGGGTGAGTTTCTCACAGTGGCGACCACCCGGCCAGAAACGATGCTTGGCGACGTAGCTGTAGCCATTCATCCCGAGGACGAGCGTTACCTGCACCTGCACGGCAAGAAGCTGCGCTTACCGCTGATGGACCGCGAAATTCCCGTCATCCTCGACGGGTGGGTCAGCCGCGAGTTCGGCACCGGCGCTGTCAAGGTGACTCCGGCGCACGACCCCAACGACTTCGCAATCGGCGAACGCCACCATCTGCCCTCGATCAACGTGATGGACGATACCGCTCACATCAATGCCGAAGGAGGAGCTTACGCCGGTCTCGACCGCTATGTGGCCCGCAAGCGCATCGTCTCCGACCTCGAAGAACAGGGCCTGTTGGTCGCTGTGAAGGACTACACCAACAACGTAGGCCACTGCGACCGCTGCAAAACGGTCGTTGAGCCACGCCTGTCCACGCAATGGTTTGTCAAAATTCAGCCGCTGGCCGACAAGGCTATTGCCGCCGTCAAACCGGGCCCGGACGGCGAAAAAGCGATCCGCTTCACCCCTGAACAATACGAGAAGACCTATCTCAACTGGATGGAAAACATCCACGACTGGTGCATCAGCCGTCAGCTTTGGTGGGGCCATCGGATTCCGGCTTGGCATTGCTCCACGTGTCACAAGATCACCGTGGCGCGTGTCGATCCGACCGCTTGCGCGCATTGTGGCTCAACGCAAATCACGCAGGAAACCGACGTGCTCGATACGTGGTTTTCATCGGGTCTGCTGCCGGTTTCCGTCTTCGGCTGGCCGAATATCACCGCGGAAAATCGCAGAGATTTCGACGCATTCTACCCGACGAACCTTTTGGTCACCGGATTCGACATTCTCTTTTTCTGGGTGGCGCGGATGATCATGCTTGGGTGCTGGTTTGCAGGCGATGTGCCCATGCCCGACGGGAGCCCGCGTCCGCTTGCCGAGTCAGTTCCCTTCAAAGAGGTTTATATCCACGCGCTGGTGCGCGACGCCAACCGCGAAAAGATGTCCAAGACCAAGGGCAACGTCATCGACCCCATCGAAATAGTGAAGCAATACGGGACGGATGCAGTGCGCTTTACACTGGCTTCGATGGCTTCGCCCGGCACCGACATCGCATTCAATGTGGCTCGCACTGAAGGCTATCGCGCCTTCGCCAACAAGATTTGGAATGCTGCGCGTTTCCTGTTCATGAACGTCGACCGCGCCGCGGAGATCGGAATTGCAGTCGATCCTCCCGCACTGGGCTCGATGCCCGTGGTTGCTGCCGATGCCCCGGTCGAAGAACGCTGGATTGTCGCCGAACTGCACTCGACTGCCGCGAAAGTCAATCAGTCGCTTGAAAACTATCGCTACGACGATGCCGCCAACACCCTCTATCAGTTCTTCTGGGGCAGCTTCTGCGACTGGTATCTGGAGATTGTCAAGCTACGCCTCGATTTCTCGGAGACGGCGGACAAGGCAGGCACGAAGGCCGCACTGACCACGCTTGTCGGCGTCTTTGAAGCGGCTCTGCGGCTGCTCTCGCCGTTTATGCCGTTCCTCACCGAAGAAATCTGGCATGCACTTTACGACGGCAATCCGCCGGCGAAGTCAATTGCCCTGACGAGTTATCCATCGGCGAGCAATCGGGACATCGATTCTCGCACACAATACAGAATGATTCTGCTGCAAGACCTAATACGTGTTATTCGAGAAGAACGCAAGAATCGAGATATACCTGAACGAGAGTCTGTTCCAATGTTCGTGATTGCCGGTTCCATTCGGGATTTTGGTACTAACCCGGACGAGTTGATCAAACAAAATTCCGAAATTGTTCAAAGACTAGCGAAGATCTCGACGATTACGACCATCAAGCGTACGGATGTTGGTAAAGAGGACTTAATCTGGCGCTCTGTAGGATATACGGAAATCGCGTTAGTCCATGAGAAGCAAGTCGACGTCCCCGCCGAACGCGAGCGCTTGACAAGAGATATTGCCAAGTATGAAAAAGGGTTGGCCGCCGCAGAACGCCAGTTAGGTAATGAGAGTTTTCTAGCCAAGGCACCGGCGCAGGTTGTCGAGGGCCTGAAGAAGCAAGAATCCGAAACGCGGCTGCTGCTGGAAAAGGCGGGCGCAGCGCTGGATGCATTGCCGAAGGAGTAAGAAAGTGTACCAAGAGTAAACGCAGGTCCTTCGACTGCGCTGCGCTTCGCTCAGGATGACAGCCTATTTGGAGATGTGCAGAGAACAGCGAAATGGATTGGAAAAGCCACCGCATCGACGCATTGCTGGAGCAAGCCCTGGTGGAGGATCAGGCCGTGGCCGACGCCACGACCAACCTGACCATCGATCCGAACCTGCGCGCCTCGGCGGCCATCATCGCCCGCCAGGAAATGGTGGTGGCCGGCCTGGGCGCGGTGCCGCGCTTCTTTGAAGTCTTCGCCCGCCTCGATCGGCGCCCCCCAGCACAGACTCGCTTTGAAGTCGTCAGCCACCCGGAGATCTTCGACGGCGTCCGCGTTCATGCGGGCCAGGTGCTGGCCGTCATCCGCCACAATGCCCGCGCACTGCTCAGTTGCGAGCGCGTCATCCTCAACCTATTGCAGCACCTGAGCGGCATCGCCACGCTGACTCGCAAATACGCTGACGCAATTCAGGGAACTCACGCCCACGTGCTCGACACGCGTAAGACTGTTCCCGGATTGAGGGCTCTCGAAAAGTACGCAGTGCTGTGCGGCGGAGGTACCAATCACCGCATCGACCTGGCCTCAGGAATTCTGATCAAGAACAACCATATTTCGCTCGGCGGCGGCATATCCCAAGTTCTGCCGCGCGCCCTCCAACTGCGAAAGCAGGGCCAGCGCGTGCAGGTGGAAGTGCGAACCGCAAAAGAGTTGGAGGAAGCCCTCGCCAATGGCGCCGAGGCCATCCTGCTCGACAACATGACGCCAAAGGATGTGAAGCGCGCCGTCGAACGCATCCGGAAGGAAACCGAGGGGCAACCAAAGAACGAGCAGGAGGCGCGCTGGATTCCCACCGAGGCCAGCGGCGGCATCGTGCTTGAAAACATCCGCGCATACGCCGAGACAGGCGTGGACTTTATCAGCGTTGGCGCGCTCACCCACTCGGCCAAAGCCGCAAACATCTCCATGGCCATCACGGCAGAGTGAGCCAGGCAATGTTCGATTTGGTCTCGCTCGAATCCGCTGACGGGAATGGGCTTTGGGGTTCCATCTTTGCCGGCAAGCTTCATTTTTCTGAGGTAACCGATTCAACCAACAACGATGCCCTCGCCGCCGCACGCAACGGCGCGCCGCACGGCTCAGTCTACTTTGCAGACGAGCAGAGGGCTGGCCGTGGCCGAGGCGACCACGCATGGCACTCGGCGGCGGGCGACGGGCTCTACGTCAGCGTCCTGTTGCGCCCTCAAATTCCCGCTGCGCGCCTGGCCCTGCTTCCACTCGTTGCCGGGCTCGCGGCAGCCGACGCGATTCGCTCCACCAGCAACCTCGCCGTCGACCTGCGCTGGCCGAACGATCTGCTGATAGGTCCACTAAAAACAGGCGGCATCCTGGCGGAAGCGAATACCGAGGGCAGTGCGGTTGCGTTTGCGGTTGTGGGTATCGGCATCAACGTGCATCAGCGCAGCTTCGGTCCCAGTCTCAGCACTGCCGCAACCTCTCTGGACACGGAGGCGGGCCGAAGGATTCCCCGCCAGCCTTTGCTCGTCTCCCTGCTAAAATCGCTTGAGCGAGAGACGCTCGCGCTCGCCGAGGCATCGGCAGAAGAGACAATTCCCAAGCGCGTCGAGCGGGCTTCCACATGGATCCGAGGCAGAAACGTGGAAGTACATGGACCGCAGGCCTGCAATGGCGTGACGGCGGGATTGGATGGATACGGATTCCTGCTGGTGCGAACTCCTGCCGGAGTAGTGACAGTGCAGACCGGCGGCATCCGCGCCGCCCAAACGAACTGAGAGACGTGGACTGAGGAAACAATGCTACTAGCTCTCGATGTCGGCAATACGAATACGGTGCTGGGCCTCTATCGCCTCGAAGGCGAGAAGCCCGAACTGGCCGCGCACTGGCGCGTCACCACACATCGCACGCAGACCGTGGACGAGTACGGAGTCTTCTTCGTTAACCTCTTTGAGATGCACGGCATGGCGCCGAGCCAGGTGACGCACATCATCATCGCCTCTGTGGTGCCGCCGGTCGAGTCGACGCTGCGGCAGGTATGCGAAGTCTATTTTCAAATTGAGCCGATGTTCGTGGAGCCGGGCATCAAGACCGGCATGACCCTGCTGATCGACAACCCCACCGAACTGGGCGCCGACCGGCTCGCCGACTCAATTGCCGCCTTTGAACGCTATGGCGGTCCCTGCGTCGTGGTGGACTTTGGAACGGCTACCAAGTTTGAAGTAATTTCAGCGAAGGGCGAGTATTTGGGCGGCGCCATTGCACCCGGCCTCGGCCTGAGCGCCGATGCGCTGTTCAACCGCGCCGCACGACTCAGCCGAGTAGACATCAAGCGCCCCGCCAAGGTCATCGGCACCAACACAGTCGGTCACCTGCAGAGTGGGCTCTACTTCGGCTACATCGGCCTTGTGGACGGCATTCTGGAACGCATTATCGCCGAGCTTGGCGAGCAACCGCGCATCGTCGCCACTGGCGGCCTGGCACGCATGATCGCCGAGGATTCCCGCTTCATCAACGAGATCGACGAGTGGCTCACCATCGATGGCCTGCGCATCTTGTTCGAACGCAATCGTGCAGCCCGCCCGCGCAGCCGGCCCCACTGAGGCGCGCCTTGCAGAACTACTTTAATTACTTCACTGAGATCGAAGAGCGCTTTCAGCAGCGTCGCGGGTCGCTGCTGCTACTCTCCACGCTCGACTGGGCGCTGATTGAAACCTGGCGCGAGGCCGGGATTCCGTTGGAAGCGGCGCTGCGCGGCATCGATGCGGCCTTTGACAAGTATGAAACGCGCCAGAAGCGTGCGCGCATGAGGCGCATCAACGGCCTAGCCTGGTGCGCGCAGGCGGTGCTGGAAGCCGCAGTGGAACTGAAAGAAGCCTCGGCTGGCACAGCCTCCGAAACAACCACTCCGAGCGAATCGGGCTTCGAACACGAGCGCATCGCCGCCCACCTTGAATCGGCCGCCGTCGTCCTGGACACTGCAGCCGTTGCTCCGAAACCATGCGCTGCGACGGCTGCGCGGTTGCGTGAACTGGCAGCAGAGATACGCGCGTCAACTCAGAATGCCGCGCAAGTAGATCTTGAGGCGCTTGAGCGCTCCCTCACTGTGCTCGAAGAGAAGCTGTTTGCCGCTCTCACCGCCGCGGCGCCCGAGCAGTTGCTGGTCGGGCTGAAGGAGCATGCGGCTCGCGAACTGGCGCCATACCGCAGCCGCATGGGTACCGTGCAACTGCGGCAGGTGGAACACCAGTTTGTCCAGAAGCAGTTGCTGGTGCACTACAGCCTGCCGCGCCTCAGCCTCTTCTACATGAGCCAGCAATGAAGCAGAGCCGAAACCAATCCGCGGCGCCTCAGCTCGTGCAAATCGAAAAACCCATTTACGGCGGCGCATTTCTGGGTCGCGTTGAAGGCAAAGCTATTTTTGTACCGCTCACGTTGCCCGGTGAGCAGGCGCAAGTGCGCATCACCGAAGACAAACGCGGCTATGCAAAAGCTGAAGTGACCGAAATCGTCGCCGCCGCACAGGAGCGCATTGCGCCCACTTGCCGTCACTTCGGCGCATGCGGCGGCTGCCACTATCAGCACACGGGCTACGAGACGCAGCTCGCTTTCAAACAAGCCATCCTGCGCGAGACACTGGAGCGTGGCGGCGTTCGCGCGCCTGAAGAAATTTCTGTGCTGGCCGGCACAACTGAGTCGCAATCATGGGCCTATCGCAATCGCATCCGCCTAGCCTTTGACGCCCAAGGAAACCCCGGCTATCGCGGACGGCGTTCACATACGGTGATTCCAATCGCGGAGTGCCCGATTGCGGCTCCGTTGCTGATGAAGGCCACACAGAGTTTCGCTGAAGTTGCGCGGCAATTTTCACCGTCGTTGCGCCCCACAGAAATCTCGCTTTTCTGCGACGCCGCCGAAACTTCATTGCTCATTAGTGTCTTCACTGCCAGCGCCTCAAAGGGAATCTTCAACGAATTTGCCCCAACACTCGCCGAGCAGATTCCTGCACTCAAAGGCGTGGAACTGTTTGTCGAAGGTCACAACGGAGAACGGAATCCTGCCCAATTACCGCACACTGTCGCGCAATGGGGCGAGTCGTCTCTTGCCTATCGCGCGGCCGGATTCGACTATCGCGTGGACCACGGCGCATTTTTCCAGGTGAATCGCTGGCTTGTCGATGAGCTTGTCGAGAGAGTCACCGCCGGCCAAAAAGGCAAGCTAGCCTGGGACCTGTTTGCCGGCGTCGGTCTTTTTGCGCGGAAGCTCACGGCCAGCTTTGCCCGCGTGATTGCCGTCGAGTCTGTTCCTTCTGCTACGGCAGCTCTCGCTGAGAATTTGCGCGGTACAACCGGCGCAGCCGTGCGAGCTTCAGTTCTCAACTTCCTGCACCGCAGCAGCAAGGCCGAGCGCCCCGACCTGATTGTCGTAGATCCTCCACGCATCGGCCTAAGTGCAGAGATTACAACGCTGCTCGCGGAGATTGCAGCCCAGCGGTTGGTCTACGTTTCATGCGATCCAGCAACCCTTGCCCGCGACCTGCGCGCGTTCATCACCTCCGGCTACGCAATCCAATCCGTCGCCCTCGCCGACCTGTTTCCGCAGACTTTCCATCTGGAGACGGTGATCCAGTTGCGCCGCGCCTGTTAGGCTGAACCCCATAGTTCCTTTTATTTATTGGGCCCAATGCAATCCGAATCGACCACCTCCGGGCAGCTCTCTGCCGGCCTGAGAGCCGCGCCACTGTTTCACGCTGCGTGGCTCTATGCAGCCGGAATTGCCTTGACGCATTGGCTCTGGCTGCGGCCAAGCCTGGTGCTGGCTGCGCTGGCTCCGGTAGCCATCCTTTCCGGCGTGGCAGCCATGCGCGCCCAGCGTATCGCCTGGCTGCCCCTGGCAACCCTGTGGTGTCTGCTGGGGGCCTGGTGCGCCCTAATGGAGCCGCAGCCGGCTCCCGCGCCTACCCTGGCTTCGCTCTCAGATGGGCTTCTCCGCAGTGTGGAAGGAACCGTCGTAGAAGTCGGAGTGGTGCGCGGTGAGACGGAGCAAAACCTGAACGACGGCGAGCCTTACGATTCGGCTCCAGCGCCACAGCCGACGCAACGAATCGACGTCCGTATTTCAAGCCTGGAAATGGTGACCGATACCGAGGACAACCAGTCCCAAGTTGCAGGCGGTGTTCGGCTGACGGTGCGCTGGCCGGAGGGCACGGTCACCCAAGTGGCAGATCCGGCGACAAACCAAGCAAAAAGTCAAACGATCCAGCCCTTTCGTTGTGGCGACCGCATCCGCGCCGCTGTCCGCCTGTTACCGCCTGAGACGTATCACGATCCTGGCGTCTGGAGCCGCGAAGATTATTTGCTCGGTCAGGGCATCACCTCTACAGCCGGCGTGCCCATCGAGCGCGTAGAGCGCATTGGCCAATCCGGCAGCGCCGGCACTTTCCTGACTTGCCGCGTTAACGCATTGCAGCACGCTACCACTAAGCGCCTACTTGCACTGCCTGCCGCCATGCGCCACATCCCTGCGCCCTTGCGCCTGACTACGGAAGATGCCGTGATGCTGGCCGCAATAGTGGCAGGCGACCGCACTTACCTCACGCATTCTCTGCGCGTCGGGTTTGAACGCACCGGCTCCTTTCATATGCTGGTGGTCTCGGGCTTTCATCTCGCGATTGTGGCCGCATGTATCTTTTGGATTACGCGCCGCCTGCGCCAGCCTCGCGGGCCGGCCACCCTCATCACCATCCTTGCGTCGTTCGCGTATGCGCTCCTTACTGGCTTCGCCACGCCAGTGCAGCGTTCACTCTGGATGGTCACACTCTACCTGCTTGGACGGCTCGTTTACCGCGAGCGCAGCGCCATGAACACGATCGGCTTTGCCTCGCTGTGCCTGCTCGTTGTTAGTCCCCGCAGCCTGTTCGACTCGAGCCTGCAAATGACGCTTCTCGCGGTTGTTGCCATCGCCGGCGTTGCCGCGCCACTGCTCCAGGGCACCGTGCATCCCTATTTGAACGCTACGCGGGAATTGCGCTTGACCGCACTCGACGCCAAGCTGGCGCCGCGCCTGGCCCAGTTCCGCGTTCTGCTGCGAATGTTTGCTGCGCGAATGCAGGAGGCGGGGATTGGGCGATTCGCTTGGCGCAGCCTTCCCTGGACCACGCACTTCGTGCTCCGCATCATTGAGTTGCTCGCCGTCTCTCTTGTCGTGGAGTTGGCAATGACCTTGCCCATGGCTATCTACTTTCACCGCATCACCATCTTTGCCTTGCCAGTAAATCTATTCATCCTGCCGCTCCTTGCGGTCCTCATGCCGGCCGCACTTCTCACTCTTCTGTTGTTGGTTTCGTGGCCCGCCGCCGCAGTTGTTCCGGCAATGATTGTGGCGGTTGTGCTGCACATCGGCGTTTGGCTCGTGCATCTGTTCGGCTCGCTGGCCTTTGGAGATTTCCGTATTCCCAACCCGCTCGTGGGGCAGTCGGCAGCCTTCTGCGCACTCCTCGCCGCAGCCATCGTGCTGGCCCACCTGAGCGTATCCAGCAGCAGCCGTTGGCAGCGCCGCGCCGCCTGGGCTGCCCTGCTGCTGGCCGCATTGGCCGCCGTGGCACCCCGGCCCATCCAGCACCCTCTCAATGCACTGCTTGTCGAAGCCATTGACGTGGGCCAGGGGGACTCGCTGCTGCTCATCACTCCTGACGGCAAAACCTTGCTGTTGGATGGCGGCGGTTTTGGCGGCGGACCGCGTCAGGCCCCGCAGGACTACGACATCGGCGAGGATGTCGTTTCTCCGGCTCTCTGGTCGCGCGGCATCCGGCATCTTGACGCCGTGGCCCTCAGCCACGCCCACTCCGACCACATGGGCGGCCTGCCTGCCATCCTGCGCAACTTCCATCCCGATGAACTATGGGTGGGCAACAACCCACGTTCCGAAGCATACAACGCGCTGCTCGACGAAGCCACCGGCCTACACATTCGCCTTCGCTCACTTCGCGCCGACGACGCGTTTTCATTTGGCCGTACCCAGGTCGGCGCGCTGGCACCATTCCCCAACTACCAGCCCGGTCCTGAGCCAGCCAACAACGACTCGCTCGTGTTGCACGTTGCCTATGGCACAACTTCAGTGCTCCTCGAAGGCGACGCTGAAGCCCCAGTCGAAGATGCCATGGTCGCTCGGGCCCTGCTGCCCGGCCATAGCGTCCAGAGCACGCTCCTCAAAGTGGGACATCACGGCAGCGTCACCTCCACTCGCCCAGAGTTCCTTGCCCGCGTAGCACCACAGTGGGCCGTCATCTCCTGCGGGCTCCGCAACCGCTACGGCCATCCTCGCCAGGAGGTTCTCGACGAATTGCAGTCGGCCCAAATCCGCACTTACCGCACCGACATCGATGGCGCCTCCTGCTTCCTGCTCGACGGAAAGGCCGCCGATGCAGATCCAACATGCAACTGGCGGTAAAACCTTGTAAACAAGAATTGAATGTCCGCACTCTTGATTGGGTGAGTCTTCGCAGTGCTGCCACTGCTCAATCGTTCTGAGGACCAGGTGCAGGTTATGACGGAAGCACGGGGAACCATTCCGCGAGACAGTTGCGTCATTCAAGGAACCAGCGTGCTTCACTCAACTGAACCGGGAAGCCTAGAATTAGTCGACCTCGAATAGTGATCGCGGAACACCTGGAAGCGGAGCACGAATTGCGCTCAACATTTCCCTTGCATGCGACGGAAAGCAAGACGCCCACGGCTGGAGACGTTCTGGCCGAGGAGGGCGTGTCTCGGCGGGAATGGAGCGTAGTGCTGCTGCTCGTGATTTCGGCCGTCATCAACTATGTCGACCGGAGCAATCTTTCCATCGCAGCGCCTGAGATTCAGCGACATTTCGCATTGTCGCCCATCCAGATTGGTACCTTGCTGTCTGCATTCTTCTGGACATATGCACTTATACAGATAACCGGCATTGCGGGTTGGTTCTCTGACCGGTTTCCCGTGGGCTGGGTGATGTTGGGGGGATATGTTCTATGGTCGGGCGCCACGATGGTGACCGGCCTGGCGACAAGCTTCGCCGGTTTGTTCCTGGCGCTGTTGCTGCTTGGTGTCGGGGAGTCGGTGGCCTATCCATGCTACTCGCGAGTCTTTGCCGAACTGCCGCAACAGCAGCGCGGACGAGCCAATGCGTTCATCGACGCCGGAACAAAGACGGGGCCTGCGGTGGGTGCGTTTCTGGGCGGACTCCTGCTGGTGCACATCGGGTGGAGGATGCTCTTTATTGCACTGGGAGCAGGCGGGCTGTTATGGGTTCTGCCGTGGCTGCGCGTGATGCCGCGCTTCGGACGCAGAGTTGGCGGGAGAGATTCACCTCCCCTTTCTTCCATTGCCAGGTTGCTGCGGGTGAAATGCGCGTGGGGAACTTTCCTCGGACATTTTTGTGGAAACTATTTTCTCTACTTTCTGTTGGCGTGGCTTCCGATCTACCTGGTGCGCGAGGAGAAGATGCCGGTTGGGCCGATGTCGCGGCTGGCCTCCGCGGTATTCCTCTTGATTGCGAGTTCGACGCTGGTGACAGGATGGATCTCCGATCGCTTGATTACGGCTGGCGGTTCACCGACGCGAGTTCGCAAATGTGTAGTGGTGGGCGGTTTGGCTGTTGCTTCAACCCTGATGATGCTCGCATTCGTGCATGGCAACCTTCCAGTGTCGATTGGAATAATGACAGTGGCCTGTATTGGCTACGGTGCCTTCGCTTCAAACCACTGGGCGATCAGCCAGACGCTTGCCGGGCCTGCGATGGCGGGGCGATGGACAAGTATGCAGAACGGAGTTGCCAATCTTGCGGGTATTGTCGCCCCCTGGATGGCAGGCGTGATTGTGCAAATTAACGGAAGTTCGCGGATGGCATTTCTCATCACCGGATTGGTGACCACCGCCGGAGCATTCGCGTGGGCGCTGCTCGTGCGCCACGTGGAACCGGTTCAGTGGGACGCTCCGGTCTGCGCCTCGGGAACATAATTTGGAGGAGATATATGCGTATTGGAAATATCTCAATCGGTGTGTCGCTGGCGGCATGGCTCTTCGCAGCGTATGCGTGTGGCGCCGCGCCCAGATCTGCAAAAGGGAGCGGGCCATTTTTCAATATTGTGGATTATGGAGCACACAACGACGGCTCCGAAAATTCTATGGAGGCCTTTCGCGCGGCAATTCAAGCTGCGAAGAATGCGGGCGGCGGCACGGTCTATGTTCCGGCTGGAAACTATGTTTCAGGGCCGATCGAACTGGTCAGCAATCTTACCTTATATATTGACGCTGGAGCGACAATACGATTCCCCGCAGTTCTGTTGCCTTTCGCTCCCGGCCGCCAGCAGGGCATTGAAATCCTGACTCCCGTGCCACTGATTGGCGGACATGATTTGGAGAACGTCTCTGTTGAAGGGCGTGGCACCCTCACCAGCAACAATGCGGATTGGATGAATCTCCACGGCAGGATACAGCCCTCGGGATCAGATCCGGGAAGTGCCAATGGCCCCAACTGGGAACATTTGCTGCAGGCGCTGAATGCGAACAAGCCAATATCGAAAGAGGAATACAAGGCGGCCGCAGCGGAGCTCCGGCCATCGTTCATCCGATTCATGAACAGCAAAAACATCCTCATCGATGGCCTCCATTTCGTGGGCTCGCCAATGTGGACGATTCATCTGCTCTACAGCGAAAATGCGGTTGTGGAGAACGTTGTTATCGAGACCTACCCCGGAATTCATACGGATGGAATCGTGGTGGACTCCAGCCGGTTCGTGAAGATTGCAAATGCCTATATCGACACCGGTGACGATGGAATTGTGATCAAGTCTGGGAAGGATACCGACGGATTGCGCGTTAATCGTCCGACAGAGGATGTAGCGATCACCAATTGTACCGTGCATCACGCGCATGGCGCGATCACCATCGGCAGCGAAACCTCCGGCAGCGTGCGCAACATTGTTGCGAGCAACATTACTGCGCTGGACACCCAGAATGGCGCTCGCATCAAGAGCGCGCGTGGCCGCGGAGGAGTTGTGGAAGACATCAGCTTCGATAACTGGACCATGGAAAATGTGGGAGAAGCCATCACGGTGACCAATTATTACCTGATGGAAGGAGAGACAAGGACGTCCGAGGAGCCGGTGTCGAAACGTACTCCAGTATTTCGCAACATCGCAATGAGCAACATGATTGTGAATGGCGCCAAAGTTCTGATCGACGTAGTGGGCTTGCCGGAGATGCCCATTGCAAATCTGCATATCAGCAACATCATTGGAACAGGGAAGGTGGGGCTCATTGGAAATTACTCTGACGGGCTGGAATTGCACAATGTACAGTTGAATTCGGAGAGCGGACCGGCGTTCAAGGTTGAGAACTCAACCAACCTGGAACTGGATGATGTGAGCACGCGCAAGCCCCATGCGGATACGCCCGTCATCCGCCTGGACAATACCGCAGGTGCAATCGTCCGCGACAGCAAGGCGTTTCTCGGTACAGGCACATTTCTTTCGACGGCTCCCGGGGAACTGAAGAATTTGCTACTGGAAGGAAATCTGCTTGGAAATGCACGCACGCCCCAGGAGGAGAAAGCAAACTTTGCGCGCCGCGCGGCTCCTGAACAGCGATCGGACCGTTGATTGTTCTTGCAGGTTAAGGGGATACGGAATGGGTCAATCAAATATAGGCTTATCGCGGCATTCGTTTCTTCTGGGCATGGCGTCGGCGCTTGCCTATACTGCGGCTCGACCGCAGTTTGCTTTAGCCTCCGAGTCCGCTGTTGAGGTTACAACGCCGATGGACCCGCCGGGGTGGGCGTTGCTCGAAAGGGAGGCGCTTTACGCTCACGCGGGCGCATGCGAAGCATTCTTCGATCGCTACTTCGACGAGAAAGGCTTCTTGGAGCGCGTGGCTCAAAAATGCTGGCGCCGATCAATCTCGACGCGATACAAGACATGCGCCGCTGTAAGAACGGCCGGTCACCGTGGTTAACGGTGGCCGGCCTTTATTGTTGCGGGTGTAAGCGCTGTTGGTTAGAAGGTGATCCGCACCGATCCTTGCAGGGAGCGGCCGCCGCCGATGCCGTTGACGGCGCCTTGTCCGCTGCCGAGGGTACCCGTAATCTGACCGAAGTTGGAGTCCGTAATATTGCCGCTGTCCGGGTTGTTGAACTGTGGCGTGTTGCTCAACTGGGTGGCGTCGATGCGCGTCTCCAGCGACATTTCACGAATTAGATGGAATGTCTTGAAGAGGGAAAGGTTGTCCTGCAGGTAACCAGGGCCACGGAACTGGTTGCGGCCGGTATTGCCAAGGCCAACGTTCGCTGCAGTGCAAGGGTTTGCGGTGCAGCCGGAAGGTTGTGAGAAGTTGGACGGATCGAACCACTGATTGCCTCTCCCTATGTGGTGCAGCACACGCAGACTGCCAGTAATATTCGCATCCTGCGACGTCCCGGGAGTATTCAACGGCGAAGAGCCGTTGGCGCCGACCGTAAACGGCGTACCGGAAACGATAGACACGATTCCCGTTAGCTTCCACCCTCCAAGAACAACGTCTCCGACTCCGGAGTTGAGATAGGCATGACCGTGGCCGAAGGGCAACTCGTAGGTGAAGCTCTGCTCGAAGTTCTTGGCGCGGTCGTAGTCTGCCGGCGCATAATTCCTGCGCCAGTTAATGAAGAACCGTAGACCTCCGTCATCGCCGCCGAAGTAACCCAGTTCCTTGCCCCAGGTGAATGCGGAGGTGAAAGCGAAGCCGTTTGAAAGCCGCTTTGTGAGCTGAACCTGGAGAGACTCATAGTTGGAGGAGAAGCCCAGGAAAAACTGGTTGGTCGCCGCGGTGCGTCCGAAGGCGGTTGAACATCCTACGCAATCCTCCGGATCCGAGGCGTTTCCGCCGCCATAGGTGCTGGGCAGGTTGATGTTTTGGCTACTGTCGATGTCCACACCGTGGTTGGCCACATAGGCGATCTGAAGCGAGTAATTGGTAAGGAATGCTTGTTGCAGCGCTACGTTCCAGGACATGGCATAGGGATTCTTGTAATTCAGAGGAATATACGTGTAGACCTGGCTCGTAAGTTGGCTTGTATTTGCCGGAATGATTCCGCTGGAGGGAATCGTAACTGGGACAGGCGCCGGGAAGCCGGCCTGGAAGGTGGCAACGGTCACTCCATCAGATAGAACCGCGGGCGTGAAGGACGAAGCGCCCACGGGCGTGTAGCTGTTGTTGGCGCGAACCGGATAATTGAATGCGTAGGTGTTATCCGGGAACGGCGTATAGCTGACACCGAACCCGGCGCGCAAGACCGTATCGTTGGCAAGACGATAGGAGATTCCAGTGCGTGGAGCGAAATACCTGTATTGAGTTTTCATGCCCAGATTGGAGGGGTTGTTGCCGAGGCCTGCCAGAACCAAGGTGTTATTGACCGGATTGTAGTTAGAGAAGCCGCCGGAGTGTCTTGGCGTGGCAGGCGGATAAAACTCCCAGCGCAGGCCGAGATCGACAGTCATCTTGGGCGTGGCTTGCCACTTATCTCCGCCGAAGGCAAAGAACCACCACTGCCGATAGGCGGGGAAGAAGGTGTTGAGATCGCGGCCCACTCCGCTTGGCTGATCCAGGAGGAAGCTGGCGACGTCGTTGACGGTGTTGGTCAGGCCGCCGGCCGCCGTGTCGGAAGTCTGGTTCGCGGAAAAGGTGAATGCGCCACGCGGGCTGTAGGTCTGATCCTGCAGAAGGTCGTCGCGGACGCGGCGAAGGTCGGCGCCAAACTTGAAGGTGTGGTTACCTTTGACCTTGGTCCAATTGTTGACCATGTCGATATTGGACTCTGCCCTGATCCATGGCAGCGAAGCGGAGTAACCGACGATGGGGTTGGAGAAGCCGCCGTTGATGGTGATGCCTACCTGGCCGGCGGTGAAGGGCTGACCGGAGATGTTTACGCCCGGGACTCCAAGGGTCGTTGCGTCGGTGGTTCCGTAGTCGTTGGGTGAGGCCGAGTTCCGCAAGTGGGCGACACCTATGCGGGCTTCAGTAAAGAACGTGGGCGAGAAGACATGATCGTAGTTCCCACCGGCGCTATAGGAAGTCTGCGTACCCGCGCCTTCAAAGCCTCCGGCCGCCGGGCCGCCTATGAATGCCGCAAAAGCAGACGATTGAAAGGTGTTGGTCCGTTGCCAGCTCATGCGGCCGCTAATGTGGTTCTTCTCAGTTGGCGTGTAATCGATCTTGGTATCGAAGCTGTCCGCAGTCTTGGTAAAAGGAAGGTTGGTGACGTAGTTATTAGTGGGACCTGACAAAGGCTTGGTGGAATCCAGGGTTCCGTACTTTGCCGCTGCCGCGTTTATATCCTTGAGAGCGGTAAGCGAGACCGGATTCACCCTGTTTAATGGAATCTGATTGTTCGGAAACGGAGTGCGCGGCGTGCCACCCTGAGCAACGGTTCTACCGTCGCCTGTCGCGGGGTCATAGATCTGGCCGACAGTTTGCCCTTTTGAATTAGTTACAAGCGCGGCGCTCAGGTCGATGTTGCCGCTTGAGTTCGCGGTATAGTACCGCGCATCCGGGATGGTGAAGGTGTTGGAAGTGGCCTCGTGATCGAGGGTGCGAAGATAGTCGGCGAAGAAGAACAGCTTATCCTTCACAATGGGTCCGCCAACCGCGCCGCCGAAGTAGTTGTAAGAAAGGTGGCCGAGGGGGCCGCCGAAATAGGAGCGAGCGTCGAGATCGTTGTTTTGAACGAACTCGAAGGCCGAGCCATGGAATGCATTCGTGCCCGACTTGAGGGTGACGTTGGTTACGGCGCCGACTGCGCGGCCGAGCTCCGCCTCAAAGTTGTTGGTCGAGATGTCGACGGACTGAATGGCCTCTGCCGGAGGGATGAGAATCTGGAGAAGGCCGGTGCGCTCATCGTCGTCGATGCCTTCGATCTGATAAAGGTTTCCCAGGCGTGGAAAACCGTTGGCTTCCGTCTGCAGCGAATCCTGTGGGTTGAAGAATTGCGAGTGCTGGAAGACCGCGGGCGCGGTACCGGGAACGAGGTTGAGAAGCGACTGAAAGTTGCGATTGGTGGTAAGCGGCAATTCCATCACGCTCTGAGCTTCAATCTTGGTACTGATGTCGGCGCGATCGGTTTGAAGCACTGGGGGCGCAGTCGTGACCACAACGGTTTCAGAGACATTGCCAGGCTGAAGGATAACGTCGACGCGTGGCGATGTGTTGGCAAGCAAGTTGATGTTCTGCTGCTCTGCCTTTTTGAAGCCCTTTGCGTCGATGGTGATGGTGTAGACGCCGGGCTGCAGGCCGGGGAATGTGTAGTTACCGCTTCCGTTCGTTTCCGCCACGTGCATCGCGCCAGTGGATGTGAGTGTAACTGTTACTTGGGCATTGGCAATGGTTGCTCCGGTGGAGTCAGCGACCGTTCCAAGCAGTGTGCCGTTTACAGTCTGGCCCATCAGTACCTGAGAGAACCCAAGCGCGAGAAGGGCGAACACGGACCCGATAATAGGTCTCATCATTTTGCGTAGCGTCATTATGGAGCCTCCATGATTGATTCAAGTTCCAAGCTTGAACGGTCTTTCAATGCCGTCCAAACCCTGGGTACTGCCCTGCAACATCCAGCTGAGGACGCCCGGGCCATCGATAATCTTCAATCTTCCCCGTGAAGATTGGAATGTTCTTTGCACCTGCCCGGCCTTTCTTCGCTGCTAAACCTTCCCTGAGGGAAAAACGGGACATGGCCTGCCGCAAAGAGGTTCAGAAACCTTCAAAATATCCGGCAATGAGTACGGGACACACTCATCCCCACGCACTTGCCCACTGCTTGCAGATCGCCGGAGATTGGAGATATTCAAACCGTAAGCATTCTTGTCTTCGGTATGGGACTGCACAAGGTTGATACCGTATGTTACATTCCTTCTAGACGCGAACTTTATTTGTATTATATTGAAAATAAATATTTTATTAAATTTTTGCCTCTCGAACAATTACAGCCGCTCTGCCCAGTTCCATGGCTTGGAATCACCAGTGACAAGTCACGCCACAGGGGTGTATGCTACCCCCCTGGTGGAGTGATCGGAATCTTACCATGTCTGAAAGTACGCAAACTCCGGAGCGGTGGACGCCTGCTACCGGGGCGGACCGCGAACTGGTTCTGAAAGAGCTGGACGCGATACTTGCCAGCTATCATTTCCGCGGCAGCAAGCGCTACCCGGCGCTGCTGAAGTATGTCGTAGACGCCGCCCTTGACGGCCACTCAAGGGAATTGAAAGAACGTACCCTCGGCGTTGAGGTTTTTGGGCGCGATCCCGATTACGATACCAGCGCCGATCCCGTGGTTCGCTTCAGCGCCAGCGAAGTGAGAAAGCGGATTGCACAGTACTATCATGAGAACGGAAATGGCATCCCTTTGCAGATTGAACTGCCGCTCGGTTCCTACGTGCCGGAGTTCCAGCTGCGGGCGCCGGAAGAACCAGAAACGCGGACCGGATTTGTGGGGCAAAGACTTACGGCAGCTCATCGCCTGCTAAGTGAGAGCCGGCATCCCTATCGTGCAGTTGTGCTTGGCCTAGCTGTACTGCTGTTGGCCGCCGCCGTCGCCGGTTTGTATTCCTATCGCAAATTCACTGCACCCAAACTCACTGTTGTCGACAGGCTTTGGGATCCGTTCGTCAACTCGCCGCGATCGATTCTCATCGTCGTGGGAACCAGCCATCCCATCAAGCTTGGGCCGGAACCGGAAGACACCAGCTTCATCGATCACATGACGGGCCCTTATCATCACGTGTCCGTGGCGATGGCAACCGCACTCGCTAATATCGCCGGTGTTCTGCGCCAGCATGGCGCCGCCTATGAGATCAAGGAAGATACTGAGGCCAGCCTGACAGACCTTCGCTCACGCCCCTTGATTCTGATTGGCGCTACCAACAATGCGTGGACGATGCGCCTGGTCAATCCGATGAGGTTTCATTTCACGCCGGGCCCAATTGCCCAGATTCTGGATGCAAAGAACTCTCAGAATTCTGATTGGACAATCGATTTCTCGAAGCCATACTCCTCGGTCGCCATCGACTATGCCATTGTGGCCAGCTACCACGATCCAACCACTGAGGGGCCTGTCATGGTGATTGCCGGTATAGGTCCCTATGGCACCGAGGCCGCGAGCGCCTTTGTAATTTCGCCCAAGTATCTTCAGCAAATTGTCGAGCAGATGCCGGCAGGCTGGGAGAACAAGAATCTTGAAATGGTGCTCAAGTCGGATGTGATTGACGGCAAGCCTGGGCCGCCCATTTTGATTTCTTCGAATGTGTGGTAAGCCACAGGTTTGCTAACCAGCCGCCTGATGAATCGCCAGCAACTTTTCGAGAAGCGGCTTGAGCAGTTTCAGATCCAGCGCATTCGCCCCATCCGACTTCGCGTTCGCAGGATCGTCGTGGACCTCGAGAAACAGTCCGTCGATGCCCGCCGCGACCGCGGCCCGCGCCAGCAGCGGAATGAACTCCGGCTGACCGCCGCTTACGCCGTTGGCCGCTGAGGGCTGCTGCACCGAATGCGTGCCGTCAAACACTACAGGCGCCATGCTCCGCATCACCGCCAGCGACCGGTAGTCCACCACCAGGTTGTTGTAGCCGAAGCTGGAACCCCGCTCGGTGAGAAATACCCGCTCATTCCCTGTGGAACGCACCTTTTCGACCGTGTGCTCCATGTCCCCTGGCGCAACGAACTGCCCCTTCTTGATATTGATGGCGCGGCCGGTTTTGCCTGCGGCCACCAGCAGGTCAGTCTGGCGGCACAGGAACGCGGGAATCTGCAAGACGTCCACGGCCTCGGCGGCAACTTCGCAATGACCTGGCTCGTGAACGTCGGTGAGCACCGGCAACCCCGTTTCCCTGGCCAGACGGCCCAGGATACGGGTACCCTCGACAAGGCCAGGGCCACGAAAGCTGTTCAAACTGGTGCGGTTGGCCTTGTCGTAGCTGGCCTTGAAGATAAACGGAATGCCACGGTCGGCCGCGATGCGCTGCAGGGCGTCGGCCATGGTGCGTATGTGGGCTTCACTCTCGATTACGCACGGCCCTGCAATGAGGAATAGCCGGCCTGCGCCAACCTGCACCGGCCCGATTTCAAACGAATTACTCACGAATGCGATTTTACCCCGCGGGACGCCGCCGGTGCAGTGCGCATATCAATGCGGAGCCAGCTCCTCCGCATGTGTCCGCGACCATTCCCATAACGCCCGCTCAAGCGCATGGAGTGCCGTGGGGGCGGGAAGATCTTCTTGCGGCTTCACTATCGCGCACTCTGCCAGGTGCCTCAGAGTGGCATTGTATTCGACATAGAAACGGACGTCGTGACGCGCGTGACCCATTGCCTCCAGGGCACGAAAGTCGAGCACTGCATAGCGCTCAGGGTAAATCGCGGACAGAATCGCGGAAGCGATGGAAATGTCTACGCCGCGCAGCGCGACCAGTGCGTTGACAGCTTCTTCAGGCGATGCGTCCGGCGAGGATGCCACTGCAAGAGCGGTCCGGATGTTCTCGCTGCTATTGCCGATCAGGTAATGCACCATCCGCTCGGACTTCCAGCGAACGATGGTTTCCAGGTTAGGCAGCGTGTGCTCACCGGTGCGAATCGCTTCTCCGGCTTCATAGGCGGCCGCTTCAAGCTGCCGCTCTCTTTCGCCTGCCTCTTGCCAATACTCATCTGCCAGCTGCTGAAGGTCCATTTCCGCGGGTTGAAGCTGAAAGTAAGCCATGGTTCAAATTCCTCCATACAAAAACCAACAAACAGTAGACCCGGCAGGTGGGGTTGTCAATAGTGGATTGGACGCCCCCTTCCTAGGGCCGCAGAGGGCCAGTTTGCCAGCTCTCCGGGAGCGCCACTCTCCATCTCCGCCTACTGGTGAGAGTTACCGCGGCCCGGCGGTTCAATTGATGGTTATTTACGCCGCCTGGTCATTTTTGTGTCGTGGACGGCTCGTCTGCCAATTCAGCAGTCAAGTAATTCTGCCGGTTCTTATAGCTTGCAACAATGAACTCGCGGAACAGCGGATGCGGCTCGAGGGGCTTGGACTTGAACTCGGGGTGGAACTGGCAGCCGAGGAAGTAGGGATGGCCGGGAATCTCGACGATCTCGACATAGGTCGCATCGGGTGTTGTGCCGCTGAGGCGCAGGCCGCCGCCGGTCAGCAGAGCTTCGTACTCGCGGTTGAATTCATAGCGGTGCCGGTGGCGCTCGCTGATCTCCGTGGCTCCGCCGTATACCTTAGCGGCCAGCGAATCCTCCTGCAAAATGCAGGTCCACGCGCCAAGGCGCATGGTGCCACCCATCTCTTCCACGCCCAGCAGCTCGCGCAGCTTGTAGATGATGCGGTGCTGGCTGGCGGGGTCGAATTCGCTGGAATTTGCGTCCTTCAACCCGCACACGTTGCGCGCAAACTCAATGCAAGCCGTCTGCATACCGAGGCAGATTCCGAAATACGGTACCTGCTTTTCGCGCGCATAACGGATGGCGTTCAACATGCCCTCGATGCCGCGCTTGCCGAAACCTCCCGGAACCAGAATTCCGTCGAATCCTTCCAACTGCGGCTCATAGCTCCGGTCTTCGGGAGTTTTCGACTCCAGCCCTTCGGCCTCAATCCAGGTGACCTTGAGTTTGAGATTCTGCGAGACGGCTCCGTGGGTCAGCGCTTCCTTAAGTGATTTGTAGCTGTCCTCATACTCCACATACTTACCAACGATTGCGATGTGAACTTCATCTTTGGGGTGGTAGCAGCGGTCTACCAGATCCTTCCACTTACTAAGGTCAGCCTCAGGCGCGTCCTTGTGGAGGTACTTGAGAATGAGCGCGTCAAGGCCCTCGTCGGCAAAGCGGAGCGGGACTTCGTAGATGGAGGGCACTGTGGTGGCGCCGATAACTGCCTTCTCTTCCACGTTGCAGAAAGCGGCGATCTTCTGCTTCATCTCGCGCGGCAGGCTGCGGTCGGAGCGGCAGAGCAGCACATCGGCCTGAATGCCGATGGAAAGCAGTTCCTTTACCGAGTGCTGTGTCGGCTTGGTCTTCAACTCCTGCGCAGCGGAAATCCACGGCACCAGAGTAAGGTGTACAAACACGGTATTCTCGCGGCCAAGTTCCTGGCGCATCTGGCGGATGGCCTCAAGAAACGGCAGCGACTCAATGTCGCCCACCGTGCCGCCGATCTCGACGATGGTCACGTCCGCGCCATTCGCCGAGACCTTGCGCATCGCGTTCTTGATCTCATTGGTGACGTGCGGAATGACCTGAACCGTCTTGCCCAGGTAGTCGCCGCGGCGCTCCTTGAGAATGATCTGCTCGTAGATGCGGCCGGTGGTGAGGTTGTTGTCGCGCGAAAGTGGCGCGTGGGTAAAGCGCTCGTAGTGGCCCAGGTCCAGGTCGGTTTCGGCGCCGTCGTCGGTGACAAAAACCTCGCCGTGCTGGAAGGGCGACATTGTTCCTGGATCGACGTTCAGATATGGATCGAACTTCATCAAGTTCACGCGCAAGCCACGGCTCTCAAGCAGGCAGCCAATGGAAGCTGCTGCGAGTCCCTTGCCTAAACTGGACACAACTCCGCCCGTCACAAAGACATACTTTGCCGACATCGATGCAACCTCAAAATTGGATTGTTGTGATTGGACGTACCTGGTGGGCACAATCAAGTATGGCAGAGATGGAAACGGGAAGGAAGTGGAAAATTCGGCCGGAACAGTCCTGGATGCGAGAGGGCTTCAATTAAGTATTTATTAAATTAACGGGTTAGTGGTTGTTCCGCTAGAAGAGATGATAAGGCGTTGATTCGCGGTTTCCCACCCATTCCGCTTGAATACGAGGAATAGATGGTGCACCCAGCATCCGTTTCCCCGACTTGTGAGGGCGTTTGGTTAGAAAATCAACGTCATCTTAGCCATCGGCTTCGGCGGAGTCACATAGTACGTTCCGAGACCGCCAACCCTGGCCATGCTGGTTCGTCTAAACTGTGCGTGATGAACCAATTCAGCTATGTGCGCCGTTTATTGCCTACTTCGCTGGCATTCCTGCTGCTCGCGGCGGCGGTTGCCGTCTCGGCGCAATCCTCCCAGAGCAGCCAGAAGCAGACACCGCTTGTTTTGAAGCCCGATGCGCCTGGTCTGGCTAGAAACCATCGCCTCATCCTCAAGGACGGCTCCTACCAGCTCGTCCGCCAGTACACCATCGCAGGTGACCGCGTGCGATACCTTTCCCTGGAACGCAGCGACTGGGAGGAAATGCCTGTCGACCTCGTGGACTGGGACGCCACGCGCAAGTGGGAGCGGGATCATGCCACCCCAACCGGGGAAGCGCCTTCGCCTGCCATGAAAGAGGCCGAGGACATCGACAAGGAAGAGACTGACGAACGCAACCTGCAAAAAGCCCGCATGCCGGAGGTTTCTCCCGGGCTCGAGCTGCCCGATGAAGACGGCGTCTTTGCGCTCGACACTTTTCAGGGCACACCGGAGCTGGTTGAGCTTACACCCATCGACCTGGACGTGAACGCGAAGACGCGCCACGGGATAAGTACACTGAACCCGCTTGCCGCCTCCAAGGCCAACCTTGAATTGGAGGGCGCGCACGCCAAGGTTCACCTGCATGTCAACGATCCGGTAATCTATCTCTCGCTCAATGTCAGCGACGAATCCGAGCCGGTCCTCTCCCACGCCGTCACCATCGACACCGGTTATGCAAAAGCGGCCAACAACAGCAAGCATGGCGCACACTCCGACAAGTCAGGCTTCGCCATTGTCCGAGTGGACGAGCGCAAGGCCGTACGCATTGTCGGTGCCATCAGCGTAGGCCCCACTGGGACCGTAACTCAGAACGAAAACGTAATTCCCGCCAAAGTGGAAGTGATGCCCGGCAAGCACTGGCTACGCATCCAGCCCGAGCAGCAACTCACCATCGGCGAATATGCGCTGGTGGAGATTCTTTCCGCCGCTGACATTAACCCTTCGGTCTGGGACTTCCGCGTCAATCCACAGCTTGGCGACAACCCCGGTTCGCTAGGCCCGATTCTGAAGCAGGCGCGTGAGCGGTAATGTGGCTCCTGAACTAGACGCTGCTGTTCGCTTTCTCCGTTGACTGTTTTCGGCGCCGACTTACTACAAAATGAGCAAGCAGCAAAGTGGCTCCAACGGCGCTCAGGACAGCGTCCGCGCCAGGCATGGCGCGGGGTCCCCAATGCGCATAGCTTCTGCCATCAAGATACGCCATATAAGCGACAGGCAGGTTGCCCAGCGCGTTTATGATGGCATAGCGCGAGCTGCCGCTCTTGCCGGAGCCGCCCAGAAACTCCAGCGCCACTCCTGTGAACAAGGCGTAGCAGGTTCCGATGGTAAAGAGGTAGAGTACTGTGCTCGTGAAGTAGACCGATGGCCGCAGTGCTCCGAGAGCGAGCACAGCCAGGGTTGCCGCATTTACAAGTCCGGCCAGCAGGAATGCGATTGGGGCACGAATCCGAATGGGAATCAACGACGCCGACATCGCGCCTGCGGCCATCAGCAGCGCTCCGGCCACGCCATTCATCCAGGCAACCTGGCGGCCGCTGACGCCGAAATCTGCCGCGAGGCCCGGCAGCAAACCGATCATGGCGCCACTGCACATGGGAAACGTAATAAGCAGTGTGTAGGGAATCGCTTCCCAGCGCAGAAAAGTGGAGCGAAACTCCTGCCAGAAGCGCGAAGCCGCCTCTCGCGCGGAGTGCTCGCCGAGTACCGATTGGCTTGGCGCGGTCAAGGCGAAGAGCGATGGCAAAGCGATCATGACCGCAACAATCCAACCAAGCGATCCAAGCCGAAGGCGGTCCGCAAGCGATACGAGCAGGAAGACTGCGAGCCCGCCGAAGGCCAGCGAACCGCTTTGGTAAAAACTGCCGGCAAGACGGCGGCTCTTTTCGCTACGCAGTGTGCCCATCATGCCGCCACATGCGGCCACGACGAGCCCTCCGAAGCACAAACCCAGGAACATGAAGCCGACTGCCCGCAACGACGCAAGACGGGGCTGGTGGAATGCAACTAACTGCGCAGCCGCGGCCGCAGCGGCCGCCAGCATGAGCCAGGTTCGCCGACGTAACCAGAAGTCCGTAATCGGGCCCCAAAGAAAATAGATCGCATGCGGCAGGCTGACAAGAGCAACAATGCTTGCTCCGTGCGCGGGATCGACGCCCTCGCGCCTGAGCAAATAGGAAAGCGCGCCGCCAACCAGACCGATCGACATGACCGCCATGGGCGCGATGAGGAAATTGAAAAGCCAAGGGCGCTCATTTGATGCGGACGGTAATGCGAGCTCAGCTTCAGTGCCGGCAGCTGGTTGCATGTGCCTTAGCGTAGCATGGGCTTGGTTCCGGGGCGCACTCAGTTTCGTGTCGCCGGCAGCGTTGCTCTGCACTGATGCCCATAGACCAATACCTGTGCCTGCATCCTGCCGGCGCTACAATTCCGGGGAATCTTGGAGCATGGCTCCCTCAAAATAAGTACTCATTCGAACTGGAGGGCATATGGCAGCTACATCATCGGGGGCACGCAACGGTTTCGGACTGTTTCTGCTACGGCTGTTCGTAGGCTAGGTTTTCCTCTCCGAGGGAATTCAGAAGTTCCTCTTCCCCTCGGCGCTGGGCACGGGCCGGTTCGAAAAGATCGGCATCCCGGCTCCGCAGTTCACGGGGCCATTTGTGTGTGTGGTTGAAATCTTATGCGGCGCAATGCTGATTCTTGGAATTGCAACTATTTATGCGGTCGTTACGCTGCTCATCGATATCGGGGTCGCCATTGTAACCACCAAGGTGCCCATGTTGCACAAGCAGGGATTCCGGGCAGCGATGCATGAGGGACGCACAGATTTCTGCATGCTGTTAGGGCTCATTGCAATTGCGTGCCTCGGTACAGGCGGCTGGTCTTTCGATCGACGGAAATGAGCACGATAACCTGTTTGTGCAAAGCTCTTAGCTGAGGTTGTATCGGCGATGCGGGCAATCTGTCAGCTTTCCTCAGGCACCGCCGCGCGCGCGAACCGCTGCCGTCGCTTCTCCCATTCATGGGAGGAAAAGAACTTAGGGCCGACCTCGATGAGGCGCGGAATCATATTGAAGACCGACACGCGGCTCCAGGGCCTGCCGTCGCGCTGACGACAGCCCTTCTCGTTCAGGCTGCTGACGATGCTTGAATAGGAGAAATCCTGTGTCAGCAGCTCCATGATCTCCATCAGCACCTGGTGCTCGGTGGGATCGGCCTCCAGCCGCTTGCAGTCGTCGGAGATGCGCAGACCGTAGGGGATGTCTTCGTCGAAGGCGCCCTCAACTGGCGCTTCACCATCGGGAAGTTCGCGACGCCACTCGATAGACACCATCTGCCATCCGGCCGCCGTCCGCTTCCGTATGATTTCGGGACTGAAGGGTGACGAAACTACATCCTTGATTCGCTCGAAATACGCCATTTCAGGCCTCCATGCATGATTCGATTAAAGAATTTGAGAGCAATTTGACGGCCAAATTTTCTCCCTGCCACGAATACCTCAAGTATTCCACCGGAAAGGCGATAGGTAGAAACCTACTGCGGAGCTTTTGTTGCCAGTTGTCCAGATTCGAGAGTTTGCGTTCATTTCCGGACAGAGTCGGCGGCTACTCTCGAACGCTGATGCCGAGCGCCTTCATCTTACGGTAAAGATGGCTGCGCTCGAGACCCAGCAGTTCTGCGGCATGACTTACGTTGTTTCGAGCTTCTTCAATCTTTTTGAGTATGTATTCGCGCTCGTAAGCGTCGCGCGCCTGTTGTAGAGTTGAAAACTCTTCGGTCGATCGCGAGCCCGCTTTATGCGTCAGCGGCGGCAGGTGCTTTCGCTCAATACGCAGTACGCGCGGATTAAGAATCATCACCCGCTCGATCACATTTTTCAATTCGCGCACGTTGCCCGGCCAGTGGTATTGGGCCAGCGTGGCAAGGGCTTCCTCGCCGATCTCCATGCGCGGACGCCCGTACTGGCGACCAAAATCGGTCAGAAACTCCCGGGCCAGTAGCGGTATATCCTGCTTGCGTTCGCGAAGCGGCGGCACAAAGAACGGGACAACATTGAGCCGGTAGAACAGATCCTCGCGGAAGTTGCCTTTGGCGATTTCTTCTTCAAGATCCTTGTTGGTGCTGGCAATCAGGCGCACGTCCACGCGCAGCGGCTGCGTGCCGCCAACCGGCGTAAACATCTGGTCGTCGAGAGCGCTGAGTACCTTGGCCTGGGTCTTCAGGCTCATGTCGCCCACTTCATCCAGAAACAGCGAGCCTCCGTCGGCGCGCTCAAGTGTGCCTCGCTGCTCCAGCGGGCCACCTGGTTGAACGCCGTGCCGGTAGCCGAACAGCTCCGCCTCAATGTGCGCCTCGGGAATAGCCGCGCAGTTCAACTCCACGAACACGCGATCGCGACGCAGGCTTTCGGCGTGAATGGAGCGCGCAATCAGTTCCTTGCCGGTGCCCGATTCGCCGTAGATGAGCACGCGTCCGTTAGTCGGCGCCATGAGGCGAATCTGCTGGCGGAGCGCCTTTACCGGCACGCTCTCCCCGGTAAGCACAGAGCCGACGCTGAACTGGCGCTTGAACTCCTGGTTCTCCGTACGTAGCCGTCGCGCTTCTACCGCATTCTTGACCACAATCAGCGTGCGATCGAGCGACAGAGGCTTCTCAAGAAAGTCGTATGCACCCAGCTTGGTGGCTTTCACGGCAGTCTCGATGGTGCCATGGCCGCTGATGATCACCACCTCCGGCCTCGTCTCCGGAGCCTGCTGGCGAACATCGGCCAGCACCTCAAGCCCATCCCGGTCGGGAAGCCAGATGTCTAGGAGCACCACGTCGTAAGGCGCGTCCTGCAGCAGCACCATTGCCTCGGCAGCGGTGGCGGCGCCGGCCACGCCGTAGCCCTCCTCGCGCAGAATCTCTTCCAGCGAGGTGCGTATCTCTGCCTCGTCGTCCACTACCAGAATGTGATTCATGAATGCAGTCCCTTCAACGCCGTCTCGGTGCTGCCCTCAAGCGCGGGTGGACCAGCCTGCATATCCTGCTCCATTAGAGGTAGGCGCAGCAGAAAGCGCGCGCCTTTGGGGCTGTTGGACTCGGCGCGGATTGACCCTCCATGCTCCTGCACGATCTTGGCGGCGATAGACAGGCCAAGCCCGGTGCCGCGATGCTTGGTGGAATAGAAGGGGAGAAACAGCCGCTCGCGGATCTCATCGGTCAACCCGTGGCCGGTGTCGGAGACGGTAATTTCGACTGCACCACCATCTTCGCTGAACGCGCTGTGAATCGCGAGTACCCGCAGCAGACTGCCCTGCATCGCCTCGGCGGCATTGTCGATCAGGTTGGCCAGCGCCCGCCGCAAGGCCTCTGGGTCGGCCAGAACCGTTGGCAAACCCGGCTCCAGATCCCGCTGCACTGTAATCCCTTCCAGGCGACCGGCGAACAGCGCCAACGCTTCTTCCGCGACTTTATTCATGTCGCAGGCACGCGGCTGCGGCGCTGGAAACTGCGCCAGCGCAGAGAACTGGTCAACAAGGGTGCGCATGGTTCCCACGCAGGCCAGAATCACTTCGCTGCACTTGCGGATCACGTTCGGCGAGTCCGGATGCCCGCGGTCAAGATGCCTGCCTATCCGCTCAGCAGAAAGCGCGATAGGCGTAAGCGGATTCTTGATCTCATGCGCAACCCGCTGTGCAACCTCTTTCCACGCCACTTGCCGCTGCGCTCGCAAGAGTTCGGTCGTGTCTTCCACCACCAGCACGTTCCCTGTCTGCCCGCGCATCAACTCAAGACGCGCGCTGGTAATGGCCAGATGAATGGTGCGCCCCCGGGAATGAAATTCAATCTCAGTGGAGGCCGCGCCCATGCGGTGGCCGCGCCTGATCAAGCCGGCTAGATCTTCAGCGAACTCTGCCGGCAGCAGCATGTCGATCTTCTCCCCTGCAAGGGGAACATCCTCTCTCAGGCCCATCAGCGCAGCAAAGGCGCGATTCGACTGCAGCACTACGCCTGAGCCGTCCAGCGTCACCACGCCGCTGGGAATCGTCTCCACAATCGTCTCCAACTCGCGGCGCCGCTCCTCGATGGCCTGGTTTGCCGCGGTGAGTTGCGCCGACGAGCTCTCGGCAAGTTGCCGGCTGGCCTCCAGGTCCGCCGCCATATGATTGAAAGCACGCACCAGGTCGCCCATCTCTCCGGTTGCAATCGCTGCCACGCGGTGGTCGTATTTTCCGGCCGCGATCTCGTCCATCGCCACGCCCAGCGCTTCCACCGGCCGGGTAATCTGCTTGGACAAGAACATGGCGAGCCACAAGCTCGAGAAGAAGATAAACACTGTAATCAGCAACTGCATGAGGAAGAAAATTGTGCGGATACTGTTGCGTGCGCGGAAGAGTTGCCAGTACGCGGCTGCTCCCGAGCGGATGCGTGCAGTTGTCTGGCTCAGCCCCTGCGGCATGGGCAGGGCTGCCACCACAATCTTGCCTGATGCCGTTGCCGACATGCCGATCGCGTACTCCTGACCCACCACCTTCACCACAGGCATATCGCTGCGCTGCGCGGCGGGCAGCAGGAGCGACGACAGCGGGCCGTGAATCGCGGCGCCGTCGCGGGTTCCTTCGTCCTGCCACGCAACCAGGGTGGCCTCGCTCGACTCCGGCGGAGCCGAGAAATTGGCCAGCTCCTTCCGGTTCCGGTCGTAGATCACCACGAATCCGCCCTGGAGCGTTACGCGATGCGCGGCCAGCACATCCTGCAGCGCCTGCATGTCGCGGTCCGGCGCGCCCGTGGCCGCGATCGACTCCGCTTCACCGCGCGCATTGCTGGTTACGTACTGTGCCAGTTCCAGTACCACCCGAGTCGAGTCTTCGCGCAACTCCGTTGTGGGCTGCGAAAACCAGCGGTCAATCGACCGGTTCATCAACAAGAAGCTGAACAGGAACATAAAAACCGCTGGCGTAAGCGCGATCAGCGTGGCGCCCAGCACCATCCGCGTGCGCAGGCGTGCCCCAAGCGCGCTGCTGCTTTGGTCCGCATACAGCTTCAGGATGTTCCTGAGCAGCAGCATCAGCAGCACCATCAGCAGCAGGAACACCAAGACGGTAAGCGAGGTGAAGACGAGCGTCTCCCCAGCCGTTATAGGATTCAGGACGCGGATGTTGAATGCTTGCAAGGTGCCCAGCAACGCAAAGAACAAAAGCACCCCGCACCCGAGCAGAACCACGGAACGCCGTCGAGGATCGCTGAGGAATTGCATGCCGCGATTATAGAACCGACGGGGATCAGGGGTCAGGATTCAGGGATCAGCGATCAGAAAAGGCAAGACGCCGCATCTTGCGGCGTCTTTGTTCTGCAGCAAGCGAGGGAACTACAAATCAGGTCAAAAGCCTTCCCTGCCCTTAAATCTGGGAGCAGGCCAGCGGGCTCAGCATCAGGTTCGAGATGTTGGTCACGATCTGGTCGAAGGCAAAGCGCGGGCTGGTCGACAGCTTCTTCCATTCCGGATCATTGCGGAACACGTCCCACTTTGTTTCCAGCTCAGCCGTGTTTTCAAAGCTCAGCATGTAGGTGAGGTTCGGCAGCCGCGATCCGAAGAGCGCATCGGCGAAAAACACCGGATGAAACCCGGCTTTGAGGAATATCTCGAACTCGCCGGAGTGGAACATCTCCACCTTGCGCACATGGTCGCCGTTGCTGGGGCTCTCGTAGGTGCGTAATTGAAATATGCGCTTGCCCTTGGTTCCCGACGAGGCGGGCGGGGTCAGTTTCGGCCAGCCTTCAAAGGCCACCAGCAGCGAAATCTCAACTCGCTGAAACGCTGGCGCCGTCGCGGTCGCATTCCAGAACGGCGCGGCAACCTTCAGGAAATCCTCGTCCTTGCCGAGATGCAGATCCAGCTCTGCAAGAGCGCTGCTTGAGGGCCCAGGAATAAGCACGTAGTACGCCGGCGTCTCCTGCCCGATGTCGAGCTTGAAAGCGCCAACAGGCCTCATCCCCATGCGCCCGAGTGCTGGAATCAGCGCATCGCCAAGGTAGTTCTCAGTCAATTTCAGCTGCGGGCCGCTCATCAGGTTGTAGCGGCGCAACTGGTAGAACTCGCGGGTGCTGGGCGCAGGCGCCTGGGCGGCAGCTCTGCCTGCAAGGGCAGCGGCTGAGGTGGCAATCGATGCAGCAAGAAAATGACGACGTTCCATGGTCTCCTCCAAACGAAGAACCATTCTACGTCAGAGGGCGCAAATTCCAGATCAAGCGATCAGGGTGGCCGCCGTCGTCCACGACCGCTGCTGGCTCTCGGCCACGCCACGATACGTCAACGCGCCCATCCACGTATTCAGCCCCTCGGCCAGCCCCGCGTCCTGCTTGAGCGCCTCGCGTGCGCCCAGGTTGGCGATCCGCAAAAGGTACGGAAAAGTGGAGTTGGTAAGTGCCAGCGTGGAAGTGTGCGGCACCGCACCCGGCATGTTGGTCACGCAGTAGTGAACAACTCCGTCCACTAAATAACTCGGATTGGAATGTGAAGTCGGCCGCGCCGTTTCCACGCAGCCACCCTGATCGATGGCCACGTCCACAATCACCGCGCCCTTCTTCATCTGGGCCACCATGGCGCGGGTCACGATCTTCGGCGCCGTCGCACCGGGAATCAGCACTCCGCCGATGACCAGATCCGCTTCGCTGGTGGCATGGGCCACGTTGTAGCTGTTCGAGGCCAGCGTGTAAAGTCGTCCGCTAAAGATATCGTCCAACTCGCGCAGCCGGTTCAGGTTCACATCTACCAACGTCACTTTGGCCCCGAAACCCAGCGCAATCTTGGCAGCATTGGTGCCCACCACGCCGCCGCCGAGAATGGTGACGTGTGCCGGCGGCACACCCGGTACGCCGCCCAGTAGAATGCCGCGTCCGCCGTGTTCTTTCTCAAGATACGCCGCGCCGACCTGCACGCTCATTCGTCCTGCCACCTCGCTCATTGGTGTCAGCAGCGGCAGCGTGCCCTGGCGATCGCGCACCGTCTCGTAGGCAATACCGATGACCTTGGTCTCCAGCAGTTTGTCGGTCAAAACTGGCAGGGGAGCCAGATGCAGATAGGTGAACAGGACCAACCCCTCGCGGAAGAAAACATACTCGCGCTCGATCGGCTCCTTGACCTTGACCACCATGTCAGACTTGCCCCAGACGTAGCCGGCCTCGCCCACTATCTCTGCGCCGGCATTTTGGTAATCTTCGTCGGGAAAACCGGACAGTGCGCCCGCCTGCGTCTCAACCAAAACCTTGTGACCAGCCTCAGTAAGCGCCTTCACGCCCGCGGGAGTTACGCCCACCCGCGCTTCGTTGTCCTTGATCTCTTTGGGAACGCCGATAATCATTGCTTTCTCCTGTCTGAGTTCAGTCCGGTACGGTTGGATGCAGAAGGGGAAGGGCTAAGTATTTAAAGTGTCCCGGCGCCGCATATCTCTTCGGAGGAGTCACGTCAAGGCACCGGGCTTGCATCTACTGGCACTGGGGAGAATAATACTGCGCAAACCGCTTCCAATGTGTGCAATTTTTGTGGTAGAAGTACAAAATGAGAACGAAACGTGAGAAAAATGCCGCTATGAAGCAAGAATCGAGCGCGTCTCTTCTCAGAGGCGGAACGGTAAACCTGGCAGCGGAGCTTGACGGGCTGGACGAGGCGATTCTGCGCCATCTGCAGAGAAACGGCAGGGCAACGAACTACGAGGTGGGTGAGGCTGTGGGGCTGTCAGCTTCGGCGGCCTCACGGCGCATCCAGGCACTGGAGACATCGGGAGCCATACGAGGCTACCGCGCCCGGATCGACGACCGTCTGCTCGGCAAGCGGATGACGGTGTACATTCGCGTCTCGGTGGAGCGCCAATCGGCGCCAGTATTGGCCGCGTTTGAAGCTGCCATCCGCAAATGCAAGGGCATCCATAGTTGCCACCTGATGGCAGGCCAGTACGACTACATGTTAGTGGTCCGTGTCGCCGATATCGACGATTACGGGCGCCTGCACCAAAACGAGCTCTCGCGGCTACCGGGCGTGACGAGACTTGAGACCAGTTTTGCGCTCAGGGATGTGCTGGAAGGACAGAAACCATAGCGGCAGACAAAAGAGTACGGCTCCATTGCTCTGGAGGCCGCGCCCGGTTGTTGTTTTATGCTTCGATTTCTCCTGCCGGTCTACGCCATCTTTTCCCGCGCGCTCTTCCAAAGATCGATTCCGCCGTCCAACGCGTAACTATCAATCTCGCTTAACTCCGCATCTGTAAATTCGAGCTTCTTCACCGCATCAAGCGAGTTATCCAGTTGCTCTACATTCCGCGCGCCGATAAGCGCCGTAGTTACGCGGTTGTCACGCAGCACCCACGCAATCGCCATTTGCGCAAGTGTCTGCCCGCGCCCCTTCGCAATCTCATTCAGCGCCTGCACTCGATTCAGGTTTGCCTCGCTCAGAAACTCCTTCAGGAACGAGCCCTCAGCTTTGGCGCGCGAGTTATCCGGAACTCCCTTCAGATACTTGTTTGTCAGCAGCCCTTGCGCAAGAGGAGAAAATGCAATGCAGCCCACGCCTAGTTCCTCCAGAGTCGCGAGCAATCCTTTCTCCACCCAGCGGTTCAGCATCGAGTACGACGGCTGATGAATCAGCAACGGAACGCCCATGCTCTTCAGGATGCCCGCAGCTTCCCGTGTCCGCTCCGGACTGTAGCTCGAAATGCCTACGTACAAAGCCTTGCCCTGGTGAACAGCGGAAACGAGTGCGCCCATCGTCTCCTCGAGCGGACAATCCATCCATGGGCGGTGCGCGTAGAAGATGTCGACATAATCGAGTCCCATACGACTCAGGCTGTCGTCCAGCGACGCCAGCAGATACTTGCGCGACCCGCCGATGCCATAGGGCCCCGGCCACATATCCCATCCGGCCTTGGTCGAAATCACCAGCTCATTGCGCAGCCCGCCGAAGTCCTTGCGTAGAATCTCGCCAAAGTTCTCCTCGGCCGAGCCGTAGGGTGGACCATAGTTATTCGCCAGGTCGAAGTGGGTCACGCCCCGGTCGAAAGCCCGCCGGATCACCTTGCGACCGGTCTCAAAGACATCCGTTCCGCCGAAGTTCTGCCACAGCCCCAGCGACACCGGCGGTAACACGATCCCCGACCGTCCGCACCGCCTGAATTGAGCCCCGTCATACCGTTTGGTATCCGGCACATAACTGATTTGCATAGATCTCCTCTTGCTCGTTGGGAGGAACGCCGATGTTCCGGTTGCATCGCAACGACCTTCGCCAAAAGTATGTCACAACGGGGCAGCGACGGTGGAATTGGAGGCTGCCCCCTGGCTGGCGTGGACCGAAAGTGTCCGATGTGACACTTTTGGGGGTTTTCACGGGCGTTGATGCGTGGTCCAATGTTATTGATTCAAAAGACTGGGATTGTGGACGACTTGGAAAAGGAGTGGCCTGATGACGGACTCGGACACGCATGATCCCGAGCACGAAAAAGGAGAATGGGAAGAACTACGTTCCCGCTACGCGGTCATCAAATCGGAACGCGAGGTTTCCGAAGACATTTTCACTGCGGCGGAACCGATTCTTCCATCCGGCGAGAGCGCGCACACGCAAGGGCAAAATGGCACCAGTGGATTTCCAATGCTCAGCCCATCGTCCGCTGAGACTGGGAAAGCACGGAATCAGAAATCCGGAGCAAACCAATCAAAGCACTATGCCGCGTTAGGCGTGGGACTCGGATTGCTGGCTGCATTGGCTGTCGTAGCCTTCTTCCTGCACCAAAGCAACTCGGACGGGTCAACCGACTTAGGCTATGTCACCTCCAGCCCATTTGGGTTGAAGGGGCATCTCGTTGCAAAATGGACTGACAGGGTCGAATACCATCTGAGCGTCGAACCTGCCGACCTGTCCCAGCGTGCAGCTTTCGGATATGTGGTGAGCAATTCACCGCGCCCACTCTCTGTCGAAATCCAACTGAAGGATACCCTCGGCCAGGTGCTGTGCGGCAATACCATCATCTTGAAGTTCGATCCTCGGAAAGCTCCCAGTGATGCCGCATCCGGCTCGGAGCCTAAAGCCAGAAAAGCAAGTGAAGCCGATGATATGAGAGATCAAATTGCGCAAAGCGTCAATCTGGCCCGGCTTGAAAGTCAGGAACTCACCCGGGAGCATGGTAAAGATGTCTTTCAGGACGACGTTGGGCCGGATGGGCAGATTACATCGATAAACGCACTGGGAAATATGCCGTGTTCAAAGGGACAATTTGAAAACACAGTTTCGTGGACTTTTACGCCCAATTTTCTTACCGTTGTCCAGCAGACTGAATTACTGAATCGCGCGACGGGCATAAACTCGAACGGGCAACAAACGACTCCCCTCAGATCGGACGGCAAAGGTCCGGATGCACTGGAGTCGTCTCCCTTCAGAAGGGCAAAGCGGAAATCTGCAACTGCAGTTTCGTTTTTCTCGATCGAAGGGGACGACACAATCGTGGGGTACGACGCATCCTCGGGAACAATAGAAAGCCGCACGGGGAAAGCCTTCCTCGTCGACAAAAAAGACGCGGTAGCCAATGCGCTCAGAGAGCGGAACCTTCCGGTCGCGATCCATTACGTTTGCGACCAACGGGGAGCATGCACAGTTGCCGGCATCAGCGCGGGCATTCAGCGCGCAAAGCTAAAGAGATAGAGCCAGGCGCCGCCTCGATAACCTACTCCGTGTTATCAATTTGTGCTCTCTGCAACTTATCGGAGTAATCGACATACACCGCCTTCCAGGTTGTAAAGAAGTCGATGGCCCCATTGCCTTCGCGATGGCCGTTGCCCGTGTGTTTCACGCCACCGAAGGGTAGATGTACTTCCGCTCCGATGGTGGGAGCGTTGATGTAGGTGATTCCGGCTTCCAAGTCGCGGATGGCGGTGAAGGCGCGATTTACGTCCTTTGTGTAGATGGAAGCAGAGAGCCCGTATTCGATGGAGTTGGCTATCTCGATGGCTTCCTCGAAGGTTTCAAATTCGATCAAGCTAACAACCGGGCCGAAGACCTCTTCACGAGCGACACGCATGGTGGGAGTTACTCCGCCCAGCACGGTCGGCGCAAAGTAAGTGCCGTGCGCGTAATCGCCATGCGTCAGCACGCGGCCTCCAGTAAGTAGTTTCGCTCCTTCGTCCAGAGCTATCACTACATACTTGGCTGAAGTTTCAATCTGATTTGGATTGACCTGCGGCCCTACCTGGACCGACTCATCCAGCCCGTTCCCTACCTTCAGCTTGTTTGTGCGCTCCACAAACCTGGCCGTGAACTCCGCTGCAATCCCTTTCTGCAGCAGGATGCGGCTGGTAGCAGTACAACGTTGTCCCGTGGTGCCGAAGGCCCCCCATAGCGCGCCGTCCAGCGCCAGATCGAGGTTGGCGTCGTCCATTACAATCTGAGCGTTCTTGCCGCCCATTTCGAGCGAAACCTGCTTGAACGCGACCGCCGCGTGCTGTGCCACCATCGAACCTACGGCACTCGATCCGGTAAAGCTGATGGCGCGCACATCCGGGTGATCCACCAACGCTGAGCCTACCGCCGATCCAGTTCCTCCGACAATGTTGACCACGCCGGGCGGAATTCCTGCATCCATAAGTGCCTGCACCAGGTTGTAAGTCGAGTAGGGCGTATCTGTGGCCGGCTTGATGACACAGGTATTGCCGGAGACGAGCGCCGGAAATAACTTCCAGCTGGGAATGGCCATGGGAAAGTTCCACGGAGTTATAAGGCCGACCACACCCACCGGTACTCGCAGGCTCATTGCAAACTTATTCTTTAACTCGCTTGGCGTTGTCTGACCAAACAGCCGCCGGCCCTCGCCGGCCACATAGAACGCCTCGTCGATCGCCTCTTGCACGTCGCCCCGCGTTTCGGCCAGCACCTTGCCCATCTCGCGCGTCATGTCGCGGGCGTATTGCTCCTTGCGGATCGACAACTGATAGCCGGCTCTATAAAGAATCTCAGCCCGCTTGGGCGCCGGAACCAGGCGCCACGACGCGAAGGCCTTTTTTGCCGCTGCCACCGCCAGGTCCACATCCTCGGCATGCGAGGAGGGAAAGGCTCCCACCACGTCCGAGTGATCGGCCGGGTTCAGGTTAAGGATGGTTTTGCCGCTCACGGCAGGCAGCCATTGGCCGCCAATCAGATTGTGATATGTGGGATAAGTCATAAGAACCTCGGAAAAACAGGGGTCAGACGTCAGGAGTCAGTCCCAGGGCTCAATCCCGAAACCAATGCCCCCGGACCCAGCATCCTGAGCCCGGCTGAAATAGTACTCTAAAACCCTCCCGCGAAGGCTGCATTGACTATCCCGCCTTCTGGGGAATCACCTGATTCTATCGTGTGTTTACCTCTCAGGCGCTCTATTTGGCCGGTTTTAAGCTCTCTGATGCGACTCCGGCCCGTTGGCCGTACAATAAGCCTTGAGGTACAGCCAGTTTCCCAATGTCATTAAATGGTTATCCTTCGCGTTCTTCGCGCTCGCACGGCCTGCGTTCGCTCTTCAGCATGTTTTCCAGCGACCTCGCTATCGATCTAGGCACGGCCAACACCCTGGTCTATGCGGCCGGAAAGGGCATCGTTGTCAACGAGCCCTCCATTGTGGCCATCAACAAGAACACCGGCGAAGTTGAAGCCGTGGGCAAGGAAGCCAAAGAGATGCTGGGCCGCACACCCGGCAACATCGTGGCCATCAAGCCCATGAAGGACGGCGTCATCGCCGACTTCAAAGTCACCGAAAAGATGCTCAACTACTTCATCCAGAAGGCGCACAACCGCAAGATGCTGGTCCATCCGCGCATCGTGATTGGCGTGCCTTCAGAGATCACGCAGGTAGAAAAGCGCGCCGTTGAAGACTCGGCATACCGGGCCAAGGCCAGCGAAGTCTATCTTGTGGAACAGGCCATGGTGGCGGCTATCGGCGCCGGCCTGCCAATTACCGAGCCTTCGGGAAACATGGTGGTCGATATCGGCGGCGGAACCACCGATATTGCGGTGATCTCCCTGTCCGGCATCGTCTATTCCCGCTCCGTCCGCATGGCCGGAAACCAGATGGACGAGGCCATTACCAACTACCTCAAGCGCAAATACAACCTGCTCATCGGCGAACGTACCGCCGAGCATATCAAGATCGAGATTGGCTCCGCCTTCCCGCTCGACAAGCCGCTCTCGATGGAAATCAAGGGACGCAACCTCATTGAAGGCGTGCCCAAGACCATCTCAATCGACGACAGCGAGATTCGCGAGGCCTTAGGCGAATGCATCGCCGTCATCATGAACGCCATCCGCGTCGCTCTTGAGCGCACCCCACCTGAGCTTTCGGCAGATATTTCAGACCGCGGCATCGTGCTCACAGGCGGAGGCGCACTCATCAAGAATCTTGACAAGCGCATCCGCGAGGAAACCGGCTTGCCCGTCTCCGTGGCCGACGACCCGCTCGCCTCCGTAGTGCTCGGTACCGGAAAGATGCTCTCCGACTTCCGGCTCCTGCGCAAAATCAAGATCGACTAACGTGGCGGGGCCTGACCCACGGACCCACTTATGGACTCGTTCTTCACCCGCTACCGGAACCTACTTGTACTGCTGGCCATGCTGATGGCGCAGATCGTCGGGCTTGCCGTGCAAGTGCGCCGCACCGATGAAGGGCGGAGCACCGTCGATCCCACGGATGCGCCCGGCGTACGCCTGATCCGACTTTGGGCTGAAGCGATGGTCGCCCCGCCAGAGCGACTAATCCACGGCTCGAAGATGGGCGTATCGAGCTTCTGGCAGAACTATATTGACCTCCGTCACGTTCGCGAGCAGAACCATGATTTGCAGAAAACCATCGATCGGCTGCGGCTGGAACAGGCGTCGCTACTAGAAGATGCCCGCCAGGGCGAGCGGCTTCAGGCACTCCTTCAGTTCCAGCAAAGGTATATCTACTCCACAGTGCCTGCGCAGGCCATCGGCTCCAGCGGCAGCGACCAGTCGCGAGTTTTCTATCTTGACAAGGGCTCAAGCGACGGCCTCAAGCCCGACATGGCGGTCATCACTGCGGACGGCATTGTGGGCAAGGTGCGCGACGTCTTTCCTCACACCGCCCAGATACTTGTTATCAACGATCCGACCAGCGGAGCGGGCGTGATTCTTGAGACCACGCGCACTCGCGGCATCCTCACCGGCAACGCCTCCGGCCTGCTCGAAATCGTCGGCATCCTGGCCGACAATCGCATCAAGCCCGGCGAAAATGTCGTTACCGCCGGTGGCGACCTCATCTTCCCGCGCGGACTGCCAGTGGGTGTGGTCGAAAAGGTGCTGCGCGATCCCGACCGAGACGCCTTCATCGACGTCATAGTCAAACCAGCCGCTCATCTTGACAGACTCGACGAGGTGCTGGTCATCACCAACACCCAGCCCCGATTCTCGCCCGAACAGCAACAGGATCTGACCACCAGCGAGGAGGTTAAAGGCGCTGAGGTCGAGGCCATCAAGGACCAGTTGAAGGCCTCACAGATCATGGCCGAACGGCTCCCAGGTCTCATCGATCCCAATCTCCCACCGGACCAGCAGCCGCTACTGGACACCTCGAACCCCGTTCCCGTAGCCCACCCGCCTCAGGCACTGCATCCCGACCGGTTTACGCCGGAAGCGACAACAGGAACGGTCCCCGTTGCAAGCGACGGCTCAAAACCAGCAGCGTCGGGCGTGCCTCAGTCGGCCAAGCCCCAGACAGCCAAGCCTGAGAGGAATCCATAGCCATGTCTGTTCTGGGCGCCAACTTCCGCCACGATCTGGAGATTCGCCGCTATCCGCTGCTGCTCTACGTCCTTGTGCCGCTGACGGCGCTGGTGCTACAGGCCTGGTTGCCGCGCGTCCTCGGGTCTTATGCATGGTTCGACCTGCCGCTGGTAGTCACCGTCTACTTCGCATTGGGTCGGCGCAGTCCAATCCAGGGCACCATAATGGGCGCCGCCATGGGACTTTTTGAAGACGCGCTCTCCCACCACGCCATCGGTATCAACGGCATCGCCAAAACCACTGTCGGATTTCTGGCAGCGTCCTTTGGCGTCCGCATCGATGTCGAAAACCACACCATAAGGCTCATCCTCAACTTCCTGCTTTCCCTGTTGTCGAGCGCCATCTTTGTTTTCGTCTACCGCGTAATGCTCGGCCTCGATCTGAAATGGCAATGGTTCACTGAAGTCTTTCGCGCCATAGGCAACTCGCTCATCGCCATGGTGCTGTTTCCCCTGCTCGATCGTCTCCTGATCAGAGAGTGATAAAGACAGGGACAAGGGAATAGAAACGTAATGAAACTCGCAGTATTCTAAGGCGCAGAAGCATGGTTTCCATCAGCAACCGCGGCGAAAAGCTCTCCACGATCAAGTTGACGGTGGTGCAGTACGGCATCCTGTTCATCATGCTCGCCCTGGCTGGGCAACTCTGGCGCCTGCAGGTGCTGGGCGCGGAGAACTTCCGCTTGCTTGCCGAGCAGAACCGCATCCGCAAGGTGCCGATTCTGGCCCCGCGGGGCAAGCTGTTCGACCGCGAGAATCGGCTGCTGGTAGACAACTATCCCTCGGTCTCCTGCTTTCTGGTCCGCGAGCAGAACCGCAACGTGGACGCTGATCTTCCCTTGATCGCCCGAGGACTCGACATCGACCTCGATCAGTTGCAAGCCACGCTGCGCCACTATCGCGCCGCGCCCGGTTATCAACCTATTCCCATCAAGCAGGACATCACCGCCGACGAGCAGGCCTTTATCCAGTCGCACCGCAACGAGTTGCCCGAACTCGAAACCATCGACGAGGAGCGCCGGCTTTATCCACGCGACGGCTTTGCAGCTCACCTGATCGGCTATGTGGGCGAAGTAAGTGAGGAGGATCTGAACAATCCACGCTTTGCCTACTACATGCCTGGCGACGTAGTGGGCAAGGGTGGCATAGAGGAGACCTACGACCAGTTGCTGCGCGGCCAGGACGGATCCCGCGACGTCATAGTCGACAGCCGCGGCCGTGAGGTTGGCTTCCTGCGTACCCAGCACGCCACACCCGGCCAGGACCTGAGACTGACCATCGACGAAGACCTACAGCACGCCGCGGAGCTGGCGCTCGGCGACCGCAACGGCGCGATCGTGGCAATGGACCCCCGTAATGGTGAAATTCTTGCTCTGGTCTCCCGTCCCAGCTTCGATCCCAACGCTTTCGCCGTCCGCATCAACCGCGCCGACTGGAACAAGCTCATCACCGACCCCGATCATCCGCTGATGAACAAGGCCATCCAGGCGCAGCTGGCACCGGGGTCGACCTTCAAAATCCTCATGTCCGTTGCCGGACTGCAAGAGGGTATTGCGCAGGACATGAAGATCAACTGCCCCGGCGGCTGGGGCCCCTACGGATATTTTCACCACTGTGACGAACACCACGGCGCAGTCGATATCCACACCGCAATTCCCTACTCCTGCGACACCTTTTATTACATGCTCGGCGACAAGTTGGGCATCGACAGAATCTCAAAATACGCCACTGAATTTGGCTACGGACAAAAGACCGGCATCGATCTGCCGGGCGAACAGGCCGGACTAATGCCATCTGCGCAATGGAAGTTGAAAAACTACCGCGCACGCTGGTATCCCGACGAAACGCTTGACGTCGCCATCGGTCAGGGTGCTGTTGCGGCCACCCCGCTGCAACTGGCGCGCATTATCGGAGGCATCGCCTCAGGTGGACACATGGTCCGCCCACATGTCGTCTTCCCAGATCAACTCCCCGAAGATTTTCGCAAGGGGATTCAGGAGAGCTATCCGGGGAGCGGCAATGTGGATATTCCCATTGATCCCGACAACTGGATCACCATCACGGATGGCATGTACGAGGTGACGCAGCCGGGCTCCTTCCACACCGCCAGCTCGGCCCATCTTGAGGGCATAGACTTCGGCGGCAAGACCGGAACCGCGCAGACGATGAGCCACGATGCGTTGAGCCGCCTTGGCAAGAGCAAGAACAACAATCCCAATGTGTGGTTTGTGGGCGTCACTCCCCGCCGCAATCCCGAGTTGGTGGTGGCAGTGCTCTGGCAGAACGGCGAGTTCAGCTACTATCCCGCCCGTATTGGCGCCAAGGTTGTTTCGGCCTACGTGGAAAAGCAGCGGCGCCTGGCGCATAACCTTGTGCCGGTCAAGACAGCCGCGCCGGTCGTGATGGGCGCTATATGGACTGACCCGAATTCCGGCGGCGATCTCGGCAAGCAGACCGGCAACCAGCCCCGCATGCAAGGCGGAAGCTTTCTTATTAAGAACGGCCAGATTGTTGCGCGCACCGTGACTAACACGCACTCCGCGACACAGCCCGCACGCAAGTCCGGGACGGAGCCCGCAGGCGGAGCGAAGCCCGCCGCAACCCCGTCCCAGCAGGCAATGACTCAACTTGCGAAAACTAGAGTCGTGAGTCCGGGGAAGCCACAATGACCGCCATGCGCCGCATCCTCAGTTTCCGCGAATTCGACTGGGCGCTTCTGGCTATGGTGTTGCTGCTCTGCACGCTTTCGGTCGTTGAAATCTACTCGGCCACGCTGCACACCAAGTATGTCGGTTTCTACACCAAACAGATGTTCTGGATCGCCGGCGGCCTCACGGCCATGTTTCTGTTTGCCAAGATCGACTACCACCGGCTGCTCGACTGGGCACCCTGGGCATACGGAGTTTGCCTTTTTGCGCTTGCGGCAGTGCTGGTACCAGGAATTGGTCACAAGGCCCTGGGCGCAAGACGGTGGATCAAGGCGGGCCCCATGCTTTTTCAGCCTTCGGAGTGGGTCAAGCTAGTGCTCATCCTGGTGGTGGCACGCTTCTTTGCTAACCTGGGCGGACGCGGTCTGGTCAAGCAGGATGTCTTCAAGGCCTTCATTCTGGTGGGCATCCCGATGCTACTAGTGATCAAGGAACCCGACCTGGGAACCACGCTTACCTATGCGCCAATCCTGATTGCCGGCCTCTTCCTCGGCGGCATCAATTTTCGCCAGTCGATCATCCTCATCGCCGCTGCTGCTGTCTTCGCGGTGGGCGCATGGTCGAGCGGGAAGATCCTCAAGCCCTACCAGAAAGCCCGCCTCACCAGCTTTGTGAACCCTGACAACGACCCCCGGGGAGCCGGCTATCAACTGCTGCAGTCCAAGATCGCCGTAGGGGCCGGAGGTGTCTTGGGCCAAGGCGCCGCAAAGGGTACTCAGACCCAGGGCGACTTTCTCCCTATCCCCCATGCTGACTTCATCTTTGCCGCATTCAGCGAGGAACACGGCTTCGTCGGCGCGGTTTTCGTGCTGCTGCTATACTTCTCCATATTGATGCGTTTGATTCAGAACGCTCAAACGGCCGCGGACCTGTCCGGTTCCCTGATTATCATGGGGGTAGTGGCTGTGTTGACCTTTCAGATTCTGGTCAATGTCGGCATGGTCATCGGCTTTATGCCCGTCACCGGAATTCCTTTACCGTTAATGAGTTACGGCGGGTCTTCGGTGTTGTTTACGTTCCTGGCGCTGGGTGCAGCGATGAATGTCCGCATGCGCCGGTTCGTCAACTGAGGCGTCCCGGCCTGAAAACCTGGACACCGGTTATCAAGTTTGCCTCTTGTGGCGTCCCGGAACTGTCCGGACCTCGAGAGCAGTATTTTCAAGTATTTCGCCGGCCAGGTCCGGATGGACCGCGCACCCGGCAGGACAAGGGTTCATGAGCACGCAGAGACGGGAAAACCGCTTGCGGCCAACAGGTTGCATGGAACGCGCAGAAGGCCTCGGGCTTTCAAGCACCGCTTTCTTAGCGCGGTTCGACCATGCACACGCCAGCGGTGGAACGGCCCCGCCGGGTTTCCCGGTATGGTTGGCCACAAACTCTCTACAATCGGATTACCGCAACACTCAACTCGTTCGGCTTGTTCCTTTGAGCACCCGCCTTGGCTCTCTGCCCCCAGGGGGCAGTCGCCGCGCGGCAGCCGTCACGTTACAGTCTTTCGGGTCATCCACTCTGCATATCCCCTCTTCTTCCGGCCTTGCGCGTCTCCATCCATCCTTGCCGCGGGTACCGGCTGTCATGAACAGCCGGACGGAAAGGTACGATGGCAAAAGAGATTTGCATTTCCAGCACGCCGCATGAAACGCGGCTTGCAATTCTTGAAGACGATCAGCTCGCAGAAATTTATTACGAGCGCGAAAACGAGTACACCCTGGCAGGGTCCATTTACAACGGACGAGTCACCCGCGTCCTGCCCGGTATGCAGTCCGCTTTTGTGGACCTTGGTCTCGAGCGCGACGCCTTCCTCTATGTAACCGACTTCATGGAACTCGAGGACTCGGAAGAGACCGACGAGCTGGAAAAGGCCGCGGCGAGCGGCGCCAACCAGGCTCCACGCGAAGTCCGGCACTCCGCCCAGCCAGACAGAAACGGCGGACGTCTGGATGATCGCCAGGCCCGCTCTGGACAGAAACAGGAGCAGCGGCAGGACCGTCCCCCGAGAGATCGCCGTCCTGTGGAAGAAGCGGAACCGGAAGCACCCGCTGCTGCACCTACTCCCGTATCGTTCGTCATCTCCGAGGAAGCTGGCGAAGGCCAGGAAGATTCGGGCGCACAGGGTGCACGCCGCTGGCGTGGACGCCGCCATCGTCGAGGTGCTCGCGGCCCGACTGGCTCCTCCGAAGGCCGCACGGAATCCGGACAAACCATGGAAATCACGCCAGAGCCGGCCATCGAATCCGAGATTGCTCCTGACATTCAGGCCTCTGCATTTCAATCCGGCGACAGGCCTTCGCACGGCTCAGCTCCCTATGCCCCCCGGCCGTCATCCCATGTCCCGGTTCCCTTTGTTCTGCCCGGCGAATCCCTCTCCAAGTACGGCGGTACGCCGGCGGACGATGCCCCCAAGTCCCCCCCGGAGCCTGTCGCACCTGCGCGCCCGTCCGGCTTTTCCAAGCCTTCCACGCTGATTGAAACGCCAATCTCTTGGGACGGTAGCGGACTGCTCCCCGGCGAGTCGCTCTCTCTGCATCGTTCCCGCCAGTGGGAAGAAGTCGCCGAGCCTGAGCCGCAGGCCGAAGCCTCCAGCTCCGCTTCCACACCGGACCAGGTTGAGGAGTACGAATTCGTCGAAGAGACTGAGGAGTTCGACCCCGAGCCGCACGGACCCGCACCTGAGTTCGAAGTCGGCCAAGTTGAAGAAGAAGCAGTCCAGCTCGAGTCTGAGGAGCCACCCTCTGCCGAAACATCAACCTTCGAGACCGAGACAGTATTTGAAGAAGTATTCGATGCGCAGCCGCCTGTCCCCATGACCAGCGAGGAATCAACTGAATCAGACGCCTCGGCTTCGCACCGCATTGACCCCGTGCCGCCCACCGGCTTCCGCCTCTTCGGATTTGGCAAGAAGAAGGATGAGGAAGCTGAGGCCAAACCGGTTGCAGGTTCGGTGCCGTCCATCTCGTCTTATGCCCCTGGCACCGGACTCATCGAGGAAGAAGTTATTGATGGCGAGGAGTTCGAAGCGGTCCCCCACCATCGTCACCACAAATCCGACGAACACGACCTGGACGACTATGAAGAGGAGACGCTTCCCACACAGATCCGCTCTGGCGACCTGGGGGAACTGCTCCAAGAGGCCCACCTCGACCACCGCATTCAGTTGAACTTCGACGAGAAGAACGGCGAAGAAGAAGCCTTCGACGAAGATGAAGATGAAGCCACGGCCGACGGCCAGCCATCGAACGGCGCAGCGGCAAGCACGGATTCTGGCCAGCAACGGCGTGATCGCGGAGCACGCGGAGGACGCCGTGGACGTGGCGCACCGGGAGCACCAGAACGCGGAAACCGTCGCGGAGGTCCTTCGCGCCGCTCCATGCAGACCACGGACCTTCCGGTCATCAGCGATTTGCTGAAGCCCGGTCAGGAGATTCTGGTCCAGATCGCCAAGGAGCCAATCGCCAAGAAGGGCGCGCGCATCACTTCCCACATCGCACTGCCCGGACGCTTCCTGGTCTTCATGCCCACCGTCACCCACATAGGCGTCAGCCGCAAGATCGCGTCCGATGAGGAGCGCCAGCGCCTCAAGCGGATTCTGGTGAATGAGCGTGGCGAGTCCTCCGGTGGATTCATCGTGCGCACGGCAGCAGAGGGAGCGTCGGAAGAAGACCTTCGCGCTGATCTCCGCTTCCTGATGAATCTCTGGAACGACATCAAGCAGCGTTCGGACTCTTCGAAGTCCCCGGCGCTCATCTATCACGACCTGTCCCTGATTGAGCGCATCCTCCGCGACCAGGTGAGCTCGAACTTCTCAAACATCTGGGTCGATTCGGAAGCCGACTACGAGCGCATCGTTCGCTTCCTCAACCGCTTCTCGCCATCGCTGGTCCGCCGCGTGAAGCTCTACACCAAGGAGACTCCGCTCTTCGAGCACTTCGGCATTCAGGACGAAATCTCCAAGGCCCTGCGCTCCAAGGTGTGGCTCAAGAGCGGCGGCTCCATCGTCATCAACCAGACTGAAGCCCTGGTAGCCATCGACATCAATACCGGCAAATATGTTGGCAAGTCGGCGCGCCTTGAGGACACCATCCTCAAGACCAACCTCGATGCGGTCCCCGAGATTGTCCGTCAGATTCGACTCCGCGACCTCGGCGGCATCATCGTTATCGACTTCATCGACATGGACGAGCGCAAGAACCGCTACAAGGTCATGGCTGCTCTTGAAGAAGCTCTCAAGAATGATCGCGCACCCACCAAAGTCTTGCAGTTCAATGACTTCGGTCTGGTCGCCATCACCCGCAAGCGCGTGAAGCAGTCTCTGGAACGGACGCTCTCGGTCCCTTGCCCCACCTGCCAGGCAACCGGCATGGTCAAGAGCCCGACCACCGTCTGCAACGAGATTTACACCGAGCTGCGCAAGATGAAAAAGCACTTCGAGGGTGCCGACATCCTGCTTCGCGTCAACCCCGAGACCGTCAAGGTTCTCAAGTCCAACAACGCCGCCTGGCTCGTCGAATTCGAAGAGTTGACCGGCAAGAATATTCTGGTCAAGAGCGACGCCACACTCCACCCCGAACAATTCGATGTCCAGGGCTGAGCCCATATCCCGTTACAAACACAAAGGCCGGAGCGTTGCTCCGGCCTTTGTGTTTCTTTCCCCCTCAGGCAACTTCTGGCCGTAATTTGTGTCTAACCCTATGGTCAGTATGAGTTTCCCGGAAACGAACAAAATTCAATCTTTGAGGTTCAGCCATGTCATTTGCTCGTTGGATGTCACTTATGCGGTCCGCAGGTTTCCATGGATTTGCGGCCATCCTTGCCGTAGGTTTGGCGAATGCTCAGTCCACAGTGTCCCAGAATCGATCCAGTTCAGCAGGCTTCTCTTCTTCAAATGATTCCAGTTCGGTCCAGCTTGCCGAGTCCGTCGCTTCTACTGGTCTGGCCGCTCTGCCCTCTGCGCCCACACCGGCGCCGGCAGCCGCAGGCCAGGAGACCGCAGGCGGCGGTTGGCGGCACAGCCTGGTCAGCAAATACGCTCTCGAGTTTGGCGGCGGCTTCAACGCTCCCATCGACAAGAACTACATCACCTGGGGAGCGCAGTTCACCATGGGCGGCGGAGTCAATTTCTCCAAACGCTTCGCCCTTCTGGCCGAATATCAGTTCATCGACGACAAGCTACCCGGCAAGCTGATTGCTGAGACCGGCGCCACCGGCGGCCACGCGCACATTTGGTCCCTCACCCTCGATCCGGTCGTCAGTCTCTTTCCCAAGTCGGAAAATGACGTCTACATCACCGGTGGCGGGGGCTTTTACCGAAAGGTCACCAGCTTTACCGACGTTTTGCCGGCCCAGTTCTGCGACTTCTACTATTGCGGCGTCGGATATACGCCCCAAGTGGTGGGTCATTTTTCCTCGAATCAGGGAGGCTTCAACATTGGCGGCGGCTACCAGCACCGGATGGGCGGCATGTACGGCGACAGCAAGATGAAGCTCTTCGCCGAAGTGCGCTACGTCGACGCCCTCACGCCGGCCGTTACGACGCAGCCGAATGGGTTGGGAACTACGAGTGTAGCCGCGGGTACGAAGGTGATTCCGATCAGCCTCGGTATTCGCTGGTAACTCAAGGACAGACAGAATAGCATGTCCCACTCCTTCGCGATGAGATCTCGATGGAGTGGGAGGTTTCCTTACCGCCACGGGCATGAACAACCACCCAGAACTTCCCCATGGCGCTGGAATTCAGCACGACAACTCTTCCCAAAGCATCCTAACGGTGAAAAGCGTGGAGAGTCGACTTTTTCGGCGTTCAACTCAAGACGGTTTTCCCCCGGCAAATCGATCCAGCTCCCGCGCCATGTCGACCTGTCTTGGGACAACCCTCTGTCTCACGTCGGCCATGTTTTTAGCCGGATGCAACGCTACGTTCCGCGCGACCGAGCCGCAGCCACAAAGTCCGGTTTCCGCTCCGCCATCCAGCCCGCCACCGGTAGCTAGCCAGGGCGGGTTGCTGACCATCTCTCCGCAATATGCCGCACTGGGCCAGGGGCAAACACTGCATTTCACGGTGACGGGCGCGGGCAGCTCCCCGGTCGAGTGGCTGGTGAATGGGGTCTTAAGCGGAGGCCCGGCAACGGGTACAGTGAATAGCGGCGGGAATTACACGGCACCCGCAAGCGTGTCGCAGAGCGAGAACGTAACGGTAACTGTAGCGCTGGCCTCATCACCGCAACAAAACTACGCTACGGCAGTGGTGTCGATCATCGTGCCCGGACACGTGACGTGTCCCTTCGAACTTGGGAACCCACAGGTGGCGCAGTACTCACTTTACCTTCCCGCTCCCGGGAAAATGAATGTGCAGTTTGGAACCACGACTGGTTACGGTCTGAACACATGGCAGGTATCAACGCCTTCAGCAAATGGCGGCGAAGTGCAGATTTATGTCGCCGGAATGCTGGGCCTGACCCTGTATCACATGCGGGCGCAGGCGACGCTGAACAATGGCGCCACTTACAACGACGTAGACCACACCTGCACAACGGGCATACCTCCGCCAACCTCGGCAGTCAACGTCTCCGCACCCTCAGGAGCGCCGCAGCCAGGCGTCGAAATGTGGAACACGATTCTTCCCTCAGCGGATACCCAGGCCTTCGCCACCGACCTGAATGGCAACGTGATTTGGACCTATGCTTATCCACACACGACCGCCGATTTGATTCAGGGCATTCAGTTATTGCCCAACGGCAATCTGCTGATGGTGGTCTCCTATCTGTCGTCGCTGACCAAAACGCAGAGTTCCGGCGTGATTAACGAGATCAGGGAGATCGATCTGGCAGGAAACACGGTGAACAGCCTAACTATGGGAACGCTGAACCAGAAGCTGGCGGCTGGAAACTTCCGTGATGCGGAGGGCAATCTCTATCAACTCGGGAGCTTCCACCACGACGTGCTGCCGCTGCCAAATGGGCATCTTGTGCTGCTGGCCACTTATACCAGAACGTTCAATAACCTATCAGGAACCACGGGGACAACCAGCGTGATTGGCGACGCTCTGGTGGACGTGGACCAGAACTTCAATCCCGATTGGGCATGGAATACGTTCGATCACCTTGACATTAACCGGCGCCCGATGAACTTTCCTGACTGGACGCACTCGAACGGAATGCTGTATTCGAGCGATGACCACAATCTGCTGCTATCGATGCGACACCAGAATTGGGTCATCAAAATCAATTTTCTTGACGGCAAGGGATCGGGCGATGTGATGTGGCGCCTCGGCGAGGGCGGCGATTTCAAACTGGTGGGCGCCACCGATCCCACTGACTGGTTCTACGCGCAGCATGGGCTGGGCTACTTTACGCCCAATACCACAGGCGTCTTCCGCATCGGCATGATGGACAACGGCAACGACCGCATCTTCCCCACCGGACAGGTGCTGTGCCTGCCGTACCGGCCAACCACGGCACAGTGCTACTCAACGATGCCGCTTCTGGAGCTGAACGAGACGAACATGACGGCGACCATGATCACGCATTACGAGCCGCCGCCTGCTTACTTCAGCTTTTTCGGAGGCAACGCCGAACAGCTAGCCAACAACGACGTCGAAGTGGATTTCTGTGCGGCGGTCAAGGGGGCCATCGTGCAGGAACTCAATCCGCAGGGCTCTCAGGTGGTGTGGCAGGCGACGACTCCTGGCGCCGACCAGTTCCACGCTTATCGGCTGCCGAGTTTGTATCCAGGCGTCCAGTGGTAGGAAGGCCAAGTACCTTGATTCGACATACACAAAGGCAGGAGTGCTCAATCCTTTCTCTCATCTTCTGTCGGTGTGCCCACTTCGCAGCGCTCAATCCGCTCAAGAAACGCACGCGCCAGCTTGCGTTCTCCGGGATGGCTCTCGCCGTCGATTGCGCCTAGGTCAAGAAACTCGTCGCTAAGCGCGTTGCGCTCCTCGTGCTGGGCAAGAACGTTTTGCTGCTCGACCGCCAACTCGCGCAACCACGCAGCTTCAGGCCATGCGGCTTCTCCCGTCTCGTCTTGACGAAATCTGAGGACAACCCTCGTCGACTGCGTGCGCCGAGCGTCCCAGGTCCCGCTTTGAAACCTGGCCTCTATTCAGGTCCGTGCCCCATCATTTCCGCTTATTCCTGCTGAAAGAGTTGGATACCACGAATTCTGATCTCAAGAATCCTCACCTTTACAAGATGCCAATCTCCCTGAGGCGCACGAGGCCTCCGGCCAGCACGCCGATCGGAGTAAGAGCTACCATCGTCAACTGGTACCAGACCGGCTGTTTTCCCTTCGCTTGCAGTGCGCTCAGGCCGGCAAGCGCCAGCACAATGATCCCCAATGCCAGCACGTGGTACAGCGGATTCGCGGACGCCAGTAACGCCGTCACATACCCACCTGCCGCAGCAGCCAGAAACGAATAACCAAGATTGACGAAGATGTAACCCGGCTGCGGTTTCCTCTCCTCGCCCACCCAGCTTGGCGTCAGCCGCACCAGCAACGCAGTCAACACCGCCACCAGAACGGCCATGGTCAAAAAACCCGCCGCTAGCGCCAGAAATGCATGAAGAGTTACCATGGCTTTCTCTCTTCCTGGGTTGGCGTCCCTACATCGCCCCGCTCAATCCGTTCAAGAAACGCTCGCGCCAGCTTGCGCTCGCCCGGGTGGCTCTCGCCGTGAATCGTGCACAGGTCCAGAAATTCGTCACACAGCGCATTGCGCTCTTCCTGCTGCGCAAAGACCCCCTGCAATGCCATCGCCAGTGCCCGTAACCGCTCGGCCTCGGGCCAGCTTCTGCCTTCATCTTCATCGCCGACGTATTCAGAGAACAGGCCCTTCCGTCCACGCGCGCACTCATCCAGGCACGCAATCAACTGATCGCTGAACGCTCTCGCCGGCATCTCCAACTCGTTGAGATCTACTTCGTCACGCGGGTCCATTGCCATTCCTCTACTTGCTGCGCATCGCCACTTCAACTTCGTCAGCCGTGTGCGGAAGGTCGCTGTCCAAATCAACGAGCTTGCCATCCGCGCCAACAAGAAAGGTGCACTCGATCCGCACTCCCAGCTTCTCTTCGGGAATGTAGATGCCGGGCTCGATCGTAAACACCATCCCGGGCTTCAGCACTGCGGGATAGTGGTCAACAGGATCGTGCACGTCGATTCCGACCATGTGTCCCAGCCCGTGCAGCCAGTACTGGACTAGTGTCTGCCCGTGCAAGTCTTTCCCATGTGCGTCGATGTAGTTGTATGCCGCCGTGTCTAGCGAGTTCGGGTCGCGCCGGTCGCGGTCGTTGATGGTCGACTTGCCGGCGACAAACGCGTCGATCGCCGCGTGCTGCGCGCCCAGCACAATGTCGTATATCTCTTTTTGTCGCGGAGTGAAGTGGCCGTTCGCCGGAACAGTGCGCGTAATGTCAGCAGCGTACATCGAGTACTCGCAAGCCGCATCGACTACGACTATGTCGCCGTCCTCGATTGTGCGCGAGTTCTCCGCATAGTGCAGCGTCGTCGAGTTGATGCCCGAGCCAACAATTGCCGCATAGCTGGCCCGCTCGCACCCGTTCTCCATCCACGCCGCCGTCATCTTGCCCGCGATTGCGCGCTCCGTTTCGCCCGGCTTCACCGCACGCATCATCACGCGCTGCCCTGCAATCGACGCCGCCGATGCCTTCTTTATCAGCTTGATTTCGCCCGCGTCCTTCACGACGCGCAACACGGCGGTGAGGCCGGCCACATCGTGCACATCGACCGCGGCCGTCCCCAGCGTCGCCGCAGTAAAGTTCACCAGCGCCTTCGCCTGCTGCGCCTCCGGTTGCGTCCAGATGTTGTATGCCAGCCTGCGGTCTTTGTCGATCAGTCCGTTCAGCGCCGCCGGCAACTCGGTCATCTGCTGTACGGCATCCACACCCGTTGCCTGCGCCACACCCGGCGAAGCCGCATCCAGTTTTACTCCGGTGTATTTTTCCATGCGCAAGTCGCGCGTAGGCAGAAACAGAATCTCCTTGTAAGCCCGCGGTGTCGCCGCCTGCGGAGCCTCTGCGACCAGCAGCAGAGCCGCCCCTGGCTCCGTCCACCCGGTCAGATAGTAAAAATCCTCATCCTGCCGATAGGGCGTTAGATCCAGCAGCGGCTCTTCGGCCGCAAATAGTACCGCAACGCCGCCGTGCAACCTGGCAGCCAGCGCCACCCGCCGCGCCCGATACGCGCTGGCAGACTGCTTCTCAAGCGCACGCGCCGCAGGCATCGCCATTGAACAGGTCAGCAGGAACAAGGCAATCAATCGGAACAATTTCATTCCGCTATTGTCGTCCCTCGCACGATGCGGTGCAAAACGGGAGCATTTTTGAGATTGGTCGCCCACTCAAAACCAGCCGGAATACCGTTTTTCGCCCCTTTTCCCCTCTCTTCCCCATTGAATTTCCCGGCAAATTCGCCTATGCTAAGAATGCAGACGAATTTGTTCGCCAGTGTTCTACCGTGTGCACACCGGCTGGCGGAGAGAGGAGTGGGCTCATAGCCCACTTTTTATTTGCGGCAAATTTACCGGGGTAAACCCCCGAAAAACAGCCGCTTAAGGGCGGAGTAGGTACGGTTTCCCGGCGAGCGGTTTTTGCTCGACGGGGCGAAGGAACGATGGCAGTCAAGCTGGACGAAATTCGATTGGCGGCGGCAAGGGTGGCAGCCTCGCATGGGCTGGACGTGGTGGACCTGGAGTTCATTGGCCCTGCGAAGGAGCGCACCCTCCGGATTTATCTCGAGAAAGACGCTGAGGGACGCGCAAAGCTCAAGGCATCCATCGCAGCCGGCATCGAGGGGCTTCCGGAGCGGTTGATTGAGGGCAGACTGAGTGTGGAGCAGTTGTCCGGCGTGACGCACGAAGATTGCGCCGCCTTCAGCCGTGATTTTGGCGTTCTGCTGGACGTGGAAGACCTGGTTCCCGGAGCAGAATATACGCTCGAGGCCAGTTCGCCTGGTTTGGATCGCAAGCTCAGCCAGCCTGAGGATTTTGAGCGGTTTCAGGGTTGCCTAGTCAAGGTACAGACCTTCGAGGCAATCCGGAACAACCGCCACTGGCAGGGACGCCTTATTGTCGGCGCGGAGCCAGGTGGAGGAAAGATCATCACGCTCGACCTGAACGCGGTCAAGCAGAACAGCAAGAGCCGGAAGACCGGTGTCAGTACTGTAAAAATCGCCTTCGCCAACATTGAGAAGGCGCAACTGGTGCCGGAAGTCTGAGAGCTTCTCCGGATGCCGCAATCGTCCGGAAACCTGAAACAAGAGAAGGTGACGAGCTTTATCCCTTCTCTAAAACCCAACTGAACCGGCCCTGGGATTCGCACTCCGAATCTGAACGTTGGGCAGCAATCGAGAGAGCAAGCAGAGTATGGCCAGCAGCGTTTTGTATCAAAGCATCGAGCTCCTCAGCCAGGAAAAGGGCATTGACCCCGCCATCGTTGTCGGCGCGGTCGAGGAGGCCATTGCCCTGGCCACGCGCAAGTTCTACAAGACCCAGGAAAACATGCGCGGGGAACTCAACAAAGAGACCGGCGAAATCACGGCTTACATTTACAAGACCGTCGTTGCGGACGCGGAGCAGGTCGAGGACCCGCTGAACCAGATCACGCTGGAAGAGGCCAATGAGCTGGCCCCCGGCGTCGAAGTCGGCTCTGAAATCCGCATGTATCGCGATACCAGTCCCCTGGGCCGCATCGCCGCGCAGCTCGCCAAGCAGGTCATCTTTCAGAAGGTCCGCGAAGCCGAGCGTGACACCGTCTTCCAGGAATACGCGCACCGCGAAAAGGAAGTCCTGAACGCCACCGTCAAACGCATCGAGGGTCAGGACGTGATCTACGACCTAGGCAAGGCAGAAGCCCGCTGCCCGAAGCGCGAGCAGTCGCGCCTCGAGCAGTTCTCCATCGGCGAGCGTGTCCGCGTGGTGCTCCTCAAGGTAGACCGCGCTGCTAAGGGGCCGCAGGTGATCGTCTCCCGCGCCGCTCCCGAACTGGTGTCGAACCTCTTCCAATCGGAAGTCCCCGAGATCTACGACAATACGGTCGTGATTCGCGCTATTGCCCGCGAAGCCGGCGAGCGCACTAAGATCGCCGTTCAGAGCCGTGATAAGGACGTCGACCCGGTCGGCGCCTGCGTCGGCATGAAGGGCATGCGCGTTCAATCCATTATTCGCGAACTTCGTGGCGAAAAGATCGACATCATCGAATTCAGCGATGAGATCACAACGTTCGCCGAAAAGGCTCTGCAGCCCGCCAAGGTCAGCCGCGTTTCCATTACCGACCTTACCGAGAAGCAGTTGGAAGTGATCGTTGACGATACGCAGCTTTCACTCGCCATCGGCAAGAAGGGGCAGAACGTCCGCCTTGCCGCCAAACTGCTGGGCTGGAAGATCGACATCAAGAGCGAAGAAGAGAAGCGCCAGGAGGTCGAGCAGCAGATGGGCTCCTTCGCCAGCGGACCTTCGACGCCTATCGAGCAGGTTACCGAGTTGGGTGACAGCATCATTCAGAAGCTGGTCGCCGCCGGCATCACGACCGTCGAGGCCCTTGCCGACATGACTCCCGAGCAGCTCGAGGAGATTCCCGGCATCGGCGAAAAGACCCTGGAAAAAATCAGCGTTGCCGTTCGCCACTACTTCGGCCACTTTGAAGAAGGCGAAGCGGGCCACGTGCCTGAAGCCGCGGAAGCAACTACGGGCGAAGCTGAAGTCGAAAACGCGCCCGCCGTTGTGGCCGACGCCGAAGCTGAGTCGGAAAACACTGCTGTGGTTGCTGAAGAAGCTGAAAGCGTCGCCTCTGGTGAGGCGGAGGAAGAGCCCGTCAGCGCCATGGAAGCGGCAATCGAGAACGTGCCCGAAGCCGGCAATGCGCCGGAAGAGACTGAAACCGAAAGCGCAACCAGCGAAGAGCAGGCGGCTAAAGAGGACGGCGCGTAGTATGCGCCGCAGCCTCCAAAGCCAATCGAATGATCATGGAAGTTTGAAAAACATCCATTGCCACGAGGTAGCTATGAGCGACTAAGTGCTTTGGGAATCGGAAATTGAAAAGAGGCGGATGAGTAAGGTTCGTATCAACGATCTCGCGCGCGAGATGGAAGTCAAGAGCAGGCAGATTCTTGACGTTTTGGCGGAACTCGGCCTGGGCGCCGGCAAGACTCACTCCAGTTCCCTGGAGTCGTACGAGGCAGAGAAAGTCCGCGCACACATTGAGCGTGGAACGCGCTCTGGCGGCCATGCAGGCGCTGGGTCCTCGCGTGCTCCGCAAGGCATAACGCCAAAAATCGACCTCTCGCACATCTCCAAGCCCGGCGACGTGCTGAAGGCCATTCTGGCCAAGAAAAAGGAAGATGAAGAAGAGGCGCGCCACGCGCATGCACCGGCAAAGCCAACGGCCTCGTCGACCGTAAAGCCGCCTGCCCCGCCCGCTGCCCGTGCGGTACCGCCTGCGCCAGTTGTCGCCACGCCGCCTCCGCCCCCGCGCAAGGTAGTTCCTCAGCCACGCTCCGCGCCTAACATCGTTCAGCCTACTGCTCCCCCGGCCATTGCCTCCCGCCCGCCGGCAGGTGCAGTGGTTGCCAAGGCTCCTGCAGGCACTGCTGCCGCCACGCGTCCCGTTGTTGTGGTCGCGCCGCCGCCGGGCGCAGTTGCCGTCAAGCCACCCGCCGCCCCCGCAAAGGAAGCCGCTGAAAAGTCTGTCGTCGCAGTCAAGCCTCCGGCCAAAGCAACAGTTGCCGCGCCCGAAGCACTTGCGCCCCCCGCGACCCCGCCCGTAGCAGTGGAGCCAATCGCAGCCGCGCCCGTCGTTCGGGCCGCTGCTGTTGCAGCTCCTAAAGCTCCTTCAGCTCCAGTGGAAGCACCAGAAATCGAAGCCGCTGTTCCCTCAATTTCAGCCGAATCCACCGCTACTCCCGCGCAGGCCGCTCGTAGCAAGACACCGTCGCCCGCTCCTGCGCCGCCCGCTCGCCGGATGGTTATGCCCCAGACCGGCCCCCGGCCGGTTTATAAGGCACCCATCCTGCCGCCTATTGAACCCGGCACTGGCAACCTTGCTCCCGGCGTTGGAATCCAGCGTGGCAAGCCAATCTTCGACCGCCGCCCCGCGGGCGGCCCAGGCAGCTATCCGCAGCGCACCCCCGGCGGCTCTTCAGCTCCCGGCCAGTTCCCCGGCGGACCACGCCCCAAGCATCCGACCCGCACTCCCATAGGCAGTTCCACCGGCCCCGGCGCTCCAGGCGCACGACCCGGCTTTGGCGCCCGTCCTGGCTTTGGCGGGCCGCCTCGTCCCGGCTTCGGCGCCCGACCCGGCGCAGGCGGCGCTCCGCCTACCGGCGAAGCACCTCGCCCACAGCGCGCTCCTTCTCGTGGACGCGGCGGACGCCCGCAATACCCCAAGACCAAGGAAGGCCCGATGAAGGGCTTTGTGCCGCCGCCACGGTATGGCGGGGTGCAATACGGCGGCGAGCCGCTTCCCATCACGCGCGAGATCACGGTCACCGAAGGTATCAGCGTAAAGGACCTGGCTGAAAAGCTCGATATCCGCGCCAAGGACCTGATCGCCACGCTGCTCATGAGCGGCGTCTTCGTCACCGTCAACCAATCCCTCGACGCCGAGATGGTCAAGGACGTTGCCGCCAAGTTCGGCGCTGCCGCCACCGTCATCAGCTACGAAGAAGAGATCGCCAACCAGGCTATCGAAGAAGTCCTCGAAGCCGAAAATACCGGCGAACTCGAAGTTCCGCGTTCGCCCGTCGTTACCGTTATGGGCCACGTCGATCACGGCAAGACCTCTCTGCTCGACGCCATCCGCGAAACCGACGTTGCCGCCGGCGAGGCTGGAGGTATCACCCAGCATATCGGCGCTTACAAGGTGCGGTTCGCCAAGGAAGGCTCACCCGCCTCCGGCCGCGAAATCGTCTTCCTCGACACACCAGGCCACGAGGCCTTTACCCGCATGAGAGCCCGCGGAGCCAAGGTCACCGACATCGTTGTCATCGTGGTCGCGGCCGACGACGGCGTCATGCCTCAGACCCTTGAGGCCATCGACCACGCCAAGGCTGCCGGCGTCCCCATCATCGTGGCCGTCAACAAGATCGATAAGCCCGAAGCAAATCCGGATCGCGTCAAAAAGCAGCTCGCCGACCGCGGCCTCATTCCTGAAGAGTGGGCAGGCGCTGGGCAGGAAGGCACTGTCTTCGTCGAAGTCTCCGCCAAGAAGCGTATCCACCTCGACCTGCTGCTTGAAATGATCTGCCTGGTCTCCGACATCCGCGCACCCAAGGCGACTCCCGGCCGCAAGGCCGTTGGCTCAGTCATCGAAGCCAAGCTCGATCGCGGCCGCGGCGCTGTAGCCACGGTCCTGGTCCAGGATGGCACTCTGCGTTTGAATGACAGCTACATTGTCGGCAACACCTTCGGCAAAGTCCGCGCCATGTTCGACGACCGCGGGCGCGCCATTGAAGAAGCCGGCCCATCCACGCCTGTCGAAGTCCTCGGCCTGGAATCCATGCCCGACTCCGGCGATACCTTCCTGGTCGTCGCCGACCGTGACAAAGCCAAGGGCATCGCCCAGTACCGCAAGATGAAGGAGCGCGACGCCCAGCTCGCCAAGAGCTCACGCGTCTCGCTTGAAGGTCTCGCCGAACAGATTCGTCAAGCCGGCGTCAAAGACCTGCCACTCATCATCAAGGGCGACGTTACCGGTTCGGTCGAGGTGCTGGCCGACTCGCTGGTCCGCATGTCCACCGAGAAAGTACGCGTCAAGGTCATCCACTCCGGCGTTGGCTCCATTACCGAAAGTGACGTCCTGCTGGCTACGGCCTCGAACACCATCATCATCGGTTTCAACGTCCGCCCGGAGCGCAAAGCCGCAGAACTAGCCCAACAGGAAGGCATCGAGATCCGCCTGCACTCCATCATCTACGAGTTGCAGGACGAGATGCGCCTTGCCATGCTCGGCCTGCTCGACCCTACATTCAAAGAGAACTACCTCGGCCGCGCCGAAGTCCTCAACATCTTCCGCATTCCCAAGGTCGGCACCATCGCCGGCTGCCGTGTTCAAGACGGAGTCATCCGCCGCGACGCGGAGGTCAAGATCATGCGTGGAGAAGAACAGGTCTTCAAGGGCAAGATCAACTCCCTCAAGCGGTTCAAGGACGACGCCAAGGAAGTTACCAACGGCATGGAATGCGGCATCGGTCTGGCCGGCTTCAGCGACCTGAAAGAAGGCGACCTGATCGAAGCCTTCTCCACAGAAAAGCTGGCTGCCGACCTCGGTGCGTTGACTTCGGCGAAGGCATAACTCAACCCGACTGTTCCATTGTGCCGGTTCGTTTACCACCACGAGAAACGAACCGGTTCCAAGTTGCCTGGTAATGAACTACTCCGCGCGCAACTCCGGATGACGCGATGGTGCGCGCCTTTTCATGTTAGCTTTCCCATAGGTCAGCTTTTTGAACTTATCGCGCGAGGCTACTATTCATGTCCGATAAAATCAACGCTTTCTTTCGGCTTCTCGAGGGCCGGTTTGTCCTTCTTCCAACCAGCGTTGCCCCTATCGCACTGGTGATTGTTCTGGTGCTCGCCTTTCTTTTGCTGTATTCGTTCGTAAAGCTGCGGAGCGCGAGGCAGGTCCTTCATCAGCTCGGGGAGCGCCTTGGTTATGACCCTCCGTACGGAGACGGAGAGGAGATTGTTCATGAGGAAGCCCGGAAAGAAATCGTCCAGCGCGGCAGAGAGAAGAGAATCGAGCAGTTGGAACAACGCGTTGCAGATCTGGAGGCCGAGGGAAGCGCCAAGGATTCCAATTTTTTCGCGCTTCAGCAGCGCTCAAAGGAGCTTGAGGCCCAACTGCAACAGGCGTCCCTTAGGAATGACACGGTTTCGGCGCAGGCAAACGAACAGGCTCAGGCCCATCGGACAGCCGTGGAGCAGCTCGAACAGCGAATGCGCGACATGGAAACTGAAAGCAGTGCCAGTCTGACCGCACTTCAGCAGCACTCGAAAGAACTCGAAGGCCTGTTGCAGGAGGCATCCATCCAGAACGAGAGGCTCACGGCGCAGGCCGGCGAACAAGCGCAGGCCCATCGGACAGCCGTAGAGCAGCTCGAACAGCGAATGCGCCAAATGGAAACCGAGGGCAGTGACTATCTGACCACGCTTGAACAGCGATCGAAGGAGATCGAGGACCAACTACAACAGGCATCCCTCCAGCATAATGAGCTTGTGACACAGGCCGGCAAGCAGGAGTTGGCCCATCGGACAGCCGTCGAGCAGTTCGAAGAGCGTACGCGTGAAATGGAAGCCGAGAGCATCGCCAATCTGACTGCGCTTCGGCAGCGCTTTAATGAACTCGAGGATCAGCTGCAACAGGCGTCTCTTAGGAATGATGAGCTCACGGCGCAGGCCAGCGAACAGGCGAAGGCCCATCAGCTCGCAGTCGAGCAACTCGAACAGCGCATCCGCGAAGTGGAAGCCGGAAGCGATGCCAATCTGACTGGGCTTCAGCAGCGCTCAAGGGATCTCGAGGAACAACTGCAACAGGCAACCACCCGAATCGAGAACGAGAAGTCGATCGCTCACCAGGAAGCGCTCGAACGGAGCGCCGAAGCGGAACGATTGGAATTGCGGATTCGCGACCTCGAAGCAGAAAAAAGTATCGAGGAGTCCCGTGTAGTAACTCTTGAATTGCAGATCAAGGAACTCGAGGACCAACTGCGACAAGCGGCCGATCGAGTGACGCTAGAGGCTACGGAATCTGCCAAAATGGAAGTTGCCAATGGGGACGTTGCCACAAGCACATCTGAAGCGCTCTTACGCCGCGCCGAGTGGATAATGGGGTGCGCGGTAGGCGCCATCCTTCCCCACGGGTTGGTTGCAGCGGAGTCATACGCTTCGGCTGCGCTGGCCGCCAATCCGCAAGGCATCGATGCGCCGCAATTGCTGGCCGAATTGGCAAGAATTCGCCGCGCCTATCCGGAAGGGTTGCCATCGGTGATCGAGGCGGTGACAACTTTCGACGAAAGGGCGGCAGCTTTCTTCGCAGCAGACTCTGCCCGCGCTGCGGATATTGCCGATGACGAAGCCCAACGGCGTTACCGGGCAGGCTTGAACCGGTCCGCACTTCTGGTGGTAAACACGGCCATCGAGCTCCGCCAGCAATCAGCCGCGGAGAACAGCCCAGGGATTCTGAGGTTGCAGGAAATGAAGGCTTCGTTATTGGCACGTCTTGGCAACAATGCCTAGACCCCGAACGCTGCGCAGAAAGTCGCGTCCTAGTCAGCACCAAGCCCGGAACCCGGCCACTATAATTGCGAATCCGATCCGCTCTTAAAAGACTATAGCATTTTCGGAATTGGTGTAGACCGAAGGTACTATGCTAAGTGCTTTTTCCTCAAGAAAAAGCCGCCTTCAATGCTCTTAAAAAGTCTACGTGTATTCAGAAAATGCTCTAGGCTAGCTTTCTCAGGCGATGGGTCCCCCAAATCCTTCAGCAACCACATGTGGATCCGTGGGAGACCTCCGGCCCCAACCCCTGCCCGAAGTAATTCCTGCCTTGCACCCCGCCGCAACCGCCAAGTAAACTGGCCCTCATCAAACACAGGGATTGCGCCATGCTGAATTTCCTTCGTCGACGCCTCGACGAATTGATGACCGGGTCTTTTCTGTGCCTTGTCCTGGTACTGGTGTTGCTCTGCCACGTCGACTTCGCGACCCCCGGCGGCCTCCTCCTTGCGCAGTTGGTAATTGGCTCCATTGCCCTGATTGTTGCAGTGCTCCTGATCGCTGTGCGCTTCACCCCGCGCGTCCGGCCTCTCCTGCGCATCGTTGTCGAAATCGGCCCCATGGTCGTTGCTGTTCTGGGTTATGTGAGCCTCAAGCTCTTCCACGCTTCCGTCATCACAATCTGGCTCGGCATCTCCTCAAAAGACCAATGGATGATGGCCGCAGACGTCGTCCTCTTCGGCAAAACTCCCTATCTGTGGTTCAGCCAGTGGGGACTCGATTCCCGCCTCTCCCTCCAGGTGATGTCCAGCTTCTACGGACTCTATCCCTTCACTCCGTTAATCGTCCTATCCTGGTTCATGCACAGGGGCGACATGGAGCAGCTTCGCCTTATCCGGCGCACACTGCTCATCTCGTTCTATTGCGGCTACTGCTTCTACATCCTTTTTCCCGTCTCCGGCCCCCTCTCTCTCACAACCCCGGCAAAGCCCCTCTTTATCGAGTCCACGCTCACCTACACGTTTCTCATGGGCAACTTCCGCTTCGCCACGGACTGCTTCCCCAGCCTGCATACGGCCAACCCCTGGCTCATGGCGTGGCTCTGTAGAGGCAAGCTGCCAAGCTGGTTGATGGCCGTGGCCATCATCGTCTGCACAGGAATCACCCTGTCTACAATCGCCCTCCGCTTCCATTACGGCATCGACGATATCGCGGGGCTCGTTTGGATCTTCCCCGTCTCGCTTCTGGCCCGCGCCTCCCTCCCGCACGAAACAGCGGCGTAGCCGTCTCACCGAGAAATATCTGAACACCCCGCCTCCACTCACCGTCTTAGCGTGTGTACAGGGAGTAAAGTTGCCTTGCACCCGGCACGCATCTTCTGCCGGCAGCCCGAGGGAGCACGCACATCTTGACCACCGGCGAAGATGCGGAGTTTACGGCACTCGTCCAGCGCCAGTCGCGCTTTGTGTTTCGCGTCGCCTATGCCGTGCTGCTGAACTCCTACGATGCTGAAGACGCGGTGCAGGAGACATTCTTGAAGCTCTATCGCAATGGCGGATGGCAGGGTGTCGAGAACGAACGCGCGTTTCTGGCGCGGGTGGCGTGGAGGATCGCGGTTGACCGCAGGGCGCGGCCGGTGATGTCTCCGGTTTGCAATGTCGATTTGGGTGGAGAGATCACGGTTGCCGATACGCCGTCGTGCGAGCCCGGTCCGGAGCAGGTTCTGCTCGTTGCGAACCAGCACGCGGTGATTCACTCGATGATCGATGCACTGCCCGAGGAGTTGCGCGTGCCACTCGTGCTTTCGGCGAATGACGAATTGAACTCGCGGGAGATCGGGAAGGTTCTTGGCGTTCCGGAAGGCACTGTCCGCACGCGCTTGCAGAGGGCGCGCCAACTGCTTCGGCAGAAGTTAGGTGCGCTCGAGAAAATTTCTCCGGATGCTCGTGCAGAGGAGGCTCCCTATGCCTGAAAGGGACGAGTTGGACCTTCTGGTTCATTCTGCGCTCTCCAGCTACGCTGATCCAGATACTGAATCTGGTCTGGAAGAGCGGATTCTGGCACGCATCGCCGCAGAAGGCATACCCGCGCCGCGGCGCCGCTGGCTTCCGTGGGCGATTGCTTTGCCGATTGCCGCCGGCTTGCTTCTGCTGCTTGTTTTTTCAGGCTCAAGACACACTCAGCCACTCACCAGTCGTGCGAACCATGCGCCCCTACTTCAGCGGTCTCCTGCTGTCGCCGATCATCCGGGATCGACAACAGAGTCCCCTGCCACAACAGCGCAGCACGCGAAGGCTTCACTGCACGAGCGACATCCCGGCAGGGAAGCTGTCATTGGCAAAGCTGCGCCACTTCCCAAGCTCGACATTTTTCCCACACCTCAACCGTTGACTCCTGAGGAGCGGACGTTCATCGTCTTCGTTGCCCAGGCTCCAGAAACTGAACGTCAGTCTTTCATCGAGGCGCAGAAACAAGCCACCGCGCCTCTCAGCATTGTCGCAATCGAAATTCAGCCACTCGGCCCGCCCGACCACGGCGGAGACTAAGGAGAACCTCATGCGCAAGATCACGATACTCTGCTGCCTTATGCTCTTCACGGTGACTTTGGGACGCAAGGCATTTGCCCAGGACACAGCTAACGCCCCCGTGGCCAGGGCTCCGGAGTCTGCCAAGCCCGCCACGCCGCCGGTTCACTACTACCACCTCGATTTCGTGATCGAAGAGCTTGGCAGCGACAGCAAGCCGGTCAACAGCCGCACTTACTCCACGACCGTAAGCACCGGTCCCCATGGCGGCATGTCTATCCGCACAGGGTCGAGGATTCCAATTGCCACAGGATCGATGACTGCCAACGGGACAACAGAAGCTACGCAATATCAATATGTAGATGTAGGCGTAAACATTGACGTAAACGAAGTCCATGAGGTCGGCAGTCAGCTTGCGATCAGTCTGACTGCGGATTTGACCGGCTTGGCCCAGTCCGACGACCCAAGGCTGCACCAGCCGGTCATCCGCCAGAATAAGTGGCAAGCCCCAGTGCTGATTCCAATTGGCAAAGCCAGCGTGGCCTTCACATCGGATTCACTCGACAATAAAGGGGGTACTCGAGTGGTGGTGACTGCGACACCGCTCCTGTAGCGGGCGCGGCCTACCCACAGCAGTTTGGCCGAGGCCTAGAATCGCGGGTTTGCGATTCTGGGCCTCGACTGTTTGCGGGTGGGCATCCAAGGGAAACAATTCCTGACGGTTCGTGGGCCGTCGGCCTGTGTGTACCGCATGATCCCGAGCACATTCCGCGCGATCTGCAGGTGCTACAATTCGTCCGGATTGGTCGCGGAGAACCCGCCACGTTCGGAGATGAATCAATGAGCAAATTTGAGTTACGCAGCCTGCTGGGCCTTCCACTTCTTGCTGTCGCACTGTCTGTGTCGGCACAGAGCGTGAACCTATTTCCAGCCAATGCCGAGGCGCAGTGGACCCGCATCGCTATTCCGCCCACGCATCCAGTCAGCAATATCGCACAATGGCACATCGATGCAGCGAAGCATCAGATCCTCTGCGACGGGAACGGCGGGCACGACTGGCTGCGTTTCAACAAGGAGCTTAGCAACTTCACCTTCCATGTCAAGTGGCGCTTCACCCCGATGCCCGGCACTCCCAAATACAACAGCGGCGTCTTCTTCAGGAACGATGAGGACGGAAACATCTGGCACCAGGCGCAGACTTCGCTCGCTGGCGGTTATATTTTCGGCATGACACCGGTCGACGGAAAACCGACGCGCTTCAACGAGCAGAAGAACATGACGGAAAACCGCGTGAAGCCCGCGGGAAAATGGAATAGCTATGACATCCGCTGCGTTGGGGACACCTGCACGCTTGCCGTGAATGGTGAAGTGGTGAACACCATTCATGTTGGTGTTGAAAAGGGATATATCGGCCTGGAGTCCGAAGGATTCAGAATCGAGTTCAAGGATTTCAAGGTTAAAGAACTGCCCTGAAGGCTTTGGAGGCTCCTCGCTTGAGAAACTCCGGTCCGCCTTAAGAGATAGGAGAGCTGTTGACGTTGAACAGGAATTCGATGGAGCGTACGGCACGGGCGAACTTCCTATTTAGACCGGGTAGCGTTCCACGGCAAGGGCAGCCTTTGCCACGATACGGCTCATACTGACAGCATCCCCCGGCGTGAACCGCGCCAGCCGCCTTAGAATCGCAAGTTGCGTCCGCAGCATGTCCCCTTCCGCACAAGCCGCCAGCACCCGTCGCGCAGCCTGTTCGGCCAGTCCCATCGTCTCGTCTGCCATCAGACCCGTCATCGCGGCTGCAGCCTCTGCGGAGCTCTTGTGCCCCTCGGTCAGCTTCCGCGCCCGCAGCAGCGCCGACTCCAATGCATACACCTGCATGATCATGTCCGCCAGATCCGCCATCACTTCCTGCTCTTCCTGCAGCGCCGTCATGTACCTCTGGCTGGCCACGCCCGCCGCAAACAGCACCATCTTCTTCACTGCCGCGAGCACTGCGGCCTCCCGGCCCAGCAGCTCTTCAGCTTCCGTCCCACCGTCGAAGCTGGGCGGCTCCATCACCTCGTCCATTACCCGCTTGATGGCCCCCATCAGGGGCAGTTGCCCGCTCATCGCACGCTTCATCAGCCAGCCGGTAATAATCATCCGGTTGATCTCGTTGGTCCCCTCAAAGATCCGGTTAATGCGCGCATCCCGGTAGAATCTTTCCGCCGGATACTCCTCCACATAGCCGTATCCGCCCATCGTGGCCACCAGTTCGTCCGCAACCACGCTCAGCATCTCCGAACCGTAGACCTTGAGGATGGAGCACTCGATCGCGTACTCCTCAATTCTCTTCTGCGTCTCTCGTGCCGAATGTGTCGGCTCTCCAACCACTTGCGCCAGACTCGCATCCATCAGGCCCGCCGTCCGGTACGCCATGCTTTCGGCCGCATAGAGCTGCGTGGCCGAGGTTGAAATCTTGCGCTGAATCATCCCGAATTCGGAAATCGACTTGCCGAAGGCATGCCGCTCCTTGGCGTATTTGATCATTTGCCCGAGCGCGTGACGAGCCCCTCCAACGCAAGCCACACCCAGCTTGAACCGGCCCACGTTCAGCACGTTAAAGGCAATATGGTGTCCCTTCCCAACCTCGCCCAACAGGTTTGCCGCCGGCACCTTGCAGTCGGAAAGTACGAGTGGGCAGGTGGAGGAGCCGTGAATTCCGAGCTTGTGCTCCTCGGAGCCCACACTCAGTCCGGGGGTGGTTCGTTCGATGAGGAATGCGGAGAATTTTTCGGTTCCAGTAGCGGCATCTACGATTTTGGCGAATACGGTATAGAGTCCGGCGATGCCACAGTTGGTAATCCACTGCTTCTCGCCATTGAGCGTGTAGTAGGCGCCATCGGACGAGAGCACTGCCCGGGTCCGGATGTTCATAGCGTCCGATCCCGAACTGGCCTCCGACAACCCGTACGAGCCGACCCACTCACAGCTGCCCAACTTGGGGAGGTAGCGCTGTTTCTGTTCCTCGGTGCCGTACCAGACCAACGGCAGCGTTGCGATTCCGATGTGCGCGCCAAACGCAGTGGAAAAGCTCGCAAGTACCGATAAGTGGTCTGTAATCAGAGTAGAGCTGACCTTGTCCAGCCCCATCCCGCCGTACTCCTCGGGAATGTCCACGGCCGCAAATCCCAGGCCGGCGGCCTTTCGCATAACCCCCGCCAACACCCCCGGTTCCTTGGCTTCAATGGCCGCAATCACCGGCTGAATCTCATCGCGCGCAAACTGTACCGCAGTCGCCACAATCTGCCGCTGCTCTTCATCCAGGTCTTCGGGCGTAAAAACTTCAGCCGGCGTGCGAGTCTCCAGCAAGAAACTACCGCCCGGTGCGGCAACGATGGGGGATGTGGTCTGCGTGCTCATAGCGGAACTTTCTCCAACTGTTAGATGACAGTACGCCAGCAAGATAGAGACAATCAAATGCGCAAAACCTGTGCAATTCGAGTGTATGCGGAGATGCACAGATTTTCGCAGTTTTTGGACAAAGTGAGGAGATCAAGGCCGTAGGCTGACGGGCCCCCCGCATCAGCGGGTCCGAATACCGGCAATCGCTCCACGTCGTCCGCTCGCGAGCTGCACGGCACCGAAAGCGCTCCATCGCTTACAATTGGCCTTATCCAGACTGTGGAGGCCCGCCCTGTTCGCCGCGCTTTTGACCCGACTGAACCCTGCCGACGGCCCGCTCCACCTGAAACTCGGGGAGCTGCCTGCCCAGGCGGCTGCGTATCTGGCCTTAGCCTCGCCTAGCGGCCTCCGTCACTACCTTAAGATGCAGTACCAGGACCAGACCTTCAAGGGGCTCTACCACTGGAATCTCTTTGACGCGGCAGTGCTGCTGCCCTATTTCGCTGTGATGATCGTTCTGGCCCTCTACGGTGTCCACCGTTACACTATGTGTTACCTCTATTTCAAGTACCGCAAGAACTACAATCCCAATCCGCCGCGCCACTTCGACGAGCTGCCCAGGGTGACCGTGCAACTGCCCATCTTCAACGAGCAGTTCGTCATCGACAGGCTCATCGAGGCGGTCTGCGCCATGGACTATCCGCGGGAAAAGCTTGAGATTCAGGTGCTGGACGACTCCACCGACGAGACCTGCGAGGTTGCCTCCAGCATCGTCGCTCGTTATGCAGCTCTCGGCCATCCCATCGCCTACATCCACCGCACCAACCGCCACGGCTATAAGGCGGGAGCACTCGATGCCGGCCTCAACGTTGCCAAGGGTGAGTACGTCGCCATCTTCGACGCCGACTTTGTGCCCCCAACCGACTGGCTCATGAAGGTCATCCACCACTTCGCCGAACCTGAAATCGGCATGGTCCAGACGCGCTGGTCTCACCTCAACCGCAACTACAGCATGTTGACCCAGATCGAGGCCATCCTGCTCGATGGCCACTTCATTCTGGAGCACGGCGCCCGGGCTCGCTCCGGCGACTTCTTTAACTTCAACGGCACCGCCGGCATGTGGCGCATCCAGGCCATCGTAGACGGCGGTGGCTGGCAGCACGACACACTCACCGAAGACACGGACCTCAGCTATCGCTCGCAGCTCGCCGGATGGAAGTTCAAGTACCTGCCCGACGTCGAGTGCCCTTCCGAGTTACCCATTGAAATGACGGCCTTCAAGACCCAGCAGGCGCGCTGGGCCAAGGGACTCATCCAGACCAGCATCAAAGTCCTGCCCAGGGTCTTCAAGTCCGACGTGCCGCGCCGTATCAAAGTCGAGGCCGTCTACCACCTCACCGCCAACCTCAGCTATCCGCTGATGGTCATCATGTCCGCGGCCCTGATTCCCGCCATGATCTGCCGCTTCTACCAGGGCTGGTTTCAGATGCTGCTTATCGACGTGCCTCTGTTCACGGCGTCTACTTTCTCCATCGCGGTTTTTTACGTGATGAGCGAGCGCGAACTCTTCCCCAACAATTGGAAGAAGACGTTTTTCTATCTGCCCTTCCTCATGGCGCTCGGCATCGGCCTCACCGTGACAAACACCAAGGCAGTAATGGAAGCCCTGTTTGGCATTAAAAGCGCGTTTGTCCGCACCCCCAAGTACCGCGTCGCCAAGAAGGGTGAGAAGTCACAGGCTGCCAAGTACCGCAAGCGCCTTGTGCTGGCTCCGTGGATAGAACTGTTCCTAGGCGGCTACTTCTTCCTCGCAATTCTCTACACCTTCTCCAACCAGAATTACTTCACCGCGCCGTTCCTGATTCTGTTCGTCATTGGCTACTGGTACACCGGCCTGATGAGCCTGCTGCAAGGCCGCTTCGAGCGCTGGCGCACCGGCAGCGCCGCCAACACCGACGAATCCAGCCCCAAGCCGTTTCCTGTGGGCGTTTAGCTAATTCATTGTCAACGTTGGTTAGATCTGTGTGAATAACTCGATGGCACGATCAACGGTCCGTTTGGCGAGTTCGACTTCGCTTTGCTCAAACGGACTTGGACCGAAGTACATTTCACCGAGTTTGTCTTGCCTCTCCCGCAAGAATTTACTCACGATCGAGGTGACCATCTCGCGATCATCCGGCAGAACAAAATGCGGATGCAGTTCATCGGCATACTTGGTGTAAAGAGTCGCAAAAGCAAGCGCAAGAGCTTCTCGATCTAGGGTTCGACCTCTCCGAGCCTCGAACGGCACCACCCGATCAGGACGTCTCCGGATTCGATCGAAGGACACAACCAGGAGACAGCTCAGAAAGCCCACCCACCGCCCCAACGGCGAATTCCGCGTACGACATAGATTTGCTCCCAATCGGGATTCTACCCGCCTTTAGCCTCATGCGCGCCGTCTCTAGTCGGGAGTCGCTGGAACCAGACGGCAGGTACATGGTCCGCCATCACTGGGTCTTTCGCCACCATATTGCATCCCCGCTCTTCCTGCATTCTCTTGTTTTCCGAAGAGCCACGTTACGGTTCGATTCTCCCAAATAGGGTCTTCGCCGAATGCTTCATTGGAACGGACGAGAGCTGCGAAGAGTTCAGCAGTTTCGGCCGAGGTGAGATGCAAAATCGTCATCATGAGAAAATGGCATGTTATCTCGGCATCTGCCAGACATGGTCAGCCTTCTGCGATGCAATGAAACCCAAAACGACAATGAGTAAATACTGTTTCGTGCATTCTCCCTCCGTCTTTAGCTGAGACAGCTCTTTGCAGCTTGCTGTATCCTCCGAAACAGGGCTGATTGCTCGAAGTTGCGCTGGATTATTTAAAATTCTTGGGACGACTAGCCTGCTGAAGCCATCGGGAATGCAGTGTCGACCAAAAAGGTGCAGGTCTACGGCGAGGACTTTTAGCAAGTTATTATAGGGTTCCCAGAAGTAGCTGGCCCTCTCCGCTACAATAGTCTTTAAGCGCCTGCCGCGCCGGGGACACGAGTCCCTTGGCCGCCAGGCGCATCAGAGCATTATGCTGGCACAAAACCTAACTGAAGCCCTTACTTTCGACGATGTGCTGCTGGTTCCCGCCTACAGCGAGGTGGTGCCCGTTCAGGTGAGCACCCAGACCCAGTTGACGCGCGACATAACGCTCAACACTCCGCTCATCTCCTCGGCAATGGACACTGTGACCGAGTCGCGCATGGCCATCGCCATGGCACAGCAGGGCGGCATCGGCATTGTGCATCGCAACCTCACCATCGTTGACCAAGCCGGCGAAATCGACAAGGTCAAGCGCTCTGAGAGCGGCATGATCGTAGATCCCGTCACCATCGGCCCCGACCAGATGATCGCCGACGCCCTCGACGTGATGCGCCGCTATAAGATCTCCGGCGTGCCGGTCACGCAGGGCAAGCGACTGGTCGGCATCCTCACCAACCGCGACCTGCGCTTCGAGACTCGCACAGACATCCCCATCGGCGACGTGATGACCAAAGAGGACCTGGTTACTGTCCCTGTCGGCACCACGCTGGAAGAGGCTGAACTCATCCTCCACAGGCACCGCATTGAAAAGCTGCTGGTTGTTAACGATCAGTACGAGCTCAAGGGCCTGATTACCGTCAAAGACATCCAGAAGAAACTGAAGTATCCCAGCGCCAGCAAGGACGATCAGGGCCGGCTGCGCGTGGGCGGGGCCATCGGCGCAACGGGCGACTTTCTTGAGCGCGCCGCCGAACTGGTGCGCGCCCGCGCCGACGTGCTGGCTATCGACTCCGCGCACGGTCACTCTTCGCGCGTGCTGGAGGCGGTCCGCGAGGTCAAGAAGGCATTCTCGAATGTCGGCGTGCTGGCCGGCAACATCGCCACATACGAGGGCGCGCTGGCGCTTATCGACGCCGGCGCTGACGCCATCAAAGTCGGCATCGGTCCTGGCTCCATCTGCACCACCCGCATGGTTACTGGCGCGGGCATGCCTCAGATCACGGCCATCGCCGAAGCCTATCGCGCTGCACGCGAGCGCGGCATTCCTATCATCGCCGACGGAGGCATCAAGTACTCCGGCGAAATCACCAAGGCCATCGCGGCAGGCGCAAGCTCGGTCATGATCGGCTCGCTGTTTGCGGGCGTCGACGAGAGTCCCGGCGAAACCATCCTCTACCAGGGACGCAGCTTCAAAAGCTATCGCGGCATGGGCTCACTCACCGCTATGAGCCAGGGTTCCGGTGAGCGCTACTTCCAGAGCACCTCCGATCTGGCCAGCGCGGAACTGGGCAGCGAGGGCGTGGTACAGCGCGAGCGCGCCAGCCAGAACCGCTTGGCAAAATTCGTTCCCGAAGGCATCGAGGGACGCGTGCCCTATCGTGGCCCCCTCGAATCCATGGTCTTCCAGCTCGTTGGCGGCCTTCGCTCCGGCATGGGCTACCTGGGTTGCGGCAGCATCCTGGAACTGCAGGAGAAGGCGCAATTCGTGCGCATCTCCGGCGCCGGCCTGCGTGAGAGTCACGTTCACGATGTGATCATCACCCGGGAGGCGCCTAACTACCATGTCGAGTAACAGTCGCGGTCTCAAGTTCTGGGTGAACGCCTGGTGGCCGGTGGCAGTGGGCATCTGCATCATTGCGATAGAGTCGACGAAGTACTTAGGCGCTGACGACACTTCCGGTCCGCTGCGCTTGATCTACCAGGCAATCTTTGGACCCGTGAGCAACGCCCGCTGGGATCTTATCCATCACCTCATCCGCAAGTCGGGCCACTTTATCGGCTACGGGGCGCTGGGCCTTGCGTGGCTGCGCGCCTGGTGGATGACGCTGCCTCGCACTCTGTTCCTTCAGGACGCCATGCTCGCGCTCCTGGGAACAGCAATGACCGCCAGCGTCGATGAGTACCACCAGTCCTTCCTGCCCAACCGTACCTCCTCCATCCTGGATGTTCTACTGGACTGCTGCGGCGCGCTTGCAATGCAGTTGCTGGTCTACATTTTCATGCGCGTCTTCAAGCCCAAGCGTCTGGCGCGAGCGAAATAGGAGTTCAGTCTTCCGGGAATTGGGCTGGTAAGTATCATCAATACAAGCGCGTCCTTTTTATGCCAAAACGACACGGGCGCATCCCTCAAAGGGATGCGCCCGCGTGCCCTTCCGAGCGAAGGGCGAAGCAGTTACAGAGACGCCGCTTTAGGCAGCATCTTCCTTGCTGTCTTCATTCTTCGCTTCTTCCATCTGCTTCTCGAGCTCGGCGCGTTTCTTGGCCTTGATGTCTTCGCGCTTCTGGCGCTTGGCATCCAGTTGCTTCTCGGCGCCAAGCAGCTCGATGAACGCTTTTTCGGCTCCGTCGCCCTGCTGGAAGCCGGTGCGGACGATACGCAGATAGCCGCCCTGCCGGTCGCCGTAGCGCGGAGCTACGGTCTCAAACAGCCGCGTCACGGCCTTGTCGGTCATGAGAAAGCTGAGCGCCTGGCGGCGGCTGTGCAGATCGCCCTTCTTGCCCAGAGTGATCATCTTTTCCACGTGTGGACGCACCGCCTTCGCCTTGGCGATGGTGGTCTCCACGCGGTCTTCAATTATGACGGACGTAACCAGGTTGCGCAGCAGCGCGCGGCGATGACTGGTGTTGCGTCCGAGCTTGAATCCTGCATTGCGATGGCGCATGATGCAACTCTCTTTCGATAATAGTGATCAGTGAACAGTGATCAGTGGCTCATGATCGACTTCTTTGAAATCTGATCTTGTTCACTGACCACTGACCACTGCCTTTAGAAGTTCTCAGTCTCGGTGGGCAACTGCAGGTCCACTGAATCCAGGGGCTCGTCCTCGTCGTCGTAGCGGCCATAGCTGGCAGCCAGGGCGGTGGCGGGCGGAATGCTCGTGGGTCCCGGAACAGCGTTGCCGTTCTCATCGATCTTCATGCCCAGCGAAAGACCCATCTGGGCAAGAATTTCCTTGATCTCGTTCAGGCTCTTGCGGCCGAAGTTCTTAGTCTTCAGCATCTCGGCTTCGGTCTTCTGCACCAGCTCGCCGATGGACTGAATGTTGGCGTTCTTCAGGCAGTTGTAGCTGCGGACAGACAACTCGAGCTCTTCGACCGAGCGGTTGAGGTTGTCGTTGCGGAGCAGGATGCGACCTTCTTCGCCGCGCGCCTCCGCTTCGATTTCCTCCTCGAAGTTGATGAAGATGTTCATGTGGTCCTTCAGCAGCTTCGCGGCCAGGCCCACAGCATCGGCGGGCAGAACGGCGCCGTTGGTCCACACCTCGAGCGTCAGCTTGTCGTAGTCGGTGATCTGGCCCAGACGGGCGGCTTCAACCACGTAGTTCACGCGGCGCACCGGCGAGTGAACCGAATCCACGGGAATAAAGCCCAGTCCCAGGTCGGCGTCGAAATTCTTGTCGGCGGAGATATAGCCGCGCCCGCGCTTCAGGCGCATCTCCATGTCCAGCTTGCCGCCTTCTGAAAGCGTCGCCAGATAAATGTTCTTGTCCAGAATCTCCACGTCGCCGTCGGCCTCGATCATGCCGGAGGTCACAACGCCGGGCTGGTCGGCACGCAGATACAGCGCCTTCGGGCCTTCGCCCGCCAGCTTGAAGGGAACCTGCTTCAGGTTCAGGATGATGTCGGTCGCGTCTTCGACCACACCACCGATGGACTGAAACTCGTGCAGCACGCCCTCGATGCGAATCGCGGTTACGGCGGCGCCTTCGATCGAGCTCAGCAGCGTACGCCGCAAAGCATTGCCGATCGTGGTGCCGAACCCACGCTCAAACGGCTGCGCGCTGAACTTGCCAAATGTGTCGGTAAGCGTCTCGGCATCCACTGCCAGCCGCTTCGGCTTTTGAAATCCTCTCCACAACATATAGGTCTCTCGTTTCCCGCACGGCATGTACGTCGCGATGCATTTTGCGGCGGCCGCGCAAGTTCTCCTTCGTTTGAAATTCAGCTTCTAGCTACTACCTCTTAGCTTTTAGCCCTTTTCTTACGAGAGCCAAGGTCATTGGTTTCGCACCGAAAAAGCTAGAGGCTAAAAGGTAGAAGCTCGTAGCTGTTACTTCGAGTACAGTTCGACGATCAGCTGCTCATTGATGGGCAGGTTGACGTCGACACGCTTGGGCAGGTGCAGGATGCGGCCGGAGAGGTTCTCGAAGTTAGCTTCGAGCCAAGCCGGCACGGGGTTCTGCGCAGCGTATTGTGCGCCCTGTTCGACGATCAGCAACTTCTTGGCAGTGTCGCGAACGGCAATCTCGTCGCCCGCGTTCACCTGGTAGGAAGGAATGTTCACCTTGCGGCCGTTCACCGTGACGTGGCCGTGGCGAACGACCTGGCGAGCCTGGCGGCGCGAGATGGCAAAGCCGAGCCGGAAGGCCACGTTGTCCAAGCGCCGCTCCAGTTGCTGGATGAGCAATTCGCCGGTAACGCCCTGTGCGCGGTTGGCTTTCTCGTAGTACTCGCGGAACTGGCCCTCGAGCGTAAAGTACATGCGCTTGGCCTTCTGCTTTTCGTGCAGTTGCAAGCCGTAGCCTACAATCTTGGCCTTGCGGTCCTTGCCATGCTGGCCGGGGGGGAAGTTGCGCTTCTCGATCGGGCAACGATCAGAAAGACACTTGGTGCCCTTCAGAAATAACTTGGTGCCTTCGCGACGGCAAAGGCGGCAGACTGGTCCTGTATAACGTGCCATTTCTTCTTCTTCTCCTGACTTCGGATGACGGCCGGTTTACGCGCAATGCGCTTCGTCCCGGCCCAACTCAGTGATCAGTGATCAGTGAACAGTGGTCAGTAAGTGCCGGAGGCTGTCCACTGTTCCCTGTTCACTAGCTTCTTAGACTCTCCGCCGCTTCGGTGGACGGCAGCCGTTGTGCGGCACAGGCGTCACGTCGCGGATGGAGCGTACTTCGATTCCGGCCGCAGCCAGGGCGCGAATCGCAGACTCGCGGCCCGAACCCGGTCCGGCTACCCTTACATCGACCGCGCGCAGGCCGTGATCGCGGGCCATGCTGGCAGCATTCGAGGCCGCCTGCTGCGCCGCGAACGGCGTGCCCTTGCGCGATCCCCTGAAGCCCAGCGAGCCCGAGCTCTTCCAGCTCAGCGTGTTGCCGACCTGGTCGGTGATGGTAACGATGGTGTTGTTGAACGAGGCCTGAATGTGCGCAATGCCGAACGGCACATTCTTGCGCTCGCGCTTTTTGAACTTCTTGTTCTTGCCTGCCTTGCCGGCGCCGGCTTTCTGCTCTGGTTTCGCCATTAGGTTTTACCCGTCGCTTTCTTTTTGCCGGCAACTGTGCCCTTGCGCGGGCCCTTGCGAGTGCGGGCATTGGTGTGGGTACGCTGACCGCGAACCGGCAGCGAACGCCGATGACGGTTTCCACGATAGCTTTGAATGTCGATCAGGCGCTTGATGTGCATCTGGACGTCTTTGCGGAGGTCGCCTTCGACGTCCCCTTCGTCCTCGATCACCTGACGGATCCGGTTAACCTCTTCTTCGCCCAGGTCCTGGATCTTCTTGAAGGCGTCTACGTTCGCCTTCTCCAGAATCTTCAGCGCGCGCGGGTTGCCGATCCCGAAGATATATGTGAGCGCGATCCGTGCCTGCTTGTTGCGAGGCAGATCAACGCCAGCAATGCGTGCCATTTGAATTCCTTTGCTGCTTCAGGTTGTGTGCCCCCGGCCTCAACCGGTTCGCACGGGTTATGCTTTCCGCCTCCTGGGGTTCATCGCAAGCCTTGAATCAGGCTAACTAGCCCCGTCCCAGTGGACAGTGGCAGTGATCAGTTATTCGTGCTTGTTCGAGCGATCTTGACTGTTCACTATACGGTGTTCACTGTTCACTGCCGTGGAGGTTTCCGCGTATGCCAGGCTCGCTTAGCCCTGGCGCTGCTTGTGCTTTGCGTTCTCGCAGATCACCCTCACCACACCGCGGCGGGTAATGACCTTGCACTTCACGCAAATCTTCTTTACCGATGCACGGACCTTCATTGTCTGTTGCCCTTCTCCACGCTCAAAATCCAGGCGTGGGGTTTTCAAAAAGCCTACTTGTAGCGGTACACGATCCGGCCGCGATTCAGGTCGTAGGGGCTCAACTCCACGGCCACGCGGTCGCCAGGCAAAATGCGGATAAAGTTCTTGCGCATTCTTCCCGAGACATGGGTCAACACCTCGTGATTATTCTCGAGTTTGACCTTGAACATGGCATTGGGCAGTGTTTCAACAACCACCGCCATTACCTCAATCGCGTCTTCCTTCGACAAACGGCATCCCGCTTCCGGCGCTTTCGCGCCTTTGTGTTTTGGACTGAGTGCACTACTCAGTCAAGACTCTCGCGCCGGTGGCCGTCACCGCCACCGTGTGCTCAAAATGAGCGCTCATGCTTCCGTCTTTGGCCACTGCCGTCCAGCCGTCGTCCAGCACAAGCACGTCAGGCTTACCGGCATTCACCATCGGCTCGATGGCGAGCACCATTCCAGCCTTCAACTTCATGCCCCTGCCAGCCTCGCCAAAGTTCGGCACCTGCGGATCTTCGTGCATGTGAACCCCAATGCCGTGGCCCACAAAATCCCTTACCACAGAAAACCCTTCGCCTTCCACAACCCCTTGCACTGCGGCGCCTACATCGCCCAGGGTCGCCCCCGGCCGAACCGCCGCGATCCCCGCGTGCAGCGAAGCTTCAGTCACCTTCAGAAGCCGAGTGGCGTTCTCATCGATCGCGCCTACCGGAACCGTGATGGCTGCATCCCCGTAATACCCGTCCACAACGACGCCGAAATCGACCGAAACAATGTCCCCGTCTTTCAGGACCCGCTTCGGCGATGGAATTCCGTGCACCACCTCGCTGTTGACCGAGGTGCACAGCACGCACGGAAACCCGTGGTATCCCTTGAACGCGGCCTTCACGCCCAGTTCGGTCAGCCGCGCTACTGCGGCATTCTCCAGATCAAGAGTCGTTGCGCCCGGCTTCACCTGACTGCGCACCAGCTCAAGCACCTCGCGGACTATCTGGCCCGCGCGGCGCATCTTCTCGATCTCCTGGGACGACTTCAGTACTACCGCCAAACCTTAACCAGCTTTCAGTGATCAGTGAACAGTGAACAGTGAACAGTGAACAGTAAAGAGCAATCAGTTCGCGCCTATCGGGCTTTTCAACTGACCACTGTTCACTGGCAACTGACCACTGCCTTACGACACACATATTCGCCGTGCAGTTGCGTTATCCGCGCAACCGCTCCACGGCGGCAACGATACCGGCCGCAATCGCTCCGATCGGCCGGTCTCCATCCACTTCCGCAAAACGTCCAAGACCCCGGTAGTGCTCGACAACCGGCGCGGTCAGGGCTCCATAAGCGCGCATGCGCTCCTTGAAGACCTCTTCCGTGTCATCGGCTCGCTGGGTCAGCGCCGCACCTTCTATATCGCAGAATCCATCCTTCTTAGGCGGATTCACGTAGACGTTATAGATGGTCTGGCAGACAGGACAGTTCCGGCGCCCGGTAATTCGGCGCAAGAGTTGATTATAGTTCACTTGGATGCTGACAGCAACCACCGGAAGACCATCCGGTTGCTTCGCCAGACGCCCGTCCAGCCAACCTGCCTGTCCCAGCGTCCGCGGAAACCCGTCCAGAATGTATCCGTTGGCCGTGTCGGGCTGCTGCAGTCGAACAGCCACCATCTCATCCACCAAAGAATCCGGAACCAGTTCCCCCCGGCCCATGATCTCCTTGGCTACCCGGCCCAGTTGAGTGCCCTGGGCCACATTGGCGCGCAACAAATCGCCGGTTGAAATCTGCGGGATACCCCATAGCTTGACCAGTTCCTTGGCCTGGGTTCCCTTGCCCACGCCCGGCGCGCCCAATAAAAGAATTGGGCCGGGAAGAGTCTTTCGACCCGATTCCCGGCCCTGTGCGACTGCAGTCATAGATGAAGACATTACCAGGTTTTCCTTCCGCGTATGCGACCGGAGCGCGGGGAAAAGCCATCATAGTGTCTCATGATCAGCTGCGATTCGATCTGGTTGACCGTGTCCATGGCCACACCCACAACAATAAGCAACGAGGTGCCGCCAAAGTAGAAGTTGACCCCCATACCGTGAATTGCCCAGGTTGGCAGGCTCTCAAAGACCCGGCCGATGAGCCATATCTTGTCAAAACGGATGCCGGAAATGAGGAAGGTCGGCACCAGCGAGATCACAATCAGATAAAGCGCGCCCACCAGCGTAATGCGGGTGAGAATGTCGTTGATGAAATCCGATGTGCGCTTGCCCGGCCGAATGCCGGGAATGAACGAGCCCGACTTGCGGAAGTTATCCGCGATATCGTCCGGCTTCATGATGATGGACACATAGAAATAGGCAAAGAAGATGATGCCCAGCATGTCCAGCAGTTCGTACCAGGGGTATCCGGGCGCGAGCGCCTGCATGATGGGCTGCAGGAGTTTGCTGTTCTGCACCCACTCCACCTGGCCAAAGAGCATTGGAGCCGAAAGAATCGAGCTGGCAAAGATGACCGGCATCACGCCGCCGGAGTTAACCTTCAGCGGCAAATGGCTGGATTGACCGCCCATCATCCGGCGGCCTATGATGCGGCGTGCGCTCTGGATAGGAATGCGCCGTTCGCTCCGCTCTACAAAAACAATGAAGGCCACCACGGCGATCATGCCCGCCACCAGTGCCAACACAACGAGGAAGGACATCGAACCCCAGGCGTCGGTCTGAATCTTCTGCACCAGTTCGGCCACGCCGCGGGGCAGCCCCGCCACGATGCCGGCAAAGATCAGCAGGCTCATCCCGTTGCCGATGCCACGATCGGTTATTTGCTCGCCGAGCCACATGATGAAGGCCGTGCCCGTGGTCAGCGTGATCACCGTCATCAGCACAAAGCCTGCGCCGGGATTCAGAACCAATCCCTGCCGCGTGAGAATGGCGGCGATGCCGATCGATTGCAGAGCGCCCAGAATCACGGTAAGGTAGCGGGTCCACTGCGTGATCTTGCGCCGGCCCAGTTCGCCTTCCTTTTGAATGCGCGCCAGCGGTTCATAGACCACGGTGAGAAGCTGAAAGATGATCGAGGCGGTGATGTAGGGCATGATGCCTAGGGCGAAGACCGTCATGCGGCGCAGGTTTCCCCCGCCGAACAGATCCATAAGCCCCAGCGCCGAACCGTTCTGCTGATTGAAGAGCAGTTCCAGTTGGTTGGTGTTCACGCCAGGCGTGGGAATGAACGCGCCCAGCCGGTACACGGCCAGAATGCCCATGGTGAAGAGCACCCGCTTGCGCAGATCGGGAATCCGGAAAATATTGAGAAATTTCTCGAGCATCTTTGCTAATCCGCTTCAGGCGTTTGGCGCCACTGGAATCGTTAACTTACACCATCAATCTTATTGCATTTCCGGATTCTCAATGAGCTTATCGAAACCCGGCAAATGCAGTAGGTGCGTTGCATCACATGTGTTCTCGAGGGGTGAGTCGGGAGAACTGACATCGAATAAACAACTTGGAGAAATGCCGTTCTCATTCGATGCCCTGATGCCCCTGAAGTCAGGCTGCCGCCGGAGCCGGTGCGCCACCCAGAACCACGGCCTTGCCCCCAACCTTCTCGATCTTCTCGACGGCCGACTTGGAAAACTTGTGCGCGTGTATGGTGATCGCAGCGGTCAGCTCACCCGAGCCAAGAATCTTGATCAACGCCTTCTTGCTTGAGGCGAGGCCGAGCTTCTTGTAGTCGTCCAGGCCGATTTCGGTAACCTTGAGATCGCCAATCGTCTCCGCTATCCGGTCCAGGTTCACAACCGTGTATTCGGTGCGGAAGATGTTGGTGAAGCCGCGCTTTGGAAGCCGACGGTGCAACGGCATCTGGCCACCCTCAAAGCCGCGCATCAGGCTGAAGCCGGAGCGCGACCCCTGGCCCTTGTGGCCGCGGGTCGAGGTCTTGCCCATGCCGGATCCCATGCCCCGGCCCACGCGCTTGCGCCCGGTGTTGGCTTTCTTGGGCGCGCGCAAATTCGATAGATTCTTTGCCATTTTTTCCTCGCTGTAGCGCCGGAAGGGTTGATCCCTGCCAACTCGCGTTCTTTGTGAGCTTCCAGCTTTTGCTGGTAGCTGTCGGGCCGGCGGCCCGGCTAGTTCTCCAGAATCCGAACCAGATGCGGAACGGCCTTCACCATGCCACGGGTGGATTCCGTGTCGACGCGCTCAACGATCTGGTTGAGCCGCGTAAAGCCCAGTCCCTTCACCACGGCCTTATGCTTGGCCGGCGTGGAGTTCTTCGAGCGGTAGTACTCAATGCGAATCATCTTCTTCTTGGTCGCGGTCTTCGTCTTGGTCTCAGCCATGGCTTACATCTCCTCCACGGTCTTGCCGCGCATGTTGGCAACATCGGCCCGGTCGCGCAATTGCACCAGCGCGTTGAAAGTAGCCTTGACCACGTTGTGCGGGTTTGGAGAGCCAAGGCTCTTGGTCAGCACGTTCTGCACACCGGCCGAAGTCATCACCGCGCGCACCGCACCGCCGGCGATCACGCCTGTACCTTCGGGGGCCGGTTTCAGCAGCACCTGTCCGGCGCCGTAGCGGCCCAGCACCAGGTGCGGAATCGAGGTCTCGGTGAGGTTAACCCGGATCAGATTCTTTTTGGCCGCTTCGATTCCCTTGCGAATCGCCTGGGGAACTTCCTTGGCTTTGCCGGAACCGTGACCCACTACGCCCGAGGCGGCGTCACCCACCACTACCAGCGCGGCAAACGACATGTTCTTGCCGCCCTTGACTACTTTGGTCACGCGATTGATGGCCACCACCTGATCCTTCAGGTTGTACTGGTTGGCATCGAGTTTCTTCTTCAAGATCGTCATTGCTCTCTCGTCCCTCCAGTGGACAGTTGTCAGTGAACAGTGGTCAGTTCTTCCCTGCCCTATTGCGCCACGCGCTGTTCACCGTTCACCGTTCACTGCTCACTGTTCACTGCTCTTAAAACTCCAGGCCTGCCTCGCGAGCTGCGTCGGCCAATGCCTTGACGCGCCCGTGATAAAGGTAGCCGCCACGATCGAAGACCACCTTCTTGATGCCCTGTTTCACTGCCAGCTCGGCGACAGCCTTGCCGATCTCCTTGGCCGTGGTCACGTTCCCGCCGGTCTTGAGCTTCAACGAAAGCGACGAGGCCGAAACCAGCGTCTCGCCCTTCTGGTCATCGATCACCTGCGCATAAATATGGTTCAGCGAGCGGTAAACGTTCAGCCGCGGCCGCTCCCCGGTGCCGGCCAGTTTGGCGCGGATGCGGTTGTGGATGCGCTGGCGAATTGCGTTTCTCTTGGTTTCGGTAATCATTGGTCTCTCATTCCTATCAGCGGAGCCGCCCGGCGACCCCGTTCGGTTATTTTCAGCTGGCAGACTTCAGCTATCTACTTACTTCGCGCCCGTCTTGCCGGCCTTCTTCTTCAGCTTCTCGTCTGAGTAGCGAACGCCCTTGTTCTTGTACGGATCAGGCTTGCGCAGCGAACGCATATCGGCGGCTACCTGGCCCACCTTCTGGCGGTCGATGCCGCTAATGGTCAGGTGCGTCTGCTTGGGGTCGATGGCTACATCGATGCCTGTCGGCAGCGGAAACTCGATGGGATGCGAGTAGCCCAGCGTGAACACCACCATACCCTTGCCCTTCAATTCGGCGCGGTACCCAATGCCCACAATATCCAACTCGCGTGTCCAACCCTTGGTCACACCCTGGACTGCGTTGAACACCAGCGCTCGCGTCAGACCGTGCACAGCGGCGTTCTTCTCGCTGTCGCGATTCACATTCATAATCCCGTCTTTAGTCTCAAGCGAAATCCCCGTTGCGATCAACGCCGAAACCTTGCCCTTGGGACCCTCGACCAGAACCGTGTTGCCCTCAACTGTGTACTTCACGCCCGCGGGCAGCGGGATCGGCTTTTTTCCAATACGCGACATCGTTTCAATCCTTCTCGGCTTGCGAGTCCCGAAGGAGCATTTCGCTCGGTCGTTCCACTGCAGCCCGTAAAAACAGCTTCTAGCTGCTAGCTGTTAGCTTCTAGCTCTCTCTGCCGTCATTCGGTCCATCAATTGAGCTCGAATGGCTAGGAGCTAGAGGCTAGAAGCTAATAGCTGTCGTTACCAAACTTCGCAGAGCAACTCGCCGCCAACACCCTCGCGGCGCGCCTGGCGACCGGTCATCACACCCTTCGGCGTAGTCATGATCGAGATGCCAAGGCCACCCTGGACGCGCTTGATCTCGTCGCGGCCGATATAGACGCGGCAGCCGGGACGCGAGATGCGTGCCAGATCGCGGATAGCCGCTTCGGTGCCGCCGTATTTCAGGTACACGCGGAGCACCAGCTTGCCTTCCTCTTCCTGGGTCTTATAGTTCGAGATATACCCCTCCTCCTTCAGGATGCGGGCGATCTCGGTCTTCAGCTTCGAAGCCGGAACATCCAGCTTCTGATGACGCGCCCGGATTGCATTCCGGATCCGCGCCAGAAAATCTGCTACTGGGTCGGTCAGACTCATTCCTTCTCCTTCATTCCCCGTTCGCCCGCCACCATGGCGGGAACCTGCGGGAATGCCTTCAAAACAGCTTTTAGCCACTAGCTCCTAGCTTCTAGCCCGTCTTGCTCGATGAAGCTCTTCAATCTGGCACGAAGAGCTAAGAGCTGAAGGCTGAAAGCTAGTAGCTGCTTCTCTACCAGCTCGACTTCACGACGCCGGGGATCTCCCCTTTGAGCGCCAGCGACCGGAAACACAAGCGGCAAACGCCGAACTTGCGCAGAAAACCTCGCGGCCGTCCGCAAAGTTGGCACCGGTTGTGCTTGCGGCAGCTGAACTTCGGCTTCCGCGCGTCTTTCACCCTTTTTGCAGTAGTTGCCATAATCCTCTTATCCCGCCCTACGCGCCTTGCCGGAAGGGCATTCCGAAGTGCCGCAGCAGCGCGCGCGCTCCGTTGTCGTCCTTCGCGGTAGTCACGATTGTGATGTTCATGCCCTTCAGCTTTTCCACCTTCGAGTAATCGATCTCCGGGAAGATCAGCTGGTCGCGCAGGCCGAGCGTGTAGTTGCCGCGCCCGTCAAAACTCTTCGTCGACACGCCGCGGAAATCGCGAACCCTCGGCAACGCCGTCGAAATCAACCGGTCAAGAAACTCGTACGCCTTGTCGGAACGTAGCGTGACCATGGCCCCGATCGACATGCCGGCCCTGACCTTGAAGGCCGCAATCGACTTCTTCGCCTTGGTCGTAACAGGCTTCTGCCCGGCGATCATCGTCAGATCGGCCACCAGCGGATCCAGCAGCTTGGTGTTCTGGGTCGCTTCGCCCAGGCCCATGTTAATGACGATCTTCTTCAGCGTCGGCACCGCCATCGCGTTCTCAAGACCCAGCTCCTTTTGAAGAGCCTGCTTGATTTCCTTGTGGTACTTCTCTTTCAATCTTGCTGCCATGTTGCTTCGCTCTCTTTCTTCCGGCGCCCGGGGTGGGTCGCCGCGGCGACCCGTTTACCGTTGCGGAAGGGGTTCGCCGTCCTCGCGCATCGCGCCACAGGCGGCTTGGGTTCCCGCTAGTTCTTCTTCGTGGGCAGCGTCTGCCCGCACTTCTTGCAAACACGGACCCGCATATCGCCTTCCATCTTGTGCCCGACGCGTGTCGGCCCGCAGTTGGGGCAAACAAGCATTATGTTCGACACATTGATCGGCGATTCCTGCTCCGCAATGCCGCCCTTGGTCCGCTTTCCGGTCTTGCCCGAAACCGTCTTCTTGACTACCCGCACGTGCTCCACAAGAACCGTGCCCTTGTCAGGAAACACGCGCAGTACGCGGCCCGTCTTGCCGCGGTCCGAGCCCGTCAGCACCTTGACCGTATCGTTGCGATGAATATTCAAACTCGGCATCTCTTCTCCAAGAAGCAGCTTCTAACCGCTAGCTTCTAGCTCTTAGCTTTTCACTGCCAACTACCAGCTTGTTCAACTCTGCCCGCCTCATCACCAAACCAGCTAGAAGCTGGGAACTAGGGGCTAGAAGCTGTCCTACACAACTTCCGGGGCCAGTGAAACGATCTTCAGAAACTTCTTCTCGCGTAACTCGCGGGCCACCGGCCCGAAGACGCGTGTTCCAACCGGCTCGTGCGCATCGTCGATCACTACAGCCGCATTCTCATCGAAACGAATATAGGTCCCGTCGCGCCTGCGATGCTCCTTGCGGGTGCGGACGATGACCGCCTTCACCACTTTGCCCTTCTTCACGGTGCCGTCGGGCGAAGCTTCCTTTACCGCCGCCGTCACGATGTCGCCGAGACCGGCCTTCTTGCCCAATCCGCCGCCCAGCGGCAGAATCACTTGCAGCTTGCGCGCGCCGGAGTTGTCGGCCACCGCGAGCATGGTTCTCATTTGCACAGCCATGGGTTCTTCTCCTTCTAGCTCGCGCTACTTGGCGGCTGCTTCCGCAGCGTCTTCAATTTGGCCGAGCGACGAACGCCGGACAATTTCTTCTAAAGACCAACGCTTCAGCTTGCTCAACGGCCGGGTCTCGCGGATTCGCACCACGTCGCCCATCCGCGCCGAACTCTGCTCGTCATGCGCGTAAAACTTCTTTGTGCTGCGCACAATCCGCTTGTACTTCGGGTGAGCCTTGCGCATCTCTACCTCGACCACGATTGTCTTCTGCATCTTGGTCGAAACTACCTGGCCAACCTTCTCGTTGCGCCGCGCGCCAGTCGCCGGCGCCTGCACTGCTTCTGATGTCGCCGTCATTTAGCGGGCTCCCTTCCGTTTACCGACCTTGGTTTCCGCAGTGTCGGTAGTCTCCGTGGCCGTGCCGCCAATGCCCAGCTCGCGCTCGCGAGCCACGGTCTTGATCTGTGCAATCTCCTTACGCAGCTGGCGGAGCTTCTTCACTCCGTCGTTCTGCCCCAGCGAGACCTGAAAGCGAAGCCGGAAAAGCTGCTCGGAGGTTGTCTTCTCCTGGTGCGCAAGCTCTTCGTCGCTCAAATTGCGAATCTTTGCGAGTTCCATCTCTGTTTCTCTCTCCGGCGCTCCTCGCGCCCAATTTGCGGGGCGCGCAGCGCGTCAAACTTTCACATCCGGCGGGGTCCTGGGTTCCCCATCCCTGACGCGCCTTTTGCGTCAAGGGTGGAAAGGCTCAACTAGTCGCCTCGGCTACAACCTTCTCGGCGCCCGGACGCATTACAAACTTGGTTCTGAGCGGAAGCTTGTTCGACGCCAGCCGCATCGCCTCTTCTGCAACGGTCGGGGATACCCCTTCCATCTCGAACAGGATCTTGCCCGGCCGCACCACTGCAACCCAGTGGTCCAGCGCGCCCTTGCCCGAGCCCATGCGGACTTCGGCCGGCTTCTTGGTAATCGGCTTGTCAGGGAACAGGCGGAGCCAGATCTTGCCGCCGCGCTTGATGAACCGCGTCATCGCGATACGGCTGGCTTCGATCTGCCGGTCGGTAATGTAACCGCACTCCAGCACCTTCAACCCATATTCACCGAACGACAGCGAAGAACCGCGCCACGCCTTGCCCCGGCGCTTGCCCTTCTGCTGCTTGCGAAACTTCACCTTCTTTGGCATCAACATAACGAAAACCTCGAAAACAGTGGTCAGTTCCCAGTTCCCAGTGGTCAGTTCCCGTACATCGCATCGCGGTCAAAAACTGAAAACTGACAACTGCTCTTAAAACACCGATGTCCCTACCGGAGGCGCCTGACGGCGCTTCTGCTCGTAGATATCGCCGCGATAGATCCATGTCTTCACGCCGATTACGCCGTATGTGGTGTGCGCCTCAGTAAAGCCGTAATCGATATCGGCCCTCAGCGTGTGCAGCGGCAAACGGCCCTGCAGATACCACTCCGAGCGCGCGATTTCGTTGCCGTTCAAGCGGCCCGAAACCCTCACCTTGATTCCCTTGCAGCCGAAACGCAGCGCCGAATCCACGCTTTTGCGCATGGCGCGGCGGAAGCTGACGCGCTTCTCCAGTTGCAACGCGATGTTTTCCGACACCAGCTGTGCGTCCAGCTCCGGCTTGTTCACCTCGATGATGTCGATGAACACGTCGCGGCTGGTGCGCTTGCCCAGCTCTGTTTTGAGCTTCTCGATCTCGGCGCCCTTGCGGCCGATCACGATGCCCGGACGGGCGGTGCGGATAAGGAAGCGCAGCTTGTTGCCCGGCCGCTCGATCTCCACCGAGCTGACACCCGCGGCCTTCAGCTTCTCGCGCAACTCCGCCTTCAACTTCACGTCCTCGACCAGGAGCTTGTCATACTCGCGCTCTGAGAACCAGCGCGAACGCCACGGCTTGTTCACTCCCAGCCGGAATCCGTAAGGATGGACTTTCTGTCCCATACTTTTCCTCTCAAACCTTCTTCGGTGTGGCAATCCCTACCCGCCACTCCCAAAACCCCGTCTTGTTGAGCAAATCCGGAGGGGACGTGCATCTCCTCCGATCGCCCGATCGCTTTACTTCTCGTCCTTCTTCGCGCTCTTCTTCGGCGCGGACTTCTTTGCGGCCGGCTTCTTCGCCGCCGCCTTGGGCGCTGCCTTCGGCTTTGCTGCTGCCTTGCCCTTGTCCGCCTTCGCTGCGGGAGCATCTGCCGTTCCGGCCACCGGCTCTTCAACCTTGGTCACCAAGCCAGCAGCCGTCGCGCGCTCGGCTACCGACAGCACAATGTGCGTCAGCCTGCGCTGGTACCGGTAGGCCCGTCCCATCGGAGCCGGGCGGATGCGCTTCATGCGCGGTCCGTCGTTGGCCACCGCAAGCTTGACGTAGAGATTGTCCACGTCCAGATCGGTGCCCTGCTCGCCAGCCACATACTTCGCGTTGTCCACCGCCGACGTTAGCAGCTTGAAAATCACCGGGGCAATGCGCTTCTTGGTAAAGGCCGCCGTCTCCAGCGCCTCCTGGACTCCACGGCCCTTGATCAGCTCCAGCACCAGCCGCGCTTTCTGCGGTGACACGCGCTGAAACCTGGCTTCGGCCCGATATTCCTTTGTCTCGACTGCCATGACTATGCCTTCCTCAATCTCACGACCGGCTTCTAGCTGCCAGCTGTTTTCTCTACCGCGGCTTGGCGCCGGCTTCGGCCGCCTTGCTGCTGCTGCCGCCGGTATGTCCCTTGAACGTCCGCGTCGGTGCAAACTCGCCCAGCTTGTGTCCCACCATATTCTCGGTCACGTACACCGGAACGAACTTCTTGCCGTTGTGAACGGCAATGGTGTGGCCCACAAACTCGGGAAAAATCGTCGAACGCCGCGACCAGGTCTTGACCACCTTCTTGTCGTTGGCCTGGTTCAGCACCTCGATCTTTACGGTCAGGTGCGCATCCACGAACGGGCCCTTCTTTGTCGAACGTGCCATAAATCTTAGCTCCTAGCTTCTAGCTACTAGCCTCTAGCTTTTTCTTGCCCAAGCTAACTGCCCAGCTATTGCCTGAATTCTTTACCCGCCGCATTTAGCTAGAAGCTGGAAGCTAGAAGCCAGCGGCTGCCTTTTCTACTTCACCCGGCGGCTGACAATGAACGTATCGGTCCGCTTGTTGTTACGTGTCTTGAAGCCACGCGTCGGCTGGCCCCACGGGGTGACCGGATGACGGCCGCCCGAGGTTTTGCCTTCGCCGCCGCCGTGCGGGTGATCCACCGGGTTCATGGTGACACCGCGGTTGGTCGGGCGAATGCCCTTCCAGCGGTTGCGTCCCGCCTTGCCGATGGACACATTCTCATGATCCGTATTGCCAACCTGGCCAATCGTCGCCATGCACTCGGCCAGCACCTTGCGGGTCTCGCCCGAGGGTAGCTTCAGCAGGGCGTAATCACCCTCCTTGGCCACCAACTGTGCCTGTGTTCCGGCCGAACGCGCCATCTGCGCGCCCTTGCCCGGCTTCAGCTCAATCGCGTGCACCGTGGTGCCGGAAGGAATGTTCTTAAGCGGCAGCGCGTTGCCCACCAGAATGTCGGCTTCGGGGCCTGAGCTTACAGTCGCGCCCACCTTCAGCCCAACCGGCTGCAGGATGTAGCGCTTCTCACCGTCCGCGTAATGCACCAGCGCAATGCGCGCCGAACGACCAGGATCGTACTCGATCGTGGCCACTCGTCCCGGCACTCCGTACTTCTCGCGCTTGAAATCAATCAGGCGCATCTTCTGCTTGTGTCCGCCGCCGTGGTGGCGGATCGTCAGGTCGCCAGTATTGCGGCGACCGCCCGTGCGCTTGCGGACCGCCAACAGCGGCTTGTGCGGCGTATCCGTCGTCAGGTCGTCGTTGACCAGCGAAGTCTTGAAGCGCAGCGTCGGCGTTACCGGCCTGTATGTCTTGATTGCCATCGTCTTTGTCCTAGAGCGTCGGCGCCCGAACTCAAGCCCCGTTCTCCCCGTTTCTCCGCAGCCCGTTCAATCGTTCCAGGGCTCCGATAGTCCAACTTAGCTGTCAGCTGTTCACTTTCTACTGTCAGCTGCCTTACAGGTTGCTCACGTACTCGGGCAGCTTCTCGCCGGCCTTCAGCTTTACGTAAGCCTTCTTCCAGTCCGGCCGGAAGCCCGCAAACTTGCCGCGGCGGCGTTCCTTGCCCACGACATTGGCTGTCCGAACTGTTGCTACCTTCACCTTGAACAACGCTTCGACCGCCTGCTTCACTTCGGTCTTGGATGCGTCGGGTGCAACTTCAAACACCAGCGTCCCCTCGGTCTCTTTCACGCCCAGTCCCTTTTCGGTGATCAGCGGGCGGCGAATTACGGTATAGAGAGTCGGCATTATGCGGCCTCCGTCTGCGCGGCGAGCTTGCGAGCGGCAGCGCTACGTTTCGATACGGACTTCTCAAGCGCCTCGGTCAACTGCTCGATGGCGGCCTTGGAAAAGATGGCCCGCTCATAGCGCAGCAGATCGTAGGGGTGTACTTCGTTGTTCAGCACCAGTTCCACGCCCTCGAGGTTGCGCGCGCCCAGAATCAGGGATTGTGAGAGCGTTTTACCGTTCTCTACCAGCAGCGCCGTGCGCGTGACGTTCAGCTTGCTAAGCGCCTCGCGGTAAAGCTTGGTTTTGGCTTCCTTGATCTCGAGCGAATCCACCACCGTCAGCGTGCCGTCGGCGAGCTTGGAGGCCAGTGCCGCACGAAGCGCTCCCAGCAGCTTCTTGCGCGGAAACGCATAATCGTAGCTGCGCGGCTGAGGGCCGTGCACAGTGTAGCCGTGACGCCACAGTGGCGAGCGCACAGAACCGATACGAGCCCGGCCCGTGCCCTTCTGCTTCCACAGCTTCTTGCCGGAACCGGCAACTTCGGTGCGACTCTTGGTCTTGTGCGTGCCCTGGCGCTGAGAAGCGCGATAATGCTTCACCGCTTCCCAAAGCAGGGCCTCGTTCACCAGGTCAGGCGCAAACACCGCGTCGGCCAACTCGATCGAGCCCACCTTATCGCCGTTCAGATTCAATACATCCACTTTTGCCATCGTCTTCTTCTTCTGCCGGCGATCATCCCCGCCAGCCTTCAATCTTTTGCGCCCGAAGTGCGCGCCTGCCCAAATCGGGCACCAATCTAATGCGCCGCAGGGCGCGTAAGCCCGGACGGCCAGTCCTATTTGCGCTTGCCGCCGGCCTTCTTCGAAGCCTTCAACGGATCGACCGTGCCGGACCCGGCAAAGCCACGGCGCTCGCGCGGCGGTGTCTTGGCCTTCGAGATCAGCACATATCCTTCGCGCGATCCGGGCACCGCGCCCTCGACCATCAGGAGATTCTCCTCCAGGTCGATGCCGCGAATGCGCAGATTCCTTACCGTAACCTGCTCGGCTCCCATGTGTCCGGGCATGCGCTGGCCGGGAAACACGCGCGACGGAAAGCTCGAGGCGCCGATCGAACCCTGCACCTGGAACATGTGTCCATGCGACTTGGGTCCGCCGCCGAATCCATGCCTGCGCACAACGCCGGCAAAGCCCCGGCCCTTCGATGTGCCGATCACGTCTACAAACCGCGCCTCGGAGAAGATATCCACCAGAACCCGGTCGCCGGCCTTGACCGCAACCGTTCCTTCGGCGTCTAACTCTAGCGCAACTTCCTTGATGACCTTCACCGGCGGCGCTTCGGTCTTGGCAAAGTGACCCGCCTGCGGCTTGGTCACATTCTTCGCCTTCACGAACTCAACCAGCCCGATCTGTGCGGCTTCATAGCCATCTTTCGCCAGCGTCTTCAACTGCGTAATCACGCAAGGCCCGGCCTGCAGCACCGTAATCGGGTGCACATCGCCCTTTTCATCGAAGACCTGCGTCATGCCGATCTTTTTTCCCAGAATTCCCGTAACTGCCATGTCTTCCTCGCCTCATCATGCGGTGTAGCTTCCACCGCACTGCCGGGCCCTTTGCGGGCTTTTACTGTTCACTGACAACTGTCAGCTACTTTTCAAATGCCTTGATCTCGACATCGACACCGGCCGGCAGATCGAGCTTCATCAGCGCATCCACCGTTTGCTGCGTCGGTTCCAGAATGTCGATCAGCCGCTTGTGCGTGCGAATCTCGAACGCCTCGCGCGATTTTTTGTCCACGTGCGGCGAACGCAGCACGCAATACTTGTTCTTGATCGTCGGCAAGGGGATGGGGCCCGCAACCGTTGCCCCGGTGCGCTTGGCCGTCTCCACGATCTCGCCCGTAGAGGTATCCAGCACACGATAGTCATATGCCTTCAACCGGATTCGAATCCTCTGTCCTACCATGAGCTTCCCATCCTTGAACTACAGCTTTGAGCGATCAACTGACAGCCTCAATTCCGAACTGTCAGCTGCCTGCTGGCCACTGCTACTTAACAATCTCCGCAACCGTGCCCGCGCCCACCGTGCGTCCGCCTTCGCGGATCGCAAACCGAAGGCCCTTTTCCAGCGCCACCGGCGTGATCAGCTCCACCTGCAGCGAAACGTTATCGCCCGGCATCACCATCTCAA